>FCNR01000046.1 GCA_900016875.1 Eubacteriaceae bacterium CHKCI004 | reverse complement strand
GTGCGCCCGTAAGGCGTTTGGGGTGGACACCCAAACACCGCGGGTCATATAAGATTTTGCCCTGAGAAAGCAATAGGTAAAAATATCACGTGGTAAAACACAGCCTATCGTCAATGACTAACCTGGAGTGGAAACACAAAGGGAACAACAGCACGTCATTAAAGGCACAAGTCAGTAAATCTTCCAAGCTGCGACTGAGTGTCGAGACGAAAGATTCTATATAAGGATGAAAGCTATACTGCCTTAAGGATAGCCCGAGGTCTGAGCTAACCATCTCAACAACGAAAAGGAAGATGATACGTTGGTGTTTCGGCAAATCGTATTTAGTGTGTCTGCGATTTGTGAGATATTCGAAACAGACCATCCATAAGTAATGGAAAAGAGCAAAAGTCCCATCCGAGAATAGAATGAATCTTATCTTTATGACCTAAACGGGGATTACCTAAACTGAAATGCCCAAGTGGCTATGAGTAATGCCAAAAGGTGATAAATCTCAAGTGTAAAAAGCAAGAGAGATGACTCTGAATATTCAGCATGGTAACGGAGCCGTCGTAGTAGTCCGAGGACCTTGAATTGACAAGGATAGCCGTAAAAACGGAAGCGAATAATGACGCCCACATGGCGAAGGACGGCAGTTTATCGTTCAATACTAAAACGAGGAAGGATGTGTGAGACATTGAGAGAACCAGTAAAGGTATTGAAAAGTCTTTCAGAACAAGCAATAAACAAACAGTATAAATTCAAAAGGTTATATCGGAATTTATACAACCCAGAGTTTTACTTTCTAGCGTATAAGAATATAAGCCAATCACAAGGGAGTATGACACCTGGTGTAGATGGAAAAAGCTTAGATGGTATGAGTGAGAAGCGAATCAATGCTCTTATCGAAAGTCTAAAAGACTTCAGCTATCAGCCAAATCCCGCAAGACGAGTGTATATTGAAAAGAAAAACAGTACAAAGAAACGCCCGTTGGGAATCCCATCAACAGAAGACAAATTAGTACAAGAGGTTGCCAAAATGATTCTTGAGAGTATATATGAGCCAAACTTTTCAGAATGCTCTCACGGATTCAGACCTAAAAGAAGTTGTCACTCAGCTTTACAGCAGATACAGAATCAATTCACCGGAATTACATGGTTTGTAGAAGGTGATATTCATGCCTGTTTCGACAGCTTTGATCATCACGTGCTAGTGGATATTCTGAGGGAAAGAATCAAGGATGAAAATTTCTTGGCTCTCATTTGGAAAATGTTGAAGGCAGGATACATGGAGCAATGGGTCTATAACTGCACATTCTCGGGAACTCCTCAGGGTTCGGGGGTAAGTCCAATATTGGCCAATATATATTTGTCGAAATTGGATGATTTTGCAGAGAACTTAAAGAAAAGCTTCGACAAAGGTAAGTCAAAAGATAACCTGGAGTACCAAAGGGCGGCAAGCAGATTATTCTACATCAGAAGAAGAAACCGAGCAAATTGGGAAAATTGGAATGAACAACAAAGGAAGGAAGCTCTGCGTCTGCAAAAGGACGCCATTAACTACATGCATAGTTTACCAAGCAAGAGAGCAAACAATGAGGAATACAAAAGACTGGTCTACTGTAGATATGCGGATGATTTTCTAATAGGAGTCATAGGTTCATTTGAGGATGCATCTGAAATCAAGGAGAAATTCAGAGTATTTCTCGAGGAAACTCTGCATCTTGAGATGTCCGAAGAAAAGACCAAGATAACACATAGTCAAGATAAAGTAAGATTTCTTGGATATGATATCACCACCGCAAAGAACTCAGCGCTTATGTATGACTCAAAGCATCAACTAAGAAAAACCCATACGGGCAGGATTAAGTTGTACGCCCCAAAGGATAAATGGCAAGGTAAGCTGATGGAGTATGGTGCTCTAAGGATTAGGTACGATGAAAATGGCAAGGAAATATGGGACTCGCACCACAGAGGAAATATGGTTCATATGACAGACGTGGAAATAGTGTCACAAGTAAACGCAGAAATCAGAGGAATGTACAATTATTATTCCATCGCTGAGAATGCAACAGTCATCAAAAACTTTGCATTTATCTTGGAATATAGCATGTACAAAACCTTCGGTCTGAAATATCGAAAGAGTGTTTATAAGATACAGAAAAAGTACCGTGAGAACGGGATATTCATGGTTCCATACAATACAAAGAAAGGATTGAAATACTGCGAGTTTTATCATGACGGATTTAAAAAGAAACGTTATGCATGCAGTTTCGAGCCCGACTTATTGCCACAATACGTCAAATATGATAATCCAAATTATCTGAGGACAAGGATTAAGCTAGGTGTATGTGAACTTTGTGGAGAAAACACAGATGATATATGTATGCATCATGTTAAGTCTTTGAAATCAATCAAAGCAGACAATGAATGGAACACTATTATGTTGGCTAAGCGTCGCAAGACACTTGCAGTTTGTCCGAACTGTTACGCCAAAATTACGAAATAACTGAAAGACTATGATAAATGGGAAGCCGTATACATCGAGAGGTGTACGTACGGTTTCGGGGCGAGGCTATGGAAACCTATCATGGAGACATGAAAAGGCGCTGTAGTCTTAGCCTACAATCTTCA
>FCNR01000045.1 GCA_900016875.1 Eubacteriaceae bacterium CHKCI004 | reverse complement strand
AGATCAGTGCGCTTTTTCAGCAGCGCAAGCGCTGTAATTGTAGCCAAAGCAAACAGATTCTGCTGAAAATGCGCACAAAAAGTCCGTCAGCAGTTACGGTCGTTAGACCGTTACTGCGACGGAACCTGATTGCTGCGGCTTTTCTGTATGACAGGAATTCAAAACTGCTCAGTTATTCTCCCCACTCGCAAATAAAAGCTCTTCCTCCATTCGCTGTTCTGTTACCAAAATCACCGTCATTCCATGTTCCATCTGAAAATTTGTAATACCCTTGACTGTTGTCACAAAAATTCAGTGTGAGTTCCGTCGGATTCCAGAAAGCATTATCACTGAATTCATCGTCATGTACAATGACTTTCAGGACAAATCCATTTCCGTCAACAGAATCCCTGTCTAATTCACTTCTCCTATCACATATATGTACTTTTTGGCTTTCTTTGCGGCCTTTGTCTTTAAGTTTTTGGCTGTTACCTTTTTCGAAGATTTCACAGCATAAACCTGAAGAGTTTTGGTTGAAGATATCGTAATTGTTTTTTTCTTTTTGCTTTTAACCATATTCTTCTTTTTGAACTTTCCATTTACAGAATAATAAACTTTATAACCTTTTTTGGCCTTCAGTTTAATTTTTATCTGAGAAGAATATGTGCCTGCCTGTTTTGCTGGGTTGCCGGATTTTGTTGTATAAATGATATTCTCTCTGTTTAAAGATAATCTCATTTTTTCAGTTTAACTTTTTTCACATTACTCCAGGCGGAATAATATTTTTGATTATTGATTTTTTTAACACTTCGAATCCGAAAATAATATTTTTTGCTTTGCTTTAACTTTTTAATCGTTTTCTGATTCGTTTTATTTTTGTTGATATTGATCGTTTTCGCTTTTTTAAAACTTTTTTTGGTAGCATACTGAATCTGATATCCGTCTGCCGAAGTATTTCTTTTCCACTTAATCTTCACCTTGCTGGCATTCGTCTGCTTTACAGATTTTAATTTTGTTTTTTTCACTGTAATATTTGAATTTTCTGCCGGTGATGAAGAAATCTTCTCACTCTCAGCATCCGGATGATTCGCAGCTGCTGAATTACTGTTTGCTATTGTGTCTGTATTGGATTGAATACTATTGTCCGGCTGAGGATTTTCTTCTTCCTGCAAAATAGACATTTCCGGCCCATTGTCATCATTCTGTTCAATATGGATTACATAATCCTCATTAATAGTAAAACTCTGTTCTGTCCTTTTATCTTCAGAGACTATTGTCACTTTCCCTTCATTAAATCCGGAAACATCTAGTACACCATTTTTTACTGAAAAATCAATAGTATCAAAAGCCGTGCCATTGATGATATAATCTATTTTTTCATCGCCAGTCATCTGTGAAAATGTAACCGTGACGTTTTCTTTCTCTGTACCTGATATCCTTGCAGTTTTTCCGTTTTCCGAATCCACACTCGTCGTTACTGTTGTTCCTTCCGGAATGCAGAACTCAAAAGAATCTTCACGATCTGTTACAGAAAATATATCCTCTTCATTGGCATTATAAGAAATCTCCTTATTCGATGCCCAAAAAAGCTTTTCTGTCTTTTCTTCTGAAATAGCATCAGAAGAATCGGAACTGACCACAATGGGAACGGCCAGATTTTGATCACTGGTTTCTCCGTAGCTGAGATCAACCTCTTCTCCACCGATTGACAACTTAAAATCATCTGACAGAGAAGAAATCAATCTGTTCTTATCCGAAGAAATTGTTTTCCCGGAAGATTGATTTTCCCCCACAGTAAGTCCTCCTGATTCCAGCCACGCCTCAATACTGTCCAAATCCGATGTGTATGAGATAAATGATAAGATACCATCAGACCAGATAGTACCTTTTATTCCTTCATTTTCATCCTCATCTTCTATCTGGTAGAACCAACCTGTATATTTCCCATTTTCTTTTTTAATATATAAATACCTGTTGTCATCCCAGTTATAGTTACTATCATATACCTGAATCGCAAAGGTATCATCAAGTTCTTTGTATCCGATTGCCAGAAGTGAATGTCCGGTAAAATTCTTACGTATGCTGATATGCGGATATACTTTATTATCTATGCTTTTTTTAATTGTTGCAACAAAGGTATCATAATCATTATCTATAGATCCATTATCGTGAGAATTTAATTCATTGGAAAACTGTTCTGTGTATTGATATAAAAATACATATTTCATCCATTCCAATGCCGTCAGTTTTTTCCCATTATAGACAAGTTCTCCGGAAGTTTGACTACCAGGGATAATATCAATTACATTCTTTTCTCCAAAACTTTCCGCTGAGACAATTCCCTTTTTCATCATCGCTGCAGTTTCTGCCATGCCATAGCATATCCCCTGCGAAGCAGCATTTTTCTTATATAATTTTTCTGCCTGCTTTTCCGGAAAAAATTGTTTAAAATAACTTAACGGAATCTCTGTCCCGTTATTTCTGATGCACCACGGGTCATACTCCATACTGAATACCGTTTCATCACGTCCATAAATATTAATCGTTTCTGTATAAGTCTGTTCATTTTTCGAAACAAATGTAAATTCCACAAATCTGCTTTCCACATTCGGAAGCCCACTGTTGTTTGTCACATCAATAAGAAAGGTATATACTGCTGTTTTCCCATCATCACTTATTTCATAAAACTCATAGTCGCTTCCTGTTGCTAAAATATTTTTGCCAACACCCAGATACTCAAAATCCACTGTCAACGTATTCATAAACTCTTCCAGATAGTTGTAATCTTCGTTTTCCAAAGACACTGTACAGGTGATTTTTTCCCCAGTTTCTGCCCTTTCCGGAAATGAAATAACCATTTTCGGTTCCAAAGCAAGACTATATTTCGCATTATATTTTCCTTGCATCGTACCTGTAATCGTAACATTTCCATGCTTCAGAACACGAATCGTTAATCCCCAAATATAACTATTGCTGTCCAGCATATCGGTTTGGCCTGTGTAATTAAATGAAACCAACTCTAATGATTCTTCATCAGAGAATTCCCAATCGACAGACTCAATGGCACTGTCTATATCAAAATTTTCTTCTTCATTGTGAATCACTCCATAAAGAGTTATTGTATCCCCAACAAGCGCGTACTCAACATTTTTATAAGAAAGAAGTTCTCCAAAATAGAAAGCTGTAGATTGAAATTGAGCAGATATTGTCACATTGGAATCGGGCATAGTGAATGTATATATATTTTCACTTTGGTTCAACGCAATAATTTTTTCCCCATTTTCAGTTTCTATTGTCAATTTCTTTAATATATATCCTTCATCTGGATATACATTAACTGTGACTTCATTTCCTTTTTCACTGGAATTGATAACGCTGATTGAACCAAATTCAATATCTGGAGCAATTTGAATAGCATAAAATCCTTCTTTAGGAAGCAAACTATTATAATGAATAATAGCATCAAGCAAATATGTATTCCCCTGATCATCAATGTCTATCTGTATCCAATCCTCTTCTAATCCTTCATAATAAATATTTGTTAAACCCTTACAAACAGAAAAAGCATAGCTGTTAATTGACACAACGCCATCCGGAATACCAACCGAAGCCAATTTATCACAACCAGCAAATGCATACTGAGAAATATCAGTTACTCTCGCAGGAATACTGATTTCTCTCAGATTATCGCATCCCGCAAAAGCACTTCTTCCTATAGAAACAACACTATCAGGTAAATCTATTTCTTTCAGTATAGTACAGTTTCCAAATGCATAATTTCCAACTGATGTAATCCCATCTGGAATACTGATTTCTGCCAAATTAACACATAAATAAAATGCATAACTTGGAATATTCGTTACACCATCATTTATCACAACTTTTTTAATCTGATTCCGCATACTACTCCATCCAAAATTTGCGGAACTATTCCAATCATCCATCTCCCCCGTTCCAGATATAGTCAACACCCCGTCCTCCGACAACTCCCATGTCAGATTATCCCCGCAGGTGCCGCTTGCGGAGACAGTCTCCGCCGCCTGCACTTCTATCCATGCGCCCATCTTCTCTAAAACGAATCCCGCTCCATCTGCCGGAACCAGTCCCAGAACAAGAATCATAGACAGTAAAATACTTAATATCTTTTTTCCTTTTTTCATCATACTTTCTCACCTTCTCTGTCTTGAAAAATTTTTTCATCTCATAAATAAATATTATATAGTAAAAATATACAAATAAAGGAATAACCGCCCTGTAACACAGTTATTCCTTTTTTATATTCTGTTATTTAACAATTCTTACGGAACGTACATAACTCCAAGATGAATACGTTCTCTTTCCGGCAACTGTTTTGTAGCTGCGCACACGTATATAATAGGTTTTACCCTTCTTTAACTTTTTGAGCGTGATCTTTCCTTTAGAACTGCTCTTTATTGTTTTTGTCTTTTTATTTTTAAAGCTGCCTTTCTTTGAATACTGAATCTGATATCCGCTGGCAGATCTGTTCTTACTCCATTTCAGTACCACTTTCCTCTTCTTTTTGTTTTTTACTTTTGAAATAAAAGGACGCGAAAGGCTGACACTGCTTCTCGAAGAGTTTTTACCGCTTGTGGAAGAAGTTTTCTTGCTGCCTGACGTTGATGTACCAGAACCAGAAGACGTTGTCGTATTGCCGTTTCCGGAAGAACCTGAATTCCCAGAATTTCCGGATGCCGTTGGCTGAATAGCTCCCACTGATACAAACGGTATCCTATACTCGCTGGCACAGGTTTCTGCCACTGAATTGGTGTAACCGTATATTGTCAAATCAGGACTGGAAGTAAACATCTTCTCACCGATGGTCTTTATCCCGGAACCGATCCTGAGAGTCTTCAGATCATAACAGTTATAAAATGCGCCGTCTCCGATTTCCGTCACGCTGTCCGGAATCTTGACATCCGTGATATGGCAGTATACATTCTGCCCTTCATCATATCCCGTGGCAAAAAGATAGGCAGGGACTTTTGTCACGCCGTTTGTGAAGGTGACAGTGAATGTGCCAGCATTTGCTCCCGTGTTATAAAACACAGAATAATCTTCAGAATTATCATATTTCCATATACTATTTGTATTTATGGAACTCTTATTACAATCTGCTAGATTACTTTGTATAGTCACATCATTAAGAAATGTACAGTTTTTAAATGCACCTTTCTCTAATGCTTTTAATGATGTTGGTAACACAATCTCTTTCAAAGAACAATTTTGGAAAGCATAGCTGGAAATTGTTGCAAGTGAATTGTTTAATACAAGCGTATCAAGATTGGTACAACCAGAAAATGCATACTCTCCAATGGTGTTAACTCTCGTTCCCATTTCAGTTGCTTGTAAATCTGTACAATTTGCAAAACTATATTCATCGATATTGGTTACTCCATCTCCAATTGTGATACCTTCAAGAGCAAAACAATTATAAAATGCATACTCTCCTATTTCTTTTACACTATCTGGAATATTTACTTCCGTTACATAACAGTAATTTCGTTTTCCATTTTCATCAGCTGTTGCAAAAAGATATGACGGAATATATGTTACACCATTTCCAAATGTCACAGTTAATGAAGGTGCATTGCTTCCCGTGTTATAAAACACAGAATTTGTTTTTGAATCCCTTCCATGATACAAACTGGTTGCATTAATAGAATATGAACTACACCCATCCAAATCACTCAAAATTGTCACCTCTCTTAAAGAAGTACAGTTTTTAAATGCACATTTTCCAAGATAGGTAATTTGCTCTGGAATAGTCACCGATTCAATCCTATCACAATCCTCAAAACAGCTATCACCAACAGAACGAATTAAATATGAGCGTCCATTATACGTCATCCTTTCCGGCACCGTAACCTCCGTTTCACTGCCCGTATAATCAGTCACTACCGCCGTACCATCCGTTATGGTATACGTCCATCCGTTTTCCTTATGGGTTACCGTTGCCGCCTTCACATCCAGACTGTCGTTTCTTGCCAGGATAAACAACCCGAAAAAAAACAGACAAAGGGTCAGGAGTTTCCATTTGTTTTGTTTCATACCCATTCCTCCACAATTTCTGCTTTAATTTTCCCCTCTAACTATGTGACAAAAGACTATTTCCTTTTTTCACATTTTATTATTTGACTACCGCCTTTTTTGCGCCTCTCGCCTTGAATATATTTTTGTATGCCGCTGCTTTCTTCGCCGGCGCCTTGAAAACACATTTCTTTACGATTCCTTTAAATGCTTTCGCTTTCACAGACGATTTCTTCAGTTTCGTAGTGGATAGAGTCACCTTTTTCAGTTTCTTATCCCCTGCAAAAGCCTGTTTCCCAATGGATGTAAGTTTTTTTGATTTTACAGTAAGGCTCTTTAATGATGTACATTTCCGGAAAGCATAATCACCTATGGAAATCAAAGACTTAGAGGTGAGATTCACCTTTTTTAATTTCGCGCAGTTTTCAAATGCTCTTTCATAAATATAAGTCAGGCTCTTTCCTCCGGTAATTTTCTTAAGGTTCGTACATCCGGCGAAGGCTCCGCTTCTTATGGTCTGTACGTTTTTTCCGATGCTCACTTTGGTAATGGTCGTATTTCCGGCGAAAGCATTGGAACCGACGTAAGTGACTTTATAGCTTCTGCCGTTGATGATCACTGTATCCGGAATCACGATTTCCGTTACGCCGGAAGCAACAGCAGGGAAACTGTATTCGGCAGTATCCGGTCCGGTTGTCGTGTAGGTCGCTCTGGATGCGCCGGAACCGACTGTTCTGCGGACGTCGCCTGTGTAAGAAGAACCGGAGTTTCCTGTTCCTCCTCCTGGTGTTTTTTGGGTGCTGGAACCACTCTGAGTACCTTGTCCGCCATCCAATGCAACAAATCTGATATTATTTTCCTGCGCATAAACCTGGGCTGCAGAACCTGTATAACCATAAATAGTCAAATCTTCACTACTCTCAAAGGCATCTTCACCAATGCTTGTCACACTTTTAGGAATCGTCGCACTCCTCATAGTCGAACTGGTCATATCAAAAGCACGAGAACCAATTGACTGGAGATTATTTCCAAAAGTTACATTTACTAAATCAGTTAAAAAAAATGCAGTTTCTCCAATCGACTGAAGATTCTCTCCAAATGTCACATTACTCAATTTGTAGCAACTGGCAAACGCACTATCTTCTATACGAATCACGCTGTCCGGAATATTTATTTCAGCTAACAACGAACAGCTAGAAAATGCACTTTCATCAATAGTAATAAGAGAATCCGGCAATGTAATATGAGTCAGGCTGGTACATCTATAAAACTGTCTTTTCCCCAGGTTTGTAAGATTGTTGCTCAAATTGATCGTTGTGAGAGCCGTACATCTTTCAAAAATATCGTCTTCCATGGTTGTTACACTATCCGGAATATTCAGAGTTTTCAAAGATTTCCTTGTACCATTTGCACTGCTTACCGCCTGATCAAAAATGTAATTTAAATTATAACTTACCTTTTCTGAGCCTTCTGCTATTGTTATCGTCTGAATATTAAATGTACCGTCAAAGGAAGTACGATTTATTTCCACTTCTCCTGGAAGGGTAATATTAGTAAGGTTTTCACAATAGCTGAAAGCGCCTCCCGCAATTTCTTTCACACCATAAGGTATCACTACATCAGTAAGATTATCACAGCCACTAAATCCAGCTACAGTTTCTACCCCACTGTCAATTATTACAGTTTTCAGCTTGTCACAAGAACTAAAAGCTCCACTCATCGAAACAATACTTCCCGGGACCTCCACCGATTCCAGGCTATCACAACTTTGAAAAGCTGAATTAATTGATTCCACACCATCTTCAATCGTTACTTTTTTTAAATTGCTACTGCCCCCAAATGCATAATCTATCTTTTTTACACTTCCTGGAATTGTAATTTCCGTCAATGTGTCAAGTTTGTCATAAAGCGCACTCGCATTGGACCGGGGATAACGACCAATCTCCGAAACTGGATATCCTCCTAATTCAGTTGGGATCGTTATATTACCGCCTTCTCCCAAATATTCTGAAATGCTTACAGTACCATCATCAAGAAAGCGATATCCCCATTCTCCATCATAAGCATCCGTATCAGATCCCACTTCTACAGCGTATACTTTACTTTCTCCTAAAAATAATCCTGCCATCAAAATTAAAGTCAGAAAAAATAGACTATTTCTCAGTTTTTCTTTCATACATTCTTCCCCCTTTCAAAAACTTGTTCCCACATTTCTCGCTATCTGATTGATTTTCCTCTAAAATACTCCCTCACCCCAGATATTTTTCCATCCACTCCCGCAGCTGCGCCGCCGACTGGGCGTCGTCCAGTGTGTCTTTGCCAACGGAGATGCTTGCAAGATAATCGTAGACAGCCTCCAGGATGTCCGCCTCGGTGAACTGAAAGATCTTGAACTGATTCTGGTGGGCGTACTGAAACAGCATGCTCTCTCCCCGGCTGAGAAGTATCTCCCAGTGGTAGTACAGAGGGAAATTCTCTCCCGGCAGCAGGCGGATGTGATACCATCCCTCGTCCACCGCTTTGAGAATCCGTTCGATCAGGAGCTGGCGGTCGGTCGCCGATATGGCTCCCTTGAAGAAGATGGACGGGTATTCGCGTAAAATACCATCCTGTATAAATCTCTCCACGAAGGAAGCGTTCATCAGCACCGTGGTATGGCGCCGTTTTTTCACCTGATAGAGAACAGACACATAGGCGGAATAATTCTTTATGACGGACTCACAGTCGGGAATACCGGGATTGATATATTTTCTGATGAGTGTCTCGTCCCAGAACTGAACGCTGCACAAACCGGAACAGATTTCAAGAATATTGGAAAGCGCTGTAATCTGCAGATATTGTTGTCCCCACTTTGCCTGGTTGCCGAGAAAACCGTCGATGCTGGTCATAAACGTATGACTCTGCCGGCACATTTTCTCAAAAAAATATCTGAAATATGCCACGACAGCCGGTTCTCCATGAAGAATCGCCGCCTTCCAGTCTGAGGATATCTGAACGGCGCAGCGGTCCGTGACCACAAGATACGGCATCACATTCATGACGCCATAATGCTCTGCCGGTCTGCCATAGTAGTACCGCGGCTCATAACGGCGGATACCGACGCCATACCGGAGAATCCGCCGGATATTTTCCAGATTATGGCAGCCGTCTCTTCCCCCGCCCGCCTCCAGACAGATAATCTGGGTGACCTTTGTCTGAATGTTATCGTCGCATAGAAGGAGCAGGGATTCCATCAACAGATCATTGTCTGGCTGGGTAAGGAGTCGCAGTTCTCCGCCCCGGATCACATTTTCGTAGATGATGTTGCTGACAAGGCGATTGATTTCCAGTTCTCCCTGAATCAGCCGCTGCCCCTCTGCCGTCCGCAGATACATTTCCTGCTCCAGTTTCGGAACCACAGAAGTCTTCTCCTCAATGGTCAGGAGCGAATTGAGGATTTCCCTGACTTTACAGCGGCGGTTATACTGCACCTGCCCAATCTGCGTGATTTCATAGGCTTCCAGTACTTCCTGCCTTTCGTCGGGAGTGAGCTGCAGCTCCGCCATCAAAGTCTCCAGATGGACGTGATTTTTCAACGGGCGGCTTCCTTTCAGGTACTGATAAAGAGTCGCTCTCTCAATCCCGCTCCTGCCAGCCAGATCCGCGATGCTGTATCCTTTCTGTTCCACAAAATATTTCAGTCTTTCCGATAAAATGGACATGTATTCACCGTTCCTTTGTTATTTATTATTTATTTTATCTTATATATTTTAGTATGGTCAATCTGTGGCATTTTTTGTAGCATTATTTTTTATATGTTCATTAATTGTGTAATAAGTTATTTATTTTATTTTCCGTAAAAAAACGCGCCGCATATGAATACATTTTCCATATACAGCGCGTCCTTGCTTTTGGATACGATTTCTATTTTCAGTTATCGGGTTTCATCCTGCTCTCATTTTCTGAGAATCCGGATGGAATTTAACAGGCAGATGACGGACACTCCTGTGTCGGCAAAAACGGCGATCCACATGTTGGCAAAACCGAACAGCCCCATGATCATGACAATGATCTTGATGGTCAGGGCAAATACCACGTTTTGCCAGGAAATGCTGTTGGTCATTCTGGCAATACGCAGTGCCTGCGGTATCGCATTCATTTCTGAGTTCATGAATACCACGTCGGCCGCCTCTATGGCGGCGTCAGCGCCGCTTCCCATGGCGGCTCCCACATCGGCTCCCGCCAGCACGGGCGCGTCGTTGATTCCGTCGCCCACAAACATGACAGCTCCGTGCTGTTTCCGCACTTTCTGAAGTTCGGAAAGTTTCTCTTCCGGCAGCAGCTTCGCATGTACCTCATCGATTCCTGTGTCTTTTGCAACTTTCTCGGCGCTTTCCTGAGCGTCTCCCGTCAGCATAACCGTGCGGATACCCAGTTTTTTCACTGCCGCAATGGCGGACGGCGCGTCTTCTTTAATCGTATCGGAAATAACGATATTGCCGATAAACATTCCGTTCAGCGCCACGAGAACTTCTGTTCCGAAATCTTCTTTCCGGTACGCACTCATATCCACATGGTTTGCGTCCATCAGTTTGCGGTTGCCGCAAAGGACTTCGCCCCGGCTGAGCACCGCGCGGATACCGTGTCCGGCGATTTCTTCTACCCTGGAAGGCCGCTCGATATCAAGACCTTTCTGTTCCGCTGCTTCCACGATACTGTTTCCTATCGGATGAGTGGAAGACAACTCGCAGCTGGCGCTCACTGTCAGCAGCTCATCGGCGCTCACGGTTCCGGCCACCGGGTTGGCAGACTGAACCACAAAGTTTCCTTTGGTGATGGTTCCGGTTTTATCCATAACGATGGCCTGTACTTTTTTCAACGCTTCGATGGCAACGCCGCCTTTGAAAAGAATACCCTTCTTCGATCCCGCGCCAATGCCGGAGAAAAATGCCAGCGGCACAGACAGCACCAATGCGCACGGACAACTGATAACCAGGAAGGTCAGCGCCGTGTAAATGGATGCGGTTCCGCTGACGCCGTACACTCTGGATACTTCTCCTGCATAGGACGGATCCACAAACAAATGCCAGTTCATGGATTCCGGCAGAAGGAATGGAAGAACCAACGCCACAAACAGTGCGAAAAATACCACAAACGGTGTATACACCCGGGCAAATCTGGTGATAAATTTATCGATATTCGGCTTGCTGGCCGCTGCATTTTCCACGGAATCAAGTATTCTTGTGACCATGGATTCTTCAAGAATCTTCTCCACACGGACTTTCAGCTGCCCCGAGGTGTTCACGCAGCCGGACACCACACCGTCACCGACTCTCGCCATCACCGGCACCGGCTCTCCGGTTACCGGAGAGGTATCAATTCGGCTCTCGCCGTCGATAATCACGCCGTCCAGAGGAATCCGGTCGCCCGGCCGTACCAGGACGATATCTCCCACATTTGCCTCTTCCGCGTCTATGACACGGATATCTTCACCAACCACAAGGTTTACCACTTCCGGCCGCAGATCCACAGCCTCCATGATCTGGGAACGGCTCTGCTCGGTCGCACGTTCCTCAAAATATTCCCCGATGCGGTAGAAGAGCATGACGCCCACGGCCTCCGGGAATTCCTGGATCAGGAAAGCGCCGATGGTAGCGATGCTCATCAGGAAATTCTCGTCAAATACCTGTCCTTTAGCAATGTTTCTGGCAGCAGTCATCAGTACCTTGCCGCCGAGAATCAGATATGCGATCAGGAACAGTACAAGCAGCGGAATCTGACCTGCTCCCACATGTTCAAGGATCTCGCCCACCACAAACAACGCCGCGCCGATGCCGATGGAAAACAGCGGATTCTTCCAGATTGGCTCCTTCTTTTCTCCGGCCGCCGCGGCCACATTTCTTTCCTTTGGCACCACAGTGACGCCGTCCTCCATGGAATCGATGGTCGCCTGAATGGCCGGGATCATGGCGTCCGGATTCTTTGCGGACAGTTTCATCTGCCTGGTGGCGTAAGTGATGGTCACATCATCCACGCCATCCATGGTCTTCAGCTTCGCCTCAATCTTGGCGGCGCAATTGGCACAGTCAAGACCTTCCAGAATATAAAGCTTTGTATCAGATACCGACGTAATCTTCTTCCGTTTTCTCGGAACTATAGTGACCCCGTCTTCAATGGAATCCACCACTGCCTGCATCTTCGGCAGCAGTTCATCCTGATTATTGGCAGACACCCGCAACTGTTTGGTGGCAAAGGCCACAGAAGCAAATCCCACCTCCGGCATTTGCCGGATCTTCGCCTCAATCTTTGCCGCACAGTTGGCGCAGTCAATACCTTCCAGAATGTACACCCTCTTCTCCAGATCCTCATCCGGCATATGACAAGTACATTTTGCCAGACTCTCCCCGCACACGTCACAGTACTCCACGAAGGAATGACACTGTTCGCAGTCACAATCCTCCGGATGCCCCTCCACATGATGGAACTCTTCCACAAAATGTGTGTGGGAGCGGGTGGCATGCGGTCCTTCTTTGTGGTCATGGTGATGCTCGTGATCATGATGGTCGTGGCCGCACCCGCAGCTCTCGCCGTGATCGTGGTGGTGCTCGTGATCATGATGGTCATGGACGCATCCGCAGCCCGCGCCATGCTCATGGTGATGCTCGTGATCATGATGGTCATGGTCATGATGACTATGCTCGTGAGTCTGCGTCTGTTTTCCTCCCCGGGTTCGTTCCACTACTTCCACATCCGGCTCCATGGATTTCACCACTTCCCGAACCTGCGGAAGGAGCGCATCCGGGTCTTCCGCGGAAAGACGCAGCTGTTTGGTCGCGTAAGTGACCGAAACATCAGAAAGGCCGGGCATTTTACTTAATTTATTTTCTATCTTGGCGGCGCAGTTGGCGCAGTCAAGTCCCTCCAGAATATAAACTTTTCTCTTCATATTTCAGATTCCCTTCTTAAATGATCCTTAATGTTCAGTATTTTTATACACTGTATGATTCCCATTTATCCGGATTCGGTGAAGGAAATGGCGGCTGACGAAAACACTCTGTCCAAGGGCATACCGGCCGGTTACACCTGGTGTGCTGATACGTTTGTAATTCAGCAAATGGTACAGAATAAACGTTTCAGCACACGGAAAAGACAGCTTATGGTTCCGCATGCACCATATGTACCATGGCCTCCTCCAGAATATCCACAATATGTTCATCATCCAGTGAATAAAAAACATTTTTCCCATCCCGTCTGGATTTAATCTGATGCATGTTGCGCATCACTGCCAGCTGGTGGGATACGGCAGATTTTGTCATGTCAAGCAGCACTGCGATATCTCCCGCGCACATTTCCTGTTCTTTGATGGCGTACAGAATCCGAAGCCGGGTTTTGTCAGCCAGAACCTTATAAAAAGAAACTACTTTCTCAATATCGGCATCATCCGGCATATTTCTCTGCACCTGCTCAATACTCTCAGGAAACAGCGCTGTGCTGTCACTTTTTTTCGTTGCCATAACTACCTCCCTATAGTCAAATGAATGTATATTCAATTGAACATTCATTCAACTAAGCACATTATAGTTGAATGAATATTCAATTGTCAAGTATGTTTTTTCGTTTTTTATCGCTAATATTTCTCAGTGTGAAAGAAAAGTTTTTGTCATCAGAAATCTGAAAACTTTCACATATAAATATAGTGTATTATTAACCAAAGAAAATGTCAAATTACCGTGAGTGTGTTACAATAGAAGCGGTAAATTGGGATTTGTCGCTTTGAATCTGTAGATTTTGAAATCATCCGGGTAAAGATGAGCTGACGGGATTTGCATCACCCCGGATTATAGCAAAGTCACCGGATTCAAATCGACCAAATCTGTATCAGAGTGGCTGGCTCGCCGGGAATTATCGACTCCTCTCCCGAATTTTTAATAATACATGCAAAAATTACAGCCATTTATCAAAGAGAAGAGGATAGTCAACGTCATAAGGAACAGAAATTACGGTTAAAATTGCCATAGTTTATGAAAGAACCGTTCAACAGCCACACAAAGATCTCCACAACCTGCTGTTTTGCCACAAAGGTACAGGATTCTTGTAAATCCCTATTCCAGAATCACCTCAGTAATTTATAAGGAGTATACTATGAGAAAAACATTGGAATTATATGGAACGCTCGGCCCGTCCGATCACTCCACAGAGATATTAAATGATATGTTTCAGGCAGGTATGACAGGGCTTCGCCTGAATCTTTCCCATACTAACCTGGCGGACTGTGAACCGTGGCTTCATAATCTTTACGCCGTTGCAGAAAAAAGGCACATTGTACCTGACCTGCTGGTGGACCTGCAGGGACCGGAAGTCCGCATCGGAATCCTGAAGGAGCCTCTCCCGCTGTCAGACGGCTGCACTGTGCGGCTTCGCCCAATCTCTGCCATGGCAGAAACTGCCATTCCGGTGCCTGAAGCTGTTTTTTCTTATTTGAAGGAAGGACAGACTCTGCGCCTTGATGATGGAAATATCATTCTTACGGTAACTAAAGTCTTCCAAACGATGCCGGAAGCAGAGGCGGAGGTCAAAACAGGAGGTCTTCTCTCTTCCAGAAAGAGTCTTGCCATCGATGGTGTTTCCGTCGAACTGCCAACCCTGACCGATCAGGATCTGGAAAATCTGAAAGTACTGCGCAAATACCGGGTGACCGGGGTTATGCTGCCCTTTGTGCGTGGCAGTGAAGATTTGTTAAATTTGAAACAGGCATTGATGAACTATCATCTGGCACACATTCGAATCTTTGCCAAAATCGAAAACCGGCAGGGCGTGGAACAGCTTCCTTCCCTTCTGCCGCACTGCGACCAGATTGTCGTCGCCCGGGGCGATCTGGGAAATGCATACCCGCTCTCGAAGCTTCCTGCCGTCCAAAAACAGATTGCCCGCACCTGTCTGGCTTTTAAAAAGCCATTTATGGTCGTCACCCAGATGCTGGCGTCCATGACGGAGCATCCCGTACCGACCAGGGCGGAAGTCAGCGATATTTTTAACGCTGTGCTTGACGGCGCGTCTTCTCTGATGCTCACCGGTGAGACCGCGGCAGGCCGCTATCCTGTGGAAGCCATGCAGGTGCTGTCCGATACGTCCTTTGAGGCGCTGCGGTATCGCATGGAATCAAAGTTTTTCTTTTAATTCGGCGTTCCGCTCGCAGAATTTTCTCGCCTGATATGATTCCCACGCGGCGTTTTAACCGCCTGCAAAAGCAATGATCAATACAAAAAACCGAAGGATGCGATTTACCTGCCCGCTTTCCTTCGGTTTTCCTGTTATCTTTATTATAATGTCTTTATTATGTCTTCCGTATACGATCGCCTTTATTGTCTCAGCCACTCTTTCATAGCGTTCAGATCATCAAAAATCTGCGTGTTTTTTCCGGCAACGCCGGTTGACTCCACTGCCAGCTCATTGCCGTAGGCGTCTTCCAGATTGGCGTTTACCAGACCGTAATATCCGTTGTGGCTCCATACACCGTCGCTGCCCCTTCTCAGATAAATGGTATTGATATTGGCGGTCTTTCCACCTTCGTAAATGATCTTACCTTTTCTTGCAAGATATGGCACAAAATATGCGTAGGTAATATTATCGCCGGTGCAGGCCATGGTACGGGAATAGCTGCCGTCCAGATTCTTTCTGACGTACACCGCGCATTTCCTGATAACCGCCTCTTCATTGGTAATCAGACGGATACCGTACTCGTCAATCTTCTTATCCCCGTATTTGGATTTCTGTACATTTACCATGAAATACTGGGAATAGGTCGGATGTTTGATAATTACATTGACGATGCAGGTGGCTTTTTTATTGCCGACTTTAGCAGTAACCTTTACCTGCCCCGGGCTGACGCCGGTCACCTTGCCTTTTTTATTGACTTTTGCCACCTTGTTATTGGAAGACTTCCATTTTATCTTCTTGTTCTTTCCCTTCACCGTGGCTTTCAGCTTTACTTTCTGCCCCACATAGATGGTGATGTTCGACTGACTCAGCCGGATGGAAGACTTCGATGTCTTTTCCTTTCTGACCGGCTGTGGCTCATTTTTGGTAGTCTTCCGAATCTTATTGGCAATCTTCCGGAACACCCTGTCAATATCCTTCGGCTTTCTCACTATGTAATAGCGGTTCTTTGAAGCCAGATCCCGCATCAGCTTCTTGCCAAACTTCAGATCCTTTCCTTCGGAATTATGGAAAAATCCCAGGGCGTATATGAAATAGTTCTTCGCTTTCATCTTCACATCCGTCTTATAAACGGCGTTGGCGTATTTATAGAACTTATGATTTTTTGCCTTATATCTTCCCTTGGCCGCTTTCGCGCCGTCCTCCGGCAGACCGTCGGAGCAAAGCACCACATTTTTTATGACCTTATCGCCGCCCTTCACGCCGCCAAGAAGCTTGTCGGCCTGCTGAAAAGCCTGATTCATATTGGTGCCGCCCTTTGCCTTCATGCCGTTGATGGCCTTCGCCAGCTGGTCGTACTGTTTGGTAAAATCGCAGATAATCTTTGCCTGGGTACTTAAACTGACCAGTGCGAAATAATTATCCCCGTCGGCATTCAGCACTGTCCGGCAGAAACGCTTGGCTGCCTCCTTCTCCCGCTTCAGCGCCTTTCCTCTGACGCTGCCCGAAGCGTCAAGGATCAGGACATTGTACCGGGTGGTGGTCTTCACCGTTTTTTCCACCACGGAGACCAGACACTCCACACTGACCCCGTTCATCATACCCGTTATCACCGCAGAGCCTTTACCCTTTGCCGTCACGAGACCTTTCTGATCTACCACGGCCACAGAGGTGTCCGAACTGGCCCACGCCTGCGCATTACTCACAATACTGTCCACCGTGACATACAGCTGATGGGTCTCTCCCACTTCCAGAGTGACGCTGTTTTTGCTGATACTGATTCGCGCCGCGCTGGCCGGAACTGCCGCCACAAACAACAGAACAAAAGCCAGAAGCAACGCACCGATTCGTTTCTTCATACCATCCCTCCCCGCATAATCCTGAACACAAAATGTTCACATTTTCTTTATTATAAAAAAATATGCCGGGAGAATCAACTATTTTTTGACTTTTTTTGTATATTTTTTATAATTGCAGACTGTTATCATCCACAATATGCACACACTTTATCCGTCGGCTAAATAAACTTATTCAACTCTTTATTATATTCAAATCCCGCTGCGTGAAGCGTTTCCTCCAGCTCCTGCTGCGAGAGGTTCATGTCCTCGCACATAGCTTCCAGAGAGCTGTAATAATCCCGCAGTTTTGTGTTGACGACACTGTAGAGCATCATCGGGTCTTTTGGCAAATCCATAACTGATTCCTTCCTTTGCTTTATTATCTTATCATACCCTAAAATCGTCTGTCCGTCCAACGAAAGTTATGCATATTTTCTCTCAAAGAAAACCGTCGACACCCCATACGACGCCGCAAATAAAAAAATAACTCCTGCAAATCCTACCACCATACTCAAATCAAAATGATTTACTACAAATCCCATGACTGCATTTCCGGTCAGTCTCGACCAGAGCCCCAATCCGATCAATATGATTATGAGAATGAACATCACGGCAAAACCCGCGTTGACTCCCAGCAGATAATTGGACGGCAGAATAAAGGATTGGAACAGGAGTACAACGCAGAAGGAAACCGCAGATAAAAACAGATAAAATCCAAACCGGTACGACGGAAAACAGAAATACGTCACCGTATTGACCAGCAGCGCCAGGCAGAAACCGGCGGCCGCCGCTGCTGCCGCAAAAGCATACCGGCTTCCCACGATCTGTTTTTTTGATACCGGCAGTGCCACCGCGTATTTTCCCCATTTCCACTGTTCATCGCAGTTGATAACGGTGATGAGCATAGACGCCGCCTCCAGAGGAATCAGAAGCAGACTGATGTACAGGGCTGCCGCTCCCCGGAGAATCAGCATGAGAATGACAACGATTCCCAGATCCATCCACACCCGGAACATACCGTATTTTTTCTTTATGGTCAGAAAATCTTTCATCAATAATCCCTTCACTGCATTTCCCCCTTTACATAAAACAGCATGATCTCCTCGATGGAAGCCGGGCCTACGATAGCGTCCGGATACTGCCTCCCGGCCTTTTGCCGATTCTTCACCAACACCTGATATTGATATTCGCTCCGGCGGTATGCGATAATCTCCGACCGGTCCAGAGCGTCAAACACTGCCGCCCCGCAGGTCAGCACACCGTATTCATCGATCAGCGTATCCTTTTCATGGGTGAACACCATCTTTCCTTTATGAAGAAATGTGATGTAATCCGCCACCTTCTCCAGATCGCTGATGATGTGGGAGGACACCAGCACCGAATGGCTCTCGTCCTGCACAAAATCCATGAGCATATCAAGGACGTCATCCCGGATGACCGGGTCCAGGCCGCTGGTCGCCTCGTCGAGAATCAGCAGTTCCGCTCCATGGGAGAGCGCAGCCGCAAAGGCAAGCTTTACTTTCATTCCTTTTGAAAAATCTTTAATCTTCTTGTTTTTCGGCAGCTCAAACTGTTCGAGAAACTGCCGGTAGCTCTTCCAGTTCCAGCGTGAATAAATACCGGACAGAAATGTACCGATCTCCTCCGGCGTGAAAATGTCCGGAAAATGATTCTCGTCAAAAACAATTCCAATCTTGTCTTTGACGGCAATCTCTTCTGCCGTGTGATCCTTTCCAAAAATCCGTATTTCTCCCGCACTTTTTTCTGTTTCGTTTAATATGCAGTTGATCGTTGTGGACTTCCCGGCCCCGTTTTCCCCAATCAGTCCCATGATCACACCCCGAGGCAGAGAAAAACTGATATCGTCAAGAACAAAATCTCCGTAATCTTTTGATAAATGCTTCACTTCCAAAATGTTTTCAGTCATCTATTCCTCCTCCTGATACATCAGTGTCAACAAATCAATCAGTTTATCAAGAGCAATCCCGCTGGCGCGGGCAATCTCAATCGCTTCCCCAAACCTCTCCTCGATTCTTTTCTGCTGTTCTTCCAGATAAAAATCCTGATTCTGTGCCGATACATAGCAGCCCTTTCCGGCAGTCGTCTCGATAAATCCATCTTCCTGAAGGACCGCATAGGCCTTCTGCACGGTCAATATACTGATATGGAGAGATCTGGCCAGGGAACGCACAGACGGAATCGAATCGCCCGCCTTTAGTTCTCCGCTGATAATCGCCGCCTTTATCTGCGATGCAATCTGTTCATATAAAGGCTTGCTGCTCTTATTGCTCACGACAATCTCCAAAATATCATCACCTCTCACACCGTTTTATACTGTATCATATATACAAGTACAGTTTATAACACCACAGGTCAGTTGTCAATATGGAATTCCAGCAAAATTTCTTATGAAACAAAAAGAGCCTCCCGCTGCGCTTAAACAACGGGAGGACATCTCCTTAACGGAAGAACATCTCCTTTTAATGTGAAAGCAAAATGCTGTGAAGCATTTTCTTTTTTTAATTATTCTCAATTATCTTTTCGTCTGAACTGTCTCTTCTTCCGGATCAGCCCTGCTTCTCGAAGAAAAAGAGCATCTTCATGACAAAAGACTTCGTAATCTCATATACCGAATACTGCGCATAGTCCACATGAGCAATCTCCATAGCCTGTTTCTGTTTCTCCGTAGCCGTAGTATAAGGATAGATTCCGAACAGAAATGGAAAAAATGCATAGAGGAACTCCTGCATATCATTCACGCTCATATGCGGGAAGAACTTCTCCAGGCAGCAGGTAATGGTCCGCATGGCTTTTGCGTACACTGTTTTAAAGGACACCAGATTCTCCAGGCGGCTGTTGCCTTCCATATCATAAAGGTTCATGGACATGAGCTTAAGCATCGTACCCCGTCTCTCCAGCGTGACGGCAAGCTCATGGGCAAACTCTACGGCTGTCAGAGATTCATTCTGATGAATAATCGCCTCCAGATCGGCAATCCACGCTTCATGCTCGCGCTGTAAAAGAGCCAGAAAAATCTCTTCTTTTGTCTGAAAATAATTATAAATGGAGGTACGGGTAAAAGAAGTCTTCTCTCCGATATCCCTGATGGTGATATCTTTAAATCCCATAGTCTCATAAAGTGACGCACAGGCGTTTACAATCTCTTCTTTTCTTGCATTGGTCAATTCTTCTGAACCCTTTGGCATAACTATTTCCTCTTTTCCGGTCATTACTGATATTTATTATAGGGACTTCCCTTCCTCCTGTCAAGTGAACTGCCCATTGTCTAAAACCACTGGGCTTCCTGCTTCATCGACCTCGTAACCTACTATCTCCACAGGCGTTAATTCGGGCAGTCCCTGCCCTATATATGTTTACGCTATCTGCCTTAATCCTTCTGCTAATATATTTTTAGCGGCATTTATATCTCTGTCATGTATCGCTCCACATTGCGGACATATCCATGTTCTTACTGACAAATCTTTTATATCCGGATTCTGATACCCGCAAACGAAACATAATTGACTGCTGGCATAAAATGTATCTATTTTGATATATTCCCTGCCATTCCATTTTGCCTTATACTCTAACTGTCTCGTCAGCTCGTACCACGATACATCACTTATGCCTTTTGCCAGATGATGATCTTTTACCATATTTTTTATCTGCAAATTCTCAGAGACTATCACTTGGTTTTCGCTGATAATCTCATGGGAAATCTTATGCAGATAATCTTTTCTGGTATTTCTTATCTTCTCATGGCATAATGCTATCTTTTTCTTTGTTTTATAATAGTTTTTACTTCCCTTTTCTTTATGGGACAGCTGCCTTTGCAGCTTTGCCAGCTGTCTTTCGTATTTCCTTATGATCCTTGGATTCTCATAGTTCTTCCCATCGGAAGTAATGCATAGATCCTTGATCCCCAGATCTATCCCTATGCTGTCCTTTGTATGTGCCAGTTCCTTATGTTCCGTTTCTACAAGTATGGACACATAATATTTTCCACTGGGAGCCTGCGAGACAGTCGCCGACTTGATCTGTCCTCTGAATTCCCTGTGTAACTTTGCTTTTACCTCTTTTAATTTAGGCAGTTTTACCTTACCATTCTCAAAATCTACCGCTATATTTCCATTTGTATAATTTGTTGTATAGGATCTATGGCTGTCATGTTTACTCCTGAATTTTGGATATCCCGCATGTTCCCTGAAAAATTTCTGATAGGCAGAGTCCATGTTATAAATTGCATTGGTCAGGGCGAATTTATCGACTTCCCTTAGCCATTCATACTGTGACTTTAATTCCCTATTGCAGTAATTATTACAGTCGGTTTTACTCATGGATTTCTTTTCTTTCTCATATAGTTCTTTCCGATATTCCAGTGTACGGTTATAAACAAAACGACAACAGCCAAATGTTTTTGCAATCTGTGTTCTCTGTCCGCTATTCGGATATATCCTGTATTTATATGCTTTCAGCATTGACTGTCATCCCCTTTCTATCCCTGGTTTTCTATATATTTTCGGAGCATCCTTTCTGTTTGATTTCCACGTTCCCATAACGCAAGTTTAGCACAAGCCATCACTTTTGGCTACCCTAACCCATTGTCTAAAGACAGTGGGATTGCGGTAGCCCTATTTCAAGATTAGCTTGCCCGCGAGTCTTCCCACAAAAACAGCGGCAGGGAAACGCATTTCTGTCTTCATTCCCTGCCGCCTGAAATCTATCTCATTCTCAATTCAGCACGCGCTGCGCCCAGTCCGCCGCTCCGGACCCGTTTAAAAGCTGTCCTTTCTTCCAGGAAGCAGCCGGGCAATGTTCCTTCAGGCTCTTCTCCGCCTTCCGGATATCGCTGCCGCCGGAGGTTGCAAAAGGTATCATTGTCTTGCCGGCAAAATCATAGCTTTCGAGGAAGGTATCCACAATGCGTGGCTCCACGTACCACCAGATCGGGAAACCGATAAAAACAGTATCGTACTGCGCCATGTCCTGCACCGGCTCTGCAATGGCAGGACGGCAGGACGGATCGTTCATCTCCAAAGTGCTGCGGCTCTTTTTGTCCATCCAGTTCAGATCTGCGGAGGAATACGGCTGTTCCGGACGAATCTCATAGAGGTCTGCGCCCAGAGCCTGCGCCATCTCCTGTGCCACGCGGGCGGTTGCGCCGCTGGCGGAAAAATATGCAACTAATACTTTTTGACTCATGATACACTCTCCTTTTCCATCATTTTGTCTTATTCTTTCGCCTGTATCCTACAGGCTCTCTTTAAGAATATTTATAATTTCCTCACGATTCAGAACTTTATATCCACCCGGCATGATCAGGGTGCCGTCGGCGATGCCTCCGATCATATCCTCTGTGGCGCCCAGCTCGGTAATATTCATCACCAGCCCCAGTTCTTTCATCCAGCTTTCCATGGCCGTCAGACCTTCTTTTGCCACCTGCTCATCGGTCTTTCCTTCCGGATTCACATCCCATACATTTACAGCGAATCTTTTGAACTTCTGCACGCCATAAGGCAGAATGTAACGATAATATGGCAGAGAAACCGCAGCCAGCGTCATGCCGTGGGTGGCGTCGGTGTAGGCTCCCACAGACTGTCCGAGCATGTGCACCATCCAGTCGGTGGATTTACCGCGGGAAACCAGAGTGTTGAGGGCCCAGGTAGCCGCCCACATAAGGTTGCTTCTTGCCTCGTAATCCTGCGGATTCTCATTGGCGATGCGGCTTGCGTGAACAACAGAGCGCATCAGTCCTTCGCTGATATAGTCGCTGGTATTGTCATCATCACCGGAGAAATACTGTTCACAGATATGATTAAAGATATCATAGATTCCCGCTACCATCTGATAATGCGGCAGTGTCAGCGTGTATTTCGGGTTCAGGATGGCAAACTTCGGCATGATCTTCTCATCGGCAAATACATGACCGATCTTCTGTTTTGTCTTCGGATTGGTGATGACCGCTCCGGCGTTCATCTCAGAACCGGTTCCTACCATGGTCAGCACACATCCCACCGGAAGAGTCTCGCAGTCCGGTTCTTCAAAGCGCAGGTAATATTTCTCCCACGGGTCTTCGTCACAGTTGACGGATACAGAAACTGCCTTGGCATAATCGCAGACAGAACCGCCGCCCACCGCCAGAAGCAAATCTGCCTGATGTCCGCGGGCAGTCTCCACGCCCTCATAAAGCTTATCCACCGTCGGGTTCGGCATAACGCCGGCGATCTCCGCCACATTTTTATCATTATCTTTTAAAATCTTTACCACGGCGTCATAGATGCCGTTTTTCTTAATGGAACCTCCACCGTAGATGAGCACCACATTTTTACCATACTTCGGCAGCTCCGTGTTCAGATAATCCAGAGACTCATCGCCAAAATATAACTTTGTCGGGTTACAATATGAAAAGTTTCCTAACATGTCAAGTTCCTCCTTTAATCATTGATACAAATGTATAATCTGTCTCTCCGACACATTGTCCGAACCTGCACCGCAGCGTTATCCTGCTATGACAAATATACTGCGGTTCCGTTCTGACACTATGTCAGCAAATGTACTGTAGCACTATTCTGACAAAGTGTCAATATTTTTTTTAATGGGGATTTGTCGAGGTGGAACTGCGGGTTTCGATAGAATCTGAGGATGCAGGAGCAGACGAGATTTGCGGCATCACTAAGATTGTGACAAAACTCCCGTTCCATCTCGACGGCATCTGTATCAGAGTAGCGTGCTCTTCAGTCTGATTGCCTGCTTGTATTGCGATTGTTCAATGACAATGCGAGAACAGGTCATTTATATGCAGCCTGATCCCCCATGATTGATAATATCTGCTGGTTTGCAACGTGGTACAGGATTTTTATAGAGGTGAAAAGAGTGGTTTTCCACAACACAGATGACGTTTTGGACACAGACAGACTTCGACCGCGAGCTGTGAACGAGGGCTGTCGTATTTCCTGGGAAAATATATTCTATAGGTCAGGCCGAGTGAGGGCCGAGTCGGGCGAACCTGTCTGTGGCCTTACGCCATCGTCTGTGTATCATCCCTTTTCATCTCTATAAATCCCCATTTATTCTGGACTTCATATTTATTTTGTAGTATTCTATAATACGAGTTATCAGACAGTAAAAAGCGCCTGCATCGCAAGATGGCAGGACATTTTATGAATTATTCTGAATAAAAAAACACAACAGACGGAGGTATCAGTATGAGTAAAAGTCGTGTCTGGAAGTTTCACAACGATGTGGATACCGACCAGATTATCGCTTCCCAGTATCTGCTTCTGCCGGATATTGAAGCCATGAAACAGTATACATTTGAATCTTTGGATCCTTCTTTCGCAGAGAAAGCTCAGCCGGGCGATCTGATCGTGGCCGGAGAGAATTTCGGCTGCGGCTCTTCCAGAGAGCAGGCGCCGAGCGTCCTGAAGGCCCTGGGTATCAAGGCGGTCGTTGCCAAATCATTTGCAAGAATTTTCTTCCGGAACGCCATCAACATCGGGCTTCCGGTTATTGTATGCAAAGATCTGTACGACCACGTGGAGGACGGCGGCGAGGCGGAGCTTGACCTGTCCGCCGGAACAGTCACCGTGGACGGTCAGGAATTTTCCTGCACCAAGCTTCCGGAATATATGCAGAAAATTCTGTCTGCCGGAGGGCTCATTGCATCTTTAAATAAGGAGGAGGCATAAATATGGGTATGACATTAGGAGAAAAGATCATTGCCAGAGCCGCCGGCGTGGACGAGGTGAAGCCAAATGATATTCACACGGTCACTCTGGACCGCATGATGAGCAATGACGGAACCACACATCTGACTGTGGATATGTATTACAACCAGCTGAAGAATCCGAAGATTGCCGATAAAGATAAAGTGGTCTTCATCATGGACCACAACGTGCCGGCGGAGAATCCGAAAACTGCCGAAGCACATAAAAAAATGCGTAATTTCGCCAAAGATCACGGCATCAAATTATATGAGGGACAGGGCGTCTGTCATCAGATCATGATGGAAGATTATGTCTGCCCGGGCGAGCTGATTTTCGGTGCAGATTCCCACACCACCACTTACGGAGCACTGGGCGCTTTCGGAACAGGAGTGGGCTGCACAGATTTCCTCTATGCCATGACCACCGGAACTTCCTGGGTGATGGTTCCGGAAACCATCCGTTTTAACCTTCACGGTTCTCTGCGGGAGGGCGTGTACGCCAGAGACCTGATCCTCACCATCATCGGTGATATCGGAGCCAACGGAGCCAACTACAAGATCATGGAGTTTGCCGGAGACGGCGCCCACAATCTCTCCATCGACGAGCGTATCGTACTCTGCAATCTGACGGTGGAAGCCGGCGCCAAGGCCGGTATCGTGGAGCCGGATGAAAAGGTTGTGGAATACTGCAAGGCCCATGGCCGGGAAGCGGTACATATGTTTAAGAGCGACGACGACGCGCAGTTCGCCGCCGTGTACGATTATGACCTGAGCAAAATCGAGCCGGTAGTTGTCCGCCCGGATTTCGTGGATAATTTTGCTCTTTTAAAGGACGTGAAGAAAGAGAAAATCGCCATCGACGAAGCCTTTGTAGGCTCCTGTAATAACGGGCGTATCGAGGATCTGCGGGCCGCTGCCGATGTGGTAAAAGGCAAAAAGGTAAGTCCGAAGGTACGTTTCATCGTTGCCCCGGCTTCCAAAGCTGTCTACATTGAGGCTCTGGAAGAAGGCATCATCACCACATTGATGGAAGCCGGCGCCATGATCATGAATCCGAACTGCTCCGTCTGCTGGGGAAGCTGTCAGGGCGTTATCGGAGAAAATGAGGTGCTCATCTCCACCGGAACAAGAAACTTTAAAGGCCGCGCCGGTCATCCGACCTCCAAGGTGTATCTGTCCAACGCCGCTGTAGCTGCTGCTTCCGCCGTGGCCGGATATATCACAGACGAAACGAATAATATATAGAAAGGATTCGATTCCTATGAGTAATACAGAAAAATTTACCGGCAGAGTCTGGGTACTGGGCGACGATATCGACACCGATATCATCATCCCGACAGAATATCTGGCCCTGCCGACTGTCAAAGATATGAAACAGTACGGCTTCTCCCCGCTGCGCCCGGAGCTGGCCGGACAAATCAGGGAAGGCGACATCATCGTCGCCGGAAAGAACTTTGGCTGCGGCTCTTCCCGGGAGCAGGCGCCGGAGATTATCAAGGCGCTGAAGATCAAATGTGTCATCGCCAAATCCTACGCCCGCATCTTTTTCCGCAATTCCATCAATAACGGGCTGCTGCTCATCGAAAACAGCGACATCCAGGATGTGGTCAAAGAAGGCGATGAGATTACCGTCACCATGGGCGAGTCCATTGAGAAGGACGGACAGATTTTCCCGATCACTCCTCTTCCGCAGAATCTGATGGATATTATCAATGCCGGCGGTCTCGTTAAGGCCATGCAGAAACGAAACGGCATCATTGAGGAGGGTTGACATGGGCTATACATTAATTGAAAAAATCATCAAAAAAAATACCGGAGCCGATCATGTGGAACCGGGGCAGATTGTCACCGTAAATGTGGACCGGGTGATGATCCACGACATTTTCATTCCATTTGTGGCAGAGAAATTTGAAGAAATGGGCTTTAAAAAGTTATGGGATCCGGACAAAGTCGTTTTAATTTACGATCATCTGGTTCCGACCAGCGCTGTGGAAGACGTCCGCCACTTTAAGATTGGCGACGCTTTCGCGGATAAATACGGTCTCACCCACGTGCATCGCAGCGACGGTATCTGTCATCAGCTTATGACCGAGATGGGATACGCCAAACCGGGCAACATCGTGTTCGGCACCGACTCCCACACCACCACCTACGGCTGCGTGGGCTGTTTCTCCTCGGGCATCGGCTACACCGAGATGGCTGCCATTCTCGGCACGGGAGAAATGTGGATCCGCGTTCCGGAAACTATCAAAGTCGTCATCGACGGCGAGCTTCCGGCAAATGTATCGGCAAAAGACGTGATTCTCCGGCTCATCGGAGACCTGCGCGCTGACGGCGCCACCTACAAAGCTCTGGAGATCACCGGCTCTGCCGTGGATACTATGAGCGTGGCTTCCCGCATGACCATCTCCAATATGGCCATCGAAGCCGGAGCCAAAGCCTGCCTCTTCCGCCCGGACGAAAAAACCTGTGAATATTCCAAAGTATCCATGGAAAACGTGGACTGGCTTTACGGCGACGACGACGCCAGCTACTGCAAAGTCATGACCTATCAGGCGGAAGATCTTGTTCCTGTCTGCGCCTGCCCGTCCCAGGTGGACAACATCCATCCTGTATCTGAAGTGGAGGGCACAGAGCTTGACCAGGTATTCATCGGTTCCTGCACCAACGGCCGTCTGGAAGACCTGGCTGTGGCAGCCAGAATCCTCGAAGGAAAGACTGTTGCCTGCAAGCTCATCATCACCCCGGCCAGCCGCCAGATTTATCTGGACGCCATCAAAGCCGGCTACATGAAGACTCTGGCCGCAGCCGGAGCCATCATCACCCAGCCGGGCTGCGGACTTTGCTGCGGACGTGCCGGCGGCATCCTTACCGACGGCGAGAAGGTCCTCGCCACCAACAACCGGAACTTCCTGGGCCGCATGGGTACCTCCAAAGTAGGCATCTACCTGGGTTCCCCGGCCACCGCGGCCACCTCAGCCATCTACGGCAGGATCACTATGCCGGAATAGACAATATCTAAAACAACGGCAGAATGGACATCAGCCTCCATTCTGCCGTTTTCTTATTCTCATTTATTTATCATTCTATTATGCAACATTTATCAGTCCTCTCCTTCCACAATCCGCAGATTCCACGGTTCCAGCGCCAGAGTTTCCCCTGTCTGAATTTTTTGTCCGGTGAGGAGTTCCGTTCCCTCACTGTGCTGCCAGGACACTTCCTGTTTTTCGGGCGAGTAATTCAGATAATACCTCACGGTCTTTCCGTAGTCATTTTTTCCTTTTCGTACAATAACCGGGAAACACTCCTGTGGCAGCTCCACGCCTGCGGCCTGCAGTGCAGTTTCAAGGATGGAGGTCAGCAGTTCTTCGCCGGTCATACAGCCCAGATAGAAAGCGGTCCCTTTCCCGTAAGAATTCCGGGTAAATGCCGCGTATTCTCCCCAGTTATAATGATCGTAGGAAAGAAGGGTTTCGGCGGTTTCCGGCAAGAGAAGTTCCATAAAAATTCTTGCCTGCATGTCAGATGCCAAATAACCTTTGCCCGGCATCGTCCCCTCCGACCTCTCTCGTTTCTGCTGCTCTCCGTGCAGGCACTGCAGAAGTTTTCCTGTCAGCCCCACATGTTTCGGGAAGGCAAACTGATGGTATTTCACGCCAAGGCACTGACGGAGGATATGAGGCTGCACATCGTGACTGACCTTCAGGTTTTCATTGGAGAAAGCGGTTTTGAAGGTGACAAAGAGGGTGCCGCCATCTGCCACATACTGATTCAGCCGTTGGAGAAGGTCGTCGGGAGCGGCGTACAGGGCCGGAACGATGATGGCTTTATACTTGTCAAGGTGTTCCGATTCCGGCCAGATAAAGTCACACTCCACATTCATGCGGTAGAGGACGTCGTATATCCAGCGCAGCACATCGTTGTAGCGAATCCCGTGATTGCCTGCGGCGGACGCCTCAATGCCAAACCAGTTCAGCCCCGTGAGCGCCTCGTTGCTGACGAGGATTGCCACCTGATTTTTCTTCCTGAGGTTGACCAGATGGCTGCCGATTTCCTTCCACTCCCGGCCAATCATGCACGCTTCCCGATAGGTGGCATTTTCCTGAAAATCGTGTCCTAATAGCCCCTTCCAGTACGTCTCCATGGAATTATGGATGGAATGCCAGTGCCAGTACATCACACTGTTCGCGCCGGAAGCCAGATGGCTGTACGCCTGCAGACGAAGCTGCCCTTTGTACGGCGTCCAGCCCGGCCAGCCCTGCGCCTGGGTCTCAATCATAAGGTAGTTGTCCTGTTTCAATGAGCGGGTCATATCGCCGCCAAAGGCAATCTCCGCGCCGGTCAGTTCGTCCTGGGAAGGATGGTAAATGTCCACTCCCGCGATGGTCAGCGCCCGTGCCGCGTGGTAATGGTTCACCTCCGGCTGTACGCCAAAAGAATGTCTCCTCCATTCAAAGTCAAAATTGTGGGTGATAAACTGGTCCTCTCTTTTATATTCCCGCACAATATCAGCCTGCCATGCAAGGAAATCATCCACCAGTGTCCGCTGGAACTTCTCAAACTCCGCGCCCAGACTACCGTTGACCGTTCCCCGCACATCCGGGAAATCCTCCCACGCGTCAATCCGGTTGCTCCAGTAATCCAATCCGAACTCCCGGTTCATGGCGTCCAGGTCATCGTGGAACTTCTTCCGCAGATACTTTATGAAACGTTTCTGTACATTTTCTCCCGCCGTACCGTAATGCTTCGTCTCATTGTCAATCTGAAAACCGATAACACATTTCCGGTGAGCGGTACATTCCATCAGCTTCCGGATCACCCGCTCCGCGTAAAAAAGATATACCGGATGGGTTATATCCATGATCTGACGGGAGCCGTAAAGTGCCCGCCCCTTCGCCGTCGCCACCAGCACATCCGGATGAGACTTCACCATCCACGCAGGGACTGCGTAGGTGGGCGTGCCGATAATCACGTGAATACCCGCCTCTTCCATGGCGTCCATCACCCGCTCCACATGAGAAAAGTCAAAAACGCCCTCCTGCGGCTCGCAGGTACTCCAGGTGGACTCCGCGATCCGCACGGTGTTGATGCCCGCTTTTTTCATCAGAGCCACATCCTGGTCCAGACGGTCATACGGCATATATTCATCATAATAGGCCGCGCCAAAAAGTAGTTCTTTCATCCAAATTTCCTCCGCTTATTCATTTTTTTGTTATTGGTATAGTAACATAAACGCATCCCTCATGCTATCCACTTTCACAAACATCTCCCTATTTTATAATTCCAAAAAACTTTTGAATAAACAGTGTATAACACTTGACAACAGTTCTAAACTGTTATATACTGTTTACAAACAGAGGAGGTAGAACCAATGAAAATAATCATCAATCACTCTTCCATGGTTCCCATTTACGAGCAGATCGTCGACCAGATCAAGACGCTCATCCGCAACGGGGAACTGAAGGAAAATGACAACCTTCCTTCTGTCCGCTCCTTATCAAAAGAATTAAAAATCAGCGCTCTGACTGTAAAAAAAGCTTACGACAACCTGGAAGCCGAAGGCTTCACCGTGACGGTTCACGGAAAAGGCACCTATGTGTCGGCGGCCAATGCGGAACTTTTGCTGGAGGAGCAGAAAAAAGAAGTGGAAGCCGATTTGGAGATGGCCATACAAAAAGGCAGACGATGCGGAATCAGTGATGAAGATATCCGTACGCTTTTTGAAATGATTCTGGAAGAAAACGAATAATTTGGAGGATTCATTATGCTGAAAATCGATCATTTAAGAAAAAATTATACGAATTTTTCTCTGGACTGCTCTCTGACGGTGATGCCCGGCTGCATCACCGGCCTGATCGGCCAGAACGGCGCAGGGAAGAGCACAACTTTTAAAGCCGTGCTGGGACTGATTTCCGCGGACGGAGGAAATGTCACTCTTCTGGGTAAGGATATCAGAAATTTCACCGCCGCCGACAGACAGAATCTGGGTGTGGTGCTCTCCGATTCCGGCTTCTCCGGTTATCTGACCATCTCCGATATTCTCCCGGTCCTCGACAGTCTGTACGAACATTTTGATAAAACATTTTTTATGGAACAGGTACAGAATGCGGAACTGCCCCTTCGCAAACAGATCCGGGAGTTTTCCACCGGCATGAGAGCGAAACTGAAAGTGCTTGTCGCCATCTCCCACAACGCCCGGTTTCTGATTCTGGACGAACCGACAGCCGGTCTCGACGTGATAGCCAGAGATGAACTTCTTGATCTGCTGCGGGAATACATGGAAGCTGATCTGGAACGTTCTATCCTCATCAGCTCACACATTTCCAGCGACCTGGAAAGCTTATGCGATGACATCTACATGATTCACGAAGGACATATCGTCCTCCATGAGGAAACCGACGTTCTTCTGAGCGATTACGCCCTTCTGAAAATGAGCGGGGAACAATACAACGCTCTGGATAAACAGTACATTTTACGGGTAAAAAAAGAAACCTACGGATACAGCTGCCTGACCAACCAGAAGGTATTTTATGCGGAAAACTATCCGGATATCGCCATCGAAAAAGGCAGTATCGACGAAGTGATCTCCATGATGATCCGAGGCCGGGCCGTCTGAGGCATCGGCCGAAGAACTCCTGAAGAACTGAAATATTTCGCAGGTTCCGGAATAATCATATTCTCATTCAGACCAGAGAGGTGGAAAATTATGAAAGGTTTACTGATCAAAGATTTTAAATTAATGAAAATGCAGAAACGATTTTTTCTTCTTATATTACTGGTAGGCGTCGTCATTACATTTTCATCCTACGATGTCGCTTTCACCACAGGTTTCATGGCCTTTGTGTCTTCCCTGTTTTCCATAAGCTCCATCCGTTACGATGAATTTGATAACGGCAACTCATTCCTGTTCTCCCTGCCGATTTCCCGCCGTACTTACGCCGTGGAGAAATATATCTTCGGCGCGATCCTCGGCTGCTGTGCCTGGATGCTGGCGGTAATCCTCACCACATTGGTGGGCTTCTTCAAAGGGATTTATCCCGATACGGAAATGTGGTTAAGCGCAGCTTTCATCCTGGCCATAATATTTATGATCCTCGCCCTGATGCTGCCGTTCCAGCTTAAATTTGGCGGTGAACGGGGACGGATTGCCCTGATCGTTTGTCTTGTTCTTGTGTCCGTGCTGGGCACACTGGCAGTCAAAGGGCTTCAACTGATTGGTATTGATCTTGCGACCATCCTCGACACGATGCCGACCGTCCATGCGGGCATCCTGGCAGCTATCCTGCTGATCGTCGCACTCCTTCTTCTCGGGCTGTCCTGCCTGATCAGCATCGGCATCATGCAGAAAAAGGAGTTCTGAGCCAGACAAAAACAGAGGAGGGGTTATTTCCCCTCCATTGTCTGCTTTATGATACTTTCCATCATGTCTTTTGTGAGCATACCGCTCACATAGCCGAACACATTTCCTTCCCGGTCGATCATAAATGTCGTCGGCAGGGAATACACGCCGTAAGCGCCAAACAGCTCGCCTTCCGTATCCATAAGTACCGGATAGGTATACCCGTTTTCCTCTAAAAACGCTTTGATCTCTTCTTCCGTGCCTTCCTGTCCCATGGACGGCGTTGCCACTCCAAGAACGACCAGAGCGTCTTCTCCCTCCGTATCATACGTTTCATAAATCTCCTGAATGTCCGGCATCTCCGCCTTGCACGGCGGGCACCAGGTCGCCCAGAAATTTAAGAATATCGTCTTTCCTTTATAATCTTCCAGCCGGTGCGCCACCCCGTACTGGTCAGTCAGCTCGAAGTCCACCGCCGGGATTACTTCACTGGCTGCATCTCCTGCCTCGTTCTCTTCTGTGGAGCTGTCAGCTCCGGCTACATTGTTCTCCTGTCCGTCCGGCTCCTCTCCGGTGCCGCCTTCCGCATCGGTTTCATCCCCGGAAATTGTATTGTCTGTTTCTGCCCCGGTACCGGCCTCTGCATCCGACTCTTGCTTCTCCGTAGCCGTCTGTTTACCCGAAGTCTCATCCTGCTCCACGCCGGGAATGTCTGAGATTCTGGAGAGATAGCCTGTCACGCTGTTCATTTTCCCGGTAAACATCAGAACACCCATCAGCACCATGAGGACGCCGCCGACTTTCACCGTGTAGCGCACCACCTGCTGATGCTTCCTGAACAGTTCCAGAAGAGTGGTCGTAAATAATCCCACCGCCAGAAACGGCAGTACAAATCCCAAAGTGTATACGCCAATCAGCGCAAATCCTGCCATCCGGGTGGAGGCGGAAGCCGCCATGAGCAGCACGCTGGTCAGCGCCGGTCCCACGCAGGGCGTCCAGGCGAAGCTGAACGTAAATCCGAGGAGCAGCGCCGTAAACGGAGACATGGCAAACCGGTCCAGCCGAAACGGCAGCCTTCTCTCCCGTTCCAGCGTCTGCGAGAACCCGAACACCCGCAACTGATACAGTCCAAACAAGATCACAACGATGCCGCCAACCCGGGCAAACATCGCCTGATTAGATTTGAAAAACGTGCCGACCGCCGACACGCCAAGGCCCAGCACAAAAAAGGCAAAACTGATGCCGATCACAAAAAATAACGTGTGAAGCATCACCTTGCTTCGTTTGTACTGCATACGCCCGTCTTCTCTTTTTACCGCCGTCCCGCCGGACAGATAACTGATATATAAAGGCAGCAGCGGCAGGACACAGGGCGAGAAGAAACTGAGCAGTCCCTGCACAAAGACCGTAATGGCCGGTACGCTTATCTCCCATGAAAATCCCATAATTCATCTCCTTCTTTTCTCATATTCCCGGTCGTTCGTCATGCTGTTGGCAGATTCCTTTCGGATACCCGATAAAGCCATTACCGGATACGTCCACCGGTAACCTCTGCACTGACAAAATCCTCTACATCTGCTTACGCACGATCTTATATTCATCATCCATCTGAAAATACGGGCATCCGTCCTGCCGACTGGCCAGCAGTCTTGCCAGATCGTCCTCATCCAGATTCACTGTACATTCTCCCTGACCGTCTTCCTCGTCAATATAATAAAATGCGCAGTAATCGCATTGCATACAATCACCTCCCAGCTCGTATGTTTCTATGTCACATCTGCCTCTATGCTGCACATAGCATGTCACTAAGACTCAAATGTGCTTCCTGAAAGATTCACGCCTTATTATACTGACTTTCTGAAGGGAAATCAATGTTCTTCCTCTGTGTTTTTCTGACGGATGAATTTTCCCTGTATCCTCCTTCACAGCCGCAAACTCTTCCACAGTAAAAATAAAAAATTTGCTTTCATCTTCTTTTGTGTTATAATGACAAACAGGGCTTCGTGCCATTTGGAGGCAGAGAATCTGCCCTTCTTTACGTCCCGCCCGGCAGGCTGACCGGCATGGACAATATATAGAGTATATTTACCAAAATACATTTACAGGGAGGAGAAATACCATGACAGCAGAACAGCAGAAATTAGTTCCACAGAGAGATGAAGATTTAAAGGAAGGCAACTACACTGTGATCAACAGTGAAGCCACCAAGAACTTCAACGTCTACGTCGTAGGCGAAAAACATAAAGAGGCGATGGACTACATCAACATCCTTCTGGACCGTTCCACCGACAACGTTCTCGGCTACGGCATCAAGATGGGCAGCCAGAAGAAGTTCGGCGTAAGCTTCTGGGATGAGGAAGATATCCCGGAAGAGTACCGGAAATAAGAAGAGCAAAAGGGAGCAAATGACTCGCTGCAGTCATCTGCTCCCCTTTTTATGGCACAGCTAACAGATTCTAACCTGAACACCGACGCCCCTAGCCCGCAGAATCTTTCTGTATAGCGTCCGCTTCTTCTTTGGTACTTTGACAGACGCCCTTGCATAGATGCCACGGAACGCTTTCGCTCCAACCGTCTTTTTCGTCAGAGTTTTCGTCTTCATGGTAATATTTTTCAGCTTCTTACAGTTGAAGAACGCCTTCTTTCCTATGACTCTTACGTTCTTTCCTATCGTCAGCTTACGCAGCTTCTTTTGATTTTTAAACGCATTATTTCCGATAGCTGTTACTTTAAAACGCTGTCCGGTGGAAGGAGAAAGAATCTCTGCCGGGATATTCACCGTCTTCTTCGCGGCTCCCGCCGCACCGATCATCTGTACCTGCCCCTGTGCGGACCGGGCGTCGGTTACCCGGTAACGAAGTCCGCTGGCCGTCACTATATCGCCGACACGATACTGTGCCGCTGCCTGCGGTGTCTTATTGCCGGTCTGACCGGTTCCCGCTCCGCTGCCGCCTGGCTGCGGTGTTGTTCCGCTTCCTCCCGGCTGCGTTGGCGTACCCGGCTGTGATGTGGTTCCACTTCCCGGATCGCCGCCTGGTGTTGGCTCTGGCGACGGGGTATCCGGGTCTGGGTCGTCGGGATCTGTTTCGCCCGGGTTCGGGTTCGGAACATCGGGATCCGGGTTGTCCGGGTCGTCTGGATTCGGATCGTCCGGGTCTGGGTTATCAATCTCCGGCAGCTCCGGATTTGGAGATCTGGTATCTGTCCACCGGGCGTACAGGGTCATATCCTGTGTGATGGCTGTCTCGCTGGTAATCTCGTTGCCACCTTCTGGAGCGTTATACCAACCGGCGAAGTAGTAACCTTCCCGCATCGGACACGGTAGCACTGCCGTCTGTCCTTCCTGTACTTCCAGCCGTCGCGGAGAAACTGTGCCGCCTCCGGCATCCAGTGATATTTTATGAAGGTTTTCCGCATCACTTCCGCCTACCGTGACGCTCACTCTGGCTGCCGCACTGGAATTGACCGCCATAAAGATAATATCCGCTGTTCCTTCCGCCTTTGCGGTGATTGTTCCATCTGCATCTACTGAAACCACATTTTCATCGCCGGACCGGACAACGTACTCTTTGTTCAACGTATCGGAAGGATAAACCTGCACGGTCGGCTTGTAGGTTTCTCCCAAAGCCATATTCAGCATACTCTCAGCGATTACAATCTGTGTGATCTGCGGCGGACGGATGCGGAAAGCCGCCTCATTATCAATCTCTGTACTCTCCTCTTCGTCACAGGATATTTCCGCCGTAATTCCATAGCTGTCTGAATCCTTATTGAATGAGCGTTTGCTTTCTTCCACCGGGATCATTACCCGTTTTTCTTCTCCTGCCGGTACATTTCCTGCCGATTCTTTAAAGATAACGGTTTCATCCTCTCCGGTTACTTTCAATTGCACTCCCGAAGCATCCGCGCTTCCATTGTTGGTAATGACGGCTTCCAGATAACCATCGCTGTGGATATGGCTGCCATCCATCTCCAATACGAGGTTCGCTGCCCCCGCCAGGAATATCCCGCTGTTATTATCCGTGTCTTTTTCCTCCATGTCTCCTGTCACAGTGAAGGTCAGCTCCTGCATCGTAAAATCAGCTGGGATTGGGACGTCCACCGAAAGAGTGCCTGTGTCTCCGCCTTCTATGAAAGTGGTATATGTTCCTTCGTACAATGTTCCGCCAGTTGAGTCTTTCACAGATACATCCAGACTTTCCAGTACTTCCTTTGTATTATTTTCTACATTTAATAAAAAGGTTGCCATACTTCCTCTTCCGACATGATCTTCTTCGGTAAATATCTCCGACAATACAATATCTTCCATTGGTTTTGCCGTCGTGTGAACCAGTCTGGCTGTCTCTGTCATTTCATTTTTCGTCTCACCAACCTCTATATGTATCAGAAGAGCGCTCACATCCACTGAACCATCTTCATTCAAAGACACATCCCAGGAGCGAATCTTTTCATCAAAATCCGTGATCGGAACCGGGTTCGTAAATACCCCGTTATTCCTGTAAGAAATATAGAGATTCGACGTAAGTCCATCCTGCACTTCTGTGATAACGGCTTCCGGCTGTCCATTCCGGTATACTACTCTGGTCTGCTCATCTCCTGCATTCCGGTTTGACGCAAGAATAGATGCATATTCATTCCAGAGCGACAGAGTTTTTACATTTTCTTCCTCAGAGAAATAAAGTTTTCCTTCTTTGTATTGCAAGTCTGACAGATCAGTATTGTTGCTATACTGCTGTGTTCTCTCCTGCCCATCCATCTCTTTTATGGAAAGAACCTTTGCGCTTTCTTCTCCTTCCCCGTCATCTGTCAGGTATGCGACAACTCCTGTATCTCCTACTACCGCTTCATATACCAGAGGAAGATTATCCTCTACGATTTCCGCCGTGCCCGGCTTCCACTCTCCGCTGCTTTTCTGCACCTTCATATAACAGATCGACTCCGCCGTGATCTCTTCGCCCGGTACCACATGATTGGCAGCATTCTGATTCCATATCACATGAACTGTATGTTCATTCGCAGCCAGCTTCGGGCTGTATTCGTATATCGTATTGTCTCCCGTTCCTTTTGTCCCTGCCGATTCCTCCCCGTTTTCTCCTGTCAGGGAGATGACAGTTCCGAAAGTATTCGTCTCAGAATTAAATTCCGCAAAAGATAAGTCAATGGATTCTGCCAGCGTATCCGCATCGGTATTTTCCGGAAGAGACTCCCGGGTATCCTGCCATACGATGGCGGCTCCACTGTCAGTCTCACAGAGATCAAAGCTGAAATCTGCCGTGCCGTCAGCTTCAATCTGCGCCGGAACACTCCACTCCCCATTTTGGATAATACTATAATATAGTGAAGTCTTATCCATCAGATTTCTCTGCGTATCATCATCCAGCCAGACAACCAATGTCCTGCCATCAGGCAGAGAAACACTTTGTACCGTGCCATACGGATACGCCCTGTTCCTGATCGTGTCCTGATTCCCTTCATCTACAGAGCGGGCAGCCGCTCCGTTCAGATAGCTTCTGTCAATCAGGCTCAGTTCTCCGGTATCCGGTACGGCGGCAAATGTACTTACTTTTCCATTTTCTTCTTCTTTCTCTCCAGGATAAAGCTCATGCTCTAAAAATGTTTCACTGAACTTCATATTGAAGGCAAGCGCGGTGATCAGCAAATATGCCTTTGCGCTCATCGTCACTTTCACATTTTCTTCCATGGATATAAATGGAAGCCTCAGACTCACATCTAAAGGTCCTTCTATTCCCACTTCAGCAGACAGTATCTTATGGAGTCCCGCGCCAATACCCAGAGACGGCATCAACTGAAATCCCATATCCGCTGTCATAATAACCTCTGGAACCCTGATATCATTATTTTTGAATTCAAAATCAGCTCTTGTCTGGAGACTTGTTTCCACCCCAAACTTCAGATAAATATATGGAGCGGGCGGAATCGGATAACTGCTGGAAAAATCCCCCTTTACTCTGACAAGCATCTCTCCGTCTGTCATCCTAAGTCCCTCATCTGTCACAGCAAACTCCAGATATCCCCCGGCTCTGACATTTGCGTTCTTTGTTCCAAAATCCCGGTTCACCCCTTTAAAAGACTGACTCCGGAAGTCCTGAACTCCCTTCGTAAACTGGTATTTGAATTCCTCATATGCTTTCTTCCATGCCGGTTCTCTGGCATTGGCAATTCCGTCTGTCTCTCTGCTATACTCTCCTGAACCCGTGACAATGACCTGATATGTTTTTTTCTCCGCGTCATACGCGATCTGCATCTGGTCCAGGATACTCAGATCAAAGGAGATTGGAAGTTCAAACAGAGAAAACCCGTTTGCTTCCGGTCCATTTATGGTTGTTTCTCCAAGCTTTCCCATCACTATATTGTTCAAATTAAAATTCAGACCATTGACATAGATTGTATTTGTCCTTCCTGCCGCTGCAAAAAAACGACTTTGCGTATGAATGGGAACGTCAGTGTCCTGTACTTCCAGATTCTGAATAAATAAATCTCCCTTTACTGTAATCATTCCATTATTGTCAGTCGTATAATATTCCCCATCTATACCGACCACAGCGTCTGTGACCGGCTGATCTGTCAGTATGTCTATGAACCGGAGAGAATACACTTTTTCCTGTTTTTCTTCTTCTCCTTCCGAAGGACTCCATTCCTCTTCCGGAGGAGTGACCTCTCCGCCGGAACCAACGGTAATAAAACCGGCAGCGGAAAATCCTTCACTATCATCTGTCGACAAAAAAAGCGTACCTCCCTCACCTCTCATAAAGTACAGTGTTCCCCCGGTCTGGCTCACTGTCCCGGAAAGCCCATTACAGATACCGGTCACAGTCCCCTCAAATGTACTTCCGCCTGAAGAACCGCTGGCATTTATGTATCTGAACTCGTCGCCTGCTCCTGTCACTTCCGCAGTGACCGTTCCTCTGGCATGATTGCCGGTTCCGACATCTTCCGTGATTCCCTCTGCCCAAGACCGCTCCGCACCGCTTACGCATAAATCTCCTTCCGCATAATTATTGCTGGCACCATAGCCGTCAATAAGCGCTCCGTCCGCGCTGCCAGAGCTGTGAATATTTACTTTTCCTTCCGCAATATTCCCGGAATAGTCCGAAGAGATAAGTGCGCCAAAACCGTCTTCTGACGCATTGACGGAGATATTCCCATAAAAATAACTATCCTCACCCGTTAATCCGAATGCAGAAGGCTCTTCCGCTATGGCAGTCAGATTCCCTTCAACGTAACAGTTTGTCCCGGAAGAGCCTACTGCGACGGCTTCTCCTCCACTCGTATATTGCTCTTCTATATAGGTATTTTCCGCATGAATGTCTCCTTTGAAATAATTATTCTCACCAGCCACCCCATACACACAAACCCCGCCTGGATCATCAGAATTTCCCCTGGCAAAAATTTCTCCGGAAAAAAAGCTTCCGGAAGTATCTTCTATGCCTGTCGCATCAACTGTATCTTCGCTGCTGACCGCATGGATATTCCCGTTAAACTGACAACTTTCTCCGGCATCCATACCTGTAATTCTCACCATTTTTTTTGCTTCCACAGTCACATTTCCGGCAAAGCTGGATTCCTTTAAATCACCGACAATCGCCGGATTATAATTCGCTACATAATTGGACATGGCGACAGCTTCTACTTCTCCGCCGCCTTCCGCCTGGATATTGCCCTCCATAAAACAGCCTGTTCCGCCCAATCCGTAGAGGTATGCGTTTCCTTTCCCTGACTCCAGTGTAACATTTCCTTTCATATGACATTCTTTACCAAATATCCCATAGGCAGTTACCGTTCCGTCTTTTACATCTTTTGCATGTACGTCTACATTTCCTGTATAAGTGCATCCGTTACCTGCATGTATACCTGCGGCTTCCACATCAGAACTTTCTCCCTGTGTATTTACAGTAATATCCCCTTCCCATTGGGTGTTCGCGCTTTCACTGATCGCAGTTGCTTCAATAGTCTCCATCTTCCCTTTTACTTCTATGTCCATCTCTCCCTGACATCCACTGACATTTTTAAAACCTTTTACAGCTATATCGACGGTATCGGACTCTGAAATAACCAGTATACTTCCGGATACGCTGCAATTATTAATAGCAACTGTTGTATCTGCAATCACCGGGGCTACCCCCAATCGGGTAATCTCAGAAGACTCATCAACTCCTACCTCTATCTCCACATTTTCCAGATGAAGATTCGTAACATAATCCTTTTTCCATGAATTTAAACCCATGGCAAAAAAACCGGCATATTTTTCTGTGGAAGTGCCGATCCCTCCGTACTTTTTAATCGTAATATTCCGTATCGTATGTCCGTTGCCGTTAAACATCCCATTGAGATTGACCGGTTCCCAGACGTAACCGGAAAGATCGATATCATTCACCAGCTCAAAATACGCATATTCCGGCATATAATATGAGTTTGTTCCCGTAAAATTATATGCCTGCAGTATATCTATTAGTTCCTTCGCCGTGCTGATATAAAAGACTTTTCCTGCTCTCTCCTCACCCGCCATCGCCGATTCCGACAAATCCGCCGCTGCCGACACGCCGCCGTCCACCGCTGCCCGTGCCGGGATGTCCGTCACCAGCATCGCGCACAGCAGAATCCACACAAGTAACTTCTTTTTCATCGCTTCCCCTCCTTTGCTCTGAGTTGTCATGTCGTGACATAAAAATTGTAACATTGGGAAAATAGAAGTGTCATTATATTTCTATGGTTTCCCATAAAATATGGGAAAGCGATAAGATGGATGGTCAAACAATCTGACTATACATTTTTATAAAACACAACAGGCGCAACACCTTCTCACATACATAAAAAGGTGTTACGCCTGCAACATGTCAATATATACAAATATGGAGCAATTGTCCGCCCGAACGGGTCAGCATTACGCTTCCACGCAGTGTCCTTTTTCCCGGATCACGTCAATGACTGCGTCCACATATCTCTCACATTCTTCCATGGTCTCCGCTTCCACCATGACACGGATCAATGGTTCTGTGCCGCTCTCACGGACGAGAATTCGTCCGGTGTCGCCTAAGGAATCTGCCACTGACTGTACGGCTGCCTGCACATCAGGATCATTCTGCGCTTCCGGTTTGCTCGTTACGCGCACGTTTTTAAGAACCTGCGGGTAAATCTTCACCGGGCTTGCCAGCTTGGACAGCGGCATCTTCTTCTCCAGTATCACTTCCATGATCTTGATGGCGGTGAGGATACCGTCGCCGGTGTTGGCATATTTGCTGAAAATGATGTGGCCGGACTGCTCGCCGCCGATGCGGTGGCCGTTCTTTACCATGTTCTCGTAGACATATTTATCGCCTACGGCCGTTTTCTCATATTGGATATTGGCTGCATCCAGCGCCTTGTACAGACCAAAGTTGGACATTACCGTAGTGACGATGGTGTTATTGTGTAAGGTTCCCCTTTCCTTCATGTAAGTACCGCACACATACAGGATCAGGTCGCCGTCGATCACTGCCCCCGTGTCGTCCACAGCGATACAGCGGTCCGCGTCGCCGTCAAAGGCAAATCCCACATCCAGATTGTTCTCTCTTACAAAATCCTGCAAAACTTCGATGTGTGTGGAACCGGCATTGCGGTTGATGTTCAGGCCGTTTGGCTCCGCGTTGATCACATAGGTCTTTGCGCCCAGCGCGTCAAACACACTCTTGGCGATCATCCAGGAGCTGCCGTTGGCACAATCCAGACCGACCCGCATATTTTTGTAGGAACGAGTGGCAAGGGAGATCAGATATCCGATGTAACGATTTCTTCCTGCTGCATAATCAACCGTACAGCCAATATCGTCCTTTACAGCAAATGGAATCTCCAGTTTGCCGTCAATGTAATCCTCTACTTTAAGAATCGTCTCCTCATCCATTTTCTCTCCTTTAGAATTGATAAGTTTGATTCCGTTATCGTAATAAGGATTATGGCTGGCGGAGATCATGATGCCGCAGTCAAAATCTTCTGTTCTCGCCACATAAGACACGCTGGGCGTCGTCGTTACATGAAGCAGGTACACGTCTGCTCCTGATGCCGTAAGGCCGGCTACCAGAGAGTACTCAAACATATAGCTGGATCTTCTGGTATCTTTGCCAATAACCACCCGGCATTTTTCTTCCTTGTCTTTTCCAAAATACCATCCCAGGAAACGTCCTACCTTATAGGCGTGCTCCACTGTCAACGTTACATTTGCCTCACCGCGAAAGCCATCGGTTCCAAAATATTTTCCCATGATTCTCTCCTAACATTTTATTCACTAAATTTTTATTTTTATTCATGACGCAGCGCTACGATCGGATCCATATTCGCCGCTTTCACTGCCGGCACAAATCCAAATACAATACCAATGAGCATGGAAAAAGCAATGGCAATGATGGATGCCGGCACGCTGATGGACACCGGCACTCCGGATATCTGATTAATCGCTTCCGCAAATATGATTCCGGTGACCGTTCCGATAATTCCTCCAAGACTGGTCAGCACCGCCGCTTCTGTCAAAAACTGCGCCAATATTTTATTTTTCCTTGCACCAATGGCTTTTTTCAGACCAATTTCTCTGGTACGCTCTGTCACAGACACCAGCATAATATTCATTACGCCGATACCTCCCACCAGCAGAGAAATGCTGGCAATCCAGATCAGCTGCTGATTTGTGGATTCACTGAGCTGCTGATTTTCCTGCGCCTGCTGCATGATATCTTCTGCACTGTACTTGACGTCTTCGTTATCCACCGACTCGTTTAAATACTGGGCAGCCTCCCTGCCCACACTGCTCATGGCATCGGTGGAATCTGCCAGCAGACGTACATTCTGAGGCTCGTCATACTGCCCTACAATGCTCCATACAGTATCCGGAACAACAACAGTTCCGCTGCTGCCGGCATCGTCATACACATATTGATAATAATCCTCCACGGTCTCGATCACCGGCTCAAATTCTGAGGACTCCTCGATAACGCCGATCACGATGAACGGCTCGCCCTGTATGTCAATGGTCTTTCCCACCGGATTCTCATCTCCGAAAAGGCTCTCCGCCGCCGTGGAATCAACCACCGCCACTTTACGGTAATTGGTATAGTCACTCTCTGTAAAGGCTCTTCCTTTCGTCATGATATATCCGCATGTATTCAGATAATGGGAATCCGCTCCTATCAACTCTCCGCCCTGCAGCGCCGTGTCATTATAATAAATGTAATCCACCGCCGTACGGATCATATACAGAGAAGCATCTTCCACATGATCCATGTCGTTCAGTTCATCTCTCGCATCTGAATCCAGAACAGGTATTCCGGAAGGGATACTGCTGTATCCCATATCATAATCATAATCTCCGCTCTCAACCATCCGGACATTTACCGTGTTGGTCCCCGAACCGATGAGATTCTTACGAATCTGCTCATTGGTTCCCCTGATAGTGGAAACAATGGCAATGATGGCTGCGATACCAATGATAATTCCCAGCATCGTAAGAAGTGAACGAAGCTTATGCGCCCAGATTCCCTGAAAAGATAATCGTATATTTTCCAGCATAATTTCACACCCGTCCTTTCAAGAAATCTCTAGTATATAATATTATCTGTATTTTCAGAAAGTTCCACTTTTGCTCCTTCTTTCACGCTGCTGCCGTATGGGAAGGCAATATTGTCATCCATCGTCACGCCGGAAAGAACCTCTACATACTGTCCGTATAAGGTTTCTCCGGTCTTGACATATTGCTTTTTCAGACGACCGTCTTCCCCTTCTTTGTAAACATAGCTTTTTCCTTCGTCATCTGTACGGATGTATGCTTTCTGAAGATAAATCGCTTCTTCCGAAACAGTTCCCATAGACTGCGAGCTGTAGGATACTTCCACAGACTCTCCTGTCACCAGACCATCTGCCTGGGCAATATAAGCGACAACAGGATAATAGGAACTGTTAGGATTGGACAGACCGTCATAACTGTATTCAGAATCGGAACCTGTGGTCGGATACTGGGAGATTTCAATAATCTCCGCTTCATACTGTTCGTATGTCTCCATGGAAGTACAATAAATGGTTCCTCCGACTTTTACTGTATCCAGAGACATTTCACTGACATCCACATTGACATACATGCCATCCTCACCCCGCACGATAATTGCCGGCGAGCCGTCGTCCGGCATGGCTTCTTTTGTGTAAGCCAAAGTCACCTCGCCGCTGACTGTCGCTTTTACTGTGGCGGCGTCCACTTCCTTTTTGGCCTCCTGATAATCAATTTTAGCCTGATTGAGATTCTGTTTTGCATCTGCGATTTCTTCTTCCTTATCGGCAATGGCGCTTGCCAGTTCTTCTGCCGTATATCCGCTGTAATCGATACTGCCTCCGCTGTCTGAACCGCTGTCAAAACTACTGTCATAACCGGAACTGCCATCTGAACTGCCGCCAGATCCACTTCCGTCACTGCCTGAAGTGTCACTTTGTTTTACCTTCAATGTCAGAACATCTCTTTTTCCTCCGGCAGAAGCAACGATACGCAGCGTATCTGCCGTCTCGTCTTCTCCTACCGTCAGCGTTCCATTAATCAATGTGGTGGCGTCGGATTGATTCCGTTTCAGTTCCCAGGTCACCGGAAGAACTTCACTGTTCTTTCCGCTGAGCTTTGCTGTAAAATTATAAGACTTTCCGGTCTTTACCGTTTTCCGGTTCGGACGGATTTGAATCTGATCCGCCGTCACAATGGCATCATTCAAATCTGCCAGCGTATACCATCCAAACGAAGTGATTATCTCCTTTAATATCGTATTAGGTCTTATCTCAATGGAATTGGCAACATTTTCTCTTCTTCCGTCTTCCTCAGAATCATATTCATAGAACACGGCAAACTCATTATTCTTCATGATATCATTGATTACAGAACCACGGATTCTTCCATCAGTAATAAGTCTGTACACATATGGATCGCTCATGGTTCCTGACCCTTTGTACGCGTCATTTTTCTTGTCCGTGATCTCTGATTTCAGAACATTAGGAATCCTGGAAGCAGCTTCAGCCGCATTAAGAGCTGCCTGAAGCTGCTGCAGGGTGTATTCACGAGTTGATTCAATACCCGTTATTGGCATTCCAGGCGTAATACTCACACTTTGTGATGAAGAATATGGACTATCTTTATAAGATTCCTCACTTTCAAACTCTTGAAATTCTGCATAATATTCTCCTTTCACCAAAAGTTGAACAACAGAACCACGCACTGTTCCACCCTGACTAAGAAGATAAATATACGGATCGTTGGCGCTTCCGTCTCCGTAAGTATTATCACTAATCGTTTCAATCTTGCTCTTTAACTTTTTGTCACTAAATATTGTTTTCAGATCATCTATTGAATAAACTGCGTTCTGGTCTATGCCATCGGTATCATAAACAGGATTTAAGACGTAGCTTGCACTTGTATTCTCACTGTTTTCCGCATATGCAGATTCTGACTCGTAAACCTTAAATACCGCCGTATAATTTCCTTCCAGCAAATCAAAGATGACAGATCCCGCAATCATCTTATCTTCTCCAGTTCCCTTCAACAAATAAACATACGGAGCACCATCAGTTCCCTGTCCTGTCTCTCTGTCACTGACAGCTATAATCGTGTCTTTTAACTTTCGATCTCTTACCGCAGCCTGCACTGCAGCGAATGTATAGTCTTCTTCACTCCACGCAGCTGCATATTTTTTAGGTGTAATTATAATCTGATTTATATAATTATTCCTGTCTTCCGGTTTTTTACCCGCATCATTATTATAGTCAGCCTCTGTCTCATACTGGAAGAAAAAAGCATAGACATCTTTTTCTTCTTCACCCACCAGTTGATTGAGCAGAGATCCTTTAATTGTCACATCATTCGTATTTACGTTAAACACATACGGATTCTCCTCCGTTCCATCGCCGGAAGCTGCATCCGTCAGATCCTCCACTTTACCAAGCAGATCGCTGTCGTCTGTCGTATCTTCGGTATTCTCCTCGCCTGTTTTTGCTTTTTTTGATTTGGAGCGAGTCTTGTTTTTATCGGATGAGGAAGAATCGGAAGTATCATTTTCCTGAGTATCCGCGGAAGAACCTTCTTTGTTGTCAGAAGCAGATGTGCTCTTGCTGTCTGAGGAAGAAGCATCCGTTTTCCCTTCTTTGTCCTGAGAATTACCAGCTGTATCACCTTCCGCTGCGGAACTATCACCGGCGGAATCAGTGGAATCTTCTTCCACACTGTCCGAAGCAGTATTGCCGGAGTCTGACTGTTTGGAATCTGTTCCGGAACCGGCAGTTCCTGTTTCAGAGGAACCGCTTCCATCTTCTTCTGACGTCCCTGCTCCAGTGTTATTGCTCATCAGTGTGGCAAGAATATCTCCCCGAAGTGAAGAAAGATTCAGAGAAGCATTCATCACATCGCTGCCGCTGCCGTCGATGGTTCCGGAAGCACGGGCATTCTTCATTCTCTGCAGCTCATTTTCCAGATCTTCCAGTTCCAGCTGAGAGGACTGAATCTCAAGCTCCTGCAGCTGCAGATCCAGCTCCTGCTCTTCTACATCATATTTCATGAGATTATCGCCTTTTTCCACGTAATCTCCCTGCTGCACGTAAACATCTTCCACGGTCTGCTCTTCATCTGCATATACTTCCTGCACATAATCAGAAGTAATAGTTCCGCTCAGCGTAGAATCGCCTCCGGCCCATCCCGAACTGTTTAAGAGTTCCATGGAATAAACATCCACCACAGAGCCGCTCCTGCTCTTCACAAAATACACAACACCCGCGACAATGGCCGCAAGAACCAAAATGACTATGACACTGATAATGATTAACTTCTTCTTGTTCTTCAAAGCATCTGGCCTCCTTCCTGTGAATCGTCAGCTATCTCTCCATCCAGAATCCGAAGAACTTTCTTTGCATGGCCGGCAATGTTTGCGTCGTGAGTAATCATTATGACCGTTACTCCCTCCTCGTTAAGTCTCTCAAAGAGCTTCATTACCTGTGTGCCGGACTTACTGTCCAAGGCTCCTGTCGGTTCATCGGCCAGAATGATCTTCGGATTATTGACCAGCGCCCGTGCAATGGCCACTCTCTGCTGCTGACCGCCGGAAAGCTGAGACGGTTTGAAATTCACACGATCTTCCAGTCCCACACGCTGCAGCGTCTGAAAAGCAATCTGCCGCCGTTTCTTCACCGGCACCCCCGCATAACTCAAAGGCAGAGCCACATTATCAAGGGCTGTCTGCTTGGGCAGAAGGTTAAAGCTCTGAAAGACAAAGCCCAGAGTCTTCAGGCGAAGATCCGAAAGCTGGTTCTCAGTATAGTTGACAATCGATTCATTTTCCAGAAAATACTCTCCCTCCGTGGGGCGGTCCAGACAGCCGATGATATTCATCAGCGTTGTCTTCCCCGAACCGGACGGTCCCATGATCGCCACATACTCTCCCTCGTCAATGGAAATATTAATATCCTTTAAAACAGGCACCACAATTTTATCCTGTCTGTAATTTTTGTAAATATGCTTAAGCTCTAAAAGCATGTTCTCCTCCACTTATGTTGCGCCGGATTAAAAGCCTTCATCAACGACTCCCACATCCTCACTCAAAGACCCATCATCATAATATAACTCGTCATCGGCAGATTCATCATACAGATACTCGTCGCCGGCAGATTCATCATACAGCATGTCGTCAGACGTCTCTTCTTCGTAATATTCATCCGTACTGTCCACCTCGGAAATATCTGTCGTCGTCCGCATATTTTCCTGAAGACTTCCGGTATCGCTGGCGATAAGATCGCTCATTTCCAGCCCGTCAAGAATCTGATATTCATCGAGATCCTGATTATATTCCCCGACCGTTACTTCACGAAGTTCCAGGCGATCACGTCCATTGGCAGCCCAGACATAATATTTGTCCTCGTCCATATAGATATAAGCCGATGGCAGCCAGATTCCCTCTTTTTCTTCATCCTGTCCAAAATCCAGTTCAATAAAAACATGCTGTCCCATCATCAGTCCGTCATCACTGTCCAGTTCCACATAGAAATTATAAGTAGACGCTGACTCTCCGGAAGAAGAATCATCCATATACATCATATCTTCAGAAGCATCCTCCTCTGAATCCTCTGTTTCATCTGTATTGACAGAACTGATGGTTCCCGTCCATGTTGTGTTATTGTCCACTCTGGAACGGATAATCACCGAATCTCCTTCCGTCAGAGACCACACATTTGTCTCTGATACGCTTCCCTTCACGCGGTAGTCACCTACGGCCACAATAGTCATGTACGTGGACTCTTCTCCGCTGTCTGAATAATCGTAACTGTCCTCCTCGTCATCAGAGCTGGAGGAACTGGAGCTCACTCCCACTTCTTCATTGATCTTCTGTACCACGCCATCCATCTTGCTGGTCACGGTGGCGTCATTGATGTTCTTTTCCAGATCTTTGATCTCTTTATTAGCAGAACTGATACTGTATTCATTTCTCTTGATCGTTGTCTGCGCGGTGAGAATCTCTGTCTGAAGTTCAATCCTCTCCCTGGTGCTGGCAGAATTCAGATCGCTCCTGTAACTGCTAATATCTCTCTCAAGCTGAGAGTTCTCATTCTGAAGGGTCTCAACCTCAAGCTCTGCCCGCTCCTTGGCAAGCTGCATCTCTTCGGTATTATAAGAAAACAGCCGGTCCCCTTTTTTCACCTGAGCGCCCTCTTCCACATAACATTCCGCCACGGAAAGATCGGACTGCAGCGTGATGTCCCAGGAATCCTGCGCTTCCACTTCTCCGGTATAACGATTATTCATTCCGCTGCCGCTGCCATAGCCCATGATATCTTTTACAGACTCCACATAAGCCGTTCCGTCTACAGAACCTCCCAGATTGGTCAAAATAAAATAAGAAGCGGCTCCGATCACAATCACTGCCGCTCCGGCAATCACAGCCAGCTTTTTCTTTGAAAGCTTCCCAAGTCCCTTTTTCTCTTCCCCTTCATACAAAATCGGATCGTCATCAAACAGAGACTTCTGAGCGCTGGAAAAGCCGCCCGGAAGAGCCGCGCCTGCGCCAGTTTCTTTTTTCCGAAACAGACCTTTTATTTTTGAGCGGGCGCCGTTCTTTTCATCATTTAAAACACTGTTGTTATTTAAAATACTGCCGCTTCCGGATAAACTATTTTTTTCACCCGGCTGCATATTGTCCTTTTTTTTCGCTTCCTCTTTCTTCAATTCTTCTTCCGTGACAAATTCCATCTCCGGCTCATAGAGGGACACCTTTTCTTCCTTCTTATCTTTCCGGCTAAAAAGCTTCGCAAACTTCTCTTTTTTCCCTTCTGTCTTTTCCAGAGAAGCAGACGGTTTTTTCCCGCTGTCCTTACCTGCCAGAGTATTTAATTTATCTTCACCTGAGGTTTTTTCATTGTTTTTGTTCCCAAACATTCTTATCCTCCCTGCTTTTGTTCCTGGTTCGGATTCGCAATAAGTTAATCTTCTATAATGAAAATGCCTGTTTCATGCGCATTCAGACAATGCAAACCTTTTCCTATGATAGCACATCTCCATAAAAAAATCATTATTCTGAAAAAGAATTAAAAGAATCTTCACATTTTGTAAGATTTTCTCACCTGTACAAAAAATACCGCCGGAAACCGGGGCGAACCTCTTTCCGACGGTACTTTTCTTACAGATTTTTAATTCTTTCCATGGCACGGAGGGTATTTTCATGGGAACCGAAAGCAGTAAGACGGAAATATCCTTCTCCGCTCGGTCCGAATCCCGAACCTGGAGTTCCCACTACATTTGCTTTGTCAAGCAGGTAGTCAAAGAATTCCCAGGAAGTCATTTTGTCCGGCGTTTTCAGCCAGATATAAGGTGCGTTCACGCCGCCGAATACTGTGAATCCGGCATCTGCCAGACCTTCTTTGATGATCTTTGCATTTTTCATATAGTAGGCAACCTGTTCTTTCAGCTGTGCTCTGCCTTCCTCTGTGTAGCATGCCCAGCCTGCTTTCTGAATAATATACGGAGCGCCGTTATATTTAGTTCCATGCCGTCTTGCCCAAAGCGCGTGAAGAGATACATCTCCGGCTTTCAAATCTTTCGGAACCACAGTAAAGCCCAGACGGGTTCCGGTAAAGCCGGCATTCTTGGAGAAGCTGCGAAGCTCAATGGCGCAGGTTCTCGCACCCTCGCACTCGTAAATGCTGTGCGGAACATCATCCTCGCTGATGTACGCTTCATAAGCGGCGTCATAAATGATGACCGCGCCGATTCTGTTGGCGTAATCCACCCAGTCCTGCAGCTGTGCTTTGGTGATGGTCGTTCCTGTCGGGTTATTTGGGATGCACAGGTAAATAATGTCAGGATTCTCCTTCGGAAATTCCGGAAGGAAATGATTTTCCGCAGTGCAAGGCATATAGATCACATCGCTCCATGTCTCTGTGGAAGGATCATAGGTTCCTGTTCTGCCCGCCATAACATTGGAATCCACATAAACCGGGTAGACCGGATCGCAGACCGCGATCTTGTTGTCCACACTGAAAATCTCCTGAATATTTCCAGAGTCACATTTTGCGCCGTCGCTGACAAAAATCTCATCGGCGCTGATATCGCAGCCCCTGTCTTTATAATCACTCTGAGCGATGGTATCTCTCAAAAACGCATATCCCAGATCCGGTGCGTATCCATGGAAAGTCTCCTCATGCGCCATCTCATCCACAGCTTCATGGAGGGTTTCGATAATCTTCGGCGCCAGCGGCTGCGTCACGTCTCCGATACCCAGACGGATAATTTCTTTGTCCGGATGCGCCTGGCTGTATGCCTCCACTTTCTTTGCGATATTGGAAAAAAGATAGCTGCCCGGTAATTTTAAATAATTATCATTGATTTTAAACATTTTTGTCTCCTCTCCGGCTGATTGCCTGATGCTGTTTATATCTATCCGGGTGTCTGCCCGTGTGCCGGCAAACTCCCGGCATTCCTTCTATTCTTCCGGATACTCGTAAAGTTCGCCGTCAAACACCTGTGTGGCAGGTCCGGTCATATATACCTGATTGGACTCCCTGTCCCATTCAATCTGCAGATCGCCGCCCAGCAAATGTACAGTGATCTGATTATCTGTTTTGTCGTTGAGAACGCAGGCCACCGTCACTGCACAGGCGCCGGTTCCGCAGGCAAGAGTCTCCTCGGAGCCTCTCTCCCACACGCGCATATTCACATTTTTTCTGTCAATGACCTCCACAAACTCCGTATTGATTCGTTTTGGAAAACGGGTATGATTCTCAAAACACGGACCGATCATGCGGATATCCAGATCTTTCACACTGTTATTCAGAAAAACCACTGCATGCGGGTTTCCCATGGACACGCAGGTAATATGATACTCTCTGCCGTTGACTTCGATCGGCACATTTACCACGGGATTTTCTTTATAGCGCACCGGAATCTTTTCCGGATCAAAGACCGGCTCTCCCATGTTGACGCGTACCAGAGAAACCTTCCCATCTTCCACTGTAAGTTTGAGACGCTTGATTCCTCCCAGCGTATCCACCGTAATCTCCGTCTGATCTGTCAGGCCATGGTCATAGACATATTTCCCCACACAGCGGATCCCGTTTCCGCACATTTCCGCCTGAGACCCGTCGGAATTATATATTTCCATCCGGAAATCCGCTTTGTCGGACGGGCGGATAAGGATAAGTCCATCGGAACCCACGCCAAAATTCCTGTTGCTGACAAACTTCGCCAGCGCTTCCGGATTCTTTACTTCCTCTTCAAAACAATTAATGTAAACGTAATCGTTGCCGATTCCGTGCATTTTCGTAAACTTCATCGCCTTCTCCTTTCGCATCTCTAAAACATATCCAGCACCATATGGGCAGTCTCCACCAGGTTAGTGCCGCTGTCCATACTCTGTTTCTGAAGATACCGGTGCGCCTCTTCTTCGGTGCAGCCGTTTTTCTCCATGAGCAGCTCTTTTGCCTGACTGATGATCTTTTGTTCCGCTGCAGTCCGGGTTTTGGGTTTCGTCCTGTCTTTTTTGATACGGCGGGCAATCTCTCCCTGAAGCTCTGCCACCAGATCTACCAGATCGAACCCTTTCATGGGCAATGGAAGCCAATTCACATCATCATCTCCATATTCCTGCCACTGCTCCCGTCTGGCGACAACGACCATCTCAAAATAATCGGGAAGGTATTCCCTCAGTTCATGGTACACCATGTCCACAAACCGGATACCGGAGACGATAACCCCCGCCTCCAGTCGTTCCACCGCTTCCATGGCGCGGGCTCCGGTCAGACAGACGGCTGCCACATCATATCCGTTTTTGACAAGAATATTTTTAATTTTTAACGCAACTTCTTTTTTCGGGAAAACAACAATTATATTTATCAATTCTTTCACCTGCAGCCATTAACATCCGGGGATCAAAATTTATACAGATACTCGTCGATCTCCCATTGTGAAACATGTTCACAATATTCGTTCCATTCTCTCTTTTTCGCTTCCAGGAACTTTCCGGCAATGTGCGGGCCGAGAATATTCTGCAGGAACAAATCTTCCTCAAAAGCGGCGCACGCCTCGCCCAGTGTCCTTGGAAGTTCTCCGATTTTCATGCTGCGAAGCTGCTCTTCCGTGAGCATATACATGTTGCGTCCTACCTGCTTCGGCGGCATCAGTTTATTTTTGATACCGTCAAGACCGGCTGCCAGACACAAGGCCATCACAAGATATGGGTTGGACGCGCCGTCCGGGCTTCGGAATTCCACCCGGGTTCCCGCTCCTCGCGCAGCCGGAATCCGGATCAGCGGACTCCGGTTCATGGCAGACCAGGCAATGCTCACCGGAGCCTCATATCCCGGCACAAGACGTTTATAGGAATTCACCAGAGGATTGCAGATACAGGTCATGCCGCGCACATGCTGCATGAGCCCTGCCACGAAATGATAACAGTCTGCACTCAGTCCCTCCGGATCATTTTTATCAAAGAAAATGTTCTTTCCGTCTTTTTCCAGCGACATATTGATATGCATGCCGGAACCGTCCACATTCTGAATCGGTTTCGGCATAAATGTGGCGTGCAGGCCATGGCGTTTTGCGATGGTCTTTACCGTCATCTTGAATGTCATGATCTTATCGGCAGTGGCAAGAGCATTATCATATTTAAAGTCTATTTCGTGCTGTGCCGGAGCCACTTCATGATGAGACGCCTCAATCTCAAATCCCATCTGCTCCAGATTAAGAATAATGTCCCGTCTTGCATTTTCTCCCAGATCCAGCGGAGTCACATCGAAATATCCGGCTTTTTCATGGGTGATGACCGTTGGCTGTCCGTTGTCATCGGTATGGAACAGGAAAAATTCGCACTCAGGTCCCACATCAAAGGTGTATCCCATCTCCGCGGCCTTTTCCAGTACCTTTTTTAAAATGTAACGGCTGTCGCCCTCAAAAGGAATCCCTTCCGGACGGTACACATCACACATAAACCGTGCCACCCGCCCGTGCTGCGGCCGCCACGGAAGGATCTCGAAGGTATTTAAATCCGGATACAGGTACATATCGGATTCTTCAATCCTCACAAATCCTTCGATGGAAGATCCGTCAAACATACATTTATTATCAAGAGCACGTTCCAGCTGGCTGGCAGGGATCGCTACATTTTTCAGCGCACCGAACACATCGGTAAACTGCAGACGTATGAACTGAACGTCATTTTCTTCCACGAGCTGTATAATATCCTGTTTCGTATACTTTTTCATGTCCATCCTCCATATTTGCGGATTACATTTATTTTCTATGCTCTTCCTCTATCTCCTTGTCGATACGTGCCACATCCACCAGAGACAAATCATCTCTGCAGTCAGATTCCAGACTGGTGAGCAGCGCGTTGGCAGTGTCGATGGAAGTCAGACAGGTGACTCCGGTCTCCACCGCATGACGACGGATGATGAAACCATCCTTGCTTCTCTCGATACCCTGAGACGGCGTATCAAGAATCAGATCAATCTGATGTCCGAGAATCAGATCCAGCAGATTCGGACGGTTTTCTTCTATCTTATTGACACGTTTTGCAGGTACTCCATTGTCCTTTAAGCATTTGCAGGTGCTTCTTGTGGCGTAGATTTCATAACCTAAGGCGGCAAATCTGCGTCCCACTTCCACGGCCTCCAGCTTGTCGGAGTCTTTCACGGTCATGATCATCTTTTTATGCTTAGGCAGGTTGATACCTGCGCCCAGGAAAGCTTTATAAAGAGCCTCCTCATAGTTTCTGGAAATGCCCAGACATTCTCCGGTAGACTTCATCTCCGGTCCGAGACTTACGTCTGCGCCACGGATCTTCTCAAAGGAGAATACCGGCATCTTGATGGCCCAGTATGGGGATTCCGGAGCCAGTCCCGGCTCGTATCCCATATCTTTCAATTTCTGTCCGGTCATGACTTTGGTAGCCAGATCCACGATCGGGATTCCTGTCACCTTACTGATATACGGTACCGTTCTTGAAGAACGAGGATTTACTTCAATCACATACACTTCATCCTGATATACAATGAACTGAATGTTGATAAGTCCGACCACATGGAGCGCTCTTGCCAGCAGTCTCGTATAATGGGCGATAACTTTTTTGATCTTAGGTGAAAGGTCTCTTGCCGGATACACGGAAATACTGTCTCCGGAATGGATACCGGCTCTCTCCACATGCTGCATGATACCAGGAATCAGGATATCCTCGCCGTCACAGACCGCGTCAACTTCCACTTCCTTGCCCATGAGATATTTGTCAATGAGAATCGGATGTTCCTGCGCGTAACGCTGGATGATGTCCATAAATTCCACGATATCCTTGTCGGCAACGGCAATCTGCATACCCTGACCGCCCAGCACGTAGGACGGACGAATCAGAACCGGGTATCCCAGCTCATTTGCCACCCGAAGGGCTTCTTCCTTGGTAAATACCGTGTCTCCCTTTGGTCTCGGGATACAGCATTCTTCAAGAATCTGATCGAAAAGCTCTCTGTCCTCGGCAGCATCTACATTTTCTGCGCTGGTACCTAAGATCGGCACGCCGATTTTGTTTAATTTCTCTGTCAGCTTGATGGCTGTCTGTCCGCCGAACTGTACTACGGCGCCGTCTGGCTTCTCCAGTTCTACGATATGCTCTACATCTTCCTCGGTCAACGGCTCAAAGTACAGCTTATCCGCGATGTCAAAGTCGGTGCTGACGGTCTCCGGATTGTTGTTGACGATGATGGTCTCGTAGCCCATCTCTTTAAACGCCCACACACTGTGTACGGAACAGTAGTCGAACTCGATACCCTGTCCGATACGGATCGGGCCGGAGCCGAGAACCATGATCTTCTTCTTGTCGCTGGTCTCCTCCACTTCATTGAAGCTGCCGAAACAGGAATAGTAGTACGGCGTCTCTGCATCGAACTCTGCCGCACAGGTATCCACCACCTTATAGGCAGGACGGATATCCATCTGACGGCGCAGATCCTTCACGTACGCCTCATCCTTGCCGATGAGCTGTCCGATGACGGTATCCGGGAATTCCATCCTCTTCGCTTCTCTAAGAAGAGCTTCGTCCGGGTCTCCTCCACAGTTTTTCAGAGCAGCTTCCATCTCAACAATATTATTAAATTTATCAATGAACCAGCGGTCGATCATGGTAATGTCATGAATCATCGCCGGGTCCATCTTTCTTCTCAGTGCCTCCGCAATGCAGTAAATGCGCAGGTCATCCACGATGTGCAGGTGCTCTGTCAGCTCCTTATCGCTTAATTTATCAAAGTCGCCGTGCATCAGGCTGTCCACATGCTGCTCCAAAGAACGGAGCGCCTTCATGAGCGCGCCCTCGAAATTAGTGCAGATACTCATAACCTCGCCCGTTGCCTTCATCTGGGTAGTCAGATGACGGGATGCGGAGATAAATTTATCGAACGGAAGACGCGGCACCTTCACAACGCAGTAGTCAAGGGCCGGCTCAAAGCTGGCATAGGTCTTTCCTGTGACTGCGTTCTTGATCTCATCCAGGTTGTATCCCAGAGCAATCTTGGCGGTAACCTTGGCGATCGGATAACCGGTAGCCTTAGACGCCAGCGCGGAAGAACGGCTGACACGAGGATTAACCTCGATAACACAGTACTCAAAGCTCTCCGGATGCAGAGCGAACTGTACGTTACATCCGCCTTCCACTCCCAGCTCGGAAATGATATTCAGGGCGGAGTTACGGAGCATCTGGTACTCTTTATCCCCGAGGGTCTGAGACGGCGCCACTACGATACTGTCGCCAGTATGCACGCCCACCGGGTCAATGTTTTCCATATTACAAATGGTGATACAGGTGCCGTTTCCGTCCCGCATTACCTCGTACTCAATCTCTTTCCATCCGGCGATGCAGCGCTCCACGAGCACCTGTCCCACACGGCTTAAACGAAGACCGTTCTGAATGATCTCCACGAACTCTTCTTCATTATTGGCGATACCGCCGCCGCTGCCGCCCAGAGTGTATGCCGGACGCAGTACAACCGGATAACCGATCTCCTTTGCGTAAGCAAGACCATCTTCCACGTTGGTGACGATCTGACTCGGCGCGATCGGCTCGCCGATCTTCTCCATGGTCTCCTTGAATGCCTCTCTGTCTTCCGCCTTCCGGATAGTCTTTCCTGTTGTTCCGATAAGCTTCACCTTATGCTCCCGCAGGAAACCACTCTCATCAAGTTCCATGGCGATATTCAAGGCTGCCTGTCCGCCGAGGGTCGGCAGAAGACTGTCCGGAGATACCTTCAGGATAAGCTTCTTGATCACTTCCGGCGTCAGCGGTTCAATGTATACTTCGTCGGCAATATCTTTATCTGTCATGATGGTCGCCGGGTTGGAGTTGACCAGAACCACATGGATGCCTTCTTCCTTTAAGGAACGGCATGCCTGGGTTCCCGCATAGTCAAACTCTGCGGCCTGTCCGATGACGATCGGACCGGAACCGATGACAAGTACTTTTTTTATACTGGCATTTCTAGGCATCTTTCGCTACCTCCATCATATTCATAAACTCTTTAAACAGGAACTCGGAATCGTTCGGTCCCGGGCAGGCTTCCGGATGGAACTGCACTGTCATGACATTTTTGCCCAGATAGTGCACGCCTTCCAGAGTGCCGTCATTGACATTAATAAAGCTCACCTCTGCCACATCCCGGTTCAGGGTGTCTTCCATGACCACATATCCGTGGTTCTGTGAGGAAATGTACACCTTTCCGGTCTTTAAATCCTTCACCGGATGGTTTGCTCCCCGGTGTCCGTAGCGCATTTTCTTCGTATCTGCCCCGTTGGCAAGAGCCATGAGCTGATGACCGAGACAAATACCGAAAATCGGAACATCTGTGGCAAAAAGTTTTTTAAGTTCTTCTATGATCTCCACACATTCTTTTGGATCTCCCGGCCCGTTGGACAGCATGATGCCGTCCGGCTCGTCCGCCAGAACTTCTTCTGCCTTTGTGTAAGCCGGATATACGGTAACCTGACATCCCAGCCGGTTTAAGGACTTCTCGATATTGTATTTTGCACCGTAATCCATCAGCGCAACCTTGAATCCGTCTCCCGGCAGCACTCTCTTCTCCTTACATGAGACTTCCCGGACAACGCCTTGTACTTTGTAGGCTCTGATTCGCTCCAGCTCCTTTTCAAGGTCAAAATCTTCTCTGGTAGTTATAAGCCCGTTCATGACACCGTGCTCTCTGGAAATCTTTGTGAGATATCTGGTGTCCACTCCGGCGATTCCGGGAATATCGTATTTCTTTAAAAATGTATCGAGTGTCATCTCATTACGGAAATTGCTGGCCAGTGTAGAATACTCTCTCACAATGAGGCCGCTGGTCCAGGGATGCACGGACTCCATGTCCTCCGTACAGATACCGTAATTACCAATCAGGGGATAGGTCATCACCACGGACTGTCCTGCGTAAGACGGGTCCGTCAGGATCTCAAGATACCCTGTCATGGATGTGTTAAAAACGATTTCACTGATGACTTCCTTTTCGGCGCCAAAGCTTTCTCCTGTTAACACCGTTCCATCTTCCAAGATAAGAAATGCTTTCATGATGTCTCGTTCCTTTCTATATTAGAACATTGTTGGTGCGCTGACGCTTTCTCTCCAGCTATTCATACGCCGGAAACAGCAAATCAATACACCGGTTATTTACAAAATGAGAGTAATTCGCACAATGACCGGCTTTTTTGTGCTGTGCGCAAAAAAAAAGACGGGAACCCCCGGCTTCAAAACATCGAATCAGGCATCGGCCCGCCAGCGCCGGGAGCGTATCTTTTCTAAACTGCGTCATTTTGCATCTGCACACCGTGTCTCTCAGTTCACATTGTCCTGAAAAAGTCCGGTGTGAACCGGCATTCGCACTACGCCACCGTATCATTGCTTAAATTGCTAAAATTCTAACATATATCATCCTTAAATACAAGGGCAGAAATATGAATTTTTTATTTTTTTAACTATCGTTTTCTTTTTTACAGTCTGAAAAGCACTTTGATGTATATTAAATTACGTTCCAACACTTTCCGTCAGAAAACGTCTGTTTTTCGCCTATTACGAGGCAAACAGACAGTATGTTTCCACAAAACAGGATGATGCGCTGCTTTCTCCATAAAAGCCAGCGCACCATTTTCTGCAATTATTTTTTTTAATCCTGCAAAAATACTGTCAGTTTAACTCTGCGATCCGGCTGACGCCCACATAAATCTGGCTGATCTTATACCAGGTGGCAAAATCCACCTGCCCGGTCACCGGCAGATTGAAGATCCGCTGGAATGTCTCCACAGCGTTCTTCGTGGCTGAACCAAAGATACCGTCCGCCCGGATAGTCGGCATGGCGGGGTAATCCTCAGCAATCCGGTTGAGCTGCATCTGCATCTGACGGACTTTCTCCCCGGATGAGCCCACCGTCAGCGTGTATCCCGGCCAGGAGGCCGGAACCCCCGATATCATGTCTGCAGTGTTGATATAAATATCACTTCCATAATAATATTGAAGAATCTCCTCCGCCGACAATCCGTCATCTCCGAGACTCTTGGAGCCCCACTGGCTGAGCTGATTCGGGCAGGTCACCCGGCGTCCGTCACAATACTGCGCCAGAATCGGCTGGCTCACGTCCGGCCGTGAGAGATAAGCGTTAAAAATGTCGTCCACTACCAGATTGATACTCTCATAAATAGTCTTTCCGTCTATCCATTTCTGATCATAGGCAGTGGAGGATGTGATGGTAAAATCATACCCCCGGTTTCTGTACCATTCCGTGTATACCCGGTTTAAGGTAAAAGACATGATTGCCAGAATATTAGCCCGGAGCGTCGCCTCCGGCCAGGTGGAATAAATCTCGCAGGACGCCACATTTTTAATGTAGTCTCTGTATTGTACATAGTGGTTGGTCGCCGTAGCATCACTCGGAGCCCCGTCATGAACTACCACAAATTCCGGCACAACCACCCGGCTCAGCACCACCTCTCCGGTGGCCTGGATATCTTTGATCTCATTCTCTGCAATCTTCGGCGGATACTCCCCATACAATGTATGAGGTCCAATGGCAAGAATCCGGTATTCCCCCTGAGCCTGAGCCAGGCGCAGCATTCCCTGATTCTGCAGAGCAAGCTGACCGGAGAAAATCTGTGCGCCGGAAACCGTCAGCGGTTCATAACCCGGCGCATTAATCCGCAGATTATACTCCGAATACGGCTGTTCTTCCGATGGTTCCAGAGAATACTCCACAGGCGGCGCCTCCAGTTCCACCGTCTCCGTCTGTCCGGAAGAATCCGTCATAAGCCGCTCCAAAATCTGATCCGGCTCCCCTGTGGAAGAAATCTCCACCGACGCCCCCGGCACCGGTCGCTCACTGCCGGACTCCACCAGACTGATCTTCAATTGTCCATATTCTGCCATAGATACACCCATATTCCTGCGACGGTTCAATCACACATCTACAGACAACATACAAACCGCGCGCCCAAAAGGCATGGCTGAAACGTCACAGATTTTTTTATTAGTATATGCAGGAGAAGGGTGGAGGGACACTGTTTTGTTGTCTGCTTCGCATATCATAATCAATCAAATGCTTATACATTTATTGTCATATTTTCTTTAACAAGAGCTCTCTGTCCACTTCAGAAATACTGAGTATATCCATGGCCTGTTCCGCCGTCCATTCCATCTTGTCCATCAATCTTTCTATCATATCAGCCAAAGTATCAATTCTTTCTTTTTCCGCTGCTTTTACTGCCGCTCTCTCAGCGATAACCTCAATAGCTTTACACACATCTATACCCTCCTCATCCTGACTCACGGGAAGATTGGCATTCACGCACACGTTCAAAACATTTATTTCCTCTCTTCCCAAATGGTGAAATTCCCGATCCTCTGCTACAACCTTTGCCAGCTTGTCTGCATCTGCGGAATATTTGATAAATAACAATACCTCTTTTAATGAAGTAGTAAATTTTTCAAAATCCGTATCTTTAATCTGAGCCGGTGCAATAAGATTAATCTTATAATCAGGAACAAATTGCAGCACTTTTGTGTCCTGTTTCCCGAACATCGTATGAATAGACATGGGCGCATCCCAATCTTCTGCGCCAAAATAAATCGCCAACGTTACCACCGGCATTAAACGATCACTTTTCATAAATCCGGATAAATATTCATCACTGCTGCTGTTCTTATAATCACCGGATTGTTTGTGCGAAGCAATCGCTTTTTCAATATCTTTAACCCCCAACCGTTCACCTCTTCCTTTTGACTACCGTTTATATTTTTTATATATTATCACAATAAATTTTATTTTGCAATTATTTTTTATTATGTTTTGCATTGCTTTTTCCTGCTGGAAAAACGTCATGAATTCTGCTATTATCATTATTTGAAAATACAAGAAATCTAAGAAATGAAGCAATCAACCAGAAAGGACGAACCGTCTATGAATAAAATAAATTATCAGAAAGAACTGGATAAAATCACCGGGCAGATCGGCGAAAATCTGTTCGAAGAGCAGAAACCGCATTTATTTCTCCACGCCTGCTGCGCTCCCTGCAGCAGCTACGTGCTGGAATATCTGACCCGATATTTTCACATCACTCTCTTCTATTATAATCCCAACATCACGCCGGAGACAGAATATCAAAAACGGATTCACGAGCTGCAGCGTTTCATCCGGGAGGCCGGCTATGAAGAGAAAGGACAAGTTGTTTTCATGGAAGGCGACTATGATCCGACCTGCTTTTTTGACATGGCAAAAGGCATGGAAGACCTGCCGGAGCGGAGCATCCGCTGTTATCACTGCTATGAGCTCCGGATGCGGGAAGCGGCAAAAAAAGCTACAGAGCTGCATGCTGACTATTTCACCACAACCCTCTCCATCAGCCCTCACAAAAATGCCCAGTGGATCAACGAAATCGGAGAACGTCTGGCGGAAGAATACGGCGTGCGTCACCTGCCTTCCGACTTCAAAAAGAAAGGCGGCTATCTCCGCTCCATTGCCCTGTCCGAGGAATATCACCTTTACCGACAGGATTACTGCGGATGCGTATTTTCTAAAAAGGCAGCGGAAAATATGAAGCACAACGATTAAATTATATTGTCGTCGTTTCAGCCGGGAAAATATATGATAAAGACCCTATATCATATGAATCTCAACAGATTTTTCTGCCAAACAAAAAACTGCCGGCTTAAACCGACAGTTTTTCATAGTATATCACGTTTTCTTTATAAACTTATTACCGCATTTCGGGCAGGTGATCTCAATCTTGCCTTTTCCTCTGGGCACCCGGATCTTCTGAGAACAGGCAGGGCATTTGAAAAAGCGGAAAATCTGTGCCTGCTCTCTCTCTTCGCTTTTCTGGTCGAAGTATTCAAACAGCGGCCGCATGATTCTCATAAAACGTTCGTTTTCCCGCTGTCTTTTCCGATGGTTATGGGAAAAGAAGCGAAGCAGGCAGAGCAGCAGAGGAAGGAGACTCACCGGATTCAACATCTGGATGCCTTCCACCGGAATCAGTGTTGTGAGCAGATTGATCAGCAGGCTTAAAAACAGAAGCCCGCAGGATAATCCGTCGATTCCATATATTCCGTGAAAAAAGTTCTTAAAACGATTCATTTTTCTTCTCCTGTTTCTTTTCGTGTTGTGACACGTCCGTTTTAAAGGGGATGGCACTCGCGTGCCATCCGTCCATGTATCGCATTAATCGCTTATATAATCAAGAACAAAATGTGTCCATTTCATTATTTCACAGAAATCTTTCCTCGTCAAGAATTACTGTTTCCGTGCAATGGCGCTATTTCAACAGTGACTGGCGCATCACATGAATAAATTCCTGGTTGTTTTTCGTCTTTTTGAAGAACTGGAGGATCTGCTCCACATTTTCTTCCGCGCGGGTTCCGGACATTTCCCGGTGCAGGGCAAATACAATCTCCTGCTCTTCTTTGGAAAGGAGCAGGTCGTCCCGGCGGGTTCCGGATTTCTGAATGTTGATGGCCGGGAAGATCCTCTTCTCGGAAAGCTTTCTGTCAAGAACCAGCTCCATGTTACCGGTTCCCTTAAATTCCTCGAATACCACGTCGTCCATCTTGCTTCCGGTATCTACCAGGGCGGTGGCAAGAATTGTCAGGCTTCCGCCTTCCCGCATGTTTCTGGCTGCTCCGAAGAACTTTTTCGGCATATGTAATGCCGCCGGGTCAAGACCGCCGGAAAGGGTACGTCCGCTTGGCGGAACCACCAGATTGTAGGCTCTTGCCAGTCTTGTGATGCTGTCCAGGAGAATCACCACATCTTCGCCGTGCTCTACCAGACGCTTTGCCCTCTCCAGAACCATTTCCGATACCCTCTTATGATGCTCCGGCAGTTCGTCAAAGGTCGAATAAATAACTTCTGCGTTCGGGCCTTCAATGTATTCCCTGATGTCTGTAACCTCCTCCGGACGTTCGTCGATAAGCAGGACGATGAGCTTCATATCAGAATAAGCCGTCGTAATGCTCTTGGCAATCTGCTTTAAGAGAGTCGTCTTACCAGTTTTCGGCTGGGATACTATCATACCTCTCTGCCCTTTTCCTATCGGGGAGAGCAGATCCACCATCCGCATGGAAACCGGCGCGCCCGGCATCTCCAGACGAATCCGCTCGTTCGGGAAGATCGGCGTCAGATCTTCAAAGTTTTTTCTTTTCTGCGCTTCATATGGTTTATAACCGTTGACGGACTCCACATAGAGGAGCGCGCTGTATTTTTCATTCTGGGTTTTTACCCGGGTGTTTCCGATCAGGATGTCGCCGGTCTTTAAATTGAAGCGGCGAATCTGAGACGGAGAAACGTACACATCATTCTCTCCCGGCAGATAATTCTCACAGCGGATAAATCCATAGCCGTCCGGCATGACTTCCAGGATACCGTTGGCTTTCTCCCCGCTGTCAAGACTCTCCAGCTCACTCTTCATGCCGTTTTCATTTCTTCCGTGTTCCTGACCGCCATCCTGGACAGCCTCGGCGCGATCATAATCCGCGCGGTCATCCATTCTTCGCTCATAATTCGACTGATCGCCATTTCTTCTCTCATACTCCTGCCGTCCGGCTGATTCACGGCTGTTCATCCGCTCTCTTCCGTTGTTTTCGCCCGGCTCCCGCTCCGCACGCACACGGGTTGTCCTCTCCGTTCTTCCACCTTCATGGGCATGTGCAGACTGCACAGACTGCTTCTCGCCATTGGACGAGGATTCCAGCTCCATCAAACGCTCGATCAGCTGTTCTTTTTTCAGCGCACTGATTCCCCGGAGACCTTTCTCCTTTGCCGCAGCGCGCAGTTGCAGTAATGTCATATTTCTATAATTCATGTGAAACCTCCATTTTCTAATCTCCATACGCAGACACGCAGTCTCCCGGCCTCTCAAAGCATCTGTACAAGAAACAACCGCGAGCGAGAAAACACGGAAAAAGGCACAGCAAAAGTCACAGCAGCCTTCAAAACGCACCGGGATTATAACCTCACGGCTGTCTGAGCAGTGCATAAACGTGTCAGTATATGAATCAGGTTGTAAATACTATCCAGGAAAAAATTACTGATGTGCATAAAAATTGTCTTTACAGAAACGAGTCTTCTATATATTCAACACAATTATTTATAATACCATTATGATAGCACAATTTTCAGAGAAAACAACTGTTTTTTTTCATTTGCATAAACCTATCCCTGATGTTAAAATAAAGCTCTGGAAGGATGAAACAACATGGAACGTTATTATTCTTACAGCCGTTTTCTCAAGGAACGGTTTGGAGAAAAAGTATATAAAATCAGCATCAACGGCGGTTTTACCTGCCCGAACCGGGATGGCACCCTCTCCACGGGAGGATGCATTTTCTGCAGTGAGGGCGGCAGCGGCGAGTATTCAGAAAGCGCCCTGCTGCCGGTTTCCAGGCAGATTGCTCTGGGCAGGGAACAGAGCAGCAGAAAGTATTCCGGCGGCAGGTATATCGCTTATTTTCAGGCGTTTACCAACACATACGCCCCCGTGGAGCGGCTTCGCGCGCTCTATGAAGCCGCCATCGCACCGGAAGAGATCGTCGCCGTCGCCATCGGCACGCGGCCGGACTGTCTCCCGGAAGAGGTGCTGGATTTGTTGGAAGAGATCAACCGGCAAAAGCCGGTATTTCTGGAAATGGGGCTGCAGACCTGTCATGATTCCACGGCAGCTTTTTTAAACCGCGGATATGAGACGAGGGTCTTTACCGAAGCAGCCAATACCTGCGCTTCCCGGGGCATCCGCACCACCGCCCATCTGATCCTGGGGCTTCCCGGAGAGACACCCGATATGCTGGCGGAAACCATCGCGTATGTGAACGCGCTGCCCGTGAGCGGCGTCAAGCTGTCCATGCTCCATATTCTGAAAAATACGCGGCTGGCGGATATCTACGCACAGGAGCCGTTTCCTCTTTTCACTCTGGAAAGCTATGTGGACTGTGTGATCTCCTGTCTGGAAATGCTTCGTCCCGACATGGTCGTCGAGCGGATCACCGGCGACGGGCCAAGAGATCTTCTGATTGCGCCCACCTGGAGCCTCCACAAGAGACAGGTACTGAATTCCATTCATCAGGAAATGAAACGGCGGAACTCTTTTCAGGGAAAGCAATGGAAAAAATAAAAAAATGTTAAGACGGCCGGCAATCAAAAACTATCTGCCGGGCGGCCTTCAAAATAAATTTACATAAATATTTACACGGAACGGAGAGAAAAATGTCTGAAGAATCGTTAACCTTATATAAATTAATGGTACTGTATATGCTGGATAATCTGGATTTTCCGCTGACGACCTCCCAGCTCAGCGAATTTTTTGTGACCCACGGCTATACTTCTTATTTTCATATGCAGCAGGCAGTCAACGAACTGGATGAGTCCGATTTTATCCGGGGAGAGCTTATCCGCAACACGACCCACTATTATCTTACATCTCATGGCAGAGAAGCTCTCCAGATGTTTGAAAGCAAAATATCGGACGCTATCAAGAATGACATTCTCGACTATTTCAAAGAAAATAAATATCAGCTCCGCAAGGAGGTCAACATCACTGCCGATTACTACCCTCTCAAAAAGGGCGAATACATGGTGCACGCCCAGATCAAGGAGCGCGGAACCGTCCTCATGGAGCTGAAAATAAACGTGGTATCCAAGGAGCAGGCCATCGCCATCTGCGATAAATGGTCGGAAAAGAGCGACACCGTCTACTGTCAGATCATGGAGACATTGCTTTTGAACGACTGATACCCCGTTTTATTCCTCCGGAATCTCCATCTCCTCGCCCAGCGCGTAGGTTTCGATGAGTTCCCAGATTTCATCCCGTCCCTGCTTGGTGACAGCCGAAAACGGAATGATCGGAACGCCCTCGATGACCTTCAGGGTGTCCTCCAGCTGCTTTAACTGTTTTTTCAGCTGGCTTCGTTTAATCTTGTCCGCCTTTGTGGCCACGATCACCGGAGAGAATCCGTTGCTTAATATCCACCGGTACATCTGGATATCATTGGCTCCCGGCTTATGACGCAGGTCGATGAGCAGGAAGACCATACGCAGCTGCCGAGAGGTATGAAGATAATTCTCTATCATCGGTCCCCACTTGGCGGCCACTTCTTTTGACACCTTGGCATAGCCGTATCCCGGCAGGTCCACGATGTACATTTCTTTATTTACATTATAAAAGTTGATGGTCTGGGTTTTGCCCGGCTGGCCGGAGGTCCGCGCCAGAGCCTTTCGGTTGACCAGCGCGTTAATCAGGGAAGACTTTCCTACGTTGGACTTCCCTGCAAAAGCCACTTCCGGAAGCTGATTATCCGGAAGCTTGCTGGTGATGCCGCAGACCGTTTCCAGTTCTACATTTTTTATGATCATATGTGTTCTCCTCGCTTATCCCACAAACGCCTTCTCAATCACCTGAGACATTTCTTCCACAAATGTAATGGTAAGCCCGTTTGTAATCTCCTTGTCGAGCTCCCTAATGTTCCGGCGGTTCTTATCCGGAACCAGCACCTCTTTCATGCCGGCAGCCTTCGCTGCCAGAAGCTTCTCTTTCAGGCCTCCAATCGGAAGTACACGGCCGCGCAGGGTGATCTCTCCTGTCATTGCCAGATCACCTCGGACTTTTCTTCCGGTGATGGCGGAGAGCATGGCAGTAGTCATAGTAATACCCGCAGAAGGTCCGTCTTTTGGCACAGCCCCTTCAGGAATATGGATATGAATATCATGCTTTTCAAAAAATTCACCGTCAATATCGTACTGTCTTGCGATGGAACGGATGTAGCTGAGACCGATCTGCGCGGATTCCTTCATCACATCGCCCATACGTCCGGTGAGGGCCAGCTTGCCCTTGCCAGGCATTACATTTACTTCGATGGACAGAGTATCTCCGCCAACGCTGGTCCATGCCAGTCCACGGACGATGCCCACCTGCGGCTTCGTGGCCTTCTCTTCCTCGGAATACGGTGCCATGCCCAGAAGCTCTTCCAGATCTTCCGGACGAACCTCCAGCTTCTCCTGGCCTTCGATGATGGCGCGGGCGGCCTTCCGCATGATCCGGCCGATCTTTCTCTCCAGATCACGGACGCCGGCCTCTCTGGTATAAGAACGGATGATCTCATAGATGACCTCGTCCGGTATGCTGATCTGTTTCTTCAGGATACCGTTGGCCTTACGCTGCTTGCGGATCAGATACTGCTTGGCAATATGGAACTTTTCATTTTCCGTATAGCTGGACAGCTCGATGATCTCCATACGGTCAAGGAGCGGCTTGGAAATGCGTTCCGGATCGTTGGCTGTGGCAATAAACAGCACCTCGCTCAGATCCAGAGGCACTTCCAGATAGTGGTCGCGGAAGTTCACATTCTGCTCGCCGTCCAGCACCTCCAGCAGGGCGGACGCCGTATCTCCTTTGTAATCGCTGCTGACCTTGTCGATCTCATCCAGAAGCATCAGCGGATTTCTCACGCCCGCCTGCCGGATGCCCTCAGCGATCCGTCCCGGCATGGCGCCCACATAAGTCTTTCTATGGCCGCGGATCTCTGCCTCGTCATGAACGCCGCCCAGAGAAATGCGGACATATTTCTTATTCAGCGCCCGGGCGATGGACTTGGCGATGGACGTCTTTCCGGTTCCCGGAGGGCCCACCAGGCAGAGAATCGGCGTCTCTCCCTTTCTGGTCAGAGAACGGACCGCCAGATAATCGAGAATTCTCTCCTTCACCTTTTCGAGACCATAGTGATCTTCTTCCAGGATCGCCGAAGCCTTCTTCAGATCCTTGTTATCCTTGGAACCTTTCTTCCACGGCATCTCCAGCATGGCCTCAATATAATTGCGCATGACGATACTCTCGGAAGCCATCGGCGGAACGCCTTTGAAACGGTTGATTTCTTTGCGGATCTTATCTTTCACCTCTTTGGAGGCGTTGAGTTTCTCACATTTTTCCAGATACTCGTCGGCATCGGAGGCGATGTCCTCCTCGCCCAGCTCCTTGCGGATCACCTTCTGCTGTTCCCGCAGAAGATAATCTTTCTGATTCTTATCTACATTTTTCTTGACTTTCTCCGTGATCTCGTTGCGGATGTCGCTGATCTGCGACTCCTCCATCAATATGTTCATGAGCATCTCCGACTGGCGGATCACGTCGGTCTCCTCCAGAAACTCCTGTTTTCTCTCAAGATCAAACGGGAGCTCGGACGCAAGCTCATACATGAGAGGAAGCAGCTTGCCCTTGTCGATGGCAGCCTGAATCTGATTGGTGAGAAAGCCCGGATTCTTGTCGATGAACTCGCCCAGCAGATCGCAGATCAGCCGGAAACGTGCCTTCTCGTCGTTTTCTCCTTCCGGAAAATTCACGGAATTGATGCGCTCCACAATAACCCACGGGCACGGATCCACATCCTGATAATCGAGAATCTTCGCGCGGCCAACGCCCTCCACGAATACCCGCAGGATTCCCTGTCCTGCTTTCACCATCTGCTGGATTCTTGCGATGGTTCCAACCTGAAACAAGTCTTCCTCAGACGGGGTCTCCTCCGCCGGATCTCTCTGGTTTACTAAAAAAATCAGTTGATTATGATTTACTGCCTCCTCCAACGCTTTCAGGGATTTGGCTCGTGAAACCTCAAAAAAGGCTGATGTATCCGGATAAATCATCTTCCCCCGGAGCGCCAGCGCCGGGAATGATGTATTTTCCATATAAAATATTCCTCCTCTATATCATAAAAGGCCGGCACAATAAATGTATTGTACATCTGCTTGTGTCAGCCTCTCGTTCATGATGCTAAGCAATCTCGTTGCCGCTTTTTTTCCTGTGTTTTTTTGTGATATTCTTTTTGCTGACGGGCTCATCATGATAGGTTAAAATCGGCTCTCCGGTTCCCTCTACCGCCTCAGCAGTGATGGTGCAGGTAGCCACAAGCTCGTCGGACGGAATCGTGTACATCAGATCCATAACGACAGACTCCACAATGGAACGAAGACCTCTGGCTCCTGTTTTTCTGGCGATAGCCTTTTCGGCGATGGCCTTCAGGGAATCTTCGGTAAAGATCAGTTCCACTCCGTCAAGCTCAAAGAGCTTCTGATACTGCTTCACAAGAGCGCTCTTCGGCTCGGTGAGAATACGGATCAGCGCTTCCTCGTCCAGCGGCTCCAGCGACACATTGACCGGCACACGGCCGATGAACTCCGGAATCAGCCCGAACTTCACAAAATCTTCCGGCAATACCTGCTTTAACAGTTCTCCGACATCCTTCTTTTCTTTTCCTGCAACTTCCGCCTGGAAACCGATGGATTTCTTTCCAATCCGGCTCTCGATGATTCTCTCAAGGCCGTCAAAAGCTCCGCCGCAGATGAACAGAATATTGGTCGTATCAATCTGCAGAAACTCCTGATGCGGATGTTTTCTTCCTCCCTGCGGAGGAACAGAAGCCACCGTACCTTCCAAGATCTTCAGAAGCGCCTGCTGTACGCCCTCGCCGGAAACATCCCGGGTGATAGACGTATTCTCAGACTTTCTGGTAATCTTATCAATCTCGTCGATATAAATAATACCGGTCTGCGCTCTCTCGATATCGTAATCCGCCGCCTGAATGAGCTTTAAAAGAATGTTCTCCACATCCTCGCCCACGTAGCCGGCCTCTGTGAGAGCTGTCGCGTCCGCAATGGCAAACGGTACATTTAATAATCTTGCCAGCGTCTGTGCCAGTAAGGTCTTACCGGAACCGGTCGGTCCCAGCATGATGATATTGCTCTTTTGTAACTCTATATCGTAATTCTTATCTGTGAGAATACGTTTATAATGATTGTAAACGGCTACAGACAAGACCTTTTTTGCTTCTTCCTGTCCGATGACATAATCATCCAGAAACGCCTTCATCTCCTTTGGCTTCATCAGATTGATTTCCTGGGTGTCATCGTTGTATTCTTCAAACTCGTCCTCCATAATCTCGGCGCATACCTCGATACACTCATCACAGATATACACGCCCTTTGGCCCTGCTACCAGTTTACGCACCTGATCCTGGGTCTTGTTACAGAAGGAACAACGGAACTGCTTGTTATTGTCCGTTCGTGACGCCATAATATTCACCTCTTTTACACTGACATATAACGGTATCTGTCTTAACAACAGGGAAACCGCATATTTTCAAGGAAAGGTTACCACAGTATAATATACCGCGGTAACCTTAGTATATGAACTTACTGTCTCTTGTCCACAACCACGTCGATGAGACCGTATTCCAGCGCTTCCTGCGCTGTCATATAGTTATCTCTCTCGGTGTCGGCCTTGATCTTCTCGTAAGTCTGTCCCGTATTCTCTGCCAGAATACGATTCAATTTTTCTTTGGTCTTTAAAATGTGGTCTGCCACGATCTCGATCTCTGTGGCCTGACCCTGCGCGCCGCCTGACGGCTGATGAATCATGATCTCCGCATTCGGAAGCGCAAGACGCTTGCCCTTTGTTCCGCCTGCCAGAAGGAACGCGCCCATGCTGGCCGCCATACCCATACAGATAGTGGATACGTCGCATTTGATGAACTGCATGGTATCGTAGATCGCCATGCCCGCGGTCACGGAGCCGCCCGGGCTCATGATATACAGATTGATATCCTTATCCGGATCCTCCGCTTCAAGGAAAAGCATCTGGGAGACAACCAGACTGGCTGTCACATCGTTGACTTCTTCTCCAAGAATAATAATTCTGTCCTTTAATAAACGGGAGTAAATATCGTAAGATCTCTCCCCGTGACTGGTCTGCTCAATGACATAAGGTACTAAACTCATATTACTACCTCCTGTTCCCTTACTATTCTCGCTGTCTTAGAGTGGTCTGTTCTTATTACTCAGCCTCTCCGCCCTCATATTCAAGTTCTTCGGAAGCTTCTGTCACAACAGCCTGTTCTCTGATGAAGTCCACTGCCTTCTGGATGGCAATATCATTCTTCATATTCTCTTTCTCAGCTTCGCCCATGTAGGAAGCGATCTGGTCTGCTTCCATCTGGTACATGGATGCCATTCTCTCAAATTCCTTATTCAGGTCTTCTTCCGTTGCCTCGATATTCTCGGCTGCAACGATGGCCTCAAGAACAAGGCTGCTCTGGATTCTTCTCATAGCCTCCGGTCTCATGCTCTCTCTGAATGCCTCCGGGTTCTGTCCGGTAAACTGCAGATACTGCTCGAAGGAGATACCCTGGTAGCTTACTCTCTGCTGGAATTCCTGTACCATCTGGTCAACCTGAGAATCAACCATGGCTTCCGGAATATCCATCTCTGCGTTCTCCACAGCTTTTTCTACCAGCGCATTTTCCATATTGTTCTTTGCCTGCTCTTCTTTGCTCTCAAGAAGTTTGGCTCTGATATCTGCTTTGTAATCTTCCAGAGAATCAAACTCTGTAGTATCCTGTGCGAAATCGTCATCGATCTCCGGCAGCTGTTTCTCTGTAATACCGAGAACCTTTACATGGAAGTTTGCAGGTTTGCCGGCAAGCTCTGCTGCATGGTACTCTTCCGGGAAGGTAACTTCCACGTCTTTTTCGTCACCGATGTTCAGACCAACAAGCTGATCTTCAAAAGTATCGATGAAAGAATGAGAACCAATCTCCAGCTTCTGGCTCTCTGCTGTACCGCCGTCAAACGGAACGCCGTCGATAGTTCCTGCATAATTCAGAGTGATGATATCTCCCTCTTTTACCGGGCGATCTTCGATAGTAACTTCTCTTGCGTTCTGTTCCTGTGCTTTCTTAAGCTCTGCGTCCACTTCCTCGTCGGTCACTTCCACAGCGTCTTTCTCTACTTCCAGCCCTTTGTACTGGCCAAGAGTTACTTCCGGTTTTACTGCTACAGAAACGGTGAAGATAAAGTTCTCGCCCTTTCCAATCTGTGTCACGTCTACTTCCGGACGGGAAACCACATCAAGCTTAGTCTCCTCCAGAGCGTCCGCATACGCTTTAGGCATGATCTCATTGGCCGCATCTTCATAAAAAATTCCAGGGCCATATGTTTTCTCAATGATGTTCATCGGAACCTTACCCTTACGGAATCCAGGAAGATTGTAGGAACCTTTCTTTCTATTATATACTTTCTTGCAGGCAGCATCAAATTCAGCGGCATCCACCTCGATGGTCAGTTTCGCCATATTATGCTCTAAATTTTCAACCTGTACACTCATTACGTTTCCTCCTTAAAATCATATGTTCCTTATTTTTAACCAAATCAGGGAACGAGAAATCCTATCCGCCTCATCCTGTTCAGTTCGGTTTTTTATAAATCTGAAAACACATTTTAGTATTATAGCATGTTAAGGTTTGGCTGTCCATATTTTTTTTACACAAGCAAAAGCACCATAAAAAGCCGCCGCTCTGGTCCGCAGACCAAAACGACAGCCTTTTTGTTATTTTATCTTACAAGTTTTTTGAGATTTCTCGTGGAATCAGCATTTTCCGAACAGCCGGGATTACTCCTCGCTGCCGCCAGCCATCTGCTGTTCCTGTTTCTTGATCATTTTACGAACCATCTCTCCACCGATGGAACCGGCTTCCTTGGCTGTAATATTTCCATTATAACCTGGTTTTAAGTCAACGCCGATCTCATTTGCAACTTCCATTTTAAAACGATCCATTGCATCCTTCGCTTCCGGTACTTCCACCTGATTGGTTTTGGTATAACTTTTTGCCATTGTATTTTACCTCCATGTTATCTGGAATCATCCGGATGACATCTAAATAAATGTTTTGTTTTTGCTTTGTCAATCAGTTACTCTATTTTTATCGGCATGTGCCTCACGGTTTTCGTGAAGCGCATCAAAAGCTTTTGTTTACCGTAAGCCTATTATCTGCAAAAACAAAACAAATATAATGGAAAATTTTGTGGCAATCAAAAATTACAGGATAAGATCCGCGATCTCTGACGGTTTCTTCACAAAAACCTTTCCTCCCAGCTCCTCAAGCTTTTCCCGTTCCCGAAAACCCCATTCGCATAAAATGTAATCCATGCCGCAGTTTTCTGCCGTGGCAAGATCCACCTCGGAATCCCCCACATAGACCGCATTTTCTGCGGAACTGCCCAGCTGGCGCAGCGCCTCCATGACCGTGTCCGGCGCAGGTTTCTTCCGGATACCCTCGCTCTCTTTTTCGCCGATGGCCACCGGAATGATACCTTTAAAATAGATTTCGCTGAGCTCTTTCACGGCGAAATCCGCCTTGTTGGAGACAATAGCCATCTTGACGCCTTTTTCTTTCAACAGTTCCAGCAGCTCCATGATTCCATCATAAGGCTTCGTCAGATCGTTGCAGTGAATCCCGTAGTGCTCCTTAAAGCCTGCAAACACCTTGTCAAAATCCGGGTTCTCCTGCCCCGAAGGCAGCGCCCGCTGCATAAGCAGCAGAATGCCGTTGCCCACAAACCGGCGTACCTCGTCTCTCGTTCTCGCCGGATAACCGTTGCTCTCCAGCGCATAATTGACGCTGTTCATAAGATCGTCCAGCGTATCCAGCAGAGTGCCGTCCAAATCAAAAACTACCGTATCCTTTTTCTGCATTTTCTTCACCTGTCCTTTTCTTTCTTCTGAAACTTCCAGAAGAACTTCTGTATTTTATCTGGAAACACCCTCCCGAATACATCTGCCTTTAAGATTATCTGCGGATCATTTTCCTTGAAATGCTCTTAATATCCGTCGCTCCGCACATGGCCATGGTATCTTTAAGCTCCGCAGCCAGCTTCTCAATGTAAAGCCGCACGCCCTCTGCCTGGCCGCCGTAGACCGCCTGCACAAACGGTCTCGCGATGAGCACCGCATCGGCTCCCATGGCCAGCGCCTTAAACACATCGATACCAGTCCGGATACCGCCGTCCACAAAAATTTTCATGCGGCCTTCGTTCCATTCCACAATCTCTTCCAGCACCTCCGCCGTAGCCGGCGTCTGATCGAGCACCCGGCCGCCGTGATTGCTCACCACGATGGCGGAGGCTCCTGCCTCATAGGCTTTCTTAGCTCCCTTCACCGTCATGATTCCCTTAATGATAAACGGGCGCTCCGCGTCATGCACAATCAAAGCCAGATCTTCCACAGTCTTGTATTCCTGGCGGCGACCCGGGCTATCAAGGATAATAACGGAAGAGGTATCCCGACCATCAAGCCGTGGAATA
>FCNR01000043.1 GCA_900016875.1 Eubacteriaceae bacterium CHKCI004 | reverse complement strand
CGCAAAACGCAAGTCGTCTGCGATTATGCCATAGGTCCCACGCTTATTCAAAAAAATATGGCAGCGATTCCATGCAAAGCATGAATCCCTGCCATAGGGCATAAGCTGTTTTTGGTGCGACAGCCCCATTTACTGCTACATTTCTTTTGAAAATTATTTTTTGATTCTTGTCTGTGTACTTACCCCTTTTTTCTTTAATACACTTTTATAAAGCTTATATTTCTTAGCAGGAACCTTAATGGTTGCCTTGCGATTCAATCCTTTAAAAGCTTTGGAGCCTATGGATTTGGAGGTAAGCTTCGTCGTCTTAATTGTAACATTTTTTAAAGATTTACAACCGTAAAATGCCTGTTTTCCAATCGAAGTTACTGTGGAAGGAATCACGATCTTTTTCAGTTTCTTATCCTTCTTAAAAGCCTTGGCTGAAATGGATGTGACTTTGTAAGTAGTTCCATTCTGAGTTATGGAAGATGGAATTACAACACTCTTTTTCTTTGTCAGCGGTCGTACATATTCAATCTGATTGGAAGATTTTACTCTGTAAACTGCGCTTGTTTTTGCATCGTTCCATATACTGCCTGTCTGCAGTTGTTTTTTGTCGGTTGCCGGAGCAGACGGTGCAGATAAGGAAGTATCCGATGAAGATCCCGACGAGGAATTCGTTTCAATGACAGTGACTTTGACAACATTGCTGTCTGTATATAACATAGTATCTCCGTCTCTGCTGATGGCGCGGCATGCATACCACGTTGTTCCAGGCTGGTTAGTGGATGGCATGTAGCGGGAAGAATACATTCTCGGAATGAGTTCCATATTTTCAACAGAAGTAGTTTCTTTGTCGCTCTTATACCACTGGTAGGTAACGGCATCACTTCCTGCGGAAGCATCAACGGACAGTGGAGACTGAGAAGAACCGTTCACATAATAAGTCTTCTCAGCAGGAAGATTCACTGTAAATATCGGTTTCTGTAATGGGCCTCTGACGATAACCCGGGTCCATTCGCTGACACATTTCTCCTGATGACCCTGAACGGTATTGATTGCTTCCACACGATAATATAATGAGCTTGTATTTTCGGACGGAACATTGTATGTACTCTCCACTGCCCCTTCAATTGGGTGCATGTTGGAGAAATTCGGCGTACTTCCACTGTACCACTGGTAAGTGATTACGCCGTCGTCATTTGCTTCTGCTGTTGCCTCCAATGTTACAGGAACGCCATTCTTTCTTCCTGTCAGAGTTTCATTTGTCAGATTAGTGACAAAATGTGGTGTATCTACATAGATGGTCATTTTTTTGATCCGGCTGTCGGAGATTGAGGATAAACCATTTTTTGTATTCGTAACCTGACATTTGTAGAAGAAGCTTCCAATAGATGTAATTTCCGGTGTGTAAGAAGGTTCTTCAGCCCCGCTGATTGCCGTCCATTGGTTTTCGTCTGTGCTGTAAAACCACTGATAGGACAATGTTCCGCCATCGCTGCTCCGGGCGCTCACCTCAAGAGCAGGTGGCTGTGCATTTACAAACCCTTTCCATTCGGTTGCATCCAGGTTCTTAGTGAATTCAGGCGATGAAGCTCCGGCAGTGATTCTTGCAATCTTGCTTTCCACAAAAACAGGCCGATTTACCGTTTCGTCAAAGTCAGAAACTACACATTTATAATATGTAGTTCCAGAGTGGTCAACGGCCGGAGTATAGGAGCGATTATCTTTTCCGGCTTCTCCCAGAGAAGTCCAGTTCTCTTTATCCTTACTGGAATACCATTCGTATTTCATATGGGAGGAGATTCCTGTCGCTTCTATCTGAAGAGGCACTACATTTTCAGCATTCACGGAATAAAAGACTTCTTCTTCCGATAAATCTGTAGTTATGGAAGGTGTACGAGGGGAAGAAGCTTCATTAAGTGCAGCATATGCCTGATCTACCTCCTCCTGTGTGGCGTTTAATTTTTCCATAACGGCTAAAGCATTCTTCTGTGCCTGAGGATTATTCCGGAAAAATTCGCTTTCGCTCAGACGAGCATACAGAATGTACAACTGACTTTTATCTGCCGCCTCATAAGAATAAGGCTGTTCAGAACCCATCCATGTAAATCCAAGGTCTGCTCCCAGGCCGGCTACGCTGAACTGCAGACGAACAACATAATAATTATCTCCATCCTGCGTATAGCTTTTTCCGTAGGAATAGAAATAGTGGCCGGCTAAAGCCTGGTTGGACATAATATTGCCTTCCGTAAACATCCATCCGGAAGCGCCGGTATAATCATGCTCCGACAAATAATCCGGATCATCTTTTCCTCCGTCTAAAACTACGCCGCCCTCTGATAAAAATTCCGGAAGCTGCGCCGCTGGTTTCCCTTGGTCAATATACTTGATCCTTGACAGGTATCCCGGTCCCTGTGGCGATTCTGCGTAATCCATAGGTGTATTATTATTTTTTAATGCATAGGACAATACGCCTCCCGCTGTGATCTGTTCCGGTGTTACAGTACTGCCTTTTTTTTGCCAGTACTGAATGAACTCATCGAATGTTACGATTTTGGGTTCCAGATAAAATCCCTGCCCTAAGGTGAGACCCTCAACGGAAACAACCACTTTGTCTGCTGTTTGATCTGATGCCTCCACAGACAGCCTGTTTGTTGCCAGTAATACTCCGGCCAGCAAAAAGGTTGCCAGAAAAAGGTATGCGATATGTTTTCGTAATTTCATCATTTCCTCCTTTTGTTTCTTTATTTTTATTTTAATGATAATATGCCCTGTACCTTTCTGCAAATCGGAAAATCAATCCAAAACTATATATCCTCTGCAATATATTTTTCGTCCATCTATTTTAATCTGCTTTCCAGCTATCGCTTGTAGTCCGCTTTTTGTTCATCTTTAAAAATATATAAAAATGGACCGTTTTTCTGATTTGCTAATCATAAATATCACAACTATAATATAGCCATACATAACGCTTGCGCATCGTTAGTTATCACTTGTCAAATTTCAATATGTTTCCACGTGAAATTTAACACATGAAATTTTAACGTAAAAGGAGAAATAGTTATGGGAAATACAATAGCAAAGAAGTATTTAGCCTTTGTCCTGGCACTGGCGTTGGTGTGTACCACAATGATAGGAGTACATATTCCGGCATCGGCTACCGAGGATGCTGTCATTGAAATATCGGATGAAGAAGGTCTTCGTGCCATTAATGATGACCCGACTGCTCATTATAAATTGGTCGAAGATATTACCTTGAGTGATCGTCTCTGGAGACCGATTTCCAATTTTTCAGGTACACTTGATGGAAATGGTCATGTCATTCGTAATATGAACATTGTAGATGAAGAGATGTATCAACAGACGCCTATTGGATTCATCTCTACGGTTGCCACCGGTGCAGTGATCAAGAATCTGGGAGTGGAAGGTAGTATTACTTGTGAGGCTTTGACAGTAGGAGGACTTGTGGGAGAGGCTTCAAGTAGAAGTGAGAATATTACCATTGAGAATTGCTATACCAATGTTGATATCAATTATACTTTGGATTACGCTTATACGACAATAGGAGGATTAATTGGCAGACTTCAAAGCAGTAATTCTGCTATGACAAATTGTTATGCTGTCGGTACAATTGATACTTCTTATGAGCCTGCTACTGGTCATATAGATGAGATTGGCGGTATCGCAGGGAACTATTATGAAGTAACTGTTACCAACTGTTATACAACGGATTCTCGTGGTATTGGGGATGATGTGACTGGTAAGTTTACTAATGTGAAAAACTGTTATGCCGGAGAGCAAGAGGTAGCCGAACATATCTCTCAGATTCCGGACGATATGAGCAGTTTCCTTGTTGCTTTGAATCAGAACGGTGATAATGCATTTGTTGCAGACGTTCAGAACATAAATTATGGATACCCTGCACTGGCATGGCAGTATGAAGAAGATGCTCCGGAAGAAGATGGTTCCACAGAAATAAAAGAACCGGATACTCCTGCACCATCAAACCCGACAGATAATAATAAACCAGCAGATAATAATAAACCAGCAGATAATAATAAACCGGCAGCTCCAGTTGCCGTTGGATCCACTGTTTCAGATTCTGCGACAAAGGCTGTTTATAAAGTAACAGAGCAGAACGGCTCTGAGAATACCGTAGAATATGTGGGCAGTTCTGTCAAAAAAGCATCCGTTGTGATTCCTGCAACGGTTACTATTCAGGGTAAAACCTATAAGGTGACCACTATCGGCAAGAAGGCCTTTGCAGGTAACAAAGCCCTGAAAAAGGTAGTGATCGGCAAAAATATCAAAACGATCGGATCAAAAGCTTTTACTAATTGTAAAAAACTGAAAACTATTAAAATTAAAACTACCAAATTAACCAAAAAATCTGTAGGAGCAAAAGCATTTAAAGGAATTAACAAAAAAGTAAAAATCAACGTTCCAAATAAGAAAGTGGCTTCTTACAAAAAGATTCTGTTAAAGAAAGGCGTTACCCGCCAGGCTGTTATAAAATAGTAATGAAAATAAAATAACTGATGACGACATCAGCCGCGGCTTCGGAATCCCCTGCGGGGGACCGGGGCAGCGGCTGTCTTTCTGCGCCGGGAATAAGTTTGGCTTGTTCACAGCCGGTGGCATGGTTATCAGAAATATGATAAAATAAGAAAAAAGTATTGTAAAAATAAAAAAAGTCTCGCAAATATATTGTAAAAATATATTTTATATAGTATTATAAGAAACAACACCCGGGGAAGCAGCATGATGAGCACAGTGCATTTGCCAAAGTTTTTAAATTGACATTTTGTACTGCGCAGACAGTGAATACAGAGAGGTGAAGTTTTGGGAGCGGAGGACATTGCAGCAATCAGCTATATGAGACAGAATGAAGTTTTTGCAGATGCGTTTAATTATTTCGTATATGGAGGCAGGCAGATTATCCGGCCGGAGAATCTGGAGGAGATGGATACCCGCGAGATGACGCTTCCTTACGGAGGGAAAAAGAGTAAGGGAAAGTCGGTGCAGAAGACCAGAGATGTGATGAAGATTGTCATGGCCATGACAGACAGGCACAGCGCGTATCTTCTTCTCGCCATTGAGCATCAGTCGGATATTCACTATGCGATGCCGGTGAGAAATATGCTCTACGATGCTCTCCAATATGCAAGGCAGGTGGAGGATGCCGCGCGTTCCCATCGTCTGTCAGGCGATTACAAAGGAGCAGACAGCGCAGAGTTTTTATCGGGATTCATGCGGCGGGACCGGTTGCTTCCGGTTCTGACACTAGTGATTTATTTTGGAGCGGAGGAATGGGATGGGCCGATATCCATCCATGAGATGTTCGGAGAGATGGATACTGAGGTTCTTTCTCTTGTGCCGGATTACAGAATGAATCTGCTGGCGCCAGCATTGATCCCGGACAACGATTTCGGGAGGTTTCAGAGCAGCCTGAAAGAAGTACTTTTCTTCATCAAGTATTCTAACGATGCGGACAGGCTGCAGGAATTAATCCGTCAGGATCCCGGTTTCCAGCATCTGGGCCGGAATGAGATAAATGTACTCAATACTTGCGTGAACGCAAATATCACCATAGGAAAAGGGGAGAAGAAAATGGATACATGTAAAGCGATACAGACCATGATTGACAGAGCCGTGGAAAAAGCGACGAGAGAGGCGGACGAAAGAGCTGAGAAAGCTACTGCACAGGCTGAGCAGCAGCGAATCTCCACGCTCTGCGATAATATCCGCAGACTGATGGAGAAGATGGACTGGTCTGCTGCGGAAGCCATGGACGTGCTGGGCGTTTCGGAGAGCGACCGGAAGGTGCTGGAGCGGGAGTTATCATAATCAACACAGGAGAGGAAAACAGCCATGAAGGAAAATGTCAGACAGTACATTTTAATATTGGAGGATGATGAGGATCTGTCGGAGGGAATCTGTCTCTCCCTGCAGAGCCCGGAGCTTACTTTTGTCCGCAGCAGGACCGTCGCGCAGGCGAAGCAGCTATTAAAGGAGCGGAAGTATGACCTGCTTATTCTGGATATTAACCTGCCGGATGGAAGCGGACTGGATTTCTGCCGGGAGATACGAAAGATAAGCCGGGTGCCCATTGCCCTGCTGACGGCAAAGGATATGGAACTTGATATTGTGAGCGGGCTGGAGAGCGGGGCTGACGACTATATCACGAAGCCGTTCAGTCTGATGGTGCTGCGGGCCAGAATCCGGGCGCTTCTCAGAAGAAATGTACCGGAACAGAGGAGTGAATACCGGAAAGGCTGTTTTCATTTTCTCTTTGACCGGATGGAATTTTATAAAAACGGGCAGGCTGTTGACCTAAGTAAGACGGAACGGCGGATTCTGCATCTTCTGGTGTTCCACGAAGGACAGATCATCACCAGAGAGCGGCTCATGGACTGGGTCTGGCCGGACGGAGCAGAGTATGTGGAGGATAACGCTCTGTCTGTGGGAATCCGGCGGCTGCGGGATAAACTGGAGGATACGCCGTCCAGACCGGAATATATCCGGACTGTATATGGCAAGGGTTATGTGTGGGAGATGGAATAATGGAAAAGTTTATGATTTGTATGGCAGTACTCGCAGCAGCGGTGGGTATTGCCATCGTTTGTATCAGGAGATATTACAGGAAGCGGATGCAGGCTGCCACGCAGATGCTGCTGGAGCGTCTGGACAGAGCCATAGGCGGGGAGATGCAGGAGGAGATTTTTGATGAATCTGTGGACGCTGCCGTCACGGAGAGACTGAATCGTCTGCTGGAGCTTACCAACATGCACCAGGAACAGGCGGAAACGGAGCGGGATACCATTAAGTCCATTATATCAAATATCACGCATCAGATCCGCACGCCTGTGACTAATATCATGCTGTACACAGGTCTGCTGCAGGAGATTGTGGCAGCGCTGGGGCAGGATGGCGGGGTAACAGAAAATATCAGCCACTTGTTACTGAAACTTCAGAAGCAGGCGGACAAGCTGGACTTTTTTATGAAGGAGCTGGTAAAGTCCACCTACACAGAACAGGAAATGATTTCTCTTCACCCGGAGATGACGGATGTGCAGGAGATTGTGGCGGCTGCCTGCCAGACTGTGGAGCTGTCCGCCATGAAAAAAGGAATCGTCATCGCTGTACAGTCGGCGGGAGACGTGCAACAGCATGGAAAAGAAGAAACAGCCGATGGGATTCTCTGCTACGCCGACAGAAAGTGGACGGTGGAAGCACTGGCAAATGTACTGGATAATGCGGTGAAATATTCTCCGTCCGGGTCCAGGATTGACGTTCGGCTTCGCACCGGGGAATCTTTTCTTTGCGTGGAGGTCGAAGACCGGGGATGCGGTATCCGGGAAGAAGAACAGGGCAGAATCTTTGAGCGGTTTTACCGGGCGGAAGAGGTCAGCGCGGAACCGGGTTTCGGCATCGGACTCTATCTCGTCCGCGAAGTGCTGTCCCGGCAGGGCGGCTATGCGCGGGTGAAGTCTGCTCCGGGTGAGGGAACGACGATGTATCTTTATCTGTCCCGCTATGTGGCAGGAGCTGGTTCCCCGCATTTTTAATTCTGTCAGGATTGTCACTTTTGAGAAAGATTTGAGAAAGTTTCTTCTGTTATTGTAAGGATAGCTGGTGTACTGATACATTTACATTTTGCAGAATGAAAATGTATCCTGCGTCATTATACCTGGCATGGATGATACAGTACGCTGGATTGAGACAATATAATAATAGAAGAAAGCAGGTGGAAGAATGAATATTCTTGAGGTAAGAGAACTGAAAAAATATTATGGTGAGGGAGAGAATCAGGTAAAAGCCCTGGACGGGGTCAGTCTGTCGGTGGAAAAGGGAGAGTTCCTTGCGGTGGTGGGAACGTCCGGCAGCGGCAAATCCACTCTTCTTCATATGATGGGCGGATTGGATACGCCGACTTCCGGGCAGGTTGTGGTGGCCGGAAAAGATATTTCTTCTCTGTCCCGGGATGAACTGACCATATTTCGCAGGAGAAAGATTGGATTTGTCTTTCAGAGCTATAATCTGCTGCCGCTCATGAACGTCTATGATAATATCGTTCTGCCCATAAAGCTGGACGGCATCCGGCCGGATGAAACTTATGTAGATCAGATTATTGCCGCGCTGGGGCTGGAAGAAAAACGTCTTGCCATGCCCAATCAGCTTTCCGGCGGGCAGCAGCAGCGGGTGGCTCTGGCAAGAGCGCTGGCGGCAAAACCGGCTATCATTCTGGCTGACGAGCCCACCGGAAATCTTGACAGTAAGACGAGTATGGATGTGCTGGGACTGATGAAGACTTCCGGAGAACGGTTTGGACAGACCATCGTGATGATTACCCACAACGATGAGATTGCCCAGATGGCCGGGCGCATCATCCGCCTGGAGGATGGGAGAATCTGTGGACAGAGCGGGCAGTCTGACCGGAAACAGAAATCCTCTCAGGGAAGCAGAAGGGCAGGTGACTTCCATGCTTAAGGTATCCAATCAGAAGATTACGGCAGAGATTGCCTCCACAACCTACAAAGCCAATGGAAAGAGAAATCTTCTCACCATCTTTGCTCTGTTTCTCACTACATTTTTAATCTCTGTGATTATCGCCCTGGGCGTCAGCTACTGGAACACGATTTCCCAGAGGCAGATGCGCATGGAGGGGATGGATTATGACGTGGAACTGACAGAGCCGGCGGAAGAGCAGGTGCAGATCATCCGCGATATGGATGAGGTCAGATACGCCGGACTGGCGGTAAAATGCGCCATCGTAGAAGAATACAACGGTAAAACGCTGGACAAAATGCGGCTTTACTGGCTGGATGACATCTGCTGGGAGAAGCAGACCGTCCCGGCGCTGGAAGAGTATGAAGGACATTATCCACAGAAAGAAAACGAAATCATGTTGTCGGGAAGTGCGCTGACAGCCATTGGTATTGACAAACCAAGGGAAGGTATGTCTATCCCGGTTACTTATTATACGTTGGCGTCGGAGGAAGAAGACGCTGCGGCAGAAAATGTGCAGGCGGCAGGCGACCAGAGCATCCAAAAGGAATTTATTCTCTCCGGCTGGTATACCGATTACACGGGTAACGACAGAGGATATGTGTCGGAGGCGTTTTTCAGAGGAACCGGAGTGAAGCAGACGGACCTTACTCAGGGGGCGCTGAAGATCACGCTGAATAATCCGCTGTACTCGGAGAAAGATATTATCCGGATGCAGCAGGCGGTAGGAATCAGAAGACTGCAGATCATCGAGGGAGATTATGACATCATCAGCAGTTTCCTTAAGATGTCTGTGGTACTTGCCGGACTGCTGCTGATGATTTTTGCCAGCGGCTGGCTGTTTATCTACAATACGCTGTACATTTCCATTACTAAGGATATCCGTTATTACGGACAGCTGAAAACCATCGGCATGACTTCACGGCAGCTTAAAAATGTGGTATACCGGCAGGCGTTTTTCAACTCCTGTATCGGCATCCCGGCGGGACTGCTGGCTTCTGCGGTTGTGTCGCGCCTGGTGATTCCGGGAATCCTTCACATGGTGAATCCCAGTGTGCCGGCCAGTCAGGTAACGCCGGTCAGCGTCTGGATCTTCCTGCTGGCAGGAGGATTTGCACTGTTGACTAATTTCCTGAGCAGCCGGAAGCCGGCGAAGCTGGCGGGGGAGGTTCCTCCGGTGGAAGCGATGAAATATGTGGCGGGTTCTGCCGGGAAGCCGAAGCCGCGGCGGGCGCCGAAGCCACAACGTTCCGGGAACCTTCTGTTTTCCATGGCAAAACAGAACATGTTCCGGGATAAAAAGCAGGCTGCGGTCATTTTTCTTTCCTTTATTATAGCGCTCTCTGTTTTCGTGACGGTCAATGTCATCATCGTGGGTAACGAGGCCGCGCGGGTATTGAATGAGAGCATGGATTACGATATTTGTTTTAAGAATGAGACCACGCTGGACGACGACAGAAGGCAGCTGATCACGGATGAAGACATAGAAAATGTGCGGAACATCTCAGGAGTGAAGGAGGTTCGCAAGGTAACGTCCACCGTGGCGGTGGTGCCGTATCAGGAAGAGGTGTATGGCGAGTATCTGCGGGAGATTTATAAGACCAGGCACAGCCCGGGCAATTATGAGGAAGATATGGAGCAATATAAAAATGATCCGGCCTATTCGATGTTTAATTCCCGGCTGATCGGTCTGGATGAGGCAGGTTTCGCGCTCGTCAATGAGAAACTGGGAAATGTACTGGACAAAGACCAGTTTATGCGGGGCGAGATTGCGGTATCTCCTAACTTTTTTCTGGAGGGAGACTCCGGCATGAAGGGGAAGACAGTACATTTCTATCTGCCGGACGGACTCCATCCGGACAAGGAAGAGACAGTAAAAATCGCCGCCGTGGGAGAGGGCGATATTAATCCGGCTTATTTTGCCGGCGGCTATATTCCGGAGCTGATGGTCAGTGAAAATTATGCGCAGAAGCTGATGGGAGAGACATTTACGGAGCTGATTGAGGTGGTGTACGACGAGCCGCTTTCCGCCGGGACGGAAGAAGCGGTGCGGGAGGTGTTTGCCGGCGAAGATGACATTACTTATAATTCCAAGCTGGAAAGATACAACGAGATGAAAGAGTCGGAGAATCAGGTGAGAGTGCTGGGAGGCAGTCTGGGTATTATTCTTGCCATGCTCGCCGTGCTCAATTATCTCAATGTGATGGCGGCGGGAATCCAGGCGCGGCAGGATGAGCTTGCCACTCTGGAAAGTATCGGCATGACGGTAAAACAGACAAAGAACATGCTTCGACTTGAGGGAGCGGGTTATGCCCTGATCTCCATCGCCGGCGCGCTGATTCTGGGGATTCCTCTGAGTTTTGCCGCCTTTCAGGCCATGAATGTCTATTTTATTTCCTATTCTGTGCCGTGGGCTGCCAATCTGATTCTCTTTGCTGTAGTTTTGCTGGTATGCATCACTGCGCCGGTCGGACTTTACAGAAAGACCCAGAACCGCAGCGTCATTGAACGGCTTCGAAATGTGGAGAATAATTAAATGAACAGACGGGCACAGTGGAGATGATGATCTGCTGTGCCCGTTTTTACTGAAAAATGTAGTAAAATTAATTTTCATAATGAAAATATTTGAAATTTTACTTTCATTTTACCGTTGCGTGATAGAAGCCCTTACATTTTTTCGGTAGAATACAATTGTTTCCGGGATGGAGACAGAAAAACATGAAATGAACAACATAAAAAGGAAAAAATGTGGAGGAATGAAAATGTCTATTACGCAAAAAGGAGCTGCGACGCAGTCTCAGAAATTAATGATTTTTGTATTATCAATGTCCCTGTACGGACTGGCAACTTTATTTACAGAACTGATCCCGAGCTTTCAGGTGGGAATCGTGGAGTTTTCAGTAGAATTTTTCCTGTTTATCCCTCTGGTACTTGCCATGTTATTTGACCCGCTGTCAGCAGCCCTCGGTGCAGCCACCGGCGAGCTGGTGTTCAGCGAGATCATGCTGGGACAGTTTGGCGGACTTGGCGAACTGGAGAAATTCATCACCGTGACCATCGGCGTGTACATTGCCGGACGTCTGGTGCGTAACCCGAAAAACCGTGTGATGGTTGGCATCGCTGCATTCGTTGGAACAGGCGCACAGCTGCTTATGGGAACCATCGTGGACATTTTAAAAGTACAGTTTGCCGTGACAGACTTTGAAGCTGTAGCTGGTCTGCCGGAAAGTGTATTTGCCACCGAAGGATTTGCATTTTTAAATGACCTGTTATTATCCGGAATCCTGTTCTGCCTGCTGCCGACCCTTTATCTGGTGCCAAAGCTCTACGGAAAGATCGAGCCGCTGCTGGGAATGCAGCCTCGTACTGAAGAGACCGGTCTGGGCGAGATCAGCGTGAAAAATATCATTGTCTGTCTTGTAGCTTTTGCCTGTGCCATCGGCGCGGAGATGATGGCAGAAAGCGGACTTTCTCTCATTGACTGGGAAGCAGGATGGGCCGGAAGCGGCACCGCTCTCGCTGCGGGCATGATTGTCGCTGCAGTGATTGCCATTGCGCTGCTCTTTGTCATGAGAAAAAATGCACAGCCCGTCAGCGAGGCCAAATAGGGCAGCGATGGGAGAAATAGAAAACAACATGGAAACTAAACATAACATGGATGCCATTGCTGAAAATAATGAGAATACTATTGATAGCATGGATACGATCATTAAAATAGAAGACTTAACATATACATACCCGGGTGCCGCTCAGCCGACTCTGAATCATGTGCATCTGGAGATTGAAAAGGGAGATTTTCTCGCCATTGTCGGCAACAACGGCTGCGGCAAATCCACCCTGTGCAAGGTGCTGAACGGCCTGATTCCCCATTTCATTTCCGGTACATTTTCCGGAAATGTATGGGTGGAAGGAGAAAACACAAAGAATGCCGATGTGGGTACGCTGGCCCGGAAGGTGGGATACGTGTATCAGGATTTTGAGAATCAGATTGTTCGCCCGACGGTTCTTGACGACGCTTCCTACGCCTGTCTCAATTATGGCATGAAGGACTATGAACAGCGGGGCAGAGAAGCGCTGCACCAGTGTGGCCTGGAAGGAAGAGAGGATGAATATATCTGGCAGCTTTCCGGCGGTCAGACCCATCTTCTGGCGCTGGCAGGCGCCGTTGCTCTGGGACCGGAGGTGCTGATCCTCGACGAGCCCATCGCACAGCTAGACCCGGGGCACGCAGACCGTATTTACGAGGTGCTGCGGGAATTAAATGAAACCTACGGAAAGACCATCATTGTTATCGAACACCACACCGAGTACATAGCCGATTACTGCAAGCATGTGCTGCTCCTGCGGAACGGTCAGGCGGCGTGGATGCTGCCGGCCAGGGAGGCTCTGGCCCGGGTGGAAGAACTGCAGGAGAGCAATATCTTTCCGCCGCAGGTGACCATCGCCGGCTTCCGGCTGCAAAAGAACGGCAGGCTGACGCAGACACAGATGCTCCCGACCACCGTGGAAGAAGGAAGAGAAGCCATGGCGGCGCTTTCCTATGCGGGAGGAAAAAGTCCGAAGGGAGAAAATGTGCCGCAGACCGCGGCGCCGGAACCATCGGAGAAAACAGTGGCGCAGTTTAAAGATGTGACGGTCTCCTACCGTTCCGTCAAAGGCGAGCCGCACACGGTCTTCGACCGGCTGAATCTCTCCATACACAAAGGAGAGAAGATCGCCCTCATCGGTTCCAATGGCGCCGGAAAGTCCACCCTCATGAAGATGATGGTGGGGCTTTTGAAGCCATCGCAAGGTATCGTGGAGTTAAACGGTACTTCCGTAAAAAATGTAAAGCCGGAACAGTTGTCCCGGCAGATTTCTCTGGTATATCAGAATCCGGAGGAAATGTTTATCAAAGATTCCATTTACAGTGACATTGCCTACGCCATGCAGGTGCGAAATGTGGAAAACTGGCAGGAAAAGACGGAAGAACTGCTGAAACGGTTCCGTCTCTCCGAGCTTTCAGAACGGGACGGCCGCCTGTTATCCGGCGGACAGATGCGCCGGGCAAGCCTTGCCATCGGCGTGGCGCTCAACCCGGGGATTCTGCTTCTGGATGAGCCGACCGCCAATCTTGACATTGCCACCAGAAAAGAGATCATGCGGACGTTAAGCGACATGAAAGAAGTCACAGACACGGTGATGATCGCCACCCATGATATGCAGCTGGTGTGCGAGTGGGCGGAGCGGATCATTGTGCTCTGTCAGGGACAGGTGGCAGCGGACGGCACAAGAGATGAGATATTCGGCAACGCGGCTCTGATCTCCAGAGTAGGCATCCGGCCGCCGGAGATTTTCACCATGGGCCAGGCTCTCGATCGCCGGGCATTATGCTACACGGTGGACGAATTTTTAGACGCCTTTTCCTGCGAAGGCAGACAGGAGGAATAGAAGATGATGCAGAAGTTATCAGAGAATGTCCTTGATAAGTTTTCCATGGACTTTCTCAGAAATCAGGTTTTAAAAAATGCATATGGAAACGACGATACGGTCATCGCCGTGAGAGACCCGCGGATTCTGCTGGTGTGGTACCTGTTCTTCGGCCTTGTGCCGTGGTTCGTCAACGATCTTCCGTTTCTGCTGGGATGCTTCCTGCTGGTGATGGTCACCACCATCCTGGCAAAGGTCGCCGGACTGGTGCTGTTGCTCTTTGCGGTCGGCGTCTTTTCCCAGACCGGATATCTTCTCATCGCCACCTGGATCTTTGGCGGCGACGCCTCGGCCATCGCGCCTTTGCTGGTGCTCACCCTGAAAGTAGCCACCATATCACTGGCGTCCGTGACCGTATTTTCCGGCCTCGATCCTGACCGACTCTCCAACGGTCTCATGTGGTTTGGATGTCCGGAACGGCTTTCCTTTTCCATATCCTACGCCTACCGGATGCTGCCGATGCTCATGGAAGAATTTCAAAATGTACTGCTTTCCTATCGGCTGCGGGGCAATCCACCGGCCCACGAGACAGTACCGGGCAAGATCAAATACCTGATTTACCAGATTAAAATTATCATTCATGCATTTTATCCGCTGATGCTCAACACCGCCAAGCGGTCAAGAACAACGGTGGAGGCACTGGAGATCAAAGGCTACCGCTACGCGGCAGTGAACAAGGAAGTGCGGAAAATGAAGCTGTCTTCCTTAAAAGTGACCTATGATGATCTGATTTTCCTTGCCATCTCATTTTTATGGGTGGCAGTGACGGTGCTGGTATCTACCTTGGTATAATGCATAATTGATATGGACAACAAGACAGGAGGAGCATACAATTGTACATAGATTTTCACACCCACGGAAAACTGGCAAAAAAACTGCCGTTTTCCGAAGAATATACCCACTGGCTTTTTTCAGAAGCCCGTCAGGCAGGACTTGACGCCCTGTGCCTGACAGAACATTTCAACACGCTGGGATTTGACCGGCTGTACCGATTTATAGCAAAACACTCCGAGAGAGAGGGAGACACCCTTATCTTCGACGGACTGCGGATCTTCCCGGGAATGGAAACCGACATCGCCGAGGGCGGACACATTTTATCCATCGGCCCCATGGAGGCGATTCTGGAACTGAACCGGCGGCTGGAACCCCATAAAGAAAAAGGACATTTCCTTCCGTTTCAGGAACTGAGAGATTTGTTTGACCAGTATCCGGTCATTGTGGGAGGCGCCCACCCCTTCCGTGAGGGCGGGCATATCCCGGAGCTGCCGGAAGAACAGCTGGCACGGTTTGATTTTTTCGATCTGAACGGAAAAGATGTGGCAGAACACCGGATGCGCACCGAAAGACTCACCTACCATCTGGGAGAAAGCCTGCACAAACCGGTGGTGGGCGGCAGCGACACCCATCAGGCCGTACAGTACGGCTGCATCCGCACCAGATTTGAGAAGACCTGCACCACCGTACCGGAATTATATGAGGAAATGCAAAGCGGCAACTATGAGATCGCCATCTCCGACCAGGCAGCCGTCCAGGTGAAGACCGCCAACCTTCTGAAACGCGCGCTGAAAGAAATCCACGCCCTGGGCGGCGATTACGTGGCTCTCCTCATGGGAAAAGAGAGCGAAATAAGCGGAAACGCTCTTAACTTTAAGGAAAGGAAACGCAGAAATGCATCTTAAATTTCCAGTCACACCGGAAAAACTGACGCCGGCAGAACAGAAACTGCTGGAATACATCGAGGGAAACCGAGAGGAATTCCTCTTTATGACCATCGGCCAGCTGGCGGCCAAACTGGAAGTGTCGGAAGCGACCATTTCCCGGTTCGCAAGACACCTGGGCTGCCAGGACTTCAAACAACTGAAAAACATCGTCATCGAGCAGAACCATCTGGAAGGACCAGCCGGCAAAATGGCCGGAACCCTTTTTACCGACGGCAGCGAGAGCAGCTTCCAGGCGGCCAACTATCTGCGCCAGCAGATGTTCTATCTGGAGAAAACCATGCAGCAGCTGGACGAGCAGACCTTTGATGCGGCCATAGGCGAGATTCTGTCCGCCCGCCGCATCTGGATCCACGCCAAAAGCGCATCAGCCTCCATGGGACAGCTCCTGTTCTTCCGCCTGCGGCGGCTGGGCCTGCCGGTCTCACAGCTACCATTCGGCGGAACCGAGATGATGGAAGGACTGGCACAGGCCGAAGAAAATGACCTGGTCATCTTCTTCGGATTCTCCAAAGTATCCTGGGAAGGACAGGTCATCCTTGACTGCCAGAAGACCGCCGGCTACCGGACCCTCTGCTTCACCGGCCGTCTCCATGCCCCAAAAGAAGAACAGGCCGACGTGAACCTGTACGTTTACCGCGGCGAAGCCGGAGAATACCATTCCATGACGGCTGCCGCCGCCCTGGTGGACGCCCTGGTGGTGGCAGTCTCCGAACGCCTGGGCGCAGACGGCGCCAAAAACCTCCAGAAAATCCATAAAATGAAAAAAAGATATCGGATCTAACCGGACGGTAACGACATTTTATAAAAAATGACCGCCGGGCGACATTCGCCTGGCCACTTCCGAAAGCAGACAATACATTTTCAGACAGAGTATTCGATATGCTTTCTCATAATATAATTTCTTATAGAGATACCTTTTCGAACCACCTGCTGCGCTTTCACCACCGTATATCCCCTTTTCTCAAATAAAGGTCTTGCGGTGATGGAAGCGTGGGTGGTAAAGGTATCATTTTTTCTTTTTTGCACCGCACTATTCTGTAAAAGTCGTCCACGGGACAGATAAAAATCCTCTTCCAGCCGGTCGCAGATCGCTGTGGCCACACCCCTTCCCTGATAATCCTTATGAACATAAAGCCGGTCCAGATAGCCGATATCATCCATATCACCAAAGCCTATGATGAGAGTGCTGGCCGGGCTGCCGCCAGTTTTGCCGGGAGCAGTGTCGGTACTGTCAGATGCACGGCTGTCGATATCATCTGCGCCATCGCACTCCTGCACAGCCACATAAGTATTGTGCGCCAGAAACGATTTATTCCACGCGTCCAGATCCACATGGCCGTCCGCCCAGGCGTCAAGCTGCTCCTGCGGGTAGTCCCTGGCGTTGACAGTGTGGATGGTCTCGTAGAAAAGCGCAGCGAGAGCGGCGCAGTCGGATGGGTGGTATTTTCTCAGGTACATAAGAAGTCCTCCTTTGATGATTCGATAATAATAAGATAATAAAGAGAGGGAGAGAAAGCAAGGGAAATCAAAGGGATTTTATTAATTATAACTGCGATATGACGGCGAAAACAAACCTTGAGAAAACAACCGGCAATATCGGTTTACGAAAGATAATGGGTTTGATAAAATTAATAAAAGATTATCAGGATATACAAGAGATGGAGGAGAATGAGGTGTGGAAAATAATAAGATCAAAAATAAAATCGCTTCGACAGTAGAATATTACAATAAAAATGCAGACCATTTCATGAATGAAACAGTGGCAGTGAATTTTACCGAAATTCAAAAAATGTTTCTGAACCTACTTCCTCATGGAGGAAGAATATTGGATTTTGGCTGTGGTTCCGGGAGGGATGCTCTGGAGTTTCTCAAACGGGGATATCAGGTAGATGCGACGGATGGATCAACCGAGATGTGTAAATTAGCGACAGAATATACAGGGATCCCGGTTCGCCAAATGCTGTTTCAGGAATTAAGTGAGATAGAAAAATATGATGGGATTTGGGCGTGCGCGTCAATCCTGCATTTGCCTAAGAATGAACTGAAAAATGTGCTGGACAAAATGAAAACAGCATTAAGCAAAAGCGGGATTATTTATACATCTTTCAAATATGGGACATTTGAGGGAGAAAGAAACGGAAGATATTTTACAGACTTTACGGAAGAATCTTTTGAAAAATTTGCAAAGCCGATAAAAGGACTTCAGATTAAAAAAATGTGGATTACAGGAGATGTAAGAGTTGGGCGGGAGAAAGAAAAATGGCTGAATATCATAATGCAAAAACAGACTATATCTTGAAAATTGATGGAGCATATGAGAATACTTTGGATGTCGAGGGATTTGCTCAGATGATGAAGGATCCCTCCTACTGCTATAAATTCTATTGGCTGGAAGCGATTGTGAATTTGATTTCCCAAGATATAGCAGAGACTACTTTTGATGAAATCATCGATGAAATGATTGCTAACGCATGGTATTCCGTGCGTGAATTCCATATTCATTTGAGCGGCATGCAGGCAGATGGTCGGGTTCGAGATGGTTTGGAAAGAGCGATTCTGTGTTTGACAGAACTCAGTGATCTCCCGGCCAATGCTTCGAAACTAGAAATCAAGAACGCTATCCGAGAATACAATAATGAACTAAAGAAGGCGAAAGAACAGCTGACGCATATGGTTCCCTATCGTGCACTGGCAGGATTTTTCATAAAAAGCGGTGAGAAAGCAGAGTGGAGCAGTGTACGGCGCATGACTGAATATATCCATCGGATCAATCAGACAGTGACCATTCTTCCATATACATTGGGAGAGAGCAGACAGCTGAAAAAGGAAGTATATTTTCATCCCACTTGGATGAAAATGATACAAGATAACACAGTAAATATTCTGGGTTGGATTCAGTATGAAAAAATAAAATGGCTTCAGAACAATAATCCGGAGGTTCCGGGACTGGTTTACAAGCTGGCGCCTATGGACGAGAAAATGCGTAAACTGACCAATGTGCGCAAACTGTTGACAGCAATTCTGGAAATCCATGAAATAAAAGACGTATTTACAGGGAAACCGGTCCTGCCGGGAAAATATGATGTAGACCATTTTATCCCGTGGTCATTTGTGATGAACGATGAACTCTGGAATCTGATGCCAATGGATTCAACACTGAATTCATCAAAGAATAACCGCCTGCCAAAATGGGATCCGTTTTTCAGATTATTTGCAGAAAATCAATTTGTGATGTATGAGATGATACAGGAGAAACCGGAATTACATAAAAAGTTTGAAAACTGCTATCGTGATAATCTTCATTCAATCTGGGCCATTCAGGAATTATATAGAAGCGGAAATAGCCGGGAGAAATTTTTTCATATTTTGCAGGAAAATATGAAACCAGTATATGATTCGGCAAGACGACAGGGATATGAGGTGTGGGAAAGGTGAAGGTGGGAGATGGAAGAAGCTACTATTTTGTTTGGGATTATAGGGAAGTGGATATACACCTGGTAGAAGTGGTGGAGAGCAGCTTTCTGATTATCGGTGTACTGTAATGCTCCTGCTTTTGAGATGTATTGGCAACTTGCTGTTCTGCGTGGTGGTGTTTTTGTTTATAACGAACACTGGTATGTTTATATGGTATCTGTATTATCAGGATTGCCCATTATGGTGGTGCTATGGTAACCATCATCATATTCATTTGGGATGGATGCAAACAAGGAGAATAAGCTCTTGGTATGTTCTGGTGATAGAATAGTCAGTTTGTTTGCTCTACGTAATATCTGTTGCTGGTGGGAATGATTAGAAAATATCTTCGAAAGGATAAAAATATATCAGAATATAAGGAAAATGGAAATGTAAAAATCGTTTATTATGCGAAATGTTTTGGATGGTTGTATTATTGGTTTAAATGTAAAATAATAGGAATAAAGATGAATGGTTATAATTGTGTAGAGTAGAAGTATGCTTGGTTGATAAAGCTTTGTCTGTCTTTGTAATTTAAGGTATAGGAGTAATCGGAAAGTATAATTTATAGGATGTTTTCTTTAAATTAGCACTCATTTCTTGCTATGGATTGGGTGGTTTTGTCCTGTGGTGTCAGAGCCCGTAAAGCCTTATTTTACAAGTCTTTTGAGGGTTCTTACTTTTTGCTTGAGAGCGTCAAAAATCGTCATTTTGAAGAAAATGGTGTAGTAAAAAAGATGAGATGTTATCTGATGATGAAATATTAATTCGCAAATAGCGAAAAAAATATTGACATAGTGAATAAAAAGAGATATTATAAAGTTACAGCATAACGATATTATATATCGAGGTCAAATCCCACAAATTGGAGTGCATTAGCACTTGAGGAGTATCGTATGATACTCTACCTTAAGGGGCCGGTATGGTACGAAGAGACCCGTAGCACACCGCAAGCCCGCACGCTCTGCCGAGCTCGGGAAGCTCGGCAGAGCTCAAAGGATTAGATAGGTTGTTCTGTGTGCACCACGCTTCTTTCGGGATGGAGGCTATAAACTATACATGTAGTCTCTAAAGGAGTGATTTTAATGAAAAATATGCTGTTCATGCAGAATGATCGAGTGGCACCTCGGAAGCCGAAGAAAAAATCTGAGAAAAAGCATAAGAGGCTAAGAAGGAAAATTTTTAAGATTATCTTTCAAGGAATTGAAGCTTTGTGGATGCTGTTACAGATTGTTCAGTATTTACTACAGATTTTAAAGTAAGAGGATAGCTGCAGAAAGACCTATCTAATTTTGTGTATTAGTCATACGACTTTATATATATTGGATTTTGGAAGGGAAGGAGAGTCGTGATTGGTGATATTTTAAAAAGAACTAGAATGATATATGGATATAAAGCTACTGAAATGAGCGAATTACTTCATATATCTAGAAGTTATCTTTCTGAAATCGAAAATAATAAAAAGCAACCGTCTTTGGAGCTTCTGGAAAAGTATTCTGAAATCTATGGGATAAAATTATCATCATTAATATTATTGTCTGAGCATTATGACGATGCCAATAAAAGTAATAAAAGTGATAAATTTATTAGAAGTATGATGATTAAGTTTATCGAAAAAATGACACCGGATCTGGAGGAATAATGTCAAAGGTAATTAAGAAATATGATATTACGCAATGTGCACTTTATAAATGCAGAAGTCCGCGGATTTTAAAAAAGAGGCTAGTAATAAAGGATGAAGAATATAAAGATATTACTGCCATTGTGAAATATCATGGTTTTCAAATAGACAAAAAGGATAGTACTGAAAAAAGAAATATTACTGCACCAAATAAAAGGATAAAAGAAATACAAACTAGAATGCTACAATTGCTTCAAAAGGTTATGAGACCAGAATGGCTTATTTCCGGTGAAAAAGGGAAATGTTATATTGATAATGGACTGAAACACATTCACTCGAATTATTTTTTGACTATGGATATTAAGAAGTTTTACGATAATTGTAAAAGGGAGTATGTGTTTCTTTTTTTTAAAAATAGATTATGCATGGCGGGAGATATAGCAGGTATATGCACAGATATTGTGACATACAAAAAAGGAATTCCAACGGGGTGTCCTACAAGTCAACTTTTAGCATTTTATGCGTATGAAAACATGTTTACTGAAATTTATGAGGTTGCACAATCTCATGGATGCATGTTTACTTTATATGTAGATGATATGACATTTTCATCTCCAAAAGCTTTCAATGTAAAAGAAATGATAAGAGAAATTGATTGTATATTAAGGAAATATGGTCATAAACCTAAGTATAAGAAAGTGAAGTATTATTCTCATGGACGTTTTGTTCCTATAACTGGAACAATTGTTACAGCAAATCATGATATAAAAGTGCCTAATAGATTACAAAAGAAAGTATATGACGATTTTCAAGAATTAAAAGATCTTAGTGGAAAAAAGTTGTCAGTTGAACAACAAAAAAAGATCAATAGTCTAAAGGGAAGAATTCAAGCAGCTAGAAATATAGAAAAAAATAAATTCCCAGAGATAAATAGATTGACCCAAGCTATAGGATAGAGAACAAATCCAATTTAATAAATAGAATTCTGTAAAAGAAATCTTGTTTATGTATGAAACAATTCATGGGAGGTGAAATATCGAATGCGCTTATTTCTAGATGAAGCAGGAAATACTGGCGGCATCATCGATAAAAATGAAAAACTAAATTATGGAACACAACGTCATTTTTGTTTGGCTGCTGTTGTTGCTGATAATACACAAAGTGAACAACTGCTTCGTCGGAAATATGCAACATTTAAGAGCCAATTTACATCTAAGAAAGAACTGAAAGGGAACTCGTTGTTTACAAAAAAATAACGATGCTTTAGAATATTTTCTGGATAATATTCTAGACGATATACATTTTTCGATATGCTTGTATGATAAAAAATTCTATCTGGTATCGCTTTTGTTGTTTGCCATTTTTGGAGAACAAACAAGAGAAAAGTATCCGGTAGGATATTACACGATGGTGAGTGAACTTTCGCAAGAAAAAGACAATCTATTTGCAACATTCTGCAAACTAACAAAGCGGGCTACAGAAGCAAGCGTGCATGAACTGTTTGAATACTTGAAAAACTATTTATATCAATATGCTGGAAATGAACTGGTTGGGGTTGTTTCAAAGATTCAAAACATAGGAATTGAACAAACGTATGTAAATGGTTTTCTTAAGTTTGGAAGTTATTCAAATCGGAAATTTGCTAATCTTATCAATCTAAATGCCCTGTCAGAGTTGCTGGAAAAGATTGAAATTGAGCGTAACTGTGATATCAGAAAAATTGATATTGTTCATGATAGTATTTCAGGTATTGCTGAAATGTTAAAACAAGAACTTAAACCTTTTGATGTGGCTGTTAGGTTTGCAGATAGTCAAGCGGAGGAACTGATTCAATTAGCAGATAATGTCGCAAACATCTTTTGTAAAATAATAAATACTATTGTACGATATGCGGACACAAAAACGGAGTGGTTACCTAAAAATGAGTGAATCTTAACGCAGTCTTCACGATTCTTACAAAAAATAGGAACGCAAAATATAAAGTTTACCATTCCAATCCAAAGTTGGGCATTAGCCTTTTGTGTGATAGATATGTTTGATCCCAAATGCCCAAAGAAAATGCGAACAAATCTATTTTTTGATTTAGCATATCAGTATTGGAAACAAGTAATTATTCAAAATATTTCTGAGTTGGATTTTTCACGGCATGCAGCTTGTTTTGATGAATTATATCCAAACGACGAAGGATAGCCATGAGTATTGGCCAACGGGAAAAACAATACAGGAGTGTGTCATAAAGCTATTCGTCCAGGAACTTGGGTATACTTATCTGGGTGATTTTACTGAGCGTGAAATTCCTGACACGGAAAGGTTATTCACCGGTACTCATTAGTTGCGCCCAGTATACGGAATGTTGCCTTATATGAAGGTATCGTTGATTGAGATAATCCCCTTACAGTTGGTAAATATATGTTGAAATAACACTCAAGGTAATCCATAAAAGAAACTTTTTTCATAGTCCACTTCCGGTAGCAGATCAATCATAATTCAGCCCAAGGAATCAATGGACTTCGGAAACAACTCATTGCTGAATTTAAGGTATTTGGCCGTTTCATTAATGTTTTCATGTCTAAGATAAACTGACAAGAAGGAGACAGCATCAGCAAGGTGCCCTCCTCCCCGTTCAGCCTTTGCAAAAGATTTAAAGCAAACACATGTCGCATGCAATGCAGGTATGAACCTCGCTCATATTTTTTACGATTAGCGACTTGAATGCCATTATTATGAAGTATATGCTTGGATCTATAGTTTACTGTCCTGTCGGATATATGTCCCTTGTTTTTAAAGGATGGGAAAAGCCATATATTCTTACCGCTGATAAGATTCATTGCCATACAGTATGGTCCTATGTCAAGATTTAGCGCAAGTTAAAATGAGAAATGTATCCCCATCTTAACTTATCAAAAGCAGTCCATCTGTTTGTGTTTGCTCATATAGTTTTTCAAAGTCATTTGGTGAAATGTAATCGCAATGACTATGGATTCGTTTTGTATTATAAAGGGCTTCAATATACTCAAATATCAGACGATATGCCTGCTGATAATCACGTATTTTAAACCGGTTCATCCATTCCCGTTTGACCATGCATTCTGCGGAGCCCGACGGGCTCCACAGAATGCAATTAGCACAATGCATGCAAAGGCTTTTCTTTTAGAATAGAAAGAAAAGGTTTTTTGAGAGTTATTTAGGTCGATTGTGATGGAGAGATGGGTAAGATAGAGGGGAGAGAGGCAGAATGCAGGAATCTATGAATGATATTTTCCTCTGCACATTTGTATTTTTAGGTAAGCGCCTAACTCAGTACGCTAGATAAAAAATAGCATTTAGATGCAAGGCTGATCTGGATGCTATTTTTTTATGACAAAGAGTCTGTAGAACTCATTAGTCAGTAAACGGTCTACCGTTTACTGACTTTTTGTCTGGAAGTGTCAAAAATCGTCATTTTTTATGAAAATGGTGTAGTAAGACAAGATAAATGCAATATGAAATTTATAAAAGTAGGATAATGATAACAGAGAATGCAAAATAATTGGATATACCGGTGCGCTGAAAGCGCCTGTCCGGTGTTTTGGAAATCACCTGTCCGAAAAGAGGGAATCACTGTTCCAGACAAGATAATGAATGCGGCGGAGACGCCATCCTGAAGAATAGAACCTC
>FCNR01000042.1 GCA_900016875.1 Eubacteriaceae bacterium CHKCI004 | reverse complement strand
ACTAGATCATCCTACTGGGAGCCACGACACAGGTCATGGCTCCCACCATCGGACGACTGGCTCTCAATAACGGATTCCATGGCTCTATTCCAGGAGATTTGGTGGCTCTGCCACCGCAGAATATTCAAGAGAAAAGGAAGACAGCAAAATATATCATATGTCCAAGGAAGATTCATGATATAAGAATAATACATTTTCAATGTTGATACCCTATCAAATGATTGATATACTATCAATTGATAGTAAGCAAATTTTGGGAGGTGAATACAATCAACCTAGGTGTACAATCGAAAAAGACGCAAGTTAATGATTTTTTGGAGGAATTACATAAAAAGGTCCATATGAATTGTCCGCTGTGCGGCAAAACCCACGAAGTCGAAGAAAGAAAACGTTTTACAACGATGACTCTTAAGGACGAAGAAGTAACATATGAAGAGAGATTTTATTTCTGTGCGAATTCTGATGAAGATGAAAATGAATTTGAAACGGGTGCAATGACAAATGAAAATCTGCTTAATGCCCGTAATGCCTATCGGATAAAACATGGATTGCTTACTTCTGATGAGATTGTATCTATCAGAGAAAGTTATGGCTTGTCTCAAGTGGATCTGGCAAGGCTGCTTGGATGGGGAGAGGCTACTATTTCACGGTATGAGAGTAAAGCGATTCAGGATGAGGCTTATGACACAATGCTTCGTCTGGTTAAAGATAATCCGCTTCAGGCATTAGAATTTCTTAAAAAAAATGCGGATAAATTTTCTAATATAAAAAGAAGAGAAATCCATACCAGGATTATTGAAAAATTAGATGCTTATGGTAAGGAATATTTGACACGACGGGCATTGGAAGGTGAATATGCAAATTTTGAGGAGCCTTCCGATTCTAATGGTTTTCGGACACTGGATATTAACAAAATCGAAGCAATAATATCTTATTTAGCTGAGAGAATTTCAAATTTGTATAAAGTTAAACTTATGAAAATGCTTTGGTACTCTGATGTTTTGTCATTTATAAAAAATGGATCTGCCATGACGGGAATGGTATACAGGCACGAGGCAATGGGAGCATTGCCTATTGGCCACTATAGTCTGATGAATCTTGAAAAATTAAATGTCCAGGAAGAAGTAAACGATAATTATGGATCGATGCTTCACATATATCCAAGCAAAAACATGGATTATTCAATATTAAGTGATGACGAAAAGATAATCCTGGATAAAGTAGTTGCAAAGTTCAAGTATTACAAAGCAAAAGAAATTATTGCATATATGCATGAAGAGAAAGCATATACAGAAACTGCTTCCGGAGAGATTATTCCGTTTAGTCTGGCTAAAGAGATCAGGATATTTTAAAGTAACACCTCTGCCCATTCCATGCATAAAATGTCCCCTATGAGAAATATTAAAAAAACGGTTAAATAGTAAGCATAGGAGACATCAAATGGATTCAATATGGACAAAAACCTTTACGATTAGAAAAAGAGCCTCTCTGAAAGGCGACATCCGGACGGATGTGGCTGTGATCGGCGGAGGAATGACAGGAATACTGACGGCATGGCAGCTGAAGCAGGCCGGGGTGCGGGCAGTTGTTCTGGAAGCAGACCGGATCGGAGGGGGACAGACCGGAAATACTACCGCAAAGATCACATCTCAGCACGGAATGTTCTGTCATACATTTATCGAGAATAAAGGGGAAGAAACAGCGAGGAAATATGTGCAGGCCAATCAGGCTGCGGTGGAAGAGTACAAAAGAATCATCCGGGAGAGGGGGATCTCCTGTGATCTGAGGGAGTGTGATTCTTACGTTTATTCAGCGGACGGTGATACATTAGCCAAAGAGGTGGAAGCCGCCAGAAAGCTTGGCGTTGATGCCGTACTGGAGAACCAGATTTCTCTTCCGGTCGCCTGCGCAGGCGCCGTGTGCTTTCACGGTCAGGCAGAATTTCATCCGCTGAAGTTTATCGGGGCGCTGGCTGAGGAACTGGAGATTTATGAGAATACTCCCGTGAAAGAAGTGGAGGAACATCTGGTGAAAACGCCTGGCGGCAGTGTGAGAGCAGATAAAATTGTTTTTGCTGTTCATTTTCCTTTTGTTAACTTTCCCGGGATGTATTTTGCAAGAATGCATCAGGAACGTTCTTATGTGCTCGCTCTGGAGAACGCCGGAACGATAGATGGGCTCTATATCGGAGAGGGCGAGGATGTTCTTTCCTTCCGACAGTACAAGCAGTATCTTCTTCTCGGCGGGCAGGCGCACCGGACCGGCGAGAACCGGGAGGGAGGACGCTATGATAAACTGAAAGAAGCTGCCGGAAAAATGTATCCTGAGAGCCGTATTGCCGCCTGCTGGTCTGCGCAGGATTGTATGACCACAGACTGTGTTCCTTTTATCGGACCATATGCCGCTGACCGTCCGGACTGGTACGTGGCGACAGGATTTTGCAAATGGGGAATGAGCTCTGCCATGGTATCTGCCATGATGCTTAAAGATATGATCTGCGGAATAACTAATCCTTACACAGAGGTATTTGCGCCATCCCGGTTCTCCGGTGAGGAAATCCCTCAGCTTCTGGAGGATACCGGGAAGTCCGTGAAGGGGCTGACAAAACGATTCTTTCATATGCCGCAGGAGACCGTGGACGAACTTCCGCGGGGGCATGGCGGCGTCATTGACACCCCACAGGGAAAAACCGGAGTTTATAAGACCGAGGATGGTCAGCTCTTTCAGGTGGATATCGTCTGCCCTCACATGGGCTGTGAGCTGACATGGAACCCGGACGAGCGTTCCTGGGACTGCCCATGCCATGGTTCCCGTTTTGATTATAAGGGAAACCGGATAGACGGCCCGGCGGAGGAAGGAATTGCCCTTGAGTCATCCCTCGAATAAAATGCATAGAGTGCAGCCGCTGCTGTCGTTGGGCGTTTTATAAATGACAGTTCGCGGGATATGCGCTCTGTCCCATATATTTCATCATCAGTTCCATACAAAGCTGCAGCTGCGGCGTCACCAGTTTATGACGGTGGTGTACGATCTGGCTCCACATGACGATGTCAGGGCATTCGGTATCAAGAACAACCAACTGCCCATTTTTTATGTAATCACGTACCACGTATTCCGGAAGAAAAGAGATTCCCCTGTTTTGCAGCAAAAAGCGGGTGATGACATCGGTATTGCCCACTTCCCAGAATGGATGCAGTTCATACCCCTTCGATGCAAGAAACTGTTCCATGGGATTCCGGTAGCTGATACCCTTCTCCGTGAGATAAAGAGGTTCCTGCAGGAGCCGCTCTATGGGAATCTGTTTTTCTCCGGCCAGTGGAGAATCCGCAGACGCCACAAAATATATATTTTCCGGCTGTTCCGAGACCTTGATCCATTCGGGAAAATACATTTTCTCGTCAAGAAAGTAAAGAATGTCGATATCATTTTGGCGGAGCATGCTGAAAAGATCAGGCACCAATGCAGTATAGGTACTGACTTCCACATGGGGACAGATTTCCTGCAGCTCCATGATCACATGGGGAAGTACGCTGATGACATAGGATTCGCAGGTACCGATGCGGATCTTTCCGGAAATGTCTCCGGGCTCCCGCACAATATTTTCTGCTTGACTGACGGCTTTCAGTATATCCAGTGCATGAGGAAGCAAACGTTCTCCCGCCTGCGTCAGTTTCACATGTCTGCCGATTCGTTCAAACAGCTGCGCGTGAAGTTCCTTTTCCAGCTGTTTGATCTGCATGGTTACCGCAGACTGCGAGTAGCCCAGCTGCTCTGCAGCCTTGGAAAAATTCCTGACTTCTGCAATTCGGATAAAAGTTATCAAATTTCTTATTTCCATTTCCTTGCCCTTCCGTACTTTACTGTTCAAAAAAATTGAATATTTTCATCAAAACTATGAATTATACAAATGCTACGATTCATGGTACCATTTCTTTCAGAAGAAAGTCAAGGAGGCATCTGCAGATGAAGACAAATACAGAAATACAAAATGCACAGATAGGTACTTTGATACAGGAATTCACCGGGCAGGCCGTTGCATTTTATGACGGCATGAAAGAGCAGCCGGTATGCCGCCCGGCGAAGGAAGCAACATTGGAACATCTCGAGAAGCAGACGATTCCTGCAGAGGGGCGTCCGGTACAGGAAGTGTATTCCGAAATGCTCCGGGACATTTATTCCAATACGATTCTCGGACAGCATCCCCGCAGCTTTTCCTGCGTTCCGTCCACGTCGTCTCTGCTTTCCTGGATGGGCGATGTCATGACTGGCTTTTATAACCCGCATGCCAGCTGCCAGGTCAATGGACCGGCGGCAGAGATGGTGGAAAAGAAACTGATCAACTGGATGTGCAGTCTCGCCGGATATCCGAAGACCAGCGGAGGACTGTTCGTTTCGGGAGGTTCCATGGCCAACCTGACTGCTCTGACCGCGGCAAGAGATCAGAAACTGACTTACGAGGAGCGGAGCCGCGCTGTCATTTACGTTTCCGGGCAGACCCATGCGTCTGTGGCAAAGGGCCTGCATATCATCGGCTTCCGCAAAGACCAGATTCGTGTTATCCCGGTAGATTCGCTGTTTCGTATGGACATTACCGCACTGCGCGCCGCCATTCTGAACGACCGGGAAGAAGGACGGATTCCATTTGCAATTATTGCTTCCGCCGGCACAACCAATACCGGCAGCGTGGACCCGATGCATGACATCGCCTCGCTCTGCAAAGAATTTGACATATGGATGCACGTGGACGGAGCCTTTGGAGCCTCCGCACTGCTTTCAGAAAAATACAGAGAAAAACTGTCCGGAATAGAATATTCAGACAGCATGAGCTGGGACGCCCACAAATGGATGCTCCAGACATACAGCTGCAGCGCAGTTCTGGTGCGCAAAGAATCCACGCTGGTACACAGCTTCGCCGCACATCCGGAATATTTAAAAGATGCAGAAACCTCCGAAGAAGGCGTGGAATTCTGGGATCTGGGTCCGGAACTGACACGTCCCGCCCGCGGCTTAAAACTGTGGCTCACCCTGCAGACCATGGGAAGCCGCGCCATGGGCGAAGTCATTGATCATGGCTGCGCCATGGCAGAACTGACAGAAGAGCTTCTCCAGAAAACCCCGGGCTGGGAAATCATTTCCCCTGCGCAGCTGGGAGTCATCAATTTCCGTTATGTGCCGCATGGAAATACAACGCCGGCAGAAATTGATGCATACAATCAGGAAATATCCAGAAAAATCACGGAGAGCGGTTTCGCACAGATCTACACCACGGAATTAAATGGACAGAAAGTGCTCAGAATGTGTACCATCAATCCACGGACAACAGAAAAAGATATCTGCGACACCGTGAATCTGCTGAAACAGCTGGCGAGCGATGAGAATGCAGAGGCTGTTTTTGGCGCCAAGACGCAGAAAGAGGAAAGATGTTGGCATAGTGCGTGAGAGCGATATTACAGATTGCAAACTGCTAAACAATAACTATGCGAAGTAAGTTTGCCTTAAAATAACGGGCCAGTCCGACTTGAGCGGATTGGTCTTTTTTATAATTTATTTCAGATATAAATTGAACTAAAACCGATTGACAGAGGGAGTCCGGAACTATATAATAAAAATAAAAAGCATCCCTTCTGTAACTGTAAAATGTTGGGAAACAAAAAAACGGCCGAAAAAACCTTGTTTTCAGAATATTCAGTTAATTACCTGCAAAAACGGCCTCGCAGAGCCTTTATTTATGCGGATTTTAGATGGATACCGTAGAAATGAATGTTATCCGAATTAGGGTATTGACACAATATTGTGATAAGTGCTGTCTTTTGGATGTACTCCGTAGAAATGAATGTTATCCGAATTAGGGTATTGACACATACATAACGAATTGCTTGTAGCGACTATCCGAAATAGTAGAAATGAATGTTATCCGAATTAGGGTATTGACACGGACCTGCGCCAATAATGATGTAATCAAATTTTTTCGTAGAAATGAATGTTATCCGAATTAGGGTATTGACACCATAATAGAGTTCTTTTTCGGGATGACTTTCACTTAAGTAGAAATGAATGTTATCCGAATTAGGGTATTGACACGCCAACAAAATAAATTTTTTCAAATTTAACACCTTTAGCGTAGAAATGAATGTTATCCGATTTAGGGTATTGACACAGTTCTTGAATTCTTTGTTCTTGGTAGTCAAGTTGTGTAGAAATGAATGTTATCCGATTTAGGGTATTGACACGTAACACGAAGAACATCATCGTAATTTTTGTTGGTGTGTAGAAATGAATGTTATCCGAACTAGAATTTACATATTTAAGAAATATTTACAAATGAAAAATATAATTATCATTAACGGAAAGAGATTCTATTTTTTAGGACGATAATGATTCCTGATTAGTAGAATTTCTTTTCTTTTTTTGTATGTTCTAATTAAACGGGTGCCTATCAAAATTGTTCTGGCAGATAAGCTGATTTTGAAAAATTTCCGGCACTTTCGAAAAAACGGGGTTTATTACAGTGTACACTTGTTAATAAAGAACTGAAGAACAATATGTGGCAAAATATATAATTTTTTATAAAAAATCGACATTTTATTGTAAGATGTGTTATACTTTTTATAAGAAATTATCAGAAGAAAAAATGACATTATACAGTATATAAAAAACGTCTCGTATATGGCATGGGAAAAAATATGCCGCGCGGGCCAAAAGGAGGAAGACTATGGGAGAAAAACAGGAAACATTGCAGCGCGTTCTGGCGATGTATGATATCCGGGGAATTCAGGATTACATTTTCAGAACGGCTAAAGTCAAAGACGCTATTGGAGCCTCTGCTATTGTGGAAGATATTATCGAAGAGGCCATGGAAGACGCAGTAAAGAAAGTGAAGCAGGAAGGGGAAACATTTACCACCGACCTGATCTGGTACGATGAAAATGGCGTACGGGATTTCCATATGGAAGAAGCAGCGGACATCCAGGTACTTTATGTGGGCGGAGGGAATGCTTTTTTTCTGTTCCGGGACCAGATTCTGTGCGAGAAGATTAATCGCCATATGTCCAAATACGTCATAGAAACGACCTATTCTTTACAGCTTGCCATTGCTGTGACAGAGTATAATGGTGATTATAAAAAAGATTATAATCTCATTTTCCAGAAAATGAATCAGATTAAGGAGACTATGATTATTTCCCGTCCTCTGGGAGCGCTTCCGGTGATGGATACCGATGCAAAGACCGGATATCCGATTGTCAGCAGTTCAGAAGGGAAATGGATATCCGTGCAGGAAGAAAAAGTGGAGGAAATAATAAAGAAAAAAGAGAAAGAAAAAGATGTCCGGGATGAAATCACCCATGCGGAGAAGATATTTGATAATTATGTCACTAAAAAAGGAACGGACAGTACGCTGGCGGTGGTACATATTGACGGCAACAACATGGGGCTGCGAATCCGGGAGCAGATTGAAAATATTTCTGATTATGATACGGCGGTAAATACCATGAGACGGATATCCTATCGAATCAATCACTCTTATAAAAAAGTTTTTTACCAGATGGAGTATACTTTTAATCAGAGTAACAAACCGGACAGGCAATATAATGTTCTGAAAATTTTGACCGCCGGGGATGATATTACCTATGTCTGCAATGGAAAGCTGGCGCTTAAAACCGTACAGTATTTTGCCGAAGAAATTGCCGGTTATACCATGGACGGACAGATTACAGACCGGCCGGGAAAAGAGGATACGGGATATCCATATCCGGTTTATAAGGAAAATGCAGATGATAAACTGAAAAAATATGGGTTCAGTGTCTGCGCCGGTATCGCTTATATCCACAGTCATTTTCCATTTTATGTGGGATATGAGACTGCGGAGGCCTGCTGTGAATCAGCGAAAAAACGTGCAAAGGAAGAACGGTATCGTGACAGGGAAAATGGCCGGGTAGGCAGTTGGGTGGATTTCCAAATTTGTAAAAATATTCAGGCGCAAAATCTGGATGAAGTGCGACAGAAAGAATATATCACCGCCAATGGAGAAGATTTGATGCTGCGTCCATATTTTATTAACACTGATACAGATTATGGTATGGAGAAGCAGATAGATTGCAGGAATATACTGAGACAGTTTACGGCAGATATTGTTTATTTCCAGAATGAAAAAAATATTCCGCGTTCTTTTGCCAAAGAATTAAGAAATACCTATCCGCAGGGAAAAGAAACAATAAATGTGCTCTATGCCTTTTTAAAATCCCGCGGATGGACGTTGCCGGACGGGACGGACAATCTATATTGGAAAAATACAGAAACAGAAAAAACATATGCAAGATGGTATGATGCGCTGGAGATGATGGATTATTATTCAGACAGGGCAGAGGAACAGACAGGAGGACATAATGAGTAAATATCGATTCAAAATAGAACTATTAAGTGATTTATGCGTGTCCGATGGAGGCGTCTATAACAGCAGTGTGGATATCGATGTCTGTTATGATTCCTGGGGATTTCCGTATATTCCGGCTAAAAGAATCCGGGGATGTCTGCGGGAGTGTGGTATAGAGCTTTCAGACTGGGGAATGGATATTCCATGGAAAAGTATGTTCGGCCATGCGGGAAGTGCCGAACATCAGGCGGCAGTCCGTATTGGCGACGCCTGTCTACAGAATTATGAACAGATGAAAGCACTGGCCATGGAACATAAAGGGAGCTCCCTTTTCCATGCTCAGAATATCCTCAGGCATTTTTCATATCTTCGGGTGCAGACCAGCCTGAATTATGAGACGGGAGTGGCGGATGATACGTCACTTCGCGCTATGCGGGTGGTAAATAAAGGGTGCGTATTTTATGCCGAAGTACAGATTCGCGGCGGAGAAAGGGAGGAAACATTTAAAAATGTATTGGAGAAATGCTGTGCTATCCTGACAGAAATGGGTATAGCCAGAACCCGGGGTTTGGGGCAGATTCGCGTGACTCTGGAAACGATGGAGAAGCCAGGACCGAACCCAAATAATGATTCTGAAAATGAGGATAGTAAGATATTATCGCCTTCTCATGTGCCATACAAAGAAGGTGCCACTATTTTAGACTATGAATTATATCTGGAAGAACCGGTGATTTGTAAAAGTGTCAGCGGGGGAGAATCCCGCAGCCTTGATTATATCGAGGGAAGTAAGCTTCTGGGACTGGTGATTGGAGAAGACAAAAAACAAGACAAAAAACAAAATGAAGGACAAATCGAGGACTTTCTGTCGATGATGGATAAGGCAGAACTGTTTTGTTCCTTTTTTTTTCAAGCAGAAGACGGCATACGATATACAGAGATTCCTTCTGTCATCTACGCAGTAAAAAATGACAGTGCTCATTATGTAAATAAGCTCTATCCTGATCCGGACTGCGTGAGAGAGAAACATTTGCAGTTGAATATGATGAAACATTGCTATGGTTATATGGATGAAAATGACAAACTCCATAAGAAGAGTGTAAAGATTGAGGAACGCTACCATCACCGTCGCCCGGAGGATAAGGGAATCGGCCGTGCCAGAGAAGAACAAAGTGGAGACAGTCAGTTTTATCAGATGTCTTCCATAGAGGCCGGACAGACCATGCAAGGGTATTTTTGCGGTTCGGCAGATCAGATTAAGAAAATATATAATATCCTGTCACAAAAAGCAATCTACTATATTGGTTATTCGCGCTCTTCAGAATACGGAAAAATCCGCCTGCGTATTACAGGATTTCGCAATAAGGAAGACAGCAGAACAGAAAGCGTTAAAAATTTTTATGTAAAACTGGAAGCGCCGGCTATCATTTACAATGACCGGGCTTTTTATTCCACGGATACCGAAGACCTGATTCGGGAAATCATAGAAGTGCTTGGTATTACGGAACAAGCTGAAAAAGGAGCTGAAGTACAGCGCTTTGTGCGTTATACTACGGTTGGCGGTTATAATACCCAGTGGGACAGGCCGAAACCAATTGTCACTGCCTTTGACAAAGGGACGGTCCTGAAGTTTTCTTTAAAAAAAGAAACAAAGATAACTTTCTCGTCTCCACTGTTTCTGGGCGAACGGGTAACGGAAGGCTTTGGGGAAGCTACAGTCCACATCATCCATGATAACGGAAGAAAGCCGAAAGGGCTTTCTGATATTTACATGGATAAAAGACAGACGGATTCGGACAGTTGTGTAAATTTTGAAGAAGCGCAGTTTGTAAAAGATCTCTGTAAGGATATGTTCAATACCTTTGTACGATATAAAGCGGTAGAATCCGCGCAAAGCAACAGTATAAAAATCAACTTGGAGATTCGTCCGATTGTCAGCAATATGCTGCAGATGTGTCGGGAAAACGATAAATTCACAAGTATTCAGGGAAACTGCACGAAACGATATGGGAAAAGTGCGGAAACGAAACAGAAAAAATTAAACTACGCAAATAAAATTCTGGAAACGGTGAAAGAGGAAACGAAATCTATCGTTGATAGTTTTTGTGCCAAATACCACGTTATAAACTTTAATCCTGATGAAGACGAAGTGCAGAAAATGTATCTGGAAAGCTATCTGACACAGCTGAAATATATACTTCGGCAACCGGAACAGGAGAATAAGGAGGGGAATCATTAATGGCAAGAGAAAATGTAATCGTAAAAAGAATTTATTATGTGGCACAGTTGTCCCTCCAGTCACCTCTTGCTTTGTCCGGAGGGAACAGTGAAAATACTGATATGGATGTACTGCGAAACGGAAAGGGAGAGCTTTTTATTCCGGGAACCTCTCTGGCAGGCGCTTTCCGCTGCTATCTGGAGGAAAAAAAGAATACAGAAGGTTTTTTCGGCTATGCAGATGGAGAAAAAGGAGCCATGAGCTCCATTCATATCTCAGATGTGTATTTTGATTCAAAGCCAATCGTATCCGTCCGCGACGGCGTGCAGCTTAGCGAGAACAAGACTGTGGAAAATAAATTTGACATGGAAATCATCGAGACAGGCGCAGGAGGAAAGCTTTATGTGGAGTATATCCTTCGGGAGAATGATCTGAAAGATGACTTAAAAAGAAATCCGGAGGAAGAATTTGCCGCCATTATTCAGGGAATCAATACCGGTGAGATTCGGCTGGGGGGAAATAAGAACCGGGGATTCGGCAGACTACGGGTTGAAAAAATATGGCAAAATATTTTTGAAGCAAAGAACGTAGAAGAATGGATTACTTTCTGTAAAAACGGTCATGACGCTTCCGCCTGTTCTGAGTGCGAAGACTGCGTATCATGGCTGAATAATCATAACAATACCATCGACACACCGGAATATATCCGATATAGCATTCCTCTTCGCCTGACCGGCGGAATCAGTATCCGTCGTTACTCTGCCCAACCAGATAAGGCAGATTATGAACATATTACGTGCCATATGAATCCAGCCGACCCGGAACATTCCGTCAGGCCAGTCATTCCCGGAACAAGCTGGAATGGAGCCATTCGAGCTGATATCCGGGATATCCTCAGTCAGATTGGATGCAGCAGTGCAAAAATCCGGGAACTGCTTCAATGTTGGTTTGGGTATGTGGATGTGAGCGGAGAGTCAAAAGAAGAAGAACCTTCGGCCAGACAATCCATGGTGATAATTGGGGAAAGCGTTCTGGAAGGCGGCGAAGATGTGCCGATGACCAGAAATAAAATTAACCGTTTTGATTCATCGACCATTGAAAGTGCTCTGTATTCGGAAATCATGCACTGCGGCGGTGAAACCACACTGGAGATTATGATTCGTGCAGGAAGGAAAAATGAAACAGAGAATCGAAAATATGCGCTGGCTTTGCTTGCCATTCTGCAGCTGGTCGTGCAGGACATCACAAAAGGCTACCTGGCAGTGGGCGGTCAGACATCCATCGGAAGAGGTATCTTTACTCTGGCAGGTGAACCGACGCTTTCTGCTGCCAATGAGAAAGATATATGGAAAGAGGCGCAGCAGAAATTGCAGGAACTCGTATGGAAGGAGATGTAGAGAATGACGTTTACGAATTTAAAAAGAAGACATGAAGCGCCGGAATCTGGTCAGCTTCTGGCATATACAAGGAAAAAAGTATATTTTCAGCCATATGACAGTTTTTCTGAAATAGAAGAACTGTTACAAAATGAAAAGCTGTTGGAGTTGCATCTCTTTGACAGGGATAAAGAATACCGCGCTATTCTTACCAGAAGCAAACGTTTTAAAGATAATAATACAGAGGCATCTACAAAAGACGAGTATCAAATAGAGACAATTGCAGATTTTTCGGAGGCGGATAAAGCCAGTATCTATAAAGAAAGGGTAAAATTGTTTCAGAAGAATTTATCGGAAGAACAGACATCCGGTAATACTAAGTCGGAAGTAATTACAGTGCTGAATCACATCAGCTATGGAAAAAACGGCATGGCGTACGTAGACAATTACCGCCTGCAGATGGGAGGAAAATGAGATGGCATATGCATTTATTAATCCGTATAATTTTATACCCCTGGGAAGCGGCGGCAAAAAAGCAAAAGAACCTGAACAAAAAAAAGGTCTGTCCGGTGTGATCTCGTATTCTCTGCTGACGAAAACGCCGCTGTTTATACCAAATACCAGTAATGAAGATGCCTTTGATAAGGACAAAAACGTGAAAGGCCATAAATCCTATGACTTTTTCTCATACAAAGATTTATCTTCCATGAAAGGAAAAGGTTCTGTAAAAAATGAATTGCCCCAGCCCGTAATCCCGGGAAGCGAGATGCGGGGAATGCTCCGCAGTAACTATGAAATCTTGACCGATTCCTGCATGTCGGCGGTAGATGATGAGAAGATTCTCAGTAAAAGAACACAGGAAAAGTTTCAGGCAGGGCTTTTAAAAAGAAATGAAGTCAGTGACGGAGTGACCTATGAACTTTATAAAGCAGAAGATTGTCTGGCCCGCACAAAAGGCGCGAACACACTGGAGGATGAGACGAAGGCTATGGCATGGTCAGATCAGAAGGGTTCGGTAAAATATAAAGAAATCTGGGGAAGACTATGTTACAGACAGGACCAGCTTCCAGAAGGTTCAAAAGTAGAATTTCATTATACCCCTCGGGAAAAAGGAAAACCTCTGGCGAAGAATATAAAAAAGGTTAGTGAAACATCTGTTGAAGTTTCAGGAAAAATTGGTTATATTATCAAAGGAGAAGCGGGACCTTTGATGAAGGAAAAAAACGGAGAAGGCTTTTCCAAACAAAACAAGCACTGTCTCCATGTGTTTTGTCTGTCTTACAATCAAGCTAATGAGCCTATACGGGTGTTTAGGAAATTTAATGAGAAATTTCTGACAAGCCGTCTTGACGCAGTATTATCTATATATAAGCAAAATGGACAGAGTGAATATAATGAATATAGGATAGAATACGAAAATTTTAAGAAAGGAAAAGGAGAGCAGTATTTTCCAGTCTATTACAGTAAGATTCACTATAAAGAAGAAGAAAGCGATGAATTGATGCTTGCTCCAGCATGTATTACCAGAGAAGTATATACTCGAAAAATATCTGATATGGCAAAGGGCTACAAATCCTGCGAAAAAGCTGGCAGTCTCTGTCCGGCCTGCGCATTATTTGGTACATTAGGCAAAGAAAATCAGGGAGGGGTTGCATCCAGAATCCGTGTGACGGATTTGGAATGTGTGGAAAAAAATCCGGAGAACTGTTTTGATAAAGAGCCAATTACTTTACAGCCTTTGTCCACTCCAAAGTTTAACCCGGAATTTTATATCAAAAAGCCTGATGAAAGAGCAGTATTCTGGACATACGAATATTATGTAGATCAGTATGGAAATATACATAGTAATACGATGGAACTTAACGGCCGTAAATTTTACTGGCATCACCCTGATTTTTCTTTGGAAAACTGCAGAGGAGAGATCAGTAATCTGAATAAGACCATACGCCCTGTAAGATCTGGAATCACATTTCAGGGTAAAATTTACTTTCACAACATCAGTGAAGAGGAGTTGAATACGCTCTGTTATCTTATCAATGCCGGAGAAAATTCTAATATCAGTCTAGAAGAGAAACAGCATGGTTACAAGCTGGGAGCGGCAAAGCCCCTGGGACTGGGAAGCGTCGCCATGCATATAGACAATGTTCTTCTCCGAAAGTTTACGATAGATGAAAATAAAGGTATATCCATGACAGAAGAGCCCTATGTCCCGGATATGGCATGCACTTTGGCAAATAACAAAATTATATCGAATTTTGCTATCATGACAGAGTTCGATTATTTAAAAAACTATTTACAGTCAGGGAAAAAGAAAATCTCTTATCCAAGAACACAAAAAGATGGAGATATTTTTGACTGGTTTTCGAAGAATCATACAGGGTATCGATATAATAAAAATGAACGCAAAAATGTAAGTACCAATATGCCGGCATCCAGAAAAAATATGCTTTTTAAAGAATATCTTAAGCCGATGGAGCCTGAAACAAAGGAAGTGGAAGGCTTGAAAAAAGTTTTTGAAACAAAGAACGGCGGCAACAAGAATACTTCTGGCAGCAGCGGCAGAAATACTGGCAACAGAGGCGGTAGAAATAATTACGGGAAAAAGAGATGGTAAAAATGCAATGCTTACATGATGAACTCAATATCCGGTATATTAAATTACATTTTACAGCAGAAGTGCTGGAAGATACCGTTCTCCCTAAATACAAAGCCTCTGCTTTGCGCGGAGGGATGGGGGAGATGATGCTTCGGGCCAATTGTATCCGCGACAGAAAATGTGATTTCTGCGATTTTCGGTCGGAATGTCTGGCGCAGAGAGCTTTATACCCCGCATTAAAAAAACTTCCTTCTTTTATGAAAGAAGACGATGGTATTGGCTATGTGATAGAATGTGAAGATTACAGAGAAGAGTTTTATGAAGGAGATTCTTTTCATTTTCAGATTATTTTATTTGGGAAACTGCTCTGTTACTTTAATTTGTACATGCAGGCACTTTATGCGCTGGGAATGGAAGGCCTGGGAAAATATCGCGGCCGATTTCATATTATCTCCGTAACAAACTCCAGAAAAGAGATTTTTTTAGATCAAAACGGAAATATCTATATGGATAATTATAAAATTCAGACTGTAAAAGATTATGTGAAATACCGCAAACAGCAATTGATACATAACGGATTAGAAGGACGGATTCGTTTCCGCGCGCCATTTTCCGCAAAATATAAAGGAGAAATGTTACGACAGTTTCAAATGGAAGCCATCCTCCTGTCCTGTGCCAGGAAAATCTATGTGCTGGACTGTCTGGAGGAACTGGATTTACCGCAGTATAAACTGAATCTGGAGAATATTCCGGAGATAAAAGAACAGAAGATTTACAAAGACCGTGTTCCACGCTATTCCGGCCGCACCGAAAAGAAAATGCGCTGGGAGGGAATCCATGGTGAAATCTTTCTTGACACACTCACTGAAGAACAGCTGACGCTCCTGTTGGCAGGAGAATTGATACATATTGGAAGACATACAACATTTGGATTCGGACGATTCCGTCTCTTCTAAGCAAAAGACACCCTGCGGTATTTTTGATAAAATGTCTCAAATACCGCAGATATCTTAAACTGTCCTAATATGATTTTGTCTCTTCATAAAATACCTGAAAGATTTCTTTTTGCTCAATTTCGCGCGAATGCACCTCCTGTCAGGAGAATTTGTGAATTGTATAGAAATTTCAGTAAATTACCTGTTGTACTACTTTATAAAATCAAAAATAGATTGACATCAAAAGATCAGAACAATATAATAAAAATGAAAAATATCTCAGATGTAGCTGTAAAATTCTAGGAAACAAAAAAATGGCCTCAAAAAGGTTGTTTTCAGAATATTCAGTTAATTACATGCAAAAATGGCCTCACAGAGCCTTTATTTATGCGGGTTTCAGAGAGGTACCGTAGAAATGAATGTTATCCGATTTAGGGTATTGACACAATAATGGCCAATATCCTTGTTGTTTTTTTCTCTTTCGTAGAAATGAATATTATCCGATTTAGGGTATTGACACTCATCATCAGAGACAGCTGATCCATTAACTGCAAAAGGTAGAAATGAATATTATCCGATTTAGGGTATTGACACACTTTCTCTGCCGCTTTTTCGGCAAAAGCCATCACGGTAGAAATGAATATTATCCGATTTAGGGTATTGACACACCCTTTTGCAACGTAAGTCTTGCCATTTCGGTAAACGTAGAAATGAATATTATCCGATTTAGGGTATTGACACATCTCCGGATTATCACAGTCTCTGACTCTGTCGCAATGTAGAAATGAATATTATCCGATTTAGGGTATTGACACGTTTCTCTGTCGATGTTTATTATATATCCGAGTAGAAATGAATGTTATCCGATTTAGGGTATTGACACACAATGTTCATTTTCGTAGCTCTAATAATTAACTCTGTAGAAATGAATATTATCTGAACTTTCTTCCCTTCAGCGCAATAATTCCCAATCTTATAAGCGATTACCATTTAAAGAAGTTTTCACGAATTCTCGCTTTGTCATAATGAGTCAATCCAATTTGAGACAAAATGTGATATACTTTTTATGAACAATTTTATGGGGGAGGGAGAGGATTTCAATAAAGAATAGGGATATGGTAAAAAATACAAAAGAAAAGATGTCTGTATCGAAACGGAGAGAGAGGATTATCCGGCTTTTGCGAAAACATAAAAAAATGAAAACAGAGGAACTTGTGGAAAGTCTGGGTATTTCTTCTTCGCGGCTCAGTGAAGATATCAAAGACCTGCGCAGGGAAGGGTTTCATATCATAACAAAATACGGATACCGGGAATTAATTGAAGATAACGAAAATAGTCAAAAACAGAGTTATGAGGAGCTGGATCACGCAACGATACGGAAGTTTCTGCTACAGCAGATCCTCTGTCAGGATAATCAGAAAAACGGTAAAACTCGTATGGAGCTGGCAGAGGATTTTGATTTTTTTTTATTATGGCAATACTTCAGGGCGCATGATAGAAGAAGACTCAGAGAAATCAGCTGGAAAGAGAAAAGTAAGCAGCAATTTAAACCGTGATATTAATAACGCCAGTTTTAAAAAGAAGAAAGTATACAAATCCGACCGGCTTTATCCTGATGAGAATCTTCCTATGCTTCGTCGTATGGTAAAAAGTGATATGATTGACTTTTGTGAGTGTTACAGCTTATACAGAGAAGGAGCTCCGGTAAAGGGGCTTGATGAAATCTATTTGATACTGAAATATCTGCTGTACGGAAATGATGAGGAAGAGGACAAGGTTTCTGATCCCAGGTACAGAGTACATGGAAAAAGGAATCGATCGGACAAAAAAACATTGAATTGTCTGGAAAAAATATTAGCGGAGCCGTATAAATTCTTTGCGCTGCACATTTCTTACAGAACTCATGCAGGGTACTGGAAAAAGATTAATCTCTCTGTCGCTTACATCGTATATGTTGTAGATAAAAATCGATGGTACCTAATGGGAGAAGATGAGACAAAACCTGTGATTGTTCCTCTCGATGCAATTGACAGAATTAAATGTACAGAAAAAGAAAATAAAATCTATCATCACAAGAAATATAAACAGATTGCAGAGGAGATGTTATCTATTTCTCTGGAAAATCCTCAGAAAGTAATCGTACATTTTGAGAATCAATCATTTATTAAAGAAAAAGTGGAGAGACTTCATCAAAAAAGGATACATTCGTCGGCAATTGACTATTTAGATGATGATTCAGAAATAATTTATGAAGACACCATAAGAGGTGTCAGAGATTTCCTGCCTTTTTTGCGGCAGTATGGGAGTTCTGCTATTGTGGAGGAACCGAAGGAAATGCGGGATGCCATGATTGATTCCGCAAAGAAAATGATATGCAGCTACGAGGAGGTGTGGGGAGATGAATTATCACAATAGTATGGACCGGTTGTCAGCGATTATCGCGATAATGATTGTTTCATCCAATTATTATCCGGGAAATTTTGTTGATACGCGAGTTCTGAATCCTTCCGTAAAGGAAATCAGCAAAGCGCTGGGGCTTCCGGCCAGTGTTATCCGTAAAGATATGGAGGTACTCATAAAGAACCCTCAGTTAAAACCTTATTTATGGTGTTATAAATCCTCATCGGAAAAAGAAAAGGAACGTAAGAATATTATCAGTGAAGCAAAAAGGGAAGCTGTTTTTTCATCAGGGAGTAGAAAAGAACAGGCACAGGAAACAGCAATAGAAGAAATAGCGGATAAAAGCTATCTTGCAAAAGAATTTTTTGACGAAGGAAAATTTACAGATGATACGATTGTGGTTATGGATCCGGAAGGTCTGGGAGGTTTAAAAAAATCTAAAGAAAATGAACAATATATTTTTTTCACGACAGAAAGAGAATCAGTTCTTCTGTCATATTTATTTCAGCAGCTGACCGGCAATGTGGAGATAGTCTGCAACCAGGATGTGCTCACCGACGCGGTTTTCATAAAGGAAAACGCTCTTTCTCCAATTGTCCGGTTCGACGAAAAGAAAAGACAGGAAATACAGGCAGCCATTGAATTTAATAAAATGATTACATTTCATTATACAGATAGAAATTATCACGAGAAACAGAAAACCATTAGTCCAAGACTGTTGTATCATAATTTGTCCAATGGTCATATGTACTGTATTACCGGGAACAACTGGCATAGCATTTCAGCCTATCGTCTGGACAGAATGAATAGAATAGAAATATTATCTGTGGACCAGTCCGTGTCAGAGGAAAGGGAACAGATATTCAAACAATTTGATTATCTGTGGGGAATGGATTTAACTGATATCGATAAGCCGCCGGTACATGTGAAGATTCGGATTGATGCAAACACACATAATATTCTTAATAAAATCCGTGCGGATGTAGACCGGAGAATACATAAAAAATTTTACGCGGAAGGCAGTTACTATTATTATGAAGACGATATCATAGGGCTAAATGATTTCCGTTCCTGGTTATACCAATATGGCTCTTCTCTGGTGGTATTGGAACCGAAAGAACTGGCGCAAAAAGTTTATCGATCAGCCAAAAGACGGTTAAGAAATTATCAAGAGAAACGATTTACTCTTTACGATATATTTTAAATTAAAGATATCCTGCGGTATTTTTGATAAAATGTTAGAAATGCCACAAATATCTTAAACTATGTTAACACTATTTTAGTTCTTCATAAAGTTCCTGATATAATTCTTTTGCTTAATATCAGGCAATTATTTAATAAATTTCCTGAAAAATAGATTGACATAGAAGGTCATGGACAATATAATAAAAATAGAAAATATTTCACATGTATTTGTAAAATTCTAGGAAACAAAAAAATGGCCTCAAAAAGCTTGTTTTCAGAATATTCAGTTAATTACATGCAAAAATGGCCTCGCAGAGCCTTTATTTATGCGGGTTTCAGAAGGGTACCGTAGAAATGAATGTTATCCGATTTAGGGTATTGACACATAACTCTGTGCAAGACTACTTTCCGTAGTTGGATGTAGAAATGAATGTTATCCGATTTAGGGTATTGACACTTCATAATGAAGTCCTCCTAAAATAGTATTTTATTTGGTAGAAATGAATGTTATCCGATTTAGGGTATTGACACCCAACAACTACTCCTACAAAAATGACTTTCTTCATAGTAGAAATGAATGTTATCCGATTTAGGGTATTGACACACTATCTTTAGAAGAGTTCCCAATTATAATCCGAAAACGTAGAAATGAATGTTATCCGATTTAGGGTATTGACACAGTCCAACTACTGTTCCAAAGATTGGTTTTAAGTGGTAGAAATGAATGTTATCCGATTTAGGGTATTGACACTGTTAATAAAGCCGATTCGATCATCCGTCCAGCTTTAAGTAGAAATGAATGTTATCCGATTTAGGGTATTGACACCTTTAAGTCCAATCTTTGGCGTATAAATACCAGTAACGTAGAAATGAATGTTATCCGATTTAGGGTATTGACACCTTTATAGTGTGGTTTTTTCCGTTTTGCGTTAGAATGTAGAAATGAATGTTATCCGATTTAGGGTATTGACACCTGTTTCTTCTAATTTGTTGAAAGAAATTGACATTCCGTAGAAATGAATGTTATCCGATTTAGGGTATTGACACCCTGTCCTTCGCCCCATACAAAGTTCTTTTCTTCTTTGTAGAAATGAATGTTATCCGATTTAGGGTATTGACACAATTTCAGCGTAGTTATTTTCTAATATTTTTTTTGCGTAGAAATGAATGTTATCCGAATTAGGGTATTGATGCTCAATTATCGTTACTACTGTAATAATTAAAATTAATGTAAAATTTAATATTTGCGAAAATAGTTTTTATAACAAAAGAAAAACTGCTTATATTTGTATGCTCTTGAAATTCTTCTAGTGGGAATTTTCAAGAGTTTTTTTTATTTAAAAGAAAAGATGTAAAGAATTATTCTGTAATGCTCTAATTAATCTTTCACAGAAGGCAATAAAAGGAGATGTTCGAAAAATAGGGGTTTGACAAAGTATATAATGATAAAAAATCAATTTCTGAAAGGAGATTTAAAAAATGGATAACGTGCATAAGCAATTAATGAAAAAATGATGGATAAAAAGTAATATAAAAAGAAGTTACAAAAAAGACGCAAGCAACATTGAAATGAACAAGAAATTCGGAACACGTTATATATTTTTTTGGAAAGGGAGAAAAATATGGCAAAGAGCAGAAAGTTAGAAAAAGTAACACAGGAATGGATGCAGTTGGAACGAAAAACCTTTGAACAGCGAAAATTGGCGGAAGAATTTTATGATTCCAATCTGATGACGCTGATTGAAGAGGATTATGTAAAAAGAAACCGCAGCGAAGTTTTTGAAAAAGTGGATTATCTTGTTGTATCTGTAGGGACTTCTTATGAGCCAATTGTTCTGAATATTACTCTGCTACATCCAAAAAAAATATTGTTCCTTTATACGGAAAAATCAGAAATCATTTTAAATAAAGTGGTCAGTCATTGCAGTATCACTCCGGATTCCTATGAAAAGAGCCGGGTCAGTGAAACCAGTCCATTGGAAATTTATCAGGAAATCAAACGAAGCTATTTGAAATGGGACAGGCCAGAGAAAATGTACATAGATTTTACCGGCGGAACTAAAGCTATGTCGGTAGCGTCAGCCATGGCGGGAGCGATGATTAACGTACAGATGGTCTATGTAGGTACTAACGATTATCTTGTGGATTTCCGCAAACCGAGACCAGGTTCTGAAACATTATTTTATATTACTAATCCGCTGACAGTTTTTGGTGATTTGGAGATTGAAAAAGCTCTGAACCTATTTGCTGAATATAATTATGCCGGTGCACAGGAAAAATTGGCTGTTTTAAAAGAGATGATTCCGGATCCGGGGAACCGACAGGAGCTGAATTTTGTCTATTTGCTGGCCAGTGCTTATGAGTCCTGGGATGCATTGGATTTTATTCCTGCCTATGAATCCATGAGACAGTTAAATCGACAGTTGAAGAGGGACAGAATGACTCACGGGAAATTTCTGTTGATGGATTTTTTTGATACTTTGCAGAAACAAGAGGTCATTCTGGGTCGCCTTAAAGAGATTCCTTCGTTGGTAAGTGCAAAAGAAAATCAGAAAATCCTGACCAATCCGCCTGTAATTACCGCGTTAATGTTTACCATGCTCCAGAATGCTCTGGTTCGGGAAAAACAGGAGAAGTACGATATGTCAACTTTGCTGTTATATCGACTTCTGGAGATGATGGAACAACGCAGACTCTCCGGATATAACATCAATATATCAAAAGCTGAATATCTGGAAATCAAATATAACCCATCACAGACGCCGGAGATGGTTGGACTAACTCCAAAAGAACAGTTGGATAAACTGAAAGAAACGGTTGCCAATATCAAAGAACAACTTTTCCGTAGAAAAGGCAGTGATTATCTTCCGGAACAGATTTCTCTGCTGGAAGGCTTCATCCTTCTTTATGCACTGGGGGATCCTGTTGTGTGTGAAACAAAAAATCAGGGGATTGGCAGGTTGAAACAGATCCGTTCAAAGGTATATCTGCGCAATAATTCTATCTTTGCCCACGGACTTGGACCGGTCAGTTATTCAGATTTTCGGAAATTTAAAGAATTTGTCCTGGATATGTTTCAGGTATTTTGTCAGATTGAAAAAATTGATTATGAATCATATTGCCAGGATATGGTATGGCTTAATCCTATGAATTCCCGTTACTATGCCAAAGGAAGCGGACGGTAAAATGGCTGTTTTATATATTAAAGAACAGGGAGCCAACGTGCAGAAACAGGGGGAATGCATTGTGGTGACAAAAGGAGGAAAGCAGATATTTAAAATTCCGCTGATTAAAATTGATACTGTTTCTGTAATTGGAAATGTTCAGATTACATCACAGGCTTTGCAGACGCTGATGAGAAATGGAAAAGACGTACATTTTTTCTCTTATTCCGGGGAATATCTGGGAAGGATGGCAGCAGAATCATCGAAGAATATTTTTCTTCGATTTGAACAGTATGGATTTTATCTCCAGATGGAACGGCGGATGAATATGGCAAAAACAATCATAGATAATAAAATTCATAATCAGATTAATTTGATTCGACGTCATCGCTGGAATGGCAGCGCCTATGACTGGAAAAGGGATGTGGTAAAACTGGAACACTATCTGTCTCTGTTACCTGAAAAAAATACATCCAATGAAATTCTGGGTATTGAAGGAATCTGCAGCAATATTTATTTCAGCGCGTTTGGTCATATGCTGAAATGTGACTTTACATTTTCCGGGAGGAATCGGCGACCTCCAAAAGATCCAGTCAATGTGATAATCAGTCTGACATATACTTTCTTAACTAAAGAAGTCTGCAGCGCGCTGGATGCGGAATCATTCGAGACTTATCTGGGGTTTCTCCATGGCATACGATATGGAAGAAAATCTCTTGCTCTGGATGTGATGGAAGAGTTTCGCCAGCCTGTGGCAGACCGGCTGGTGATGCTGCTTTTCAACAAAAGAATTATTGGAAAATATGATTTTGATTTCCCTGAAAGCGGAGGAGTTATTCTCAATGAAGATGGATTTCGAAAATTTTGTGTAGAATATGAAAAATGGATGGACGGAAGAAATACAGCCTCCGGTGAAAAATCATTTCGGAATATCATTCGCAGACAGACAGCCGAACTGAAAAGATCCATTTTACAGAAAGAAAACTATGTGCCGTATCGATGGAAGGAAGAATAAGATGTACATTGTCAGCTATGATATCAGCAGCGACCGGTTGCGTAATAAGATCGCAAAATTACTGGAAGGCTATGGACGACGAGTGCAGTACAGCGTTTTTGAATGTGAAATTTCCGAAAAACATTTTCAAAGACTAAGAAATGAACTGTCGAATCATCTGACCGGTAGTGAAGATGCAGGAATACGCATTTATGACCTCTGCGGGAAATGTGAGAAAAAAATTCAGGTAATCGGAGAAATGCAGAAAAACGAAGATGAAGCAGAGGAAGATATATTTATTATATAGAAGAGATATTGCAAATGCTGAATAAAATGCCTTACTATTTAATGAAGAAGAAAGCAGGAGGAGAATCTATGGGGTTATATACAAAAATCATTGATATACAAAAATTGATGACAGCGTGGCAGAAAGTGAGAAAAAATAAACCGGCAGCAGGAGCGGATAATATTACTTTCGAACAATTTGAAGCTAATCACCGGGAGGAATTAAAGCAGCTGAATCTGGATTTAAAAGAACACAGGTATCAGCCGGTTCCGGTGAAAAAAATCATGTTGTATAAAGGAGAAAAAGCCCGGGAAATCGCTCTGTATTCTATGCGGGATAAAGTGGTGCAGCAATCCGTTGCATCGGAATTGGCAAGACTTTATGATTCATATTTTGTAACAGGGACCTTTGCCTACCGCAATGGAAAGTCTGCTTTGCAGGCCATCGATTTAATCTCAGAGCAGATGCAGATGGGAAAGTGGAAAGTAATATTAAAGCTGGATATTACAAAGTTTTTTGACAGAATTCAGTGGTCCATACTGGAAAAAATACTTCAAAGAAAAATCAGGGAAGAGGATGTTTTACAGTTAATTCGAAAAGATGTACAAAATGTCTCTCTTGCTGACTCCGGGGAACTTGAAGAAAAATCCCGGGGCATTCATCAGGGTTCCGGCATCTCTCCCATATTATCTAATGTGTATCTGATGGACTTTGATCGTTGGCTGTCGGAAAAAGATATTTTTTTTATCCGGTATTCCGATGATATGCTCCTGCTTGGAAAGGATAAAGATTCCATGATGCTTCTTCTGAGAAAAATCAAAATGAAGCTGCAATGTTATGGGCTGGAAATTAATGAAAACAAACAGATTCTTACTGATATAGATTCAGGAGTAGATTTTCTTGGATATCATCTTTCAGGAAAAGGTAAAGCCATTCCGGCAAAAGCGGAACAATCCCTGGAAAATAAACTGGAAACAATCTGGCTTACTTCGGACGCCGAACTGGAAGAGAAGATGAAAAAGGCAGCGGAAATCATCGGAGGATGGGAACAGTACTTCCGGGAAGAGCGACGACACATTTCCATTTTTGAATATGTAACACTGATTCGGTTGTCAGAAAATGAGGAAACAAAACTGCAGAAGCTGGTAAATCTCCGTCCGCAAACAGATAATATATACAAAGATATCGCTATGTATCTGTCGGACTTCTGGAAACGGAAAGAACTTCCATCTCTGGAACTTCTTGAATATGAACAATTTTATCGTATTTATCGCCCGGATGAATACGGAGAAATTCCTGATGCGATCCGAAATGAGCTTCTGCCTCTGTATCGTCAGATTATGGTTCATGAAAATGAGACGCTTTTGACAGAACTGATGCAGCTTTATACTGATGGGCAGCAATATGAGAAAGCGGCATTCTGGATGGATAGAAAAGAAAAGCAAACGGGTTGTTCCCATACATTTGCCATTAATCCCATAAGCTCCGCTGCAGAAGAGGATATTATATGGGATAAAAGTACTCCTCACCGTATGCTCAGGAGTGTCACGGGAAGAGAAGATATTTACGCTCTGGAAAGCTTAGACGCCGGACAGCATAGAAAAAACGAACTTCAGATTCTTCCTTTGACAGAAAAAATAGTGGGACAGCATCTCTCTGGTGAGTGTACAGCGGCAACTTATGTGCAGCGTTCAAATTCCACAGTGAAATTTATGGTCATTGATATTGATATTTCCAAAAAGATTATTATGAAATATGGAAGCGATACTGATGAATTCCATTCCTATCTCATGAAAACCGGAGAAGCAGCACAGCAGGTGTTGAAGCTGCTGCATTCTTTTGGCATGCAGGGATATGCAGAATTTTCCGGATACCGGGGATATCACGTGTGGATCTTTTTCACCGAATGGCTGCCGGTACGATACATCAACATGCTTTCCGACCTGATTGAAGCCCGTCTCACCTTAGCAGAGGAAGGCGACATCAGTATAGAATATTTTCCAAACAAGACCAGACTCAAACCTGGAAAATACGGACAGGCCATTAAACTTCCTTACGGTATTCATTCCAAAACAGGAGAACGCTCCTATTTCATCAATGAGGACGGCGTAAAAGTGAAAGACCTGAATCTATTTTTGGATTCTCTGGCAAAAATTCCCCTTAGTACCATAAAAAAAGTTCTTGCGGCCAATATAGGTTTTCAGGAAAAAAGGGTTGGGCGTACGGTCGATGAAAATCTGGAAGCATTTCCGGACATATCCGAAAATGTGCGTGAAGTACTGAAGAAATGTAATCTGATGCGTTATCTGTGTCAGAAATCCGCAAAAACTGGATATTTGACACATTTTGAAAGAATGTCTATCCTTTATGTTTTCGCCCATCTTGGCGAGGACGGCAAACAATTTATTCACACTGTCATGGCGTTCACTCTGAATTATCAGTATAATGTCACAGACCGTTTCATCAGCAAATGCCCGGAAAAGCCTATCAGCTGCATCAAGTTGAGAGAACAGTACAAAAAAATAACGGCGGAATACGGCTGCAGCTGCACTTTCAAGCGTACCCGAAACTGTTATCCGTCTCCTGTTATGCATGCTATCTCCCGTTCCAATGATTTACAGGACGATATCACTCTTCCAATCAGCCGCAGCATCACCCAGGAAAAAAAGCAAAAAGTCATCGATGAAATCAATATACATAAAAAGGCTCTTGAACTTGCCCGCAAGATTCAGGATTACAAAAAGCAAAAAAGAAACCTCGACAACAACATTCAAAAAATAGAAAAAGAATTATCTTCCATCTTTGACGATGTACAAACAGACTGTCTGGAAATCGAACTAGGAATGCTGGTCCGTCGTCCAAAAGCCAACGGGTACGAATGGCTGATTGAATTATAATTACTCACAAAATCCTGCCCCGGTGTAAAACCGAGTTAACATTATCTGTGAAACCTGGTTTTACACCATTTTTGTTCTAAAATCATTTTTCGGCAGTAATAATCTTTGTGAAAAATTTCTGCGAGAAATTTCTGATCCGAAACTCCTGCGGATATACATTGACATACTATAGAAATGCTCATATAATAATAAAAACAAGGAAAACTTTATTAGGAAATTCTGGGAAACAAAAAAATGGCCTCAAAAAGCTTGTTTTCAGAATATTCAGTTAATTACCTGCAAAAACGGCCTCGAAGAGCCTTTATTTATGCGGGTTTCAGAAGGGTACCGTAGAAATGAGAGTTATCCGAATTAGGGTATTGACACATTTATAATCATTACAATAAATTAAATCATTATAGTAGTAGAAATGAGAGTTATCCGAATTAGGGTATTGACACATTTTTCCTCCTTAAACTAACTGAACATCTGTTGAGTAGAAATGAGAGTTATCCGAATTAGGGTATTGACACATTTTTCCGTCTTTTTTTTGTTGTTCTTTTGCTCATAGTAGAAATGAGAGTTATCCGAATTAGGGTATTGACATTCGTTTTATCGCATAATATTCAGGATGGAAATTGCACTAAGTTCAACCAATTTTCTTTCATTCAATTTCGGGAATATTAGTTTATAAATTTCCCGATTTTTTTATATTATTCTTTATATTTTTTCCATTATGTTAATGTAAAATCAGACAGATTGTGCTAAACTTGAAATAAGAACAATTTTGTCAAAAACTCTCGCAAAAATCTGAAAAATTGAATATATTATTCCTTGGAAAGTGAATAAAGAAAAAGGATATCTTTTACAGATAAATTTTTTTCGTAGGCTATTGTTCGTAATTTGATGGGGAGGAATAAAAAATGATGCACGAAAGATTTGAAATGGCTTTAATTATACCATTTTTGTATAATTCGTCTTTTTATGAAAAGATTGGAGTAAAGAAGTACGCCGGTGAGGTACAGTACTTTCAGCGAAAATCAATCCGAAGTAACCGTTTAAACGAGCAAAATGAAAATTTGTGGAAAAATGAAGAGCATGGTCTGGTACGATGTCTGGAACTGTTGCAAGGGTACAGAAAGAATCTGAGTCTGCATAATAATGAAAATTGTACATATTACCTGGAAAACAAAAAGAACATTCTGTTTAAAATTTCTAAAGTGAAGGGATGGTTTTTTAAAGGCGGGGAAGGATATCTTACTTTGGATATACGAGCAGTCAATATGGATGAAAAAAATGTCTTGGATTTACGTGCTATGCTAAGTGATATCAAAGCCAAGAAAAGAATTTGCTATATGATAAAAACAGGAAAGGACGAGACGGATGAAAAGATTTTTACGATAAAAGAGGTGCTTCAAAATTTTCTCGGTATGATTAAACAGATGGAACCAAAAGTACAGAAAGAAAATTCCCTTAAAGCGTTAACACTTTCTTATGGGATTGTAGAAGAGCTAAATCCGGCAACATCTGGTATTTATTTCGAAAAGCTGCGTCTGAATGCAGATGGAAGCAGCAGGATTTCTGCAAAGATTGACAGCAATTTTCTCTATCAGCTGGAAAAGTACCCGTATATTAATTGGGTGGTATCAGAAGAATCAATTGCCGGAACAGCAGATATGCGACAAGCGCTCGAGATTGCAGATAAGAATGGAGATTTTCTGCGGAAAAGTCTCGGACCTGCCATTTTCCGGGATTATCTGATGGTTTATCTGTATTATATAAACCTGAACACCCGCACTGCGGAATTGGAGAAGCAGAGCCGTGAAGCGGCAAATAATATCTGTGTATATCCTGCTATGCGAACGATTCGGCATCTTCAACAGCAACTGGTTATGCTCACCAATCAAATTCATATCAATACGCTTTTTTACAGATATCTGTGTACCAACGTTTGGAATTTACCGGAGAGACTCGGTCGATTGGAAGAGACTTCAGAGAATGATGTTTTTATCAGTTATAGAAGAAAATATGGCGGATATCCGGCAAGGCTGATTTACAACAAATTAAAAGAAAGCGGATGTAAGGTATTTTATGATTATAAATCTATGAGGATGGGGGATTTTAATATTCAGCTAAAAAAGGCAATGAAAAATGGAATGTATGTGGTTGCCGTTTTAACACCGGGATGTCTGGGGGAGGATGCCCTGGGAGAACAGGAAAATTATATGATAAAAGAACTCCGGTACGCGATGGAACCGTGCAATGAGATAAGAGTTTTGAATGTGTTTGTGGATGGATTTTCCTTTCCGAAACAATTGCCAGAAGGGCTGGAAAATATGGATGCCCAGCATGGAATCTATATGGACGCAGAAAATCTGGACTCGGCTTTGGAAAGAATAGTCGAAATAGTGAAAAGGGGGTAAAAATGTTTCTTAATTTTTCAAATCATCCATCTGACCGATGGAATAAGGCGCAGAGGCAGGCGGCGGAAAGGTATGGGGAGATTCGTGATGTGCCTTTCCCCGATGTACCGTCTCTGGCAAAAACAGAAGAAATTACAATACTTGCAAACCAGTATTCGGAAAGAATAATCCGGCAGCATCCGGACTGTGTTATGTGTCAGGGTGAGTTTACATTGACAATGGCGGTTGTGAGAAGACTCCAGAAAGCTGGAATTCTCTGCGTCTGCGCTTGTTCAGAGAGAAGAGCCGTTGAAGAACATATGTCGGATGGTACAACGAAGAAAACAGCGATATTTGAATTTGTACAGTTTCGTCCGTATGAAAAAAACAGAAGAAATGTAGAAAATGACAAAGGAATAAAAGTCTGATTAAAATGTCATAGTCAGAGAGGAGAATATTATGGATAATAATAAAATACCTAAAACAGAACATGAAAATGTAATGCTTCTTGCCATGAGTACTTTGCCACAGAGCCCTAAAGTAAATACGTATCAGTTCAGTGAGGAAGGAAAGACCGTTTATTTCAAGAGTTTTTCCCAGATGGAACCCCATACAAAATATGTCCTGTACATGCTGGCTTCCAGAGGAGAAAAGCTGGATCGTATTGTGATTCTTGAGAGCAGTAAAGTGCGCACGGAGCGTCTGGATCAGTGGGGAAAGGAAACAGCGACAACGCTTTTTGAAAAAAGAATTCGGAATTATCTGGGTAAATCTGAAACGGTAAATATTTCTCTGAAAGATGAGTTAGAGGAACGGCAGGAGACCTCGATTGATTTGAAATTATATCAGGATTATTTTCCGGAAATACTCAAAATAAATCTGGAAAATCCTGTGTATTTCTGGGATGCAGTGCAGGCCATTCGGGGAGATGGAAAACCGGTTCATCTGTATATGGATATGCAGGGAGGCGACAGGAATGCGGTCTCTCAGATGAATGCGATTGCGGAGCTTCTGGTGAGACAGAAGGTAAGCATCAAAGGAAGGTATGCCAATGATTTTGAACCAAAACGGAAGCCGCCATTGCATACAATAAGGGAAGCAGGGAAGGAATACCGGACTTATGAGTTGATTTCCGCCATGGATATTTTCTCCAGATATGGCTGGGGAGATAAGCTTCAGCAGTATTTCCAGGGAAATTATCAAAACAATTCCAAAGAGAGAACCATTATAAAAGCTATAAAAGATGCTTCTTCGGCTATCAGCAAATGTAACCCGGATGGATTCGACAGAGCGGTTCGCAGGATTGAATCAATTCAGGAAAAGGAAAAAGAAAAAAAAGCAGATTCTTCAGCAGGCGCATCTACACCTGAGGCGGTTTCTGAAATGGATGTTGTATATCAGGATATTTATCAGAATTATAAGCCTTTACTTAAACAGAAATATCGTTATGTGGCGCAGATACGATGGTGTCTGGATAAGAATTTTCTTCAGCAGGCCCTGACGATTCTTGAGGCAAAGATGCCTTATGAATTCATCCACTCTGGACTTCTGTATTACCTGAAAAAGGGAGAGGACAGAGAAAAGTTCCTGACAATCTGTGAGGAAATGTATCTGAAACTGGCGCGTAAAGACCGGTATTTGATGAAAGATTTGAATCATTATCTGATTAAAGATTACTGTACTGAGTATAGCACAGAACGCCGCGCATATATTTTTGCGGATCCTCTGAATCTTTTTTCTTTTGGAGTGGGAGATAAGCAGAGAAAAGAAGTTTACGCTCTTTTGAATAAATACAGATCTTTATGTATCCTTCGTAATCAGATGAACCACGCGGCAGTCGGTGAACATAATCCGAATGGATTTTTCTGTTATATGAAAGAAAAATATAAAAATGATTCAAACTGGCAGAAACAGAAAGCTACGAAATACGAGCAAAAAATCCGGAACTTTCTGGATGAATGGGAGAATCTTGCGAATCAGGTGCCGGATACAATAAGAAACCAGGTGGAGGATATGAGCTGAGAAATCTTCAGGAATTTTGACATCGGAGAAAATGTTTAGAAAGGAGTGCGGGACATATGGGCATAGATAAGTAGATTCTCGCAATGTATGATATTCGGGGAAAACAAGATTTCATATACAGGTGCAACAGAATCAAAGAAATTGTCGGCGGTTCCTATATCATTCGGGATTGTTTCGACGACTGTCTCTTCCCGGCCGCAGAGGCGGTTTTCGGGGAAGAACAGAAAAAAAGTGGGAAAATATATAAAAGAAAGGGGATCTTTAGTTACAGAAGAAAACATTCGGTTGATGAGCCGGATGATTTTACCCCGGAACATTTTAAAAAGCGTTTGGAAGAAGGTTATATCGGGGAAGTGATTTACGACGGCGGTGGGAATTTCTTCGTCTTGTATCGGGATGTGTAAATATACCGTGAAGTAAACCGCTGGTTTTATTATCTTCTTCTTGAGAAAACATATTCTCTTCGGTGCTGACTACCTATTTGGACGAGGTGGATTTTGACAATTATCCGAAGGATCAGCGCAAGATATATGAAAAACACCGCGGAAGAGAACAGGGGTAGACTATACTTAGCCCTGTCAATACTCTTCCTGTCGTTCAAACGGATTACCGGACGCCCTTTCCTCTGGAGGAACTTCGCTTTATCGGGAATAATAAGGAGAAAGTCAGCCTTGAGAGAGGGCGAAAGTATGATAAGTATGCGCAGATTGAAAGAGAGAGAAAAGAAGACCTGCAGATTCAGGGAAGTAAATTTCTTGATGATTTGATCACTAAAAAAGGGGATGAAAGTCTCCTGGCAGTAATTTATATTGATGGAAACAATACGGGAGCCCAGGTCAAGAGATGCCTTTCGGGTCTGACTTACACAGAATGTGTAAAAGCTCTTCGGGAATTTTCCGGTAAGATACAGAAGCACTATATTGATGACAGAATCCAGGATGTGGATTCTCTATTGGCGCAAAAGGAACGCAGCGAACGAAGATTTGTAGTTTATGCCGGGGATGAGGTAACTTTTATCTGCAACGCAAGAAATGATTACGATGTGGCGGTGGAGTATCTCACAAAACTTGCAGCAGATTCACCCGAGGGAGCTTTACAGACTTCCTGTGCCGGAATTGCAATCTTTCACAGTCATGCGCCATTTGCTGAGGCATACAGAATTGCTGAGGAATGCTGTGAATCAGGGAAAAAACTCATGAAAAAAGAGGGAATGGAAAATAACAGCCGTTCTTGGTTTGTAAGTCTTACGTGCGGGAAAAAGGAGAAAGAAGCAAAAGAAATAAGAAAACCGGAGATGGTAAATGGAAAATTTATTTCCTGTGAGATTGTGCAGATGATGAAAGAAATGTTGAACCGGGTGGATCGGGGTAATATCAAAAATCTTACCCTCAGTGCAAAAAAAGCGCCGCAGATTTTAAGTCAGAACAGGAGCGAATTTGTGCCCATCAGATCAAATCGAACCACTATATTATAATGTACGAAATCTGAATTTCATAAAAAAAGATTGACATAAAAAGTCATGGACAATATAATGAAAATAGAAAATATCCCAGTTGTAACTGTAAAATTCTAGAAAACAAAAAAATGGCCGAAAAAAGCTCGTTTTCAGAATATTCAGTTAATTACCTGCAAAAATGACCTCGCAGAGCCTTTATTTATGCGGGTTTCAGAGGGTTACCGTAGAAATGAAAGTTATCCGAATTAGGATATTGACACCTCCTATCAAAAACAAGCAAATCAATACGACTGTACCGTAGAAATGAAAGTTATCCGAATTAGGATATTGACACAATTGATAAAGACAAAACTTTACCATAACCTTCTTCGAAGTAGAAATGAAAGTTATCCGAATTAGGATATTGACACAAACTTGTAATAATCAATTTCAACTGAAACCATTTGTGTAGAAATGAAAGTTATCCGAATTAGGATATTGACCTACTATATATTCTATTTAATCCACATCTCCAATTTTTTGCTATTTTCTTCGTGTTACAATAATTCTAAAAGTGTGTTGACCTTCTAATACATTGATACTGTTTTATATTTTCATCCTGAATTTATGATTTTCGAAAAAAAGGGGACTATTATAATGCATAATAAAGATATGTCAGGCAAATAACATAGATGTATTAAGGGAGGTTAATAATGGGAAAAAGAATATTTAATGGATGCAAAAAAATAATTAAAAATAATCCGGATATATTCATGAAAATCTTGTTGCAACAGCCACCTGTTCCACATCCAGATAGAAGACCGAAGAATCCGGTTGAAATTCTGGTAGTAGATTTGGCGAAAAAAGAAACAAAGAAACGGATAAAAAGTTGGGTAGAAGAAGGGAGGCAGAAATAATGTCTGTATTTTTAAATGTATCCAATCACAGTTCCAGACAATGGAGCAATAAACAGCGAGCCGAAGCGGAAAAATATGGAAAAATTGTTGATATCAGGTTTCCGCCTGTCCCTGCTGATATCTCTGCAGAAGAGGTGAAAAAGATAGCCAAACGGACATTTGAGGTGATCTGCCAATATGATTGTTCTGTAGTCATGCTTCAAGGAGAATTCACTCTGACGTATCATCTGGTGAACCTGTTAAAGCAGGCTGGCATCCGCGTCGTAGCCGCCTGCAGCGACCGTCAGGCGACAGAACAGGTGGATGAAGATGGAAACAGCATTAAATGTAGCCAATTTACTTTTGTTCAATTCCGGGAATATTAGCTAACAAATTTCCCGGAATTTTTTTATGCAATTCTTTATATTTTTTTCACTATGTTAATGTAAAATCAGACAGATTATGATAAACTCGAAAAAGAGATGATTTTGTCATAAAATATTAAAAAATCAAGAAAGCTCTCGAAAAAAGAAAATGGTATTTAATTCGGAGGAAGTATAATATGGGTGAAAAAAGAAATAAAAATAAGATGGACGTAATATCTTCTGTAAATAACAATTCTAAAGATACAAATATAAAGATTGAGATGCCGCCATGCAGGGAAATTACACACAGCGAAGATAAAGAAGAAAATGTACTGTTTATTTTTTTGAGTATTTTAAATGAGGTGAAAATGTACCAATACAAATCTGAGGAGACAGGTGATAACTGCTTCTATTGTGTGGGGATTTCTCAGCTGGAGCCGGGCACCAAACAGGTATTGTATCGGTTGGCATTGGAAGGGAAAAAGCTACATCGAATTGTAATTGTAGAATCAGAGGAGGCAAGACAGAATGAAATAAACGGTATTGATGCAGATTTTTGGGATGACCCGGAAGAAATGACGGATAAAATACATTCAGCCGTATGCTTCTATAAGCAGCGGATCAAAGATTATATCCGCAGAAATAATGATAAACCGATATTAATAGATGAAAACACTCTGATAAAACCATCTGAAATAAAGCAAAAAGAATTGCCAGCAGATATAGAATATACTGAAGAAGAAATTCGCACATTGTTTTATGATGTTCCGGTATCAAATGGAAAAAAGTCAGATAATACATCCATTCAATTTCAGGAAAATAGTCTGGAAGAATTCATGGATATCATTGAAGCAATCAAGGGAAATGGAAAAAAGCCAATTAACCTTTACATAGATACGCAGGGTGGCTTTCGGACATCCACGCAGCAAATGAACGCTATTCTGGAATTATTAAAAAATCAGAATGTAAATATTGCAGCTAAATATGCAACAGATTTTAATAAAAAAAATGCAACAAGTATTATTAAGGAAGTCAGCAGTCAGTATAGAGCATATGACCTGGTGTCGGCTATGATAGAATTCAAATCTTATGGAAGAGGCGCAGGGTTGAAAGAGTATTTTAAAAATGTAAATGATGAAAACACGAAAGAAATAATAGAATTAATTAATCAGATTTCTGGAGCGATATCTTTATGCAATATGGAAGCTTTTGAAAAAGCTTTAAACGATATGGCCAATCTAAAAGCATTCATTGACAGCGGCTCCAAGAAGCTTAACACTGAAATTCGTATTGTCTTTGATGACATTATTGAGAATTATCAAGACTTGCTGGGAAAAGACAGGAATCCATTTGAAGTCATCAAATGGTGTGTGGACAGAAAATATTACCAGCAGGCTATTACGATTATTGAAAGTAAAATGCCAAAGATGCTGACTGAAACTGGATATTTGTATTACAACTGTAACGATAAAAAGAATTTTAACAGAAAGCAGGATAATATAGATAATATATGCAAACGCATTTTGAAGAAAAATCACCAAGACTGGAAGGATGTAGAAAATTATCTTTTTGAACAATGGTGTAAAAGTATAATAGGAAAAAAGAATAATATACTAAATGGCACACTTTCAAATACTTGGCAAGAAAACTGTCCAAAATATCATTGCAAAGAAGTATTTATTGTCACAGATAAATATAATGAGGTAGATTATTCTTTTGATTATAGCAAATACCATGAAAAAATAAAAAATAACCATATGTTTATTTTTTTCGCTGTTTTATCTTCAGCAATAAAAGAAGTCAGAAATAATGTTAATCATGCTAATGCTAAATTAACAGAAGAAAAAATAAAAGATGCCTTAGATACATATATCGTAATAGGAAATAAATTACATCTATCAGAAAAATGGAGAGAAAATCATAAAAATGTCGAGAAGAGGAATACAAAAAGGTATAAAAGAGGAAGGAACAAATACGTTCGAACTCTTTTTATAAACTATGGAAAATTACAAACAAACGGGACTTTTATATAAGTAGTCCCCCTTTTGGACATTCCCTCCTCCCCGTCCCCAAAAGTAACGTTTTTCGCCCCGCGTGAGAATTTGAGACGCGCTGTTATTGGTGTCCAATGATTTTTTATGTATTTGTTCATATAATAGGATACATAATAAAACGACAGGAGGTTTTGCAATGACAGTACATCATGAAGATATTCAAGACGTTGCGCGGGGCTTCAATCGGACCTGGAACATAGTTTGAATGACCATTTTACAGGAGAGTAAGGCGGAGAAGACCGGAACTCTCACCCAGAACCGTATGACTTTAGACAAAGCTTGGACCGACGGCATAAAATGTGATGACCGCTTCTGACATTGCAAAAAAACTGGGCGGCCCTTATTTCTATTGCTTTGGCTTTTCTGGCATTCTTTATATCTTTCTCCACACTGTTTGGCATGATCCGGCTTTTTCCTTTACAGAATATTCCACCGGGATTCTTTCCTAAAATGATTGGAACTCTTTTTTAATATATGCTATACTTCAGTATACTGTAATAGAGCGCGGCGGGTGAGAAAATAACGTTCTTTCGGCGCGCAGTTTAGATAAAGTTTAGGTTCCTGTTGTCTAATGGGCAGGAACAATTGCTATCGGGAGGAATATTTATATATGATTAGAGTATTAGCGATCTGCCACGGCAATATCTGCAGATCACCAATGTGCGAATTCATTTTAAAAGATATGATCAGGCAGAAGGGCCTGGAAGATGAGTTTTATATTGAATCCTGCGCCACCAGCACGGAGGAAATCGGCCGCTCCCTGCACCCGGGCGCCAAGCGAAAGCTGGATGAAATGGGGATTCCCAATGAGCGGCGCCGGGCAAGACAGCTGACAAGAGAGGATTACGATGCGTTTGATTATCTGATCTGCATGGATGAGTGGAATGTGCGCAATATCATAAGAATTATCAGACGGGATCCGGAGAATAAGGTTCATATGCTTCTGGAATACGCCGGAGAGCGGCGGGAGATCGCAGATCCGTGGTATACCGGTAATTTTGACGAGACGTATGAGGATCTGATCCGGGGATGCGCCGGTTTTCTGCAGTATCTGGGTTTTTAGGGTGTCAGCGGGAAGAAATGTATTTTTTCCGGAGAGCTCGAATATATATGGAATGTTTGTTTTCCTGAAAGGGATTGTGATCCGATAACAGAAAATGTAAAGACAGAAAGAGGGGAATTAAGCAGAATGCTTCAAGTCAGACAGCTCTGTAAAGAGTACAGGACGGGAGATCTGGTCCAGAAGGCACTGGATCATGTGGATTTAAATCTCCGGGATAATGAGTTTGTGGCAATCCTGGGTCCCAGCGGCTCCGGTAAGACGACACTTCTTAATATCATTGGCGGTCTTGACCGGTACGACAGCGGTAATCTGATTATTAATGGGATTTCCACAAAAAAATATAAGGACAGAGACTGGGATTCCTATCGGAATCATACCATTGGTTTTGTGTTTCAAAGTTATAATCTGATACCACATCAGACAATTCTTTCCAATGTGGAACTGGCATTGACTATCTCCGGTGTGGGAAAAAGCGAGAGAAGAGAGAGGGCCATTCAGGCTCTCACAAAAGTAGGACTTGGAGAGCAGGTACATAAGAAGCCTAATCAGCTTTCCGGCGGGCAGATGCAGCGTGTGGCAATCGCGAGGGCGCTGGTCAATGATCCTGATATTTTGCTGGCCGACGAACCGACAGGCGCGCTGGACAGCAATACCAGTGTGCAGGTGATGGATCTGCTTCAGGAGGTGGCCAAAGACCGTCTGGTGGTCATGGTCACTCATAATCCGGAGCTGGCGGAGCAGTACGCCACCCGTATTGTGAATCTGAGGGATGGAAAAATCCGTTCTGACAGTAATCCATTTATAATAGAAGAAACAAAACAGGAAGAGCTGAAGCATAAAAACATGGGGAAGTCGTCCATGTCTTTGTTGACGGCATTGTCCCTGAGTTTTAATAATCTTCGGACCAAAAAGGCCCGGACATTGCTGACCTCTTTTGCCGGTTCCATCGGAATTATAGGCATCTCCCTGATACTTGCTCTTTCTACCGGTGTCAATGATTATATTAAAAGCGTGGAGACGGATACGTTATCGCAGTATCCGCTGCAGATTCAGAGCACGGGTTTTGATCTTTCCTCGATGATGATGACCGGAGCAGATTCCGGGCAGAAAGATGAGGAACAGGGAGAGGTCAATGTCATTGAGATGGTATCAGATATGTTTTCAACCATGGATTCCAACGACTTAAAATCTTTGAAAACTTATCTGGACAGCGGAGAAAGCGGCATAGAGGATTATACCAGTGCGGTGGAATATTCTTATAATGTGACGCCGCAGATTTTCCGTCAGGAGGAGAAAGACGGAAAGACAAAGATCCGTCAGGTGAATCCGGATAAGTCTTTTGAGGCGCTGGGTTTTGGATCCTCTATGGGCTCCAACAGTATGATGTCTTCCATGATGGGAACCGATGTATTTTATGAGATGCCGGAAAATACCAGCCTTTATGAGAATCAGTATGAGGTAAAGGCGGGGCGATGGCCGGAAAATTATAATGAATGTGTTGTAGTTCTGACTTCCGATGGAAGTATCAGCGATTTTATGCTTTATACACTGGGACTTCGTGATGCGGTGGAGCTTGACGATATGATTCAGCAATTTATTGATGAGGAAACCGTGGAGACGCCGGGAGATATGGGTTCCTATTCCTACGAGGATATTCTGGGGACAACGTTTAAACTGGTCAACAGTGCGGACTCTTATGAATATGATGAAGATTACGAAGTCTGGACAGATAAATCAGACAATAAAAAATATATGAAAAAGCTGGTGGCGGACGGAGAAGATATCCAGGTGGTCGGCATTGTGCAGCCGGCGGAGGACGCCAAAGGTCTGCTTCTCAATGCAGGCATCGCCTACCCGCCGTCTCTTACAAAGCATGTGGTGGAAAATGCTGCCGGCAGCGAGATTGTAAAGGAACAGCTTGCACATAAAAAGAAAAACATATTTACTGGAAAGAAATTTGGAAAAACCGGAAAAAACAAAGATTTTAATATGGATTCCATGTTCACGGTCAATGAAGATGCGTTTAAAGATATTTTCAATTTTGATATGGATTCCCTGTTTGGAGGCGCCGGAGAATTTGATATGTCCGACATGTTCGGAAGCAGCGGAGGCTCCATTGACCTGACAAAAATGCTGGATCCGAATAAGATGAATTTTAAACTACCTGAGATGAAAGACCTGGATCTGGACGGTTTGTTTGACGGTGTGGATATGAAGGTTTCTACAGATGAATTCAATGGTCTGGCGTCCAGGCTCCTGGAGGGTTATCTGGAGTACATTTCTTCCCATCCGGAAGCTGATTACGCCAATCTGGGACAATATTTCATGAATTACCTGAGTACGGACAGCGCCAGAGAGATCATTAATGAGAATTTGATGAATATACTGGCACAAAATGGTACATTTTCCGTGTCAGATGAAGATATGAAAAACTTATTTAGAGAGGTGCTGGCCGGTTATCAGAAATATGCTGCGGACAAAGGCTATACGGACCCTGATAAGTTTGACGAATATTTACTGGAGTATCTGCAGACGGATGCCGGCAGCAGGATATTGAGCGACTGGGGCAGTGAGGTCATTGATAAAAACGGAAATATCACAGTTTCACAGGAACAGCTCCGAGCACTGGCAGAAGATCTTTCAGCCGGATATGAAGCATATGCTTCACAAAATGGAATGCCGAATCCGGCGGATATCGGTAAATATTTTAAAGATTATCTGGGGACGGACAATGCACAGCAGCAGTTAAATTCCGGGCTTCTTGATATGATTGATACCGGAAAGCTGCAGAAGAATCTGACCAGGGCAGTAAAAAAAGCGACGAATGACCTGACAGACGAATATTCCGATGATATTCAGACACTGATGAACGCCGTTATGACTCAGATTATGAATCAGATTGGCGCTAATATGGGCAATGCCATGCAGCAGATGATGTCACAGCTTGGAAGTGGTATGGGAGATATGATGAATATTGACGGCGACGCTTTTGCCAATGCTTTTTCCATGAATATGGATTTTGATGAATTATCTGAACTGATGACATCCATGAGCGCGGCACAGAGCGCTACATATGAAAATAATCTCCGGACTCTTGGTTATGCGGATTTTGCCGAGCCGAGCGGTATAGATATTTATCCGGTGGATTTTGAAAGTAAAGAACATGTGGTGGATATTCTGGACAATTATAACAGTCAGATGGAATCGGAAGGAAAGGATGAACAGGTCATCACCTATACGGATATGGTCGGCACGCTCATGTCTTCGGTGACGGATATCGTGGATATCATCAGCTATGTGCTCATTGCCTTTGTGGCGATTTCCCTGATCGTGTCTTCCATCATGATCGGCGTCATCACCTATATCAGTGTGCTGGAACGAAAAAAAGAGATTGGTATACTGCGGGCTATCGGTGCTTCCAAAAGAAATATTTCGCAGGTATTTAATGCGGAGACATTTATTATCGGGCTGTGCGCCGGTTTAATGGGCATTGGACTTACGCTGCTCATTCTGATTCCGGGAAATGCGCTTATCCATCAATTGGCAGGCAGCAACGATATTAATGCCGTTTTGTCACCGGTTCCTGCCGTTATTCTGATTCTTTTAAGTGTTGGTCTGACTCTTCTCGGCGGACTGATCCCGTCAAAGAAGGCGGCGAAGAGCGATCCGGTACTGGCGCTGCGGACCGAGTAACGCATAGCGGGAATCTAGGGAATCACCCCGCTGTATGGAAAATGTAAAGCGGCACACAGGTGTTTTGGCTCATCTGCCGCCGCAGAAAATATAAAAGGAGAAATGTATGATGTACAACTATTTTGGCGGTCTTGGCGCGCTTCCTCTGGCGAAACATATGAAAAGCCGCGCCATCAATGCGGAAAATCCAACTGGAGAAAAGGGAAAGGGCGGCAGAGCGGCAAGCCCGCTGGGCCCTTCCAGGAAAGGCAGCCCGTGTCTGAAGGATATTCCTTCCGGGGCGACGGTCACCTTGGCGGACATTAAAGGCCCGGGTGTAATTCAACACATCTGGATTACGGTGGATAACAAAACCAGCGATGCGGACTGCTTTGTGCTGAGAGATCTGGTGCTTCGGATGTACTGGGACGGGGAAGAAGAGCCTTCGGTGGAAACGCCTCTGGGCGATTTCTTCTGCTGTGGCTTTGGAAGGGAATGCATCGTCAATTCCCTTCCTGTGGCCGTAGCTCCCAACCGGGGATTCAATTGTTATTTTCCAATGCCTTTCAGAAAGAAAGCAAAGATCACACTGGAAAATCAGCATGCCAACGCCATTCCTGCTTTTTTCTATCAGATTGATTACGGTCTCTGCGAAGAACTTCCGGAGGATATCTGCTATTTTCATGCCCAGTGGCGGCGGCAGGAAATCACAAAAAAAGCGGAGGATTATGTGATTCTCGACGGCGTCCGTGGCAGCGGACATTATGTGGGTACATATCTGGCGCTCACCACTCTGGAGAGATACTGGTGGGGAGAAGGCGAAGTAAAGTTCTATCTGGACGGTGATGAAGAGTATCCGACCATCTGTGGTACGGGAACAGAGGATTATTTCGGCGGTTCCTGGAGTTTTGCCCGCCAGATCAACGGTAAAACGGTAGAACAGAATTATTCTATGCCGTATATGGGCTATCCTTACTATTCCAGACAGGACGATCTGATTCACAACGATTACCACAATGATGACTGTATGCCGATGCGCGGTCTGTACCGCTGGCACATCCTGGACCCGATCTGCTTTGAGGAAGAACTCAAAGTAACTCTGCAGCAGATCGGCGTTGGTCACGGTGGACTTTTTGAGCGGCAGGATGATGTGGCGACGGTGGCTTACTGGTATCAGACGGAACCCCATGAGCCATTTGCTGAGTTTCCTGTGGCCAGAGATCGCTGGCCGCGGTAATAAGCTGAATATATTTTTCATGTGTCTGGCAGCATGATCGAGAATACGGCTCCTTGTGGAACGTTGTCGGTCACCTGAATGCGCCCGCCGTGGGCTTCGACAATTTCTCTGGCGATGCAGAGTCCCAGACCGAAATGTTCTTTGCCGGTCCGGGAGTCCTCGGCCCGGTAAAATCGCTCAAAGACCTTTTCTTTATTCTCGTCAGGGATGCCGGGACCGTTGTCGCTGACATTCAGCAGAAACTGGTGTTCGGATGCAGACAGAGAAAGGGTGATACGGCTGTCCTCCGGCGTGTAGGAGAGGGCGTTATCAATAAGTATAGATAGTACCTGCGTGATTCTTTGTGGATCGCACAGACAGGGCGGCAGCTCCTGTTCCGGAAGACGGACGGTGAGCTGCCGTTTTGTTTTTGCAGCCGCAGTCTCATACTTTTCAAATACGTCAAGGATAAGAGTATCAAGTTCAGTTTCCTCCATGGAGAATCTCCAGGATCTGGCGTCAGAACCGGCAAGAAACAGCATATCCTCAATGAGACGTGACATTCGTTTGCCTTCCGACTGCATCATGGCAATAAATCTTTGCCTGTCGTTTCCTGATGCCGTCTCGAGGGCTGACAGAGCGGACATGATCACTGTCAGAGGCGCCCGAAGCTCGTGGGAAGCGGCGGAGATAAACCGGGTTTGTCTCGCCCGGCTTTCCATGAGCGGCCGGATCAGCCGTCCAGTAAAAAACCAGAAAAAGAGAAAAAGAACCGTCACAGCGCCCAAATCAGCCAGCAGGAAAATCAGGCGTTGTTTCTGCATGTCTTTCTGAAGATTTTCCGTGGAATGGAGAAGAAGAATCCCAAGATATCCCTTTTCCATGGGAAGAGTGGCGGCGCTGGCATAATAGGTGACGCCGGCATCTTCCATGGCGTATTCCACGTGATGCAGCAGTTTATCGGAAGAAGGCGCGGCAAAAATATCCATACCATGTTCTTCTCTTGCCAGCGCAGAAGCTTTTTCCATCACAGAAAGCTCTCCTCCGGAATGGTGCAGCTGCTGATAATAAAGGGGAGTACCGTTATCATAAATCTGAATCATAAACTGACAGCTGGCTTCCAGACGGGACAGCCACTGGTGGCTGACGACTGCCTGATTTTCCATGTGGGACAAGGTGGTATTGACATTATTTAAGAAAGAAATGTATTGATTTCTTTCCAGTTCCCGCTCAGAAAGAGACAGGCAGAGAAGGGTGGCGCCCACGAGGATACAGCCGGTCACCACCGTGGCAAAAAGCGTCAGTTTCCAGTGAAATTTCTGATAAATATTTTTCTTTCTGTCCTTATTCTGTTTCATGGATTCTCCTCTTTTCATTCCAGAATATATCTGATTTATTCCAGCACATAACCGACGCCCCGCACGGTGATCAAGGATACTTCACTGTTTACAGTTTTTAACCGGCGGCGGAGAAAATGTACATAATTATCGAGATTGCCGTCTTCCACCTCTGCGTCCGGTCCCCATACCCGGGAGAGCAGCAGGCTGCGTGGCAGAGTCTGTCCGGCGTTGCGGATAAAAAATTCCAGCAGTGAGCCTTCTCTCCGGGAAAGAAGAATCTGCTGCCGTCCCTTTTGCAGCTTGCGGAGCACTGCATCATAACTGATATCTTTATAAGAGAGACAATCGCCGGCTTCCCACTGGCCGCTGCGGCGGGAAAGAGAGTGAATTCGGGCGAGAAGTTCCGGAAATTCAAAGGGCTTTACGATATAATCGTCCGCTCCGCTGTCCAGCCCCTCCACTTTATCATAAAGCTCTCCCAGAGCGGTGATCATGATGACCGGTGTTTTTATCTGCGCTTCCCTGGCCCGCCTCAGTACCTGCAGGCCGTTCATGGTGGGAAGCATCCGATCCAGAAGCACCATGTCATGAGCGTCTTCTTTCATATAGTGCAGCCCATCCAGCCCGTCGGTGCAGGCATCTACCAGGATGCCTTCCTGTTCCAGCTGATATTTCAATGTGTCACAGAGATTTTTATCATCTTCAATTAACAGAATTCTCATAGCTTTTCCCTTTCTGTTTTTATTTCACAAAACATTGGTATGATACCACATTTTTCTCTAAACTATCTCTAAAACCTGACAATAATTAGAGACTCTTTTAGAGAAAAAATAGAGACTGCTGTGCTAAGATAACGGCATAACATTTCAGGAGGTGCTTATACATGCAGGTAACCAGTAGATTTTCGGGACATAGATTGCTTTTATGGCTGCTATGTCTGCTTCTTCTTATAATATCCCTGACAGGCTGCGGAAATGCCGCGCCAGAGGGAAGTACTTCAGCAGGTGAAACAGCGAAAGGCCGTTTTCTGGAAGAGGAACTGACGCTGCCGGAGGATATCACCATGGTCGAGACCATCGGGCGTCTTTCGGACGGTTCTCTGGAGATGATGGCTCTCACAGGAGATGGAGCAGAGAGAAAACTTTTCTCTTCCAAAAATAACGGAGGCTCCTGGGAAGAAATTGCTCTTCCAAAAGAGCTTGATGCCGCAAACTGCCCGTTTACTTATGCTGCCGCCATCTCCGCCGACGGAAAGATTTTTGTCAACGGAGGCTTTGGAGCGGACGGTTCCTCTATGGAAAACTGGCTTTTTGCCGCCGACGGTCAGGGCAGAAAACTGGACATTCCTCTGAAGGACACCGAATCGTCCGAGGATGGATCCGTTGGTAATTTTGTCTCAGAAGGAGAGTTCACGGAGGACGGCAGCCTGTTTGCGCTGGATTTACAGCAAAATATTTATCGGATCAATGGAGAAACCGGAGAAGTTTCCGGTACGGCCGGAACATCTGACGATGCCAGGATATTTAATGCTTCCGGAAACCGTCTGTTCTATTTTTCCGAAGGAGAAATACATGTTTTGCTGCCGGACGCCGAAGAAAACGGAGCGGACAGCGTGCTGCCGGACGCCGTTGTAGAAGAAAATACGGACAATTCCTATGTACAAGGAGATAAGACCATGGTCTTCGATTCTGATGGCGATGATATTTTTTATGCCAGTCATCAGGGTATTTATCACTATAATACCGGCGGAAGCGTCAGTGAGCAGATGGTCAACGGAGAACTTAATTCCCTTGGCAATCCAAATACGAGTTTCCGGAAACTGTTCCATATCAATGAGGATACATTTCTTCTGTGGGCGAAGGACGAATCAGACAGAGACGTGCTTTTAAAATACGCCTATTCCGCCGACGCCTCCACGGTGCCGGATAAAGAGCTGACCGTCTATGCGCTGGAAGATTCTTCCGAAATCCGCCAGGCTATCTCTGCTTTTCAGAAAGAGCACGCCGATATTTATGTCAATCTGAAAATCGGCCGCAGCGGCGATAATGCTGTGACTGCCGATGATGCTCTGCGAACCCTGAATTCCGATATCATGGCGGGAGAGGGGCCGGATGTGATCATTCTGGACGGCATGCCGGTGGACAATTACATTGAGAAGGGCCTGCTCATGGATATCAGCGATGTGGCGGAAGAGATAAAAAAAGACAGCAGTCTCTTCGAAAATCTCTGTGAAGTTTATAAAAAGGATGAAAAATATTACGGACTGCCTTCCCGTTTCCTTCTGCCATTTGTAGAGGGAGAGAAACAGGCAGTGGACGCCGCCGGAACAGTTGAGGGTCTCGCTTCTCATATACAATCTCTGGCGCAAAACGGGAACGATAACCCGGTCATTAATCTTTCGGCGAAGACATTGCTGGGCTATTTGTTCGATGCGGACAGCGCCGGGTGGATTGACGGGGCAAAAGTAGATCAGGCGGGTCTTCAGAAATTTTTTGAAGCGGCGAAGACCATTTACGACGCGGACAGCGACAAAGAAAATGCTCTGGATCTGGAAACACAGGGGATTGCCAATGTGGGCAGCAGCGGCACTCTGGATTTGTTCATCGGGGATATAGACGTAAATCTTGGAACCATAGGTTCAGATGCCGATCTGATGGCTATTTTGTCAGTCAACCAGCAGACAAAAGGAAAGACGTTTTCTTATGGTCTTTTCAATAATCAGGAGCAGAAGATTTTTATTCCGTATTTATCAGCCGGAATCAGCAGTAAAAGCACACATGCTGAGGAGGCGAAAGCCTTTATTAAGACCATATTTTCTGAGGAAGTGGGCTCTGTATCTGGAAACGGTCTCCCTGTAAACCGCACCGCTTTTGAGGCGCTCATGCAGCAGGAGGAAGGAGCCAGCGGCGCTATGGCTTTCTCCAATGAGGATGGAGAGATGATCAGTCTGGATATGACCGTACCGACAGAGGAAGATGTCAAAGCCCTCTCCGGTATCATTGACTCGCTGGATACGGCTGCGGTCACTGATACAGTGGTTCGGGAACAGATCATCGAACAAGGCGAAGCTTATCTGAATGGTAATCAGAGTCTTGAGGATACGGTGCAGACTGCCATGCAGAAAATACAGCTGTATCTGTCCGAATGATGAAAAAAAATGTATGGAAGGGCGTTTTCTTCCTGCTGCCCAGCATGGCGGGAGTCAGCATATTTGTACTGCTTCCTTTTCTGGATGTTTTGCGGCGGGCGTTTACTTCCGCCATCGGCGGTCAGTTTGTCGGGATTTCCAATTTTCAGTCGGTCCTGACAAACGACGCTTTCCGGCAGGCCGCCGGCAATTCCATCCGATTTACAGTTATCTGTATTCCTCTGCTCCTGTTGTCCTCGCTGGCCTTAAGTCTCTGGATTCGGCGCATAGGAAAAAGAGGGGGATTCTTTAAAAGTATTTACCTGATCCCCATGGCGATTCCCGTATCATCCATTGTGCTTTTATGGAAATATTTTTTCCATGGACAAGGTCTGCTCAACGGTTTTCTTCATCTTTTTGGAATCTCCGGAGCAGACTGGATGAATACAAAGTATTCTTTTTGGATTCTTGTATTTACCTATCTGTGGAAAAACATCGGATATGATGTCATATTGTGGCTGGCAGGACTTTCCGCCATTCCGGAGAGTATTTATGAGGCTGCCCGTGTGGATGGGGCGGGTGAGCGGGAATGTCTGTTTTATATCACCCTGCCTAATCTGCTGCCGTCCTTTTTTACCATCACGGTGCTTTCTCTGCTGAATTCTTTCAAGGTATTCCGGGAGGCATATCTCATCGGCGGCAGCTACCCGGAAGAGCACATGTATCTTTTGCAGCATGTTTTTCAAAACTGGTTCCGGGATTTATCCCTGGACAAACTGTCCGCAGCGGCGGTTCTGGTATTTTTCATTATTTTCGTACTGATTTTGTTGCTGAAAAACAGACTGCAGAAGGAAGACAATATATGAAGGAGGCTATTGCCATGGGAAATTGGATTCGCAGCCATATGCTTTTATTTTTTCTTGGAATCTTTGCTTTGCTCACCTGTTATCCGATTCTTTTTTTGTTCGGCGCTTCGCTCATGGGAAACCCGGAGATCGGACAGGTACTGGGGGCGATTCTCGGGGAGCGCACCGGCTTTGTCCGTCTGGTTCTGATTCCTTTATATCCGACTTTGCGGTCATATGTTGAAATTCTTCTGGATACGCCGGAATTTTTCATCATGTTCTGGAATTCCGTGAAAATTACCGGAGGGATTCTTTTGGGACAGCTGCTGGTAGGAGTTCCGGCGGCCTGGGTCTTTGCCCGCTACCGGTTTCCATGCCATAATCTGCTCTTTACCCTGTATATGGTGCTGATGCTGATGCCCTTTCAGGTTACCATGCTGTCCAATTACCTGGTTCTGAACGGAATGGGTCTCATGGATACGCAGCTTTCCATCATTCTGCCGGGTATTTTTTCCACATTTCCGGTATTTCTTCTTTACCGTTTTTTCTCCTCCATTCCGGTGGAAATTCTGGAATCTGCGAGGATCGACGGAGCGGGGGAGTTGCAGATTTTTTTGCAGTTCGGTCTTCCCCTGGGCAGCGCCGGTATTATCTCCCAGGCGGTGCTCGGTTTTCTGGAATACTGGAATCTGGTGGAACAGCCGCTGACATTCTTAAAAGATCAGCGGCTGTGGCCGTTGTCTTTATTTCTGCCGGATATTACCCTGTCCAATGCCGGTATGGCGGTGACGGCGTCTGTCATCACACTGCTTCCGGCTCTGCTGGTCTTTCTGGCGGGACAGAATTATCTGGAACAGGGCATTGCCGCTTCCGGTCTGAAAGGATGAAATTATGACAGAACATAGAAAAGGGGGATTTCCAAAGATTATGAAAAAGAACCGGAATATCCAAAAAAGCCGCAATCTCCGAACATCTTTATCCGGCATACAGCATCGTCTCAAAGCGATTCTGGAATTTCAGTGGCAGACCGAGCAGTCCCTGCGCAGCCGTGCTATCCGGCTGCTGGCGGTTTTCCTTGCCGTTATGGTATTATTTACATTTTTATCCCGCTGGGCGGACAGTGTCACGGTGCCGAGGGTACAGGTGGACGCGCCGGCGGCCCGGGTCATCGAACATAGAATTTCCGCCGCCGGGACCGCCATACAGAACCGGGAAACTGCTGTATCGGTGGAGTCCGGATTGCAGGTGGAATCTGTATATGTCAATGTGGGAGATACTGTAAAAAAAGATGACGTGCTGTTAAAAATTAATCTGGAACAGCTCCAGGAGAAGATTGACGAGGTGGAAAAGGAGATAAAATCTCTGCAGCTCAGCAATGACGCTCTGGATTATAACAGAAATCTGCAGGAAGACAGCAGAAGCAAATCCATTCGTCAGGCAGAGAAAAACTATGCTGACGCCAGGAGCGCCGGCTCCGACGCTGTATCGGCGGCAAAGAAAGAACTGGAAAAGGCCAGAAAGGATTTGCGGCAGGCTAAAAAAGATAAGAAAAAAGCAAATAAAAAAGGAAAACAATCGGATACCGGCAACATTGAGAGCCTGAAAAGCCTGGTGGAACAAAAAGAACAAGCTTATGAGGACGCCAAAAATAGTCAGAAAAGCGCGCTCAGTGAAGCGCAGCAGGCCATCGACGAGGCAAAAAAGCCGCTGGAAAAGGATAACACTGGAGCCATCAACGATCTGTCCATAGACACTTATGAAAAAAATCTTAGCAAGTTGAATAAAATAAAGGAGGCAAAAGGGCAGATCAAAGCGGACAATGACGGAGTCATCACCAATGTGGCGGTGACAGCCGGCAGTATGACTACAGAGGAAGCAGTCATGCGCATGGCGGATCTGAGTGCCGGTATACGGTTTACGGCTCAGTTTTCCAAAGAAGATGAAAAATATCTGACGGACAATGCGGAAATCTCCCTGTCTTTAGATGGAGAGACTCCGGTAGCAGAGGGGCTGTCCCTGGAATCCGTGACGGAAAGCGGAGCGGATGGAGAAACCACTGCGGGTGCTGATTCTCTGGACGCTTCAGTACTGCTCACCGGCGACGCTCTCACGAACAGCGGATTATCCATCGGGCAGACAGCCACCATGATTGTCACCCAGAAGTCAGAAAAATATGCCTCCACCATTCCTCTTTCCGCTTTGCGGGAAGAAAATAATAAAGAATATATTCTGACGGTGGAGAAAAGAGAATCTGTTCTGGGAGAGGAATGGTTTGCCCAGCGGACAGAAGTCACCGTCCTTGATAAAAATGAAACTTACGCAGCCATAAAGGAAGGGGTCATCAATGCAGACAGTACCATCATCATTTCTTCCAGCAGATCCGTCGAGGACGGCGACCGGGTCAGGGAGGAAGAAGAGACTTCGTAGTATGTTTATGACAGCGCTGTCCATCGTCTTATTTGTCCTGGCAAGAATTGCCGCCGCCGGACTGTCTCCGACCGCCGATGCAGAGATTCTCCTGGCGGGAGACACTGTCACGGGAGACGCCGCCGAAGAGATGCGGATGCTGGAAAAGCAGCAGGACTCGCCGCTTCTTTTCACTCTCTGGGAGGAAGAAAAAGACGCACTGGTGGAAAATACAGCGTGGGACCGGCAGGAAAATGTATCCGCTCTTTTGCTGAATGGAGATTCAGATCTGCTTTTTGACGGACCGGTGCTGAAAAAGGACGATACCGGCGGCTGCCTCATTGACGCTCTCACAGCGGAAACCCTGTTCGGGAGCCGGAACGTTGTCAATAGTGAACTTCAGTACAATGGAGAGACTTTCACCATCCGCGGAATTCTTCCGGAGGATACGCCGGTACTTGTGGTGCAGGAGGCCGTTTTTGACCATGACTCCGCTGGAAACGGAGTATCTTTTGAAAATGGAGTCGCTGGAGGCGGCAGCAGAGCCGTCGCCTTTCATCATATTTCCCTGCGGTTCCCATCGGAAGGAAGCAACGGTAAAAAGCAGCAGGGCAACTCCAGTCAAATAGAGGAATTTATGGTCCGGCATGGGATTACAGGAGAGATCAGCCGCCAGAAAGGGATATCCGATCTGGCAGCGGCATTCAGTTTTTTGCTGCCGGTGGTGCTGTGGAGCAGCCTGCTGGGACAAACATTTTCTCTGATGAGAAAAAACCGGCGATATCCGGTCCGGGTTCTGCTGGCTGCGCTGCTGTTGTTGTGCCTTGTGTGGCTGTTTTTCTTTCTGACGGGAATTCATCCGCAGATTCCGGAAGATATGATTCCCACCCGCTGGTCGGACTTCTCCTTCTGGAGCCGATGGGCGGAGAAACAGACGGAGAACTTCACTACATTTCTGTTAGGAGAAAAAAGCCCTATGGCTCTGCATCGACTCAGGCTCATGGGAACTGCCGCGGCTGCCGGAAGCGGGGCTGTCATTTGTTATTTTTTCAGCAGTTTGAGATGTGCTTTTTTTTAAAATAACTGAAAAAAGTACAAAAAATAAAAAGAAATAGCCCAAATCAGGAAGTAAAATTGTGTTACTAATTTGTTACTAAATGGTATCATTTTGGGTAATCTTGCTTCGCTTTATATACTGAATTTTCCGCATAAATACGTGTTTTTTAGATGTGCACAAACTGTCTAATTTGTGGTACAATATACAATATAATAATTAAAAAATTGTGCGGTTTTCTCAAAGACCCGGTCAGATTACACTGATTTGAAAACCGCGCCAAAGCAGGTGATTCATATGTCAGACAGAAAAAAGGCTCCGCTCTATAAAAGCTTTTCTTATGCATTTGAGGGAATATTTACATGTATAAGAAAAGAAAGAAATATCAAGATACATTGTGTCTTCATGTTTCTTGTCATAGCAGCGGGGCTTGTTTTACATTTATCCGTGACGGAATGGTGCATCTGTCTCGTTCTGTTCGGATTGATCCTGTCTTTGGAACTTGTCAATACAGCGGTGGAATCTGTGGTGGATCTGGTCACAGAGGAGAGAAAGCCTCTGGCCAAGGTCGCCAAAGATACGGCGGCAGGGGCGGTTCTCATATCCGCCATCATGGCGGCTATCATCGGATGTGTGATTTTTGTTCCAAAGGTTCTTGATTTTATCGGTATTTTTTAAGTTCATTTTATAATAAGGAGGAGTCACTATGGAATTAGGCGAAAACATCAGAAAATTATTACTGGCGGGTATCGGTTCTGCAGCGATGACCGCGGAAAAATCAAAAGAAATTCTTGACGATTTGGTAAAAAAGGGAGAGCTTACCGTGGAGCAGGGAAAGGTTCTCAATCAGGAGCTGCGCCACGATATTCGCGAAAAAATGAAATCTAATGTCAATGTTTCTGTTAAACCTTCTTCTCCTGAAGAATTAAAGGATTTGATCGATAAAATGACGCCGGAACAGCTGGCTGCGCTAAAAGAACAGATTGCCAGGGCGGAGGGAGAAGAGATGGATGAGGATTCTTCTGACGGCTGTAATACCTCATCCAGTGAGGATGTGGTGGAAGAGTAGATGCAGGAGAATACAGCAGATCCTATGGAAAACAATGCCTCAGACAACAGTACTTCTGACAATTACCGGGGAAGACTGAAAGAGATGACAGCGGTGCTTAGGAAGAATTCGATCACCCGGGGTATTACTCCGGAAAAACTGCGGCAGATACTGGAAGATCTGGGACCGACTTATATTAAGCTGGGGCAGATTATGTCCAGCCGTTCCGATATTCTTCCACAGAAGTACTGTGACGAACTGATGAGACTTCGTTCTGAAGTTCCTCCTATGCCGTTTTCACAGGTAGAAGAGGTCATCAACGCCTCTTTCGGCTATTCCTGGCGTCAGATTTTTTCAGATATTGAGATGACGCCTCTGGGTTCCGCTTCCATCGCGCAGGTGCACCGTGCCACGTTAAAGAACGGAGATGAGGTTGTCATAAAGGTACAGCGGCAGGGCATTTATGAAACGATGTCCAGAGATATCGGACTTTTACGGCGGGCAGTCAAACTTCTGCCTCCGGTAGCCATCAAAGATCTGGTGGATCTGGATTTAGTCCTCACGGAACTTTGGCGGGTAACCCAGGAAGAGATGAATTTTCTCATGGAAGCCGCCAATATGGAAGAATTCGCTGATAAAAATGACGACGTGGTTTTTGTGGAGGTTCCCCGCCTTTACAGGGAATATACCACTACTCAGGTTCTTGTGATGGAATATGTGAATGGCTTTGCCATTGATGATAAAGCTAATCTGCTGGCAAACGGATATGATTTAAACGAAGTGGGAACTAAGTTTGTCGATAATTTTGTCAAACAGGTCATTGACGATGGCTTTTTTCACGCAGATCCTCATCCGGGGAATGTGATGGTCCGCGGCGGGAAAATTGTCTGGATGGACATGGGCATGATGGGACGCCTTACAGACCGCGACCGTGAATTCATCAGCCGGGCTGTGGAAGGTGTCGCCTTAAACGATATCGGCATGATTCAGGACTGTGTCCTTGCTATCGGAGATTTTCGGGGCAAACCGGATCAGAGTCAGCTTTATGACGATCTGCAGGCACTGATGGCAAAATACGGCACCGCTGACATGGGGAGTATTGATATCGCAGATCTGGTAAAAAGTCTCATGGAAACCATGAAAAATAATCAGATTGTCATGCCTCACGGTTTGACGCTGCTTGCCAGAGGTCTCACCCACGTGGAGGGTATCCTTGCCTCCATCAGCCCCGATATTAATATGGTACAGATTGCTTCTGCGCGCATAAAAGACCAGTTTTTTCAGGAAGAGAATCTGAAAAAAGAAGTGAAGGGAACTGTAAGGAGTATTGTCCGTTCCCTGCGCCGCGCCATAGATATTCCTTCCCTGGCCGCCGATATCCTTCAGGGGCACATGAAGGGACAGACAAAGGTTAATCTGGAATTGCATGTGTCAGATGATCTGTCACAACTTTTACGGCGGCTGATCCGCAATATCGTCATGGGTCTTTGGGTCATGGCGCTGCTGATCAGTTCCAGTATTATCTGTACGACAGACATGACCCCCAAAATATTGGGGATACCGGCCCTTGGCGCTTTGGGATATCTGATTGCTTTTGTGATTGTCATGTATGTTTTTCTCAAACATTTTTTCTCAAGAAAATAGATACCTGCACTTCTTTGTGCTATAATAGGGAAGAATATCAAAACGCTATATGCTATGACAATTAAAAAGAAAGAGGAGGAATCTGTAAATGGATTACAAAAATATTATTTTAAATAAATATTCTGTGAGGGATTATAAGGAAAAGAAAGTAGATGCGAAGATTATCAAAGAACTTTCGCAGTATGCAAACACCTGCCCGAAATTGGTCGATGATATCGAGATGGATATTCGCATCATGGACAATGATGTGGTTTACCGTCAGCTTGACGGTTTTGCAGGTTATCATGGCATTTTGATCAATGCGCCGCATTATATTATTTTATTATCCGAAAATAAGGAGCACTATCTGGAAAATGCAGGATATGTTGGAGAGAGCATTGCCATGAAGGCGTCAGAGCTGGGCGTCGATTCCTGCTGGATTACTTTTACGAGCAGCGAAAAAGTGATACACCGGCTGAATATAGTCACAAATAAAGAGGTTGTGGGTATCCTGACTATCGGATACGGCAAGAAGAAGGCGCCGATCACCTTGGGAGCCTTGAAGACCGGCGACAATTATTCCCAGGCAGATATGCGCAAAAAAGAAAGCAGTCAGTCAAAAGTTCTGCCTCTGCAGGAAATGGTCTACATCGACAAATGGGGAGAAGGCGCCGATGTAAATACATTATTGGAACGAGCGTTGTATGAACCGATGGACTGTGTAAGAAAAGCGCCGTCTACCATGAACCGTCAGCCGTGGAGATTTTTGATTGACGGTGGAAAAATTGTCCTGCTCATGCGTAAAGACAACGATGTCAGTGAATATGAAGAACGGATAGACGCAGGTATAGCAATGCTGTACTTTGAAGATGTCATTGGGCAAACCCTCTGTAAGATCCAGTGGAAACTGGGACCGGTAGATAATATTTACGGAATTCCGGATGAATATGTAATCGTAGCTTCCTGTGAAGCTTAAGTTTTAGAATATAAAAAGGAACATCTGCACAGAAGGGTGGATGTTCCTTTTTATTTAATATGAAAGAGAGCCCGGCTCAACTATTCGCAAAACACAACTTTAACGCAGAGTTAAGTGTATTTTTGCCTTTATCCGTTAAATACTCATTTTCTGATCAGAATTTTATTTCTTTCCTTCCATCAGATGTTTTACAGTTTCTTTTAAAATCTTTTTTCTTTTTGCAGCAAATTCATTGGAATCATAGTCATAAGTTTTATTATCTGCATCGAGATACTGATAACTGAACAGACAGTATCCGCCCACAGCCGACGTATGTTCAAGCTGCGTGATTTCTTTTTGAATTAAAGCGCCGTCCTGCAGTTCCTGATAATCACTTTGACCATCATCACTGGTTCCAAGCCGGTACATCTGCAGTCCCACATAAAGCTTCACATCCGAACCTTCTGCAAGCTCCACCCACTCTTTCAGTATCTCATCAAAAGGCGCTTCCTTATTGGTATATCCCCAATAAATCTGCGGCATCACATAATCGATATAGCCTTCGCTCTTCACCCATGTATCGACATCCACATAATACTGCAGATCACTTCTCAGGTTATCAAGATTTCCTGCCGGACTGATGCCGAAAGTCACGTCAGCATTAGCAGATTTTATGGCCTGATATATTGCAGACACCAGAGTATTGACATTCTGCCGTCTCCAGTCAGCCAGTGTCAGCGTCTTCTCAATAGCTCCCGCAGACAGTCCCTTCTGATATTCCAGTGAATCAAAAGCAGAATTTACGTTGCTCTCAGTGAAAGTCGGATAAAAATAATCATCCATATGAATACCATCCACTTCATAGTTTTCTACGATTTCCTTCACACCATTTATGATAAGCTCCTGTACCTCCTGCGAGGACGGATTGTAATACAGTGCACCGTTATAGCTTAGTACATTCCGGGTCTTATCATCGGAAAGCGCCCATACTTTCGCCGGATTATCTGTAGAAAGAACATCAAGATCGCTGCCGGATGACACCCGGTAAGGGTTAATCCAAGCTTCAATCTGAAAGCCTTTCTTATGGGCAAGTTCCACCATCAACGCCAGCGGGTCATAGCCAGGATCAGTTCCCTGTGTTCCAGAGATACATGCTGCCCATGGAAAGTAACCGGATTCATACAGCGCATCTCCAAAAGGACGCACCTGCACGATCACTCTGTTTAAACCACATTTTTTACTCCGATTTAATACCCGGCGGAAAAATTTCCGGAAATTATTCTCGTTGTTTTGCTCAACAGAGCGGCGATAAGCGTTAAACTCCAGATAACTAAGCCATACCGCCCGGTATGTACTGTTTTGTTTTTCTGCCGCCGGTGCGTCTTCCTTCTCTCCTGCCCTCTCGTTATTCTGTCCGGATTCATGATTCATCAAAAATTGATAAAATTCTGAAAATCCGAACTTCTCCGTTTTTTTCTGTACAAATGCATAGGAAAACAGGAGCAGGATGGTCAATAAAATGACAAGAATCAGATTCTGTACAAAATGTTTCATGTTTCCTCCTTTATGCTGATTCTTTTGCATATTATACCATGATTTATATGCAAAAACAAAAATGAAATTTCAGCGTACCTCATATATTGAATTCCATCTTTCCCCATAAATAATATCCGTTAAAAAATCTTATGTATTGAATTTAAAAAAAATACATGCTATCATCTTAGCAGTTTCGCCATGAAGCATTCTGCCAAATAGGTGATACCAATTATCAGGCAGCGCTTTCATGGTATATTTTTTGATTGTTACGCATTGAGAAAGGAACCGATAAAAATGAAATTACAGCAATTATTAAGCTATACAAGAAAAGCCATCGATGAATACGGAATGATTGAGGAAAATGACAAAATTGCCGTGGGAATCTCCGGAGGGAAAGACAGCCTGACGCTGCTTTATGCTCTCGCCCACCTTCGTTATTTCTACCCAAAAAAGTTTGATATCGTAGCTGTCACTGTTGATCTGGGATTTCAGAATCTGAATCTGGAAAAAATCCGTGAACTTTGCGATACATTAAAAGTAGAATATGAAGTTATCAAAACTGATATTGCTGAGATTGTCTTTGATGTTCGTAACGAAAGCAATCCCTGTTCTCTCTGCGCCAAAATGCGTAAGGGCGCTCTCAATGAAGTCGTAAAAAAAATAGGATGTAATAAGGTTGCTTACGCCCATCACAAAGATGATATCATTGAGACTATGATGATGTCTCTGATCTATGAAGGAAGACTCCACACCTTCTCTCCTGTCACATACCTGGACAGGACCGGGCTCACTCTGATCCGCCCGTTGATGTATCTGTATGAGGGAGACGTAAAGGGATTTGTGGAAGCCAACCAGCTTCCGGTTGTAAAAAGCCCGTGTCCGGTAGATGGAACTACCAAACGTGAATATGCTAAGAATCTGGTCAATCAATTAAATCACGAGAACCCGGGAGCAAAGGCACGGATGTTCCGAGCTATCGTAAACGGTCTCATAAATCCAAAATGTCCGCCGGTTTCAGAAAAGTAGTTTCTTCGTTTTTATAAAAGTAAAGATATTTTTCTAGAAGTGTTATTTAATTAAATAACACTTTCTTTTTGCAAAATTTATTCTATTTCCGATAAAGTGTGTTATAATAATAATGTTTTAATGAAGTTATTTGCATTTGATACGGACAGAATCAAAATAAATCATTGATTCTGCTTTACTGACAAGGAGGTGGATGCTGTGCAGGGGGCCAGTTATTCAGACCAGATCAACATTGAAAACGAGAAGCGTCTGCGGAAACTCTGCCGGGAACTTCCCGATTTTTGCAAAGAATTTTTCCGCGGAATTGAACCTACTACTTCCTCTCGTACAAGAATTGCCTACGGATACGATCTCCGCATATTTTTCCGTTTTCTGGAGGAAGAATACCCGAATCTGGAGGAAGGACCGGTAAAATCGTGGCCGTTGAGTGTACTCGATAAAATAACTCTCACACAACTGGAAGAATATCTGGATTATATCAAACTTTATGAAGATCCGGACAATAAAGTACATACCAACGAAGAACGGGGAAGGATGCGCAAAGCGGCAAGCATCCGATCTTTTTATAAATTTTTCTACCGCAAACAAAAGATTCAAAATAATCCGGCCAGTCTTTTAAATATGCCCAAAAAGCATGAACAAGCCATTGTTCGTCTGGAAGTTGATGAAATCGCCAAGCTGCTGGATTCTGTGGAGAATGGCGACAAACTGACAAAATCTCAGCAGAAATACCACAATAAAACAAAAACCAGAGATCTTGCCATGCTGACCCTTCTTCTCGGTACAGGAATACGTGTATCCGAGTGTGTCGGCCTTGATATTCAGGATCTGGATTTTGACACCAACGGCATGAGGATTCTGCGCAAGGGAGGTTCGGAAGTAATCCTGTATTTCGGTGATGAAGTCAGGGAGGCTCTTCTTGATTATCTTGACGAGCGAGAGCTGATCACAGCAAAAGAAGGATCCGAGGACGCTCTTTTCCTGTCCATGCAGCGCAGCCGTATCAGTGTTCGTGCGGTGGAAAATCTGGTAAAAAAATATTCTCGGACGGTGACAACTTTAAAAAATATTACTCCTCACAAACTTAGAAGTACCTATGGCACACAGCTTTATAAAGAGACCGGAGACATTTATCTGGTGGCAGATGTGCTTGGACATAAAGACGTCAATACAACCAGGAAACATTATGCCGCCATCGAAGACGAGCGACGCCGCAAAGCTGCCGGCAAAGTGAAGCTTCGGGAACCCTAGAGCGCATTATAAAATGTAACAGAATGGAGAATATCATGAATATTTCTGATTTTTTCCCTTTTTGGGAAGAACTTACACCATACCAGCAGGAGCTCCTGATTTCTTCTGCAGTAAAAAGAACCGTAAAAAAAGGAATCGTTATTCATAACGGTTCCAGTGATTGCCTTGGTCTTTTACTTGTCTCTTCAGGTCAGCTGCGGGCCTACATCCTCTCTCAGGAAGGCCGGGAAATTACTATATATCGCCTGTTCGACCGGGACACCTGCATGTTTTCCGCCTCCTGCATGCTTCGCAATCTGCAATTTGATATCACTATCGAAGCAGAAAAAGACAGTGAACTGTGGATCATCCCGCCGGATATATTTAAAAAGCTCATGGATGAATCTCTGCCAGTCTCTAATTTCGTCAATCAGGTGATTGCCGGTCGATTCTCTGAAGTCATGTGGCTCATGGAGCAGGTACTCTGGAAGAGTTTCGATAAACGGCTGGCAGCCTTTCTCATGGAAGAAAGCAATATCGAGGAAAGTGATATTATAAAAATCACCCATGAGAAGATTGCCAACCATCTTGGAACTGCCAGGGAAGTGGTCACACGAATGCTCCGTTATTTTCAGAATGAACAACTCATTCGTCTGAGCCGGGGAACCATCGAAATCATTGACCACAAAAGAATACAGAACCTGGCAGAAATAGACTAATTTATCTTATCCATACCGCATGGATAAGACTGTTTAGCCGCAACGCAGTCCCGGTATATCGTCTCATAGAGACGATAACCTCCGGAGAAGTTATAGCAGTCAAATCCATTTTGTGCCAGAATACGGCAGGAAAGATAACTGCGCAGGCCGCTCTGGCACATTACATATACCGGAAAACCTCTCCTGATCTCTCCAATTCTCTCTCTGAGTTCATCCAGAGGGATATTGACAAATCCGTTGATATGCCCTCTTCCATATTCTTCAGTCGTCCGGGTATCAAGCAAAACGACGCTGCCGTCGTCAGGAAGCTCTCCAACTTCATCCCAGAAAAACTGTTTTAAAGTACCAGTTTCAATGTTATCAATCATAAAGCCTGCCATATTTACCGGATCCTTTGCAGAAGAATACGGAGGCGCATATGCCAGATCGAGATCCTGAAGCTCCAGGGCAGACATTCCTGCAGCCATCGCAGTGGCAAGAACATCAATTCTCTTATCCACACCATCATAACCGATGATCTGTGCGCCGAGAAGCCGGTAGGTCTCCTTTTCGAAAAGCACCTTCATGGTCATCATGGTGCCGCCCGGATAGTAAGATGCATGGCTGGCCGGAGACAAATATACTTTATCACAGTCAATACCTGCCTGCTTTGCTGCCTGTTCATTCAGACCTGTTGTCGCCACTGTCATATCAAATATTTTGATGACAGAAGAACCCTGAGAACCTTTGTAGGAACTGTTGCCTCCACAGATATTATCGGCAGCAATCCGGCCTTGTTTATTGGCTGGCCCGGCCAGAGATATCAACGCTTTCTGCCCGGTAATCCGGTGATGAACCTCTACTGCATCACCAACGGCATAGATATCCGGCGCGGATGTTTCCATGCGCTCATTGACAACGATGCTGTTTTTGATGCCGAGAGAGATACCCGCATCTTTGGCGAGGCGGGTATCCGGCGCCACACCGATGGCAAGAATCACCATATCAGTCTTCAATGGTTCGCCGTCTTTTAATATGACCATAGTTTTGCCGTCTTTTTGTTCAAACCCTTCTACGGAATGGCCAAGCATCAAATGAATTCCTTTTTCGCGCATCTTTGCATGAACAAAGGTTGCCATCTCATAATCCAGCGGATTCAAAACCTGGTTTGGTCGCTGCACAATAGTCACATCCATGCCAAGTTCCCGAAGATTCTCCGCGACTTCCAGTCCAATATAGCCGCCGCCTGCAAGAACAGCGGACTTTGGCTTTTCTTTCAGGACAAATTCACGAATACGAAGTGTATCTTCCACAGTCCGCAATGTAAAAAGATTATCAATGCCGACTCCCGGCAGATTCGGCTGCACCGGTCTTGCTCCTGGAGATAGCAGAAGCTTGTCATAGTTTTCTTCGAATTCTTCGCCGGTCTTTAAATTCTTCACAGATACTGTTTTTTTGTCAGGATGGATCGCAGTGACTTCATGCCGCACCCGCACATCAATCCGAAAACGCTCCCGGAAATTCTCCGGCGTCTGCAGCGTCAGTTCTTCTTTGTCCTGAATCACTCCTCCAATATAGTATGGAAGTCCGCAGTTGGCATAAGATACGAAACCGGAACGTTCGAAGACGATGATCTCTGCCTGCTCGTCAAGTCTGCGAATACGTGCCGCGGCTGTTGCTCCCCCTGCTACTCCGCCGACAATAATAATCTTTTTACTCATGTTACTTCTCCACCTTTCCTCTGTATTGGTTGATTCCACCAATATTTTTTACTTCTGTATATCCCATTTTCTTCAAGCTCTCCACTGCCTGGCCGCTTCTTGCCCCGCTCTGACAGTATACGTATAACGGAATGTTATGATTAGAAATAATCTCGGCCACTTCAAAAATCTCATGGAGGGGAATATTTATACTTTTCGGGATATGCCCCTCCTGATATTCTTCTGCCGTTCTTACATCCAGAAGTACTGCTTCCGACGTCTGTTCAAACTGACGTACTCCTTCATTAATATCTTCTGTTCTGAAAAAATCGAATAGATTCATTGGCGTCTCCCCTATAACAAATCTAATATCTGTGCTTTCGGCCGCGCACCCACTGACTGGTTCACAATCTTTCCATGTTCCATAACGACCAGCGCGGGGATACTCATAATCTGAAACTCTGCTGCCAGTTCCTGCTGCTCATCTACATTGACCTTACATACTTTGACGTCCGGTCTTTCCTCCGCAATCTCCTCGATAACCGGAGAGACTCTGCGGCACGGACCGCACCATGCAGCCCAGAAATCGATCAACACCTTCTTATCACTGTTAAGGACTTCCTCCTGAAAATTCTGTTTTGTTATATTTAATGCTGACATTTATTTTTCCTCCTGTTCAAATCTTGATGATGCCAGCTTATCACAGGAAAAGATTCTTTTCTGTGATTTTATCACAAAAAGCCGAAAAACAGAAGGCACCTGTCCTCTATAAACGTTTATCAGAAAGTACAGGTGCCAGACTAATATAATTATATTATGCGGAAATCTTCATAAAACCACACGACAAAAACGGCTTATTCGTAATAAGGAATCATCAGATAATTCCCGGCGGTAATCTTATCGGAGTCAAGCTGGTTACATCGCTTCACCTCGCGGATATAATCGAAAATATCGTTAAATCCCGGATTCATGTTCTCTTTTGCGATGCTCCAGAGGCTGTCACCTTTCTGAATCTCGATAATTCTGTACTGAAGCTCCCCAAGCTGCTGGTTCGCCTCAACGACAGACATACCGGATGGCGTCATACCTGAAAAGAAAACGATGCCCGCAAACAACAGCATGGCGGAAACCGCAATCAGAAAGATCAGCTTGCTGCCGCTTCCGGAAGACTGGCGTGCCTGCCGGCGGGCATACTGCGCTTTCACGGATCTTCTGACGTTCACGCCATATCTGTCTGACGATGCTTTATGAATGCTTCGTTCTCTGTCCGCCTTCTCTGTATTACTGTGATACGGTGTCCAATTATAAGTTCTTGCTCTTCCTTCCATCTCTTATCCCTCCAGTATGACATAACTCTTCATAATATGCAAACATATGTTTCGTACATTTGTTTGCATTATACCGAACATACTTTCTCTTGTCAACAGGTTTCGAACATTTTTTCGAACATATTTTCTTTTACGTGGAAAAACCGAAAACATATTCGAAAACACTTGTTTTCTTATGTATAAAGTGTTAAAATGTAGAGAACAAAACATACGTTTGACTGAAAAGGAGTTCTGATATGAGTTATGGCAAGATTACACCTAAACAACAGGAGATTCTTGAATTTATAAAAGAGTCGATTTTAAACCGGGGCTATCCACCGGCCGTGCGGGAGATTTGTGAGGCTGTACATCTGAAGTCCACCTCCTCCGTTCATTCCCATCTGGAGACTATGGAGAAGAACGGATATATCCGACGCGACCCGACGAAGCCGAGAGCTATCGAGATTATTGACGATAATTTTAATCTGACCAGAAGAGAACTTGTCAATGTACCGATTGTCGGTACAGTAACAGCCGGCGAACCGATTCTGGCTGTTGAGAATATTGAAGGATATTTTCCGATTTCACCGGAATTTTTAAAAAACAAACAGACTTTTATGCTCAAGGTCAAAGGTGAAAGTATGATAAATGTTGGTATTTTTTCCGGAGATTACATTCTTGTTGAGGAATCGCCAACGGCTTCCGACGGCGAGATTGTCGTCGCCCTGGTGGAAGATTCTGTCACCGTGAAGAGATTTTATAAGGAAGACGGTTATTTCCGCCTGCAGCCGGAAAATGACGCTATGGAACCAATTATCGTACCTCAGACCACTCCTTTTTCCGTTGTCGGAAAGGTTATCGGCCTGTTCCGCATTTTTCAATAAGTTTTTTTAATCCATAAGAATTTCAATAGGTTTTGAAGATTATTTTTTGCATATTGTTCAAAAAGGAAGCTTTTCTTTTTCAGGAAAGCTTCCTTTTTCTTACGCCATTATAGACAACCTCCGTATAACGAAAACGAAATCCTGTCGGTCTTTCATGTTCGGTGAATGGCCTTTCTTCCGCAGATCGGGCAGGTCACTTCCACCTTTCCTTTTTTGCGCGGCACACGGATATGCTGTCCGCAGCCTTTACAGGTAAAAATCCGGTATTCTTTCCGCATGTCGAACCGCTTTTTCTGCAGGCTGAAGAACTGAAGGAACTGCTGATTTTCCTTCTGTCTTGCCGCCACATTTCTGGAAAACATACGAAACAGTGAATAAATGATTCCCACAAACGCCAGCCAATAAAGCAGTGAACTTCTGAAAATGATTGAAAGAACGTACACGACGATCGAGGCGATAAACACGGTCCGGCACATCTCGTCGTTGCCGTTTCTCTGCTGCATAAAATTGGATAACTTCCATCTTAATTTATTTATGGTTCTGCACCTCCTGAACACATGCTTTTCTTCAAAATGTATTACTCATCCAAGGAATATTCTATAAAAATTTTTCTTCCTCAGTTTCCATACTGCGCGATAATCTCTCCCGCCGACCGTTCCAGATTGTATTTTGCCTGACGGATAGCTGTCAGATCATCCTCCGTCATCCGGTCAAGGCGGAACTTGCCCATGAGTTTGGAAAGGGCGTTAATATCACCCTTTACCTGTTTTTTCACGGCACGGTCGATCTGTTTGCTGCCGTTTTTCAACGCCCGCTGCGCCTGACTCAAAACCTTTTGCGCGTCGCCGGTGAGAGCAATGGCTTCTTTCCTTAAGTTATCCTGGCCGGCGTACTGCTGGGCGTCCCGGATGGCCTGTTCGATCTCCGCGTCGCTCATACGGTCATCGGCGGTGATGGTAATGGACTGCTCCTTGCCGGTATCCAGATCTCTGGCTGACACTTTCAGGATTCCGTTGGTGTCGATATCAAAGGTAACCTCAATCTGCGGCACTCCGGCTGGAGCCCGGCGGATTCCCTTCAGCCGGAATTTTCCGATGGTCTTGTTATCCTTCGCCATAGGCCGTTCACCCTGAAGAACGTGAATCTCCACATCCCGCTGATACGGGGCGGCGGTGGAGAACACTCGGGAATACTTCGTCGGGAGCGTTGTATTTCTCTCCACCAGACGGGTGGCAACGCCTCCCACCGTCTCGATGGACAGACTCATCGGCGTCACATCAAGGAGAAGCAGATCAGAGCCTGCCACACTTAAAGAGCTGCCCTGCAATGTATTGCCGAGAACAGCAGCGCCCATGGCGACACATTCGTCAGGATTGATATTCCTGGACGGTTCCTTTCCGGTCAGCATGCGAACCTTTTCCTGGACGGCAGGAATCCGTGTGGAACCTCCCACCAGCAGAACACGGCCAAGCTCGGAAGCGGCGATGCCCGCGTCATTTAACGCCTGCTGTACCGGCGCGGCGGTCCGCTCCACCAGATCCTGGATCAGCTCCTGGAATCTGGCCCGGGTCAGCGTTGTCTCCAGATGAATCGGCGTTCCCTTTGCCTGCATCAGATACGGCAGCACGATATTGCTGCTCTGGGCAGTGGAAAGCTCTTTCTTTGCCTGTTCCGCCGCCTCGCGGATGCGCTGCATGGCGGTGAAATCGCCGGATGGATCTACGTTGTTCTGATTCTTACACTCCGCTACCAGCCAGCGGACAATACGCTCATCAAAGTCGTCGCCGCCCAGATGGTTGTCGCCGGCTGTCGCCAGAACCTCGATGACGTCGTCGCCAATCTCGATGACGGATACGTCAAATGTACCACCGCCCAAATCGTAAACCATGACTTTCTGTGCTTCCCCGTGGTCAAGGCCGTAGGACAGAGCGGCGCTGGTCGGCTCGTTGATGATACGCTTCACATCAAGGCCCGCGATCCGTCCCGCGTCCTTCGTCGCCTGCCGCTGCACATCATTAAAATAGGCAGGGACAGTGATGACTGCTCCAGTCACTGTCTCACCCAGATACTCTTCCGCATCCTTCTTCAGCTGCATCAGAACCATGGCGCTGATGGTCTGCGGCTTATAATCCTTCCCGTCAATGCGGATGCTCCAGTCCGTACCCATCTCTCGTTTGACGGAACTTATGGTACGGTCCGGATTGGTAGCCGCCTGCCGCCTTGCCACATCGCCTACCAGTCGTTCTCCCTTTTTAGTAAATGCAACGACACTGGGAGTAGTTCTTGCACCGGAACTGTTCGGCACGATGACCGGCTGTCCGTTTTCCACCACAGCCACACAACTGTTGGTGGTTCCCAGGTCGATTCCGATTATTCTGCTCATCTTCATTCCTCCATCTATCATTTACAAATCAGCATCGGCAGCACAGACAGCAGAACTGCAGCATCATAAATGTGGTGCAGAAACGTCCCATGCCTTCGGCGTACCTCTGAAACTCCTGTCCGGTTTCATTGTATGTACTGCCTGACTGACGCATGGTCTGCATAGTCTGCTGGTATACACCGTTGCCCGGTTCCATCTGAACGGCGCGCTGGATCTGCTCCATGGCAAGAATCGTATTGCCCTGTCCGTAGTTGGCCAGAGCGCTCAAATAATACCAGCGGGCGTTCCTGCCGCTGCTCACCACGGTATTTAATCCCTGCACGGCGTAGGCGTAACGCCGGGCGTTGATATTTTGCACTGCCTGGCGGATCACATCACTATCACCCGTCTGTACCGTCGGCCCTGCGGGGCCGTAGCTGGCCCGACCGAATCCGCCGAAGATATCGTCAAAATCAAAGGAACCATAGCCGCCGTAACCGCCGCTGCCATAGCTTCCATTCCCATTGCCATAACCGCCGTTTCCGTAACTGCCGTAACCGCCGTAGCCCTGCCGGTTTCCGTAAGGATTGCCGTAGGGATTACCGGTATTGCCATAGGCGCCTCTTCCGGCATTCTGCTGCGCCTGCCTCTGATATTTATCCGGATTGTTAATCATATCATAGGCTTCGTTGATCTCATTCATTTTCTGCGTCGCCTCCGGATCATTGGGATGCAGATCCGGATGATATTTCTTTGCCATTTTCCGATATGCTTTTTTTATTTCCTCCTTGCTGGCGTCCCGGGAGACGCCCAGAACTTTATACGGGTCATCAACCATGTCTGGTCTCCTTTCCTCTGAACTTCGCATAATATTTCTGCCATACCCCTCCATAAAGGACATTGCGGATCAGATGTTCATCTGTCACGATAGGCAGTTTTTCAAATTCACCGGCGGCCAGGCTGATACTGTCTGTCAGTATATCTTCCATCTCCTCCGGCTTCCTTTCCATATAAAAAAGAGGATTATAATTATTTTTTCTTTTATCCTGTTTATAATCCATGGCGGCATCCATCAAGTAAATAAAACGCCCCAGGGAGAATCCGAACTTCCTCAGGCTGCCGCTCCAGAAATCATCGGCGTCAAAGACGAAAACCTCCGACAACATCTTTCCGGATAAGTTTACCGCCATATCCGCCTGCTCCGGCGCATGTTTTTCAACCTCGGCAAGCTGCGCAAGACTTTTCCTGATCGTACCGCACTGCCGCGGGTACCGGGCCTCTACCTCCTGATATTTCTCCTTCAGCATTTTGCCGTAGGCCAAACGAATATGCTTTTTTTCATCCTCCCAGTCGTCAAGACACTTAAAATAGGCAAGCGCTATCGTCATGTCTGCCGCATAATCTATGTATTTGTTATGAAGAATCGTTCTTTCCTTCAGCGGATGCACAGGACAGCGATACAGCGCCTTTTTCTCCTCCGGCTCATAAAGGGCCGTCAGAAAAAGCGCAAGAAATGTCATGTCAAAATTAAGGGAAAACCGCGCCATCTGTCCATATCGGTTCTTTAAACTTCGGCAGACGCCGCAGTACGTCTGCTGATATCTCCGCAGCTCCTCTTCGGACAACCCCTTTTTATTGCAGATAATATATCCAAACGTGGCAATCGCTCCTTTCTCTCTTTCATTCCGGCCGCCGTTTCATTATGAGAAGGACTCTCTGAAAAACAGACATGGCAGCACATTGGAAAATAACGATTCTTATTAAACAATACTAACCTCAAATTTATCTCAACTCACCCTCAATTTTCATTGAGATTTTCTTACTTTTTTGTTACGCTTGCCGGGAAAGAAAAATGATACAATATCTCCGACAGCGAAAGAGTTGAGCTAAAATTGAGCTTTCCTGTCTATAATAACGGGAAATAAAGAAAAATGCCACAGAAATCACAATAAATACATATTTTACGGGATGACATGGCTGAACTGTTACAGTTTGCAAGGAGGACAGATATGTTTAAAATACTTGTAGTGGAGGACGACAACAGTCTGAAACGACTTTTTTGTAAGACTCTGGAAAAAAATAATTTTCATACCTTCCCGGCGGGAAATGCCTCGGAAGCGCTGAATATTCTGGACAATGAGACCATTGATCTGATTATTACAGATATCATGATGCCAGGCATGGATGGTTTTTCTTTTATACGCCAGCTGCGGGACGCAAACATCGACCTGCCGGTTTTGATCATCACCGCCAAAAGTGATATTCTCGACAAGCAGGTGGGCTTTCAGTCCGGCGCCGACGACTATATGGTAAAGCCCATCGACATTCACGAGATGGTGCTCAGGGTAAACGCCCTTTTGCGCCGGGTCAAGAGCGTCAGTGAGCGCAGACTCACCTTTGGCGGCACATGTATGGAATATGACACATGGACAGTGACGGATAACACAGGGACAAAAATGCTTCCCCAGAAAGAATTTCAGCTTCTTTACAAGATGTTATCCTATCCGGGGCAGATTTTTACAAGGCAGCAGCTTCTGGATGATATCTGGGGGATGAATAATTATGAAGATTCCCATACGCTTGATGTTCATATCAGCCGTCTGCGGGAGCGTTTTAAAGATAATGTGGATTTTAAGATCGTGACCATACGTGGTCTTGGATATCGGGTGGTGAAAAATGATGAAGTGGAATAAAGAAATATGGAACATCCGCAAACGGTTCACACTGACCTTTTTTGTAATCATTCTGCCCTTTTTCTTTCTGATACCGGGCGTTTTATATTTTCTGGCCAGAAATGGGATATCCGTCGGCACGGTAACTGTTCCTATCACCGTCACATTTGTCCTGATCGGACTTCTCTGTTTTCTGCTTGGGTATGTGATTTCCTTCTTTCTGATGCGAAATGTGTTCCATCCTCTGGAAGAGATGAGCCGCGCGTCCCGGCAGATCGCCCGAGGCGATTACAGCGCGCAGATTGATTATCAGGGCAGTATTGATGAAATCCAGACGACCATTGACAATTTTAATTTTATGGCAAGGGAGCTGAATTCCGTGGAGATCATGCGAAATGATTTTATAGCAAATGTATCTCACGAATTCAAAACGCCCCTTTCTTCCATCGCCGGCTATGTCACTCTGCTGCAGGATCCGGACTTGTCAGAAAGCGAGAGAAATGAATATATTCAGATGGCGTTTTTCAATATTGAAAAGCTAAACGACCTGACCAGCAATATTCTGCAGTTATCCCGGCTGGAGAATCAGAATGCCCTGCGTGAGCCGGTGCGATACCGGCTGGACGAACAGATCCGGGAGGCCATCGTGCTTCTTGAGCCCAAGTGGAGCAAAAAAAATATCACTCTTGATGTAGATCTGATGGAACTATCCTACACCGGGCAGTCCGCCCTGTTGTTCCAGGTGTGGACCAACCTGATCGGCAACGCTGTCAAGTTTTCCAATCCCGGCTCCTCCGTCGCCATCACCCTGCGCCAGTACCACAACGATATCACCGTCACTGTCTCTGACCGGGGCATCGGAATGACGGAGGAGACTAAGAAACACATTTTTGAGAAGTTTTATCAGGGAGATTCCTCCCGGAAAGAGCAGGGCAACGGCCTGGGCCTTGCCATCTGCAGGATCATCCTCGACCTGTGCGGCGGAGATATCCATGTGTCCAGCGAGCCGGGTAAAGGCAGCGTCTTTACTGTGCGGCTGCTATCGCCGGAAGAGTAGCGTACTCAGGCGCCCTGCCCATTTGCTTCCATAATCTCCTGCAGGGAAATGTGTTCATTTCTGTACCGGGCGTCCGGATTCTTTTCCGGAATGCTGAGACCGATGGCCTTCTGCGGGCAATGATGCACGCAGGCAAGACAACTCTGGCAGTTTCCCGGAATGTGCACAGCTTTACTGTTTTCCATACGGATGGAACCGGACGGACAGACTTTCTGGCAGATGCCGCAGCCGATGCACCCCTCTTTTATCTGAATCATATACTGCCAGGCATTCTCCGGAAGCGCCGCCTGCCCTGCCAGAAACTGCTGGTGAGCGGCACGGTCGGCGTCCGTCACCGGTGAGATGCGCTCTGTGCGCCTGTCAATCTCTTCTTTTATGACCCGCAAATGTTCTTCCACCTTTTTCTCGATACATTTCTGCTCATTCATGTCGAAGCTCGGAAGCCAGTTATCCACCATCATAAGGACGTTGATATAGGACGGATGGATGCCGCAGGATTCACAGTAATCCATGGCAAGCTCCGCAGCGCCGCCGTGGCGGTTTCCGTAGGTGAGCACCATATAGAAATACTCTGTGTCAAAGTCTGCTTTTTTTAAGAATTCCTTTACCATGGGGTAAAATAACATCTCTGTTTTTAACCTCCATTTTATAAAAAGCAGCTTTTTCAAGGACAGAATCGATACTGCCCCGAAGATAGCCGCGTCTATTTCTCGTTTTTACATACACTCCATGAGGATCTCATAGATTTCATCCCGGTCAAGGGCGCGTGGTCCGCTCGGAATAAGGTTGCAGGTGTCTGCCACCCGGCGAAGCAGCTCCGGCGTGATGTCGACTCTGGATGCAAGCTGGCTCCAGGATGTCGGAAGACCACATTCCTTAATAAATGCTTCCAGCGCATTGATGCCTTCCTCCGCTGTCTCTACGCCAAACACTTCTTTTGCGAACCGGGTAAATTTTGCCTCCGCATCCTTCAGGATATGACGATAGTAGGCCGGATGAATCACTGCCAGTCCCTGTCCGTGGTTGCAGTCGGTAAGGGCTCCCAGCTGATGCTCCATCTGATGTGCCTGGAAATCTGTCAGGCCTGCATCCTCCACCATGGCCGTCTTATATATCTGCTCTTCTTTGTCTGTAAAATAAATCACATTTTCCTGCGAATCCAGATCGACTCTGTCTACCTGCTTTTTCTCGGTCATGGATATAAAAGTTCCATAATCGACTTCCTTAACCTGTCTTTCCATCAGCCAAGGGACAGCAATGGAATTAAACAGAATCAGACAGATTAAGACAATGCAGTAATAAAAAATCAATGGTTTTCTCGGTTTTTTTACTTCATTCATGCATTTACCTCCATTTTGTTTCGTAATAGAAATGAAGGGTGACAAACATGACTGGACAATTAAAAGACCGAATTGCTGCTGCATTTCTTACCTTAATAAAACAAAAAAATGTGGATAAGATTTCAGTGAAGGATTTGGCGGAACACTGCCAGATCTCCAGGCAGACTTTTTATTATCACTATCAGGATATACTGGAAGTGGTGGAATGGATTTTTCACCGCCGCATGGAAGATCTGCTCGCAAAAAGTCTGCAATGCGACAGTGCAGAAGAGGCCATGACGATGTTTCTTGTTTTTTCAGAAGATAACCGCGCATTTATTCAAAAGCTGCTGTCTTCTAAATACCATGAAATTATCAGCCGCCTGCTGATCAGTTCTCTGAAGAACTTTCTGCAGGACTTTTTCCGGCTGAAGCTGCCGGATACCTCCATCAGTTACTCGGATATGGATATGACCCTTACCTTCTGTACTTACGGCCTGTTCGGGCTGCTTCTGGATCATCCCGCCATCGATAAGGAGGGAAGCCGGGAGAAGACCACCGCACAGATCTGCCGGCTGTTGTCGCGGCTTCTGGAGAGCCCGGAACGTTCATAAGAATATACAGATAAATAGCAGACAAAATGGCAGCCAGTGTCCGCATCGGACTTCTCTGGCTGCCACATTTGATGTAGACAAAACTATCATAAAAATCGAAGCTGCGCTTCACATAATGTTTGGAATATACCGCAGATTACTCTGCCTCTCTTTCCTGGCGGATTTCCTCGATCGTCACCGGTTTCCCGTCTCTCCAAATTCTCTCAAGATCGTAAAATCCTCTGTCTTCTTTACTGAATACATGGATGATGACATCCTTGTAATCCATCAGAATCCAGTTGGCTGTCTGGTAGCCTTCAATCTGCTTTGGTTCATAACCGGCTCTTCCAAGGGCTTCTTCCACACTGTCCGCCATAGCCTGCACCTGATTTCTGTTATTTCCGTCGGCAATAACAAAATAATCAGCCAGTACGGAAATCTCACTGATATCTAAAATGGTAATATCCTCCGCCTTTTTTTCTTCCAGTGCGTCAATCACCAGCTCTGTCATTTTCCTTGATTCTTCCAATGTTACACCTCCTGATTTCTCATCCTGTATATTCTGTAATATTCCCACGTCCGGCGCGTCATCGGATCCGTGGTGCTTTTTTTATTGGATAAATATTTTATGCTGTCCTCAAGAATCTGGCACAGACATTCATCCAGATCCCGGAAAGCCAGCTCTCTGACCTCGGCAAGATTCGGAGCCTGATTCCGGTTAGGCTCAAGGTAATCCGCCACATAGACAATCTTATCCAACAGGGACATATCCGGTTTGCCTGTGGTGTGCCAGGTGATGGCGGAAAGAATCTCCGGATCCGAAACGCCGTATTTCACATTGGCGAAACAGGCTCCCAGCTTGGCATGGAGCAGCTCCGGATTCTTTTTTTCATACTTGGATATGGGCATTCCATATTTTTTACTGTTTGAAATCTTATCTTCCGCTGAGAGGTATTTGGCACAGTCATGGAGAAGACCTGCCATTCTTGCCTTCTCCATATCTACCCCGTAGCGCATGGCAAGACATGCGGAAGTATATTCCACCCCCAGCGTATGTTCAAATCGTTTCTCCGATAAAAGATTTTTCAGATCTTTTTTGATTTCCTCTCTGGTCATTTGTCCACTCCCATCTATCCTACATCACATAAAGCCCATGATCATAAATATAGTCCGCTACTTCCCGGGGAAGAAGATAGCGGATGCTTTCCCCCGTCTGAACCCGCCTGCGGATATCATTGGATGATATTTCCAGACTTGGAGAATTAAGAAAATGAATAGAGGCATCATATTTATTTTCGATATATTCTATCTGGCTGTTCAGGGAACTGGACAAATCCCCGCGGCCAGCCACCAGAATGACCGCCATTTGGAGCACTTTCTCTGTATCTTTCCACGATTCGATATGATAAAGGGAATCTGCTCCCATAATAAAATAATATTCACAGTCGGGATTCTTCTGCGTCAGGTTTTTAAGTGTCTCCACCGTGTAGGTGGTTCCCTCCCGGTTCAGTTCCTCCCCGGAAAATGTGAAATGGGCGTTGTCTTTTATAGCGAGCTTCACCATCTGTACTCTGTCTTCTTCTGTCACAGAATTGCCGAGCTTCTTATAATAAGGATTCTTTGTAGGCATGAAAAGAATCTCATCCAGCGAAAATTGATGATACGCTGTTTCCGCCAGCAGCAGATGACCAAAATGGATGGGATTAAATGTTCCGCCCATAATACCGATTTTTCTGTTTCTACTCATACTGCACCTCTGTCATGATCGCTCCTGTGATTCCCCGCAAACGTACATATTTCAAAATTTTTTTATGATCTACGGCAGGGTAATCTTACTCTTTTCCTTTGCCTGTTTGAACAGCACGATTTTTTTGCCGATGACCTGCACCACCTCAGAACGGGTTCTTTCTGCAAGAATCTGCGCCAATTCTTTTGGGTCGTCAAAACAATTTTTCAGAACCGAAATTTTGATCAATTCTCGTTTTTCAATGGCTTCCCGGACACCCTCGATGAGTTCCGGCGTCAGGGACGCTTTACCGATTTGAAAAATCGGATCTATGGTCATGGCAAGGCCTTTTAAATAGGCTCTCTGTTTACTTGTCATTTATTCTCTCCTTATTTATAGTAATCAAATTCCAGATTATAAAGGCGGACCGTATCGCCTTCCTCAATACCAAGTTCTTCCAGACGTGCAAGAACGCCGTTTTCCTTCATAAACTTCTGGAAGAATTCAAAACCTTTCTCAGATTCCAGGTTAGTGTAGCCAAGCATTCTTTCCACTTTCGGTCCTTCCACAGTAAACACACCCGGTTCCGCCATGGCGACCACGATGGACTCCGCCGGTTCTTCCTGCTGCAGTTCAAAGAAATATTCCTGCTCAAACTCAACGGGTTCGTCCGGCAGCTCTTTCAATAAAGAGTTCACGTGCCACAGGAGTTCTTTTACTCCTCTGCCGCTGACAGCAGAAATCGGAAAGACCCTGATACCCTGGGATCCGAACTCTTCTTCCAGCATTTCTACAATCACCTGACAATCTTCCTCACTCATGGCATCCACCTTATTGGCGGCAATAACCTGAGGCCGCTTCGCCAGTTCGGGATTATAAGAAGCCAGCTCCTGATTAATGGCCTTAATATCTGCGATTGGATCTCTCCCTTCCACAGAGGCAGCATCTACCATATGAATCATTACTTTCGTCCGCTCAATATGTCTTAAAAACTGAAGACCTAAGCCGACGCCCTCAGAAGCCCCTTCAATGATTCCCGGAATATCTGCGATAACAAAACCGTTTCCTTCCGCCAGATCCACTACGCCAAGATTCGGATTCAATGTAGTGAAATGATAGTTGGCAATCTTCGGCTTTGCATTGGTGACACGGGAAAGCAGCGTGGACTTGCCCACATTCGGGAATCCAACCAGCCCCACGTCAGCAATGACTTTAAGCTCCAGATCCACCCAGAGTTCCTTTGCTTCCTGTCCCGGCTGGGCGTATTTCGGCGCCTGCATGGTGGCAGTGGCGTAATGCTGGTTACCTTTACCACCCCGGCCGCCTTTTAATAAAACTACCGGTTCCGTCCGGTTTGCCATATCAAGGATAACCTTTCCGGTCTCCGCGTCCTTGATGACGGTTCCCGCCGGTACTTTCAGAATCATATCCTCTCCGCTTGCGCCGGTACAGCGGCGCTTGGAGCCTTCCTTTCCGTCTCCGGCACAATATTTTCTTTTATGGCGGTAGTCCACAAGCGTATTAAGCCCCGGATCCACGACAAAAATCAAATCGCCGCCCTTGCCGCCGTCCCCGCCGTCAGGACCGCCGTCAGGGACGTACAGCTCTCTCCGGAAGCTGACATGTCCGTCCCCGCCTTTGCCGGAACGGATAAAAATGCGCGCACGGTCTGCAAACATTGATGATACACTTCCTTTCTGTTTTTTATAAGACAAAATCCTTTCATAAAGGATTCTCATATCCATAAAGAAAGCGGCTTCAAACCGTTACTTTTGAAGCCGCTGATAAACAAGAGTTCCCTATGCTACTGGGTATACAGAGCACTGTTTTTTGTCTCTGCCTTTTCTTTCAAAACGAACAACACCATCTACTAATGCAAATAATGTGTCATCTCCACCGCGTCCTACGTTAACGCCTGGATGAATCTTTGTACCGCGCTGTCTGTAAAGAATATTACCAGCTTTTACAAACTGTCCGTCTGCTCTCTTCGCACCCAGTCTCTTAGACTCGGAGTCACGTCCGTTCTTTGTGGAACCAACACCCTTTTTGTGTGCGAAAAACTGAAGGTTCATTTTCATCATGGTCGTTACACCTCCTTCGTTATAACTTTTAACCAGGTATCATACTCTTCGGCAACAGAATGTACTCCCAAATCAAAGGACTGCATCAGCAGCGCCGCCTTCTCGCTGATCGCCGCTTCTTTAAATGTAAGCTGTACCAGACCGAGCTCTTCCTGCTGGATAAGCTCAAATTCATCATCCGTAAAGCTTTCAAGACTGTTCACGAGATTAATGGTAAGTACGGAAACGGAACAGCAAACAAGGTCTGCTCCTTCCTCTGTGCTTCCGGCATGTCCAATCACCTGAAATCCCTTAAACTGGTTCTCAGGCTTTCTGTAAATTGTAACAGTAATCATGATTACGCATTGATCTTTTCGATCTTAACCTTTGTATATGGCTGTCTGTGACCCTGTTTCTTGTGGTAGCCTGTTTTTCTCTTATACTTGTAAACGATAATCTTTTTCTCTTTACCGTCTTCCAGTACAGAAGCTTCAACAGTTGCACCAGCAACTAAAGGTTCTCCAACCTTTACTTCGTCACCGCCAACCATCAACACCTGGTCAAATGTATAAGCAGAGCCGGCCTCAACGCCCAGTTTCTCAACTCTGATCACGTCGCCTTCGCTTACTTTATACTGTTTACCACCTGTTGCAATAATAGCGTACATATGGCACCTCCTAAAACATTACTCGCCAGTTTTGGTGTCCAAACGGAACTTTCAACCTAACTGTGCGGCATACATTTGCCATGTTATCATACGGCAGAATGAAAGTCAAGAAAAAAATCAGCCGATCAGGACATTTTTTCCTGCAAACCACTGACCACCATACATTCTTTTTCATAAAATGCTATTCCATATGTTATGATTCTCTCCATGCCTTTCCGCCTAAGGCCGACGGCATATTTTTTCTCTCCGATCTGCTGTAATGCTTTTGCACAGGCTTTTTCCAGATTTCCATCATGGGCATATTTTAATTCAATTACGATGCCGATATGTTCCGGCGTATAGATGGATATATCACTGTATCCCTCTCCCGTCTCGGCATTGGATTTAATCAACCAGTTTTCCTGGCTCCGCAGAAGCCCCAGAATCATACCATGATAAAAGTTTTCTTTTCTGTCCACTCGGACCGCTGTGTCCCGAATGCTGATGGAATCCCACAGGTAATCATGGAGCATATTCTGAATCATATCAACTTCTCCTGCAGGAAATGCTTGGCAGAATCGATGAATCTTTGCAGAATCTGAGAGAGTTTTTTCCTGAAACCATTCTTTCACCAGATCAGTGAATAATTCGTGAACCTCTCTGTTAGGAATTATCAGTTTCAGCTGTTTTCCCGGAAGACGGCCACACTGCGTCAGATAGCCGGTAGCATAAAGGACACTCCAGATATTATCGATGGAACTGTCGATATCTCTGTATGTCAACTCCTGGCGGACAGATTTTACAATATATTTATTGTTTAACAGCTGCTCTACCTCATTTTTTGTGGTCTGATCTGCCTTTTTCAGCAAGCGTCGCACGATATCATTTCCACTGGTATTCGCCCAGTAATTTTCCGGCTCCGCATCTTCATCTGATAACAGGATATCGCAATAATTGATTACGTCCCACGGGCAATATACATTTATTTTTCCAAAAAGATACCCATCGTACCAGTCTTTCATTATGTCTTTATAAGACGACAGATCATAGAAGTCCAGCAAATCTGACACATCCGCATCGGTAAATCCAAAATACTCATCATATCTGCTGTCAGAAACTGTGTGAACTTTCAGATTATTTAATCCTGTGAAGATACTTTCCTTCGAAATCCGCAGACACCCTGTAAGAACAGCGAAAAAGAGCGCGTCGTTTGTTTTGAGTACATTTCCAAGCATGTTTCGGATCAGGCTGACCATTCTGTCATAATATCCGGCCTGGAATGCTTTATCCAGAGGAACGTCATATTCATCAATCAAAAGAATTATTTTTCGGTCATAATGTTTTGAAAGAAGCTGAGAAAGTGTCAGCAGGCTGTCTACCAGTAATTCATCGTTCATGGCAAATACTCCCTGATCCACGCGAATCAATGCTTCATATCTTTCCCGTTCATTTTCAGACAATCTCACACTTTCCCGTAAAAACTGAAATCTTGAGGCTTCTTTGCCGACGATATTCCGCAGCGCCGCGGACGCCGCCTCAAAACTCAGCCCGTCCACGCTTTTCAGACTGACAGATATCACCGGAAACTGTCCCATATATTCCTCAATCAATTCTTTTTCCTGAGAAATTTTCAGTCCATCGAACAATTCTTGTCTGCCGCCAATTTCAAAAAAACATTTCAGCATGCTCAGGTTGAGAGTCTTTCCAAAGCGCCTTGGCCTGGTGAACAGATTCACTTCACCCCAATTCTGCAGCAACTCCGCAATGAACATTGTCTTATCCACATAATAAAAATTATTTGTCCTTATCTTTTCAAATCCATCAATCCCGATGGGAAGTTTTTTTCGCATCTCCCCACGCCCCTTTCTCCGGCAAAGGCTGTGTTTAACCAAACCGCCGCGTCAACTTTCAAACAAACCAAATATCATTTTTTTCACTTTATCATGTAGCTTTCAGCTAGTCAATCCCCGCCCCGGGAATACTTTTACCACAATGATATAAATAAGGTGCGTCAACACGAATTCCTCGCATCCCGCATCTGCTCATGAAGGGGTTTCCTTCCTTTGCTGCGGATCATTTCCACCAGACCGAGGGCTGTCATGTCAATGACCTGGCAGTTTACCCGGTCTTTTTTACATTCTTCCGCCAGAAAGGCCAGGAGTTCCTGCCTCTGTTCTTTTTTCTCCATATTGATGAAATCAATGAGGATGATGCCGGACAGGTTTCGGAGGCGCAGCTGTCTGGCAATTTCCACGGCCGCCTCCCGATTCATCTCATAAAAGATCTTGTCGGCGTGTTTTTTCTTTTTGGTGACGCTGCCGCTGTTGACATCAATGACCACCATGGCTTCTGTGGGCTCGATGACCAGACTGCCGCCGGAAGGCAGCCAGACGGTTTTCTGAAGGGCGGTTTCATAAAAATGGTCAAGACGGTACAGCTTCTCCAGAGGGTATGCGTCAGTATAAAGCGTGATCCGGCAGATACCGTTTGACGATTTCTGCTGACATGCCGCCGGATTTTTACTATGGGATGGCAATGGCGCACTGCCGCCAGAAAATTCGTAACATCCATCGCCGTAATATTGCCGCAGCTCCTCGTATATTTCCGGACTGTCCGTGACAATCTCATTAAGCTCTGCTGCCGGCAGCTCTTTTCCCAGTGTGATATAACACGGCGGCTCCCGGTACAAAAGACTCCTTGCTTCCGAGAACGCAGCCTTTTTCATCAGCGCCTGGTATCGGGCTGTCAGCGCTGTGAGTTCTTTATTGAGTTCTTCTTCCGCAACGCCCTCAGCGTTGGTGCGGACCACAATGCCATATTCATCCTTTATATAAGTATCGGCAACGGCAGAGAGTCGTTTCCTCTCTCTGATGTTCCGGATTTTTTTGGATACGCCGGAACGCCTGTCGCCCAACGTCAGGACGAAATATTTTCCGGTGAGGCTTACGTTGCCATCCGCCACCGGAAGCTTTGTCTTCACAGCGTCTTTGGTGATCTGCACCAGGATAATATCGCCGCCATACAGCCTGTCCTCATGGCCCGGCGACAGCTTCACCGGCTGCTGTCCACTTTTCGGCAGACGATAGTAACATTTGCCGTTCTGTCCGATTTCCAGAAAGGCTCCGTCTATGCCATCGGCCACTCGTTCCACCCGGGCAGCATAAATATTTCCCACAAGACTCTCCTGCTCTTTTTGCTCACAGTAGAGCTCCACGGGAATACCGTCCCTGAAATACCCGTAGCGGATGACACCGGAGGTTTCGGTGATAATCAGTTTATTGTTCATTTGGTTCCTCCGTTCCTTTCTTTTTTCTTCAATGGCTGCGTGAAAGCAATCTCGATGATTATATCACTTTTTAGAGAAAGATTTTAGAGTTTTTTATTTTTTCACGGATGATTTGTAGTATAATGAAACTGTTATTACAGAAAGAAATATATATTTTTATAATCGAACAATGATAAAAATATATTATATTATTATTGCCTCTTTTCAGGCTATACCCGGGCTGGCGGAGAAAGGAGTTACTATGAACGAAGATATGCCAGTATTCCTATCTCTAAAGCTAAGGCCGGGAAAGTCGAGCTTGTCGTCAACTTTCCCGTGCATTTGCTATAATAAGAATCTCTAAACAAGGAGCTGATTTATACTTGTCCCTGATATTCATTCAGAAGGTTTTCAATCTTCAGATTCAGATTCTCCGGCATGACATGTCCCGCCTCCTGCGGCAGCTTAAGCCACAAACGAAGCGGATGACTGCGTCGGCTTCCGGTTTCTCTGTTTGGGGAACTTCCGTTCGTTCCAGCAGTCCCGGCGGATTCCACTCTCACCATCACACCCCTCTGTTCCAGCAGCGGCACCACAATATAATACATGCGGTCATCATGGAAGGACAGATAGCCCAGTTCCTGTCCCCCGCGATTTTTCAGATAAAGCCTGTGTTTCCGGATACCGGCAGGATAAAGCAGGTCGCCGGGCTTAAGTGAAAAAGAATGCCGGACAGGAGCCTTTGTAACAAAATGTAAATCCAGGGGCGCCCCGCTTTTTTGCGCGCCATAGTCCCCGCCGGTCTCCAGCATGGCCGCAACCCGAAATATGGTGCTGCCATCTTCTGCCGTGATTTTCTCCTTTGCCAGTTCATGAAGCAGCGCTGTGCTATGAATAAACTGCTGCGCCAGCAGATACGTAAGTTCCGCCTGGATATCAAGGCGGGATGCGGCAGGCGCCCGCCGATGGAGTCTGTCATCAATCTCATCCAGAAGCTGTTTCCCGCACAGGTAAATACTCCGAAGAAACAACGGAAAATCTTCTTCGGTTTTCCAGAGGTACTTTCCTCTGGCTATGGGGAAATGTCCGATGATGCTTCCATCAAAGTCCTCGGCATAATGAAAGATATCCCGCTCCATGTAGGCCTGCGGATTGACGGGAGCGTCCCAGACAGATGCGCGTTTTTTTCGGGAACCGGCCATTGATTCAGAGAAAGTGCCGGAAGAAAACTCATCGGAACGGCGGCCGCCCGAGGACTGCGCTTCCTCTCTCTCCCGCCGCAGGACAGAATAAGCGATATTAATTTCTCTGGCGCTGTAAGCGTAGCGCTTCCGCACGGACACATGTACGTCAGGGTGCACCTGTGTCATCAGATGCCGGTATCTCTTTTTGATATCCTGTAAGGACGCATCGGCGGCGATGCCAAGGATACGGCAGGCTTCTTTCTTCGTCATCGGGAGACATTCCTTTCTTTATGATGCAAGCACGGCGGCCGTCCTCCGGGCTTATCACACAAAATCCGGGCAGACATTTTATATCCGCCCGGATTCTTATATAACTTTTTTGTCTTAATCTGGCATCCCTGTTTCAGCAGATAATGTGGACAGATTAGATATCCAATAAATTGCTGTAAACCTTCAGCGCACCGTCTGTGTCGTGAGCCAGTACACGTTTTGCCAGTACTTTTCCTAACTGTACTCCTTCCTGATCAAAGCTGTTTAAGTTCCATACAAATCCCTGGAACATAATCTTGTTCTCGAAATGCGCAAGCAGTGCGCCAAGGGAAGCCGGTGTCAGCTGTTCACCGATGATAATGCTGGATGGACGTCCGCCCTTGAATGCCTTATTGCTGTTCTCGTCGTCTTTACCGCAGGCAAAGGCCACGATTTGTGCAGCTACGTTCGCACATAACTTCTGCTGGCTGGTGGTGCCTTCGATCACAACATCTGTGCCGATCTGACTCTGTTTAAATCCAACAAACTGAAGTGGAGTAATGTCTGTGCCCTGATGCAGAAGCTGATAGAAGGAATGCTGTCCGTTTGTTCCCGGCTCACCGAAAATAATCGGTCCGGTCGGGTAGCTGACATATTCACCGAAACGGTTTACAGACTTACCGTTGGACTCCATATCCATCTGCTGTAAATGTGCAGGGAAACGGCTTAATGCCTGGGAGTACGGAAGAACGGCTGTGGCAGGATAGCCCTGTACATTCCGCTCGTAAATACCGATCAGGGCGTCCAGCATATCCGGGTTCTGTAATAAGTTTCTGTTCGTGGCAAGTTTATCCTCATCAGCAGCTCCGTTTAAGATCTCAGCGAAAACTTCCGGGCCGAATGCCAGGGAAAGGACAACGCCGCCCACTGCTGAACTGGAGGAGAAACGTCCGCCAATATAATCATCCATAAAGAAGGCATCAAGATAATCATCTCCCTGTGCCAGCGGAGAAGTCTCACTTGTCACGGCAAGCATATGGTTAGATGGATTCAGTCCTGCCTTCACTAAAGCGTCCTTTACGAAAGCTTCGTTGGTCAATGTTTCCAGTGTTGTTCCGGACTTAGAAACAACGATAAATAATGAACGGGATACATCGATAGAATTTAATACTGCAGCCGCATCATCCGGATCTACATTGCTGATGAACTTCGCTTCCATCTTCAATGTGTTATTCGTTTTTGCCCAGTTCTCAAGAGCCAGATATAATGCGCGAGGACCCAGGTCACTGCCGCCGATACCGATCTGAACGACTGTGGTAAATGTTTCCCCTGCTGCATTTGTAATCTCACCGGCGTGTACCTTGTTGGCAAAATCAGCAGCTTTTGCCTGTACGCCTGTGTAAAAATCACGTTTATTAACTCCGTTATCAATGACGTCTTTGCCAAGCTGTCTCCGAGCCAGATGATGAAGAACTTTACGATTCTCGCCGGTATTGATGACAGCACCGTTATAAAGTTCTTCGAACTTGTCCACAAGCTGCGCTTCCTCTGCCAGAGCCGCCAGCTGCTCAAGGATGGCGTCATCCACTTCTTTTGCAGCGTAATTGTAAGACATACCTGCAGCCATAGGAGTTGTGTAACGTTTTACACGCTCTGCTCCTTCTTCGCCTGACATTGCTTCAATAATGTTTACACGATCCTTCATCGTGCTGAGCTTCTGGTAAGATGCCAGAGTGTCCATGTTGTTCCATGTAACCATAAGTAATCCTCCTTTATGTTCTTTGCTGCGAGTCTTCTTTTAAAAAATGTACAATTGTTTTATAAAAAGAACTCCCACACCAAAACGGTTTGTAATTATTATACTAAAAAAATTATCCGATTTCAACGTGTGAACCCCTGCAAAATGTAAAATTAAAGAAAAAAATGCATGGTTCATCTGATGTTCTTACAGTAATTCTAAAATTATTGTATCTGAAACAATCAAAATTTCTTATTTTCTGACAGATAGAACTTCCCTTAACCCTATCGGTATCAGACTTTTCTTTTTACAATCTTATCTCTACATACTTATATTTTACTTTATCTCACGGTATCAAAACAAGGAGTGGTACGGTAGATTACCCACCGTGGAACGGTGGATTTGTGCCGGTAATTTGCATTATGAGAAGTTTGCTGATGGAACGGTGAAATGTATTGAAGATGAAATACCGTTTGAAGTGCCAGAAGGGTGGGGGTGGAGTAGACTCCTCTCTCTTACAACTAAAATTGGCGCTGGAAGTACACCAACTGGAGGTGCGGCGATTTATAGTTCATCAGGAATTAAATTTATACGTTCACAAAATGTATATGACGATGGTCTTGTTTTGGATGATGTCGCTTATATTTCTGAAGAAATAAATCAAAAGAAATCTGGAAGTATTGTTAGAGCCAAAGATATTTTGCTTAATATTACTGGTGGTTCTATCGGAAGATGTGCATTGGTTCCAGATGATTTTGATATTGCGAATGTTAATCAGCATGTAATTATTGTTAGATTAGTAAATCTTAAATTGCGAAAATATATTCATAGTGTTATTACTTCTCCCTACATTCAAGAGCAAATATTTGCCAGACAAGTTGGTTCTGGTAGGGGAGGCTTAAGCGCGACAACCTTGTCAACTTTTCTAATACCCATACCACCTCTGAATGAACAAGTAGCTATTAAAAGGAACCTAAAAAAATGTATTTCTTATATTTTAACAATTGAGGATGAACAAGCTAACATCTCAAACTTAGTTTTGACAACGAAATCAAAAATTCTCGATCTTGCTATCCGTGGGCAACTTGTTCCGCAGAATCCGAATGACGAACCTGCTTCCGTTCTATTGGAACGTATCCGTGCAGAAAAAGAAGAACTCATAAAACAAGGGAAAATCAAGCGAGACAAGAAGGAATCCCTTATCTTCAAAGGTGAGAATAACTCTTATTATATCCGTAAAAGTGCACGTACAGAACCAATTGATGAGCAGTTTATCTTTGAACTGCCAGACAATTGGGAATGGTGTTCTTTGCCCAATATAGCGAGAGTAGAGTTGGGAAAAACCCTTGACAGAGCCAAAAATACAGGCGTAAATCACCCTTATCTTCGCAGTATAAATGTGTACTGGAACAAAGTGGACTTAACAGACCTGAATGAAATGCGTTTCGAACCAGAAGAACTTGAGAGGTACACTATCCGGCGTAACGACCTCCTTATATGTGAGGGAGGAGATGTAGGACGAAGCTGTGTATGGACTGCTGAAAATGAAATCCAATATCAGAATGCATTGCATCGGGTTAGATTCTATGGTGGATGCAATCCATTCTATTTTATGTATTACATGATGTATTACGAGAGCCGTGGGATTATCAAGTCTCTTTGTAAAGGCGTAACAATTAAGCATCTTACTGGAAATATCCTTTCTCTGATTCCATTTGCACTGCCACCACTTGAGGAACAGAATCATATTGTGAAACAATTAAAACAGATATTTTCCCTACTGGATAGCATTTTATGTAAGTAATTCAATAGCCGCCCTTGAATAAACGGGGCGGCTGTATACTTAGTGTACTTACCATGTAACGATTTTATCGACAAGAGCTTGTTGCTCACTGGCTGTACGACGCAAATATATACGGGTAGTTTCGATACTTTCATGTCCCATTAGATCAGCAAGTAAAGCAATATCATTATATTTTTCAAGAAAATTCTTGGCATAGCGGTGGCGAAAAGAATGTGGATAAACTACCTTTTTATCCAGACCGTATTTATCCGCATAATTCTTCAACTGCTGTGAAATTCCACGAGTGGTAATACGATCACCATAACGATTCAAAAACAAATATCCAGAAGAACGTCCTGTTTCTTCCAACCATGCAATAGTTTCTTCTCTTAATTTCTTGGGAATAAATAATCGGCGCAATTTTCCACCTTTGGTATACAAGTCAAAATAACCAAGTTCAACATGTTCAATTTTGATGCGGATTAGTTCACTTACACGGGCACCGGTTGCCCCAAGATACCAGACAACAAAATACCATTCCATGTTTCCATCTTTTTTCAGTTGACGCTTCAAAAATTTGTAGTCAGCATTACTGATTACATTCTCCAAAAAGCTTTTCTGCTGTATTTTCACAGCTTTGAGTCTGAGCTGTGGCTTTTTCAGATAATCCAGATATTTGTTTATTGCCTGAATTCTCAAATTTACGGTTTTGGGTTTGAAATGCTCCATCAAAAAACCTTTGTATGCAAGCAAATTTTCTGACGATACTTGTTCATAGTTCGTCATAAAATAGTTCACCGTCCACAAGTACGATTCAATGCTGTTTTGTGCGAGATTATCCTTTTTCAGATATTCCTCAAATGTAACTTTTGTCTTCATGAAAAGACACCTCCATAATTTTATTTGCGATGATTCGCTGAATTAATTATAGAGGCTTGATGTTCTATCTCCTCTTATTATGAGAAGATTGGCAACAAGGTAAAAAATATCGATAATGAAATACCCTTTGAACTGCCTAATAGTTGGACGTGGTGCAGGGGCTATTCGTGTTTTGAAGGTATGGAAAGTGCTAAGCCTCAAGGTGAGTTTTTTGATTACATCGATATCAATGCTATTGACAATCGACTGCACAAAATTAAGGAGGCGAAACACCTACCTGTATCCGATGCTCCGAGTCGAGCCAGCAGATCGGTGAAAAATGGAAGTGTTTTATTTTCTTTGGTTAGACCTTACCTTGAAAATATTGCACTAGTTGAAGAAAAGTATAGCAGTTGTATTGCTTCCACCGGGTTTTATATCTGTAACTCAAATGGCACATTTTTACCGGAGTTCATGTTCTATTTGATGATTTCGGGGTATGTCGTGGGCGGTTTGAACCAATATATGAAGGGCGATAATTCTCCATCCATAAGTAAAGATAATATTGAAGGATGGTTATATCCTGTGCCACCGGGTAAAGAGCAGAAGGCTGTATGTGCCAAGCTACAATCGGTATTTGCATTGATCGAGAGTGTAGAAAAGAGCCTCAGCTGAGGCTTTTTTCTACTTGGGCTGTAATTGTCAAAAGTGTTTCTACTTGGGTTGCAATAGCCTTTTGCTCTTCAATCGGCGGGATTGGCACAATGAGCGATTTAACACTATCGGATTTTAGATTTTTTACTGTTGATCCAGCTGCTAGTATGCTTAATGCATTATACATAGCCGATGAACTTAACATATAATAGAGAAAATCCTGATTGAATACAGTTTCTACCTCTCCAATTACAAGCCAACCGTCGTGAATACACCCATCTGTTTTTAAAATATATGGACGACCAAAGCTCATTGAATTTGTTAGCAAAAAATCACCGCAATGCACATATCTTGTTTTGTTCAATCCATCTGATCGGATTTTTTCCTTTGTAGAGAATATATATTTGCCGCCTTGCTCTGTATCTCCGATTTTAATCCAGTTTAATCCATTTTTATCATCGGTGAGATAGTTCTCGATAGGTCTCGGAGATCCTCCTCTTGCAACAGAACAAATATTTCCAAGTCGTTCGTATGCCCAACCGTCCGGTATTTTGAAAGGAATTTCCGAATTAATGCACCGGATAACAGACTCAATCTTCTCATAATAAGAGTTATCCTCACCTTTGAAGATAATGGATTCTTTCTTGTCACGTTTGATTTTGCGCTGTTTGACAAGTTCTTTTTTCTTTGCTCTGATACGTTTCAGAAGAGCAGAAGCTGGCTCATCATCTGGATTCTGTGGTACTAGCTTTCCCCTGATAGCCATGTCAAGAATTTTAGCTTTAGTTCTTTTTAATAAATCGTCAATAATAATTTTTTCGTTTTCAATTTCATGTATATCTTTAAATAATCCGGATACTTTTTTTGCTATTTCCCGCTGTGCCTTAAACGGTGGAATAGGTAGCAACAAGTTTAATATTGCGCCCTGAAAAAGGTTTGCTTGGGCTGTTTGCTTTGATGATTTTTGAATTTGTAGTTGTAAAAAATGGGATTGTAAAGCATACATTCCAAAATATGGATTTAAATTAATAAATCGAATCATTGCTGCACTTCGTACCATCACATAATGATTATCATCCTCAACAACCGCCACACGTCCTACGCTACCTGAACATGAAATTAGAACATCATTTCGTTTAGGGTTACAGCGCTTAGATATCCTAGAATATTCTTCTCTGTCAACATAATCAACATTATCTAACAGAAGAAAAGAATTTTGTATATTCCGTGCCGATAGCAGATAATATCCGGAATAGTTTTCACATCTGTGAGGTGTTTTATGTTCACCGTCTGTTACAATGCTAGAAACTGAAGCAATTCTCGCCCATTCCCACCCTTCTGGCACTTCAAACGGTATTTCATCTTCAATACATTTCACCGTTCCATCAGCAAACTTCTCATAATGCAAATTGTCTTCACCAACAAAGATAATTGAGTCATTCTTAATATCTTTCTTTTTTAGCTTTCCTTCTTTAAACATCTGCTGTTTCTGCTCACGGATTCTCTCCAAAAGAACCGATGCCGGTTCATCGTTGGGATCCTGTGGCACAAGCTTACCACGGATAGCGAGGTCAAGAATCTTTTGTCTTAATGCTTTGGTATCCATTATTCTTCCACCTCTCCTATTAACTGTTCCAGTTCTGCAACTGCTTTTGCAATATTGTTGGATTTTTCTTTTATCATATCAAGTAATTCAGCAAGAGTATAATCGTCGGTTCCGTCATCTGTCTTCATCCATGTAATATCTAAGCTTGTTTTATCACGAGCCAAAATATCTTCGATAGTAAATTTACGCCATCTGCCATTAGGGTTTTCTTCGCTATATGTTTCCTTACGTTTGCTTAAATCACCATCCGCATAGCATTTCACAAAATCATCAAAATGCTCTTTTTTCAGCGGATTTGTCTTACCAAAGGATGGCATATCATTTCTCAGGTCATAAATCCAGACTTCTTTTGTATTGTGCTTGTCTGTTTTCCCACGTGTAAAGAACAATACATTAGTTTTTACGCCCTGAGCATAAAAAATGCCGGTAGGGAGACGCAGGATTGTATGCAGATTACATTTATCCATCAAGTCAAGGCGGATACGTTCTCCATCGCCATCAGCAAAGAGAACATTATCTGGCAAAACAACTGCCGCACGAGCTTTACCGTTTAGCTTCAGACTACGGTAAATATGCTGAAGAAAATTCAGCTGCTTATTACTTGTAGGAAATGTAAAGTCATCACGTGTCGCACGCTCACCGCCTTTTTTTGTACCGAATGGCGGATTCGTCAATACAACATCATAATCTTTCATGTTCATTCCTACACTGGATAGAGTATCACCTAAAGTAATTTTACCATCAATATCATGAAGCATAGCATTCATTAATGCCAGACGGTGTGTATCATGTACCAATTCGCAACCTGTAAAAGCTTCTTCTCTTTCAAATTTTGCAGTATCAGCATCCAGATCAAAAAAATCGTCGGTCTGTGAACGTACATACTGACTGGCAGAAATCATAAAACCAAATGTACCACAGGCAGGGTCATTACAGCGTTCCCCTGGCTGAGGCTTTACCAGTTTGGTCATTACATCAATCAGTACACGAGGAGTAAAATACTGACCGGCGCCGGATTTCTTCTCGTTAGCGTTCTTTTCCAGAAGACCTTCGTAAAGATTTCCCAGACCTTCTTCTCTTGCTGAAAACCAATCCAAACCATCAATGGTTGTAATGATTTTTTCAAGATTTTTAGGTTCATCAATGTTGGTCGCTGCACCCTGATAGATTTCACGCACACGACCAGTGCATTCTTCACCCAGATGAGTCAGTAATTCTTTATAGAATTTTTTCAGTTCAATCCCACTTTTCGATGTAAGATTATCCCAACGGTACATTTCCGGAATCTGTGATTCCGCACCGGTTTCCTTCGCCATTTTCAGGAATAAGATATAGGTCAATTCGGTTACATACTGATGATATGTAATCCCATCATCTCTGAGCACATTACAGAGATTCCAAAGTTTTGAAACAATTTCTTGTGTTGTCATGCAACTCTACCTCCATCGTCATAAAGATACTCATTTAATTCAAGCACGATATTTTCCAGTTTATTCTGAAATACTTTGTTAATTTTCGCAAATCCGCCATAAGTCTTGAAACGACTATCCTCATCAAATACTTGGACATTCAATACGGATTCTTCCATCAAATATTTTTCCATACGTCCAATCCAGCTCAACTCCTGTTTGGAAAAATCATGAGCTTTTTTCAATTTATCTACTGCTCTGCGTATTCTTGCTTCATGACTGATCAGTGAAGATCCAATAGCATATCTTCTAATAAGACTGATAATATCAGCAGCTATTTCTTCATTCGTAAGCTCTGATATTGCCGTATTCAACTGCTGTGTTGTAAAACCTTCTCTATCAAGCGTCAATCTCAATGCTTTTAGCGTATCTCTCGTCAGCTCTTTTGGTCTGGTGCAAACAATACTCAATGCAGCAATCTCATTCATGTGAGTCTTTACATAGTCAGAGAAAGCATCCAGATAATCTTCTGGTTTTTCAGAATTACCATATCCTCTCGTATGACTGGTTAATTCATCTTCTTCACTTGAGATCACAACAGCTCTGTCACCATTCGCTTTTGTTTGCTGAATGTACTCAAACATATTTCTATATGCAAGCAAACGTTTTTTGGCCTCTTCCGGATTCCTTTTTTGAATATCATCAATAAACTGTGTTGGATCCATGCCATTGGTCATGCTAATAAACTGCTCCATTGTTTTACTATCCATACGACGCTTTTTACGTTGGAGCTTTGCAATAATCTGATTAATCTGAGCCGATATTATTTCTTTGTCTTTTACTTCTTCCAATCCATCTAAAAGCTGTGTAAATGTAGTTGTCGGGTTGGCCACAACAGGTTTCATAGTATTTACCGGTTCCAGAGAATCGTAAACACCAACCGGGTCATAAATCTCAAAATGTGTTTTATGAATCTTTGGGCATAATCTGGTAGCTCGTCCCATCATCTGTTCGAAAAGGATACGAGATTTTACTCGGCGCATAAATACTAATGTTGTGATTTCCGGAACATCAATACCTGTTGTAAGCAAATCGACTGTAACAGCAATGCTTGGAAATCGCTCATTTTTAAAACGTTTGATTGCTTCTGCTACTTTCTTAGGATTACCACCGCCAACGCTACCAGTAATCTTCATAATAGCGTCATTATCCACTCCCGTTTCTGAATATATTTCTTTTAAAATAGAAACTATCATATCTGCGTGCTGATCATCAACCGCATAAATAAGAGTCTTGCCTTGTTCTTCCGGATTTTCCGGATCAATATCTCTTGCAATCTCTGCCAATACAGTCCTGTTAAAATTCTCAGTGATAACCTGTTTATTAAAATTTTCAACATCAAAATCAAGTTCATCATCCAGTAGCTCACTGTTTGTCACTTCACCGGTAACAGGATCATAAATAGTCACAGTATCACCAGATTTATAATGAATACCACCTGTACTGAGTTTTGTTTCCAAATGATGTGGTGCATCATGATCTACAAGATACCCCTCAATTACAGCTTCACGATACGTATATTTGTATACTGGCTGCCCAAAAATCTCTGTTGTCTGCAATGCAGGAGTTGCTGTCAGAGCAATTTTTACTGCATCAAAGTATTCTATAACACTGCGATATTTACTCTGATAATCACGCTGGTCACGATACAAAACTTCTATATCGCCCATTTCTTTATCCAGAATATATCCCCGATGTGCTTCATCAATAATAATCAAGTCAAAATCTGTTACCGCAGGCATTGCATCTCCTTCATTGTAAAGGATACGTTTTACCATACTCTGAACAGTAGCAACCTGAATACGAGTCTCTTTATCTATTGTTTTATCATCCAGTCCCTTAATATTATAAATTTCATCAAGCGTCATCAATTCTTCAAGCTTGACTTCTTTAAAAACATCTGAAGCCTGATTACCCAAAGAAGTCCTGTCAACAAGGAACAAAATACGTTTAAAACGGTTTGTTTTTAAGAAACGATAAATCATACCAAGAACAGTACGGGTTTTACCTGTACCGGTTGCCATAGCAATCAGTATTTCTCGTTGTCCATCAATTACAGCTTTTTCAGCTGCTTTAATCGCTTTTATTTGATATTCTCTCAAATTTAAACCATCTTTATCTGTCAATAAATCATACGGCATTGCCTGTAATGCCTCATTACCCGCCTGAATGTCTTTTTCAAGTAGTTCCATGATACCCTCCGGACTAATCCAGCCGTGTAATGCCATAGGTACGTTAGAAGTTTCTCTTAGATCCAGAAACCAAATACCAGATTTCGTTTTGAATTGTTCAAGGTATGGTCTTCCATTTGTTGCAAAAGTAAATGGAACCTTAAACTCTCCCCAGGTACCAATCTGATATTCCGCATCCTTTTTACGGATATTTCTTGGATAATCTTTCCCCTGATAATCAATAACAGATGGAATATCTTTATGTTCAGCTTTTGCTTCAATAATACCAACCAGTTTTGTTCCGACAAACAGTGCATAATCTGCATAGCCTTTTTTGCTGACAGTAGAATCTGTTGGCCATTCAGCAATCGCCATATTGCGACCTTTCGCCGGTCTCGCACCTTTTGCATAACGAATTTCCTGTGTATTAGCTTCCCACCCTACCTGACGTAACTGTTCGTCAATCATATATCGTGTTTCAGCCTCGGATTTCTGACGCTGACTCGCCATTTTATTTGCCTGTTTGAGACGCACTTTCTTATCTACCAATTCAGCCTGTTCGGCACAAGCAATGGCAGCTTTTGTAAGTTCTTTCTCCTTTTCTTCTTCCTGAGTTTTGCTGTAAATGATAATCTTATCAGTTTTCTTTTCTGATTCTTTTACAGGCATAACAAAGTCCTGATGCTGGTAATTCCAATCACCATAGGTCTGCATAAACCATTCACACAAACTATGTGCCATTTGCAAAAAAATCGGACAATCTGAGGCTTCTGCATAGTTTTCATGAGCAGCTTTATTCCTTACCTTGCGAAGTGCGTGAAGAATATCAACCAGATCTTTTGTCAATAATCCCTCCGAAGATAAGACATTAATACGCTTCACCGCAGAATTATCATAAGGTGCAGGAATTTTATCATATGTAAACATTAGATTTACAATCGTTTCACCAATCATACCCAGTTTCATCAAACATGAGTTAGGGTCGGTATAACAATACTGCTCTGCCAAATTTCCAAAATTTGCAAGAACCGGAAATTCTTTTTCTAAAAATTTAAAATTGGAAGCCATTTACTACGTCCTCCTCCCGTTTATCTTATGTTCTCATAATAGAAAATTATCGGAACATCATTTATAAAAATTAAAATCCCATTCGTGCCCTAATATCATTTAGCCACTCACCTTTATATTTAAAGAACCTTGGACCGGCAATGGAATATTTTTTTCCCGATATAAGCTTTGCAGCAGCTGTCAATGACATTTCCTTTCCTTGATATTCAACCTTTCTATCACCGACAACCTTACACTTAATATCCGGATTATCACAATACTCTATGTCTGCACCTATTGGTATTTGGCATTTTGTAAATGAAAAATTCTCTGCCCTTTCATGGCTTTCTGTATCAATTTCTTGCGCCAACTGTTCTTCCTGTGTTTCGATATCACTTGGAACAACCAATTTCAATTTTTCTTTACAATCGTGAATTTCCGCCATTGCTTCCAAAATTGCATAAGCTTCTTCTGGTTGCATAGCATAAAATTCACGCACTCTTTTCTGTCCATTAAAATCATCAATCGATCGCAAATCTGGATTCAACTTATCAATAATTGTATGGAGCTTTAAATCTGACAACCTGGAATTTACTTCATATGTAGCATATACCCTGAAAGCGAATGGAATACATTCACTACGGTTTAATTGTTTCAATCGTTTATCAATATCATCTGCATATCCTATTTTCACATAATCTGGAAAAGAAGGATTTGTCAGAATATAAATTACACCTTTTTTATCGCTCATATTCTTCCCCTCAACAAATCAAAAAACCATTATAATTTATATTCATTTTCTCCAAAGTATCAAATTGGCACTTTTGATACTTTGAAAACTATTTTACTTAATATGAGATTCTGAAATAATCCAAATACGCTTTATATCGGTCCTGTGCGGTCAGACAGGTATCTGTCAGATAGCCTTTTTCATTGTCCCACTCCTTCAATCCTCTATAGTAGAACATCTTCAGGTTATCCTCAATAATAAATGGAACGATATTATATTTTAAACATTCCTTGAACATGATCAACCTGCCCACACGACCGTTACCGTCCTGAAACGGATGGATTCTCTCAAACTTTACATGGAAATCCAGAATATCTTCAAAGGTCTTTTCTTCTTTTGCGTTATACGTTGTCAGTAATGCTTTCATCTCACCGGCAACTTCTTCGGGCAGAGCAGTATCCATGCCGCCCACCTCATTAGGCAATTTCTTATAATCCCCCACTGCAAACCAGTCTTTTCTGGAATCGCTGGTTCCGCTTTTCAAATTCAGATGAAGCTCCTTAATAAACCTCTCGGTCAAAGCATTTTTTGCATGGTCGATAATCATATCAATACATCGAAAATGATTTACGGTTTCAATCACATCGTCTACGTTGAGAACTTCATTCTCTACGCCGATGGTATTGGTTTCAAAAATATATCTGGTCTGATCATGGGTCAGACGACTGCCTTCGATATGGTTGGAGTTGTACGTCAAATCAATCTGCGTCTTATGATAAATACCGCCGGAATATTTACTTGCTTTTTGTTCCTGTAAGATATCCAGTAGTGTGGGTGGGTGTTCTTTCTTTTTATTGGAACGCTCTGGTTTTTCAGCATTCTCCGGAATATTCCAGGTCTTTCCGGTAAGAAAAGCACCCTGCACACGCCCGTGAGCACAATAGTTTCTCACACTGCGCTCCGATATATTCCATTTTTTTGCTATTTCAGCAACTGAAAGGTATCGCATCTGCCTTCCTCCGTTATCAATCGAGTCCAATACTATACGAATTTATAGTATAGTATATCACATTATCGGCAATCAATACAGAAAATCCCTGCATCACTTGATATATTTTTGCCGTTTTTGGAAATTTCAATTACCAAAAATTTTACAAATATTGCCGTGGCAGATAAAATCTCCAGATTGACATACATTCCCTCATTTAGTACAATAAACAGCAGTGTTTTGCCGTCTGCCATCCGGATCACAGGAGCCGGGCGGGTGAAATCTGCAAATATACTGTCCTGTTTACATTTGCTGTGGCGAAGGTATGGGACAGAGAAACATAATCCCTATTGCATAAGGAAAAGGTGTTGATTCAGTGAATAATTTAGCGTTAATTGATGAAATATTACTAAAAATCGAAAAGCCTGTCCGCTACATCGGACATGAGGTGAACAGCGTGATCAAAGACCCGGAAAAGGTGGATATACGGTTTGCCATGGCATTCCCGGACGTCTACGAGATTGGCATGTCCCATCTGGGTATGAAGATCATCTACGAGCAGATGAACCGCCGGGACGATGTCTGGTGCGAGCGAGTTTTCTCTCCGTGGGTGGATCTTGACAAGGTCATGCGGGAGGAAAAGATCCCTCTTTTTGCTCTGGAAAGCCAGGATCCGGTGTTCATGTTTGACTTCCTGGCCATTACCATCCAGTATGAAATGTGTTACACAAACATTTTGCAGCTCCTTGATCTGGCGCAGATCGGCATTTACGCCAAAGACCGCCGGGAGGATGCGCCGTTTGTCATCGGCGGCGGCCCGTGTACGTATAACCCGGAACCGCTGGCGCCGTTCTTCGATATGTTCTATATCGGAGAGAGCGAGACGGTCTATTATGATCTCATGGACATTTACAAAGAACATAAGGCACAGGGCGGCAGCCGTCAGGAGTTCCTGAAAAAGGCAGCGCAGGTGCCGGGCATCTATGTTCCTTCCTTATATAATGTGACTTATCATGAGGACGGAACCATCGCCTCCATGGAACCAAACTGCCCGGAGGCGCCGAAGACCGTGCTTCGTCAGGTGCAGATGGATCTTGACAATACATTTTATCCGGAAAAACCGCTGGTGCCGTATATCAAAGTGACCCAGGACCGCTGCGTGCTGGAGATTCAGAGAGGCTGTACCAGAGGCTGCCGCTTCTGCCAGGCGGGCATGGTATACCGGCCTCTCCGGGAGAGAAGTCTCTCCATGCTGGAGCGGGTGGCAGAAAATTCTTTAAAGGCAACGGGAAATGATGAGATATCCTTAAGTTCCTTAAGCTCCAGCGATTATCGTCATCTGCCGGAACTGTGTAATTATCTCATTGATAATTTCCGAAGCAAAAATATTAACATTGCTCTCCCGTCCTTGCGTATAGATGCATTTTCTCTGGACGTGATGAGCAAGGTGCAGGATGTGCGCAAGAGCAGCCTCACCTTCGCGCCGGAAGCTGGAACCCAGCGGATGCGGGACGTCATTAATAAAGGACTGACAGAAGAAGTGATCCTTCACGGCGCCGAGGAGGCATTCAAGGGCGGATGGAACAAAGTAAAGCTCTACTTTATGATGGGGCTTCCGACCGAGACCGAGGAAGACATGAAGGGCATCGCCCATCTCTGCGAGAAGGTGGCCATGCATTATTACAAACTGGATTCCCAGTACAGAAACGGCCGGGTATCGGTGGGAGCCAGCTGCTCCTTCTTCGTGCCAAAGCCGTTTACGCCGTTCCAGTGGGCGTCCATGTGCGAGGAGGAGGAATATACCAGACGGGCGCATCTGGTAAACGACGAGTTCAAGGCGCAGCATAACCGCCGCAGCCTGTCCTTCAAGTACCACGACGCCAAGACCACGGTGCTGGAGGGTATCCTTGCCCGGGGCGACCGCCGTATCGCCGATGTGATTTATTCTGCCTATAAGAAGGGCTGCCTGTACGACGCCTGGACAGAATATTTCCACTATGACCGCTGGATGGAAGCCATGGAAGAAAACGGGCTGGATTATCATTTTTATACTACAAGAGAAAGAAGTCTCGATGAGATTTTCCCTTGGGATTTCATCGAAATCGGCGTGACCAAGGAATTTTTAAAGAGAGAATGGAACAACGCCATGGAAGAAAAAGTAACGCCGAACTGCCGGGAGAAATGTTCCAGCTGCGGCGCAAGTCGTTTTGGAGGAGGTGTCTGCCATGAAAGCAAGAATCAAATGGAGTAAAACCGGCGTCCTGAAGTTTATCGGCCATTTGGACGTACAGCGATATTTTCATAAGGCCATGATGCGGGCGGAGCTGCCGGTCTCCTTTTCCAAAGGCATGAGCCCTCACCAGATCATGAGCTTTGCCGCTCCTTTGGGCATCGGCATGACCAGTGAGGGAGAATACGTGGATGTATCCTTTGACTGGTGCTATTCCAGTCAGGAGATGCTCGACCGCATGAATGCCGTCATGAACGAAGGCATCTCTGTTCTGGAGTTCAAACAGATTAACGAAAAAGAGAAAAACTGCATGGCGGTGACCGCTGCCGCCGATTATCTGGTGGATTTCCGGAAAGGTTATTATTACACCGACGCATTTTTAAAACGGACGGAGCCGTTCTATTTCCAGGAACAGATCCAGATTCTCAAGAAAACCAAGCGCAGCGAAAAGGAAGTGGACATTTCCCCGATGATCCTTGCCATCCGGGAACAGGACGAGCAGATCTTTATGCGCCTTGTGACCGGCAGCGCGGAGAATCTCAAACCGCAGCTTGTGATGGAAGCGTTCTGCAATTATCTGGGCTATGATTATGAACCGTTCGCGTTCCAGTATCACCGTCTGGAGACCTATCTGAAAAAGGATGGGGAGCTGCTTCCGCTGGGAGCCGTGGGACGGGATGTACCGAATGCCATCCTGCCGGACGATGTGGAAGGAAATGTATAGGTGACATTTTGACAACGCAGCGAAATACCGCTGTTGCTGCTTGCCGCCGCAAAAAGAAAATCAGCAAAAAATCAGGGAGAACGGAAATAAATCCGCTCTCCCTTTTTTTATAAACACGGTTTATGTATTCAAAATCTTACGCGGCACAACACGTTGCCAACCCGGCGTGTCAATGTTTTATATAACGCCGTTCCTACAGATTATATTCCTCAATCTGACAATTTTCTTTATAGTAATGGAAAAATTCATCGTTGGTCATATCGGTAAAGTAAGTACGGATGATCCGGCAGACGCCGCCGTGGCAGACAATCAATACATTTTTCTTCGGATAATTCTTTTTTACATCTTCAATGAATCCATAGACCCGGTAAGCCATCTGCATCATGGACTCTCCGCCTTCCGGATAACGATAGGCAAACTGGCGCTTGTTGGCGAGAAAGCCCTCGTCCTGCCGGTCTTTTCCCTCGAAGATACCATAATGCTGTTCGATCAGGCGATCGTCAATCTGCAGCGGAATGCGGCATTTGTTTGCGACAGTCTGGGCCGTCTCAAAAGCTCTCTGAAGAGGAGAGGTGATAATCAGATCGATATCATAATCCTTTACCCGTTCGGCAAGCTCTCCGGCCTGCTCGCGTCCTTTCTCCGTCAGTTCCACATCTGTTCTTCCACAGATTTTATTATGTACATTCCATACCGCCTCGCCATGGCGGGTCACATAAAACTTCATAATACATTTTCAGCACAAAACTTCGTGCCGTTCCTCCTTCTCAGTTTATTTACTCGTGCAGTTGACCGCGTTAATTGTTTAATTACCAATCTAACCAAAAGCGATTGATAAAAATCTATACATACGCAGCAAAATATGAGTCTATCTTCTCTTTATTGAGATTCTCTCCGATGACAATGAGCACTTCCTGCCCTTTTGCGATGGGTTCGAGACGGATATTTTTGCGGGTAGCGTTGATCTCCAGCCAGCCCGGCGATGCATCTTCGGGCTGAGCAGAGAATTCTTCCGATAAATCCTGATCTGCACCGGATTTCCATTTTAAAAACCCTTTTATGCGGAAAATATTTCCGCAGGACGGATCTTCCATAACCTGCCGGATGAGCGTTTCCAGACCGTTCTCCGGCGAAGGAAGATGTATGCCAAGGTAATACTGAGTGGAATAGGCGTTTTCCTCTTCCAGCGGTTTTTTTACATAAGAGGCGTGGACATAGCCGCCGCTGGTGATTTTCTCCCAGTCGCTGTCAGTCAGACTGTCCCAGTCTTTGCAGATGATCTCATCCTGAAATCTCCGTTCGCAGTGCACCTCCTCCATGGCACAGTTCATGTGGCGGATGGTGCGGTTGATCTCTTCCTCGCTGCATTGGTCAGTCTTGCTGAGAAGAATCGTACCTGCTCCCGCGATCTGTGAGGCCAGCAGAAACTCCGATTGCTCTGACAGCTTATCTTCCAGGCCGCCGTCCACGATGGCGATCACATTTCCTGTCTCATACCAGCGGTTCAGAGGCTCTTCGTAGAGGACGTCGTAGAATTCATCCACATCGAAGATGCCGGACGGTTCAATGAGCACCCGGTCATAGCCGCTCATTCCCATGGCGATGAGCTTGGTCTTAAACCGTCTTCGGTGACAGTCGGCGTCGCAGGCACCCGCCACCATGGACAGGTCGCATTGATCTCCCTGCAGTTCCTGCAGAAGCATCATGTCCACATTGACGGCGCCGTAGTCATTTTCCAGGATTCCGATCGTAAGGCCCTGATCCATAAGATACTTTGCGTATTTTTTGATAAATGTGGTCTTACCGGCTCCCAGAAAACCGGTAATCAAATCTACTTTAATCATGTCTATATCCGTGCCGCGCCGCTCTCAATGGCCGCTTTTCTCGTGGCTTCAGCCACAGCGTCTTTTACCCGGGAATCAAAAGCTGCCGGAAGAATATAATCCGGGTTCAGCTCCTCGTCGCTGACAAGGCCGGCGATGGCGTAAGCGGCCGCAATCTTCATCTCATCGTTAATATCTGCTGCATGGACGTCCAGGGCGCCGCGGAAAATGCCCGGGAAGCAGAGCACGTTATTAACCTGATTCGGAAAATCGGAACGTCCGGTGGATACCACGGCTGCTCCCGCTTCTTTCGCCTCATCCGGATAGATTTCCGGCACCGGATTGGCGCAGGCAAAAATCACAGGATCCTTAGCCATAGAGCGAACCATATCCTTTGTCAGAGTTCCCGGAGCAGAAACGCCGATGAAAACGTCGGCTCCCTTAATGACGTCGGCAAGACTTCCTTTTTCATGAGACTGATTGGTTATCTTCGCCATCTCCTCTTTTACGGCATTCAGATTATCTCTTCCTTCATAGATAGCGCCGTGACGATCTGTCATAATAACATTTTTAAGACCCATGGAAATAAGCAGCTTGATGATGGCGATACCGGCAGCCCCCGCGCCGGATGTAACGATTTTTACATCGGCCAGCTTCTTGCCAACGATTTTCAGCGCATTGATAAGACCTGCCATAGTGATAACGGCAGTACCGTGCTGATCATCATGGAAAATCGGGATGTCGCAGCACTCTTTCAGTTTCCTCTCGATCTCAAAGCAGCGAGGCGCGGAAATATCTTCCAGATTCACGCCGCCGAAACTGCCGGCCAGCAGACGGACAGTATTAACAATCTCGTCCACATCATGGCTTCTGATGCAGAGCGGAATGGCGTCCACATCGCCAAACTCCTTAAATAACACACATTTGCCTTCCATCACCGGCATTCCGGCCTCAGGTCCGATATCTCCAAGACCCAATACCGCAGAACCGTCTGTGACAACGGCGACAGTGTTCCAGCGTCTGGTCAGTTCAAAACTTTTATTTACATCTTTCTGAATCTCCAGGCAAGGAGCAGCAACACCCGGGGTGTAAGCGAGACTTAACGCCTCACTGGAATCCACCTTTGCACGGGACACCACTTCAATCTTACCTTTCAGATCATAATGCATTTTTAATGATTCTTTTGCATAATCCATGGATATCAATCCTCCTAAATCAAAATACTCGGCGGGCAGCTTTCTCTGCCCGCATCCCCATATACAATACAGCAAAACGGCGAGAAAATCCAGAAGTCTTTTTATCTTTTGGCCTATTAAAATTATTTCTTACAGCGTTTTATATAGCAGGAGGGTTCTTCTATACAGGTTTTTATGTTAATTGATCGATATTCATAATATTCCTATATAATTAATAGAAATTTCAAAAAAACTTTGAAATTCCGCCTCTTTTTTGTTATCATATTTTTGTGTGAATTATCAGGAGGGGATTATTTTGTCAGATTCCAATATCACCAAACGTGCACTTGCACAGTCTCTGAAAGAACTCATGGAGGTACAGCCCATCGAAAAGATCAGCGTGGGAAGTATCTGCAGTCAGTGCGGATTAAACCGCAAAAGTTTTTATTACCATTTCAAAGATAAATATGAATTAATCAACTGGATCTATTATACAGAATTTGTAGAGAAAGCGATTGAAAAGCAGTTTGACACTTCCTGGAATCTTTTTGAAGAAATGTGCAGCTATTTTTATGAAAATCGTGACTTCTATAATAAAACCTTTCGGGTAGAAGGGCAGAATTCTTTTTCAGAATATTTCTTTTCGCTGATTTTTTCCATTATGTCTGCACATCTGGCCGATATTTTTAAGGACGAACCATCTGTGGACCCCTATGCGGAATTCTACACAGATGCTCTGGTCTGCGCCATCAAAAAATGGCTTTCCAAAAAGGACGCCATGCTCCCTGATGAATTCTGCCGTTTTGTCAGGATTGCCGTCATGCGGGCTTCCCGTGAAGTCACTGAAAATCCGGAATTTACGCTATAGTACATACGGTACCATTATCTTCTTCCCGGGACAACAGCCTTAAGGATCTCTTCCACACTGGAGTGAAAAATGTTTTGCATGTTTATCTTCTCGATACCATTTCGATTATGTACCCGTACGCTGCCATCTGCATTAAATCCGACATCACAGCTTTCTTCCGAAATAATTTCATTGATTTTCCAGGAATCCTGCAATAAATCCATGGCGATAACTGCATCTTTCTGTCCATTACGCACGGAAAGAATGTATTCATAGACCCGGTTGCAAGTTTCCGGACAGCACGACGGAAACGGCGCCAGCAAGACAAAATATGGATGCAGCGCCATCATTTCATGCAGCCACCGACCGCTGACGATGGACTCTTCATTTTCTTCTGAATAGTAAGAATAAATAGCGTACAGCAGATGCTCTTCTCTCAGCCTAGGACATAGATCTGCCGCTTTTTCGCTGTCTTTCACACATATCATCGTATTCCTGATCTTACGTATATCCGTCAGAAAATACTGCGGTAATTCCGTGTTTTCCAAAAACAGGACAAAAGCACAATCCTGATTCTCTTCAAGAAGCGGCAGCAGCATTCCAAGCTGCCCTTCTTCTGTTTTCAATAGATAAACAAAAATGCCAAGCGCTTTTCCCTGACTGATAATACTCCTGTATACAGAACAGTCCTCTTCCATTTTTTCTTTATCCAGTGCAAGAGAAAGAGACCATGGAACATGAAAATGTCTGTTCTTTTTTATCTCACGAATCTTTTTTGCTCCTCTTGTACAGCCATTATAACCAAGATTCATTCCAAAAGTAGAGATAATCTTTTTATCCACATGATCGCTCACGTCGGTAATCAAGTCATAGTAAGCACTGTTCTGATTCTGCAGAAATTCCTGCGCAGAAGAAAGAAAGAGCTTTTGAAAACGGCCTTTTGAAAAATTTACCCCCATGTCAATGAGATTCCTTGCAGTCCTGCGGGGAGACACAGTAATATCTTTCAATGTTTTATTAATTACAGATTCAATTAATATTCTGCTGATATCCTTCTGCATAGTAATCGCCTTTGCCCTCTCTTTTCTTCTCACAAAACCTTTTTTATAAGCCGCTGTATCCCCTCGACCAGTTTTGTCAAATACCGGAATACCGGTTCCGCAGAAATCATAAATAAAAGCAATAATAAAATAACCTTTTCTGATATTGGCTGCAATGCAAAGAGATGCGGGAAAATCAAAGCAGCTCCCGCAATTCCTATAATGCAGCCTGTCCATACACAAACACGAAATATATTGAACGGCACACAAACCTTAAACAATATCATAAATCCCACTACGGCAAGCAAAATAGTCGCCGCGGTGGAAATATTCTCTGTTCCCATGAAGAACACATTACCATAGAACGTCAGCGAGGCCACAAGCAAAGCGTCAGTAATACCTCCCGGAAGTGCTTTTACCATGACATTGGACAGAAATCTGCCTTCGATGCGTTTCTTATTAGGCTGCTGAGACAAAAAGAAACCTGGAATGCCTATTGTAAACATACTGATCAACGACATCTGTGACGGTTTCAACGGGTAAGTGAACACAAAGCAAATGGAAATCAAAGATAAAAGCAGTGAAAAGATATTTTTCACCAAAAATAAACTGGCTGACTGCTGAATATTATTCACCACCCGCCGGCCTTCTCCCACAACTTCCGGCATCCTGGAAAAATCAGACTCCAGCAATACCACCTGCGCCGCCTGCATGGCGGCTTCACTGCCTGATGCCATGGCAATGCTGCAATCCGCTTCTTTCAGAGCAAGTACATCATTGACGCCATCCCCTGTCATCGCAACGGTACGTCCCTGTTTTTTCAGCGCTTTCACAAACTGGCTTTTCTGTTCCGGAAGCACACGTCCAAACACGGTATACGTCTGCACTGCTTCTTCAATATCACTGTCTGTTTTCAGGGTGCGTGCATCGACATACTGCTGTGCATTAGGGATACCCGCCGCCCTGGCTGTCTCGGAAACAGTCAGAGGATTATCACCTGAAATCACTTTGACCTCTACACCCTGTTCCTTAAAATATGCAAATGTCTGCGGCGCCTCTTCTCTGATCTTGTTCATCAATAGAACCGCTGCCAAAGGTTCAATTCCTTCTTTCAGAGTCTTTCCTTCCGGAACTTCAGGGCTGACGCCGAATACAAGGACACGGTATCCTTCCTCGGTATAATGTGATATACTCTCCTGAAAGCTGTCAAATTTATCTAAAAGAACGAACTCCGGCGCGCCCAGAATATACGCTCCATCCTCAAAAATAATACCGCTGTATTTATTGGCAGAAGAAAAAGGAATAGTTTTTATGACTTTCCTCTTCTTACCTCCTGGAAAAGCATTCTTCAATGCTTTCATTGTATCATTATCCGCGTCCATTGCATAGACAAAATCCGCCAGTTTATTTTTTACTGAGCGGATATTTTGTTTTTCCTGCATCAGAACCACATCATAAAGAGACATTTCATTTTCTGTGATCGTACCTGTTTTATCTACGCAAAGCACATCAACCCTGGCAAGAGTTTCCACACTTTTCATATCGTGCAGCAGCACCTTTTTTCTCGCCAGACGGACACAGCTAACCGTAAGCGCAACTGTGGCCAGCAAATACAGTCCTTCCGGAATCATGCCGATAACGGCGGCAACCATGGAAGTTACACTATCGCGGAAAGATTCTGCATTCAAATAATAGCTTTGCAAAAACAAAGCGGCGCCAATCGGAATGATGGCAATACCGGCAAATTTTACCAGTTTATCAAGGGAACGAATCATCTCTGACTGTTCTCCTTCCCGCATGGCTTTCGCCTTTAATGTCAGTTTGGAAATATAAGAATCTTCCCCTACCTTTTCCAGTCTGGCATAACATTTGCCGGCAGTAACAAAGCTTCCGGAGAGAAGATCATCACCCTCGCCTTTCGTAATCTCCTCAGACTCTCCCGTCAGAAGAGATTCATTGACCTGGACTTCACCGGCGCACACTTCCGCATCAGCGATAATCTGACTGCCGCTCTGAAATACGACAATATCGTCCACAACAACTTCTTCTGCCGGAATCGACTGTTCACGCCCGCCGCGGATAACCTCCGCCCGCGGCGCATGAAGCATCGTCATTTTTTCCAGTACGTTTTTAGCCCGAATCTCCTGCACAATTCCCACGATAGTATTGATAATAATGATGGGAAGAAACGTCAGATCTCTGAAGGAACCGACCAGGCAGAGGAGAATGGCCAGAACCGTAAAAATCAGATTGAAATAAGTAAAGACGTTCTTCTTTATGATATCTGCGGTGCTCAAAAGCGCTGCATCGACTTCTCTGTTGTCCCATCCGGCTTCCGTCCGCTCTCTCACCTGCTCTTCGGACAGCCCTGATCTGTAATCCGGGTTTACTCGCTCTATCTCTTTTCTCTCTGAAATATTTTTTGCTGTTCCTTTTTTTATTCCTGCCAATCAATTCCACTCCTGTCGGTATTTTTGCGTCATCCGCCCTTTGTCACTTCCATCTTATGTACGATCAAATATTATCTGTGGCTCTCCCACAGTTCTTCCGCCTGCGGTTTCCAGTTATCTGCGTAAGGCTGACAGCGCTCACTCAGCTTATCTGCTTCTTCCGGCGACTCATAATCCGTGGATTTCGCTCCGGATTCTCTGACCATTTTTGGAAGGATCTCCGGATTCTCCAGCATCGGACACGGACGGAGCATATTTTCGTTAAAGGGCTGTCCATCATGGTATGCCATGAAAATCGGGCTCTTTAATGCTTCAAGCAGCGTACATTCCCGGATATTTGCATTCGAATAATGGATAAATACACATGGCTCCACATCACCTTTTGCATTAATGTGCAGATAACGTCTTCCTCCTGCGATACAGCCTCCCACGTACTCGGCGTCATTCTGGAAGTCCATGGAAAAAATCGCCTTGGAGTTTCTGTATGTACGGATTCTGTCATAAATCATCTTTCTTTGCTCCGGCGCAGGAAGAAGTTCCGGCGCAGCGCCATTTCCGACCGGCATATAATGAAAGAACCAGATGAACAATGCTCCCGCGTTTATGATCATGTCAAAAAATTCCTCACTGGTGATATCATAACAGTTTTTGCTGGTATAGCAAGCAGAAATACCAAATGGTAATTTATGGTCTTTTAACAGTTTCATAGCCTTCATGACTTTTTCATAAGCACCCTGTCCTCTTCTTCCGTCATTTGCCATCTCAAAACCTTCCAGACTGATAGCCGGAACAAAGTTTTTCACCCGGAGCATTTCCTGGCAAAATTCTTCATCAATCAGTGTTCCATTGGTAAAGCTCAAAAATTCACAGTCCGGATGAGTTTCACAAAGTTTGATGATATCTTTCTTTCTCACCAACGGCTCACCGCCGGTAAAAATATACATATAGGTGCCGAGCTCTTTACCCTGAGAGACAATGGAATCAAGTTCTTCAAAAGAAAGATTCAGGCGATTGCCATACTCGGCAGCCCAGCATCCGGTACAATGCATGTTGCAGGCAGAAGTCGGATCCAGGAGAATTGCCCACGGCACATTGCAATTTTCCTTTTCCGCCGTTTCTTCCTGTTTAGCGCTTCCAATAAGGCTGGCGTTGACGATAAAATTCTTAAAAAATGTGTTCCGGACGCCTTCATCCAAATTCCAAACTTTCATAATCAGTTCGTACCAATTGCTCTTTTCTTCAATGGCTTTTCTGAATGCGTTTCTCTGTCCTTCATACCAGCCATCAGGCGCAACTTTATCAACAAGTTCCATCAGTTTGGGTACATTTTCCTCCGGATTCTTTCCAAGATACTCCCATGTTTTTGTCAGTGATGCGGACATGGCCGCGATTTTTGCTTTCTCTACAAGTGTACTCATTCTATCTTTCTCCTTTTGTTCATAATTTTTATTCTTGCCAGAAAACAAAATTTTCTGACTATGCCTTTATGATAAATTCAACACGAAAAAAAGTCATTGGGCAAAACTTTTTTTCTGTCTCAAAATGGGACACCCCACCAAAAAGTGTTACTTTTTCGGACAAGGTCACGAAAAGTGTTACCTTTTGGGACAGAATGCAGAAATTGTCCAAATGACTTTTTTCTTATGCCAGTATTTCCGTCTGCTTCAATCCATCCGATACCCGGTGCAACGGCATTTACTTTCGGCTATAACTTCCATCCGGCTGCCGTCTCTCTGGCGTTTACGAATCTTCGATAAATTCCTTCCTGACTCATCAGATCATCATGGCGACCCTGCTGAACGATCCGTCCCTGGTCAACCACGATGATCTGATCGGCATTTCTGACAGTCTTCAGCCTGTGAGCGATCATGATAATGGTCTTTTCTCTGGTGAGGGCCTCAATGGCAGTCACCAGATCCTTTTCATTCTCGGGGTCAATGTTTGCGGTTGCCTCATCCAAAATGATGACCGGAGAATCTTTCATGATGGCTCTGGCGATGGACAGCCGCTGCTTTTCCCCGCCGGAGAGAGACGCGCCGCCCTCACCGATGACAGTATTGTATCCATCGGGAAGCGCCATGATAAAATCATGACAGCAGGCTTTTTGGGCCGCCTCAATGACCTTTTCCATGGGAGCGTCCTCCTGACCGAAGCGGATATTGTTGGCAACAGTGTCCTGGAAAAGATATACATCCTGGAAGACGAAACTAAAGTTACGCATGAGACTGTCCATGCTGTACTCCCGCACATCGGAGCCGCCCAGGCGCACCTGTCCGCCGTCCACGTCCCAGAACCGGGCGATCAGATGACAAAGTGTCGTCTTGCCTCCTCCGCTGGGACCCACGATGGCTGTGGTGGTCCGCTCCGGGATATGCAGGGTAATTCCGTCGATGATTTTTCGTTTGTCATAGGAAAAGTCAATATCATCCACATCAATAGAATAATCTGCAGGAACCAGATCCTTTCCACTGATATCCATCGGTTCCAGGTCCAGGATTTCCTGCGCTTTATCCACACTGACGTCCACGGTGCGAAGGAGAGCCGAATAATTTCCGGCGGAATCCAGGCTGGAGTAAACGATAAACGAACAGATTATCATGGCGATGCACACCATCAGCTCCATGGTTCCCTGCAGATAAAACCAGAGGGAAAGCAGGCACATGGCAACGCCGGTGATTTTGGTCACTAAGCTCTGCAGGCCCATGTATGGGATAAATGTTTTTTCCAGAAGAAAATTGGTATCCACATTTTCATCGATGGCAGAGTTTAGCTTCCGGCTCTGGGCACCGGACAGATTATAGGAGCGCACCTCCATTATACCCTGAATGTATTCCAGAAGCTGTTCGACAAGAGTGCTGTCGGCAGCAATCTTTTTGGGTGAAATGCGCTCCGACTTTTTCTGCATACGGCTGTTAACCAGGAAAAAGAGCAGAAGGCCCGCAAGTACCACAAGACCGATCCTGTAATCGTAAAACAGAAGCATGATGTCGACAATCAGCGTAGTAAGCACGCCCTGGGTAGTCAGCATGACCACTCTGGTTGCCACATCCCCGAGTGACTCCATGGTATTAGTGGTCACCGAAGTGATATAACCCATGCTGTTCTTATTAAAATATCCCATGGGCAGGTACCGCAGATGCTCCGCGATCTCGATCCGCTTCCCTGCCGTAGTATCATAGCCCGCCTCGCACTGGATGATCGTATTAAAATAGCGAACCACGGAGCCGCCGATGACACTGACAAGGCAGATACCCAGGCACTGCCAGGTAACCGCAGGCGTAACCCGCCCGTCAATGACAGCATCAAGCATGAGCACAATGGCCGGAATCTTTAAGGCTTCAAACAATGCCATAAAAATACCAAATACAATGGAATGATAGAATTTCCTCTTATTTTTTCCGCCGCAGAAATCAAAAAACTTTAACAGGATTTTAAGCATGAGCGACACCTCCCTTTTCCGGATTCTTTTCGACCCTTGCGCTGCTTTTTGCTTTCACCGTATCTTTCACAGAAATGTGCGCCTCCCACATTTTTTTATATAATCCGTTATTTTTCAGCAGTTCCCCATGGGTTCCGAATGAATCCACGCGGCCTTTATCAATCACATAAATCCGGTCTGCATCGGCGATGGTTGAAAGACGGTGTGCAATGACGATCAGCGTCTTACCCTGCACCAGTTTTGCCACAGAAGTCTGAATCACCGCCTCATTCTCCGGATCCATGTATGCGCTGGCCTCATCCAAAATAACAACGGGAGCATCTTTTAACATGGCGCGGGCAATTGCGATCCGCTGCCGCTCGCCGCCGGAAAGATGTCCGCCGGAACCACCGGCAATGGTGTCATAACCGTTCTCCAACTCCATGATAAAATCGTGGCATCCACTTTTTTTTGCCACGGCGATCACCTCTTCGTCTGTGGCTCCTGACCGTCCCATGCGGATATTTTCCATGATAGTGTCATTAAAAAGATAATTATCCTGAGACACATATGCCACTTTCCGGTTATATTCTTCCAATGACAGTTTCCGTATATCCACGCCGCCGATATAGATGCTGCCCTCCTTCACATCCCAGAGGGAGGCAATGAGCTTAGCGATAGTTGATTTGCCGCTGCCGGAAGGCCCCACCAGAGCGGTAACAGTACCAGACGGAATTTCCATATCAATACCGTGAAGTACCTCTTTGTCATGATATCCAAAACGTACATTTCTGAGAACGACAGAATCATCTTCCGGCGTCTTCTGATTTCTGGCCGGACGGGACAGTTCTTCCGCAGTCAGTATACCGGTGACTTCGTCAAAAATTGTTTTCATCTTTCCGATATCATCAGAAAAGGACATGCAGGTAATCAGCGGCTGAACCAGTCCCACCGACAACAGAATGATCATAATAAAATCCGTTGGAGAAAGACTTCCGTTCATCACAAACAGTCCGCCGAAGGGCAGCACGGTGAGCGCCGTGCAGGGTGTTAAGACCATGGCCAGTGAAAAAGGAATATCACATTTCCGCATCCAGTCCACATAGCAGGAAGCGCCTTCCCTCGCTGCTGTGACAAAACGCTCATAGGAACTTTTTGCTTTTCCGAATGCCTTTATGACTTCAATACCGTTGATATATTCCACCGCCGTATCATTTAACGTCTTGGTTTTTGTCAGCACATTTCTGTAATTTTCCTCATATCCAACCATCATAAGCATGTAACAAAGAAATCCCAGCGGCACCGTAATCAGAGAAATGAGCGCCATGCGCCAGTCAATGGTCAGCATATAGAAAAAAACAAAGAGCGGAGCCAGCAGATTAGCAGTAAATTCCGGCAGAATATGCGCCAAAGTCGTCTCAATGCTGTCCGTCCTCTCCATCATAATATTTTTCAATGAGCCGGACGGCATATCTTTCACATATCCCATGGGCACCCTGGACAGTTTATCGCACATCTGCCGACGGAGCCCGCCCAGCACATGAAAGGTAGCCTTATGGGAACAGGTGGTTGAGATGCTGTGGCAGAAAACCCTTCCCGCCCAGCACAATGCCATCAGAATCCCTTCCATCAGATACCCCTGCCAGTTTCTGTCTCCGTCCACCAGCCTGTGAATCATATCTCCCATGATAAAATAGGGAATCACGCCGAAAATCACCCCCATCACCGCCGTCGCTACACTGATGGTATAGAGATTTTTATGGCTGCCGGCAAAGGTCAGTATCCAGGCGATAGTTGATTTTTTCTTTTCTTCCAAAATGAAATCCTCCTTTCTATATTTATATTGTTAAATATATTATGCTGTTATATAAGTTAACTGTTATGTGAGTTAGTCCTTTTTATTGAAAATAAGTTATAGCTAACCACAATTGGAAAGAAAAAGGAATTCCTGAAATATGCCAAATTGATATAAAACCCAAAATTTATATTTCAAGCCAAAATTCCTGTTTCTCTCATATGGCTGTATCAAAATTCCTGTTTCTTTATTATATAGTTTTTTATTATCATGTAATCAGTCTATAATTTTTAATCAGTCAAACTTCACTCCGAGAATCCGTTCCCAGCCTCCGATGTGAAATTCTTTCAGATACCGGATGCGTTTTTTGGCATCTTCTTTCTTCATGTCCTGGACGACCATCTCGAAGACACCGGAAAACATACCGCTGGAGATCATCTGGCAAAGTCCCCGGTCCAGATCCGGCACCCATTGTCCCAGCGAACGCAGCGCATCCAGATATCTTGCTGTGGCGTCCACCTCCTGTTCCACGATTTCCTGCACGAAATTTTCATATGCTGTACCGCCTGCACAGCACAAAAGCATCTTTACAGCATCATAATGGCCGTCATAAATATAATCAAGAACCTGGTCCAGGGCATCCGCCGACACATGAAGCATTTCCCCTGTCTGTTTTTCCGGCGGCGTCTCCCGGATTTCCCGGAGTCCGCTGGCAAAGTACCCCTGTATCGCGTCGGCGGCCGGTTTCACCAGCGCCTCAAAGAGGGCCTCTTTCGTGGGATAGTACCGATAGAAAGCCCCCGTGGTCACGCCAGCCTTCTTCACAATACGGCGAAGAGACGCCCCCTGAAAGCCCTTTGCCAGAAATTCTTCCCGGGCTGCCTGCAAAATCAACAATAACGTTCTGTTTTCCTCTTCCATTCCGCCTCCTTTACAAATGGTCTGTTATCGAAAAGATAACAGCGTTAGCTAACACTGTTATCAAGATAGCATATGGCACAGGGATACACAAGGGATTAACTGAGAAAGAGTTTCATTTGGGAGTAAGTGAAGATTTTTTTCAGTTACTATTTTACCAGCAGACAACCATCTGCTGTATTGAAAATCTATCATAGTGACAAACAATTTTTCTTCTTTATTCTATTAATTCTATCAATTTTTTGTGCAAAAATACCTTTGAAAAAAGAGAAAAGTTTCTGATAGAATAAAACAAAACGTGTAGCACATCCTGCGTAAATCCAGTTGATGGCTGCACGTTTTCTATTATGAGAAAGGAGTTAAAAAGATGCCTAGGAATAAACTTCAGGGAATCGTTTTCGGAATCATTATGTCCTATGCCATGGCATACGGCATGGAGGTGTACAATATCGCCATCAAGGAAGGGGTCAATCTGACAGCCGGAGGCTTCAGCAACATGACCAATCTCATCTTCTGGGATGCATTGAAAGAAGCCTCTTACATGGGGATTCTTGTGTTTGTCTTTTCAAATCTCTGGGGGAACCGCATCGGTGCGTCCTTCGCAGCAAAGCACAGCAACCCGGAGAAAGATAATCCTTACATATGCCAGCTTCTGCGCCAGGCCGGAACCGTCGCCATCATGTGCCCGACCATGAGCCTTGTGGCTTCCATCCTGTTTAATGTGATCCTGGCCGGGGCGCCCGTCACACAGCTCCCGGCCATCTGGGTCGGAACCTTCCTCAAAAACTTCCCGATGGCGTTTTTCTGGAATATGTTCGCCGCCGCGCCGTTCACCCACTGGCTGTTTGGGAAGATATTCCGGGAGGCGTGAGTTAATCTTCATTTATGACTTAAGGGATGCCCTACAGACAGTTTATTGCCCCGGGGAGCCGGTGTGCGGCTCGTTGCGGGGCGTATTTTTGTTGTGAATCCGCATTTATTGCTGACAGTTTGCTTCGATAATCTCCTGGAGATTTACATTTTCATTGCGAAAGCGGACGCCGCTTTGTTCATTGGGAAGGTGGATGGCATGCTGCGGGCAGTTCTGGATGCAGGCGTAGCATACCTCGCAGTAGTTGCCAAACCGGATATGACCGTCTTCTGTCTGACGGATGTTGCCGACCGGGCAGACTTTTGTACAGATACCGCATTGCACGCAGGCGTCATTGACCGTATACTGCTGTGCCGCGTTGTCCTCTATCTCAATGACTTCTTCTTTCATAAGCTTTGGTATGGATAACAGCTCCCCGCCAATCTGCCGTGCAACATGCAGGCAGTTGCCCGTTCCCGTAAAATATAATGTTTTCATTATTCATGCACTTTCATGCTATGAAGCATTTTTACAAAAGCCGGGTCATCATGGTTCACGATCTCGCTGTGTCCGATGTCAAGTTTCGCGATTTCTGCCATATCCTCATCACTTAATCTGAAATTCCAGATGTTCATATTCTGTTCCATACGATCTTTGTGCACGGATTTCGGGATGACCACTACGCCACGCTGTACATTCCAGCGCAGGGCAACCTGTGCGGCGCTCTTTCCGTATTTCTCACCGATTTTTGTAAGAACCGGATGCGTAAAGATACCATGGTTTCCTTCTGCAAACGGTCCCCATGCTTCCGGACGCACGCCGTATTCTTTCATGGTTGCCAGGGCATTTTCCTGCTGGAAGAACGGATGCAGTTCCACCTGATTGACTGCCGGCATCACTTCCACTGTCTCGCAAAGGTCGGCCAGACGTGCCGGATAGAAATTGCATACGCCGATGGCACGGAGTTTACCTTCTTTATAAGCCTCCTCCATGGCACGATATGCACCGATATAATCTTTCATTGGCTGATGGATCAGATAGAGATCCAGATAATCTAATCCCAAGTTATCCAGAGAAGTCTGAATAGCTTTCTTTGCTCCTTCATAACTTGCATCCTGCACCCAGAGCTTTGTAGTAATAAACAGCTCTTCTCTCGGCACGCCGCATTTTTTGATGGCAGCGCCCACAGCCTGCTCGTTCATGTAAGCGGCTGCTGTGTCGATGAGACGGTATCCGCTGGCGATGGCGTCGAGAACTGCCTGTTCGCACTGTGCTGGATCCGGCACCTGAAATACTCCAAAACCTTCCAGCGGCATTTCTACTCCATTATTTAATGTTATGATGTTGGGGTCGAAACTATATAATTAGTTGCGCCCTGTACCTATAGTACCTTGAAAAATTCATATTTTGTAGTATTATGCTGGGATTTCTGGCATATATGCCGGGTATTTCCCTCCTTGTTT
>FCNR01000041.1 GCA_900016875.1 Eubacteriaceae bacterium CHKCI004 | reverse complement strand
GATATTGGGGTCAAAAGCCTGTCTATAGCACCTTGAAAAGTTCATATATTTTGTAGTAAATACAAGCCGAAATGCTTCTCTTGCTGTATAATAGAGCTATCCTAGAAAAGAAGGTAATCTTTATGTCATTCAAAGAAAATTCTTACCAGCAAATATCATTTACAGATAGTTTTTCCGGCTTAACCGCCAGGGAACAGAAAGCACTGGAAAAATCCTGGGCAAAAGTTTTTGCTGATGAAATATTCCCTGCCATTGATGAAAAGCGCTTTTGTGTCTTATACAGTAATAAGGCATCCAGACCGAATACTCCGGTAAATGTAATCGTTGGTGCGCTCATTATCAAAGAGCTTTTTGATTATTCGGATGATGAAATGGTTGAAAATCTTATGTTGGATTTCCGGCTCCAGTATGCCCTGCACACAACGAGTTTCGAAGAGCAGCCGCTGAGCGACAAGACACTGAGCCGTTTCCGCAGGCGGTGCTATGATTACGAAACACTTCATAACAAGGATCTTTACCATGACTGCGTAAATGACCTGAGCGCTTCCATTGCCAAACTGATGAGGATCAGCGGGAAGATCCGGCGTATGGATTCCATGATGATCGAATCCAACATCCGTAAACTCAGCCGGATGGAACTGATCTATACTTGTATTTCAAAGCTGGCAGTTTCTATGAATAAGGCAAATGATTCTGCTCTGCCGGAGGATCTGAAGCACTACACAGATCCGAATGATTTCAACAGAGTGATCTATCACCAGAGAAGTACGGATGCAGAGGAACGATTAAAGCAGCTTCTTGCGGATGCCGATAAACTTCTCACCTTATGTGAGTCTGAGTATCAGGATTCAACAGAGTATGATCTGTTTGTCAGATGCCTGTCTGAACAGACAGTTGTTGAAAATGGAACTCGCAGACTCCGCACAAAAGAAGACGGCGGTATGAACTCATCCATGATGCAGAATCCTTCTGATCCGGAGGCTACATTCCGGAGCAAAGCCGGAAAAGAGCATCGGGGATATACAGCCAACCTTGAGGAATCCGTAGGTAAGAATGGTTCCGTTGTAACGGATTATCAATATGACCAGAACAATCACAGTGACAGCCAGTTTCTCCAGGAACATCTTGAGCAGATGGAGAAACAGGAAGAGCGGACAGTCATAATTACGGATGGCGCATACAGCGGGACAGAAAACACGCAGCTCGCATCGGAGAAGAATGTAGAACTGATCACTACAAGCCTGACGGGGAAATTCGCCCCGGATATCCTTGCTGATTTTGAATTCAACGAAGAAGGAACAAAAGTTCTCCGGTGTCCGGCAGGTTATGCGCCGAAAAGCTGCTCCTATATGAAGCAGAGCAGGCAGTGCGCCGTTTCCTTTCTGCATGAGCAGTGTGCCAACTGCCCGTACCAGGACCAATGTAAACCGAAGATCTTTAAGCGGGTTGCCAAAATAGTAACATCCAAAGCGGCACATGAACGTGCGAAGATCCAGCGGGACATGAGCAGTGAAGAATTTAAAAACTACGCAAGACTCCGTAATGGAGTAGAGACTGTACCGTCAAATATCCGCAGGAATTACCATCTGGAAAAGATGCCTCGTGGAAAACAGCGTGGCAAGTTCTTTTTCGGTTCGAAGATAGCGGCACTAAATTTCCGAAAGCTCTTCAATTATGTGAAGGGTCTGGGAAACTATGCTCAAAATCCGGTACTTGCATAAAACAAGGAGGGAAATACCCGGCATATATGCCAGAAATCCCAGCATAATACTACAAAATATGAATTTTTCAAGGTACTATAGGTACAGGGC
>FCNR01000039.1 GCA_900016875.1 Eubacteriaceae bacterium CHKCI004 | reverse complement strand
CATTGGTGGAGGCCTATTTCGCGTGGATAAAAGAAAATCTCCCAAAAGTGCCGCAGAAGAGCAAGACCTGGGAAGGCTTCCAATACTCCATCCACCAGGAAAGATACCTGAAAGTGTTCCTCGATGACGGAGAAGTCCCGATGGACAATAATGCTGCGGAGCAGTCGATCCGGGGATTCTGCATCGGTAAGAAGAATTGGGTGATGATCGATACGGTCGCAGGGGCAAAGGCCAGTGCCATAATCTATAGCATTGCAGAAACAGCGAAGGCCAACGGACTGAAACCATATGATTATTTTGAGCATCTTCTCACAGAGATCCCGAAACATCTGGATGACACGGACCGTGGATTTCTGGAAGACCTGCTCCCGTGGTCACCGAACCTGCCGGCGAACTGCCGGAAATCCGGAAAAGAGAAGTGAGCGAAAGATTGGAGCAAATCTGTCCTTATCATACAGGTTTGC
>FCNR01000016.1 GCA_900016875.1 Eubacteriaceae bacterium CHKCI004 | reverse complement strand
TGTCTCAGTTCCAATGTGGCCGTTCATCCTCTCAGACCGGCTACTGATCGTCGCCTTGGTGGGCCGTTACCCCGCCAACCAGCTAATCAGACGCGGGCCCATCCTGTACCACCGGAGTTTTTCACACTTGAGGATGTCCTCATGTGCGCTTATGCGGTATTAGCAGCCATTTCTGGCTGTTATCCCCCTGTACAGGGCAGGTTACCCACGCGTTACTCACCCGTCCGCCACTCAGTCACCAAATGATCATCCGAAGAATCTCAAAAGGCGCTTCGTTCGACTTGCATGTGTTAGGCACGCCGCCAGCGTTCATCCTGAGCCAGGATCAAACTCTCAAATAATATAAGATGTCTCCCCAGTCTCAAGAACCACTGGTCCTTAAACTGCTCATTACTGTTGTTTAGGTTCGAACTTCGTTCTCTTCCATGGATCCCTCTTGCTGACATCACTCGCTTCAGGATCCGAATACTCAATTGAATTGAACGTTCGAGGTTGTTTTGTTATTCAGTTATCAACTTGCTGTTTGCTTTCAGTGCGAAAGCTTTTTAAGTTTATCACAGTCGCTTTCGTTTGTCAAGAACTTTTTTCTTCTTTTTTAAAAGTTTTTTACGTTCTCAACTTCAATTTTACTTCTTAAGAAATCATTTCTTTTTTCTTAAGATTGGCGTCCTGCGCAACGAAAACTATATTACCACAGTGTTTTTATATCGTCAAGCACTTTTTTCAGTTTTTTTGAATTATTTTTTCAGGCACGCAGAATACAGCAAAGTGTTCCTCAAACGGAACTTTCTTGTATATAAAAAGGAGAACCTCATTCCTGAGATTCTCCCTGTTCATTTTCTGCGCCGCTGCCCCAGAAGCGAAGCTGCATTTTCACTATCTTATCCTGGAATACTACCTGATAGGTTCTCCATCCTCTCACAGGGAGAATCTCTTCAATAGCATTTCCATCCAGCTCCTCCTGGAACAGAATCTTTCCTCCGGCATTAAGAATGGTACATTCATTGTTCTGAACGGCGATAATCTCATTTCCCCGCATCTCTATAGAGTCATAATTCATATCAAGATCCGTATCAAGCTTCTTGCTGCCAGATTTGTTATAGAGACAAATTCTGTATCTGCCCTCATCCGGGTTCTCAGAATTATCCAGCACATATCCTATGTAATCCTCTCCGATAAAGATGCTCTCTATACTCTGCTCAAAAGTAACTTCCTTTTTTACTTCCGGTTCCCCCGAAATATTGTAATAATATGTCGCCGATTCTCCAAAAGCAACCATTGTATTATTATCCACAAAATGCAGTCTTGCTATCAGAAAATCTTCATAATCAAATCCTCCTGTAAGGCTTACGCCGTCTGTTTGAAGCTGTCGGCTGAGATCATAGAAGGCCACCGTGGTCTTAGAACTCATTCCATCAATGGCAAGATAACTGACCACAAGTTTTGTGCCGTCAGGAGAAATCGCCGCAGTCAGCGGATATCCTGTTTCATCCACAGAAGAACGCATATCTGATACGAGATTGCCTTCTATATCATATACCTGAATGAAATTACTTCCCTCTCCCTGTAAAATCACTTCCACTGTTCCCTGCTCAGAAACACTGGCCTGTACTACCGGATACCTGACGGTAAAATCCCTCACCTTGCCGTTTACATCAAAAAGCATCAGGGTATTGCCTCCTTTATCCGCCAGCAACACATAAGGTTCCGCTTTTACAAGAAACGGATTCTGGAAAGAGACCGGTATATTCCATTCCGCCACATCAAAGCTTCTCTGATATTCGATGCCATTTTGACCATATTTAATATATCCATTAGCAAAGGTTTCATATTTTACGTTGTCATTATTCTCCGTCTGTGTTTCTTCTTTATATATATAGTATTCACAGCGGCTGTTATTCAGCATATATAGTATTAGCACTGCGAAAAGGATGATAACGATGATAAAAATCCTTTTTGCCCATTCTTTCTGCCGCTGCTTTTTATGTATTTTCCGAAGCTGATCTTTTTTGTTGGTGAAAATTTCAAAATTATAAATATTTTTTGCCATATGTCCACTCTCTTTACCTGTTTGTCACAGTTGTGCTTCTTTTATTTTATGGTATTATCGCTTTTTTAGTGATAGAGTTAGTGTACACTGCATTCAGTTTTTCGTCAACTCGAATCATTTTCCCGGAACATTTCCTGCAAATGTACTAGGAACATACATTTGCTGACTCTCCCCCAAGACTATACCTGGATCAATCTTCCATGGGCGGAATGTTCAGCACCTGTCCCGGGTAGATTTCATCAAGATTGGCTATCTGGTTAGCTTCCGCCAAAGCGTCAATGTAATCATAGGACTGGTATATTTTCATAGATATTCCCGCCAGCGTATCCCCCCGCTGCACCGTATATTGATTGCCTATATAGCTCCAGGATTCCGTCACATCGTCCGGTTCTTCCTGCGTAAAAATATCTGCGCTTGCTTCCGTGGTTTCTGCTGCTTCTGTGGTTTCCGACGAGCCAATCGATGCATCTTCCGAACTTCCCGCTATAGTTCGGCCGGCGCTGCTGCCTGCCGTTCGGCTGCTGTCATAGGAAGAACTGCCGGTCCGATCGCTACTGCCGGTACTGTCATAGGCAAAGCCATCTGTCTGACCGGTATTACCAGAAGACTCCGTGGAATCGTTCAGCGCATCATTCCCGGCTGATCTCAGCACTGATTCCGTGGTATCCGCTTCCTCGCTGTCCTCACTCAACGCCGTGGTATCCTTCTCTGCCCTCTGATTGTCCAGAGTCTGCTGCTGGAATACCGCCTCCGCATTTTCCTCCTGGCGGAACTGCTGCACGGAACGCACACCGTAGAACAGCACCATAACCATCACCAACACACCAGCCAGAGATGCCGGACCAAACTTAGGAGAGGTCTTCTTTCGGAGAGATTTTTTCTGCTTCATTGCCTTTTTATAATTTTTAACCACAGAAGAATCTCTCAATATAGTAGCTGATTTTCTTTTATCTTCCGGATTATGTTCCAGTTCACCCTCTGCCAGCATATAATTTTTCATTTCTTTGTTCGTTTCATAGTAAATGTAATATCCTCTCTGTTTTTTGAGAGAATAGTTCTCAAACTGATAAAATGCATCTTCATTTTCTAAAGCATCTATCATGTAAAGCACCTTATTTTCTCCGCTGAAATTATCCATATGCGTCCGGATAATTTTATCATTAAGCTCCACGGAAAATCCCATGCGCGACAAAAACCACCCCGCAATCTCCATATTCGGAAAAAATGTATCGCGGATGCGATAAATCTCGCTCCAGTTCTCCTCCGTGAACACGCTCTCTTCCAGATCAAATTCAAAATTCTGACATGCCGCCGCTCCGCTGATAAACAGACAGAGTCCCGCCGACGTCTGATAGGTATTTCCAAATAAAATGGCTCCTCTTGCATACAAATTTCCCGGCTGCGCTAATTTATTTAAATATGTATACACATAATCTTCCATATAGATTTTTTTTGTTCCCGGTTCGCCAATCTGTCTGAAATTCTTAGGCAGTATTCTTGTCTGCTGCTCCGGATTTTTTTGGATATTCTGTTCATTTGCCATGATTTTTCCGCCTTTCTGCTAATAATTTATAAATAGTCCTGCCCCGTCGGTCTTTTGTCGTCAACAGATACAGGAACTGTTTCCAGTTTGATATTTTTGTGGATTCATCATAGCATGTCCTTTTTGCTTTCCCCTCCGTTTCCTGTCGAAAGGTTTCGTATTTTTCTTTCATTTTTACGCAAAATATTGTTTAAATCCTCTCCGGCACGTCAAAAATACATAAGAAAAACAGTAGGGAAGGAGAAAGTGTCATGATATTCCAAAGAAAGCAGCCAGAAGCCCGGTATTTTATACCTGACACGCCGCATGGCGCAAAGCCTGTTCAGGAACTTCTTATGGCGAAGGAACTGGCACAGGCAATCAATCTCCGAAAAAAAGACGACGATACATTGATCGCTCTCTGTATCGGCACAGACAAAATCACCGGCGACTGTCTGGGGCCTCTGGTGGGCACCAAGCTCCGGGAACGCGGCTACACTCATCCGGTCTGCGGTACACTGCAGCATCCTGTTCATGCCGTCAACCTTTCCGCGACCCTCGCTTCTATCCGCCGTCATTATTCACGTCCTTTTCTGCTGGTCATCGACGCCGCCGTAGGGCCGGCAGATAAAATAGGCTGCATTTCATTTTCTTACTCACCCATATATCCGGGTCAGGGCATCCGCCGGCCGCTGCCGCCGGTGGGCAATCTGTCTCTGACGGGCATCATCGGCGAGGCTTCGGAGCACTGCGCCGCCGACCTGCCTTACACGAGACTTTTTGTGGTGAATACACTGGCGGAATTTATCTGCGGGGCGGTGATGAGCTGCGAAAAATTGATGATTCACTAAATAGTTGATTGTGAAGCCAACAAGCACACTGTCTGTCCGGGAACATATCAGGCACAGCATGAGTTTCTGAAAAATGTACATGCACAAAACCGGCGGGATTTTCTGTTCCCGCCGGTCCCACTGTTTACTTAACAATCACTTTGCATACCGCTTTTTTCCTGCTTCCTTTTACACGGACTGTAATTTTGGCTATTCCCTTTCTTTTCGCCTTTATCACTCCCTTTTTGTTGACAGAAGCGACAGAAGGCTTAGAACTCTTAAATATGATTTCTTTCTTTTTGATACTTTTTGGAAGTACCGTTACTCTCAGGCGATATTTCTTTTTCTTTTTGATCTTTTTCTTATAAGTATTTAATTTGATCTTCTTGATTTTCTTCTCGGCTTTTCTGTCCTGTTGTTTCCCCGTGTTTTCTTTTGTTGTCCGACCGGGCGCCTGTTTTCCCGTTTCAGATGAAATATTTTCTTCACCGTTGCTGTCAACGACCGGCGTATCGTTTTTAAGTACAATAACCGGAATCGTATAAATAGTACGATTAATCCATTTCTTCTTCTCCGAAGAATCCGTGATTGTAGTCCTGGATTCGCATGTCAGTATCGTTGTTCCTTCGGATAATCCCTGAATAGTCCACCAGTTATCATTACCATCATTCTGCCTGGAAAACACTTTCGCGACATTATCCTCTGTACTGCTCCATGATTTTTTTCCTGAGTCGATATAGCTGCTTGTAAAAAGCTTAACAGATTGTGTCTCTCCCTCTTTAATCGTGATCTCTGACATATTCTTATATTGGGGTTCATTATATATGTACTTCCACGGCATGGAACTGACCACGCTTACATTCTGCACCGTTCTATGGTATCTGGTTTCCAACGTAAACCCATATGGCGACGCCACTTTAATTGTATAAGTCGTAACGCAGGTGACCGTAGCATCGCCCAAACCAATCCCTTTTATCACACAATAACGCCCATCATTCCCGGTTCTGACAATGCTGAGCTTACTGCTATCGGAAACATACCACTCTTTGTGAGTTGTCCCATTTCCAGAGAAGTTATCATAAAGAGTCATTTCAGAATTCAGCAAAACCTCCATAGTTTCTGTGGCCGCATCTACATTTTCTCCGTGCATCCCGGTCATACCCCAAACCAGAAAAACACTCAACAATAGCAACCAAATTTTCTTTTTTCTCCTCCTAATAAAAGCACCTCCTGCATTACGCCGTATCAAAAATCTGCTTTTAGAAAACCTACCATATTTATTTCACTGCTTCGAAAACAAAATATTTTCAGAAAAATTTTCCATACTCTTTAAAATCGTACCCAAACTGTGTGGTAACCCCCTCTGCTATGGTTACTCTCGTTCCGATTACCGTGCGGCTCATCGCCCAGTTTTCAATCTGAGATGCCGTAGTTTCATTGAAGTACTGACGGATTACCTGAGGAAAACGGTAATAATTGTACTGTAAAGAAGGCGTCATATCCTCGCGCTGACGAAATATCGTAGGAGAAACACCTATATCTCCATGGGACTTCATGGAAATAATAAACAGCTGATAGGTTCCTTCCGTCACATTATTAATCCAATATCTCCCGTCAGAATCAACCCTTGTCGCGTAAGTGCCATACGCTGCATTGTTAAAGGCGCTCAGATCATTTCCGGTAAATGTAAAACCTTTCGCGCCGGAAGCCGGAACGAGCAAAACAATAGCATTCTCATCGTTTACCGACAAAAATGGTTGTATTCTATCCGGACCCATGACCATACCAGTAATAGAACCGCTTCCTTTTGGTTCTTCCGGTTCCTGTGTGTTTCCCGGATAATTCACCGGAGAATCTGTTTTTCTACCAGCTGATCCACGTCCACCGGACACATTCTTTTTTACGGTAACCTTGCATTTATATTCTTCACCTCGAACTTTGGCGGTAATTACAGCTTTTCCTTTTTTCTTCGCTTTTATAACGCCTTTCGCTGTAACTGCGGCGACCGATTTATTGCTGGAAGAAAACCGTACCTTTCCTTTTGTTCCATGAAGCCTTATGACCGCTTTCTGCTTCGGCTGAAGTGCAAGCTTTTTCACGTTGAGTTCCGGAGCTTCTACGGTCACTTTGCAGCGATAGCTCTTCTTGCCTACATTGGCATATATGTTAGCCGTTCCCTCTCCCACCGCTTTAAGCTTCCCTTTTTTATTCACCTTGACAACAGATTTGTTTTCACTCTGCCACCTGATCTTTTTTGCTGTCCCCCGGATTTGCAGCTGTTGTTTCTGCCCCTTAATTAAGACTATTTTCTTTCTGCTAAGCTTTGGCGCAGCCTTTACATTTGCTGTAGAAAATGTGAAGGCTGCCAAAAGCAAACCTAATATCACAAATACGCGGACTGCCCCGAATCTTCTCGTTACTCTCCTCTTCATAACAAATCTCCTTTCCCCTTACCTCTTAATCATATTGCTCTATTTTCCTCCAAATAAAAAAAGCAAAAATATCTTGTTTTCCAACTACGGATTTTCTGTTTTTTCGTGCCTTTCAATGTACAAAAAATGATGATTACTCTTCATTTTTGAATACATGTTATTTTAAGAAATCAACAACAATATGTAATGATTATATCATGAATCTTCTATACATAGAAAAAATCCCATTTTTTATGTGATAATAAAATATTCAAAAAACCGGCGGAGATAATCCCCGCCGGTCTGCGCTGCTGTTTATTTGTTTCTTACTTATCTGATTCTTGTTTATTTGATTCTTACACTGGCGCTGACGCCCTTCGCTCTGAGAATCTTTTTGTACAGTTTCAGTTTCTTCTTCGGCACTTTAATGGTCGCTTTGGCGTTGATTCCTTTGAACGCCTTGCTGCCGATTGCTTTGGCATTCAGCTTGTTTGTCTTGATGGTAATGGATTTTAACTTCTTACAGTTAATAAACGCCTGTTTACCAATCTTTCTCACCGTAGATGGAATGACCACTTTTTTAAGCTTCTTGTTATTCTTGAATGCTTTTGTACCAATTGAAGTTACTTGGTATTTCCGTCCCTGATAGGTTACTGTGGACGGGATGGTCACTTTCGCCTTATTGGAACCAGCCTTCTTGTACTCTACCGTGTTGCTTCCGGTTACCTTGTAAACCGTTTTCTTGTCGGAAGAGACAAGGGTTGCGCCAATGGCCGGTGCAGGGCTGGAGGCCGATGCAGACGGAGTCTGTGGTTGCTGAGCAGACGGGGTCTGCTGGGATGGCTGGGTGGAAGGCTTGGTCCCGGTTGTCGGGTTGGATGGTTTGGTATCTTCCGTTGTAGGCGGCAATTTATCCAATATTTCTTCTTTTGTCTCTCCGCAGGTCAGGCAGGTGTAGGTTTTTATGCCTGTTTCAGTTTGGGTTGGTTCTTTGGTGATGACGCCGTCGTTCCATACATGCACATGTTCTCCCGCATCACCTTCATAATAAGTATAAAAATAAACTTTTTCTTCTATAGTTCCTACACGTACAACACAAAGATAAGCAGCATAAGAATTATCTCCTATTACCCTCTGTACAGCAGATGTTCCAAGCGGTCTGAAAGCCGACTCGTCCTTAGATACATACCACTGATAAGTGATTCCGTCTGTTGTTCCACTGACATCTACTTTTAATTCCGCTGTATCACCTACATCAAGTGTAATTTCATCCGCTTTCTCCCCATTAATTCTCGGCGTTACTATAATATCGCCTTCCGGTTTCAGGTAAAACCAATACACTTCTGTTTGATAGCCATCACTGACTTTACATTTATATGTTTCCTCTTTAGCTCCGGTTTCCACCGATAAATCAGATTCCGTACCCAATATGTTATTTTTATTATTGAACCACTGGTAGGTCAATTTATCTGCATTTTCTCCGTCAGCCTTAACTTCCAGTTTTACAGGAGTACCTTCTTTACGTATTGCCTCATTCGTTTTTTCTCCGTCTATGTATTGTGAGACAAACCAATCATAATAATCTATATCCAGCTCAAACCACTGGTATACATCCGATACACCATCAGATATCAAACAGTAAATATTCTGGTACTGAGTCTGGCTGAAAGTATACGAATCCCCTCCTCCCAGTTTCACTCCACCTTCTCTATACCATGTGTATGAAATATCATTACCTGTTGTCGAGGTGGCATTTACTTTGAGAGTAACCTCCTGTCCTGGTTTACATTCCAATTTATTCGTTGGCTGACCGTTGATAGAGTATTCTTTCACAGTCAGGGTATTCTGACTCTCCTCAGCAACTCTCACATCAAATATCATCGAATAAATCTGTTTGCCATTTGAATATATACCACAGGATATAGAACCAATTCCCTTCTGAATCGTATGTATATATTTCGTGTCTGTCTCACCTTTTAATATTACATCCGCTGTATCCATATCTTCTTTTTTATACCATTGATATGTAATATTTTCCGGGGCATTTATAACTTCTAAAGACAAATTTACCTTTTCTCCAATTTTTCCTTCGATTTCGGAAGATTGCTTTCCATTAACATACGAAATCACCTGCAGTTCTCCATTATCTCCTGGCTCTTCGGTATCCTGAGCAGTCAAATTATAATACAATTCGCCTGTTTTATTGCCACAAGTAACTTTACAACGATATTCTTTTGTAGAATTGCTATCTATTTTCACAGTGATGGTTTCCTCTTTTTCTCCCAAAGATGTCCATCCATTCTGATCATCATAAACTTCCCATTGGCGAGAAATCGCATCTTCTCCTCCGGCCAATACCTCAGCCCGAAGTGTCAATGTCTGCCCAATCTTACAGTCATATTTATATACATACTGTTCTTCGCCCATGCCACTATCATATCTCACCCCATCTATATACGGAATACAGATAAAGGTTCCACCATCCTTTTCTTCATACAGATTAAAATAGTACACTCCCTGTGTGTTCCCATCACTGACCAAACATCTATAATAATCTGTTCCCTCTCCCTTTATCACTTTACAAACATTAGGACTGCCATCTTCCGGCGTCAGATTAATACTACCCTCTTCCGTTTCTTCACACCACTGATACTCCAATTGCTCATTTTCATAACTGGAATTTGCAGTTACTCTCAGTGTCACTACTTCTTCTGGCGCAAAATAATACATATCGTCATTGTCCACATAATCATTAATATAGCCCGTCAAACGCAGTGTATTGATTGAACTAATATTAAATCTGTATTCTCTTGTAAATACGCCATCACTGACTTTACAAATATACTGACTTTCCGTATCCTCTCCTTTCTCAATGTTCAAGCTTGAATTTTGCTCGCCATTCATTATAGTACTATCATCACACCAGTAGCCCTGATACCATTGATAGGTCAGAGTATCATTTAATGATGAATTGACTCGCACTTCCATCTCGATGGGTTCCCCTCTCACAAATCTTCCATAAGAGCCTTTTCGATCATTGATATATTGCTCTCCAGATAAACTATTTTCCGTCCTTAACCGGAATGAGTATGACATGCTATCATTCCCATCATCAATTAAACACTTTACCTGCCACTCTCCTTCCTCTACCTTAAAATCATAGGTTGGCCCGTCACCATCTAAATCATGAGATCCGTCCAAACCAGAATAAGACCATTGATATTTTATATCCGCGCCCTCTATAGTACTAGTTGCGCTCACTTCCAGGTGACATACTTCATTCTCCTCACATTCCATGGTTGTAAATTCATAGTAAGGAGATCCATTCACATACTGCATTACCGACAACGTATCCTTCAAACGCACCTCAAAATAAGCCACAAATATATAATTTCCATCATTAATTTCACAGTAATAGATTTCTCGTCCTTTATTGTGTTTTTGTAGCGTATATTTCGACTCTTTGGCATGTTTTATAGGATGGCCTAAATCTTCAGCATACCACTGATATTTAATATTATTATTATCATATGTACTATTAGCATCTACCTCAAGCGTAACAGATTGCCCCGGCTGACAGGAAACTGAAGTTGTTTGCTCCTCGCCAATCCACTGCGTCACCTGCAGCGTTTCTTCCGGATTCAAGAAAAAAGAAAAAAATTCAAATCCTCCGCTCTCCGTTGTTACCTCTACGGAATAACTCTCATTCCCTATTCCTTTTGTTATCTCCAGCGCATTTGTAGATTCTTTTTCTATCGGATTTCCATCTTTATCCTTCCACACATATGTTGGCGTGCTCCCATCTGAGGCTACAGCCACCACCGACAAAGTATGTTTACTGTCGATCTCCAACGGCAGATACTGCCATGTATATTCTTCATTATCAATATACGGCGTAATTGTTATCGTCGGCAGCTGCGTTGCCTCTCCGGTGAATGCGTCCGCCGCATTTACTCGTAGTACCCCTCCCCACAAAAATACTGCCATAAACAGTATAAGTAGCGGAAGCTTCGTTGTTTGTTTCCACAATGTTTCCTTTCCTCTCATATTCTCCCTCCAATTGTCTTGATTGTATGGCTGTCCAATCAAAAATCATGTGACTGTGCCCTCATGATCTGATCAGATTACCAGGTCAACTTGCTGCCATGCCTGCTGTTTATTCAAATATATATAGTAATATTGACTATCACATTAAACACGCAAGCATTTCGTTTTATATATTGCGTATTAATTATAACATCTTTTCTCTGTAATTGTATATATTATTTATAAAAAACAATTTTTGAAACATAATTTGCATTTATAACCAAGAGCTCATTTTCCACCTCTTACCAATCAAGGATTACTGAAAGACCCATGGTGAAGGAAGGTGACGCTGATATGCTCCGGAAAATATCTTAGGTGAGAAATGTTTGGGAATTAGACAAATATTAGGGAAATAGATATAAAAAACAGGCAGCTCCCCGCGGCGCGCATTGAATTGTAAGCGCTGCCTGGAGTTCTGCCTGTCTGTGATTATATTATTTTATTTTGTTTTACTGTATACTTTGCTCTGCGAACTGGCGGCTGTTCAGAACAAACGCTGCAGTGCTTTCGACCGTTACAGGTTTATGCATTTTCTTTCTCGAACTTATCCATGAAGTCAACCAGCTTCTGTACGCCTTCGATTGGCATTGCGTTGTAGATGGATGCGCGCATGCCGCCGACGGTTCTGTGGCCTTTGAGGTTCACGAAGCCTGCGGCTGTTGCCTCGGCGATGAATTTGGCGTCCATGTCTTTGTCACCGGTAACGAATGGGACGTTCATGAGAGAGCGGTCTTCTTTTACGACGGTTCCTTTAAAGAGTTTGCTCTGGTCGAGGAAGTCGTAGAGAATCTTCGCTTTTTTCTCGTTGTATTCTTTCATGGCTGCAAGACCGCCCTGTTTTTTAAGCCATTTGAAGACTTTGCCGCAGATGTAGATGCCGTAGCATGGCGGGGTGTTGTACAGGGAGTCGTTGTCTGCCTGAGTTTTGTATTTGAGCATGGTCGGTGTGCCTTCCATGACATCGTCGCGAATCAGATCTTCGCGGATGATGACGATGACCACGCCGGCCGGGCCGATGTTTTTCTGAACGCCGCCGTAGATGACACCGTATTTGGTAACGTCTACCGGTTCGGACAGGAAGCAGGAGGAAACGTCGGCTACCAATGGTTTGCCCTTGGTGTTCGGGAGTGTTTTGAACTTGGTTCCGTAAATAGTATTGTTCTCGCAGATATATACGTAATCGGCGTCCTCATCGATTGGCAGGTCGGAGCAGTCCGGAATGTAAGAAAATGTTTTGTCCTCGGAGGAGGCAATCTTCACTGCCTTGCCGTAGCGGCTGGCTTCCTGGTATGCTTTCTTTGCCCACTGACCGGTTACGATGTAATCGGCAACGCCGTTTTTCATCAGGTTCATCGGGATGGCGGAGAACTGCTGAGAAGCGCCTCCTTGTAAGAACAGCACCTTGTAGTTGTCAGGGATGTTCATGAGGTCTCTCAGATCCTGCTCTGCTTCTTTAATGATGGTATCGAATTCTTTGGAGCGGTGGCTCATTTCCATCACGGACATACCGCTGCCCTTGTAATCCATCATTTCTGCTGCAGCTTCCTGCAATACCTCTTCCGGCAGAACTGCCGGGCCTGCTGAAAAGTTATATACTCTTCCCATTTTTCATATCCTCCTGTGTCTGCTATATATTGTTGATTGTTGAATAGTGAACATCTATAAATTGTAGTTTATGAGAGAGCACCGGTCATAATACCAAAGGATTCTCTACCGGTGCCTGTCGGCTTATTATATACCTAATATTGCAGTTTGGCAAATGTTTTCTTGCAAAACACCGCCTGCATTTCTCGTAAAATAATGCCAGAGGCTTCTTACAGAAGTCCGGTACTGAAATACCGCTCCATTCTGTCCGGCAGAACGGTTGCGATGACTTTGTCCTTGCCGTATTTCTCTGCCATCTTCTTACATGCCCAGATATTGGCGCCGGAGGAGGTTCCGCAGAGGAGTCCCTGTACCTTTGCCAGCTCTCTGGTAGTGTTCATGGCGTCGTCGTCTGTGACGGTGACAACCTCGTCGATCAAAGAAGTGTCAAGTACCGCCGGGATAAATCCGTCGCCGATACCCTGTATCTGGTGCAGTCCCGGCTCGTCGCCCAGGAGAGCGGATACATTTTTTGGCTCCACGGCACAGACAATCAAATTTGGATTCTTTTCTTTCAGATACTGGCTGATGCCCTGGAGGGTTCCGCCGCTGCCGAGGCCGGAAACGAAAATGTCCACCTTGCCGTTCAGCGCTTCATAGATCTCCGGTGCCGTGGTCAGATAATGAATCTCCGGGTTGTGCGGATTTTCAAACTGCTGCGGCATGAAATAGTCATCAGACTGTGACACAATCCGGTTGGCTTCCGCCACACAACCGTCAAGACTTAATTTTGCCGGAGTAAGCACCAGTTCCGCGCCAAGAGCGCGAATGATTTTCTTTCGCTCCTCGCTCATATTTTCCGGCATGACGATAATTACTTTATAGCCCATACGGACGCCGCAGAGCGCCAGACCGATTCCCGTGTTGCCGGAGGTCGGCTCCACAATGGTCATGCCTTTTTTCAGTTTGCCTTCCTTTTCGGCGGCTTCTATCATGTTTTTGGCAACACGATCCTTGATGCTTCCGCCCAGATTCAAAAATTCCGCCTTGGCGTAAATCTGGCAGCCCATGGTTGGACTCAAATCAACCAGAGGCGTATTGCCGATCATATCTAAAACATTTTTTACTACCATGATTTCTCCTCTCACTTTACGATTCATTTTTATATTGTCAAAAATTTATCATTTATACCATGCAACAAACTTGATTATAGCACAGAACTAAAGCGTTAGACAATATTTTTATATGACACTTGCCGGTAAAATGTACGTTTTCCCGAGGGTATATTGTAATCGATTTCTTTTTCTTTTATAATGGAGAAAATGTGCCGAAAGACAAAATAACTATTTTACGAATTAAGGAGATTTCTCATGAGAATATGGTGTAAACTGTTTAAGAAAAACCGTATGCTGCGGGATACGGTCATCGAGAATTATGATATGGAAATGTCCAGAACCGCCAAAGTTTATGACAGCCTGGAACAGGCGTGTTACGAGTTTGACCTGGAGAAGCCTATGTGGCTTGACAAAAATAAGCAGGAGTTTATCCGTCACGCGCGGACACGGTTCTATCAGGATAATTTTATTGAGCAGATTGATTTCGATTATCTGGATTTTCAGGTGATTGAGGAGGATTATTGAGGCTGGAAAAAGGTAATCATGATATCTACAGACGCGGCAACGACATATAATGAAACAGGTTTATCCAACTTTTATTCTGAACACTCACGAAGACTCTGAACATCCTTTTCTGGTCTGCGTCCCAGATATGGAAATCTTTACGGAAGGTGCTGATTTTGCGGATGCCATCGAAATGGCCCGGGATGCTATCGGACTTGCAGGAATCACTTTGGAAGATCAGGGTGAAACACTCCCGCTTCCCTCTACTCAGGAAAACGCCATTGGAAAAGTTCAATCTTTTAAAGATGATATTGATTTTTCCAAAGGAATATTGACCTATGTGGATGTGGATTTTTCTGAATACAGACGAAAAACTGATTCAAAAACGGTACGGCGCAATGTTGCTCTTCCCGGATGGCTGAACTATGAAGCAGAACGTGCAGGGATTAATGTATCGCGGGTTCTGCAGGAGGCTTTAATCGCCACACTTGGGTTGAAGCGGAAGATGTGAAGACGATTGAAATATATTTTCTATATGACACATTCACTCAATTGATAATTCTACTCAAAAAAGGGGCGCTGCGTCGGCGTTCGTCAATACAATAGAAGGATAATCTAACTTATTCACTCTGGTTTGTATTGATGCGCCGGTTCGCAACGCCCTCTTCATTCATTCTGACTGGTGAATTTACTCAGGGAACATATTAAAGTTATTACCATGGGTCTCCAACTATTTTTCCCTGAATCTCTCCGGAGGCAACTTTCACAATCGGATTCGGCGATATGGCAGTAATTGTTCCTGTATTCAAAGGTTCCGTAACCACCACCGCTGTTTTCCCTGAATATCCGATAATTCCTCCTGCGACACTTTGAAAAGTTCCTACCACAGAATCGTCTGCTTTCGTATCTGCATAGGCAGTCACATTTCCGTGATTTTCACATTGAATCAACTCATGCGAAACTAAAAATCTTCCCACAATACCACCGGCATACACACTAACTCCACCTGATGCCTGTCCATTTCCACGAATCTTTCCGCTATTTTTACAATTATAGAAGTTGACATCCACGCCTGAATCTCCCTGCAATCCGCCGATCATCGCCCATGCGGACCCGCCATATATCTGTACATCTAAATTTCCTTCATTGCAACATTCTGTAAAGTATATATGGACATTATTTTCGCTGCCACCACCGGTGATCCCTCCGGCTCGCACTGTTGTACTTCTGTTTTCTGTCTGTTTGATATCCACGGTAATATTCACCTGACTGGTACAATCTACAAACTCTATCCCTGACTTTGCATCTCCCACAAATCCACCTACAAAAATATCCCGGTTCTTAACCGTTTCATCCTCTGCAGCTTCTGTTAAAACAATATTTCCCTGTACAGTCAAATGACTTATCTTCACTTGATCGCCGGATTTTTTTGCCATTCCAAAAAGGCCATAATAACAATAACTGCTGTAATAATCTGTTTCTGTTGTCGTGAAAGAATCTTCCTTTATCGTAAGCCCCGATATCGTATGTCCATCCCCGTCCAATGTCCCATTAAACGGTTCTTCTCTCGTACCAATCGGCGTCCAGTTCTCTCCGCTGATATCTATGTCATTTGTCAAAATGTAATCGCCATCCAGATCATTGGCAATAGCTTTCAGGTCTTCCGCTGTGGAGATTGGCTTCGCGTCCGGATTGTCCGGGTCCTCGGAATCATCCGGATCGGTTGGTTCTGTTGGCTCCGTGCTGTCCGTCGGGTCGGTCGGTTCTGTCGGCTCCGTGCTGTCTGTCGGATCAGTCGGTTCTGTTGGCTCCGTACTGTCTGTCGGATCAGTCGGTTCCTCCGGGTCTGTACTGTCAGCAGACACCGTCAGACGGCATGTGGATTGATAACTGCCGCTGTAAACGGTAATATCGGCCGTACCTTCCTTCCCGGCAGTAATGTGCGCCGTCCTGTCGTCGCTGTCCACAGAAGAAATCTCTGCCACTTCCGTATCGGAGGATTTCCACTGTAAGTCTGCGCCTTCCACTGTGACCTGACACTCTGCCGTGGTGCCATCGGTGGTCGTCGCCGTGACCGTGGTCGTTCCGGTGCGAACACCCCGAACCAGTCCGCCGTTATATACCTTCACAATGGTTTCGTCCGCAGAGCTCCAGTGAATCCTCTGCATATCGTTGCCTTCTGTGATCTCGGCGTCCAGTATCTGGCTGTCTCCATAGAAACTATCCGGCTCGGCAGTAATCTCAACCTCATCTCCAACATGGATTTCTGTCTCTTCTTCCGCCGACAAAGTAATGGTCTGCCATCTTCCTTTTAATGTGAGATTATCTGTAGCAAGAGTCAGTTTGGTCGGTACATTTTCATCGTTGGAATTGTCTCCACCCGGATTCTGTCCTTCGTCCGGATTCTGACCACCGGAATCTCCCGGAGACTGGCTATCGCCCGATGTGCCGGAACCACCGCCAGAATTTCCTGTCTCGCCGCCCGGCTGCGTACCCGGAGTATTGCTGCTGTTGGAGTTTCCTCCGGTATTATTCTGTCCATTGTAACCACCGGTATTACCACTATTATTGTTTTTATTGCCGCCAGCCGAATCGCTGCTTTGCGGCACAGCTTTCTTCACCGTAACCTTACATTTTGCTTTTTTGCCGTTTGGCAATTGAGCGGTGATGACTGCCTTGCCTTTTTTCCGGGCTGTTACCGTTCCGTTTTTGGAAACGGACGCCACCTTTTTCTTGGAAGACTTCCATTTGATTTTAGCTGTGGAGCCTTTCGGCTTCAGCTTCGCTTTTAACTTCAATGTCTCGCCTTCATACAAAGTTACTTTCTTCTTGAGGCTGATTTTCTTCGCCTTTAATTCTTTCACCTTAATCTTCCAGGTCACTTTTTTGCCGTTGGCGATTCGGGCAGTAATCTTTGTCTTCCCTTTTTTCTTCGGTATGACTTTTCCATCCTGAGAGACTGTTGCCACCTTTGGTTTGCTGGAAGTCCAGGTGATTTTTTCGTTCGCGTTGGACGGCATCATCTTTACTTTTAATTTCAACGTTTTTCCTACGGTACCTGTAGCAATATTTTTTGTTTTCTTCGTCTTTTTAATGGTCTTCGCTGTTCTGACTGCCTGCTGTCCATTTCCTCCTGTGCCGGATGACGCCCCGTTACCGGAATTTCCCTGTGTCCCGGAGCCGGAACCTGCCGTCACCGTCACTTTACAGCCGGAAAATGTTTGTCCATAAGAAGATTTCAGGGACAGAGTTACTGTGCCCGGTCTTTTTCCAGTCAGCACACCGTTTGAGGTGATGTATGCCACAGACGGATCGCTGCTTGAAAATGTGATGACTTCTCCTGTCAAAACAGGATTCTTCCGATACGGAATCGTCAACGTTTCGCCGACCGATATCGTGTAGGATGGCTTTGGAGTGGTTAGATATTTTATATACTCCATATGGAAATCATACCCCATGGCGTTATTCCACTGCTCCAGCCGACGATATATATACGAATATTGTTCTACATAATATACCGTATCGTCCGCATTGCCAAATTTGAGAGGATCCGGATCAACCTCTACTATGCTGTTTGGCAATACGAGTATTTTTAAATTCTTACATTCGGCGACTGCCGATGCTTCCAGCCAGCCGATTGTATCCGGAAGCTCCAGCTCTTCAAAGCCGCAATCGTAAAAGGCCCAATAACGAATCCTCACTACATTTGGCGGCCAGAGAATCGTTTTCAGGCTGGTACATTTGTAACAGAATCCTTCTGGAATATTGGCCAGCAATATTTTTGATAAATCAATTTTTCTTAATGAAGTACAATAGGCAAAGGCGAATCCTTCCATCCTTGTAAAATCTGTCTTTGACTGTTTTAAAGTAACTTCTTCCAGTGAACTGCAATATCCGAAGGCATACTCTCCAATCTGTGCTACATTTTCCAGATTAATCTTCTTCATCGCCGTACATTGATAAAATGCATAATCTTCTATTTTTTTGACTGAAGTTGGAAGGACAATCTCTTGTACAGTTGTGTTCTTACCGCTCTGTCCGGTAAATTTCTCCACTTTTGTAACCGGATACATCGCCTCTATCGTATCCGTTCTGGAATTGGAAATGTAGGAAGGTATCTCCACTTTTGACGCCGTACCTGTGTATCCCGTGATAATGGCCTCGTTATTTTCATCTACGCGGAAAATCAATCCGTTTTCTGAAATTCCTCCCAGCGTAACATGAACAGTCATGACATCTCTCGATCTGATATCTCCGGCAATGCCTTCAATCTGAACCGTTCCATGAGATATGGCAGTCAGTTTATTTCCCTCAATACGGACAATATTATTTTCCTTCACCATATCATAGTTATCCTCATTCCCGGAATCATCGTCATCCGTAACAATCCTGTAGTTCACATAATTATCTTTTGCATCTGCCGGAATCACTTCCAGGTTCAAAGTATAAGTCTCTCCTGGATCTAATTCTACTTCGTGTTCCGGAAATACAACACCGCTCACCTTACGATTCTCCGGCTTCAATCCTTCCATATACATACAGATCGCATTTTTCCAGATGCTGAGCTTATTCTGATACAATTTTACCTGATTGGCATATTGTTTATAATTATCGCCTCCGGAAAAGCTTTCCAGAAAACTGTGAAGTCCCGAATTGTATGTCACTTTGGCAAAGAGCAGGGAAGCCTGACAATCAGCGTCCAGCAGAATCGTGAAAAAATCCCATCCGGCATTAAACACGCCGGCAAGCTTTTCACTCTCTTGTGTTACTTCTCCACAACTCTGACTATATTCCAGTCCCAGATAATACACCGCATCTCTTGCCACTTTTTCCAGTTCCCATATGGCCGCCAGTTTCGCGTAAGCATCGCTGATTGCATCCGGACTGAATACCTGTTCCAAAATAAAACCCTCAATGTTAAGAGCAAGTCCTATGACTTTCAATTCCGGGAACGCCACGCACAATCCTTCCCAGAGAGCATCCAGCGAATTTTGCATGATGCGGCTCATAGCCATCTCTCCCGTTTGCAGTGCCACTACAATATTAATGGCATTATCCGGATCTTCCTGCTGTTCCCGATAAATAGCCACTATCTCATCCAGCGCTGTTTTCAGATGCTCATTATTGGTACGTTCTTTCATTTCTTCAAGAAAGTTAACGATCTCTTCCTGCAAAGATACGATTTTCTGCAACCTTTCTGCGTACTGAACCACTTCAAGGGCGTCCGTCGCGTAGCCAAAAATTGTAGATAGCACTGCTTTCGCGTTTTGCAGTCCCTGCAATCCTTTCAATGCGTCAAGGTACTCTGTATCAGAAATATCATTTTTACCCAGTTTTTGCAGTTCTTCCAGCGCGTCTGTCTCCGCGCCAACGGCTGTTCCCAGCAAATCTTCTGCAATATTGATCATCTCTCTGTCAACTTCCTGCTCGTTACTATCCCAAAAGCTCTGATCGTTCATCTGCTCAAACAGAAGAGACATCAATGCCGCCTCATAGTAATATTCCGGATGCGAACGAAAGTCTTCATTATTGGCAAAATTAATGACGGACATCAGACTTGTGTATCCCAATCGCGACCTTGCTTCCTCCACAAGATAAGATGCCGGATAAATTTCATTCAGGTTATCCCTGTAAATTTTTGCATCTGAGTCAGTGATAAAATATTCATCATATTGCTGTAATCCGAGAATCCTGTCCGCCCGTCTCATAATGGCAGGACGGCTAACACTTTCCTCATCGTCATCTTGCAGCGATGCAGCGCTAATCTTATCACCAGTTGCCCGCATACCAACTCCAGACATCGCCCCGGCAACATTCTGCGCCCGGGCGGAAATTTCCGGCGTGATCACAGTATTCAGAATCAATATGGACGTCAAAATGAAACACAATATTCTTTTCATACGGCTTCCTCTCCCCTGTTTTATATAATATTGCAAAATAATTCTTACATATCTGTGGATATTGTAACATAAAAAAACGTGCGCCAAAACTGTTTTCTGTGACGAATCACAACCTGTTTTTGACACACGTTTTCTAAATATCTTTCCCTGTCTTATTCAGTTATTTGTCGGACAAATTTATATTTTCCAAATCCGCTGACCGACAGAATCTTCCATCGTTTTCAGCCGCCTACCGGAAAATCATCTGCGCGAAATCCCGGATGCACTGCCGCCAGACATTCCAGTCATGGACGCCATTATAGATACGGCGGATATGAGAAATGCCATATTCTTCCAGCATTCTGTCGTCAGCGTCGAAGAAGTGTTTATACGGATCTTCATCGCCGATAGCCCGGAAAAATACCGGGAAAGTACAGGCAAATGTCTGCGCGTCTTCGAGGATGCGCAGATGCGCATTATCGCCCGGACCACGGTCCACCATGTCAAGCTCAGCACCCTGCATCATATCGGTGACGAAACCGCTGAACACACCGAGGGCAGAGAAGTATTCCGGGTGGGTGAAGCCGATAATGCTGGTCTGGAGAGAGCCCATGGAGAGTCCCGCCATGGCGCGGCGCTCTTTGCTGCCGCCGATACGGAATTTGCTCTCCACAAAAGGAATCACGTCATTTAAGAGCTGCGGCTCTAAAAGCATAAAGTCAACAATACGGCGTCCGTCTTCCGTGACGGTCTGCACCATGCCGTTGCACATGACGACAGCAAACGGCACTGCTTTCCCCTCCTCTATGAGGTTGTCGAGGATGAACTGGAGCTTGCCGGCAGTGGTCCAGCCTGTTTCGTTTTCGCCGTGACCGTGCTGTAAATAGAGCACCGGAAAAGTTTTTTCCGGCTGTTTTTCATAATCAGCCGGCGTGTAAATAACACAGCTCTCCCATTCTTTTGTCACAGATGAGTAAAAATATTCCCGGCGGACGCTGCCGTGAGGGACGTTCTTTATATGCCAGAAATCTTCATCGGAAGCTTCCGCACATTTTTCTCCGGCATACGCCGGCGCAGGCAGCTCCACATAATTATAGGGCCGGCTGTAGCCATAGCTGATGGGAAGAAGCGGTGTTAGCACCTCTGCGCCATCCAGCTTAAACTGAACATAGTGGTGCCCTGTCCTGAAAGGAAGTTCCATCTCCCAGACGCCGTCTTCTCCGCGGGTGCATGGATATTCTTCATCCATGATAACTACGGATACTTTTTGCGCTTCCGGCGCCGCCAGGCGCAGGAAGGCCCGGCCGTCCGGACAAATCTCGCAGACCGGCACCTGTCCTTCCCATGGAAGGACGCGATCGAAAGCCAGCGCCTGTTCTGTAATATTATAGTTCATATCTCTCACCTTTCTGGCCGAACTGCCATCCTTTTTATCCTATTTCAGTGCCGCCAGAGCCTTTGTCACCAGTTCCCAGGTACGCTGTACGGAAGAAATGCTCAGCACTTCATTGACAGTGTGGATGCCTTCCATCTGCGGTCCGAGGGATACGGCGTCAATATCACCCATCTTGGAAGCAAACAGGCCGCACTCAAGACCTGCATGGATTCCTTCTACTACCGGGTCTTTTCCGTACAGTTCACGGTAGGTATCCACCAGTACGTCGCGGAGACGGGAATCTGCACGGTATTCCCATCCCGGATACGGTCCGGTAATCTCTGTGGAACCGCCCAGCAGAACGGCCAAAGCATTCATCTTATCAATGAGGAATTGTTTCTCATGTTCGCTGGCGCTTCTCACTGCATAGGATAAATCCACGGAGGATTCATTGGTGCGAAGAATACCCAGATTAAGGGAAGTCTGTACGAGACCTTCAATCTCCGGATTCATTCTCTGAATACCTGCCGGCATATGAAGAAGAGCCTGGATCACTGCGGCTGTATCCTTTGCGGTCAGTGCCGCGCATTCTTCACCGGCATTTTCTGTATCTGCCTGTTTCTCCACACATATCGCCGCTTTCGGATCTGTCACTTTATATTCTTCTGCAACGATTGCAAATGTTTCCTGAACCTTGTTTTTTACCTCTTCTGCTTTGCCGGCCGGAACAGCAATCTCTGCCTGACAGGATAATGCGATGGCATTATCCTTCTCGCCGCCATTGACAGAAATAATTCTGATATCATTCATGACGCCATAAAGAAGTCTTCCCATAACTACATTGGCGTTGGCCCGTCCTTTGTCAATCTCCACACCGGAATGACCGCCGGAGAACCCGTCAATGGAAATCTTCATGGCCGTCATGGCCACATTTTCTCTCTCATACGGCAGATGACAGGTCACAGTCGCACCGCCGGCACAACTTACCGTGAAGATACCCTCATCCTCAGAATCCATATTTAAAAACAGACGGCCTTTGATGTCAGAAACATCCATATATGCGGCGCCCAGCATACCTATTTCTTCATCCACCGTGAAGATAGCCTCAATCGGAGGATGCGCCATATCCGGATCATCAAGGATGGCAAGACTATACGCCACAGCGATACCATCATCGCCGCCCAGAGAAGTACCTTTGGCAGAGATCAGATCGCCATTGATTTCCAGATCCAGTCCGTCTTTTTCCATATCTTTCGGGCAGTCGGCAGTCTTTACTGCCACCATATCCATATGCCCCTGAAGAATTACCGGCTCAGCGTCCTCGTAACCTTTTGAGCCGTCTTTCCATATTACCACGTTAAACTCTTCATCCTGGCGGTATTTTAAACCTCTTTCTTTTGCAAAATCCACCAGATAATTACTGATCTGCTTCACATTTCTTGAACCGTGAGGAATAGAACAGATCTCCTCAAAAAACTGAAATACCTTTGCAGGTTCTAATGCTGATAATACTCCCATAATAGCCTCCTGTTTTTTTATTTTTTCTTTCCGGCAGCCGGAATATATTCCGCCCCCCGCTTTTCCACTTGTCCTGTCTTTACCATGTAGGAAAGAAGCTGTCCCGCAAAATCTCTGGCGTCTCTCACTACCGCCTTGTTTGCTGAAAAAGGCTGTCTGGCTTCCAGACCTTCACAGAGCTTTGCCGTTTGTCCCAGAGTGATAGCATCGTGTGCTTTTAAATATTTTTTCACCCGGCTCTGCCCTTTGCTGAACAGCATGTTCATCAGATCACCAGACTGCTTTTTCTGCCGCACGATTCCCCAGCCGTAAATGAGCATGGTCACCAGAGCGAAAAAAATAATTCCCAAAATAATTGTGCTGATTTTCATAGATTTTTTCTCCTATAGAACATCTGCCGTTCAGCCTTCCTTTTCTTTCAGAAAAATAACATACCCGTTACTTTCCAGGATGCGAAAATACGAAGCAAGCCTTTCATAAAGCTGATCCGCCGCCCCTTTGTGCGCTGATTTTAAAATCTGCCCGATTTCATAAATGGTTTTCTTTCCATCAATCTGCTGCCATACACAGCTTCCATACTGATCCAGTTTTATAAAACTGAATCTTGGTTTCTTGAAAAACTTCTGAGCGATGGTATTGTAAAATCCGGTATTTTCTACCGTCACTTCCACATACCCTTCGTCATCCAGCTCCCACTTTTTGTCATTAATCTTCGGGATTCTGTCCAGATAATTTTCCTTCTCTCTTTTATTCTTCTTCATAGTGCTCCTTTCTATAAGGAAAAGGACACTGCCGCGCCTCCCGCGGCAATGCCCCTTTATCATAGTACGTCCCGTTTTTTATGTCAATTGCTAGTGCTTCTTTTTACGGCAGAAATAAAACAGTGTAGACAGCAGCAGTACAAACGCAATGATGCCCACCCAGTTACCTACAGCGTAGAAGTTGTCGCCATAAATGCCGGACATGTCAATATTCAGATTGAATACTGTAATAACCGCCAGAAGAATACCTACGATACCCTCGCCGGCAATCATACCTGCAGAGTAAAGTACGCCGGATTCCACACAGTGGTTTTTCTGTTCTTCACTGTCATATTTTCTCTTTTCTTCCATGAACCATTTAATAAGACCGCCGACAAAAATCGGTGCGCTCAGGTGGATTGGAAGATAAAGTCCGATAGAAAACGCGAGTACAGGAATTCCAAGAATCTCTACTGCAATGGCAATAAACACACCCATGAAGATGAGAGTCCATGGCAGAGTTCCGCCCATAACGCCTTCTACTACCATCTTCATCAGAGAAGCCTGCGGAGCAGGAATCATCTCAGAGCCAAAGCCCCATGCCGCATTAAGCAGGTACATAACGCCGCCGATGGCAAGAGCTGCCACAACAGTACCGAGAATCTCACCGATCTGCTGCAGCTTCGGAGTTGCTCCTACGATATAACCGCACTTCAGATCCTGTGAAGTATCTCCGGCAATGGCTGCGATAATACAGATGACTGTACCTACAGTGATTGCTCCAACCATACCCTGGATGCCGGTCATACCGGAAGCCTTAAAGACAAACGTAGTAATAATCAGTGTGGCAATAGCCATACCTGATACCGGGTTATTGCTGCTTCCCACGATACCAACCATACGGGAAGAAACTGTAGCAAAGAAGAAACCAAAAATAACGATAATAACTGCTCCGAGCGGACTGATCGGAATAACCGGAACCAGCCACATCACGATGGCTACCACAATAATACCGATGAGGACTGTCCGCAGAGAAATATCCTGCTGAGTTCTCTCGCCTCCCGCTACATTCTTACCAAAGCCCTTGATAGCCTTGCTGAAGGTTCTAATCATGGTAGGGAACGTCTTAATCAGGCTGATGATACCGCCGGCTGCCACTGCTCCCGCTCCGATATAACGGTTATAGCTTCCCCAGATGCTGGACGGATCCAGCTCATTGAACGGAAGCGCATTGCCTGCAGCGTCTGTCACTGTAGATAAAGCGTCTCCGCCGAAAAATGAAATGGCAGGAATCAATACCAGATAAGAAAGAATACCTCCGGCAAACATGTAGCTGGAAATCTTCAGGCCACAGATGTAACCAACACCGGACAGAGCCGGAAGTACATCCAGACCAAATCCACAGGTATAATTCTTAGCATAAATGTCAAAATTAACTTCACTTGGGAATAATTTCAGTCCGTCCGCAATAAACTTATAAACAGCTGCGATGCCCAGTCCGGCAAAAACTACCTTAGACTTCTCGCCGCCTTCCTCACCTGCCAGAAGAACTTCCGCACAGGCAGTTCCTTCCGGATATGGAAGGGTTCCATGTTCTTCCACAATTAATGCAGTACGCAGTGGAATCATAAAAAGAACGCCGAGAATGCCGCCGCACAGAGCAACGATTGCAATAGAGAAAAATCCCGGTTCACTGGTTTTACCTTCCGCTGCCCACATAAAAACAGCCGGAAGAGTGAAAATCGCTCCTGCTGCCAGAGATTCTCCGGCGGAACCAATGGTCTGAACCATATTATTTTCCAGGATGGAATCTTTTTTCATGATCACACGGATCACACCCATAGAAATAACCGCTGCAGGAATGGATGCAGATACTGTCATACCAACCCTGAGACCCAGATAAGCGTTTGCTGCGCCAAATACTACTGCGAGGATAAGACCTAAAACAATGGAGGTAACGGTAAACTCCGGAACAATCTTATCCGCAGGAATAAAAGGCTTGAACTCATTTTTGTTGTCCATACTTTTATCTCCTATTCTAGTAAAGTAATGTAGTATAAAAGCTATTATACTAACATTGCTTAAAAAAATAAAGTCTAAATTGAATTATGTATAATTCTTCCAAAATTTTAATATATTTATTATGAAAAATTTACGAAAGGCTTTTGTAAGTTTTATGAAAAAAACAAATTTTTTCTCTATTCCGCTTTTCTTTTTGTTTCTTTTTGCAAGTATATTTTTTTCCGCCTGCCAGGCGCCGGCCGCTTCTGAAAGCTCCTCTCCCGAAAAAACTTCTGAATTGACTACCGAAAAGGACAACGGTGTATATACGGACCCTTCCACCCTGCCCAACACTATGGCCTCCTGGTGGTTTAAACGCAATGAAAATCATGAAATACCGGAAGTTCAGAATGAAATTGATCTGACGAAGTATGATGCCTGGTACGCAAAAACAGATATTACCGACGGAGAAAAGCCGGTTTTTCTCACTTTTGACTGCGGTTATGAGAATGGTTATACTCCGGGCATACTTGATGTTCTTAAAAAGCACAAAGCTCCCGCCGCCTTTTTTGTATGCAAGCATTTCATTGAGGATCAGCCTGACTTGATAAAAAGAATGAAAGAAGAAGGGCATGTGGTAGGGAATCACACCTCCAACCACATCTGCATGCCGGAAAACGACGAGCGCACTATCCGGGAAGAGATTGCGGACAACGCCAATTACATGAAAGAAGCGACCGGATATGAAATGGATCCTTTCTTCCGGCCGCCAAAAGGGGAATACAGTGAACGTACTCTGCAGATCACAAAAAATATGGGGTATACCACCGTGTTCTGGAGCCTCGCCTATCCGGATTATGACGTAAACAACCAGCCGGGAGCAGATTATGTCATAGAACGATTTGACAAATACATACACCCGGGGGCTATTCCGCTGATCCACAATATATCAGAATCCAACGCGCAGGCTCTTGATACCGTGCTGACCAATCTTGAGAAGGAAGGATATTCCTTCCAGTCCCTTTACAATCTGTCTCAGGCAAAAAATTCCTGAAGCACATCTTCCAGAAGCTTCTCCTCCTCCGGGGAAACAGGAGATTCCGCCCTCTTTTTCTTCCTGTTCTCCTCGGCGTACCGGAGCAGCCGCCGGTTGCGGGCTTTCTGGCTGGCCGAATCTTCCACGGCCTCCCTGCCGCTTATGGTATTCTCCAGTACATTTTCCAGATAATCATTCATGTTTACAATAACCATATGCTTCTTTTCATTCGCCCTGAGAAATGTATCGAGAAACAACAGGGCGCAAGCTGCGGTTATGCCGGTGAGATAACATATCATCACATCAGACAGAACCGCTCCCTGCTGGGAGGCTGCCAGAGCGCCGGCTGCCCCTGCTATGGCGCAGCCGGCTATGGAAAGTCTCTCCAGCGTCAACCAGAAAGAACAGGTGAATCCCAGTATCTTTTTCCTCTGGAACAGCCTGTCCACAAAGGTGGATACATTATTTACCTTTACATTCATCTCATGATAGTCCTCATATCTTTTTTTCAGGGAAACAAGCCATTTTTTCTTTGTTTTACCTATCTGCGCCGTGGCCTTTATCATACTTCTGTAGGAAACTTCCAGAACAAACCAGCTGATTACACCGAGAAAACTGCACGCTATGATTGCTTTCATAAACATCGAACTATTTATTATGTATTCGAACATTTCCTTCCCTCCTGTCCAAATTAAAAAAGCCATTTGCTGCAAATCCGCCGAAGACCCTGCTTTCCCGCGGCTGGACAAACGTCACCGGTCCCTCGTCTCTCCTGCTGCTATGGAAAACATTCCGCCGGGATTTTTCCACCGCACCGCCGCCTCTGAAATCTTTTTCCATAAATTGTCTGGCTGGATTTGTCCCAATTATAAGCAATCAGTTTTCGTTTGAAAAGGGGGATTCGTTCGTAAAAAAAATCCCTTCTCCTGCAAAAAGAGAAGGGATTTATCATAATCTACTTTTATTTGCTCATTTTCAGGAACATGGCTGCCAGCAGCTTCACTGTATGAACAATAGCCTGCTCCTCAAATGTCTGATAGGACACCTGCGCGCTGTCATCCGCTTTATCGGAAATGGCACGGATGATCACAAAAGGCACCTTATTGAGAGACGCCACCTGAGCCATGGCCGCGCCTTCCATCTCCGCACAGTAGCCGCCGAAGGTGTCGATCAGATCCTTCTTCGTCTTGTTATCAGAAATGAACTGATCGCCGGAAACCACTCTTCCTACAAAACACTGAATCTCCGGGTTTACGATCTCGCAGGCCTCTCTTGCCATCTCTACCATCTCTGTATCCGCCTGAAAAACAGATGTCTCCATATCCGGAATTATTCCCCGTTCATACCCAAGGGCCGTCACATCAAAATCATGCTGCAGAGCATCGCTGGAAATAACAATATCACCCACATTGATATCTTTGTACAATCCTCCTGCAACGCCTGTGTTGATGACCATATCCACCTCGTAGACATTGACAAGAATCTGTGTACAGATTGCCATGTTAACCTTTCCTATTCCGCTTTTTACCACAACAGCCTGCTGTTTCCAGAGTGTTCCGTGATAAAATGTCATACCTGCCATAGTCTTTGCTTCAGCGTCCTCCATCTGCTGAATCAGGGAGGAAACCTCTTCTTCCATCGCTCCTATCACGCCAATACAAACCATATCTGTCTATCCTCCATTTGTACATTTTATTTAGTATAACATATTTTTTCATTTTGTGTACACCATATAAAATTTCACTCTGTGATTTTGCAAAAAAAAGTGCTATACTGTTTTCACTATATATTTCACAGAAAAGAGGAATAAACTATGTACAGCTACAAGACCAGGGGAACCTGTTCCAGAGAAATACAATTTGACGTTGACAATGATATTATCAAAGAAGTTCATTTTGTCGGCGGCTGCATGGGCAATACCACCGGAATCAGCGCCCTTGTAAAAGGAAGAAATATAGACGAGGTCATAAATACTTTAAAGGGCATCGACTGCGGCGGAAGAGGAACATCCTGCCCGGACCAGCTTGCTCTCGCCCTGACAGCATATAAACAGCAGGTTCAATAATATTTCAGGAGGCATGTTGTATGAAACGTATTCTTTTAACCGGCGGAGGCACTGCCGGACACGTCACACCTAATATGGCTTTAATTCCCGGACTGAAAGAAGCCGGCTACGATATTCAGTATGTTGGCTCTTATAACGGAATTGAACGGAGATTAATTGAGGATATGGGAATCCCTTATCACGGAATCTCTTCCGGAAAGCTCCGCCGGTATTTTGACATTAAGAATTTCTCAGACCCGTTCCGGGTACTGAAAGGATACGCGGAGGCCTCCCGCCTCATTAAAAAGCTGAAACCGAATATTATTTTTTCCAAGGGCGGTTTTGTTGCCGTTCCGGTGGTGCTGGCAGCCAAAAGACGGCACGTACCTGTTATCATTCACGAATCTGACCTGACGCCGGGACTTGCCAACAAGCTGTGCATCCCGTCCGCCACAAAGGTCTGTTGTAATTTTCCGGAGACCCTTAAGCATCTCCCGGAGGATAAGGCCGTTTTAAGCGGCTCCCCAATCCGCAAAGAATTATTTGACGGCAGCCGGGAAGAAGGTCTGAAGCTCTGCGGCTTCAAAGGCGACAAACCTGTTCTCATGGCCATGGGCGGAAGTCAGGGCGCCGCTGCTATCAATAAGGCGCTGAGAGCCAACCTGGACGCTCTGCTGGAACAGTTTTGCGTGATTCATCTTTGCGGCAAGGGCAATTATGACGCTTTCCTGGAAGGCAAAGAGGGCTATAAACAATTCGAATACGCCAAAAAAGAACTGCCGCACCTGTTTGCCATCACCGATCTGATCATCTCGCGGGCAGGCGCCAATGCCATCTGCGAACTGCTGGCTCTCAAAATACCGAATATCCTGATTCCTCTTCCGGCATCCCAGAGCCGGGGCGATCAGATTTTAAACGCCGCCTCCTTTGAGAAATCCGGTTACAGCTATGTTCTGCAGGAGGAGGACATGACTGACGACAGTCTTTTAAGAGCGGTACAGTATGTCTACGATGAACGCGAAGAATACAGACAGGCTCTCCAGGAGAGTAAGCTCAATGATTCCATTGCGATCATTACAGATCTGATTATAAAATATTCAAAATAAGAGCCCAAAGCTCAAAAAAAGAATCGTCCTGTCTCTGAAAAGACAAGGCGATTCTTTATTATATTATAGGAAATTCCACTGGAATTCCTATAATATAATAAAAGCCTTCCGGGCGGGATGCGCACTCGCGCGCAAACGAACTTTGTCGCTAAAGCGACCGCGCTCGGCGCGAGAGTTCTGCCGAGCAGAACTCTTTGTTCTTAGCTGAATTTTCAGGTATACCTCTTAAAACTCTATCTCAAGTCCCACCGGACAGTGATCAGAACCCATGACTTCTTTGTAGATGAGAGCGTCTTTCATCTGCTCTTTGATCCGGTCCGATACCACAAAGTAGTCAATCCGCCATCCGGCGTCTTTTTCCCGGGCCTTAAAGCGATATGACCACCAGGAATAAGCTCCCGTCTTGTCCGGATAGAAGTAGCGGAAGCTGTCCACGAAGCCGGCGTCCAGTAGCTCGGTAAATTTATCCCGTTCTTCCTGGGTAAATCCGGCGTTCTTTTTGTTGGTCTTCGGGTTCTTCAGGTCAATTTCCTGATGGGCAACGTTCAAGTCCCCCGTCATGATCACCGGTTTATGAGCGTCCAGCTCTTTCAGATAATCCCTGAAGGCGTCCTCCCACTGCATCCGGTAAGGAAGCCTTGCCAGCTCCGACTGAGAATTCGGAGTGTACACGGTCACAAAATAAAAGTCTTCATATTCCAGCGTGATAACTCTGCCCTCATGGTCATGCTCGTCAATACCAATGCCGTAAACCACTTCCAGAGGCTTTTTCTTTGTGAACACGGCGGTGCCGGAATACCCTTTTTTCTCCGCGTAATTCCAGTAACATTCGTAACCTTCCGGCTGAAAATCAATCTGTCCCTCCTGCAGCTTCGTCTCCTGCACGCAGAAAATATCTGCGTCCACTTCCTTAAAATATTCTTCAAGTCCTTTTTTCATACAGGCACGCAGCCCGTTTACATTCCAGGATATCAGTTTCATGATCGTTTTCTCCTATTTATATATATTTGCATTTCACAGATTCACCGGTTCCTGCTGCACTGTCATCATCGGACGCTCTCCATAGCATGCGGAACATTTACATGCAGACATCTAACTACCGGTACTCCATTTTGATGGAAATGTCATTTCCTTCCACCTTCACGTGGCCGACACTTCCGCAGACCAGCGGCATCATCGGCGCCAGATGTCCCAGATCCACGTCCATGATGATCGGCACATTATAATGAGCCAGAACTTCCGTCACTGCCCGGTACTGATCCATTCCCATCAGCTCCTCGCCGAAGCAGAGCGGACGTCCGATCAGGAATCCTTTCGTGTATTTAAACCATCCTGCGTGCTCCAGCTGCCACAGTGCCCGGCGGATACTCATGACATTTAAGTCGCAGGACTCCATGAACCAGATAATTCCGTCTTCTTTATATTTCTCATTAAATGCATCGACTTTATCAAAGCTGGTTCCACAGAGAGTAACCAGACAATCGAGACAACCGCCCAGCAGACGTCCTTCCATCTGACAGTCCGCGTCCGGAAAACGCCGGAGAATCTTCTCTTCGGTCAGATTATAAGGTTCCAGCGGATTTTCCTCCGTCTTGAGACTCTCCTTCTCCCATTGAGCGTATCCGTGTACCTCCCGGCTCTGTCCGGTGAGCAGCCGATAAGCGTCGTTCAGGCTCTCATGCCACGGTTTCATGCCGAATGCCGCTGCACATGGGCCGTATACAGCCGCCGTGTCGCAGAGGGTAGTCAGAAGAAATGTAAGGTTCGTGTTGTCGGAATATCCCATGAACCATTTGGGCTCCGCCTGACGGATGCTGTCAAAATCCACATAATCAAGGATGCCGCACATGAGCTCTCCGCCACCGCAGGAAATGAGTACGTCATTTTCTTTTGAAACATACCACTTGTTAAATTCTTCCGCACATTTTTCCGGCGTATTGCTGATACCGATACCGGAACCCTCATATACATTCGGTCCGCAATTCAGATTATAACCCTTTTGTACCCAGATCTCCGCAGAATGGTCGAAAGCCGTCTTATACGGTTCAATATTACAGCCGAAAGATGGAGCCACAAAGCCTATGGTACCTTTTTCCGGCAGAAACTTACCATACTTCATAATGTCCTTTTCCTTTCCTTTTTATTGATTCTTCGCCTCACTGCCCCGTCTCCTTTTCATCGCAGGTTCAGCACAGGCCGTCTATTACAATCTTATTCCATGATCCCGTCCACTGCATCCAGGAAGGCGGCGCGCAATCCGGCCCGCTCCAGAGCGGCTACGCCGCGGATGGTCGTTCCTGCCGGGGAGCAGACATTGTCTTTTAAGACGCCAGGATGCTCTCCGGTCTCCAGCTGCAGCTTCGCGCTGCCAAGAATCATCTGCGATACCAGCGCGTACGCCTGCGCTCTCGGCACGCCGTATTTGACGCCGGCGTCTCCCAGCGCCTCGATGACAAGATCGATAAACGCCGGGCCGCAGCCGGTGAGCGTGCCCGCGATTCCCATCAGATGTGTCGGTATCTCCTCCACCAGTCCCAGCGCAGAAAACATATCCATCAGTTCCTGTCTCTCTTCCTCTTTCAGCGAATTTGTCTCCTCAAAGAGCATAACGCCCTCTCCCACCATAGCCGGTGTGTTTGGCATGATAAACTGTACTCGTGTGCGCTCGTCCACCAGCGGTTCATATCTGGCGTAATCCCACCCCGCCGCAATGGAGATCAGCGCTTTTCCGGCAAGAGCGCCTCTGTTTTCCTCCAGCACTGCCTCAATCTGATACGGCTTGCACGCCATTACAACCGTATCCGCTGCCCCCAGAAGCTCTTCCATGCTCCCGCAGGCGGTAAATCCGATGGCCTCCGCATTTTTTCTGAGTTTATCCTGATGCGGCGCGTAAGCATAGATGTCCGCCCCGCTGACCTTTCCGCTCTTGATAATTCCTGCCGCAATGGCCTTTGCCATATTGCCCATGCCGATAAAACCTAATTTGTTCATGTCATTATCCTCCTGTATATCCCTTAGCGTGCCGGCGCATTTATCATCCGGCTAAACACGAAGAGTGAACACGCCCGCAAACTGATTTTCTTGTTTCATCACCTCAACAGGTGTTCTTAGTGTATCACAGAAAAATTTTTTTGTCCCTTTTATTGTAGAAAAAATTCTTCCGTGGTATGCTATAGGGCGGTAACAATACAAGTACAGCGCAGAAAATGTAATGCCGCCGGATGCATGCAGCTGGCCGCGTGCAATATGAAATACATCGTATGCTGCTAAAAAAACGAACAACATAGACACACAACAACAAATAAAAAAATCATGATAACTATAACCGAAGAATTCACATACCAAAAACTTGATATCCTATGGGAGCCTGCCGGCGACGGCGCCCGCATCCTGCGGGTATACGGAGAACATCCAGTCGTTGCCCTGCCGGAAACCATAGAGGGCAGGCCGGTGACAGAGATTGGCGCCTACTGCTTCTCCCGTTCCGAGCCGCATCTGCCGGAACAGTATTTTCATTTTTATACAGGAGAGCAGCTGGGGAATCCGTTTGGTCAGAACGCGACACAGCCAAATGCAGAACATCCTGCCCTATACGAAGCTGACGCGCCGACCGGGAGTGCCGCTTATGGCCATCTCTCCTGCCTCAGCGGCTCTTTGGTGGAGGCTATCCGGCTCCCGGCTTCCGTCACAACGCTTCACAACGCAGCGTTTTATAATTGCCGGAAGCTTCACACACTCTCTGTGGGGCCGGGCATCCGCTCCATCGGCAGCGATGAATTTATGAACTGCACCAGCCTAAGCCAGCTGATTCTTCGTGGTCAGGACACGGAATCCACAGGGCTGTCACTGCTGCTGGAACGGTTCGAGGAGAACCTGCTGGTCCTGTTTACGCCGGAAGAAGAAGACTCTATCTTAGCCGCGCTCTTTTTTCCGGAATACTACGAATGGCTGGATGAGATATCACCGGCTCATCTTTTCAGCCGGAGCATTCACGGTGAGGGCTTCCGCATGAGGAAATGTTTTGAGAACGGCCGGGTTAATTACGAAAAGTACGATCAGTGCTTCGAGAACGCCCTGAAGCTGGAATCTGATGAGTCACTCTGTCAGATTGCCTTCACAAGGCTGCGCTGGCCGAACGGTCTGAAAGAAGAAGCGTGCGCCCTGTATGAAGACGCCCTGAAGGCCCGCCTGCACACAGCTGTTTCCATGGCTGTGCGGGACAAAGACCTGCAGCTGCTTCTCTTTCTCTGCCGGTATTTTACCGGCGAGGATTACAGTCAGGCCATCTCCGCCTGCGTGGCGGCCGACTGGGGCGAGGGAAGCGCCCGGCTCATGGAAGAAAAGCACCAAAACGGCAGCTTTGCCAGGAAAAGCTTTTCTTTTGATGACTTTTAAATGCGGCGGCTTCCCGATGATATTTCAGAAAACAGATACATTTACTTAGAAAAGAGAAAATCATGGCACACAGACAAACGCAGACCGAGTGGGAAAATGAAATGTGTATGCAGATTCTGGATGTGATCCGCAGCGAACTCTATCTGGATTTCCGGTATCTGGACATGGCGCTTTCTGCCCTCACTTTCTCTGCCAACGAACAAATTCATACTCTGGCCACGGACGGCACTTACCTTTTTTTCTCCCGTGAGCAGATTCTGCGGGTCTTCCGCAATAACCCACTTTTCTTAGACCGGGCCTATCTCCACAGCGTTCTGCACTGCATTTTCCGGCACCTGTGGATGCGGGGCAACCGGGAACCGGTGCTCTGGAATCTGGCCTGCGACATTGCGGTGGAGTGGATGATCGATTCGTTTGACAAGAAATCCACCAAGCGGACACTGTCCCTGCGCCGGATGAATTACTATGCACACTTAAAAGAAGAAAATATACCGGTGACCGCCGCTGCCATCTACCACGATCTGCTTTCGGTGACTGACTACGAGGAGCAGGCAGCTCTTCAGTTTGAGTTCTACACCGACGATCACCGATTCTGGCCAAAGGAACCTGGCAAATCGCCTTCTTCCGCCCAGGCCGGCGAAAACTGGGAGAAGATCGGCCGGCGCGTCTCCAAAGAAATGGAGCTTCGTGGCAAGCAGGACGGCGACGCCGTTTCCTCGGTGCAGACGCAGATTGCTCAGGGGCGCTCCCGGCGCTCCTACCGGGAGTTTCTCCGCAAATTCACCGTGTTAAAAGAGGAACTCCAATGCGACTATGATGAATTTGATCTGAATTATTATACCTACGGGCTCCGGCTCTATAAAAACATGCCTCTTATCGAGCCGCTGGAGAGCCGGGAAATCATGAAAATCTCCGAGTTCGTCATCGTTATCGACACCAGCTACTCCACCAACGGCCCCCTGGTCAAACGTTTTCTCGAAGAAACCTTTCAGATCATCCGCCAGCGGGACAGTTTTTTCCGGAAAAGTCACATTCGCATTATTCAATGTGACAACCAGGTTCACGCTGACGCCGTCATCGAATCCGAGGAGGATATCAACCGGCTTCTGCAGAACTTTTCCCTGATTGGAGGCGGCGGCACCGACTTCCGCCCCGCCTTTGCCTACGTGGACCGCTTGCTGGATGAGGGCGCTTTCCACAACCTGCGGGGACTGCTTTATTTCACCGACGGAAAAGGCATTTATCCGGCAAAACGGCCGCCTTATGAGACGGCGTTCGTCTTCGTCGATACGCCCGGACACGGAGGAAATGTTTCGGCGTCCGGCGGAGCAGCGGGAAATTCCCCGCAGCAGAACGCATTTGGCGGCGACATCCCGGAGGTTCCACCCTGGGCCATGCGCATCCATCTGGATGAGGATGAGCTGGGAATATGATACATTTGTAAAAAATTAATTTAAAGGATTGATACCCATGAATATAAAGAAAGCAAAAGAAGATATCAAAAATACTGTCCGGGCTTATCTGGACAAGGATGAATACGGCCAGTACCGTATTCCGGAGATCCGTCAGCGTCCCATCCTTCTGATGGGGCCTCCCGGCATTGGAAAAACACAGATCATGCAGCAAATTGCGAAGGAATGCGGCATCGGTCTCATCGCCTATACCATTACCCACCATACGAGACAGAGCGCTGTGGGGCTTCCTTTCATCAAGGAAGAGGTATTTGACGGCGTCACCCGCTCCGTCACCGAATACACCATGAGCGAGATCATCAGCAGCATTTATCGCTATATGGAGGAGACAGGTAAGAAAGAAGGTATTCTTTTTATCGATGAGATCAACTGTGTCTCTGAGACGCTGGCGCCGACCATGCTGCAGTTCCTGCAGTGCAAGACCTTCGGCAATCAGGCGGTTCCGAAGGGCTGGATCATCACCGCCGCCGGCAATCCGCCGGAATATAATAAGAGCGTCCGGGATTTTGACTTCGTAACCCTGGACCGCGTGCGCAAGATCGATATCGAAGCGGATCTGGAAGCCTTCCGCAGCTATGCCCGCACCCGCCACATTCATCCGTTTATCTTAAGCTACCTGGAGCTGCGCCCGCAGAACTTTTACCGGACAGAAAACGACGTGGACGGCATGCAGTTTGTCACGGCCAGAGGCTGGGAGGATCTGAGCTATCTCATCTATTCCTACGAGGCGCTGTCCATCCCTGTGGATGAAGACATCATCCACCAATTCCTGCAGCACGAAGATATCGCCAAGGACGTGGCCGCCTACTACGATCTCTACCAGAAATACCGGGATGAATACGACATCAGCCGGATTCTCACCGGAGAAGTGAAGACTTCCATCTTCGAGCGGCTGTTCCGCGCTTCCTTCGATGAACGCTTAAGCTGCGTGGAACTTCTCACCGGAGGACTTCACAACTATATCGCCGCCGCCATGGGAAAAGACCGGATTACGACGGAATGTTACGAATTCCTCAAGGAATATCGGAAGGGGCTGGGCACCCTGACAGATAACGTGTCCGCAGGAGCAGCGGATGCTGGCAATTCGTCAGATTCCGAACCACAGTCTCGCACCGCTTCCGGCAGCGATTCCTGGCAGCTGTGGCAGCAGATGCTTTCTGAGAAGGACAATGCATTTGCTCTGACGGAAAAAACCGGTCTTGTATCCCCGGAAGATAAAAAACAGCACCTGGAAGTGATGGAGCTTCTCCGGGAATGGACGCCGGATACCGTTGCCTCCCCAAAAGAGGCTTTCGGACAGGTGAAGGCCGGCTTTGATAAGCTATGTGAACAACGGACAGCCGCCATCTCGCAGGCCTCTAAAGCTCTCAACTACAGCTTCACTTTCATGGAAGACGCCTTCGGAGAAGGACAAGAGATGGTCATCTTCGTCACGGAGCTCACCATGGACTCGGAAATCTCTGCTTTCATCACAGAAAATGGCTGTGAGAAATACTTCCAGTATAATAAGACTCTTCTGGTCGGCAGCCGCCGGGCCGCCATCCTGAAAGAGCTGAACCGGGATGATATTTATTCAGACGCTTCGGCGTATGAGTTTTAAAAAAAGAGCGCCCTGAAAGAACTTCCCACACTTTATGGGATACTTTCAGGGCGCTTTATAATTATATGCTTAATTCACCTGCCAATTCAGTGTACACGATTCCCCGGATATAATTTTCCGAAATAAATGCTATCTTCTTACTTAATTTGTTTCATTATCTCCTTCATCACATCCTCTGCACTGGTTCCTGTTCTGTAACATTCGCCATAATCTTTTCAATGATCGCTTCATCTATCCCCTGTTCTCTCATCAAATGCATCATCTTCTCACAGCCTTCCCGAAGTCCCTCACGGCGTCCCTCTTCCTTACCTCCGTTAAAGATCCTCTCTGAATATTCACACATCTCTCCGATTCCTCCCTTCTCCCGTTTCAGGTAGTGTACCCGCCGGGATAATGCTCCCTGGCTCATGTCGTCCGGGTCGCAGGTCTTAAAGTATCGCATCAAAGCGGCTTTTGGTGAGCCGTCGTCGATGGCCGCATTGATATATATGGTATGCTGTCCATCATTATATTCTTCTATTTGTCCTTTTAAATGTCTCTCCACCGGGGATTCTGTTTCCCTTGTCTCCCAGATATCCGTTTCACTGATGTAGATCACATACACCTCCGGCATCTCGTTGTATTCTTTCCCCTTTTCCAGATATTCCGCATCCACCAGGGCGCTGTACCGCCGGGTACGCCGGGCATGATCGATGGTCGTCTTCCTCTGGATCTCCAGATTATAGACCCGTCCCCAGCTGTCTTCCGCCAGGATATCCAGCACCGCGTCCTTTGACACCAGCTTCGATATCCGATACTGGCTCCTTACTTCCACGATCTCTATGGTCGGATCATCCATCAGGATGCGGATGACATGCTGGCAGGCTTCCACGTCTTTCAGTGCCACCTTCATAAAAGTATCATGCAGCAGGGTCAGCTTTTCGATTCCCTGTAATAAAAACTCCCGGTGCCTGATGCGGCTGTCGGTTTCTCTTACGTAAGTATCGGAAAGTTCCACTTTGCTCATTGTTCGCCTCCTTCAACACATTATGCGAGCTTCTCCTTCGGAAAATCTGATAGCTTACACCGACATTATACATGGCGAACAGACAGGAATCAACACATTATTGGGAATTTTTATATCTTTTTACATTTTTGCCCATTTCCATAATTATATTAATTATATTTTTTATATTATATCACAAAATACAAATAATTTTCCACATTTTTGGGAAAAGCCGCCTTATCCAAAAGCTGCTCTGCATCTACCCTTTGATAATACCTGCATATCATCACCCACAAAAAAAGCCCCCGGCAGTCTTTGACATATACTTTCTACCAGGTAAAGCCAGTATGAAAAGCACATATCACCACCAGGGGCTCCTTATTATTTCTACTTATTATTCCTATTGATTATTCCTGTTGTTTAATTTCCTATTTTTTATTGCTTGCCGTTTATCGCCTTCGTGTTGTCTTATATCACCTATCTTATATCCCTTATTTTACATCCCCGCAAACACATTGCATCCCACGAATGATATGGCCGCTGACAGCAGAATCTTCCAGAGCAGGTGCACGTCTTTTTTCTGTTCCAGGGCAAAGACCAGAGCGATGACAATCAGCGTAATAATAGAAAGGATCGTCATGGTCAGTCCCCCGCTGGCAATTTCCAAAATACCGGAAAGGTAGAGGGACAAGGCCACGTTCAGGAGCAGTCCTGAGATGATCGGACGGATGAAATGTTTGACCACCGCGAAGATGCGAAGGTTTTCGTATTTGTCGTAGATCATCCGGACGACAATGACGATGGCTCCGGAAGCCGCTACGCTGCAGGCGAAGCCGCAGATGGCCATGAACAGCCCCAAGACTACGGAACCGCCGCGCTCAAAGCCCAGGACGTAGCCGCATCCGGAAAGAATCTTGCAGAGGATGGAACCCGGCAGGGCATTGGCAACAGAAACAATGCTGCCGTAAAAGTCCTGGTAGCTGATCATGCCGCTGTCCACGAACATTCCCTGCGCCACAGACAAGTAAGCGTCTCCTCCTCCGAAGGATAAGACAGATGACAGAAATCCATCTCCGATATAGCGGGCTGTTCCCGACAGAAAAATGATGGCCGGGAAAGACAGAACTACCGTAAATAATCCCCAGCAGACGAGAGAAACAGCCAGAGCTTTTCCGGCAAAAGCTCGTTTCTGCTGACTGTCCATAAGAGTCTGCACCATACCGATAACCGATAAAACAATCATCAATGTTACGAAAAATGGCTGCAGCACCTCAGGAATAATATGAGCTTTTCCGGCGCACAGAAAATACAGGACAGCAATAATGAGCGCCGGAGCGGCACGCTTTACATCCCTTGGCTGTCCTTTCGTGAACAGAATGACAAAAAAAGCCGCTCCCAGTATCTGAATAGTCGAAATACCAAAAATCGGCGTGATAGACAGTCCCAGTATCTGATAGATGCTTGCTTCCCCGGAGAGAAGAAAGACTCCCATCATAATGATAAAATACAGGATGGACTCGTTTCTGTCTTTTGCCTGCTGTAATGTGCCTGTACAGTATTTGATCAGCGTGAGGATTATGTAGGCGGAAATACCCACCGCCAAATAGCTGATCTGTGTTTTCAGCGTCTCTCCCGCGCTGGAAAAAATGACGAGGAATAATACTGTAAGAAAAGCCCCCGGAAATGCCATGGCAGAGGCTGCGGCCATCATACCCTTATTTCCGGCGGTCTGATATCCGATGCCGCTGGCAATCTCCACCGGGAGCGCTCCCGGAGTGATGCTGGCAATCATGACTTCGTTGTTAAATTGTTCTTCCGTCACGACCTTGTTTTTCTCAACAATCTCTTCTTCTATAACAGGAATGAGGGCGGTACCGCCCCCAAATCCTATAAAACCGATTTTTAACATGGTCGTAATCATTGACATAAATTTTTTCGTGTTCATCTCTACTGATCTTTCCCCGAAATATGCCGGATTTTTCTTTTAAGCCTATAGAAGAAGACATCTTCTCTCAGCTCTTTTATCATCTTCTCAAGCTCTTTCTTTGTCTCCCGGTCTCTGTCCTTCGCTTCTTTTCGAATCTCAGCATTTTCTCTCTTCAAATCAAAAATCTCATTTTTCAAAAGAAGATTCTCTGTTCTCAACGCATGAATACGATTGTCTGCCGTCTCAATACGTTTGGTGGTCTCGGCCATGTCCTCTATGTCTTTATGCTGGTTTAATACCACCTCGCTGACAGTCTCAAACTTCTCTTCTTCTTCCGGTGTGATTCCCTGAGCCGCCATCTCTTCCTGTTTTTCCAGGTGAAACTCTTCGGCGTACTGCTTTACAGCCTCGATGCGGCTCTCCTTCAGACGCTTCATATCCTGCGTCATCTTATCAATGCATTCCTGCTGCCTTACCACCACGTCCGCAAAGTAACGGATGATGTCCTCATACATGAACCGGTTCTGCGGCGTCCAGCATTCCCCTTCTTTTATCTTGGTGCTGAACAGAGGCTCATCCTGGCCCAGATATTCCTTCGCGATGGACTCATTACATTTCTCATACCGTTTCAGAAATGCTTCCAGTTCTTCCTTGGAAAACATGGTGAAATTGTTCTCCGCATCCTTCAATTCCTCGCAGGTCATGGCGGCATTTCTCATGAAAGCGACAACCCTCGGATTATCCGGAAGCACGGAGTTGACGATCCGCATGATCTCCTGGCTGTTTCCTGTGAGGGATTTGTTCGCTTCTGCTTCTGTTATCTGATATTCGTCTTTATATTCCAATCCAACTGCCTCCAAAAAATCAGAAAAAATAGTGTTTCCATTTCCTTTAAACTTATCCCGCTCAAATACGCGGACAATGATATTTTCCTTCCCGATGACTCCGGCGATCTTCTCCAGATGATTATAGTAGTGGAGCACAATCCTCCGGGTTTTTTTCTTGAAGGAAACCCATTTGATGCAGGCGTTGGTGTTCCATCCTTCCTTCACCTGCTGGCTGAGCCAGGAATTGGCCATGCCGTCCTGGCGTCTCAGGTACACGATGACCTTGATATCATATCCATGCTCTTTGGCGTCGGCCTTTATCTTCTCCCAAAACTCAAACTTGGAGCCGAGAGAGGCGTGCCAGATATTCTCGTCGGATAAAATGACGTTAGGATATTTCTCAAACTCCTTGTGGACCATATCGAGGCCCCGCTCCCACAGTTCCTCTTCCATGGCCACATTTTCTGTCTTGTCGGGATAATACACCCTTCCCACGAGGAAATGTCCGTTCCTCCGGTGGGCCACATGGGGATACACGAAATCCAGCAGCGGATAGCTGTATCCCTTTTCCCGGAAACGCTCCTGATTCTCCACGAAAAACATCTGAATGGATGTGGTCGCCGTCTTCGGCGTTCCCATGTGTATATACAGTGTTGGCATTAGATCTGTCCCTCAATCTGTTTCAGAAGCGCGTCCACGCAGTCCTCCAGAGGCATAGCGCTGGTGTCTATGGTCACATCCGGATGCTCCGGTACTTCATAAGGACTGGAAATTCCTGTGAAGTTCGGAATCTCGCCGGCTCTGGCCTTCTTGTACAGACCTTTCACATCACGTTTTTCACACTCTTCCAGAGGTGTGCTCACATATACTTCAATGAAACTGTCATCACCGATGATCTCTTTTGCCTTTCTTCTGTCTCTCACATACGGGGAGATGAAGGAGGTAATGACGATAAGACCGGCATCATTCATCAGTTTCGCCACCTCGGAGATACGGCGGATGTTCTCAATACGGTCAGCCTCCTTGAAGCCAAGGTTCTTGTTAAGACCCATACGTACGTTGTCACCGTCCAGAAGCATAGTGTGCTTGCCGAGAGCTGCCAGACGTTTCTCCAGTTCATTAGCCAATGTGGACTTACCAGAGCCGGACAGACCGGTCATCCAGATAGTCTTCGGCTGCTGTCCTTTCTGCTGAGCACGGAACTCTCTCGTGATATCCATCTCATGCCAGGTCAGGTTATCCGTACGGCGCAGAGAATGCATCACAACGCCGCAGGCGGAAGTCATGTTTGTGATACGGTCAATGAGAATCATGGAACCAAGAGCCTGATTCTTCTTGAATTTGTCAAACACGATCTTATCGGAAACGGAGATATCACAAACTGCAATCTCATTCTTATAAATCGTATCGGCATGCACTTCATTTCCTGTGTTGACGTCAATCTTATATTTGATATTCATAACAACTGCCGGAACCATCTTTGTGCCAAGCTTTAAGAGATAGTTCTTTCCGGCAACCAGATAAGAGTCATCCATCCACAGCAGCTCCGCCGTAAACAGATTCCCCACAACCGGACTTGTATCCTTTGCCAGCACGCAGCCTCTGGATACGTCTACTTCTCTGTCGAGAGAGATGGTTACAGCGTGGCCGGAATCGGAAGATTCCACTTCCTTACCACAGTCGATGATACCTTTTACCACAGCCTTCTCATTGGAAGGAAGAGCGGTGATCTCGTCGCCCACACGAATCTCGCCAGTCTCGATCTGACCCTGGAATCCACGGAATGTGCGGTCCGGACGGCACACACGCTGAACCGGCATAGTAAATCCTGTCTCGGAAGGATTTTCATGAACATCTATATTCTCAAGATAAGTCAGCAGAGACTCGCCTTTATACCAAGGCATATGGCCGGATTTTACTGTGACGTTATCTCCTTCTGTAGCGGAAACCGGAAGAATCTTGATGGAGTTATAATCATACTCTCCCATCATCATCTTGATCTCTTTCTGAATCTTATCAAAACGGTTCTCGTCATAATGGATCAGGTCCATCTTATTAACAGCGAACACAAAATGTTTGATACCCATAAGAGAACAGATTCTTGTATGTCTTCTTGTCTGTACCAAAACACCCTGAGTAGCGTCCACGAGAATAACTGCCAGATCCGCAAAGGAAGCGCCTACCGCCATATTTCTTGTATATTCTTCATGTCCCGGCGTATCTGCCACGATGAAAGAACGGTTTTCCGTTGTGAAATAGCGGTATGCCACGTCGATAGTAATTCCCTGTTCTCTCTCTGCCATGAGACCGTCAAGCAGGAGAGAATAATCGATGGCGCCGCCTCTGGAACCTACCTTGCTGTCCAGTTCCAGCGCTTTTTCCTGATCTGCAAATAATAACTTGGCGTCATAAAGCATATGTCCGATTAATGTGGACTTACCGTCGTCCACACTTCCGCAGGTAATAAATTTAAGAAGACTATTCATTTTAGAAGTAACCCTCCCTCTTTCTCTTTTCCATGCTGGCTGCTCCGCCGTCACTGTCGATCACACGACTGGTACGTTCTGACGATACAGCACTCAGAGTTTCATCGATGATAGCATCCAGAGTATTTGCTGTACTCTCAATACCACCGGTCAGCGGATAGCATCCGAGAGTACGGAAACGAATACTTCCATGTTCAATCTTCTCGCCCTCTCTCAGACGCATTCTGTCATCATCCACCATGATGATATTGCCGTCTCTTCTGACAAACGGACGATCCGCTGCAAAATATAACGGTACGATCTCAATATTTTCTCTCTTAATATACTGCCAGATATCTGACTCTGTCCAGTTGGAAATTGGGAAAACACGCATTTCCTCACCCTGATGAATCTGTGTATTATAAAGCTTCCACATTTCCGGACGCTGATTCTTTGGATCCCATGCATGGCTGGAATTACGGAAAGAGAATATACGCTCCTTGGCACGGGACTTCTCCTCGTCACGCCGGCCGCCGCCGAAAGCTGCGGTAAATCCGTATTTATCCAAAGCCTGCTTTAACGCCTGAGTCTTCATAATATCTGTATATGCTGCGCCATGGTCAAAAGGGTTGATTCCCTGGGCAACGCCGTCCTGATTGATATATTCAATCATTTCCAGGCCGTATTTTTCTGCTGTTTTATCGCGGAATTCAATCATTTCCTTAAATTTCCATGTGGTATTCACGTGAAGGAACGGAAACGGCGGTTTTTCCGGATAAAATGCCTTTAAAGCCAGATGCAGCATGACAGAAGAGTCTTTACCGATGGAATACAGCATTACCGGCTTCTCACATTCTGCTACAACCTCACGCATGATGTATATCGCTTCCGCTTCCAACGCATCAAGATGTGTCATATCACTCATGAATCTTACTCCTATTCTGTAGATTTGTCGGGACGCCTGCGGGCTCCTGTACATTTTCCACAGGCTCCCGGCGTCAGAAAATATTAATAGTAAAATATATAACAACAGAGAAGGAGCTTTCCCGGCCCCTGCCTCTGGTATTAACGATTCCGGGACACCTGCCGCATCCCGTCGCAATTATTATATCACTGAAATGTTAACGCTTCATGAAAGATTTTATTTTATAAAGGCGGCTGTTTTTTATCTCCGCCAGCTCCCTTTGAAGCACTTCCTTCTCCTTATTTAAAGAAGCGATCTTCTTACTCTGATTATCCGCTGTTTGGAGAGTTTCCATACTTTCCCGGCGGTATTTTCCGAAATATTCTGCCAGACGCCGCTCCTGCTGTAACGTGCCGACTACCGGAAACGGATGAATGAGTCCCGGTTTCTTCAATTGCGCATTCATACGGTCAAAAGGCGTGTCCGCTCCACTGAGCTGTTCCCGGGAAAGCCGCGGCACCTTATTGACGTCCAGAAAATCAAGATAATGACTCACACGATCTTTATGTCCTGCATGCAGACGGCTGTAATCTGCCTTCTCATACATGTCGATCACATCCATTCCGTCTTCGAGATCACCTGCTGTTATACACGGGATATGATGAAAATCCGCCAGTTCTTTTACTCTGCAGTCCCCGGCATAAATATAACACGGAACACCAGAAAGAACCGCGGCAATATTTCCGTGAATACGGCTACCAAAGTTAAAATCCTGCTGACTGAGAAAATTGAACCAGGAATCAATATCCAAAACTCCGACGATACGGTCATCCTGCATCATCGGGTGATCGAAATGCATAGGATAATCTGCCGGAATCTTATCTTTATTTTCCTCAGTAAAATACGGTTCTCCTACGTAGACCGTTCTTATCTCCTCAATCACCTGCGTAATAAAAACAGAATGGTCAAAACGTTCTCCCTGCTCCCGCAGGAAAGTATACAGATTCTCCGGAAGACCTGCTTTAAAATTCATGGTCACCTTTGACTTTGGAGAGAGCTCCGTCTGCTTCGGTACCGGAAGAGCATCTCCAAACATATACAGTGAGGGACATCCGATGACAGTGAAATCCTTCTCCGGACGGAACCCTTTCTGTTTCAGATATTCTGCTGTGATCTCACCCCTCACGCCGATGATGGAAGACTTCTCCAGAACCGCCCGCACAAAAGCGGTGGATTCCTCATCGTGAAGGAAGGTCCATTTGTTTGACCTCAGGCTTCTGGCAAGTCCCACGCCCACGACCACACAAGGGATGGTCAGACGCTTCACAAGGTCTGTGAGCATTTTCAGTTCTTTTTTAAATGTGGTGCGGAAGGCATTGGCCAGCGGAATCAGAAACATATCATATTCCGCGTTCCATCGTTCCACCTGTTCCTCTGAATATATCAAATCTGTCCTTATGGTGGTAATCTCTGTATCTCCCGTCATCACTGCCCGCGCCAGGCTGGACTGGAAAATCAGATTACCGGTGTTGTTTCCAATAAGATTCTCTATGAGGATCTCGGAAATGGTACGTTCTTCTCCAAAAGGCATAGCCGAGCGCATCAATATTTTTTTCACATTTACTCCTTTCAGATACCGCCCTGCCGCCGCCATGTCCCTCTCCGGCATCTGCAGGTCTCTGTGCGGTATTTTCACTTTTGTGTTATAGATTATTACATAATTATTACACGTTAATTTATTATATATTCAAACCCTGGAAACTGCAAGAAAAATCGAGTGTATACAGCTTCTATTGCTTATAACTTTGCCTTTCTCATCTGAAATTCATATTCATTATATACTGCTCCATGAAGTTCTGGTTGTCTGCCAGTTCAATGTGCGTACTGTTTGCCCGTATCTTCTGCAGCTTTCTGCGGAAGGAAGAATCCAGAAGCAATGCCTGTATCCCTTTGCCAGCGCCGTTGCCGACAGACAGGATCTTTTCTCTGGCTACAGGCGGCAGCATGCCAATAGAAAGAGCATTATCGATATCTATGTAGTTGCCGAAAGCGCCTGCCAGTATCAGAGAATCCACATCATCAGGCGTCATGCCATACTCTGCCAGCAGAGTCATACAGCCGGAATAGATAGAGCTTTTGGCAAGCTGAATCTGCCGGATATCCTTCTGGCTAAGATAAACTGCGTTTTCTCCATCCGTAAAAAAGAATGCCATATTATATTCTCCCACTTCCCGAAGTCTCTCACAGAGACGGCTTCCCGGATGTGTCTTTTCATACTTCTCAGCGGAAAGCAGAAGACCTGTTTCATCAATGAGTCCCACCTTCCGGAGCTCCGCCACAGCGTCGACGACAGCAGAACCGCATAATCCTGCGGGACTGGTATTTCCAATCACTTTCAGTTTGACCTCATCACCATCAATGGAGATTTTTTCAATGGCTCCCGCGGCGCCTCTCATACCACAGGCAATATTTCCTCCCTCCAATGCCGGCCCGCAGGCAGTGGATGCAATAAGAAATCTGTCGTAGTTTCCCACGCCTATTTCCCCATTAGTTCCAAGATCTACCATGATATATTTTTTTTCGTCCTCTTCCAGCGTCAGCAGGACAGCGGCCGTGTCTGCTCCCACAAAGCCTCCCAGCAGCGGCAGGAATTCCACCACACCCTCCGGCGCAATGTTTATACCCGCCTCTTTTGCGCTGCTGACGACCGGTTCCGCCGTGATATTAGCAAAGGGTCTCACGCCAAGATTTGCCGGATTCAGCCCGTAAAACAAATGCTGCATGGTGCTGTTGCCACAGATAACCATATGGTAAAGATTCTCCCTGATCTGCGGATTCTCTTCCATCGCCTCATCAAGCATCCCATTGATCGTTTCCTGAATGAGCCGCTGTAATTCTTCAAGATTCTCCGGACACTCCCGGGCAAAAGCATTTCTCGCTATCACATCGGCCCCATGAATAATCTGCTTATTAAGCCCTGATTTTGTCGTCACAAGATGATTATTTGCCAGATCATAAATATAGCACACGACGGTGGTGGTTCCTATATCAACTGCCGCTCCATAACAAACATTTACCGTGTTTCCCTCCTGTACGTCGATGATTCTGTCCTCATAGTATACAAAAGTACATCCTTCAAAATCATAATCCGCACTGAACGCAGCAAACTTCCGCATGACCGGAATGCCCGCACACGCCAGAAAAGAGCCGCTGTGTTCCGGCATGAGCTCCTCTTTTCTCTGATACACCTTCCTCACGGACGGACAAAAACCAACGCCGGACAAACTGCTTTTTGTGAGAACATTTCCTTCATGAATATAGTCATTTTCTTCCAGATACACCTCCTCATCCTGCCGCACTTTCTCCCTGCAGGCCAGAACCTCCGTCAGTACTCCGTTTCTTTTCACTTTAATCTTACATTTACCGCAAGTACCCTTTCCTCCGCAGACCAGATTAAGCGGATAACCTGCTCCGGCGCATGCCTGAGCCAACGTTCCCCTCTCCACAAAAATCTCTGTATTCTGATTCATAAATCTTATATGATATCTCACATTCTGCCTCCTTCTTTTCAGATACTTACTTCCTGTCATCTTTTTTCTGTTATTATACAATGGCCGTCGTATTTGTAAACTTCCTGATTAAAATATTTCCAGATTTCACGGCTTTTCTGCGGACGGGCAAATATATGAAAAATATATGTTTTTCATGAAAAGACTTTGTCTGCTGTTGTTTTTCATTCTTTTGAATGGTATAATTTTAATACATATATGCTGAATTTGTTTTACAGACAACAGCAGAAATGGAGGTCTTGATTATGGGTAAAATGACCATATGCGTATACGGAGCCGCCAGCGATAAGATCGACTCTGTATTTATCACAGAAACAGAAAAGCTTGGAGAAGAGATTGCCCGTCGTCACCACCAGATTATATACGGCGGAGGCGCCAGCGGAGTTATGGGCGCCTGTGCCCGCGGCGCCGCGCGGGAAGGCGGAACCGTCATCGGCGTTGTACCAAACTTTATGGATGAATTTGAAATCATCAACAAAAACTGTACGGAAATTATCCGTACAGAAACCATGAGCCAGCGGAAAGATGTCATGGAAAGCCACGCTGACGCTTTCGTCATTGCTCCCGGCGGCATTGGCACTTTTGATGAATTCTTTCAGATACTTACATTGGTGGAACTGGGAAGGCAGTCTGCGCCAATCGCAATTTACAACATAGACGGCTACTATGACGACATGATCCTTTTCTTGAAGGAATGTACCGAAAAGGGATTTATCCGCGAGCGGGCACTGACCCTTTTCCGGGTGTGCAGCACAGCTGAGGAGACCGTAGACGCCATCGAGGAAATGATAGAACAATAATTGAGTTTCATAAAATGAATAAAAATCCGGCGGCTGTGAAGGCCTCCGGATTTTATTTTGTGGAAAATGTATCACGCCATGTCCGTCTTGGCGTTCTGCTCCACGTTATTCCCTTTATTCTCTTTCTGCAGTTTATCCGTCCATTTTTTCCGTTCCACATAACGGCCCAGCACAAAGGCAACGATACCGACGCCTATACCTGTCTGCACACAGAATATCATACTTTCCACTTCTCCCGGAAGCTCCCCGCCCAGAGCATTTTCCAGCACCGGTGTGAACCAAGGCTCATATTCTTTTCCCTGTATCTCGGAAATCATCTGGCTTCCCGCGTCATCTGAGCCGCCAAATTCAGCGTTGCGAAGCGCAAATAAAGGTACGATGGCGATCAAAACCGCAATGACCAGCAATATAATCACTGTTTTTGTATTCTTACTCATTTTATACTCCCCTTTCACCGGATTCCGATCATACCAGCCCGGAAACCGGATGTATTCTTAATTATTTCAACACACATCAGAATTATCTCTTATATGTTAAAAGCTCAGACTTTTCAGTTCATTTCTGGCATATGTCTCCAGCGCGATCACAATGACAACCGTAAGAATACCTTCAATGATTGCCAGAGGCACCTGTGTGGTGGCGAAGATTCCAAGGAATTTTATAACGGAAGCTCCGAATCCGCCAACCTCAGACGGATAAGCGATCGCCAGTTCCACGCTGGTTACACAATATGTAAACAAGTCTCCCAGGAAAGCGGCAAGAAAAACTGTCACTTTTTTATTCACATTCATTTTTATTAACAGTTTATATACCGCATAAGCCAGGATCGGTCCCGCGATGGCCATGGAAAAGCAGTTGGCGCCCAGAGTAGTCAGCCCGCCGTGAGCAAGCAGAACAGCCTGGAATAACAGAACAATGATTCCGAGTATACTGGTCACACAAGGGCCGAACAAAATCGCGCCCAGTCCTGTACCGGTCATATGAGAACAACTTCCGGTTACAGACGGAATCTTCAGAGAAGAAAGTACAAACACAAAGGCTCCTGTCAGAGCAAGAAGCATCAGCGTTCTCCTGTCCTCTCCCAGCGTTTTCTTAATATTAAGCAGACCAATCACAAGAAATGGGATACAGATGACCATCCACAAAATGCAATGAGCCAGCGGAAGGTATCCTTCCATGATATGCATGGCGTTTGACACAGGCGCCACCGCGATCATAACTAATAGAGCAAACCCCAGGATACTCAGCTTTTCTTTTCTTTTTAACATCATTTTCTCCTCTTTTCCTTTATTTTTACCTGATTACAGGCTTTTCATCATTGTCTCAAATTCCTGCACATTTTTCGGATACAAATCTCCGTCAGGAACTATCCCTTTTTCCCTCAAAATATCATAAACATCAAATAATACCGGATGCTTCAGATTAGCCTTTTTCAATATCTCTTCCTGCTTAAATACACGAAGCGGCGTATCGTCCGCAATCACTTTTCCCTGGCAGAACACGATCACCCTCTCCGCCCAGCGATAGGCAAAATCCACATCATGGGTTGACAGAAGAATCGTCCTGCCCTCCTGCCCCATTTTGTGGAGAACCTCTTCCAGCATCTGTGCATTGAGAGGATCCAGAGCTGCCGTCGGTTCATCAAAAATAATCACCTCCGATTCCATGGCGATAATATCCGCGATACTGACACGTTTCTTCTCTCCGCCGCTCAGATAATGAGGAGGCCGATCCCGGAACTCTGTTATATTCATATAATCAAGAGCCTTGTCCACCCGGCGCAGCACCTCTTCCCTGGGAAGCTTCAGGTTCATGGGTCCAAAAGAAACCTCTGCCATAACCGTGGAAGCGATAATCTGATTATCCGCATCCTGAAACACAATACCTACATTCTTTCGCAGATGATTTAATCTCTTTTTTGTGATTTTCTCTCCACGATAAAATATCTCTCCCTCATGAGGCTTCAGCACACCGTTGATATTCAGAAAAAATGTCGACTTTCCCGCTCCATTGGACCCCAGCACAGCAATCTTTTCACCTTCATAAATCTTCAGATCTACACCGTTCAGGGCATGCTTTTCATCATTATAGGTAAAATGCAGATCCCGTACTTCTAAGATAGGGGCGTCCGTTTCCTTATGTAGTTCTTTTTTCTTCTTAAACAAATTCATCTTGTTTCACACTGCCTTAATCTGTCCAATTTTTTCTTAAATTAATGCTGATTCAAAAACGCGGAAATCTTAACAACTTCCGGTCAGAATCCTGATTCCCAACAGAACCAGTACAAACGCCGCCGCCAGCACAACCTGTTTCCCTTTTACCGGTTTCTCTTCTTCCAGAAAACGCAGCTCGCCATCATAGCACCGTGACTCCAGAGCATTATAATAATCATTTCCCCGTTTCAGTGACACAATCAGCAGATTACTGGCCACCTGTCCAAAAGAATAGCAGGAAGTTCTGAAATCCACATATCCAAGTCTGGATTCCGCCGAATTTTTCATCCGGCTGTGCGTTTCCATCATGATAAAAATGTAACGGTATATCATGTTCATCAATTCCACGATCACCTTTGGAACATGCGCTTTTCTAAACACTGTAATGAGTTCCCCCAGAGGCGTCGTCAGCGTCATCATATAAAGAGCACTCACAGCTCCCAGAGCCTTTAATATAAGCCCCGCCGCCCGCAGAAGACTATGATCTGAGCAATATATGTAAAACAGATGAAACACTCTGAACTGATACTGTCCCACCGGCTCCAGTGAAAACCCTGCGGCGATGGCAATGCTTCCAAATATTAAAAACACTATAGGGATGAGCATCATAGAAATATAATGGTGAAAAGACAGTCCCCCGATCACCACCGTAAGATATCCCATTACCAAAATCACCACTGCGGAAACATAAATATTGTCCAGTATAATGCACAGCAAAAGGCTTATTATGGCAAATACCACCTTAAAGGACGCATTCCATTTTCTTAAAGCAGACGCATAGGCAAAATAATCCACTGACAAAATCGAACCGCCGTGTTTGTGCCCGAATCCTCTCTGCCCATGTCCGCCTCCGGATATCCTGTTCATTCTTTTCTCCTGTTCTGTAAATATGTTTTCATATTCATTTTTAAATAAAATTATGGATATAATAGAAAATAGAAGTTAAATAGATCCTGCTATATACAAAAATGGAGATAACAGGCTGTAAATAAAATGATTTCCTAAAATAATTTTCCCATTTAAAATTGTCGTAACCGATACTTATTCTCAATTACTTTTACAATTATAGCATATCAGCCTGACAAGTAAATGGAAAATATTTATCATTTTTAAACAAAACAGACAATTTAGTATAGTGTATGTATGAAAAAATTTTAACTCTTGACTTTTCTATAGATAAATATTTTAATAAAACAAATGGTTAATAATTTTTTAATGTTTATTTCATTGAAAAATTGTTTATACTAGTATATTATGATGTTGGGGTCGAAACTATATAATTAGTTGCGCCCTGTACCTATAGTACCTTGAAAAATTCATATTTTGTAGTATTATGCTGGGATTTCTGGCATATATGCCGGGTATTTCCCTCCTTG
>FCNR01000037.1 GCA_900016875.1 Eubacteriaceae bacterium CHKCI004 | reverse complement strand
CTTATCGCTGTCAACGACAATGTGGACAGCGCAAACGGCGGCATGGACAACGATTTTACCCCTCTGCGAAATCTGTTCAACGAATGGCTGGTGAGAGATACGAGCAAGAAAATCAAAGCAGTAAAACGAGCAAAAGGCATGAGCGGCAAGCCCGTTACCAGCAAGCCGGTCTATGGCTATCTCATGGACGAGGACGAGAACTATCTCGTTGACGAGGAAACCGCGCCGGTTGTCCAGCAGATATACCAGCTTTGCCTTGCCGGGAATGGCCCGACCAAGATTGCCCGTATGCTTACGGAGCAGCAAATCCCTACGCCGGGAACGCTGGAATACCGCAGGACGGGCAGCACCCGCCGCTACCACCCCGGCTATGAGTGCAAATGGGCGACGAACACCGTTGTTCATATCCTCGAAAACCGGGAGTACACCGGCTGTCTGGTAAACTTCAAGACGGAGAAGCCCTCTTACAAGGTCAAGCACAGTGTAGAGAACCCCGTAGAGAAGCAGGCCATTTTTGAGAACCACCATGAGCCTATCATAGACCGGGAAACATGGGAGCGCGTGCAGGAGTTACGCAAGCAGCGCAAACGCCCGAACCGCTATGATGAAGTGGGGCTGTTCTCCGGTATGCTGTTCTGCGCCGACTGCGGTCATGTGATGTACCAGCAACGGTATCAGAACAAGAACCGCAAGCAGGACTGTTACATCTGCGGCAGCTACAAGAAGCGCACCCGCGACTGTACGGCGCACTTTATCCGCACCGACCTGTTGACCGCCGGTGTCCTCTCCAATCTCCGGCAAGTGACCGAATACGCCGCCAAGCACGAGAGCCGCTTTGTGAAGCTGCTTATCCAGCAGAACGAGATCGGCGGCAAGAGAAAGACCGCCGCAGCCACCAAGCAGCTTGAACAGGCGCAGGAGCGCATTGCCGAAGTGAGCCGCATTATCAAGCGGCTGTATGAGGACAATGTGAACGGCAAAATCAGCGACGAGCGTTTCATGGAACTGTCGGCAGACTATGAGCAGGAACAGCGGGAACTGAAAGACCGCGCCGCCGCTTTGCAGGCCGAACTGGACAAGTCGCAGGCCGCCACCGTCAACGCGGAAAAGTTTATGGGTATCGTCCGAAAGCACCTTGCCTTTGAGGAACTTACCCCCACCCTCTTGCGGGAAATGATTGAGAAAATCGTCGTGCATGAGTGTAGCTATGACGAGAACGGCACCCGCAGGCAGGACATTGAGATTTATTACAGCTTTGTCGGCAAGATTGACTTGCCCGAAGCCTAACGCCCGACCTATCCGACACAATGGCCAAGTGCCGGATAGGAACGGCAAAATTTTTTACACTTCTATTACTTCTTTATCACACATAAGCAAA
>FCNR01000047.1 GCA_900016875.1 Eubacteriaceae bacterium CHKCI004 | reverse complement strand
ACTTTTCCGACCAACTGATGGCCGGAAAACCGACCCTCATAGAGCCGGAAAACCGACCAACTGATGGTCAGAAAACCGACCTTATGATGGTCGGAAAACCGTCCCCTAACCAAACTACTATAAACAACCTTACAGAGAACCAAACAAAGGGAGTGAGTGGGGAGCCGCCCGCGCCCTATGGCCGATACCAGAATATTTTTCTGTCACAGACCGAATACGACGAGTTGCAGGCAGAGTACCCCGACAGGCTGGAACGGTTCATCGAGGAAATGAGCCGCTACCTTGCCGCCAGCGGGAAAAGCTACCAGAACTATGCCGCCGCCCTTCGGATATGGGCGGGGAACGACAAAAAGGGCGCCCCGAAAAAGGGCATCCCTGACTACTCATGCAAGGAGGGCGAGAGTTTATGAAGAACGAAATCAACGCTGTTTTGGAGAATATGACGACTGCCACCCCGGAGCCGGAGGACTACACCGGCGAGGACGGTTTACTGTACTGCGGCAGGTGCCGCAAGCCGAAAGAAGCCTATTTTGCGCCGGATAAGGCCGCTATCTTTGGCCGCGACCGCCACCCGGCAGAGTGCGACTGCCAGAGAGCCGCCCGCGAGGAACGGGAGGCCGCCGAGAAGCGGCGCAGGCACTTTGACACCGTGGAGGAACTGAAACGCCGGGGCTTTACCGACCCCACCATGCGGGACTGGACTTTTGAGAACGACAACGGCAGGAACCCGCAGGCCGGGATTGCCCGCCGGTATGTGGAACACTGGGAGGATATGCGAGCCGACAATATCGGCTGCCTGTTCTGGGGCGGCGTGGGAACCGGGAAAAGCTACCTTGCGGGCTGTATCGCAAACGCCCTTATGGAGAAAGAAATCCCCGTCCACATGACGAATTTTGCCCTTATCCTCAACGACCTTGCCGCCAGCTTTGAGAACCGCAACGAGTACATTTCCCGCCTTTGCCGCTATCCGCTGCTTATCATTGACGACTTCGGCATGGAGCGCGGCACCGAGTACGGGCTGGAACAGGTTTTCAATGTGATTGACAGCCGTTACCGCAGCGGCAAGCCGCTGATCGTCACGACCAACCTCACGCTGGACGACCTGCGGAACCCGGAGGACACCGCCCATTCCCGGATTTATGACCGCCTGCTTTCCATGTGCGTCCCGGTACGCTTTACCGGCGACAACTTCCGGCAGGAAGCCGCGCAGCGGAAAATGGAGAGCATGAAGAAACTGATTACCGACTGAAAGGAGTATTGCCTATGACAGATAACAAGCAGCACGACACCCGCACCGCCCGCCGCCCCGACTGCGTGACGGAAATCCGCATGGGCAATTCCGTCCTTGTCGTGTCCGGCTATTTCAAGAAAGACACTACCACCACCGCCGCCGACAAAATGGCGCGGGTACTGGAAGCGGAAGCCGCTGCTACACAAAAACCGGCAATTTGACAAACCATAAAGAAGCAGATTTTACACTTTTGCCGCTATACAGCCCCCGCTATTCCGTGGTACAATAAAGCTACGGAATAGTGGGGCTGGCTGTCGGAAACGGAGGATTTTATGTTAAGACAAGCCACCCAAAACCTCATTACCGCCCTTTATCCGAGATTGTCCCATGAGGACGAATTGCAAGGTGAGAGTAATTCCATATCGAACCAAAAAAGGATACTCGAAGCCTTTGCAAAACAGAATGGCTTTACCAACCTGCGCTGGTACACCGACGACGGCTTTTCCGGCGCGAACTTCCAGCGCCCCGGTTTTCAAGCCATGCTTGCGGACATTGAAGCCGGGAAAGTGGGTACGGTCATCGTCAAGGACATGAGCCGGTTAGGGCGAAACTACTTGCAGGTAGGGTTTTACACGGAAATGCTGTTCCCTCAAAAGGGAGTGCGTTTTATCGCTGTCAACGACAATGTGGACAGCGCAAACGGCGGCATGGACAACGATTTTACCCCTCTGCGAAATCTGTTCAACGAATGGCTGGTGAGAGATACGAGCAAGAAAATCAAAGCAGTAAAAC
>FCNR01000036.1 GCA_900016875.1 Eubacteriaceae bacterium CHKCI004 | reverse complement strand
AGATAAGATTCTTGCTTTTTGCACAGAACCTCGTTCCAAAACAGAGATTATGTTGCACTGCGGTTATCAGGATACAAAGTATTTTACCCGAAAATATCTACGGCCTTTACTGGACAACGGACAGCTGCAAATGACTATCCCGGATAAACCGAAAAGTCGTAACCAGAAGTATATTGTTGTCAAAAATAAATGAAAGGATGGAGTGGAAAGTTTACATCATAAGGAAGGTTTTCAGATGGTATATGATGGAGAAGCCTTTGAAATATTTCGTTCAGAATTGTTGAAACAACTTTCTAATGCCGGACTTGTTGAGATAACCAGGAGAGGGAAAGATAAAAAATATTACAATATAAGGAGGCCCCTATGAAGCTTGCATTTATTGGTACAGGAAAAATCATCGGAGATGCGCTGTTCGCGGCGGCGCCGGTGGAAAGTATTGAGATTACCGCGATTTTTGCGAGGCCGCACAGCCGCGGGAAGGCGGAAGCCTTTGCCGGAGAATATAAGATTCCGGAGATTTATACGGATTACGAGGAGCTGCTGGAGAAGACGGAGGCCGACACGGTCTATATCGGTCTGGTCAATAAAGCGCACTATCCGTATGCGAAGGAAGCGCTGCTTCACGGGAAAAATGTGATTCTTGAGAAGCCGTTTACAGGCTTTTATGAGGAGGCAAAGGAGCTGCAGAAGATCGCAGAGGAGAAGAAGCTTTTCCTTTTTGAGGCGATCACCGTTCTTCACAATGAAGTTTTTGATGAGATGAAGAAAAATCTCGGGAAGCTCGGTACGCTTCGGATGGCTCTCTGTAATTATTCCCAGTATTCCAGCCGGTATGACGCCTATCTGGAAGGCGATATCACTCATTCCTTTGATCCGGAGTATTACGGCGGAGCTTTGTATGATATCAATGTCTACAACGTGCATTATTGCGTCGGACTGTTCGGCGAGCCGAAGGATGTGGAGTATTATCCGAATATCGGGCCAAACGGCGTGGATACGTCCGGCACGCTGATCATGAAATACGACGGTTTCAGCGCGGTCTGCACGGGAACCAAAGATTCCGACAGCCCGGGATACATTTCCATTCAGGGTGAAAAAGGCTGGATGAAGATTGACAGCAAGCCGAACATCGCGGATGCGCTGCTGACAACCTATGTGGATGAAAATGTAAAGGAAAAGGTAAGAGACGCGGCGGGAGCCATGGTGAGGGCAACGAAGGCGGAACACTTTAAGGCGCCTGAAAAGCATCATCGCATGACGCAGGAATTCGCTGATTTTGCCAGAATGATCGACGAAAAGGATTACGAGACGGCCCGGAAGTTTTTGGAAGAGTCTGTGACTGTGGTGGGAATTTTGGAGAAAGCGCGCACAAAAGCAGGCATTGTATTCTGATTTATGATCTAAAAATCGGCAAATGTTACAAATATGTTAAAAACACTTAACAAATAGAAATATTTATGATATAATCTCCTCAGACACATGAAAATGAGTAACAAGTATGTAACATTTTATGCAGGAGGTTGTATTATGAATTGTGTGAAAAAGAGACTTGGCCTGCTGTCAGTGATGACGCTCATGGGCCTTGCCTGTCTCGCACCGCAGAGAGTATCCGCGGCAGAGATTCCATACAATCCACAGGAAACAGCGCAGACACAGGCACCACAGAATCCGACACCACAGGCAGCAGAAGCGCCGGCACCGACACCAACGATAAAATTAAATAAAACGAAAAAATCTCTGGAAAGAGATGACAAGCTGAAGCTTCGCGCGAAGGTGAGAAATTCTTCCACGAAGAAAATTATCTGGAAGTCCAGCAGGAAGCGGGTAGCCACTGTCGATAAGCGCGGCGTGGTTACCGCAAAGGACAAAGGAAAGACAACGATCACTGCTACTATCGCCGGAACAGATATCAAGGCAGAGTGTGTGGTGACTGTTAAGAATTATGTGACCATGTGGGTGAAAACCACTGGTTATTGCAACTGCTCAAGTTGTGCAGGACAGTGGGCGGGCGCGGCTACGGCCAGCGGCACAAGACCGCGGGAAAATCATACAATTGCTGTAGATAAGAGAATTATCCCGTTGGGAACAAAGGTAAGAATCGGCGATGAAACCTATGTGGCTGAGGATACCGGCGGAGCCATCAAAGGAAATAAGATTGATGTATACTATGCCAGTCATGGGAAAGCTATGGCTCATGGCGTAAAATATCAGAAAATCAGAGTATACATATAGTAGCCAAAGAAAAAAGCAAAGCATGCAAAAGAGCAGCATGCTTTGCTTTTTATTTTTGTGAAAACTGATGAATATGCTTTTTGATGGCTTCAAAACTCTCCTGGCTGATGACGTGCTCAATACGGCAAGCGTCATTATTTGCAATATCTTTCGGAACGCCCAGTGCCTCCAGAACCTTTGCGATAACTTTGTGACGTTCATAAATCATCTCGGCGATACTCCTGCCTTCTTCTGTCAGATAAATATAACCGGCGTCAGTCATGGTGATCTGGTTCTTCTCCCGGAGATTCTTCATGGCGATACTGACGCTGGATTTCTTAAAATCCAGTTCATTGGCTACATCTACGGAACGGACAACCGGAAGCTTTTCGCTTAAAATTAAAATCGTCTCCAGATACATTTCTGCAGATTCATTGCTTTTTTCTCTCAATCTTATCACCTCAATACTTGTTTTCATCATCCGATGCGTGTCATTCATTAAAAGAGAATGCCTCAGTACACGGGTTCGGACATTTTGTTTACTATATCATAAATGAGGGAAGAATTCAATTCTTTCAGACGAAACAAAAAGGCCTGAAAACAAAAAAAGTTGTTGACATCTAATATATGTTAGTGTATACTAACGTCAGAACAAGGAAACAACAACACATGAAAATGAAGCGGGCAGCAAGAAAGGAGATTGTCATGGGAACAGTAATTACAGGTATTGTAGTTCTGGGCATCGCAGGACTGGCAGTCAGAAGCATGGTTCGCGATAAGAAAAATGGGAAGTCCATTCAGTGCGGCGGAGACTGCAAGCATTGTGGTGGACATTGCCATTAACGTAACTTCAGATACTCATCATTAATTTTTGGCGATTGCAGTTCAGAAATTAAGAGTGTTCATATTTTATCCTTTTTTAGTTTAGAGATTATGTGGTTGCAAGGGGCTGCTGCAGGGGATACTTCTCGTTGGGAAACTGGCAGATTCTTATAAGAATCTGCAGTGTCTGGGCGGACAGTATGTTTTTGCATCAGCCCTTTGTCCTTTTGTTCATTAAAATCCTGTCATTGTTTTTTTTTCGTTGATAAGTTATACTTAAACTGACAGAAACAAAGAATCAGGATAGGGGTTTTCTATGAACATTTATGATATAGCAAAGGAAGCGGGAGTTTCTATTTCGACAGTCTCCCGTGTGATGAATAAGAAAGAAAATGTGAATCCGGCCACCCGAAAGAAAGTGGAGGAAATATTAGAGAAAAATAATTATACTCCAAGCGCCATTGCCCGGGGAATGGTGAGTAAAACCATGAAAACGGTCGCGATTCTGACAGTAGATATCCGGGTTCCCCATTATTCAAGAACCGCTTATACCATTGAGAGGGAATTTAGCCGCCGGGGTTATGAAGTTCTGCTCTGCAATACGGGAGGAGAGCTTTCGGAGACGGTGAAGTATCTTCGTACTGTTCAGGAAAAAAAGGTAGACGGCATCGTTCTGGTGGGCTCAGTGTTTAATACATTATGTAAAAAAGAGGAGATTGGGAAGTTATTAAAAAATACGCCGGTGGTACTTGCGAACGGTAAGCTGGAGCTGCCGAATTCTTATTCCGTGCTGGTTGATGATCGATATGGAGTCGCCATGGCCGTGAATCATCTGATGCAGAGAGGATATGATAAGCTGTTTTATTTAAAAGATATGGATACTGTCAGTGCCCGTTTTAAATGTGAGGGCTTTATACAGGCGCTGCAGAGTTATGGCATTCATAATGGAAAAGGATATGTTATTGAGACGGAACGAAGTATAGAGGGGGGCATGAGGGCCGTGAATCAGCTGCTTCTTGATAAGAAGGAGTTTACGGGTATCGTGTGTGGGGAAGATCTCACTGCGGTAGGAGCGGTAAAGGCTCTGCTGCACGCCGGGCTGCGGGTGCCTGAGGACGTGGCTGTGACCGGCTACAATAATTCTGATTACGCGGCGATCTGTGAGCCGGAGCTTACGACTGTTGATAATAAGCCGGAAATGGTGGCGATGATGAGCGTGCAGCTTTTGACCAGCCTGATAGAGAAGACAGAAGCGTATTCTTCCTGTACAATACAGCCGGAGCTGGTAAAAGGACGTACTACATAAGAATCATATGAAAGACTATTTTGGAAAATGAAAGAAATAGTCTTTTTTTTGCGTCATTTATGAAAGCGCTTTCCTAAAACATACAAAAACAATAGAAGATTTGCACGAAAAACAACAGGTAAAATTGGTAAATAAGATGAAAAATCTTTGTAATAATAAAGATTTATTGACAAAATCGGCGTGATAAATATAATAAAACATAAGAAAGCGCTTTTATAAATTTTCAAAATATTTTCATAAACGAAAGGAGAACATGATGAGAGTTCCGTATGAAGAAATGGTAAAGGAGTTTGCACGAGTTTTGGAGAAAAAAGGATTCCAGAAAGGGGATGCGGAAAATGCGGCAGTTATCTTTGCGCAGAACAGCCTGGCAGGGGTGTTTTCCCATGGCCTGAATCGTTTTCCGCGCGTGGTCAGCTATCTGGAAAAGGGAGAGATCGATCCGGACGCAAGAGCAACCTGCGAGATGCAGATGGGTGCCATTGAGCGCTGGGATGGTCATAGAGGATTTGGTCCTCTGAATGCGAAACGAGCTATGGACCGTGCCTGTGAGCTGGCTAAAGAACACGGAATCGGCTGTGTTGCATTGGGTAATAATAACCATTGGATGCGCGGAGGTACATATGGATGGCTTGCTGCGGACAATGGATGTATTGGTATCTGCTGGTCCAATACGATGCCGAATATGCCGGCGTGGGGAGGCGTGGACCGCAAGATTGGAAATAATCCGCTGATCATGGCAGTGCCTCGCTCCAACGGAGAACATGCGATGATCGACTGCGCGGTTTCCCAGTTCTCCTATGGAAAGATCGAAGACTGCCGGCTCAGAGGCGTGCAGCTTCCGGTTCCGGGAGGATACGATACCAAAGGAGAGCTGACCACAGACCCGGCAGAGATTGAGAAAACATGGCGTGTGCTTCCGATGGGATACTGGAAGGGAAGCGGTCTCTCCATCATCCTTGACCTGATTGCCACCGTACTGACCAATGGAAACTCCGTTCAGAAAATCGGAACCTTTGGTGATGAGATTGGTCTGACACAGATTATGATCGCCATTGATCCGACAAAGTTTAATACGGTGGAGGAGACGGACGCCATCGTCGATGCCATTCTGGCAGATGTGAAATCTTCTGAACCTGTTGCAGAAGGAGGAGAAGTTCTCTATCCGGGTGAGCTGGAACTGAAGAATATCAAAGAAAATAAAGAACAGGGAATTCCTGTCATCGAGGAAGTATGGGATTCTGTTTTGAAAATGTAATTATAATAGGAAGAGAATGAGGAGGAAAAGTTATGGAATATGTTATTGGAATCCTGCTGCTGATTACGTTCATTGGTCTGGCGGTGTATGCAGTCCGGGGCGGTAATCTGATGATGGGAATGCTCATCATGGGAGTGTTATGGACTGCGCTCCCGCTGCTTGGAAATACATTTGCCACCAATCCGGATTTTATCGCGGCATATCCGGGAGTAACGGATATCAGTTTTGTAGACGCGATTACCAATGTTTTCCAGTCGGGGCCGGAAGGCTGGGGAAGCGTCATGGTTAACGTAGTATTTGGCGCCTGGTTCGGCCGGGTACTCTTGCAGACCGGAATTGCAGACGCGCTGATCCGCAAAGCCGTGGAGCTTGGAGGAGATAAGCCGGTAATCATCTGTGTACTTTTATCCATTGTGACGACAGCAATTTTTTCCACTTTATTTGGGGCCGGCGCTGTGGTCGCGATTGGAGTGATCATTCTGCCAATCCTCATGAGCCTTGGTATACCGAAGAATCTTTCCATCGGTTCCTTTATGCTGAGTGTTGGAGCCGGAATGTATTTAAACCCTGTGCTGACAGGACAGTTTCTTGCCTTTTTCCTGGGCGACGACGGAAAACAGCTGATTACTTATGACGATCCGGCGCGTCTGCGCTGGGCGGGCATCGGACTGGCAGTACAGCTGCTGCTGGTTGTGATCATGTGTATCGTGTCTCTGAGAAAAAAGAAAACTGTCCATGCATGGTGCGCTTCCGCTGCAAGAAAAGCACGTCCGGGCTATGTCCCTTCGATCGCCCTGATCGCTCCGGTTCTTCCGGTGGTGCTGCTGGTTGTGTTTGATATTCCGATTATTCTTGGTTTTACCATCGGAAGTTTTTATGCGCTGACGGTCTGCGGAAAATTGAAATCTTTCCGGGGAGCCTGTCGTATTCTGAATAAAGATTTCTATGACGGCGTGGTCGATACGGCGCCTCTGATCGGATTTTTGTTAATGATTCCGATGTTCAACAAAGCCGCTGAGCTGTGTGTTCCATATTTCAACGCTCTGCTGGGAAATGTTATCCCGAACAATACGCTGGTCATCAGTATTGCCTTTGCTTTACTGGCGCCGCTGGGACTGTTCCGCGGGCCGCTTACGCTCTTTGGATGCGGCGCTGCCACGCTTGGAATTTTAAAAGGAATTGGATTCTCCACACCGTACCTTTTTGCGCTGATGGTCATTCCGTCCATCACGATGAATGTTTCCATCTGTATGACACAGAGCTGGATTGCCTGGGGCGTCAGCTATGCTAAGGTTTCAACGAGAGAACACCTGAAGAAAACTCTGCCATATGCGTGGATTATCTGTATCATCATGCAGGCAATCACTTATGTAATGTTCGGTTAAGGAGGAGCGGAAAATGAGTAATAGAAAAGTTCGAATGGGTATTGATGTGGGCGGAACGCACACAAAAGCGGTTGCCATTGATAATGAAACGCATGAGATCATCGGAAAGTCTTCTGTGAAGACGACCCATGATGACAAAGCCGGCGTGGCGGCCGGCGTTGTACAGGCATTTCAGAATTGTCTGAAAGAAAATGATATTAATCCGAAAGACGTTATCTTTGTCGCACATTCCACCACACAGGCGACCAATGCTCTCATTGAAGGCGATGTGGCGAATGTGGGAGTTGTGGGAGTCGGCCCGAAAGGTATCGGAGGCTGGATCGCCAAAATTCAGACCAATATGAAAGATATCAATCTGGGTTCCGGCCGGTATATCCATCTCAAGAATCGTTTTATCTGCGATGAGAAACTGTCCGACGAGCTGGTGACCGATACCCTGAAGTCTCTGGTGGATGAAGGCGCGCAGGTGATCGTAGCCAGTGAATCCTACGGCGTGGATGATATGGAAAATGAAACAGGCATCTGCAGGATTGCAAAAGACATGGGTCTGGAAGCGACGGCAGCCAGCGAGATCACAAAGCTTTACGGACTGACCCGGCGGACCCGTACCGCGGCCATCAACGCATCGATTCTTCCGAAGATGTTAAACACGGCTAATTCCACAGAATCCAGCGTGCGTAGCGCCGGCGTGGAAGTGCCTTTGATGATCATGCGAGGCGACGGCGGTGTTATGGAGATCAGCGAGATGAAAAAGAGACCGGTGCTTACCATGCTCTCCGGACCGGCAGCCTCCGTCATGGGCAGCCTTATGTACCTTCGTGCATCCAACGGCGTGTACTTTGAGGTGGGCGGCACCACCACCAATATCGGCGTTATCAAAGACGGACGTCCTGCCATTGATTATTCTGTGGTCGGCGGGCACCGTACCTACATCAGCAGCCTGGACGTCCGTGTCCTGGGCGTTGCAGGCGGAAGCATGATTCGTGCGGATAAAAATGGAGTGAAGGATGTCGGTCCTCGTTCCGCGCACATAGCCGGTATGGATTACGCCGTGTTTACGCCGGAAGAAGAGATCGTGGATCCGAAGGTTGTTTTCTTCAGTCCGAAAGAAGGCGATCCGGATGATTATGTTGCCATTGAACTGAAAAACGGAAAACGTATCACCATCACCAATACCTGCGCGGCAAATGTACTGGGGCTCATCAAACCAGAATATTTCGCTTATGGAAATGCCAGCGCGGCCCGCAAGGCCATGCAGCCTCTGGCGGACTACATGGGAAAAACCGTAGAAGAGGTGGCGACGCAGATCCTTACGAGAGCTTATGAAAAGATTGAGCCGATCATTATGGATCTGGCAGAAAAATATCGTCTGGAAAAAGACCAGATCAGCCTGGTGGGCGTCGGCGGAGGAGCTGCTGCCCTGATCGGTTTCTGCTCCGATAAGATGGGACTTCGTTATTCGATTCCGGATAATGCGGAGGTCATTTCCTCCATTGGCGTTGCTCTTGCCATGGTTCGTGACGTTGTGGAACGTGTGGTTCCGAATCCGACGCCGGAAGATATCCGTTCCATTAAAGCGGAAGCCATCGACAAAGCGGTGGAAAGCGGCGCGGCGGCAGACAGTGTGGAGGTGCATATCGAGATAGACCCGCAGACTTCCAAGCTGACAGCCATTGCCCTGGGTTCAACGGAAGTAAAGACGACAGATCTGTTAAAAGAATGTACGGCAGAGGAAGCCTGTCAGCTGGCGGCCGACGATCTGAAAGCTGCGCCTTCAGAAATCACGGAGGAATGTGCGACAAAACATTTCTTTGTATTCGGTATGGACAGGAAAGGAAAACATCCGCTGCGCATCCTTGACAAAAAAGGATTCATCAAAGTCCAGAGAAATGATGGAAAAGCCGTTCTCTGCAAAGCGGGAAGCTACCGGAATGTGGTCTCCCAGCTGTGGGAAGAGCTGGCGATCTATCAGCAGGATGCAATTCTTCGTCCGGATTATTATATTTGTTCCGGCGCGAGGGTCATGGACTTTGCCGGTTCCATCGATCTTGATAAGATCATGATGCTGATGGAAGTGGAAATGCAGACGATCAATCCGGCGGATGACGTCATCATCGTCGGGGCAAAGAACAGTCTGTAAGACGACGGAGAGGAGTGCTTCTATGGGAAAAACGGAAAAACTGAAAGAGCTGTTTTGTGCATTTTGCAGTGGGAGCACTCCTGCGCCTGTGAAAACGGAGCCGGAGCTTCCATTGAAAGAAATGGTAAGGAAACTGGAAAGCTTTGACGAGGAAGACTGGGGACTGTACGCATTTAACCGGGAGCCGCTTTCCGGCAAATTTTCCGCCGGGCAGAAGAGACAGTATATCAGGAAGGCAAACGATTGCGGAAAAGAATGGGCGGAGCGTATCGCAGAAGAATATCATACCCGCAGACCGGGAGAGATTGCCGCGAAAATGGGTATCAGGGTGGAGACGCCCGCTGTTCCGGTGGGAGGAGAGCTTGTTTTGTTCGCGCAGTTTGTGCAGCCCGATGAAATTACGATCTTTACCGATTGTCTGGACAAAGCTTCTTCGATGGAAAAGGAAAGCGGCTGCCAGCTGTTAAACCGGGAGAGATTATTTGAGATTCTGCTGGCGCATGAATTGTTTCACGCGGTGGAAGAAAGGCACGAGCAGGAGATCTACACCCGCACGGAAAAAGTGGAGCTCTGGAGAAAGCCTTTTTCTAACAAGTCTTCAATCGCCTGCCTGTCAGAAATTGCCGCCATGGCATTTGCCGCGCAGCTTTTGGGGCTTACAGTTTCGCCCTATATGCTCGATGTTCTGCTTGTCCGGGCATATGACAGAAACATGGCCGCCGGTCTGTTTGAGGAGATCTGCCGCCTGACGGAAGAGAAGATGAGGGGACAATAATAAATATTTAATTGATGAGGAGACGAGATGTTAACGACAAATCTTTCGTTGGCTGAGAAATATGATTATCTCAGCGATAAATTTAAAAAAGCCTTTACATTTTTAAGGGAGACGGATTTTGCCGCTCTGCCGACAGGCAACATTCCCATTGAAGGTGAAGACATATACGCAAATGTACAGAGTTATACGACCATGGCGGCGGAGGATTGTCCGTTTGAAAGTCACCGTGCGTATTTTGATCTGCAGTATGTGGCAGAGGGGGAAGAGTGTTTTGGCTATGCGCCGGTGAATACTCTGCTTGCATCCATGGAGTATGATGAGGAAAGGGATCTGATTTTCTATGAGGAGCCGGTTGAAGCAGGGGCAGTGATTCTGAAAAAAGGAGACTTTGCCATTGTTCCTCCGGAGGATGGACATGCGCCGAGACGAATGACGGCGGCCGGCCCTTGTAAAGTAAAAAAGATCGTTGTGAAAATAAAAATATGACAAAAATCCATCTGCAAAGTAGAGGAGGAAGAACAAAATGAAAAGTTCATTTCGCTGGTACGGGGAAGACGATCCCGTTACATTAGATAAAATCCGCCAGATTCCGGGGATGCGTTCGGTTGTTTCCGCTGTATACGACGTAAAACCGGGACAGGTCTGGCCGGAAGAAAGCATCCGCCGTCTGTCAGAACTGTGCAGAGAGCACGGCCTGGTGTTTGACGTGGTGGAATCCATTCCGGTCACTGAAGAAATCAAGCTGGGAAGACCGGAAAGAGAAGAACATATCGCAAACTACTGTGAGTCGATCCGCCGCTGTGCCAAATATGGTATCAAATGTATCACATATAATTTTATGCCGGTATTTGACTGGACGCGAACACAGCTTGATAAAGTGGCGGAGGACGGTTCCACCAGCCTTGTTATGTACTGGGAGCAGATGAAAGGGCTGGACCCGCTGAAAGACGATATTCATCTTCCGGGCTGGGACGCCAGCTATACCCAGGATGAAGTGAGGGAGCTGATTCGCGCCTATCAGGAGCTGGGCGAGGAAGGCTTATGGAACAATATTGAATATTTCTTAAAACGAGTGATCCCGGTGGCGGAGGAATGCGGCGTTATCATGGCGCTTCATCCGGATGATCCGCCATATCCGATCTTCGGACTTCCGAGAGTGATTACCTGCGAGGCAAATCTGGATCGCTACCTTTCCATCGTGGACAGCCCGTCCAACAGCCTGTGCTTATGTACCGGCTCCCTGGGATGTTCGCCGGAAAACGATGTGCCGGCTTTGGTCAGAAAATATTCCGCCATGGGACGAATTGGTTTCATGCATTTGCGCAACGTCAAAATCCTGCCGGATACTTCCTTTGAAGAGTCCGGTCATCTGTCGCAGGAAGGTTCTCTTGATATGAACGCCATCGTGAAGGCTCTGGTTGAAACCGGGTTTACCGGATATTTCCGTCCTGATCACGGCAGGATGATATGGGGAGAGACAGGAAAGCCGGGGTACGGACTTTTTGACCGCGCGCTTGGAAGCGCTTACATTAACGGACTGATTGAAGCAAACGGCGGAGTCATTGAAAAATAACAGGAAAAGGAGAATAGACAGGAATGAATGAATTATTACATAAAATACAGCAGATCGGAATCGTCCCGGTTGTGGTTTTAAATGACGCTGAAGACGCGGAGCCTCTGGCAAAAGCTTTATGTGAGGGAGGGCTTCCATGTGCGGAAGTGACCTTCCGCACGGATGCCGCTGAAGAAGCCATCCGTACTATGACAGAGAAATTCCCGGAGATGCTGGTCGGAGCAGGGACCGTTTTGACCACAGAGCAGGTGGATCGTGCCGTTGCGGCGGGAGCACAGTTTATCGTCAGTCCTGGGCTGAATCCGAGGCTGGTGAAATACTGCGTGGACAGAGGAATCCATGTGATTCCAGGATGCTCGAATCCCAGTGATATTGAGCAGGCGCTGGAATACGGTCTGGAAGCTGTAAAATTCTTCCCGGCAGAACCGGCCGGCGGACTTCCGATGATCAAAGCTATGGCGGCTCCTTATACAGGCGTAAGATTTATGCCTACGGGAGGGATTAATCCATCCAATGTGAAGGAATATCTGGCTTATGACAGAATCCTTGCCTGCGGCGGAAGCTGGATGGTCAAAGGAAATCTGGTTGACGCCGGTGAATTTGATAAAATTGTGGAACTGACGAAAGAGGCCGTTGAGATTGTAAAAGAAAGCAGAGGGAAATGATCATGGCAAAAAAAGTAGTTACATTCGGAGAATTGATGTTAAGACTGGCGCCGGAAGGATATTATCGTTTTGTTCAGGCGGATAAACTTGGGGCAACTTTTGGAGGCGGAGAAGCCAATGTTGCGGTTTCGCTTGCCAATTATGGCTTTGACGCGGCGTTCGTCACAAAACTGCCATCCCATGAAATCGGGCAGGCAGCGGTTAATTCGCTGAGAAGATATGGGGTGGATACTTCCTGTATCGTTCGCGGCGGAGATCGTGTCGGTATTTATTTTCTGGAAAAAGGCGCTTCCCAGAGACCGTCTAAAGTTATTTATGACCGGGCAGGCTCTGCCATCTACACAGCTTCTTCCGGGGATTTTGACTGGGAGAAGATATTTGAGGGAGCGGAATGGTTCCACTTCACCGGCATCACTCCGGCGTTAAACGATGGCGTTGCGGAAATTTGCCTGGAAGCATGTAAAGCGGCAAAGAAAGCGGGCGTAAAGATTTCCTGCGATTTAAACTACAGAAACAAGTTGTGGAGCAAAGAAAAAGCCGGACAGGTGATGGGAGAGCTTTGCAAATATGTGGATGTCTGCATCGCTAATGAGGAAGACGCTGCGGATGTGTTTGGAATCAAGGCGGCCGATACCGATGTGACGGCGGGAACTGTCAATCATGAAGGTTATAAGGATGTCGCAAAACAGCTTGCTGACAGATTTGGATTTGAAAAAGTTGCAATCACGCTGAGAGAATCCATTTCTGCCAACGACAATCATTGGTCTGCCATGCTCTATGATGGAACAGATTATTATTTCAGTAAAAAATATAAGATGCACATTGTGGATCGTGTGGGCGGCGGAGACAGCTTTGGAGGCGGATTGATCGCGGCATGTCTAAACGGATATGGACCGCAGGAAACGATTGAATTTGCTGTTGCAGCCTCCTGCCTGAAACATTCCATTGAGGGAGACTATAATATGGTGTCAGTAGATGAAGTGCTGAAGCTTGCGGGCGGAGACGGCTCAGGCAGAGTACAGAGATAAATTGTCAATAGATTCCTCCAAAAATAGATCTATATGAACAGGGGCAGATGCAATAAACATAATCGCATCTGCCCCTCTGCCGTGGAAGAGGCAGCTGTTATTCATGGGATATCACATCAACCACCGACATTTCCCGGATTCTCTTTGCGGGGCCATACACAGCCGCGCTGCTGGAAAGACCGATGACCAGCACGATGACGGCGAAGGCTGAGGCAGGAAAATGCCACGGATCGTTCCAGCGGCTGGCAATGAGCATCTGCCACATATAATAATGAAGCGGTAGGCCGATGATAGCACCGCTGAGAATGCCGCAGAAAGCGTAGACGAATGTTTCCGCGCCGATCATCTTTGTGAGCTGTCCGATTTCAATACCTACCGCCCGCATGGCTCCGTACTGTTTTATATGTGCTGAGACGCTCATGGAGATGCTGTTGATGATATTGAAGGCGGCAATCATGGCGATGATGGCAAGAAAACCGTACACAAACAGGGCGAAAGAGAAGAAAGCTCCTCTGGTTTCCTGATTGCTCAATCTCTGGTCAGAAAATGCCAGACGGCCGCCCAGGCTGTCTCTGGCCAGCTGACGGATGGCGTTGACGTCGGCGTCGGTGGCATTATCTTCCAGCTGAATATCAATAATGGTATAATTGTCGTTTCCGGTGATCGCTGTGAACAGTTCTTCTGAACAGACGAGAATCCAGTCGCTGCCGGCAAGATCGAACGGACACTGATACAATGTGTCGGAGACGGTCAGCGTTCCCCGGTCGGTGACGATCTGATCGCCTTCCTGCAGCGGCTGCGCCATGTTGTGTGCCGCCAGCACGTAGTTTTTGCCAACGGTATTCCCTCCGCTGTCCATCACCTGCTGCAGTTTTTCTCCTCCGGCAGCCCATCCTTTCTGCTCTGCCCAGCCGAACTGGTTTTCTTCATAAGAGATCAACGTGACGGTGACATCGCGGCCTTCACAGGTGGCGCTGATGTCTGCGAAGCTTCGTCCATAGACACGTTTTACATAATCCAGCTCATCGATCTCCTGCGCCAGACCCTTATCGATAATGCAGCTGTTGTCCGAGACGGCGACTGAGAGATCCGGCGTGTAAGGCTGCAGCGGATTCAGGGCACGGTGCATAAAATCCACAAAAACAGAAAAGCCCAGAAAGAGTATGATGCTAATGGCAAAAGAACCAGTCATCAGGAGCAGATTCTTTTTATTTTGTTTTGCGTGGTGCAGCCCCAGAGCTGTATGGACTTTTAAAAATCTGGTATTGGCAGCCCGCCGGATTTTTGTCTGTGGTCCGGCGTTGCCGGAAACTGCGGTCAGCGGCGATACCCGGGAAGCCTTTTTTGCCGGGGAGCCGGCTGCCAGAAGGACAGTAAGGACGCCGACGACAGCGCCTGCGATGATGCCGGAGAGGCTGACGCCGAAAACCGGCAGCTCTGCGAACATGCCCGGACTTAAGTATCGGAGCATGGCGCAGAGAATCCATGTGACCAGAAGGCCGAGGAAAACACCGGCAGGTATGGCGGCTTTACACCAGTTCAGAGCTTCCAGACGGACGAACCGCATGATTTGTTTCGGCTCTGCTCCCAGACATCGCAGCATGCCGAAAAATTCTGTCCGCCTGGAGACGCTGCTGTTCAGGCTGCTGGCAATCATCAGAACGCCGGCGGCCAGCACAAAAAGGAAGAGGACAACAGCCGCCACATACAGACCGGTCATATAGGAATCGCTGCTGAATCCAAGGACGCCCAGAAGTGCGGTGTTCTCGCCCACTTTGTCATCATTCAGCTGATATTCTTCTTTGATATTCTGAATGGAACGGCGCATGTTGCAGTTTTCTTTAAACTGCACATAGTACGTCATATCGGAATCGGTCATGGTTTTCTGATTTACAGCTGCGAAAAGATTCTGATACGTGTGCAGAGACATAAAGACGGCAATGGCGTCCACTTTTGAGGTCAGCACGTTATTGATGCTGAAGCCTGAAATGGTAAAATTCATAGTCCCGCCGGAAGGAATGGTGAGGGTAACTGTATCGCCGATGTCCACGCCCAGGATATCCTTTGCATTTTCCGTCAGGAGAATCTGATTCTTCTTATAAGGAAACTCTCCCGAACCAAGATTATTCATAATGTCGTTTACCAGCGTATCTTCTACGCCGCAGATAGCGACCTTCGACCCGTTTAAGGCATAATTTTCTTTCAGGCGATAATTCATCACAGCATACCAGGAAGAAGCGGCCACATCAGGACGCTGCGCGATGAGAGAGGCGTCTTCCTGTGAAATGTTTTGGATGGCTATGTGCCAGTTGCCATTGTCATAGATAGCGCGGATCTTCTGACTTCGGAGTTCCATGTCCGCCATACTGAAAATAGTGCTTACCAGAAAGACGGCCAGAATAATACAGAGCAGCGTCATTTTGTTCTGCCGCCGGTGAACTTTTGCGGAAATGGGAATGAGGCTAAGATAACTTTTCATCGCTGGTCCCTCCCAAATCTTTTAATACGCCGTCGCTGACGTGAAGCACCCGGTCGGCGGCGCTGGTCAGATTGATATTGTGCGTGATCATCAGGATGGTCTGGCGGTATTTCCGGGAGGCGGCGGTCAGAAGCTCCACCACATCCCGGCTGCTCCGTGAGTCGAGATTTCCCGTCGGTTCATCGGCAAGGATCAGCATCGGTTTGGTGATCAGCGCCCGCCCAATGGCCACCCGCTGCTGCTGGCCGCCGGAAAGCTGGCTTGGCAGATGCCGGCGGCGTTCTGTGAGTCCCAGCACCTCGAGAATCTCATCTACCGCATCCTGATCGGGCCTCTGATAGTCCAGAAGAAGAGGAAAAATGATGTTCTGTTCCACATTTAGTTCCGGAACCAGCTGAAAGGACTGGAAAACAAAGCCGATATTGCGCCGCCGGAAAATTGTCCGTTTTTTTTCAGACATGGCAAAAATATCAGTATTATTGATATACACTTTTCCGCCGGTCGGATGATCCAGTGCGCCTATGCAGTTTAGGAGAGTGCTTTTTCCGGAACCGGACTCTCCTACAATGGCGGTAAACTCTCCGCGGGGGACAGTGAAAGAGACATCGTTGAGAGCTTTCACTGTGTTTTCGCCGGAGCCGTAAATCTTTGTAACATGTTCTACTTTTAATATTTCCATATACATACCTCCTTACGCTCTTATTATGTCAGAGGCAGCTTACAGTCTGGTGAATGCAGTCTTACAGTTTTGTAAGCTGGGAAACCTTACTGCCGGGAAAAGACAGAAGAAAAGTAGTTCCGGCTCCCGGAAAACTTTCTACGGTGAGAAATCCTCCCTGTCCCTCCATGATGGATTTAGCCAGAGGGAGCCCCAGACCGACTCCCTGGGCGTCCCGGGCATTTTTGCTGCGGTAAAAACGTTTGAAAATATGATGGATGTCTTCTTCTGGGATACCGGATCCGTCGTCGGTGACGGACAGCCGCGTCATGTCCGGGGAGCTTTCCCATGAAATGCGGATATGACCGCCGTTATCCGTATGGTCAAGAGCGTTCTTAACGATGTTTTCCAGGGCTTCCATGGTCCAGTCTTTGTCACAGAAGATCGGCGCCTGTTCCTCTCCGTGGAGAGAAAGAATTTTTTGCTCCCGCCCGGCTCTGGTAGTCAGCTCTTCAATGGATGTGCGGACCAGAATGCCGGCCGGACAGCTTTCTTTATGGAATTCAATGCCCCCGGCGTCAAGGCGGGTGAGTTTCAGCAATGTTTTGATGAGGTGTTCCATCCGGTTTATGGAAGCAGCGGATTTTTCAGAAAAAGTCTGCACGGTCATAGGATGATTGGTCTCATCCCGGATGATCTCGTTGTACATGGACAGGGCGGCAAGAGGTGTTTTTAATTGATGGGAAATGTCAGAGACAGTATTTTTCAGAAAAATTCTTGCCTGTTTTTCAGTCTCCTGACCTGCCTGGAGAGCCGTTGCCATAGTGTTGATTTTGTCGAACAGATGGGAGAGTCCGCCGTTATCCCACGGAGGAAGCAGACGTGAAAAGTCGCCGCCGGTGTAACGGGTGACCGTTTCTGCTGCTTCTCTATAGAGGGATTCCTGTTTCCGGACAAAAAGAAACAGAACAAGAAGCTGCAGACAGCCGGTAAAGGAGATAAAAAGCAGCGTCGCCGTGAGGAATGTGTTCTGTGTTTCGTGAACAGAAAAACTGTTGTTTGCAGAAAATCCCAGCTTGCGAAGGAGAGCCGCTCCCTCGGAGGATATCCTGTTTCCGGTGACGGCCCTGGCGCAGACGTCGGCCGGGACTCCGTCTTCAAGCAAGGCGCTCACCATAGCGTTGGTTCGGGTCAGCGCCAGATGCTGTATCCGTTGTTCCTGCAAAAGGTTCAGGGCAAACATGCCGACCAGCAGAAAGCTGAGAAGAAAAATGGTGGTCAGAATCAGAGTACGCTGTCGTTTATCTTGTAATAATGTCATTGTCTCACCTCGTTCCACCGGTATCCGAAACCGCGAACGGTTGTGAGAAGTTCGGGCCGGGAAGGATTTTTTTCTATTTTTTCCCGCAGACGACGGATATAGACGGAGAGAGTATTATCATCTACAAAATGTCCGGCTCCGTCCCAGAGTTCATCAAGGATCATACTGCGGGTGACCACTAGTCCTGCGTTTCGTACCAGCAGGCAGAGAAGGCGGTATTCGGCAGAGGTCAGCTCCAGCGGCTGGCCATAAAGGGTGACACGGCTGGTGAGCAGATCGATGGAAATATTTCCGGAAGTAAGGACAGAGGAATCCTCACCCGGAATGTTTTTGCTGCCGCTTCTTCGGAGCAAAGCCCGAATCCGGGAGAAAAGTTCGCCCAGACGAAAAGGCTTTGTGATATAGTCGTCTCCGCCGCTGTCCAGACCGCGGATCACATGAAATTCTTCGTCAGAAGCCGTAAGGAAAATGATAGGTACTGCGTTGCCGTTTTTTCGTATTTCCTCACACAGATCGAAACCGTTTCCGTCAGGCAGGGTGACATCAAGAAGTAAAAGGGTATATGATACAGAGGACAGAAGCGCTCTCGCTTCAGCCAGAGACCGTGCGGTATCCACGGAAAAATTTTTCTTTTTCAGGCTGTATTCCAGTCCGTCGATCAGACTGGCGTCATCTTCCAGTAATAATATTTTTTGCATGGTAGTTCTCCTCTATAATATGGCAGTTCTCATCTATAATAAAGAAAGTTGCGTTCGAGACTTATTATAGTTTAAGGAGCGGGAAAATGGCAAGAATGTACGGAAAGAAAAAATGATTTTAAACTTTTAAACTACAGGAAAAAATGATAGACTAATCGGGAAGAAAATAGTCAGGAAAAGGAAGTATAAGTTATGAAAATGATTATCCGGTTTATGAAAGACTATAAAAAGGAAAGTATCCTCGCGCCCTTGTTTAAGATGCTGGAGGCGATGCTGGAACTGCTGGTGCCTCTGGTGGTTGCAGCCATCATTGATAAAGGCATTTACACGGGCAGCAGGCGTTACATTTTTATGATGTGTCTGGTACTTTTCGCGCTGGCGCTTATTGGTCTTTTGTTTTCCATCACAGCGCAGTATTTCGCGGCAAAATCGGCGGTGGGAGCGGCTTCGGCCATGCGCTCCCGGCTGTTTTCGCACATTTTATCATTTGGATACAGGGAAATGGATGATATCGGCAGTTCCACCCTTATCACCCGTATGACCAGCGATATTAATCAGGTGCAGAACGGCATCAACATGGTGCTGCGCCTGTTTCTCCGGTCCCCGTTTATCGTGTTCGGCGCCATGATCATGGCGTTTACCATTGATGTGCGGGCAGCGCTGATTTTTGTTGTGACCATTCCGCTGCTGTCCCTGGTAGTCTTTACGGTCATGGGTGTGACGAAACCTATCTATAAGAGAGTGCAGGCGGCGCTCGATCATATTCTGAACATAACCCGGGAGAATCTGACCGGCGTGCGCGTTATTCGCGCGTTCAACAGAGAAGAGAGCGAGAAAGAAGCGTTTTTTGCAGGTAATGACCGGCTGACAGCGCTGCAGAAACTGGCGGGTATGATTTCAGGTCTGACCAATCCGCTGACTCTCGTGATCATCAATCTGGCGATCATTGTGCTCATTCAGACCGGAGCCGTGCGGGTAAATGAAGGCTCTCTTTCTCAGGGTGAAGTGGTGGCTCTTTATAACTATCTGTCTCAGATTCTGGTGGAGCTTATCAAATTTGCCAACCTGATCGTGACCATCACAAAGGCTCTCGCCAGTGTGAATCGTGTGCAGGATATTTTTGCGATCGCGCCGGAGATGAAGGAAGGCAGCCTGGAGTATTCCTCTTTTTATCCGGAGAAGCAGTCTGGCGTTCCGGCGGTAGAGTTTTCAGACGTTTCCTTCTGCTATAATGAGGGAGGAGAAGCGGCTGTCAGCGATATTACTTTTCGTGTGGAACCGGGAGAGACTATCGGCATTATCGGAGGCACCGGAGCCGGTAAAACCACTCTTGTGAATTTAATCCCTCGTTTTTATGATGCAGTATCCGGGACAGTTTCGCTTTTCGGGCATGATGTGAAGGAATACAGTTTCCGGGAACTTCGGAATATGGTGTCGGTGGTGCCGCAGAAAGCACAGCTTTTTGCGGGAACTATCCGGAGTAATCTCCTGATGGGGGTGCCGGAAGCTGCCGAACAGGAGATAGAGGAAGCTCTTGCCATTTCACAGGCAAAAGAATTTGTGGATGAGAAAGACGGCAGGCTTGATGCTTATGTAGAGCAGGGCGGCAGAAATCTGTCCGGCGGTCAGAAGCAGAGGCTGACACTGGCCAGGGCACTGCTGAAAAAAGCGCCGGTGCTTATCATGGACGACAGTGCTTCGGCCCTTGACTTCGCGACGGATGCCCGGCTGCGTCAGGCAATCAAAGAAATGAAACATAAACCGACCGTGTTTATTGTGGCACAGAGGGCATCGTCTCTGATGCATGCCGATAAAATTATCGTGCTGGATGACGGAAAGATCGCGGGTATGGGTGACCACGCTTCCCTGCTGCAAGAATGCGACATTTACCGGGAAATTTATGAGACACAGTTTAAGAAGGAGGCATAACCATGGAAAAGAAGAAAAAAATGACGCAGAAAGAAACGGCGGCGCGCCTCTGGACTTATCTGAAGCCTCATAGGTTTTTTGTGATCCTGTCTCTGCTCACGGCGGCGGCGACGGTTGCGGGAACGTTGTATCTGCCGATATTGATGGGGAAGGCTATTGATCATATTATCGGACCGGGGCAGGTTCATTTTACCGTCATTGGAAAAATTCTCCTGTCCGGAGTGGCAGCCGCCATTGTGACCGGGCTTGCACAGTGGATAATGAATATCTGTAATAATCGCATCACGTTTCATGTGACCCGGGATATCAGAAACCGCGCCATAGAAAAAATTGAAATTCTTCCTCTGAAATATGTGGACGGTCATTCCTACGGGGACGTGGTGAGCCGTGTCATCGCTGACGTGGATCAGTTTGCCGACGGACTTCTTATGGGTTTCACCCAGTTTTTCACGGGAGTCATCACTATTTTAGGGACCATAGGTTTTATGTTCTCTATTCATGTGTGGATTGCTCTGCTGGTAGTATGTCTGACGCCGATATCTTTGTTTGTGGCGCGATTTATCGCCAGTCATACTTATTCTATGTTCCGGCTTCAGTCGGAGACCAGAGGACAGGAAACGGCGCTCACAGAAGAAATGATGGAAGGACAGAAGGTTGTGAAGGCTTTTGGCTATGAACAAAGAGCGCAGGAACGATTTGACGAGATTAATGAACGTCTGAGAGACTGTTCTTTGCAGGCAACTTTTTATTCTTCTCTCACTAATCCCTGCACCCGGTTTGTCAACAGCATTGTTTATGCCAGCGTAGCCTTAAGCGGAGCGCTCACGGCGCTGACCGGCGGATTATCTGTGGGACAGCTTACGGTGCTGCTGAGCTATGCCAATCAATATACCAAACCGTTCAACGAGATTTCCGGTGTGGTGACAGAATTACAAAATGCGTTTGCCTGCGCGGCACGTATTTTCGAACTTATCGACGAAACGCCGCAGACGCCGGAGCCTGCAGATGCAAAAGAACTTGTCCACGTGAAAGGAGATGTATCTCTTTCCCATGTAAAGTTTTCTTATGAACCGGAGAAGAAACTCATTGAGGATTTTAACCTGCAGGTAAAGAAAGGACAAAGAGTGGCTATCGTAGGGCCCACGGGATGCGGAAAGACAACGATTATTAATCTTCTCATGAGGTTCTATGACGTAAATGCGGGCGCCATTCAGGTAGACGGCGAAGATATCCGGCAGGTGACCAGATACAGTCTCAGAGATTCCTATGGTATGGTACTGCAGGATACCTGGCTGAAAACAGGAACTGTCCGGGATAATATCACTCTGGGCAGTGACGTTTTTACTGACGAGGAGATCATACATGCGGCCAAGGAAGCGCATTCCTATAGTTTCATAAAGAAAATGCCGAAGGGCCTTGATACGTGGATTACAGAGGACGGCGCCGGCATGAGTCAGGGACAGAAACAGCTTTTGTGTATTACGAGAGTCATGCTGCATGTGCCGGCAATGTTGATCCTGGACGAGGCGACCTCATCGATTGATACAAGAACGGAACAAAAGATTCAGAACGCATTTGCCAAGCTCATGGAGGGGAGAACCAGTTTTATCGTCGCCCACCGCCTTTCTACAATACAGAATGCGGATACGATTCTCGTGATGAAAAACGGCAGGATCATCGAGCAGGGCGATCATGAAAGTCTGCTGGCGCAGGATGGTTTTTATGCGCAGCTGTATAACAGTCAGTTCGCGAATGTGTAGCAGTTTCTTACATTTATTGAGAATTTTGTTTCTGTAAAGATACAGCAAATGTATGGCGGAATACTTGTTTTTTCGTGGAAAATCCCTTATAATCAACTTGCTGACCAATAAAAGACAGATTGTCTGCAACTTTTAATCTTTTATTCGCGGCACTAAAAAATATAATGATACATTTTTATTTTATGAGGTGAACAAAATGTTTAGTAAAGTAACAGAGGATATCTATTACGTGGGAGTCAATGATCATCAGATTGATTTGTTTGAAGGCCAGTATGTGGTTCCAAATGGTATGGCTTATAACTCTTATGTGGTAATGGATGAGAAGGTGGTTGTATTTGACACGGTGGACGCGCATTTCAAAGATGAGTGGCTTGCCAACGTGGCGGAGGTATTGGACGGCCGGAAACCGGATTATCTTATCATTCAGCACATGGAGCCGGATCATTCCGCCAATATCGCGGCTTTTGCGGAAGCATATCCGGAAGTGAAGATCGTTGCCAACGCCATGGCTTTCAATATGGTAAAACAGTTCTTCGGCACAGACTTTGCTGATAGAAGACTGGTTGTAAAAGACGGAGAGACTCTTTCTTCCGGTAAACATACCTTTACTTTTGTGTTTGCTCCGATGGTACACTGGCCGGAAGTTATGGTAACCTATGATTCTGCGGATAAGGTATTGTTCTCCGCCGATGGTTTTGGTAAGTTCGGCGCGCTGGACGTGGAAGAGGAATGGGCCTGCGAGGCGAGAAGATACTACATCGGTATCGTTGGCAAATACGGTCTCATGGTGCAGAAGCTTTTACAAAAGGCGTCTGCTCTGGATATCCAGGTAATCTGCCCGCTCCATGGTCCGGTATTAAATGAGAACCTCGGTTATTACCTTGATCTGTATAACACCTGGTCTTCTTACGGTGTGGAGACAGAGGGAACAGTCATTGCTTACACCTCTGTATATGGCAATACCAGAAAAGCAGTGGAGCTTCTGGCAAAGAAACTGGAAGAAGAAGGCTGCCCGAAGGTTGTGGTAAATGACCTGGCCCGCTGTGATATGGCAGAGGCTGTGGAAGATGCCTTCCGTTACGGCAAGATGGTTCTTGCATCCACTACATATAATGCGGAGGTATTTCCGTTCATGCGTGATTTCCTGGCGGAAATTACAGAGAGAGGCTATCAGAATCGTAAAGTGGCCTTTATTGAGAATGGTACCTGGGCGCCGACAGCAGCCAAAGTGATGAAAGCGGCCTTTGATAAATCCGCTAATATTACTTTTGCTGATACGACGGTTACTATCAAGTCCGCAATGACTCCTGCTAACGAAGAGGAAATCGCTGCGCTTGCAAAAGAAATGAAATAGAACGATAAAAAGCTGTCACTGCTTTGTGGCAGCTTTTTCCATATCGTCGATAAAAATGTGTTTTAAATAATCACAGAGATAGAAGGTGGTCAGATTATCGCTTGCTGAAAGCAGTACATCCAGCTCCACAAAAGAATGTTTGTCTCTATAGTTATTTTTATACAGAGTGAGGGAATCCGCATAAGACTTTTGCGAGGTCTGGATGCCCTTATATTTTTTGTCCGGAAAGAGCGGAACGAAATGACCTGTTTTGCGGATATAACATGTGGCAGGTTTGGCTTTTTCCCGAAACCGGCTGTCCACATAGCAGCCTACGGATTTATGGATGGCCCGGTCCTCCTCGGGAAGATAGTAATAGTTTCTGTAATCCGGGTAAAAATATTTCAGAGATCCGCTTGTGACCGGGACAGAGAGTTTCATCAGGTCGCCGGAAATATCAAGGGAGCCAATTGGAACAGTGATTTGTAATGGTCTGGGCAGCGGTGCTTTTAGCTGGCAAAAGGCGGTAAAAGAAGCAGAACAGGAAACTTCCCGCAAAGAAAAAGCGCCGTTCATCAGTCCCTGGTAAGAGGCAAGAGGAAGCAGAGCTTCCATACCCCGGATGTCCTCCATATTGTGGAGAAGAAGAATATCCAGCAGTCTGGGATCTTTTTTTATAAGATACTGTTTGTACATGCCGATAAGCTGTCCGCCGCTGTAGAGATCTTCCCGGTCGATGCCAAGGAAATGTTCCCAGTCCTTTTGCTTTCCGTGAGGAAGCCGGAACAAAGTCTGAAAAGGGCGGAGCATCCGGTACAGGTCAAGAGAACCGGTGAGATTCAGCCGGAAGTCCATATTATTGAGTTCATAATGGCGATTTAAATAAGGGATATCAAAGCTTTCTCCGTTGAATGTGAGCAGCGGAGCCGGATGTCCGGACAGAAAATCCTGAAGGGCCAGGAGCATGGCAGGTTCGCTGACGCCATCGTCGTTAAACCACTGGATAATGTGATAATCATCATTCTCGTGCCAGCCGCATCCGATGAGGTAGAGAATGGTGGCGTCTCTTTTGAGTCCGGTAGTTTCGATATCTATGAAAGTATATCTCCCTTTTCCGGCAGTTTGCGCTGTGCTGGAGGGGAAACAGTAATGTTTTGTGAGCATAAGCAGTCCTTTCTGTTTCGGTAAAATGTTCAGGCAGTCTGTACACTGTCAGCTGAATAGTATCAAAGAAAGGGAGGACTGTCAAATGAGGGGACAAACTCCTTGGTTGTAATTCATCGGGAAGTATGGTATCATTTGATAGAATATAAGTTCGAGACAGGAGTTAAAAAGTTGATTGCATATATAAAAGGCACGGCGGTGTACGCGGATGAAGAATGTATTGTGGTGGATAACCGGGGGATGGGATATGAGGTGAGGACTTCTTCCGCCACCTGTAATCAGGTGCGTACCGGTGATGAAGTCACGCTTTATACATATCTTTATGTGAGGGAAGATATGCTCGCTCTTTATGGTTTTTTGTCAAGAGAGGAGCTGAGGGTATTCAAGCTCCTTCTGGCAGTCAGCGGAATCGGTCCGAAGGTGGCGGCTTCTGTGCTGTCGACTTTGAGCGTGGAAGATTTGTATTACGCAGTGATCAGTGAGGATGCCAGAAGTATCGCCCGGACACCGGGAATTGGTCCGAAAGGCGCCAGACGTCTGATTATTGAGCTGAAAGATAAGCTTGATCTGGCAGATCTGGGTACAGGCAATGAAGATGAGACGCCTGCGACAGCGGCAGTCTCAGAAGAAGGCAGCCAGATCATGGATACAATGGAGGCGTTGATCGCCCTGGGATATTCCAACGGTGAAGCGTATCGGGCTGTTCATAAGGTGCCAGGTGCGGAAGCCATGGACGCGGAGCAGCTTTTAAAAGAAGCGCTTAAGATAATTATGACATTGTAGAAATAGAGTTTGGCAGGGTGACAAGATGGACAGAATGATAACGACAGAACTGCTGGATGAGGACGTTGCTGCGGAAGGAAGTCTTCGTCCGGTATCACTAACAGAATATATCGGTCAGGAAAAGGTTAAGAAAAATCTGAACATTTTTATTCAGGCCGCAAAGATGCGGGGAGAGCCTCTGGATCACGTGCTTTTGTACGGACCGCCGGGACTGGGTAAGACGACGTTGGCGGGTATCATCGCCAACGAGATGGGAGGACATCTGAAGATCACGTCGGGTCCCGCCATTGAGAAACCGGGAGAGATTGCCGCGGTGCTGAACGGGCTTTCTGACGGCGATGTGCTTTTTATTGACGAGATTCACCGGCTGAACCGGCAGGTTGAGGAAGTTTTATACCCGGCCATGGAAGATTTTTCCATTGATATTATGATTGGAAAGGGAGCTTCTGCCCGTTCCATCCGGCTGGACCTCCCGCATTTTACTCTGGTGGGGGCGACAACCCGCGCCGGAATGCTCACTGCTCCTTTAAGAGATCGTTTTGGAGTGGTAAACCGTCTGGAATTTTATACAGATGAGGAGCTTCAGACTATAGTGGAGCGCTCGGCAGAGCTTTTGGGTGTGGAGATTGACTGCGACGGCGCTCTGGAGATTGCCCGCAGAAGCCGCGGGACGCCAAGGCTTGCCAATCGCCTGTTGAAGAGAGTGCGTGATTTTGCGCAGGTTCGTTATGACGGAGTAATCAGCCGGCAGGTGGCGGGTAATGCTCTGGATTTGCTGGAGATTGATGCTTTGGGTCTGGATACTACAGACAGAAATATTCTTGACACGATGATCGTCAAGTTTGCCGGGCGTCCGGTGGGACTTGATACGCTGGCGGCTGCCATTGGCGAGGATGCCGGGACTATTGAAGATGTGTGTGAGCCGTTTCTGATACAGAGAGGGCTTATAAAACGGACGCCGAGAGGGAGGGCGCTGACGCCTTATGCTTACGAACATCTGGGCCTTCCTGTTCCGGAGGAAGTATTTTAAAATACAGCGATGCGGGGGGATAAAATGGAAAACAAGACGAAAGTATCTGTGGTGATTGACGGAAAGGTTTATATGCTGGCGGGGAGCAGCAGCGAGACTTTTATGCAGCGGATTGCTTCTTATGTGGATGGAAAAATCCGTGAGCTGAAGCAGCAGAATGGCTATTCCAAGCTGCCGCAGGAATATAAAAATATTCTTCTTTCCTTAAATATTGCGGAAGAGCTTTTTAAGCTTCAGGATGAGGTAAACATTTTTAACCAGGAACATCAGGAAAATGAGCAGGAGCTTTACAAGTTGAAGCAGGAGATGGTGGATAAGGAAATGCGGATAGACACAGCAAATAAATTGGTGATTGAGTATAAAACCAAGGTCAATGAGCTGCAGAAGCGCATTATAGAGCTGGAAACACGGAGTGAGCTTCATGAAACAAAACGAAATGATTCAAAAAACAATGATACAAAGAAAAACTAAGCTGCCGGAGCTTTTGGCTCCGGCAGGTTCTTTTGAACACTTAAAAGCCGCCATAAAGGCGGGAGCAGATGCTGTTTATATGGGAGGACAGCAGTTCGGAGCCAGGGCATATGCAGATAATTTTACCGGAGAGAAGTTGGTGGAGGCACTGCATTATGCCCATTTTTATGACAGACGCTTATATCTGACTGTAAATACCCTCATGAAAGAGAAGGAAATCACGGAGAGACTGTATGATTTCCTTCAGCCTTTTTATGAGGAAGGTCTGGACGGCGTGATCGTGCAGGATGTGGGAGCGGCCGCCTTTATCCGCAAGAATTTCCCCGGCATGGAGGTTCACGGAAGCACACAGATGACCATAACAGATGTGTATGGGGCAAGAGCCGCCGCGAGGCTTGGCATGAACCGGGTAGTGCCGGCGCGGGAACTGTCCCTTTCCGAGATTCGCCGTATGAAAGAAGAAGCTGGTCTTGATATAGAAGTTTTTATTCACGGCGCCCTTTGTTATTGTTATTCCGGACAATGTCTTTTGAGCAGCAGGTACGGTGGGCGCAGCGGCAACAGGGGGCGATGCGCGCAGCCATGCCGGCTGCCTTACCGGGTGATGGAAAGAGATTCCCGGTCTTCTGCCGGCGCTCATCTGCTGAGCCCCAAGGATCTGTGCGCCATTTCCTGGCTTCCATCGCTGATTGAAGCCGGTGTGGATTCACTGAAGATCGAGGGTCGCATGAAAAATGTAGAATATGTGGCAGGAGTAACTGCCATTTACAGAAAGTATCTGGATCTCTACCGGGAGATGGGAGAGGAAGATCTGTCGTTGGACAAAAAACAGGAGCACCGGCAACGAAAATGGAAGATTTCTAAGAAAGATTACGAGGCTCTTGAGGAACTTTACAGCCGCAGTGGTTTCACAGACGGCTACTGGAACCGGCATAATGGTTCTGAGATGATGGCCACGATACATCCGAGAAATCTCGGCCGGAAAATCGGATGGGTGCGTCAGGTGCGCCGCGGGCAGATCGCAGTGGAGCTTGACAGGGGGACAATCTTGCATCCAAAGGATATCCTGATTTTGCCGCTGCCCGGTCATGAAGAGATGGCGCTTACGGTGCCGGAGCATCTTCGGAAGGATGACAGGAGAATTATTCTGAATGTCCCGGGAACAAAAGCGCTGCGTGCCGGCATGGAAGTATATCGAAGAAAAAATGATAGTCTTTCTTCCTGGATAGAGAATGACATTTTAAAAAAAGAGATAAAATATCCGGTACAGGGAAAAATCATTGTGCGAATCGGCAACTCGTCGGAGCTTTTGCTGCGATGCAGAGGGGAAGAGATTCTTGTGTCGGGAAAAGCGGCGGAGCCTTCCGCAAAACGTCCGGTCACAGAAGAAGATATTCATCGGCAGATGAATAAAACCGGAGATGTGCCGTTTTATCTGGAAGATCTGGATGCCGATCTGGAGGAAAATGCATTTCTTCCCATGTCGGCGGTAAAAGAGTTGAGACAGACGGGATTCCGGATGCTTCAGGAGCAGATGGAGCGCCGGGCATGCCGGAGTGTGTCAGAAGAAAAAAATAAAAGAGACAGAAAGATTTCCTTGCAATCAGAAGAAAAAAGTGATACTGTTATTTCACTAAATAACAATAAGAAATTTGATGATTTTCATGCTGATAAGAAAAAAATGGCAGTGGTTTATGATAAGAAAATAGCGGAATTTTGTTTGTCGCATCCATTTTTCAACAGCATCTGCCTCCCTCTGGATTTTTGGGCAGAAGAAGATAGTCTTTCTTTTGCGGCGCAGATCTGCCGGCAGGGGAAGAATGCATATCTGTCTCTGCCGCTTATCTTAAGGGAGGATGAGGCGGCGGCGGACAGCCGAAGCGAACTGTCTGTTGTGTGCCGGTCGCGGCTGTGGTCCGGTATTTATGCGCATACTATGGGACAGGCGCAGTTTCTCTGGGAGATGGAGGACCGAACGGCTCCGGTTTATGCAGCGTCTTCATTTTATCAGTGGAATCATTTTTCTCTGGCGGAGACAAAGCGGATATTTGGGATTGCCGGAGCAGAATTGCCGCTGGAGCTTTCCGGCGGAGAGTGCCGGGAGATGCTTGCAAATAGACAGAAGGACGTGGCGGTCGAATGTTCTGTTTACGGGAGAATTCCTTTGATGAAGTCTGCTCAGTGTATTAAGAAAACGCGGGGCGGATGTGATCGCCGCCAGGAAGTGCTTTTTCTGGAAGATAAGAAGAAGCGCCGTTTGCCGGTTGTGAGCCATTGCAGATATTGTTATAATACCATTTGGTCGGACACGCCGCGGAATCTTTTGGGAGAGGAAGAGGGAGCATTTGTCAGAGGGCTTGATGCGGTGATCTTTCATTTCTTTCTGGATGACGAGAGGAGCGCGCGGGAGGCTGTCCTTGATTATGAAAGATGGGAGAAAAACGGATTTGGTCCGGCGAAAGGAAAGGAACCGGACGCATACTGGAAATATGGAATTGAGTAGGTGAGGTCATGCTAAATATTATATCAACAGGATCCAATTACATTTTCATGATTATGTGCGCAATTTACGCTGTGTCTTGTTTTACAGTTTTTCTTCCTTCCACGGAAGACCGGCAGATAAAACGTATGAACCGGCAGGAACGATTCATGTTTATTTTTCATTTTATCTGCTATGGCGTCTTGTTTTTAAAGACATTTGACGTAAAAATACTTATCCTATATGTGGTGCAGGCTGTTTTTTTTAAAGTGCTGATCCTCATTTATGAACGTATATATGCGGATTGTTCGCGTATTTTGATGAATCATACCTGTTTTCTCCTGCTGATTGGCTTTGTAGTTCTGACCCGGCTGGATTTTGCACAGGCCGTCCGGCAGTTTGCGATTGCTGCGGTCAGCTCTCTTGTGGTGCTCATCGTTCCGTATTTTCTGGAAAAGGCATATTGGCTGAAGCGTCTTCGATGGATATATGGGTTGATAGGGCTGGCGCTGCTCGCCTCTGTTTTTGTGATCGGAACAACTAAAAATGGATCGACTAACTGGATTTCCATCGGAAGTTTTGCCATGCAGCCTTCGGAGTTTGTAAAGATTGCTTTTGTGTTTTTCCTGGCGGCCATGCTGGAGCGTCCTGCGAGTTTTAAACGGATTTTCGTGACGGCTTTGTTTTCCGGATGCCATGTGATGGTGCTGATCATGGAGAGAGATCTGGGCGGCGCTTTGATTTATTTCGTGATTTTTGTTTTCCTTTGTTATGCGGCCACCGGGCGGGGCGTTTATGTGATCGGCGGAGTTTCTGCCGGCGTGCTGGCAGGACGGCTTGCCTACATATTGTTTTCTCATGTCAGAGCCAGATTTGACGCGTGGACGGATCCATGGTCGATCATAGAGGGGAGAGGTTATCAGATCACCCAGTCTCTGTTTGCCATCGGTACGGGCAGCTGGTTTGGCATGGGGCTGACCCAGGGCAGCCCGTCTGACATACCGGTGGTTGAAAGTGACTTTATTTTTTCGGCTATCGCAGAAGAATTCGGCGTTTTTTTCGCCATTTGCCTGATATTTATTTATCTCGGCGTTTTTGTACATTTCCTGCAGATTGCCATGGATGTGAAAGGACGCTTTTATAAGCTGGTGGCTTATGGATTTTCCATCTGTTTTATTTTCCAGGTGTTTTTGTGCATCGGAGGCGTCACAAAGTTTATCCCGTCCACCGGTGTAACATTGCCGTTGATCAGCTACGGAGGAAGTTCCGTGGCCAGTACCCTGATTATATTTGCGATCATGCAGGGCATTTTTATGATTGCCTATAAGGAAGATGAGGAAGTGGTAGAAGATGAACAAACATCAGAAATCAACACAGAGAGACAGAACGTCCGGTAGACAATCAAACAGGGTGCAGACAGAGTCCGTGAGTATATGGGAACGTCTGGCTGCTCTCTTCGTACCCAAAAAGGGACGGAAGCTCAGGACGAACCGATATATGTTCCACACCAGCCTTTTTGTGGTAGTCATTTTTCTCGGACTGATCGGTTATCTTGTGAAGTTCACAATCTACGACGCTCCGGAGATTATCAACAGCCCTTATAATAAACGCACCACCTCGCTTTCAGAGAAAGTGCGGAGGGGAAGTATCATGAGCGCGAACGATAAGATCCTGGCAGAAACCACAGTGGATGATGAAGGCAACGAGACAAGGGAATATCCTTATGAAAATATGTTTGCTCATGTGGTGGGCTATAATTCTCACGGGAAGGCAGGGCTGGAGTCTGCCTATAATTATGATCTGCTGACCTCTCATGAACAGCTGGTGGAACAGTTGAAGGGGGGCGTCTCGGGAGAAAAAAGCGTTGGCGATACCATTGTCACAACGTTGGATACCCGTTTGCAGAAAGCTGCTTATAATGCTCTGGGTGATTACAGGGGAGCGGTGGTAGCCATTGAACCAAAGACCGGAAAAGTGAGGGCGATGGTTTCCAAACCGGATTTTGATCCCAATGAGCTTGATGATATATGGGAAGAAATTAATTCTGATGAAGATAACAGCTGTCTGTTAAATCGTGCGACCCAGGGCTTATATCCTCCGGGTTCCACCTATAAAGTGTTGACGGCTCTTGAATATATTGAAGAACATCCGGGCTCATATGGAGATTTTTCTTATGATTGTACCGGAGAAACAGTTGTGGACAGCGTGCGCATCAGTTGTTATGAGGACGAAGAACACGGTGAGGTGGATTTAAACGAGGCCTTTACCAAGTCTTGTAATACGGCGTTTGTCACTTTGGGAAGCACGCTGAATCTGAAACGTTTCGCGGCTCTGAATGAGAAGTTTTTATTTGGACAGAGCATTCCTTTTGATCTGTCTGTGAAGCAGAGCCGTTTCGATCTGGATGAGAATTCTCAGAAAAGTGAAGTGCCGCAGACAGTCATCGGGCAGGGAAATACGCTGATGACGCCATTTCATAATGCGCTCATCATGTGCGCCATTGCCAATGACGGCGTATTGATGAAACCGTATCTAGTCGAAAGCGTGGAAAGCTCGGATGGAGCGGTGGTCGAAAAAACGGAACCGACAGAGTATAAAACACTGGTGGATAAGAAGGATGCAAAAACTCTGCAGAAAATGCTTCAGAATGTAGTAACTGACGGTACGGGGCGAACATTGGAGACGGATTTATATACGGCGGCAGGAAAGACAGGTACGGCGGAAAATGAGGGAGAACGCTCTCATTCCTGGTTCTTTGGCTATTCCAATGTGGAAGATCCGGATCTGGTAGTCTGTGTTATTGTGGAAAACAGCGGAGCGGGCAGCGAATACGCGGCGCCGATTGCGAAGGAGGTCTTTGACTCCTATTATAACAATGAGATGAAGGATTATTATTCCTGATAAATACGTATGGCAGAGAGAATGATGTCCCTGCGGAAAATATAACTTAAAATTATATTTGCAAAAATCAGTATGCTTTCTTGCAAAGGACAGAGGGATTTGATATACTGATACCAAGTGTAATACACACCAGAATTGTTTGCATAGGAGGAAGAGATCATGATAGAGGCAACAAGTTGTGGTGGTGTGGTAATTTTTCGCGGGAAGATTCTTCTTTTGTACAAGAATTATAAGAATCGGTATGAAGGATGGGTGCTTCCAAAAGGAACAGTAGAGGAGGGAGAAGAGTATAAAGAGACCGCACTGCGGGAAGTGAGAGAGGAAACCGGTGCGAGAGCTTCTATTATCAAATATGTGGGAAAGAGTCAGTATACTTTTAATACCGCCCATGATGTGGTGGTGAAGGATGTACACTGGTATCTGATGATGGCGGACAGCTATTATTCCAAGCCGCAGAGAGAAGAATATTTTGTGGATTCCGGTTTTTATAAATTTCATGAAGCCTATCATTTGCTCCGGTTCCCCAATGAAAAACAGATCCTCGAGGATGCGTATCAACAGTATCTGGATTTGAAAAAGGCGAATCTGTGGGGAAGCCGGAAATATTTTTGAAAAAATATTTCTGAAAAACGAAAGACTGCATATGAGAAAGAGGAAAATCACCTCTTTTCCCATAGGCAGTCTTTTTAGCTGTTGTATGGTTTTCATTATTTTTTGCGGGTGTTGATCCTTGCGCAAAAATAGTCCTGCAGGATTTTTTTGATTTCCTGCATCTGAGCGGCGGTTGTTGGATTGTCATAAGGAATTCGCGCAATTTGCCGTTCCACATAATAGTGTTCCTGTATGATTTCCAGAGTTTCTTCATAGTTGATATCATAATAATAGGCAAGATAGGAGAGCCAGTAGTCCATCTTTGTTTTTCTTGTGGGAGAGTAAATGGATTGGTGATTCATGAACTGTGCCATCACCTCCGGCGTGATGGCAGAACTGCCGACTTCCTCTGCCGACACGCCCAGTATGGTCTCGATGGAATCCTCCAGCTTCACCCGGCAGTTGTCGAGTTTATCGGCGTCCCGAATCAGCCTGGCGTGAAGCAATTCCCTCTCGTCGGTGACGCCCTCCAGCTTAAAATCACTGTGGCGGGCGATGGCAGTACGGATAATACTGTCCCAATCAGTTTCGGCGGCGTAGTCCCGGATTCTTCCTTCCTCAAAAAGAATCTGCACGCCGAAAGCCGCGTGATCCATGGTGTCCGGCTCGAAACTGTTATATTTTTTCAGCTGTTCAAACCGTCCGATGTCATGAAGCAGACCGATGAGCTGCGCCAGAATGGTATCTTCTTCAGAAAGATGCATCCGCTCACAAATCCTGCGGCTGCATTCCATCACCCCATAGGTATGGATGATTTTCAGGCGGACTTTGTCGTCCGTCCGGTCGTACTGGTCCAGGTAGGACTCAAACTGCTGCCTTGCGTGAGATAAATCTATGTTCATAGTTCGTTCCTTTCTAATACTTTTTTGACGGGAATATTCCCAAGTGATAGTGTATCATATTTTTTCACATAAAGCTGCGTTCCTGCAAAAAAACTTTGCCTGGAGGGACTCAGGAACGCCTTCTTTACAAAATGGTGCGGAAAGACTATAATTGATATGGCGTATATGAAAACGCATATTTACATAGCAGAGGATGCTATTTGTACAAATAACAAAAGAGGTGAGAGAGATGAGAGATAAAAGACCAAACGGCAGGAGAGGAAAAGGAACGTTTGATCATCCGTTTTTACGGTTTATTTTTTTGTGCCTGGGGCTGTCCATCATGGCTTTCGGAGTCGCCTTTTCGATTAAAGCCAATCTGGGAATCTCGCCCATATCCACGGTTCCCTATGTGACGTCGCTGATTTCCGGTTTGTCGGTGGGAACCACGACCATCATCATGAATTTTCTTTTTGTGCTGATTCAGATCGCCATCCTGCGCAGGCAGTATGACTGGTTTCAGCTGCTGCAGTTTCCGGCGGCCATCGTCTTTGGAACGATGATCGATGTGGCGGAATATCTGCTGCGGGGACTGTACGTTTCCAGCTATGCGGGAGAATGGCTGCTCTGCATCGCCGGCATCGTGCTGATCGCTTTTGGTATCAGTGTGGAAGTGAAGGCGAATCTTGTTACCACGGCAGGTGAAGGCATTGTACTTGCCATCTGTAAGGTTGCGCCGGTGAAGTTCGGCAATATGAAGATGACTTTTGATATTACCCTTGTCTGTATCTCTCTGGTATTATCATTTGTTTTCCTGGGAAGTGTGGAAGGAGTCCGGGAAGGAACCCTCGCCGCAATGATACTGGTGGGCCAGGTCACGAAGGTAACCAATAAGTTTGTGAATAAGGTGGGCGATGTATTTCACGTATAAATTTCTTGACAAGCCTTGCAGCTTATGGTAAAAACGTAAAGGAATAAAACGTGTGGTTCGGATAGTTTCTTGTTCGATTCTGCACTGACATAAAATGCTTGCCGCCGGGTAAGAACAGGAGCGTTGATTTCGCATCGTTAGGCCGTTGAAGATGCGAAGGTCAATGCTTTTCTTTTGCCTTTTTGCAGAAAAACAGAAAGTATATTTTGGGAGGTTTGTATGAAAATGAAAAATCGAGTGCAGGATTTTGCGAAATACGTCTCACTGAACGTGATGGGAATGATCGGTTTGTCCTGCTATATTCTTGCCGATACTTTTTTTGTGTCAAAGGGTTTGGGAACGGACGGCCTCACGGCTCTCAATCTGGCCATTCCCATTTACAGCTTTATTCACGGGAGCGGACTGATGATCGGAATGGGCGGCGGCACCCGGTATTCCATTCAAAAGAGTCAGAAGGACAGTGCCGCGGCTAACCGTACATTTACTCATGCGCTGTATCTGGCGGCAGTGTTCGCCGTGTTTTTTGTGGCGGTCGGACTGCTGTTTGCCGGGGACATTGTCTGGATTTTCGGGGCGAGAGAAAATGTATTCAATATGTCTAGAACATATCTGCGGGTCATCTTGTCCTTTGCTCCGGCATTTCTGCTCAATAACGTGCTGCTCTGTTTTGTGAGAAATGACGGCGCACCGCAGCTTTCCATGGCTGCCATGATAGGCGGAAGCCTTTCCAACGTGGTGCTGGACTGGGTGTTCATCTTTCCGTGCGGCATGGGGATATTTGGCGCGGCGTTCGCCACGGGTCTGGCGCCGATCATCAGCATGCTCATTTTGTCGCCGCATTTTATCCGGAAACATAATAAATTCCATCCGGTGAAATGCCGGCCGCAGGCGAGACAGGCAGGCTGGATCCTGTCCAGCGGCGTTCCGTCTCTGGTAACGGAAGTATCCAGCGGCGTGGTCATGATTGTCTTTAATTCGATCATCATGAATTTGAACGGTAATGTGGGCGTGGCTGCCTATGGCGTAATCGCCAACCTTTCCCTGGTGATCATCGCCATTTACACGGGAATCGCCCAGGGAATCCAGCCGCTCATGAGCCGGAGCTTCGGACTGAAAGATTACGATGCCATCCGGGCGTTTCTGCGTTATGCGATACTGACCATGGCAGTCTTTTCCATCTGCATATACATGATCGTATTTTTCGGCGCGTCGCCGATTACTTCTATATTTAACAGCGAACATGACGCCATGCTGCAGGCTATTGCCGTGGACGGGCTCCGCCTGTACTTTATCGCCTGTCCGTTCGCCGGATTCAACATCATCCTGTCCATTTACTTTACGTCCACGCAGCGGCCGCTGCCGGCGCACATTATATCCTTGCTCCGGGGATTTATCGTGATCATCCCGATGGCGTTTCTGCTTTCGGTGATCGCGCAGATTCACGGCGTATGGTGCGCTTTCCCGGCAACGGAGTTTGTGGTGGAGGTGATCGGACTGCTGCTGTTCCGGCGGTATTCGACAGGAAACAGCCGGTAGTCAATACCTTTTCGTTTAAACTGGAAAACTTTTGGAGAGTTCACAGACCGCTGTTTTTCCGATATATTTACGGTGTAAGAAGTAAAACAAAACGCATCGTAAAAGGAGCAGTGATAAAATGAGAGTAAAAAAATTTCTTTCCATGTGTCTGGTTGGTGTGACAGCGGTAAGCCTTCTGGCCGGCTGCAGTTCAGGAAACAGTGGTCAGTCTGGTGACGCACAGCAGGAGACTCAGACAGAGGCACAGAGTACAAATGCCGCACAGAATGAGGCAGATACCTCCTCAGAGAGCGCGCCGGATACTGCGGCGCAGGACGGAGCAGATGCTGCTGCCGAGGCAGACACCACAGCGGAAAGTGATACAGAGGAAGTTACTGACAATGTTTCCGACACAGGAAATGTTCTGGTCGTCTATTATTCAGCGACCGGCAATACTGAAGAAGTGGCCAATATGATCGCGGATACCACAGGCGGCGACATTTTTGAATTGAAGCCTACGGAACCGTACACTGACGCAGATCTGGACTGGACCGATGACAACAGCCGGGTTTCCCAGGAGTACGCAGATGAAAGTCTTCGGGATGTGGAGCTGACCTCCACCACAGTGGAAAACTGGGATTCCTACGACACAGTGTTCATCGGTTACCCAATCTGGTGGGGCATCGCCGCATGGCCGGTAAACAGCTTTGTGGAGAACAATGACTTCACCGGAAAGACAGTGATTCCGTTCTGTACCTCAGCTTCATCAGGACTTGGTGAGAGCGGAGATTTGCTGGCAGAGATGGCAGGAACCGGCGACTGGCAGGAAGGCGAGCGATTCCGCTCAGGCGCAGATGAAGCGGACGTGCAGGAATGGGTTGAAGGTCTGGGACTGTAATTAAATAGTTGAATTTAGAAAAAGGCATGATTTGGGAGTGAGTCATGTCTTTTTATTATAAAAGAGAACTGTCAGCATGCGAAAAAGAGGTATCTGCAGGCAAAAATATCATACTTTGCGGAGGTGACTTTTATATCGTCCATTTCAGTATGCTTTCAGAGTATAGTTATATATGTGTCTTTGGCATTGTACTTTCTGCGAAATGTAGATTATTCTGTATATAGAGAAGAATACGACGATGAAGGAGGAAACGAATAAAGATGAGGAAAAAAATAGTTTGTCTGATTTTAGGAATCACCCTGATGGGGGCTGCACTGGCAGGCTGCGGAAATGAAGATGCGACATCTGCAACTTCTGCGAGCTCTACGACATCCGCAACATCTGCGACATCTGCAACCTCACAGTCTGAAGGAGAATCCGGGACACAGACTACCGAAACGGAGGGAGAGGCGGTTCCGGGAGAAAGCATTCAAACCAATGGCGGCGAAGTTATTTCTCTTGCCTCTCTGGAACATCAGGATGCAACTTCGGATACTGTTGTTTATTTTACATCTGATATCAGTCCGGAGGCCATGGTGGCGGCTTATGATGCTCTGGGTACGGGACTGACAGGTGAGAATATCGCAGTGAAGCTTTCCACCGGTGAGCCGCCTGCCAGCAATTATCTGGATCCGGATCTGATCGTTGACCTGGTACAGCAGGTGAAGGGAACGATCGTGGAGAATAATACTGCTTATGGCGGGCAGCGCTCCGGCACGGCCATGCATTATCAGGTGGCTGAGGATCACGGATTTACAGATATTGCAGATTTTGTGGTGCTGGATGAGGATGGTTCCACATCCCTTCCGGTGAAAGGAGGAACACAGCTTACGGAAAACCTTGTGGGAGCACATTTTCCGGAGTATGACGGTTATCTGGTACTCTCTCATTTTAAAGGGCATGCCATGGCAGGATTTGGCGGCGCCATCAAGAATATATCTATTGGCATGGCATCGCAGGAAGGCAAATGTCTGATACACACAGCAGGAGAGAGCCATACCAGTCCGTGGGGCGGTGAGCAGGATCCGTTTACAGAGAGCATGGCGGAAGCAGGAAAATCTGTGGTGGATGCCCTGGATGGAAATATCCTCTACGTCAGTGTTATGAATCACCTGTCCATCGACTGCGACTGTGATGGAAATCCTGCAGAGCCGGATATGCATGATATTGGAATTCTGGCATCCACAGACCCGGTGGCTCTGGACCAGGCCTGCGTGGATTTAGTGTATGCATCTCAGGATGACACAGAATCTCTCATTGACCGGATGGAGTCACGCAACGCAGTCCATGTGCTGGAACATGGAGAGGATATCGGGCTGGGCAGCCGGACCTATCAGATGGTAAGTATCGATGGGTGAGATATTTGAGATTCTGCACAGAGAGTTCGTCTATATCTGGTATTACTTTGATGTGCAGCTCCGCCAGATTTTCGGCTATTGGGCATTGGGTATTGTGCTGGGATCCTGTGTCTCCGTTTTTCTGAAAGATAAGATCCATGGTCTGCTCAGAGGTATGAGCCAGAGTCAGATGGGATTGCTTGGAATCGTTCCGGCAAGCCTGCTGGGAATTGCTTCTCCTCTATGTATGTACGGCACGATCCCTCTGGCGGCCTCTTTCTCCGGAAGCGGCATGAGGGATGAGTGGCTGGCCTCATTTATGATGTGCTCGATTTTACTTAATCCACAGCTGATCATTTACAGTACAGCGCTGGGAACAACGGCGCTGGCTGTGCGGATCGTGTCCTGCTTTTTTTGCGGAATTACCGCCGGTTTGCTGATCCGTGTCTTTGGGAGAGGAAAGCCGTTCTTCCGCTTTGACAGCTTTGACAAGCCGGTAAGCCGTGACACCGATCCGAATCTTCTGATTCGCCTGTTGAAAAACATTGGACGAAATATCCGGGCCACAGGTCCGTATTTTCTGATCGGCGTTCTGCTGTCAGCTCTTTTCCAGCGGTATGTGCCGGAAAATCTGATGACCGCGGCATTCGGAGGGAATGAAGCCTTTGGCGTGCTGATGGCGGCAACTGTGGGGGTGCCGCTCTATGCCTGCGGAGGTGGAACGATTCCGCTTCTCCAGGCATGGCTCATGGACGGGATGAGTATGGGAAGTGCGGCAGCCTTTATGATCACCGGTCCATCCACGAAGATTACTAATCTGGGAGCGCTGAAAATCGTACTGGGCGTAAAAAACTTTGTGATATATCTTGTATTTGTGATGATGTTTTCCTTTATCACAGGATTGGCCGTTAATCTGCTGATATAAAAACTTCTTGACCGGTTGTTACTACCGGATAATATAATCGTCTGTATAAACCGATGGGGTCCATCGGAATGTGACACATTTCAACGGGTAAATCAAACGAATAGGCGGAGGTATCTGAAATGCAGAAAATATGGCTTCTTATTTATCTGCTGCTGGCGTTTGCTCTGTCTGCCGGCGGATGTGCATCGACAGAACCAGCTTATGAATATGAAACAAAAGAGCTCTATGCGGAGCGTGACGGAAAACAGATCTATGGCGTCATCTATGTTCCGAAAGGCGCGGGCGAGCAAATGCCCGCCGTGATCTTTTCCCATGGCTTTGCCGGGAATTATCAGGTAGGGACGCAGTATGCGCAGGAGCTTGCGGCTCACGGCGACGAGGATGATATCGTGCCGCTGTCCTATTCTGAAAAGGCGCTCGGGGTTTATCCTTCCGCGGAACTAAAGGTGATTCACGGCGGCGGTCATGGATTTTACGGGGAGGACGCCCGGCAGGTCACCGACTATATGCTGGAATATCTGGACGGGCACCGTGTCTGATGCGGGAAGCGCTGCGTGAGAAAATGTAATCATATCAGAGATATGTGGCGGAGGAAACGAAGAATCTGTCTTGCCGCAAATGTACAGGGAAGATAATAAATGCAGAAAGGAAATGAAACAAATGTCTAAAAAACTGATTGTATATTATTCAATGGATGGAAACACAAAGATGATCGCCAAGATGATTCATGAAAAGACAGGAGCGGATATGGTCATGCTCAACACGGTGATCCCGTATACCGGCACAGATGAGGAAATCGTTCAGCAGGGAAGAGAAGAAGTAAATCGGGGACATCTGCCGGATCTGGAGCCGCTTCCGGTTCATTTGGCCGAGTACGATACGATCATTCTCGGGACGCCGACCTGGTGGTATACCATGGCGCCGGCTGTGCACTCATTTATAAGAAGAAATAATCTGTCAGGAAAGACGGTGATCCCGTTTCAGACCCATGCGGGCTGGCCGGGCCATACCCTCCAGGACATCGAGGCGGCTGCAAAAGGAGCGCAGGTCAGAAACGGAAAGCAGATCCAGTTCAGCGCACAGGAGTTCGGCAAGCTGGTTACGCCGGAAAAAGAGGTGCGGGAGTGGATTGAGACATTATAGAGCAGTGAAATTGAGTTGGTCATTCCTATAAAATGAGGGAACAGCCGCCCGCCAATTTTCTTGACATGTGATTCGATATCTTCTATCATTTTCTTATAGTTTGTCCATAAAGAAAGTGTGAGGGTCTATGTCAAAGATGGAGGTAACAGGGTTCCCGACGGAGCTTCTGCTCCTGTTTACCCTGTTGATCTGGGCGCTTTATTTTCTGATATTTTATTCCAGTCCCAGAAATAAAGTGAATCAGTGGAGCTGTATCTGCGGCTTTTTGCTGAGCATTGGGGTTTTGAAAGAATACATTTACTACAGCGGGATATTCTATGGCAAAGAGATCCTGCTTTTTGGTGTGCTCTATTCTCTGGATGATCTTCTTAATTCCATACTCACAGCAGTCCTCTATTATGTAGCCATGCCCTGTGTGATGATTTTCAGTTTTCATTTCTGCCATCTGGAGGAATATTGGCCGAGAATCACGAAAGTGCTCAAAGTGCTGGTTTTTCTGCCTGTTGCATGCTTTGGCATCGTCTATCCCTGGAGTCAGACCAGGGAGATACCTGTGACTAATCCGGAGGCATATACCATTGTGGCGTCCTACAATCTGATTTATGGAGTCATTGCCACGATCCTGATCATTGCGACGCTGTTTCGGGAACGGCGGGAGATTTCGTTCCGCCAGCGGCGCCTTGTTTCGGTCATTGCGCTCCTTCCTTTATGGTATTGGTTGATCACCCTGTTCTGTTTTCATCTTTTAAAGCTCCATGAGCTGGATAAAGCCTGGCAGGGAAACGCAGTGATTCTGTTGCTCTTATTCATTTATTATGTGCGGCATTTATTCAAAGGCGGCGTATGGGGAATGCGTCTCAGCCGGGAATATTTTGATTGGTCCGGCGACTCCACGGACATTTCCGTCAATGAGCGGTATCTGATCCATATGCTTAAAGGAGAGGCGGCAAAGATTGGCTGGTGTTCCCACTATATCCGCAGTCTGGGTGTCTCCGAGGTGGACGATGAACTCACGATAATTGATAATTCTGTCCGGCATATGGAAGAATTTGTGAGAAGGAGCAGTCTGTATTCCGATGAGATTGTTCTTCAATGGTCGGAAGTTGAGATAGAGAAACTTTTTCAGGAAATAAAAGAGGAGACGGAAGCCCGTTGGAAGGGGGAAGTCCGGCTGAATATTTCTGAGGCCGCCGAACCGGTTTCCTGCGACTATTATTATATGAAGGAAGTGCTTCTGAATCTGATTGACAACGCATTAGACGCTATGGGCGACGATGGAGTTCTTAAACTTACCTGCAAGAGACCCCGGAAAAACATTGTTCTGCTGAGCGTCTCCGATAATGGATGCGGTATTCCACAGGAGGATATTCCACGGCTTTTTACCCTTTATTACAGCGGCCATCACGATGCTTCCCATTTTGGTATGGGATTGTCTTACTGCCAGAAGGTGGTGAGGGCACACGGCGGATATATCCAGGTGGAAAGTTCCACCAATCCGGAAAGGCACGGAACGGAATTTACCATCTGTCTTCCTGCCGGCGGACGGAGACAGAAGAGAAAAAAACGCGGGAATAAAAAGCACAGGGGAGAGAGGGGATAGCAGATGACAGAGAATGTCCGCGTATTTATTGTGGAGGACGATAAAGATTTTATATTTCTCATAAAGAAAATGCTGGAAAAACAGCCGGAAATCGAGGTGATCGGTTCTTGCAGCAAAAAAGAAGAGGCGGTGCAGATGGCTTGCGCCCTTCGCCCGCAGATTGTCATCATGGATCTGAATCTTGGCATTTCCGAGGCGGACGGCATCCGCATCTCCAGAGAAATCCGTCTTCTCACCGACGCTAAAGTCCTGATTCTGACCTCGCTGGACTCTCCTGATATCGTGCTGAGAGCAGCGAAAGAAGCTTTTGCTTCTGGTTACATTTTCAAGAACCAGCCTAACCTGCTGGTGGAAAACATTCTGGCGCTGGCCAGGGGCTATACCGCCCAGGAATATCTCATCGCATCCATGGCTCTCTCGGGACTGACGGAAGCGGAGATGGGGGTTTTTCAGATGCTCATGGGCAAGGATATAAAGCTACAGTCTTCTCCGAAGACTATAGCTAATCAAAAAACTAAAATTCTAAAGAAACTGGGTCTGGAAAGCCAGCGGGAGCTGATGCATATATTCAAACTATTTCGTAATTAGAAAAGGAAATCCTAATCACCGCGTGAATCGTAACAAATCCCCGGTATGGAGGGATTTCTTTTTTTGCCCGGAGAATGCTATCTGTCTCATATGGGGAAGTATCCGGTAATCAGTATTTCCTTAAAGTCCATGAAACAGCCTTCCTGTGCGCTTTCTTTTTCCATGCTCCAGAAAATTCTGGGTCAGGAATATTCCAGACACTGGGAAGAAATCAAGCGGGGTGGGGAACTGACTGAGGCAGAAGAAGAGCATTATCTTCGCATCCGTGATCTGAGGGGAGAGGAAGCAGATTATGCGGATGCTCTGCGTTTTTTGTCGGACTGCCTGCATCGGTGTGCAGGAGAAAAAGTTCTTGTACTGATTGATGAGTATGATGTACCTCTGGAAAATGCGTATTTTCATGGTTTTTATGAACAGATGGCTGACATGATTCGTTCTCTTTTCGAGTCTGTGCTGAAATCTAATGAGAATCTTGCCTTTGCCGTGGTGACCGGCTGCCTTCGTATCAGTAAAGAGTCTATTTTTACAGGGCTTAACAACCTCAATGTAATTTCCATCACCAGCGACGCCTATGCGGAACATTTTGGATTTACGCAAAAAGAAGTAGATGAGCTGCTTAAAGCTTATGATCTGCAGGATAATGCCCATACCGTCCGGGAATGGTATGACGGCTATCAGTTTGGTGAGACGGAAGTTTATAATCCCTGGAGCGTTATCAACTATATACAATCCTGTTATAGGAATAAGAAAGCATTGCCGAAACCTTACTGGTCCAACACCAGCTCCAACAGTATTGTCCGCACTTTGGTGGAAAAAGCGGATTTGTCGGTTAAGCAGGAGATTGAATCTCTCATCGAGGGCAGGACCATTATGAAACCGGTTCATGAAGATATTACTTATGAGGACATGTATTCCACACAGAACCACCTCTGGAATTTCCTCTTTTTCACCGGTTATTTAAAGAAGGTCAGTGAAAGGCAGGAGGAAGAAAATGTCCTGATGGAACTGGCCATTCCCAACAGGGAGGTCCGGTACATTTACAAGACCACAGTTCTGCGCTGGTTTGAAGATAAGACCAGACAGAAGGAATTGTCGCCTCTTTATGAGAGTATCCTGGAAGGAGATGCAGAAAAAATAGCAGAAATCCTTTCGGAGAATCTCATGGAGACCATCAGTTTTTATGATTATCAGGAGAGCTATTATCACGGTTTTCTGGCGGGAATGCTGAAAAATGTGAGCGGTTATATGGTCCTTTCCAACCGGGAATCTGGCAGCGGTCGTCCGGATATCCTGCTGAAGTATCCCAGCGTAAAAGGTAAAGCGGTAATTTTTGAGGTTAAAATATCAAAAACTTATCAGGAATTACAAAAGAAATGTGACGAAGCCCTCCGTCAGATTGAGATGAGGGATTATGCGGCTTCCCTTCGCCAGGGAGGCTATCAGGATATTCTGGCATACGGAGTGACTTTTTACAGAAAAGAATGTCTGGTGAAAAAATGCGAAAAACTGTAATGTATTTCAGACGCTATCTCAGGGGAATCCTAAACAATTTAGGATTCTCTCTTTTTATGCTTTTATCATGGTAAAATTATTTCATAATGAAAACCCCGTATTTCTATATCAGGAGGAGGTAGAAAGTTATGAAAAGTAATAGTATGAAACGTTGTGTCAATGTACTGCTGACTTTTATTTTCGCTCTGGGTTTGTTTCTGGTCATCGGCCTGGAAAATAAAGTGAGTGCGGCATCTGTCACCTTGAAAGATCCGGTCGTATCCGGCGACACCACTACCTGGGACTGTATCTGGTTTGGCAGCTATCCGCAGACGGAGATTCTCCCGGGAAATAGTACTTACACTTCCCTGCAGAACGCCAGCGGCTGGGATGCTAATGAGGAACTCACGCTTAATGGCGTAAAGTATCGGCGGATAAAAAAGAGCCATGCGACGTTTTCATCAAATTCCGGAACGACAGGCTACTATAACTGGAGCGACAGCACAACCTGGCATTACTTTCGGTATGAGCCGATCAAATGGCGGGTGCTGGAAGCAGGAGGAAATATGTTCCTGATGGCAGATAAAGCGATTGATACGAAAAGTCATGGTTCGGCAACACTCTGGGTTACCAGCGATATAAGAGGGTTTCTGAACAGTACCTCAACCGGGCGCAACAGTTTTTTGGGGAGTGCATTTACAGCAGAACAACAAAGTAGTATCCTCACTACAGCGGTGGAAAATCAGTATCTGGGAGCAACGTACAATATAAATACCGATGATAAGGTGTATTTACTCTGGACATTTGAATTGGATTTCAGTATTGGAAATAATGATGCTGCAAATCGATATGGTTTTGTTTCCAATGCTACGAGAATATGTCAGCCGACGGATTATGCAAAAGCTATGGGTGTCAGTCACGGAACGGGTAATTGCTCCTGGTGGACCAGAATGCCTGCATATACTTTGAACGGAGACTATATTGGCGCACGTTATGTATCCAGTGACGGACGTGCGGGATTACATTGTGATTCTACCAGAGCCAGAGGAATTCGCCCAGTACTTCATATGGATTCATCCAAAACAAATTTATATTCTTATGCCGGAACAGTAAGCTCCAATGGAACAGTAAATGAACAAAGTATACCGATGTCAGATAGTTCTGGTAATATCGGAAATGCCGGAAATAGATTTACATCCGGAAACAAAGAAGATAATAAGTCTGTTATATTGGAACGTGCCAGGGTAAAATCTGTAACTTTGGCAGGTAGCAGAGCGCTTAAAGTAAAAATTAAGCGAGACAAAAAGGCTTCCGGATATCAGATTCAATATTCTACAAATAAAAAATTTAAAAAGAATAAAACGAAAACGGTGAATCTGAAAAAGAATAAAAAGACAACGAAAGTGTTAAAGAAATTGAAAAAAGGAAAGAAGTATTATATTCGGGTGCGCTCTTTCCAAAAAGTGAAGTCCGGCAACAGCGTGATAAAAGTATACGGTAGCTGGAGTAAAACGGTGAAATCTAAAAAAATCAAATAAAGTTAATAAAATCAGATAATCCATCTGAAACCTTGCGCCTCCCTTTCCGGCGTAGTAAAATAAGACTACCTTGGAAAGGGAGGTATTTTTCATGAATCAGTTATCAGAGCTGGGAACAAGCAGGCGACAGCAGAAAAATGAGGAGACCAGACGTAAGCTTTACGGCGCAATGGAGCAGATTATGAATGAGTATGATTATAATACGGTGACCATACGGAATATCTGTAAGGTGGCGGGAGTGGCTTACGGTTCCTTCTATAATCTGTTTGAAAATAAAGAGACATTTTTGATGTACTATCTGTCCTACGATTTTCTGGAATATCAGAAAAAATATTATGAAAAACGTCCGGAGTTTGAGCATATGAACAATATCGAAAAAAGTATTGATATTTTTGTGTGCTGCGCCAACTATAATGTGGAAAAGGGAATAAAATTCATCCGTGGATTCTATCTGCCCAACAATGGATCTCTCTTTCCAAATGCTGACGTGCCGGATAAGGATTATGCTTTCACCCCGTTGGTGCGGCAGGGCAGTGAAATCCTTGATAAGGCGAAGGAAGGCGGGGAACTGCCGGCGTCGGTGGACAGCAGAGAAATGATTTATATGTACTGTTATCTTTTTAACGGCATTACTTTTAACTGGTGCTTAAGCGGCGGAAAAATGGATATGGTCGCATGGACAGAGCGGGTGCTTAAAAGTTACGCCGGGACGAAGCAACGGGAAAACGGCTGACAGGATATGGAAAGCAAGTGAATAATGCATATTAGATATTGCGGTGCAGCTGAGACCCCAGTCCGGCATGGTATTTCGCATAGTTATAAATCATAAAAGATTGTGTAATAGTTACAAATTTTAAATGTAAAGTTTGTAACTATTTTTTTTGTTTTTTTCTTGACGAAGTGTTAATAAAGATATAATATTGAATCGTAATCTAAATCATGATTTAAATTAAGATTTAAAAATGATGACCATACATTTCTAAAAGAAAGAAGGAGGAACCTGTATGTACGACAAATTATTTGAGCCAATGAAAATCGGTACCATGGAGGTAAAAAACCGTCTGGTTGTGCCTGCCATGTCAACCCTCACCGCGACGCCGGAGGGAGCCAGCACAGAGCAGCTCATCGCCTATCATGAGAGAAAGGCAAAAGGCGGCTGGGGCCTTATCATCACCGAATATTTCGGCGTTGCACCGAATGTGGGATTTTTCCCGAAAATGCTCGGGATCTGGAATGACGAGCTCATTGAGAGTCATAAGGAGCTGACAAGGCGCGTTCATACCGCGGGAGCAAAAATTGCCGCACAGATCAGTCATTCCGGAAGAGAGACTTTTATCGGCGTTTCCGATGAGAATCTGGTAGCTCCTTCTCCTTACCGGGACGTTTCCGGAGAGAAGAATCCGCGGGAACTGACGGTGGACGAGATTAAAAAGATTGTCGGCCTGTATGGAGATACGGCGCGTAATTTGAAAAAAGCCGAATTTGACGCGGTGGAGATTTATGCTGCCCACGGATATCTCATCTCCGAGTTTTTATCAAAATACGCCAACAAGAGAACCGACGAATACGGCGGCTGTCTGGAGAACCGGATGCGTTTCCTGCTGGAGATCGTGGCCGATGTAAAAGCAAAAGTGGGAAAAGATTTCCCAGTCATGGTGAGACTGTCCACAGTAGAATACGTTCCGGGAGGACTCTCCATGGGAGAAACCAGAGTTATCGCGAAAAAGCTGGAGGAAGCAGGTGTAGACGCCATCGATTGTTCCCAGGGAATCTTTACTGTATCCCATAACATCGTAGAGCCGATGATGCTTGACAACTGCGTCTTTGTGGATAATTCCGCCGAAATCAAAAAGGTGGTAAATATTCCGGTCATCACCGCCGGAAGAATCAATGAGGCCTGTCTGGCGGAAAGCGTTCTTGAGGCCGGAAAAGCAGATTTCATCGGCATGGGAAGAGCGTCCCTGGCTGACCCGGACTTCCCGATCAAAGTAAAAGAAGGGCGTCTCGAAGATATTCGTTACTGCATCGGCTGCGTGCAGGGCTGTATCGGTGGAAATATGCGCGGCGAAAACTGTCACTGTCTGGTAAATCCTGAGATGGACAGAGAATATGAGCTTCCGGAGAATCCGGCAGAGACTCTGAAGACGGTCTGGATTGCCGGCGGCGGAGTGGCCGGATGCGAGGCGGCGATCGTGGCGGCAAACAGAGGTCACCATGTGGTATTGTTTGAAAAGAGCGACCGTCTGGGCGGTACCTGGCTCATCGCCGCTCTGCCTCCGCACAAAACGGAGCTTCTGACCTTTGTGGGCTGGCAGAAACATGAGCTTAAAAAGCTGGGCGTGGATATCCGGTATAACACGGAACTTACAAAAGAAATGGTGCAGGAAGGACATCCGGATGCGGTCATCATCGCCACCGGCTGCAAACCGTTTATCCCTCCGATTTCGGGCAGCGACAAACCACACGTCATTCAGGCCAATGATATTCTGACCCAGAAGAAAAAAGCCGGTGAAAATGTCGTGGTCATGGGCGGCGGCTCCGTCGGTGTGGAGACGGCGGAATTCTTATCCTGGTACGGCAGCGAAGTTACCATCGTGGAGATGCTTGACGACATTCTCATCGGATGCGAGAGAGAAACCATGCTGATGCACCGGAAAGCAATCAAAGACGAGAACATGAAAGTATACAAAGGGGCAAAGGTCTGTGAGATCGGTGACGATACTGTTACCATCGAAAAGAAAGGTAAAAAAATTGTCCTGGAAGACGTGGATACCGTCGTGGTTGCTGCCGGTTCCAAACCGGTCAATACGCTGGAGCCGGAACTTAGCGAAATCGGCGTTCCGGTAAAAGTCATCGGCGACTCTAAAAAGGTAAGAAACGGACTTGCCGCCATCTACGAGGGCTATATGGCAGGCTATGAAATCTAAAAAAAGCAGATAATGGATCTGAAAAACTGCTGTAAATTCTTTCATTTACAATAACTCCATATTCATAATTGATGTATGTAGAAAGGGAATCCCAAACAATTTGGGATTCTCTCTTTTTGTGCCTTTATCATGGTAAAATTATTTTATAATGAAAACCCTGTATTCTATATCAGGAGGAGGTAGAAAGTTATGAAAAGTAATAGTATGAGACGTGGTGTTAAAGTTCTGCTGACCTTTATTTTCGCCTTGGGCTTATTTCTGGTCGTTGGTTCGGGAAGTAAAGTAAACGCGGCATCTGTCACCTTGAAAGATCCGGTCGTATCCGGCGACACCACTACCTGGGACTGTATCTGGTTTGGAAGCTATCCGCAGACGGAGATTCTCCCGGGAAATAGTACTTACATTTCCCTGCAGAACGCCAGCGGCTGGGATGTTAACGATGAGATTACGCTCAACGGCGTAAAGTATCGGAGATTAAGAAAAAGTTATGCTACATCATCCAGTAAATCCGGAACAGAAGGTTATTACAATTGGGAAAATACTGCAACCTGGCATTATTTCCGATATGAACCAATCAAATGGAGAGTTCTGGAAACAGGCGGAAACATGTTTTTGATAGCGGATAAAGCCATTGATACGAAACAGCATATATCTGAAGTGAATTGGAGCCAAAGTGCTATACGAAGTTTTTTAAATAGTACAAGTGCGGGACGTAATGGTTTCATTGGTAGCGCTTTTACAGCAGAGCAACAAAGTGCTATTTTAGAAACGAATGTTAAAACCAAATTAGCGGTAGCAGATAGGAATGTAGATACGCAAGATAAAATATATTTATTAGACACGGTTGAACTTAACTCGCAATATGGTTTTGCTTCTAACAGTACCAGGAAGGCGCAGCTAACAGATTATGCCAGTGCAATGGGTTCATGGTCTGATGAAACAGGGACTTGTGGATGGTGGCTTCGAAGATATATGATTACTTTGAATGGATACTATAATGGGATCTATGCTGTATCGGATACAGGCGGAGCAGGAAGTATATATTATGTAAGCACAATGGCATGCGGTGTTCGACCTGTTATGCATATTGATTCATCCAAGACTAACCTTTATTATTACGCCGGAACCGTGAGTTCCAACGGAGCGGTGAATGAAGTAGCCATTCCTTCTAATAATACATTAACCAATAATAACAATAATTCCGGTAACAGCAATTCAGCCACCAGCACCGCTGCACCAAAGAAGGCCAAAATTAAAAAAGTTCAGCTGTCTGGCAGACGGACTTTAAAGATTACGATTAAGCGTGATAAAGACGCCAGCGGTTACCAGATCCAGTATTCGACCAGCAAGAAATTTAAAAATAAGAAAACAAAATCTGTCAACCTTAAAAAGAATAAAAAGACAACAAAAACCATCAAAAAACTCAAATCCGGAAAGAAATATTATGTGAGAGTCCGCTCTTATAAAAAGGTGAAATCCGGCAACAGTGTGACAAAGGTATACGGCAGCTGGAGCAAAACGGTAAAATCCAAAAAAGTAAGATAGGTATTTTGGGAGTCCCAAACAATTTGGGATTCCCTTTTTTCGTGGGAAAACCGTGATACAATGGGCATATATAAAAATGAGAGGAGGAGGAAGTAATGTCTATAGGACGAAAAAATATTTCAAAAAACAAAAGGTTTTATGTGTTGACAGCATTGCTCCTGTTTTTGGTTATTGGTTTCTTTGCCGGACAGACGGTATATGCGGAGATTTCACAAGGACGGGGTTCATTCCGTCTTCAGGTGGGACAACGCCGTCAGCTCCAGTCCCAGGGCGGCGGCGCGCCATATCGGTGGTCTACCAGTAATTCCGGTGTTGTGGTGATTGATTCCAGCAGTCCGGACAGCCCTTATGCCATGGTGCGCGCGGTGGGAGAGGGAACGGCGACCATTCAGCTGAGGTCGGATAAATTTGTTCCGACCTGGGGTGGAGGTACTATCGATACGTTGGTGGAGACCTGGACGGTAACCGTGACGGCAGCATCCGGCACTGCGACCGGAGGAAATAACAGTACCGGAAACAATACAGGCGGCAATAGCAATGCCGGAAACAATACAGGTGGCAATAGCAATACCGGGAATAATGCGGGCCGCAATAACAATACCGGAACGAATACCGGTTCTGCCAGTCCGGTAACTGTAAATAGGGTTCAATTGAACAAATCTTCCATGACGATTAAAATCGGGAAAACAAAATCTCTGACAGCAACGCTCCGTCCGGCAGGAGTCACCAGCAGACTGACATGGAGCAGCAGCAAACCAAAGGTGGCGACGGTAAATGCCAGCGGGCAGGTTACCGCGCTGAAAGCCGGCAAAACAAAAATAACGGTGACGACGGCCAATGGAAAAAAGGCAACCTGTACGGTACGGGTGGTCAGACCGCAGGTGAAAAAGATCAGACTGAATTTCAGACGGGTAACTCTGGATTCCGGCGGAAAAGCTACCTTGCGATACACGGTTTCTCCGCAGAACGCCAGTGGAAAAGTGACAATAAAAAGCAGCAATACTAAGGTGGCAAAGGTGAATAAAAAAGGAGTCATTACGGCCGGAAAAGCTGGCAAAGCAACCATTACAGTGAAAGCTTCTTCCGGCGTCACAGCAAAATGCAAAGTGACGGTACTGCCAAAACCGAAAAAAATAAAATTAAATCCGAAGTCTTTGAATTTAAAGACAGGGGATGTCCGGCAGCTTACGGTAAAATTTAAGCCGAAAAAGGCTTCTTCTTCCCTGCGCTGGTCCAGTAATAATTCTTCTGTCGCCAGTGTCAGCGCTTCCGGCGTGGTCACTGCGAAAAGAGCGGGCAGCGCGAAAATTACAGTAAAAACCGTGAATGGAAAGAAAGCAACCTGCAATGTAAAAGTGACTGCAGCGGCAAATTCCGGCGGTGCATCGGGAAGCGGTAACAGCGGTACAGGCGGCTCTGGTACGTCTGGCGGCACTGGGTCAAATGGCACAGGAAATGTGACAAATATACCTGCCGCGTCGGTTAGCATCAGCGGAGCAATCTCTTATATGCGAACAGGTACTACAATGAATCTCAGTGCCGCTGTTTCGCCGTCAAACACAACGGACGCAGTGAGCTGGTCGTCAAGCAACAGTTCAATTGCCAGTGTTTCATCCGGCGGCGTAGTAAGAGGACTGAAAAAAGGAGGCGTTACCATTACCGCCAGAGCGGGAAACCGCAGTGCCTCTGTGAAGATTGCAGTGGTGAGCGGAGATGTGTATGATGTATCAAAGGGGCAGATTCTGGTGCTGGGAGATAATGCGTCCAATGATTCGGTGAAATATTGTGGAAATGAATATGCCTACAATATGTCGGAAGGGGTGACCATCGTCCAGAGTGATCCGTCCAGAAGCAATTTCATCCGTATTGGCGGAGGAAAAGTAACCTTTGCCAATGTACATATATCTGGAAATGCGGTCAGCGTCGTAAATTATAGCCGGTTGGAGGACAGTCCATATAAAGGAGACATTGTCATTGAATTCATGGACGGAACGGACAATTACTTCTTCTATAAGAATGCACCTATTGATTTTATGGGTGGTTCATCAGGCACGGCGAATCTCATCCTTCAGGGCAATGGCAGGGCTGATTTATATTCTGATTATGGCCCGGCGCTCAGCGGAGAAGGTATTATAAATAATGCGCCGAATCTGGTGCTGCATGGTAATTAGCGCTGTAAATCTTTTTTTCTCTGTGGTATCATCATGACAGGCTACTTTGACAGACTGAAACGGAGGATGATTTCACATGAAATACGATTTTACTTCCATCATGGACCGCAGGGGTAAAGACGCCCTGGCCATTGACGGTATCGGAGCGGATAAAGTATGGGGAAATGAACCGGACGAGCCAAAGGAAGGCTTTGACTTTATTCCCATGTGGGTAGCAGACATGAATTTTCCTACTTGTCCTTCTGTGACAGAGACGGTCATAGAGAGACTTCGGCATCCGGCTTTTGGCTATTTCCGGCCATCAGAAGAGTATTATAATTCGATTATCCGGTGGCAGGAGAAGCATTTCGATGTGACCGGACTGAAAAAAGAACATATCGGATATGAAAACGGCGTCCATGGCTGCGTGACCAGCGCGGTCAACGTATTGTCCCAGCCGGGGGATAGAATTCTGATTCACAGTCCGTTTTATTTGGGATTCACCTCAGATATTGAAGGGTTGGGAAGAAAATCTGTATTCAGCCCGCTTAAGAAAGACGCGGAGGGCGTCTGGCGAATGGATTATGAAGACATGGACCGGAAATTGAGAGAGAATCACATTCATCTGGCGATTTTCTGCTCGCCGCATAACCCATGCGGCCGGGTGTGGGAGCGCTGGGAACTGGAGAAGGCTATGGAAGTCTATGCGGCCAACGACTGTTATGTGATCAGCGATGAGATCTGGGCGGATTTGACCTTTTCCGGACACAGACATATTCCAACGCAGATGGTCAGTGACTGGGCGAGAGAACATGTGATCGCCGTGTATGCGCCCAGCAAGACCTTTAATCTTGCCGGTATGATTGGCAGTTTCCATGTCATTTACAGCGACTATCTGCGGGACAGAATCACCCGGTACGGCGATGCGACTCACTATAATGAGATGAACGTACTGTCCATGCATGCCCTCATTGGGGCCTATAAGCCGGAGGGCAGTGAATGGCTTGGGGAATTGCGGACGGTTCTTGAGGAGAATGCACGCTATGCCGTGGAGTTTATCAAAAAGAATTTTCATGGGGTGGATGTGGTCATGCCTCAGGGGACATATATGATATTTTTGGACTGCACGGAATATTGTAAACAAACTGAAATGTCTATTGAGCAGTTGCTGAAAGCAGGCTGGGATGTGGGTGTCGGCTGGCAGGACGGAAGACCGTTTGGCGGTCTGTGTCATATCCGTATGAATCTGGCTTCTCCGGCCAGCAGGATTAAAGAAGCCTTTGAGCGGTTGAAAAAATATGTATTTTTGCCGTGATGTGAGCAAGATGTTTTTTTTATGAGAAAAACTCACTAAATTTCTGATTATCTTTTCATAAGCTGGTAAATGTCGGTATAGCCTGTATTTTAGGGCTTTATTGGCATTTCCCGTTTGGAAGATACATTGCAAAAGCTGGCATTTACCAGCATGAAAATGCAACCAAAAGTAGTAAATGAGTAGTACAATCACCGATTTAAGAAGCAAGAGCCAGTCTTTCAAGTTCCGCTTTCGCTGAATTGAAAGTACCGTGTGCGTAGTACCCTAATGTCATGGTGATGTTTGAATGTCCCATGATGTATTGCAGGGTGTTCGGGTTCATTCCTTTGTTTGCCATGTTCGTGCAGTAGGTATGTCTGAATGAGTGCGGTGTGATATTTGGTAGCTGGTCTTTATGTGTCTTGTTGTATTTCTTCACAAGCCCACGCAACATACTTTCGTAGTTTCCAGCCACTTTAGGGAAGCCCTTTTGGTTTAGGAACAGGAAATTGCTGTAACCGCCTATGATGATAGGCTCTGCCTTTCCTCTGTTCTGTAACACTCGCTTAAAGGCTTGATAGGCTCTTTCTGTCATTGGAAGCTGGCGTTCTCCTTTTTTGGTCTTAGGTGTTTCAATGTAGTAGCCGATTTCAGTATCTTTCAATAGCTGGTGGTCTACATTGATGATACGGTTTGCCATATCAATATGGACTGTCAGACCGCAAAATTCAGAGATACGAAGCCCCGTTTCCAGAAGAATAACCACTTCATCATAATACTTGCTGTACGTCTTGTCCTGTTCCATAAAGGCAAGCATTTTTTCTTCCTGCTCTGGCGTGAGAATGACTTTAGGTTCTGAATTATCTTCCAGAACGTCGCTCAATTTGAAGCTGAAAGGATTTTTCCTGATACAGTCGTCCTCAATCGCCATATAGAATGACGCTTTCAGTGAACGCTTGTAATTGCTAATCGTCTTGTAGGAAAAGCCATTCTCATACATTCGCATAGCCCATTCCTTACCGTCCGATAGCTTCACCGTATCAATGCTCCTTACACCCAGAGGGTCGTTTTCCAGAATTTTCATAAGATACTGGCGACCTTTTTCTGTGTTGCGTTTCACATTCTTTCTCTGGCTGTTCTTTTTTGCGTAGAGCTGGCAGACTGTCATTTTCCCGTCTATGGTATTGATACCGTCGGCAAGGTCTTTCTTGATCTGCTTTTCTTTTTCTCTCAACGACAAATCTTCACGTTTCCCAGTGGGTGTCTTGTCTGTCGGAACAAGTTTCCAAGCATACTTAAACTGTGGTTTCCCGTATATATCGGTATATTTGTAAACGTATCTTCCGTCTTTTCTCTGGCTCTCTCCAAGTCGTAAATTGCGTCCCTTATTGTCTTTTCTCTTTACATTAGACATAGTGCGAAGCTCCTTTCCGTCAAGGAATGAGCCGTTGATACGCTATACTTTATTATACCATATCTACGGCTCGCTGACATTAGATTTCGTCTAATGTATCAATGATTTTTTCAAACTGTTTTCGCTTAATCTGCACACGGTTTCCGTTCACAATCACCCAGCCAGAGTCGAGGTTTTCCTCTGCCAGTTTACGCAATTTCTTTTCCCCGATACGGAAGTATTTTGACGCTTCCTCAATCGTCAGCGTGTACTTTTCCCAGATAGGCACATCAGTATTGTTCATGTTATGCACCCCCTTTACTGTGTGTCTTTTGGAAGCAGACAGACGGCTCTGGAAAAGCTCCGCTGGTATCTCAACCAATCTCATTCCTATGAGCAAAACCACCTTTGGGACGTATCATTATTCTGTGAATACAGGTCGTGGCAAAGCGACTTTTCCAACGGTCGCTCTCAGATCACTGCATGGGTCGCTCGCTTCTCCTTATGGAAAAGGTCGTGGCGTACAGTCCCCGTGGCTCGCTGTATCACAAACGTATCTGTCTGCTTTATTCAGTTGTCAAAGAACAGTGACGAAAGCCATAAGCTCTCATTTGTAAACCAGAGGGCAGGACAGGAAAGAGGGGATTTCAACAAATCATGCCCTGCCATAATTGCTTTATTCTTCTGTTGGAACTGTACCAATATCGAAGTCTAAAATCATTTTGATAATAGCTTCTCTGATACGTCCTTTAAGCTCCATATCTACTACGATATAAACATTACCGTATTCATCATACAGAGGTCGCAAACAGCATTTTGATATGTACGGGTCATAAAATGCCAGTATTCTTTCAATAGACTGTTCATTTCCGTCCACAGCAGATGAAATAAGTCGATAGGGTGGAAGTTTGTACCCTTTTTTCATGTTTTATTCACGCTCCTTTGTCAGTGTTTTCTTTAAATTTTGTAAAGCTCTGTAACGGTTTTTAAAAACTCCTGCTCTGGAAATTTTCTGTGCTTTTGCAATTTCTGTATCGCTCATTTCCAGAAAGTAGTACATCAGAAGATTTTCACGGTTACGTTCCGATAATTGCTTTAATGCTTCTGAGAGTTCTTCATCAAGCACTCGGATTTCAACACCGCATACCTCAAACACGGTATAGTCACTCATGTACTCGTCCCATACAGCCAGCTTTTCAACAACGATTTCTGGAAGCTCACAGAAAGGAATTTCTTTATCCTTACGACGTTTTAATTCCTTTTTATAATTCCAGATAACGCCTTTAACAGTACGTTTGAGCTTACAGTCAAACTGACACTGGATTGTTTTTTGGAAGTCAGACGGTTTCATCATCTCACCCCCTCTCTGTCCAGACGTAAAAGGTATCTATCCCTCTTTCCGCCCCACATCGGTACAGGAGTGGGTGATTTGCTAACCTGTATAAGAAAGAAATTCAAAAAAATATTGAACTTCTCATAAATAACAAAAACAGTCAATCAGCACATGAATGTACCAACAGACTGTTTTTGTTATGTTTACGATATGAATTTTTAACTCATGTTTAAGGCGTGCTGACTGAATAACCATTGTAAGGCGGTTATTCAGTTGTGAATACTGGCGTGTTCGCTGATACGCAATCATAGCACAACCCCCCTTATTCAGAGCTGTACCGTGAGTGCAAAAGAAAAGGACAGCTCTGGTTATCCAAAACCGTCCTAATCAAATTGAAAGACATGGAAAAAGATATTACCCTAGAACGGTTTTTTTTATTTGCCGTCAAGGTAATATTGATATGAATTATTAACGCATAATATATGCGTTTTTAACACATTCTAATCATGTGCCATGAAGTATAAACTCATGACAGGTGATTTAAAATGAGGAAAAAGAAAGACACGCACAGCTTTGATTTCCGTCCGCTGGGACTGGCAATCAGAGAAGCGAGAGAGAAAGCTGGGCTTTCCCGTAATGATTTAGGCGATAAGGTCTTTTACGGAGAACGTCATATCGCAGATATTGAGAATATAGGGAAACACCCCAGCTTCCAGTTATTTCATGATTTAGTGACAATGTTCCATATCTCTGTTGATGAATACTTCTATCCGCAGGAGGAAGCGGAAAAATCTACAATCCGCAGACAGATAGACGTATCGCTTGATGAACTGACAGATGAAGAACTCAAAATCATTCAAGGAACGATTGACGGTATCATGAAATACAAGGGAACGGGAAGCAAATAGGCTTCTCGTTTTCTTTTTCCTCTCATAAGCTATCCTGCTGATCTGCTCCGCAGAAAGCAGGATTTAATGAAAAGAGCCAATAATCTGCAAGAGTAATTCTTACAAACTATCGGCTCTGCGTCTTAGCGTCTGGCTCTTTAATAATTTTTACTATTCCACGATTTATATTGATTAAAGTTTCATGCTTGCATTTTGGACAGAATAAAGGGAAATTTATCAATTCTGTATCTTTTCGCACTTTAACTCGTGTCTTACTATTGCAAATAGGACATAATATCCATGATTGCTTTTCCACGGCAACACCACCTTTTATTTTAACGGAATACAAAATTCACACAAATATAATGAGATTTTCGAGAAAGCATATCGCTCAATTATCGGTTTCGTATAGTCAACTGGCAAATCGGAAGTTAATGTGTCAATATTCTTCCAAAAATTTGCTACATCATTTTCTGTATGTGGAACCTCAAATATAGCGTAACGCCCACTATCAATATTACGAATAGGCAAATCACAATGAATATCCTTGTCAGTGATAATCATTCCCACGTCATATCGCTGTTCATTTTCTGGCGTTGATAAAGGATTGTCCAAAGCTATACCTAGTACCGTTATATCATCTTTGAATAAATCATTATTCTTTAAATAGTTCTTTAACTTTTCCATTAGTTGCTTATTTCCAGCACCATACTTACCAGTTCTGCGTATATATGCAATTTTAATATCTTTAAATTCTTCAATAAACAAGTTATGACCTCCCATATTTCAATCGGTATCAAGCTTGATAAAGCAATGGTAAGGGCAATTAAAATCTTTTTCAAGATATTTTTTAAAATGCACCACAACTTTTTTAAAAGGTAAGTTCTTCCTGCTGATCTGCCTCGCAGGAAGCAGGAAGAAAACTTAAATTTTCACCTTTTTGGTAATTGTGTAAATATATTCTTCTGGCGTAGGCGTTCTGTTTCCAAAATATTTTTTGAATTTTGCCTGTACCTCTGGGTCTGTACTGTTCATAGCTTCGTCAATGGTAGCCAGTATTTCTGCCCTTAGTTCCGATACAGGAACACCGCTTGCCTTTGCACCAGCTTTTAAGATTTTTTTCATATCTCGTTTTTTTAGTCCTATCATAAGCTCTCCTTTGTATTTAAAAAGGGTACAACTACTTTCAACCACTCGTCAGGTAAATATATTGCTAAATATCCATGATTATATCCTTTAGCTTCGTATATTTGACATGAAGGAACTAATTTTTTAAAGAGTTGTGCCGACTCCTTTACACATTTCATTTCCTTTGAACCATAACAATACATAATTTGTGCTTTCGTTTTGGAAATCTCTTTTTTTAATTGATATTCTGCCATGTATGTACGATACATAGTATAAAGCGTATTTCTCTTTAATAAGGGCATATCATGTATATAGTAATTTTCAATTTCTTTTGGAAATCTCATATTAGGAGACAATCGTAGCAAAACCATTTGACATTTGCACGAAAATCTACTAAACATCAATCCCCCAAAAAGCTTTACTGTAGCAATACAGAATTTTTCCAATTTAGGTTGTGGATAACAAATACTTCCATCTATAATAGCCTTTTGACAAATATCAGCTTTAAGAGAAAGCATTTCTATCACAATCTGCCCACCTAAAGATACACCACAAAGCAAAAAAAGCTGTCCATTACAATTTCGATTTATATACGAGATTAGTTTTTGAGCACTATCTGTTGTAGAGACATATTCTGTATTATACTCTTCTCCATGCCCATCTAATGTTGGCAGAATAACATGATATTCTTTAGACAATACTTTTGCTTGTCTTAAATAATTCCACCATGAATTTCCACCGCCATGAATTAACATAATATGCAGATTTTCTTTATCTCCGAACTCATGAAATTTCATTTATACTCCTCCTCAAAAATCTGTTCTGTAATATTTTCTAATAGCTTTTTTACTGTACTTTCAATTTCTCCTTTAACTAACAAATCGCTATTTTGCAAACAGAGATTAACAAGCTGTATAAAATTTATAACAGCATTAAAGTTAATATTTTTCTTTGGTTTATCTATATACATAATATTTTTTTTTATAGAAGTTCGTATGTTTTCAAAAGATTGGCTTCTATCCGCTCTTAAAAGAATAGTCGTTAAGTCATCTCTCGATAAATATCGAAAAATATTACTTTCATCTTTCAGAAAAAAGAATGAATATAAATCTATAAAGTCAGATTTTGTTATTTTTCCATTACATTCTAAAATTTTAAAAAAACGATTTTGCAAGTTGTGTTGCGAATCTTCCATAATAGATAATATTAAATCTTCTTTTGAGTTATAAAAATTGTAAAATGTACCTGTTGATATACCCGTCGTTTTTGCTAACTCTCTAATATTAAGCTGTCTATATCCTTTTTCCCTAATTAAATCAATACAATTTTGTTTTATGATTTTATACAAATACTGTTTCCTTGTTTCCGAAAAAATTTTAGGCATATTTTTCTCCTTTAAGTGATAAAATGAACGATATGTTTATATGTTCATTTTATCACTTTCTAGAATTTATTACAACTATATTTTTAAGTACAAGCTAAAACCTTAATTTATAATTTTCCAGTTGCTATCCTTATGAAGCGTCAGCGCATACTGTGATACCTGTAGTGCCTTTGTCTGGTCGTCAATGAATTTCACCGCAACACTCACTTTCACATTGTCCCCGTCCTTTGTGAATACGGGATTGACAAGCTCGGAAAAGAGATAGTCCCCGTTTATCGGTTCAAGGACGTTTCCCTCTACATAGTAGGCAAGCTCCTTGTCTGTTGCGGTCGGGTACAGCTTGAAGAATGTTTCCAGAAACGCCGTAGCGTCACCCTCTGTATCAGCGTCCACGCTGTTGTCGGCTTCCTGTGCCTTTGGTTTGTAGCTGGATTTTTCCATAGCTGGGGCAAGTGTCGGGTTCTGGATAATCACCATATCCCCGTCAGCGTCTACATGGACGGTCACGGTATAAGTTTCTGATACGTCCCTTGTCTGGTCATTTTCTTTAATCTGTTGATCTACTTCGTAGGTAACAGAAAAAGCGTTCTCCCCAGACTGTTCCACGTCCCAGATAAGTACGTCCGTGACCGTGGAGCTGGTCGGTATATCCGTTCTCACCGTATCAACATTCAAATCCTGCAATTCCTGTGTCAGATAAGCATTGATAGCCTGTGTCCTTGCTTCAATTGCTTCTTTGCTGTTGCTCCATGTGTAATAGGACTTCGCAAAGTTCTTCACGAAATTTTCTATGCCGTTGGTGTCATTCAAGCGGAGCTGTATGGTTTCTATCTCATGCGTGGTGTGCTGGTCGATAGCGGTAAAATTCTTATACACACCAAAGCTCACGCTTGCGATAAGCACCACCCAGAGGGCAATGACGGACTTCTTATGCGTCCCCACTTTCATAGTACGGACTTTCTTTTCCTTTATCGGTTTTTCTTTCTTCTTGAACATGATATTTCCATTCCTTTCTATTGCTTAATTCTGCCAGCTCCTATTAAATGCTGTTGCCAGTAGGAGCTTGTAAGGTCGGCATAGCCTATCGGGTCGCCAGCGTGGTACATCTGGTTGTTTCCCACATAGATACCGACGTGGGTTACATACGTTCCCGCATTGTAGGTACTGTGGAAGAACACCAAATCCCCAGCCTGTGCCTGTGAAAGCGGGATATGCTGGGTAGCGTCATACTGTGCCTGTGCCGTTCTCGGTAAGAAAATGCCAGCCTTGCCATAGCACCATTGAACCAGCCCCGAACAGTCAAAAGAAGTGTTAGGATTGCTCCCGCCGTACACATAGTCCCAGCCTTGATATTTGAGAGCTTCATTCATTATCTTCTGTGCCAGTTCGCCCGATACTTGACTGACAGTGAGATACTGGTTCACCAGCTCCACGTAGAACATATTCCCGTACCCGTAACGCCAGCCACCATTGCGGGCGACAGCGATAGGGTTCGTGTAGGTGACTTTCTTCCCACCAGATTTATCACGGGCGAAATTCTCTGCCAGCGTGAAGCTGTGCTTTTTTCCATTGGAAGCTACATAGCCGATATATCCACTGCCATAGTTATAGGACTGTACCACGACGTTTATATCTTCTATGTCTTGACTTTCTGCTGAAGAAAGCAGGGACGCAAAATACTTGCACCCCTGCTTGATTGAGCTTTCTGTATCAAGGGAATTAGGCGGTAAGCCCATGCTCTCGGAACTCTGCATAACGTCCTCGGCTGTCCCGCCACTTTCCACCTGTATGATTGCCAGCAGATAGGGGACGTACTCGGATATGCCGTATTCTCTGGCGTATTTCTCCACCATAGGCTGATGTTTCAAGACCTCTGCGGACAGGTTCATACCCGTTACCCATGAGGAAGAGCCACCGCCCCCGTCGTCGTCCTCGGCACTGATAAGCACACCAAAGAAAAGCACTATCGCAAGAAGAAAGGGAAACAGACTGCCGATAATGGCGATATGTCTCAGCTTCATTTCTTACGTCCTTTCTTTTCCGTGTTGTTTATGGTCGCTTTCTTAATGTTTCGCTCTTTTCTGGTGGTCTGTCGGTTCAGTTCCACGCCATTTAGCCTAGTCCCGTGTTTCTGTGGTACAGGTTCATCAGATTTTGAAGCCAGCGGACGCTCCTTGACGGATTGTGGCGTGGTCGGCTCGGTATGTACCTTGTCGGTAGTGACAGGACGCTTGATTTCCTGCATTTTTCCTGTGTCTGTCTTAGAAGCGGTGACAGGTCTATCATGAGGACGGGTAGCTCCTGTTGTCGCTGATCCGTCCGTTGTTCTTCCAGCCTGTTTTGCTTCCTGTGCCTTTTGAAGCTCCATACGCTTATCAGCGATATTCTGTCTATGCTGTTGGAGCTTGTCGGCACGCTGGCTTTGTCTGGTTTCCTGCCCCTGCACAATGCCACGCTTGAAGTCGGACACACTTTCCTTTGCCTTTTCCTTTGCGGAGTGTACGGCATAGGCGGTCTGGGTCGGCATATCCTTGATATTCTCCTTGACAGCCGTTGCCTTGTCCTTGACCTTATTTTTTGTATCAAGCACCGCACCCACCGCTGAACCAGCTCGGCTTCCAAAAGAAGCATTTTCTCGGCGTTCTTTTCTGCCCGTACCAGCTCTGGCAGATTTTCCAGAACCGTCATTCATGGCTGTTCCGGCTACTGTACCAGCCACCGCACCAGCGACACTTCCAGCACCGACAGCCCTTGCGATACGGTGTTCCATACGCCTAGCCCTGTGTCGCATGAACAGATACGGGCGACGGAATATCCTGCGTCCCATGCTCTGGCTGTCACCAGCGTTGAGGGAGAACATACTCATAAGGTCGCCCAGCTTCATGTAGATACCCGCAAAGCACACTATCTGTAAGAACGCAATCATAAAGAACGGGTAATCGGTGGATATGTTGTAGAACATACTGGAAATACTGAAAGCCACCGTGACAATGAGCGTTATTCCCGCCCTTGTCATAATCGTATTGAACACTCGGACGATTGCCTGTTTCGCCATGTTCTCATAGCTGGGTATCATGGAGAGCAGGAAGCTAATCGGCAGGAACATGGCAAAGATGATAAATAGTATCTGGGAGAATATCATCATGCCCGTAAGCAGGAAAACGAATATCGTTATCCCCAGATTGAAGATAAGCAGGAAGAACACCATTCCCAGACGGTTGATGACCTGCGGTATTGTCAGATTGTCGTTGTCGTTATCCTCGATTTCCGTTTTCACCACGTCCTCACGGGTCGCCCCGTCGTCTGCTGACGGACTGACCGATACCAGAGCTTCCACACGGTCAGCTCCGATTTCCTCTATATCGCTGTTGCCAAATTGCAGGAGTAGCCACGGCTGTTGTACCTGTATGGAGAACAAGCTGTCCCTTATCAAGTTCACGCTGTCTTTTCCTTGACTGTCGCTGTCGGGGAGCATGATTTTTGTTCCCAAATCCAGCGAAGCCGTGGAAATATCCGAAGAAAAGTCATTGATTTTCTTGATATAGTCGGGAGCGTAGGCGATAAAGGAAGCGGACACGATAAACACCACAACGAAATTGATAACGGCATGTAGTGCCTTGCTGGTTTCTCTCTTTATCAGTCCTGTGTAGGCTACATAGATACCCACAATAAGGATAATGAGAAGCAGGAAGCCCACATAGAAGCCCGTACTTCCGAAGCCGTTTTCCGTCACGCCCGCTAGGGTCTGTATGCTCTTGCCGATACTGTCTGCCATGTCATTGATGAAGTCCAGCTTATACGCCTGCTGGACGACATACCCCGTGGCGTTGCTTAGATACAGGCTGATAGTCCAGATAAAATTGGTGATACAGTAAAGCCCGTATTGTACGGATTTCCCGATACCGTCCAGCCAGTTCCACGGAAGCCAGCCCCAGCTATTGTCCACATAGAAGTCAAGCTGGTAGTTTTCCAGCGGATATTGTGAATACAGGTTGTCCGCATTGACCGTATCATCAACCAGCCCCGTGGCATGAGCCACCGTCCCGAACAGGGAGAGGAACACAACAGAGGTAAAAATGACTATCAGAGCAATCTTTAAAAAACGAAAGAGCTTCTTTTTTGTCAGAAGCCCCTTTATCTTATCTTTCATCACTCCACCTCGCTTTTCACGGGCGGTCTGGTATCAAAGGCGTGCAACAATTCTTCAAAGACAGGGTGTATCTGCACCACGCCCACACGCCCGTACAAATCTTGAAGCAGGCATTGTCCGTTCTCCAAGTCACGAAGTCGTTTCTGGTTGTTCTCGTCGTCCTTGTCGATACCGAAAAATTCAAGGGTCTGCTTTATCTCGTTGATGTCGGTACTTCTAAAGGCAAACTTCAAACCGATATTGTTTTTCAAGCTCTCCTTTGACACGTCGCCAGAGGATTGTGTGACGAAGTACACGCCCGCCTGCATAGCACGTCCCGCACGCACCAGCTTGTTGGAGAGGGTTTCGCCCTGTGCCACGTTGAGGAACGCCCACGCTTCATCTAAATCCACGATTTTAAAAATGCTTCTGTCACTGTGGATAAAATCAAGGGCAAAGGTGGAAATGACAATCAGCATAGCCACGGACAGCAGTTCAATGGTGGTGTATTCCTCAAAGGTCGTGTCCTTATCGGGGAGTACCAAGTCTGCCACCTGTATGATGTTGAGCTGGTTGTCCAAGCTGATAGCGTTCTTAACCGTTCCGTCGGAGAACAGCAGATGTGCAAAGTCATAGTCCGTAAAACTGTCGATATGGTCGGCAATATTGCGGGCAATCGCCGTTTCCTCTCTGCGTAGCTCGTCTATCACATGGAGAAGTCCTCGCTGATCGCTCTGGGTCACGGCTCGCACCGCTTTTCTAAGGACAGGGAACTTCTCACCGTCCCTAGAGGAAATCCCCGTAAGGAATGTGAGAATGTCTATCGCCAGACTTTCAGCGTCTTTTACATTCTTCATAATCACGAACGGGTCAAGAAGCCCAGCGTTTTCCTTGTCGCTGGTAAGGTTTACGATATTGATTTCATGGGCTATCTCTGGGAGCGTTTCTTTCCAGTTGCCACGCTCGCTCTTAGGGTCGAGAATGACCGCCTGTCCCCCGAACAGAACGGAATAATAGACAATCAGATTGTTGCAGAATGATTTTCCACCGCCCAGCGAACCGACAAAAGCGGAAGCCAGAGCGTTGGTGACTGTCCCCTTGATACCCTGCGAAGCAAGGGACGGCTGTAAATAGACATTTCTTCCTGTATCTACGGAATAGCCGATATAGATACCTGTATTCTCGCCAAGCTGTTGTGTCGCCCCGAAGCCAAGTCCCGCCAAGAAGTCGGATTTCACATATTGCACATAGTCATTGATGTAACGCTTGCTTGCTGGAAGAAATTCAGAGTGAAGCCCCAGCATATCCCCAGCAGGACGGACCAACTTTACATTGAGGTCGTCGTAGAAGTCCTTGACCTCATCACAGCGTCGTTTCAGCTCGTCGAGGTCGGGAGCAGACACACGGATAACGTAAGAAAGTTTATACATACTTTCCTTGCTCTGGTCGAGGTCAGTTTCCAATTCGTCCACGCTGTCTAATGCGTCCACCACATTTGAGCTTGTTTCACTCCCAGACTGATAGGCGTGGTTGTCCAAATCTTTCAGCTCTTTCTTCTTGTTGCGGACAGTCGATAAGGCTTTTCTGTTCCCGACGATTTCCACATTCATGCTCGTATCAACAGGGAAAGTGAACTGCTGTTGCTGGAAATAGAAGATTTCCGACGACGGAAAATCCAGCTCGCCCACAATCGCATTGACGGTAAAGTAGGACACGAAGCTCTCGCTGTCCTCATGTTCCAGCCTTATGTATCGCTGGCTTTCCTCTATCAGACAGCGGGTCGGACGGATAAGGTCATACTGCTTAATGAGCGTTGCCTTTTTCAGCTTCTTCTTTGGAAGCGAATACTCGTAGTCCTCATACGCCACGCCGTCCCTGCCGTAGATATGCTCGATAAGATAGCCGAAGTCGTTCTTGTCCAAGCGTCGGAACTTGAAACGGCGGGAGATTTTATTTTCCAGCAGTTTTTCCATTTTCATGTAGCGGTTGATTTCATCATCTGGCATGGAGATAAAGTCGTTCATCAGCGTATGGTTGACCTCATTTAGAAATTCCTTGAATGTCAGAAACGCCGATTTCTTCATGCTGTCCAGACTGACCTTTTCCTCTGTCACAATGAGCTTGAAGCCGATAAAAAAGCGGTAGTCTACTTGATTGTCCCCAATCATGCTTACTAACGCTTCTGTCTGTTCATCTATCTTCTGTATCGCCACATCACGAAGTCGCCCTGTCACCAGCTTTTTTGACTGCTCCTGTATGCTTCTTACGGAACTTTCCGTCGCTATCTGCAAGGCGTGTATCTTTCCCTCACGGGACTGTGCGATAAGCTGACGAAAGCTGTCATGGACGATAAACTTCTGCTCCGCTGACAGAAAAGAATAGTTATACGGTATCAGCTCATAGTAGGCGAATACCTCATTGTCCTTGTTCCAGACAAGGTTGTTGTCGATATATTTAATCGGGAACATACATCACACTCCTAACCGCCGTGACGGGTTCACTGAACACTTCCTTTTCCAGCTTCACGGCTTTTCCTGCATAGGTCACTTTTGGGCGCAAGGCAAACGTAATCTGCGATTTCAAGAAGCTGTAAGGCTTCTTGCCGTCAAAGGTCTTTTGACTCATAAACCATGTGAGGGCGACGGGAATACCGAAGTATTTCAGAAATGCCCCCTCGATAAACGATAACGGCGGTAAGTCCCCCAAGAGAATGACGGCAAACTCCGTGATGACAAACCACGTTATCTGGGTAAAGGTAACGGGAAACGGGAGAGTAAAGTCATTGATTGCATACAAGACTTTCTCCACGTTCCAGATACCCGTGTAGCTCTTAATCTTCTTCAATTCGTTTCAGCTCCTTTCGTTGTAATGGAAAAGGACAGCCATTTTCAGACTGTCCTTGATAGAAAAAAGCTGTCAGTAGCGACCTTGCCTGTCGCTGATCTGCCAGCTCTAATATGGTATCTCGCATATCCCACGGCTTGTTTCAATGAATGTCCCCTCTATGGATAAGTCCCTGCCGTATGCTTCATAGTCGATATAGTTCTGCAACGGTAGCGGTATCTGTCCCAATACCTGCAATTCGTCAATGAAGTAATAGGCAACGTCGGTCATATCCTCGCAATTAGGATAATAATAAATCTCGTCCTTATGCTCGTAGACTTCTTCCAGACTTCCATAGTAGGAAACAAACTCGTCCAGAGCGTCCGTGATATAGTCGGGAAGCTCACAAATCATGTCGTACATCTCGTTGAGTTCTTCAATGGAGATATACTCCCCGATTTCAATAGGGAAGTTGTCGGTATCATGGACAGCGTATTCCTCATAATAGCTGTTCAGCCCGATACGCTCCGCAACATCTTCCTCGTCGATAGGGAAAGAGAACCAGTCCCCGACAAGCTCGCCCTCATTGTACTTGCCAAGATTAGCGATATACACCCTCATGTCGTCAACCACAGGCACACCTCTTTTCTACGGAAGCTCATAGATACCGTGGTCGGTTTCCACAAAGCGTCCGTTGTCGTCAAGATACTGTCCGTAGGCTTCATAATCGAAATAGCGGGTGACACTCTCACTTAGGGAAGTAAAGTCTGGGTCATTATTCAGTATGTGGCGGGCAACGTCCGTCATGTTCTTACACCACGAATAATGAATGATGTCGTTTCTGTATCGGTGCAGTTCATCAAGGTCAGTAAAATAGCACATCAGCTCCCCGTAGTCCTCTTTCAAGTCAGAGGGTAGGCTTTCATAGGTATGGTACAGGTCGTCGAGCCTTTCAATGGTGGTATCTTCCTGCACTTCATCAGCAAAGGGAAGCTCCTTACCCGTGATATAGTAATAGTCCGTATCTACATCAATCCCCAGCAGTTCTTCTACCTGTTCTGTGTCGATAGGCAGGGTGAACCAAAAGGCACGAATTTCTCCGTCTGTTGGTTCTCTGGCTTCAATCTGCACACGCATTTCTTCCATGTTTCATCACATCCTTTCTTTGTAACGCTTCCTGTATGACGGAGTAAGGCACGCCGAATACATAGCGTGAAAAATCTTCCAACTGTTTCTTAGGGTAGTCGGACAGGCAAAGGCGTTTCATCTCAAACCAGACCGCACGCTTGTAATAGGGCAGGTCGGAGAGATACGGACAGCCGATTTTTGCCTGCATATCGGTAAAAATATCTTTCAATCAATCACTCCAATCTGAAATTTGAGTATAGAAAAAGCGGTTGATCTCCAAAGGAGTAACCGCTTTGTGTCGGGATATGAAATTGCTATAGGTAGGATTTAATTAGTTTCTTGTAACCGTTTGAACAGTTGACTATCAGTTTTATAAATTCCCTGATATGGCTGTTCAATATAGTATTTACTACTGTCCTCATATACATAAAGGATACTTGTCCCTGTTTTGAACTGAAAATCAATTTTGATATAATTTTCAACTTGTGGAGTATCTTGAATGCTTTCCTTACTAGTAGGTTCAGAACTAGAAATATCTGAAATTATTTCACTTATCCAAGCTTTATCTGTATGATTTACTTTGTTTTCCCCGACGGTTATATCAACAGATGTAATATCGTCTATCTGAGGTAGCGTAATAGGGTCTGCTTTTTTTTCACATGCAACTAAAGCTAATATACAAATAAAACACAAAAATAAAGAAATATATTTTTTCATAGGCATATTACCTCCTCAAGCTCTGATTTATCTTTCCTATATTCACAGTATATCATCTAAAAAACAGCCATTCAATGAAATTCATAGCGTGACTATCTTTTATCTGTGTACCATTCCGTCACCCCCTTTCATTCCCCCTATGCCCGAACTCCCATAGGGGGGACAGGTAAGTTTGCGTGACCGCAAACTGCTGATTGTTACGCTCCAATGATACGGTTGAACAGCTCTAACAGCACGTCCTTGACACCGCCTGCATTGAATACCAGCCCGACAGCGATTAAGGCAATCACAAGGAAGCCGATTAACTTAGAAAACTCTCTTTTAAATCCTAAGTAGATACCGATTACCACGATTGCCATAAGCACCAAGCTCTGGGCGTTGCTTAAAAACCAGTTGTATAAATTCTGTCCGAAATTCATTCTTTATCAATCCTTTCTTTTTTGATTTCTTCCATTTCTTCATCAGCCATTTTGCTGACCTGTGCGATACACATAAGGACGACACCGATACCCATTCCCAGCGATACCAGCACCAAGTCCTTGACAAGTTCTGCCATAATCTCAATTCTCCTTTACTCTGTGATAAGCTCCTCTGTGTCCGCTGTCTGCTGTCTGATTATCTGCAAGTGCTTTTCCGTCAGCTTTGCGTTGTCCTCAATCTCTTTCAGATAGCTTGTGCTGTTGCCAGCGTCTATCTTTTTCAGCATTTTCAGCGTAGGGGCGACCTGTCGGCTTATCCAGCCCAGCGTCCTTTCCAGCGTGTAAGGCTCTGGGTCTGTTGTCAGCTTGACAGGCGGGCGGTCTTTCCCGATAAACCACGCCCAGCGGTCATTGAGCTTCCAGTCTGTCTTTCGCTTCTCTGGTTCTCTGTCCACGAAGCGGATATAGTGATTGATGATAGAAAATGCCGTCTGTTCTGCGTCATAATGGGTCAGCAGTTCACGGACGGCATAATAGGCTCTTTCATCTTTCAGTCGTATCTCGAAGCGGTTCTTTATCGGAGCTTCCTCAAGCGGTATTCCCAGCTTTGCGTACTGCTCGTAGTTCTTCTCATAACAGCAGAAGTAGACTTCCGATTTCAGAGAGCCGATATACAGCGTGTGTCCCATGCCCGCCTTGTCCTGCTCGTTGTGCTTCACCAGCTCGCCCGAAGCATAGGACTTGAAAGAGCGGAACAGGGAAACACATTCCTCACGGTTGCATTTGGCGGTCAGATCTGGAATATCCAGTATGCCCGCCCTGTCGTTAATCGCAAGGTCAAGGCGTTTCATCACACCGCCCTCAATGAGTGCGTCCATGAGGAAGTCGTACCAGCTACGCCCCTGTGCCAGCAGATAGCTTTCAAACTGGCGACAGCCTTTTCCTTTCAGTTCCAGAAGCGTGCCTTTTTCCTCGTCCTGTGAAGTATAGACGAACACATCACCCAGATAGTAATGCTCTGTGTACTTGTAGTGTCCGTAGTCCTCATGGAGCATATAGTCCATGTTGAGCTTCAATATATCTCTGATAACGTGCTGTATATCCAGCGTGGGGAAACGGATACGCACATAGTCGAACAGCAGGAACATGGGAGCGTCGGGATTGAATTTCTCGACGGCTTCCATGAGCTTGTCCTGCATATCGTCTGTGAGCTTGACCTTTCCCGCTTCGATACGGTTCAAGTGTTCACGGCTGATACCAGCCATGATTGCAAGCCTTGTCTGGGATACGCCGTAAGATAGGCGTTTCTCTTTCAAGGCGGTTATAAAGGTGCTTTCATTCAGCCTGCATACCCCCAATCGTGAAAGTGTGATATTTTCCGCCGATTGTCACAGTCAGCCATGAGTGAGGGAAAACCCTTATGCCTAGCGGGATTTCCAGACTTTTTGACCGTAGTTTCCAGCGGAATTGTGCCCCTCTGTTAGATACCGAGGGGCTTCTTTCGTGGAGCAGGGCAAGCCCTGCTCCACAGGACGACTTCCACGGTCTGACGCTAAAGCTGACCGTGAAAGTCGTCAGTGGTTCAGTCTATCCTTGTCATGCCCGTATAAACTACGATAACGTCGGTATCGGCAGAAAGGCATTTTCTGACAATCTCTTTGTCAATCTCATATTCATGGTATATCTGTCTGAAAAAATCATTATCCACCACAAGGAACGTAAAGCGGTAGTTGAACCCATGAATGGAAAGCCATTCGTCCAGCACAAAGGAAAAAAGCAACGGAAGTTTCAATCTCCCAAGCCCCGCTTCTGTCAGAATATCTTCCATGCGTGCATGATAGGCTTCTGTCGGAAATTCCTCGCATTTATCATCAGTCGTGCCAGCGACACTTTCCAAGTCCGCAAGAAAGCGGTCAAAGTCTACGCAGACACCCTCAACATGAAAATCAGTGTTAGGGTCGCTGTAACCCATTTCTAAAAATCCCATAAATTCTTCAATTCTCCTTTCGTTCATCTGATACGGTTTGTCTTGCCAGTGCAAGAGAGCCGATAGTCTGTAAAAAATCATGCTCCTTTGGAACAAGGGGAGTGTAAAACTCCGATATGACGCTCGTTCCCACATCACAATAGCCACGTCCTTTGATACGCTTCTGGAAGAACTGTTTCTTTACGTCGCTTCCGAAAAGCATACCGTAGCCTAGCTCGCTGATACGCCCCAAGCCCACACGGAAGTTGAAGTTATCTCTGATACCGTCTGAAAAATACTTTGCGTCGGGTCGCTGGCAGGCAACAATGAGAAAATAGCCCGCCTGTCTGCCAAGCATGACGATTTTCTTTAGCTGGCTTAAAAGGCTTATGCTTTCCTTTGTCCCCAGCATTTCCAAAAACGCCACATACTCGTCAAAGATAAGGAAGCAGGGCGGTAATCCCAGATAGGCATAGTTCTCGCCCGTCTTATAGTCTGGGTGGCGCTTCATTTCCTCGCTTCGCTGTACCATGCCCTCATAGAACGCATTGACACATTCAATCATATCTTCTTTGGTGTGGTACACGTTATCCATGACCGTACCCAAGTCCGCAAGGTCAGCGTTCTTAGGGTCTAAGATGTAAAGCTGGGCGTTGGTCTGCAAGAGGGCTTCAATGATTGTCAGCAGGAAATAGGTCTTTCCACCGCCAGTCCCGCCACAGATGAGGGCGTGAGGGAGTGCGTCGTATTCCCATGTAAGGTTCTTCATCAGACGCAAGCCCCCGTTTTCAGCCTTTACCTCGTCAATCGTGATACGGTTCGCTATCATGTCATAGAGCAGGGTGTATTCGATATAGCCGTCATGGAGCGTCTTGTCGGTCAGCTCACAGTAAAGACCGCTTTCCAGCTTATCTTCCAGTCTAAGGAGCTGGTCTTGATACTTTCCCAAAGAGATTTCACAGCGGATATGGAGCAAGCCCGTGTCCATCTGATAATAGATTTTAGGAAACCAGACGATTTTTTCCCTTGATCTGCTCTGCAGGTCAGTGAAAAAACCGCTGTCCTGTACGGTCTGTGCTTCATACCACTTATTGTCCAGTATCATGCGGGAGAGCTTTTGGCGGTGTAATAGCTTCTTGAAGCTGTCATAGCGAAAGCGGTAATAAAGAAAAGCGACCAATGTACAAACACCAGTCGCTATCCCTATGGTTATGAAGTTGTATGTAGAAAGCGTCAGCCCATTATCAAGTAAACTGAAATGTTCCCAATCGGTACGCAGGAGCTGTCCCATGTTCAGTAGCAGGAGAACCGCCACGAACAGGAGCAGGAGCGTACCTATGCAGAAACGGTACACAAGGTTCTTGTCGCTGGCTCTGATACGCTTTCCCTTGTATTTCAATATGTTCATAAACACCCCTTTCTGGATATGGAAAAAGCGGTCAATCGTAAAGACTAACCGCTTCGTGTAATACTGGATATAGATTGAAAATCAATAGTTATTTGAGCTTTTCAACATCTTCAATGTAAATAGATACCTCGCCACATTTAGGGCAGATAGCCACTTTAGGTTTACCCATTCTTCCACCAAATAATTTGTTTTCATCTGATGATAAAACGATACCATAACCAGCTCCCTCAACTTTAACAGCACAATTTTCTTTCATTTCACTGCCACAGCGAATACATTTACGCATTTACCAGCACCTCCAAAATCGTAATTTATAAGCTCATTATATCTCTATTCCATATCATCTACAATGAAAATATGTTTTGCTAATTATTTTTTCTGCTGTCCCTGCGGAGCGTGGTTCTGCGGATTGCCTGCGGGCTGACCGCCTTTATTTTTCAGCACAATATCGTCTGCCTTGATGTACCATTCCACGTCTGCCCCTCGGTAGTTGGCGTTTGCCACGGTATCGGCAACAGGGTTGATAAGCTCCACCTCAGCGTTATACGGATAGTCCTTGACAGGGATTTCTGCTGGGATAGATACCTGTATCGTGCGTTCCTGCTGACTGCACTTCAAATCGTAAGTTCTACGCTTGATTTCCTCGCTGGTTGTCCCGTCCTCATTCTCTACTCGCACTTCATGTCTTAATGCGGAGAATTTCAGCACTCCAAACGTCTTTTCCTTATCTAACACAATTCCATTCGCTAATCTCATAATCTGTTATCCCCCTTTACTTGCTTTCCTCGGCTGGAAGCATATCATCAGCAGTTAAGATATAGTTGGTGTAGCCACGACCTCGCACGTTCTTTCCCTCGGCGGTAATCTTAGGATTGATGAGCTTTACTTTCTGCTCATACTTGAAACGCTTCTCCCCAGCCTTTGCGGGAAGCACCACGATAATGTCGTCGGCTCTCTGAATGTCGGAATACAGGTTATAGCTTCTCGTCACGGGGACAAAGCGACCATTGACACGCTGTTGCTCTACGTCATTTTCTCCTGCAAACTCCAAATTTCCAAATGTCTGTGCCATATTTGGCACGATATATTTTAATTTCATGTGTTCTACCTCATTTCTTTCTGTCATTGATATGTGGGGAGCTACACTCCCCGCGCCCCTAGTGGACTGTTCTTTTCCGTTGATCTGCAAGCAGAAGAACAGAAAAGGAACAGTTTAGATTTTTATTTCCTGTTACAAATCCATACGGCGGGGAACGGGATTTCTTCATCATCATAAGCAGACCGCCCGATTAGGAACGTCTACGCTTGAAGAAGTATGTTCCTGCCACGCCTGCACCAGAAAGAACAAGAAACCCTAAGAATAAGGCAATATTTGTATTATCACCTGTCTTTGGAGCGTCCGTTGTCTTGCTCGGTGTATCTGGTGTGGTCGGCTGTTCTGGCTCTGTTGGTTCTTCTGGCGTTTCTGGTACTTCTGTGATTGTCACCGTCTGCCCGTCGTCCTCAATGTCCTTATGCTCTGTAACCTTAGTCGGTTCGTCTGGATTGCTCAAATCGTATAATTCCTCAAAGGTCACAAGCTCTTTCCCGCCCAGCTTGGAAGCGTCGAATGTAAAGGCAATCTGGACTTCCATGCTTTCACTGTCGGCAGTAAAGGTATAGTCGTTCTCGACACGTTCACCATTGATGATAAGCTCGGCGTTTTCGTCCTTAATCATCTGCCAGCCTTTGAGCTGATACTTTGTGCCGATTTCCAATCCGTCAAGGGTAACAGTATCAATGATTGTCACGTCTTTTCCTGCTTCAATCTCTTTCTTTCCGTCCTCGCTGGTCGCTGTGGTATGGATAGAGATGATACGCTCTGTGATAAGCACCGTCTGTCCCTCGTCGTCAATGTCCTTGTGTTCTGCCACCTTTACAGGCTCGTCCTCATTGGAAAGGTCGTAAAGTTCCTCAAAGGTTACAAGGTTCTGACCGCCCAGAGAAGAAG
>FCNR01000032.1 GCA_900016875.1 Eubacteriaceae bacterium CHKCI004 | reverse complement strand
TAGATCAGTGCGCTTTTTCAGCAGCGCAAGCGCTGTAATTGTAGCCAAAGCAAACAGATTCTGCTGAAAATGCGCACAAAAAGTCCGTCAGCAGTTACGGTCGTTAGACCGTTACTGCGACGGAACCTTCTTAATATTCTAAGAATTCTGTAATAAATTTTCCGCCAAAACACGGTATACTGATATAATAAACAAAAGAACCTGCAAAAAGGAGTAAAAATATGAAGAAAGAACAAGTATTGATTGTGGAAGATGATGCAGATATCAGAGAGGGTGTGCGGATTCTTTTGGAAAGTGAAAATTATGTGGTGCATGAGGCGGAAAATGGGACGAAAGGTCTGGAAATCTTGGATGAAAATACGGATCTGGTCATTCTGGATGTTATGATGCCGGGAATGTCAGGTCTTCGTACCTGCGAGGAAATTCGGAAAATATCCAATGTACCGATTTTGTTTTTGACGGCAAAAGCTCAGGAGTCGGACAAACTCATCGGCCTTATGGCAGGAGGAGATGACTATCTTACAAAACCCTTTTCCTATGCGGAGCTTCTGGGAAGAGTAAAAGCGCTGGTGCGCCGGTACCGGACCTACATGGGAAAATATGCGCCGGAGACAGAGGAGGAAGAGCCATATCTGGAAATAGGAGGGATTCGGATTCATAAAACCTTCAATGAAGTCTTCGTGGATGGTGTGGAAAAAAATATGACAGATATCGAATATAATATTTTGCTTCTGCTGATGCGCCATCCGGGAAAGATTTTTTCTGCGCAGAATCTTTACGAGAGTGTGTGGGAGGAACCGTATTTTTATTCCTGCAACAGTACTGTTATGGTGCATATCCGGAAGCTCAGAGTGAAAATAGAGAAAGATCCGAAATATCCGCAATATGTTAAAACCGTGTGGGGAAAGGGGTATAAATTTGACGCAGGAAATAAATAAAGGAAATTCTATCTATGTGCAGCTTCTGCGCCTGCTTATCGTTTCAGCCGTTATTTCCGCACTGCTTTTCAGAGCGCTTGATCTGGCCGGAATGTACTTCCTGGACAAGTCTTTGTATAATGTGGAATATCAGGAGAAAAAGGACAGACATTACATTGAAGAGCTTCAGAATTACATAGACAGGGAAGATCTGTCCACAGATGATACATCGGTCATCTCAGAGTGGGTCCGGGAGCAGAAAATTTTGTCGATTGATATATATAAAGATGGAATCCTTATTTTTAATTCAGACTACCCGGACCAGGAAGTGTGGGAAGAAGAAATAGCTCTCAGCGATTATGAGGTCAGCTACGAAGTAGAATTTGCAGACGGCATGACGCAGGTCATTATTCTGGGTGCATATGGATATCAATTTTATAATTATGTATTTATTGCCAATCTCTTTGTTTCTTTTGCCGTTTTTTTATGCCTGGTGCTGCTCGGAATACGAAAAAAAATGCATTATATTTCAAGGCTCAGTGAAGATATCGAGATACTGGAAGGAGGAAGTCTTGATTATGCGGTGACGGTGAAGGGAAGAGATGAACTGGCTGTTTTGGCGGCGGGGATTGACTCCATGCGCAGGTCGTTTCTTGAAATGCGCGAAAAAGAAGCGCGAATGGTCAGAGAGAACCAGAGAATCGTGACAGAGATGTCGCATGATCTCCGGACGCCTGTGACGTCCATCATGCTTTATGCGGAGATACTGAAAAAAGAAACGGATGAGGAAAGGCAAAAAAAATATATTGAGATCATTGAGAAAAAAGCGTACCGCATGAAACAGCTTACGGATAATCTGTTCGAATATTCGCTTGTAACCGGAGAGGATGAAATTGAACTGGGACAGCCGGAATCCTTTGAGACATTATTTTATGACTTGTTTTCAGAAACCTGCAGTTATCTGGAGAAGAAGGGATTTCAGGTGGATTGTCAGATGGAATGGCCTGACAAAAGGATTCAGAGTTCAGAAAATTATATGATGAGAATTATGGATAACATCACATCCAATCTCATCAAATACGCAGACCCCGCTTTTCCGCTGAAGATATATAACGCTGAAAAAGAGCTGTGTACCGTCAAAAAAGAAAATGTCATTGGTTTCACCGTTGAAAACCGGATCCGTTGCGGCGCCGATAAAACGGAAAGCACTGGTATCGGCATACAGAACATTAAAAACATGATGGCGAAGATGGGCGGGAAATGTACAGCGGAAACAGCAGGAGGCATATTCCGCCTGACTCTGCTGTTCCCGGTTGTTTAAATCTTGGAAGAAGATTTGGAGGAAAGTTCCGGGAGCACTGTGACCAGCATAGTGATAAAGCAGGCGCAGCCTCCCAAGAGATTGGAGATGGGCTCTGCCCAGAATACGCCGTCAGTTCCAAGTCCGTGAATCCCCGGAAGAAGGATCGTTAGAGGGACAACAATGATCGCCTTTCGGAGAAGGGAGAAAAAGGTGGCGTACTTAGATTTGCCGAGCGCCACGAATACACTCTGTCCGCTGAACTGCAGCGCCATGAAACAAAAACCAAAAAAATAAATATGGAGAGCAGGGATGCCTTGTGCCAGCAAATCCGGGCTGTTGTTGAACAGACGAATAAAAAATGCCGGAAAAAGCTTCAGGATTCCCCACATGAAAAGCGTGTATGCAACGCAGACTGCGGTCATAAAGCCGATGGCCTGACGTACCTTTTTATAAGTCCCTTCACCATAATTAAAACTGATGACTGGTGAGGCGCCGTTGGTAAAACCCTGCACCGGCATGGTGCAGATATCCCGAACAGAATTTAATACCGTCATCACCCCCACATACAAGTCTCCTCCGTATACATGGAGGGTTTTGTTGCAGACAATCTGTACAAGGCTGTTGGTAAATGCCATGAAAAAACCGGAAATACCAAGAGCAAAGATTTTTTTCACCTTAGTTATCTGCAGACGGAGGGCAGTTCTTTTCAGATGGAGAACTGCCCTTTTTCCCGTGAGAAAACGGAGAACCCAGAGTGCGGAGCAAAGCTGAGACAAAACGGTGGCGACAGCGGCTCCTGAAACGCCCATATGGAAGACAAAGATAAACAGCGGATCCAGGATAATGTTTAATACTGCGCCGATCAGAATGGTGAGCATGCCCATACTTCCAAATCCCTGACAGTTGATAAAAGGATTCATACCCACTGAAATCATTACGAAAACGGTGCCGAGCAGATAAATCCGTATGTATTCCTGCGCGTAAGGAAATGTAATGTCACTGGCGCCGAAAAGATAGAGCACAGGCCGGTAAAAGAGCAGTCCGATGACCGTCAGAATTATTCCGGTCCATACCAGCAACGTAAAAGAATTACCCATGAAGAGTTCCGCCTCGTGGTCATCGCCCTTTCCGCGTTCCATGGCGCACAGCGGAGAACCCCCGTTTCCATAAAGATAGGTGAAAGCTGAGACAAGAGTAATAAGCGGAAAGCAGAGCCCCACGCCGGTGAGAGCGATGGTTCCGGTACCTGGAATTTTGCCTATGTAAATACGATCCACGACATTATACAGAAGATTAAGAAGCTGTGCAAAGATCATAGGCACGGCTACCTCGCAGATATTTCTGTATACATTTCCTTTTGAAAAATCTGTCTGATGAGACTTCATCACATTTCCTTCTTTCCTCAGTCTGTTTCAAGACTTGCTTTATAATTCGTTCCCCATTGTTCCATGGCGTCAAGGATCGGTTTTATGGACTCTCCCAATTCTGAAAGACTGTACTCGACCCGGGGCGGAACTTCCGGATAAACGGTACGGATAATGATGCCATCTTCTTCCATGGAACGCAGGCTGTCCGTGAGAACTTTCTGGCTGATGCCTTCCAGATTTTTTTTCAATTCATTAAAGCGCCATGGGCGCATCCGAAGATTTCTTATAATTAAAAGTTTCCATTTACTTCCAATAAGCTGTACTGTAGTTGCCACCGGACATTCCGGCAATTCTTCTTTTGTCAGCATACGCTGTCACCTCTTTCTGCATTTTTATCCTTTAAAATATAGAAGGTTCGCACAATGCGATATTCCAAGGTCAGAATGATTTCCTTCGATGTAACATGTTTATTATAGTCAAATGCTCCTTCTTTTTCAAGGCGGACAGAAATGATATTTGCAATGGTTACGAAAAGGTAACTATGTAATAAAAAAGTGCGTACTTTTTTTTCTGAAAATGCTTTCGTATAATAAAGATAGAGAGGATATTAACATGAAAGGATATAGCTTTGACGCAAAGTGTAATGAAAAGCCAGCTTCCGGAAAAAAGAGAGGAAGTAAAACATGGAAGAAGGGAGCAGCCGTGTTGCTGACTGCTGTACTTAGCACGGGTGCTCTCGCCGGCTGCGGGCAGAGCGGCCAGACGATTCACATGGCGACGAAACCCATGACGGAACAGTACATCATGGGGAGCATGATGAAAACTCTCATTGAACAGGACACAGATCTTACTGTGGAGGTGACGGAAGGCGTTGGCGGCGGCACAGCCAATATCCATCCCGCCATGGAGGAAGGGGAATTTGACTTTTACCCGGAATACACCGGAAGCGCCTGGAATGCAGTTCTGAAAGAAGAGAGCGTTTATGATGAGAGTATGTTCGATCAGCTGCAGGCGGGATATGACGAGATGGATATGACCTGGACAGGAATGCTTGGATTTAATAATACCTATGGCCTGGTGGTGGACAGCAGTATCGCGCAGCAATATAATCTGAAAACCTATTCGGATCTGGCGGCTGTGGCAGATCAGCTGGTATTCGGAGCCGAGTATGATTTCTTTGAGAGAGAAGACGGTTACGATGCACTTTGCGACACCTATGGTCTGAAGTTTAAGGATACCATGGATCTGGATATCGGTCTGAAATATGATGCTCTTTCCCAGAAAGAAATCGACGTAATGAACATTTTTACCACAGACGGGCAGCTTTCTGCAGCGGACGCCGTGGTCCTTGAGGATGATAAAGGGTTATATCCTTCTTATGTGTGTGGATTTGTAGTGAGAAATGAAGTTCTTGAGGAACATCCGGAACTGCAGCAGGTGTTCGATAAAGTGGAGAATCTGATCACCGACGCGGAGATGGCGGAGATGAACTATCAGGTGGAGACGGAAGGCCAGGAGCCGGAAGATGTCGCCAATGCATTTTTGCAGGAAAAAGGACTGCTGAAATAACAGGGGTGAAAAATATGAGTATCATAGAATTTAAAAATGTCCGTATGGCCTATGGAGAAAAGGTAGTCGTTGAAAACTTTAATCTCTCCATTGAGAAAGGAGAGTTTGTCACCATTATCGGCTCTTCGGGATGTGGCAAGACGACCATACTGAAAATGGTAAACGGGCTGGTGCGGCCCGTGGACGGAAATGTTTTAGTGGAAGGCAGGGATACCCGGGAAACAGATCTGACAATGCTGCGCCGAAATATCGGCTACGCCATTCAGGGCAGCGTACTTTTTCCGCATATGACAGTGGAGAAAAATATCGCCTATGTGCCGAATCTGCTCAATAAAAGAGATAAAAAGAGGACGGAGCAGGCTGTCGAAAAATGGATGAATATTGTGGGGCTTGAAGACTCTTTGCGCAGCCGTTTTCCGTCGGAGCTGTCCGGCGGACAGCAGCAAAGAGTCGGCATTGCCAGGGCTCTGGCGGCGTCTCCTGATATCCTTCTGATGGATGAGCCCTTTGGGGCTGTGGATGAGATCACAAGGGGCAGTCTGCAGGAGGAAATTTCCCGGATTCACCGGGAGACAGGAATCACCGTGCTCTTTGTCACCCATGATATTGGCGAGGCATTAAAACTGGGGACGAAAGTCCTTGTCATGGACGGGGGCAGTATTCAGCAGTTTGCTCCTCCCAGGGAGATTCTTCACGCTCCGGCCACAGATTATGTGAGAAAACTGGTGGAAAAGGAACGCCGGCGGTGTCATCTGCCGGAAGAAAAACTGGGAGACTGCGAGTACAGCGGGGCAATCTGAGAAGCCGCGCGTGAACAGAAAAAAGGTGATGGAAATGTTTTTGGAAAAAGTACAAAAAAGAAAAGAAAAGGCAGTATATAAAACAGCTGACTTAAAGAATGTCATAGAATCCGCCGACGCTGTGGTGATCGGCGCAGGTTCCGGCCTTTCCACTTCGGCTGGGTTTATCTATACGGGGGAACGCTTTCAGAAATATTTTGGAGATTTTGCATCAAAATATGGATTTCAGGATATGTACTCCGGCGGATTTTATCCCTTTGATACGCTGGAAGAACACTGGGCGTACTGGAGCCGGTACATTTACGTCAATCGCTACATGGCTACGCCCAGACCGGTTTATGAGCGTCTCCTGGGGCTTGTGAAAGATAAAGACTATTTTGTCCTTACAACCAACGTGGATCACTGCTTCCAGAAAGCAGGATTTGACAAAAAGCGGCTGTTCTACACGCAGGGAGATTATGGACTGTTGCAGTGTTCCGGACCGTGCCATCAGAAAACGTATGATAATCAGAAACAGATAGAGGAGATGCTGAAGTCTCAGGGATTCCTTTTGGAAAGAGACGGCGGGGGCGGACTCGTCCTGCCGGAGGGGCGGACGGCGAAAATGAGCATTCCTGCGGAGCTTATCCCCCACTGTCCACGGTGCGGGCGGCCCATGAGCATGAACCTTCGCTCGGATCATACATTTGTGGAAGACGAAAGCTGGCACCGGGCGGCAGAGCGCTGCAGTGAATTCCTCCGCAGACATAGAAATGTAAAAACATTATTTCTGGAGCTTGGCACCGGCATGAACACGCCTTCTATCATAAAATTTAATTTCTGGCGCATGACTTATGAGAGACCGGCAGCATGGTACGGCTGCATTAATTTGGGTGAGGCGTGGGCGCCGGATGAGATAAAAGATCGATCCATCTGCATCAACGAGGATATCGGAAAAGTGTTGCAGGAGATGCTGGGATAAAGGAGGAGTGAGAAATATGACCCACGATGAAAAGCGGGAATATCTTATAAAAGAGCTGCTGTCAGAGCTTCCGCAATACAGTGACATGAAAATACCGGAGGATGAGGAGAGGCAGAAAAATCTGCTTCGGAGCCTGATGAATATTCGTCCGCCCCGCCCTGCCGGAGAAGATTTTCTCAAGGTGCAGGATGAATACCTGAGCGAAGAAGTGAAAAGAAAGGGGATTACAGACAGTGAAACGCTGCCATCCTCCGCCAGAGATCCCCGGCTTGTGTTATGGCGCGGAGACATCACAAGCCTGAAAGCTGACGCCATCGTCAACGCTGCCAACAGCGCCCTGAGAGGGTGCTTCGTACCCTGTCATTCCTGTGTGGACAACATGATACACAGCGTCAGCGGTATACAGCTTCGTCTGGCCTGCGATGCGATCATGAATGAGCAGGGATATGATGAGCCGGCCGGACATGCAAAGATCACGGCGGCGTATAACCTGCCGGCACGTTATGTAATTCATACGGTCGGTCCGATCGTAACAGGGACTCTGACCAGAGAACACTGCCGCCAGCTTGCCGGCTGCTACCGCTCCTGTCTTGCGCTTGCCGTGAAAAACGGGCTGCATAGTATCGCTTTTTGCTGTATCTCTACAGGAGAATTTCATTTTCCCAACAAAAAAGCGGCGGAGATTGCGGTGGAAACGGTGACTTCCTTTCTGAGTGAACAGGAAACAGATATTCGGATAATTTTTAATGTATTCAAAGAGAAAGACTATTCTATTTATCAAAAGCTTCTTTCTCATCCGTCTTCTGACCTTTCCCGAAGACACTGAAGGAAAGGTCCTGCACATTGCAATTATCCGAGAAAGCTTTGAAACAGCATGAAGAACTTTGGATCGCACTAAAGCACGGAGACGCTTCCGCCGCAAGAGAGATAGCCAGCGAACATCTTCTGGCGGATGTGGAGTACCAGCAGTCTCTTCATAAAGGATAGTGGAAATTCTTTTCCGGATCAACATAAAAATACTCCCCGTTCGTCTTGAAGGGGAGTATTTTTATGTCGATTCCATCATTCTTTTAAAACGGCCCGTATCCGATACTGTGGGCGATCATCACAAGGATGAACGCGCTGACAATGAAGCCCAGATAGATTTTCCAGCAGAACTTGATCCAGGAGCCGTAGTCCACCCCGCACATGGAAAGCTGTACCAGTGAGCTGCCCGGCCAGAAACTGTTGGTGATGCCGTCGCCGTACTGGTAGGTCAGTACCAGCACCTGCTGGTTGATGTGGAGAATCTCGCCCAGCGGCTGTAAGATCGGCATGATGATGACCGCCTTGCCGCTGCCGGATACTACCAGGAAGTTAAACAGCGTCACGAAGACAAAGATGATCAGCAGCGCAAGGATGGCGCTCTTGTTTTCCAGCAGCACGGACATGGCGTGGACGATGGTGTCCATGATACATGCCTGGTTCATGAGAACAACCACGGACTGGGCCAGACCCACGGCGAAGGCGGCGGCGAATACCCGCACGGCGCCCTGGCAGAAAAGCTGACAGGCCCTGCTCGGCTCGAAACGGAAGATGATGGTCAGGAGGATGCCCATGATCACGTAAATGGCGGCAATCTGCGGGAAACTCCAGCCAAAGCGGATGCAGCCGATCCCCTGGATGATGATAATACAGAGAAATACCAGCAGTCCCAGAATCCGTGGCAGCGTCATTTCTTCCATGCCGGACACATGGTCTTCTTTATTCTGATTTAAGTACTCATCGCTCATAAGGCTCGCTTCCGGATTCTTTTTGATTTTGCGGCAGTAAGCGTAGAGACCAGCGAGACCGATAATATAAAAGACCACAAGACCGACGGCACGGAAACCGATGCCGGAAAACAGCGGCAGACCCACAATCTGCTGGGCCACGCCGGTGGTGAATGTGTTCATGAGGCCGGAAGTGAAGCCCACGGTGCTGCCGATGATGGCAAGGCCGGTGCCCACCATCCGGTCATAGCCCAGGGCAAAACCGATGGTCACGGCAAGGGGATAGAACGGGTAGGCGGCTTCACCGTATCCCAATACTCCGAAAATGACGAAAATGGTGTAGAAAATACATACCACAGAAAATTCCTTTCCCCTGGTTTTCTGTAAGATCAGGTTGATGCCCGCCCCGAAGGCGCCGCTTACTTCCAGCAGGTAAATGACGCCGGAGCTGATAAACAGCGTACCCATGATGGTGGCGCCGTTGACAAAGCCGGTGTAGATGGCTTCAAAATAATCCATAAAAGTAATGGGCGTTTCGTTTTCCACATACTGGAAGGTATCCGGGTTAATGACGGTGATTCCCGCGCTGTCTTCTATCCGCTCATAGCTTCCGCTTGGTATTATATAAGAAAGAACCACAACAAAAAGCATGATCAGAAGCAGAATAATAAAAACATGCGGCATGCGAAAGCCCTTTTTTGCATTGGCTTGAGTGTCCATATTTGAGTTTCCTTTCTGATTCATTTTATTTTATGAGCTGTGAGCCAGGACATGGCCGCACTGGCGTGAAGAGCGGCTCCCAGAGGCAGCACATCCTCGTCAAGAACCATCTGCGGACTGTGCAGCGGTGCATTGCCCGGCGCGCCGGCTCCTAAAAATACGAACATACCGGGTACTTTTTCTGTGACGTATCCAAAATCTTCCGTGCCGGACATGGCGGGAATCTGGTGGATATTGCTGCCTCCCAGCACTTCTCTCAGGCAGGGTACCAGTTCCTGGCATAGCAGTTCATTGGTCAGCGTGCAAGGCGTATGGAAGGTGGTCAGAGAATATTCGGCGTTCCACGCTTTGACATAATGGTCGATGAGCTCCGGAATCCGTTTTTTCAAATGTTCCGCGGCCTCCACATTTAATGTGCGAACGCCGATGTGCAGTTCCGCCTCGTCAGGAATAATGTTGACGGCGGCGCCGCCTTTCGCTACGCCGCAGGTCAGAGCAACCATGGCAGCCGGGTCTGTCTCCCGGCCCACAAGAAGGTTAACGGCCTGGTATACCTGATTCATGACCATCAGCGGATCCGTACAAAACTGCGGCTGAGAACTGTGTCCCCCCTTTCCCTTGATTTTCAGAATAAATGTATCAAGAGAAGCAGAGTTGACGCCGACGGCATATCCGGCGTGCCCTGTGGTATCTCCGGGCTGCACATGGATGGCAAATGCAGCGTCTGGTTCAGGGCCATTCAGCAGACCGTCCTCCACCATAAGCCGTGCGCCGGCGCCGGTTTCTTCACCGGGCTGAAACATGAGTTTGACTGTGCCGGGGATCTGTTCTTCTAATTCTTTTAAAATCTGTGCGGCGCCAAGAAGCATGGCGGCGTGGGCGTCATGGCCGCACATATGTCCGAAACCGTTGGTGGATTTAAAATCCAGATCGTTGTCTTCACGGACCGGCAGGGCGTCTATGTCGGCGCGAAGCAGGAAACATGGGCTGCCGCGGCCGATGGTGGCAACGACGCCGGTTTCCTTTTCCATGCGGGGAAATCCCGCGGCTATGTAATCTTCTGTCATTGCTGCAGGGAGCGGACCGCCGCAGTCTTTCCAGGCGATGCCCATCTCATCAAGGCGTTTTTTGATATAGGCGCTGGTTTCGGGCAAATCGGTTCCGATTTCCGGTATCTGATGAAGAAAGCGCCGGTCTTTAATGATCTGTTCCCGGATATTTTGCGCCATTTTCCGGATCTGACCTGTGGACGTTGTCATGATATGTTGTCTCCTTTCCGTCTTTTATCATTTGAGTGCCGTGAACAGCACATTTCCTGTGAGTGCCGTGAACAGCAGATTTCCTGATAAAAAGAAAAGACCCCGGACAATTATCTTTCCAGCCTCGGAGTCATATTATGTCATAAATATTAAAACATATTAATAATTATGTTATCACTTTTTTACACAATTTGCAACATTTTATACAAAACTTCCTGACAAATATCTCCTATTCTGCTATTATAGTACATAAAGGAGCGTAGAGGAAAATGAACATGACAGAAAAAACATTTTTTGTAAATGGAAAGATATTTACGGCCAACACGGAAATGCCCTGCGCCGATGCCATGGCAGTGGAGAATGGGCGTATCTGCTGGATTGGCAGAAAAGAAGATATGATGAATCCGGGCAGCGGCGCGGTGATCGATCTGAAGGGCAGGAGAGTGATTCCTGGTTTTGTGGACGCTCATATGCATCCGGTCATGCTGGCGGATTTTCAGAAGAAGATCACGATCATGCCGCCCGAGATCACTTCCATTGAGGAATTAAAGGAGGCGGTTCGCCGGAGACGCCGGCTGCAGGGCCCGGGACAGTGGATTGAAGGCTGGGGATACGATGAGGAAGGTTTCGCGGAGAAACGGTCGCCCAACCGGTATGATCTTGATGAAGTATGCAGCGATGCGCCGGTATCTCTGATGCGTACCTGCGCCCATATCCGCTGTGTCAACAGTATGGCGCTTTCCATGGCGGGCATTGACAAAAACACGCCGGATCCGCCGGGAGGGGAGATTGAGAGAGATGAAAACGGAGAGCCAACTGGCGTACTCAAAGAGAATGCGCGAAATCTGCTGACGCCGCTTCTGACAGTGGAATCTGAGGAGAATAAAGTGGAGAATTTGCTGGAACTGGGCAAGCTGCTCACTTCCCAGGGAATCACGGCAATCTGTGATATGGGTAATCTGGACAACACCGATAATATTCCGATTTACCGGGCGGCGGCCCGGAAAGGCTTTTGTCAGAAAGTAGGCGTCTACTATATGTGGGATTATTTTGCGGATGACGCAGACTTTGATCTGACAAATGAGGAGCTGAACCGGAATCAGCAGATTTTTGCCGCAGGCTTAAAGCTCATTGGGGACGGCAGTATTTCCGGCAGGACTGCCTGGATGGACCGGCCGTATCAGGGTTCCACAGATGAGTACGGAATTTCCGTGTGCAGTGATGCGCTTATGGAGGCTGCCATTGCATTTTGTAAGGAGCATCACTGCCAGCTTTCCATGCACGCCATGGGAGGAAGAACCATCCGGCGGATGGTGGACCGGGCGGCAGTGGAAGAACCGTGGACCCCGGCGGGCATCCCTTACGTGCGTGTGGAGCACGTGACGGACCCTTCCATGGACAGCATAAAAAAAGCGGCGGCTCACGGTATTTCTTTTGTGACGCAGCCAATTTTCATGTACGCGGAATCGGCCAGCTACCGGAAAAATCTCGGTGTGGAATGGATGCGGCGGTGCTATCCGGTAAAAACATTGCTGGAAGAGGGAGTGGCGACCGGTTTTTCTGCCGATGCGCCGGCTACTTTCTGGGCGGTGCCTTCTGATCCGTTTCCGGGACTGAAACAGGCAGTGACGAGGGTCGCCTCCGATGGAACAGATTGTGGAAAAGAGCAGGCGGTGGATATCAGGACGGCCGTCACTCTATACACAAAAGGCGCGGCGGAAGCAGCAGGCTTCCCGGATATCGGAATGCTTGCTCCGGGATATCACGCAGATTTTGCAGTGCTTGACCGGGATATTCTGGAGATTCCGGCAGACGATATCGATCAAGTGCGGGTGGCGGAGACTTATGTGGATGGAAAATGTGTGTACCAGCGAGATTAATAGCAAGATTAATTTTAGAAGAAAAGAGGAAAGAATATGTTTCATTTACCAAAATACAGAGAACCGGATTTTACACAGGATATATTTGTAAACGCGCCTGACGCCGTGTGGGAGAAGGTGTCCATTCAAGGCGTGGCGCCGGAGAACTACCACAGTACATCCATGTACCCGGAATACTTTAAGATCAACGGCCAGTGGAAGCTTGCCAAAGAGAGCCGCATGGATTCCAGCGTAGTTCTCGGAGAAGACGGGGAACTCCGGGTGGTGGAAAACCGTAATCTGCAGATTGGCGACAGAGTGATTCTCGGAAGAACCGAAAATGCGGAAGAGGGAATTTATCTGCACAGCAGAGGCTTTGAGAATCCGGAGGAAGAAGAAGGAGATCAATTTGTGTTCCGTCAGGGCAGAAGCCGGGAGACTTCTTATGCCAGAGACTACGACCATCTTTTTGAACTGTTAAAATATGAGAGAGACCACGGCAATATTCTCTGGGTCATGGGGCCGGCGTTTTCCTTTGACGCCGACGCCAGGAGAGCCATGCAGGCCATGGTGGAAAACGGCTATGTGGACGGTCTGATGGCGGGAAATGCGCTGGCTACCCACGATCTGGAAGGCGCTATGTTCCACACCGCCCTGGGACAGGACATTTATACCCAGAGGTCACATCCGAACGGACATTATAATCATCTGGATGTGATCAACCGTGTGAGAAAGAGCGGCTCCATTCCGCAATTTATTGAAGACTACAAGATTGACAACGGCATCATGTACAGTTGTGTGAAAGAAAATGTACCGTTTGTGCTCACCAGTTCCATCCGTGACGACGGCCCGCTGCCGGAAGTCATAGGCGACGCCTACGAGGGACAGACCGCCATGCGGAACATGGTAAAGAAAGCTACAACCGTCGTCTGTCTGGCGACCATGCTTCACACCATCGCCACCGGCAATATGACCCCGTCCTACCGCGTATTGGAGGATGGAACCGTGCGTCCGGTCTTCCTCTATACGGTGGATGCCGACGAGTTCGTGGTCAATAAGCTTCTGGACAGAGGCAGTCTGGCGGCGACAACCATCGTCACAAATGTACAGGACTTTATCATGATCGTGGCAAAGGGACTGAATATTGTGTAGAAGGCGATCCCAAATCTACCATTATTGACGCAGCAAGTGCGTCAGAAAAGAGGAAAAAATGAAAAATCGGCTGTGGGGAGAAAATGTATCCTCACAGCCTTTTTCTGACAGGAGGTGCGGCATGAATAAAAAACATTACTGGCTTATTTTATTGAATCCTTTGTTTCTGTTGGTTTACGCCCTGGGGCTTCGCACGTTGTCCCGGTTCTTCCAGTGGGGCGGCGTCGCCCGCCGGTTTCCGCTGATCGCTCTGCTTGGCGGCGCGGGGATTCTGTGGTTTATCATCTGGACCATTGTTTATTTCCGTCGGAAGAAGAGAAAAGTGATGAAGGACAACTTTGTACTGCCTGCTTTGCTGGCAGAACTGATCGTTTTCGTGATTCTCACGGGATTTTACGGCAGACAGATCTATCACAGCGCTCAGCCTTATAACGGAAAACTGGCCTGGGTGCTGGATGATTTAAGAAATACCAGAAAAATTGATTTTGAACAGCGGGATTTTTCACAGTATGGCCTGGATGGAATCGTGACAGCCCTGGAAGAGGGGGCGGGGCTGTCGAAAGACAGTGAACTGTATACGGCTAATACATTTTCCGTGACCATTTCTGCCGATGGTATGATTGAGAGGGTCGACGGTTATCTGTATTCCTTTGGAGCAGAAGAAAATGGAACTGAAGAAGATAGAATAGATGAAAATGGGACAGAAGAAGGAAATCAGGAACAGAGCTGGCTGATCAGTTACGATTCGTCTGCCGATAAGAAAATGACGGTTCGTTTAAACGGCGCTGTAAATACGGATTACCGGGAGCAGGAGCGGCTGTCGCCGATGTTTGCCATGGCTGACGCTCTGCGGGAACAGGGATTGCCGGAAATCTCCAGCGGGCGAAGTTCCTGGACCATGAGTTACAGCGGTTACACCACGGAAGTCTGTGGGAGCAACTGGTATCAGCTGACAGGGGAAGGAGACCTGGCTTCTTATTTCTGGAACAATTATGGCGAAAACAAGGATGCTTTTTTCCTGAACATTTCCTCGGAGGGCGCAGAAATCGCAGCCATTTTCTGCGGCGAGGGGACCATGGAGACACAGCAGCAGGCAGAAGAAAAAAGTGAGGCCGAAGAAGATATCGCCGCAGCGCAGGAAGAAGGAAAGACGCTGCTCACAGATCAGGACGGCAGCATGACGTTCTATCTGGACGCGGACAATTCCATGAGACTGGAGGTGACAGACGCCGCTGCCGGCAGCCGTTTCTATGAGTTTTATAATGGAGACATTCATAATACGGATCCTTTTGATGGAAACATCGGCACGGCTGAGGGCATATATTTCATGGATGCCCGGAAAGGATTTATTCTGCTGACTTATGCCTCTCAGGATTCGTCATCCATGTATTACACCAACGATGGAGGAACGAATTTTCAGCAGGTGACTCTTCCGGTGGATGAAGCGGCGGAGGATATGGAAGGCAACGAGTTTTCCTTTACCACCGGCGATATGGATTATACAGAGACTCCATATGAAGAAGGAGGAGTGCTTCATGTGCGGGTGTCCACCAGCGCGGCGGACGTGGGAACTTATGCGCTGCTCTTTACATCAGCGGACGCGGGCGTTACCTGGGAGTATGCCGGGGTGCAGACGTTGTCCGGAGAGTAAAAGGCGTTCGGTGGACTTTTCATGCAGCAGGGGCATTATCTCTCATTCCAACTAGGCATTTTACTTTTTTTAGTCCGGGGGCTACTATTATCTCAGGAAATGAGTTTCTGGTATCGAAATGAAAGAATGTTTCATGGATACAGAAGAAGAGACAGTACATCGGCGGCAGTGCCGAAGTATGAGAATGGAGGATATAGAGTTATGAAAATCAGCAGCAGAGAAGAATTTGAAAAACAGAACATGTTTGGTATGGGACAGCCAAATGAGGCGTTCGCACAGTTTTTTATCGGGGATTCCTTTCTGAATCCGCTGACCAAACCGGGTGAGTCTGTGGTTGGTCTTGCCAATGTGAACTTTGCGCCGGGATGCCGCAATAACTGGCATATCCATCATGCGAAAAGCGGCGGCGGTCAGATGCTGATCTGTACAGCCGGAGAGGGCTGGTATCAGGAGGAAGGAAAAGAGGCGGTCAGCCTTACGCCGGGAACGGTCATCAACATTCCTGCGGAAGTAAAACACTGGCATGGAGCCAAGAAAGATTCCTGGTTCAGCCACATCGCCGTGGAAGTGCCGGGTGAAGAGACATCCAACGAGTGGTGCGAGCCGGTGTCCGACGAAGAGTACGCAAAACTGCCGGAATAAGCAGAAGGAAACATGAATCTTGGAAATGACAAAGCTTTTCTTATGAGGGTTGTGTCCCAATGTCTTCCATATATTGGATATCCGAGAAGCTTAAACGCCGTTTCCTGCATCAATAAGGCCGCGGAAATGTAACGGATTTACAGAAATTTTACTGAAAACACAAGAAAATTTACATTTATTTGACAAATTTTACATTAGGCATAACAAAATAAAGAAAAAAGGTATATAATAGGGACAGCCAGTTATGAAAAACGGGCTGTCCCTTAATCTTTACTACATCTTAGCCAGAAAAGTGATATAGTCGTTAGCGGAGGTTACAGAAAAGATGAACAAATACAAAATTTATATACGGGACATGTTTCTTACCGTAATTGTTCTGGGCGTAACCTTTCTTATTAATCTGGTCCTGCAGAACATATTTAAAACGCAGTCATTTTCTTCGGATGTTTTTATTTTAGGGGTATTCCTGATATCTCTGAAAACAGAAGGGTATTTATGGGGGATCCTGGCATCGCTTGTCAGCGTGCTGGTGGAAAGCTTTGCTTTTACATTTCCATACTTTGTTCTTGACTTTGCAGCTGTGGAGAGTCTGTTCTCGGCAGTGGTCATGCTGATCGTAGCTGTGCTGACCAGCGCGCTGACCACAAAGATAAAGGAACAGGAAAGAACAAAGACAGAAAATGAAAAAGAGAGGGTACGGGCCAATCTGCTGAGGGCGATTTCCCATGATCTGCGCACGCCGCTCACTACCATTTACGGCTCCTGTTCCGCGATTATAGAGAATTATGATTCTCTCAGGAAAGAGCAGAAGATTAAGCTGCTCGGGGAGATCAGAGAGGATGCGGAATGGCTGATCCGGATGGTGGAGAATCTGCTGTCCGTGACAAAAATCGGCAGTAAGAAGGTGCAGGTCATCAAGACTCCCACGGTGCTGGAAGAGTTGATCGACGATACCCTGATCAAGTTTCACAAGCGTTATCCGAACCAGAAAGTAGCTGTGCAGATTCCGGAAGAATTTATCAGTATTCCGGTGGATCCGCTGCTGATCGAGCAGGTTCTTATCAATCTGCTGGAAAATGCGGTGCTGCATGCGGAAGGAATGACAACGCTTGCCTTCACAGTGAGAACATCCGGCAGACAGGCCGTCTTTGAGATTGCGGATGACGGCTGCGGAATATCGGCGGAAGAACTCGACAGAATCTTCGACGGATATCAGGAGAGAGCCGGTGAACTTACGGATGGGAAGAGAAACAATATGAGTATCGGCCTTTCCGTCTGTGCGACCATTATCAGGGCACACGGTGGAAGCATCAAGGCTGAAAATCGCAGAGAAGGAGGGGCGCGTTTCAGTTTCTCATTGGAAATGGAGGAAATGAATGAATAATAAATATAAACTGCTGGTAATTGAAGATGAGACCAACATCCGCAGTTTTGTAAAAACAATTCTGGATACCAACGGTTATCAGGTTCTGACAGCGGGAAGCTTACGGCAGGGGATGCTTGTATATTCTTCCCATCATCCGGATCTGGTGCTTCTGGATCTGGGACTGCCGGATGAAGACGGGATGTCTTTTATCAGTAAGATACGCCGGTCTGATTCCACGCCGATCATCGTACTCTCCGCGAGAACGCAGGAGAACGATAAAGTGACGGCGCTGGATGCCGGCGCCAACGACTATATCACAAAACCTTTTGGGACAGCAGAGTTACTGGCACGGGTACGGGCAGCTTTGCGTAATAGACGCTATGAAGGAATTCAGGGTGGAGAAGACGTAAATGGCGGATACAGATTCAAGGATCTGGAGATTGATTATGCCAGACGTCTGGTCCGTGTGCGGGAAAAAGAGATTAAATTAACGCAGACGGAGTATAATATAGTAGCCCTGCTTTCACAGCACGCGGGAAGAGTACTGACTTATGCGTCCATTATTCAGGCCGTATGGGGAAGCTCCGACGCGGGAAGTATTAAAAAGCTGCAGGTGAATATGGCAAATATCCGAAAAAAATTGGGCTCAAGACCGGGAGAGAAGAATTATATTGTCAATGAGCTGGGCGTTGGATATCGAATGCAGGACGAAGCATAAGGAGACTTGAAAGAAGAAAGAGGATATTACAATGTTTAGGTTACTAAAAAGACAATCTCCGGGACGTATCATCGCTCTGGGATTTCTTTCTGTGATTTTGATTGGTTCCGTACTTCTCATGCTGCCATGCAGCGTAAAAGACGGCGTGACTTTAAGGTATATCGACGCTTTGTATACGTCTACCAGCGCGGTGTGCGTGACAGGGCTGATCGCGGTTGACGCGGGGGATACATTTACTCCTCTCGGACAGACCTTCCTTGCCATGCTGATTCAGGTAGGAGGTCTTGGCGTGACGGCGGTGGGAGCCGGCGTGATCATTGCCATCGGCAAGAGGGTAAACATGAAAGGACGCAATCTCATCCGGGAGGCCATGAATCTGGACTCCGGAAGAGGGCTGGTCATTTTTGTGCGGGATATTTTTATTACAACGGTTATTATTGAGCTTTCCGGTGCAGTATTAAGCTTTCTGGTGTTTGTACAGGATTATCCGCCGATCCGGGCGATCGGAATCAGTTTATTCCATTCCGTCGCCGCTTTTAATAACTCCGGATTCGATATTCTGGGTAATTTCCAGAATCTGATTCCATATCGGCACGATGTGCTGCTGAATGTGGTGACCTGTGCACTGATTATCCTGGGTGGTATTGGTTTTCTTGTTATCCGGGAAGTCTGCTCCAAGCGATTCCGATGGAAAAAGTTTTCCATGCATGCGAAGGTCGTGATTTCCATGAGCGCCATCCTTATCGTGGTGGGAGCCGTGATGCTCAAGCTTACGGAAGACATTACCTGGATGGCAGCCTTTTTCCACAGTGTTTCCGCCAGAACAGCAGGTTTTTCCACTTATCCGCTGGGAACATTTTCTCAGTCGGGACTTTTGGTACTGACGGTACTGATGTTCATTGGAGCATCTCCGGGTTCCACCGGCGGCGGTATCAAAACCAGCACATTTTTTGTTTTGCTGCAGGGAATCAAATCGGCGGCAACCAATAAAGACGAAAAGGCATTTCGATATGCGATTCCTAAAAATGCCTTCCGCAAGGCGGCGGTCATAGCTATTCTGGCGCTGGGCGTCGTAATTGTGGGAACCTATCTGATGACGATCATGGAGCCGGACACTCCGCTTATTGACCTGCTGTTTGAGGTTACCAGTGCTTTTGGCACGGTGGGACTCTCCACAGGAATCACGGCGGATTTATGTGACGGAAGTAAGTTATTGTCGATCATTATTATGTATATTGGCAGGCTGGGACCTCTGACGATCGCTTCTCTCTGGTACTTTACGAGAGGTGACAGAGTCAGCTATCCGGAAGGAAATATTGCAATTGGATAACGCAGGAGGATATTATGTTTGGAAAACAGAAAAAAGACAGCAGAACATATGGTATCATAGGCCTTGGAAGATTTGGATATGCTCTGGCCTCAGAGCTTGCGGAAGCAGGCGCGGAACTTCTGGTCATCGACCGGGATGAGGAAAAGGTGCGGGAACTCCGCGATGTCACGGAAAATGCTTATGTGGTCAAAAATCTTGACAAAAAGTCTCTGCTTGAAACAGGAATTAAAAACTGTGATGTGGCGGTGGTCTGCATCGGCGAGCAGATGGGAACCTCCATTCTTACGACGCTTCACCTGGTGAGCATCGGCGTTCCTACGGTGATCGCCAAGGCGAACAGCGCCGAGCATGGAGAGATTCTTGAGAGACTGGGAGCGGAAGTGGTTTATCCGGAGAGAGATATGGCTGTCCGCCTTGCCCTTCGTCTGGAATCTTCGAGAATTCTTGATTTTGTGCAGCTGAGCAAGAAAATCAATATCACAAAGGTGGCTGTTCCGGACAGTATGGTGGGTCAGTCCATCAAGAGCCTGAATCTTCGCTCCAAACTTGGCGTAAATATCATTGCCATTGAAAATAAAGAGTCTGTTATGGAAGACGTTCGCCCGGAATATGAACTGAGACAAAATGATATTCTGTATATCTCGGGAAGTGAGGAGGGAATGCTCCACCTTACAGACTGGATCGAGAAAGAAAAAAATTCCTGAGAATGACAGAATGAATCAGGAGAAAGCCTGTTTTGGCCTGCGGAAGACGGAAAAGAATCCGTTATCCGAAGCAGACAGCGCAGAGCGGCCGCCTGTCTTTGTGAAAACAGGTTGAGAGAGAAAATGGAGGAAAAATAAAGGTATGAGTATTAGCATCGTATTAGGACTTCTGGGCGGTCTCGCCCTGTTCCTTTACGGTATGCAGATGATGAGTTCCGGCCTGGAGGCGGCAGCCGGGAACCGAATGAAAGGGATACTGGAGAAACTGACATCCAATCCGATACTGGGTGTGATCGTCGGAGCGGGTATTACAGCTGTTATCCAGTCTTCCTCTGCAACTACCGTGATGGTTGTCGGTTTTGTCAATTCCGGAATGCTGAGTCTGCAGCAGGCGGTCTGGATCATCATGGGAGCCAATATCGGAACGACCATAACCGGACAGCTGATCGCTCTTGACGTGGGAGCGATCGCGCCGTTGCTGGCCTTTGCCGGCGTGGCTGTCGTTACATTCAGCAAAAAGCAGACGGTACAGCACTATGGCCAGATCGTGGCGGGGCTTGGTATACTTTTTCTCGGTATGGAGATGATGAGCAGTGCCATGTCGCCGCTGCGGGATTCAGAAACGTTTATCAGTCTGATGACCCAGTTTGGTAATCCGGTGATCGGAATACTGGTGGGCGCGGTATTTACCGCTATCATCCAGTCTTCCTCTGCCTCTGTAGGTATTCTGCAGACTTTGGCCATCGGCGGTCTCATCGACCTGCCGAATGCGGTGTTCGTACTGTTTGGTCAGAATATCGGTACCTGCATCACCGCTGTTCTGGCGTCCATCGGAACAAGCAGAAATGCCAAGCGGACAACCATTATCCATTTGACCTTTAATATCATCGGTACGATAATCTTTACCATCGTCTGTATTCTCACGCCGCTTACTACAGTGGTGCAGAACTTCACGCCGGACAATCCGGCGGCACAGATCGCCAATATGCACACGCTGTTTAATGTGGTCACCACATTGCTTCTCTTGCCGTTTGGCAGGAAGCTGGCGAAGCTGGCGGTGCGGATTCTGCCGGAGCGAGAGGGAGAAGAGCCGGATACACAGGGACTTATGTATATCAAGCCTCTGGAGGCTGGCGCTGAGTATCAGATGGGAAATGCGGCCATTGCCTTTAACGGTATCTGGAATGAATTGAGACGTATGGAGAAGATGACCAGAGAAAATGTGGAGGAAAGCTTTACGGCTGTTATGGAAGGCAGCTCGGCAAGGTTTTCCAAGGTGGAAGAAAATGAGGAATATATCGATTATCTCAACAAAGAGATTTCCAAATATATTTCACGTATCCTTGTCCATGAGACAAACCGAAAGGATTCTTCCAACTTCAGTTCCTTTTTCAGAATATGCAGTAATCTGGAACGGATCGGCGATCATGCCATGAATATCTGCGAGTACACGCAGATGATGGATGAAAAAAAGATTACCTTCTCCAGGGAGGCAAAAAAAGAGATTGAGAACATGCGCAGTATCAGTCTCTCGGCCATTGACCATCTGAACAACCTGGATGCCTTGTCAGAAGAAGCGTTGTCAGAAATTTCCGGCATTGAGCAGCAGATTGACCAGATGACAGAAGAATATCGTCAGAATCAGATGGAAAGAATGCGTATGGAGACCTGTGAGGGAGAGGCTGGTATTCTGTATTCAGAGATGCTGACAGACTTTGAACGAATCGGTGACCATGTCCTGAATATCGGACAGGAACTTGCGACGATTCGTGCGTAATCGCATTAAACATACCCTATATGACATAAAAGACATGCGGCATGTCCGCGGCTTCGGCTGCGGGCATGCCGTTTGTTTATGATGCAGGGAATACAGATCCATATAAAAAACGCTCCGCCAGGATCACATGGCGGGAGATTTTTCTGATAATAGGGTTGACATTCATCTCCTACATATGTAAGATATAAATATTACATATGTAGGAGATGGAAGCATGATAAATATACCGGAAAAAATAAGAAATATAAAACTGTCCAGAATCACGATACTGGGAGGAGTGATGTTCTGTATGGGAGCGGCTCTGGTGGGCCGGCTCTATCAGCTTCAGATTCTTCATGGAGAAGAGTATGCAGAGAATTTTGTTTTGAAGACAAAGAGGGAGATTCAGCTGAAGGGCGTCAGGGGAAATATTTACGACAGGAACGGCAAGTCTCTGGCAAGAAATGAGCTGGTGTATTCGGTGACGCTCAGTGACAGCCAGACTTATGACACCAGCCGGGAGCGGCAGCTTGCCTTAAACGGCAAGATTTACCGTCTGCTTAAGATTCTGGAGCAGAACGGAGATACGCCGTCAGAATATCTGGAAATTCATATCAATGATCAGGGAGAGTATCAGTTTTCCGTAGAAGGAACGGCGCTGGACAGGTTCCGGGCCGATGTATACGGCGAGGCCAACATTGACGATCTGACGGAAAAAGAAAGTAACGCGGATGTGGAAGCAATCATTGACTATCTCAGCGGCGAAGAACGGTTCTGTCTCTTTTCCCAGAACGGCAAGCCGTATACCGCTGAAGAAAAAGCGCAGTATGGTCTCCCGGAAGAACTGTCAAAGGAAGACATCCTGGGTATTCTCGGTATCCGATATGCGCTCTCCCTGCAGGCTTATCAGAAGTATCTTTCCGTCATCGTGGCGGAAAATGTTTCGGAAGCGACGGTAGCTGCCGTTGAAGAAAATAAGGCGGAGCTCACGGAGGTTGCCATTGAGGAAGATACCATGCGGGTATATGACGGAGGAGAAGCCTGCGCTTCGATCATAGGATATACCGGACAGATTTCTTCCAATGAGCTGGAAGAATTGGAGGAGGAGGGATACAGCAGCAATTCTATTGTGGGAAAGGCTGGTATGGAGCAATATCTGGAGGAATATCTTCACGGGGAAGACGGACAGACAGAAGTGCTGGTGGATAATATGGGCCGCATCCTCACCGGGACCGGACAGACGGAACAGCCTCAGACCGGCGAAGACGTCTATCTGACCATTGACCTTGAACTGCAGCAGGAAGTCTATGATACGCTGGAGAAAAAAATCTCGGAAATTCTGCTGGAAAATATCATTGATGCCAGAACATTTGATAAAGAAGCGGTTTCTGACACAACAGAAATACGGATTCCCATATATGATGTGTACTGTGCTCTGTTTAGCAATCACGTGCTGGATACGGAACATTTTGCGGAAAATGACGCCAGCAGTCTGGAAAAGAAGGTGCGTCAGAGATATGAAAAACGAAAAGAAGATATCTGTCAGAAAATTGCGGATCATCTCATGGGAGACGGAAAAAATTACGGACAGGAAGACGAGGAGTCAGGGATGCGGGAATACGAAGAATTTATCCTTGACAATGTGGATTTACTGTATGATGAGTATGAGGAGGAAGCCGACGCCCTGTATGAAAAATGGCAGGACGGCAGTTATACGCTGAGAGATTACCTGAATGCGGTGATATCCGAAGGCTGGGTGCGGGATGAGATCTTCGAGGGAGACAGCCAGTATCTGACGCAGGAAGAAATGTACGAAAGCGTGGTGGATTACATAACCGGCGCGGTACAGGAAGACGGCGATTTTGATACGGCAGTCTACGAGGATATGGTCATGAGCGATCGGATCTCTCCGGAGGAGATCGTGCAGCTTCTTTACGACCAGGGAGTGTTGAAGAAAAAAGATGATACCTATCAGGCATGGAAGGCGGGGGAAATGTCTACCTATACATTTGTCCGCGCCAAGATAGAAAGTCTTGAGATCACCCCCGCGGATCTGGCGCTGGACCCGTGTTCCGGCTCTGCGGTGGTGACAGATACGGATACCGGAGAGGTGCTGGCCTGCGTCAGCTATCCGGGCTACGATAACAACCGCCTCGCCAACAACATGGACAACGCCTATTATTACAGTTTGTCACAGAACGCGTCGCTGCCGCTTTACAACAGGGCGACCCAGCAGCTCTCGGCGCCCGGTTCCACCTTTAAGCCGGTTACCATCATCGCCGGGCTGGAAGAAGGCGTCATTGATACAGATACCACGGTGGTCTGCGACGGTGTTTTTGATAAAGTTTCTCCGGCGCTCCGGTGCTGGAACCATGCCGGACACGGCCGTGTGACTTCCGTGTCCGCCGCCCTGCGTCATTCCTGCAATGATTATCTCTGCGAGGTGTCTTACCGGCTTGGAATGAAAGGAAACCGGGAGTTTTCCGACGCCCAGGCCCTGAACTATCTGCAAAAATACGCCAAATTATTCCATCTGGATGAAAAGAGCGGTATCGAACTCACCGAGAGCAGCCCGCAGGTGACGGACGCCTACGCTATCCCGTCCGCCATCGGTCAGGGAACCAACAACTTTGCCACCGTGCAGCTGGGCCGTTACGTGAATACTCTCGCCAACGAAGGCGACTGCTACAACCTCACCCTCATCAAAACCATTGGGAAGGAGGGAGACGCTGAGGCTGGCTCTTCCGGCGAAACGGATGTACAGCCGGAAAGTCACATCGAGCTGTCGGAGAGTACCTGGAGCAGCGTACACCGGGGGATGGAGATGTATGTGGAGAGTACGGGAGTATTTGAAGGATTCGACATTCCGGTGGCGGGTAAATCAGGAACCGCCCAGGAGAGCAGAACAAGACCGGACCACGGCCTTTTTATCGGCTATGCCCCGGCGGATGAACCGGAGATATCTCTCGCAGTCCGGATTGTCAACGGTTATACATCAGAGAACGCTGTGGCCTGCGGCAGAGAGATTCTCTCCGCATACTTCCATAATGGAAATGAAAAGAGCGGGAAATAAATAAGATTCTCATATGCCCACAGAAAAGAGCAAGAGAAAACAAAATCCCGGGCGAATCATTCCGTCCGGGATAATATCGTTGTCAGAGATTGCAGCGCTACATCTGCGGCGGTGCTGCCGTCGCATCCTTCGCCCTGCAGGTTGACGGCGAAACAGTAGGTGGTCTCGCCGGTTTCCAGGAATCCCACGAACCATCCGCTCTGGGTGCCGCCGTCCGGATTGCTGGTTCCGGTCTTGCCGTAAAGTCTTCCGCCGGAAACAGAGTGCTCTGACAGAAGCATGGCGTCTTTGACGGCGCGGATATTCTCCGAAGCAAAGTCCCAGGTGTTGGAAAGAAGTCCGGACAGGAGCCGTACCTGTTCCAGAGGGGATATGGTAAGGGAGTTTGACCAGTAGTTTTCGGCTCCGCCGCTCAGATCACAGTTGCCGTAGCCGATCCGGCTGTAATAGGAAGCAAGGGCGGGCAGTCCCATCTGTCTGTCAAGGTTCTGGAAATACCAGTTGACGGAATCCCGCATGGCGGATGTGAGCGTCTGGTCCTGCATCCACTCAGGGAAAGGCTGCTCGGAGCCGTCCCACTGCTGCGCGGAGGATTCCGGGGTGATAAGCCCTTCTTCCAGAGCAAAGAGGGAGCTGTATATTTTATAAGTGGAAGCGGGGGAGATTCTTTCCTCGCTTTTTTCTTTATTGTAAATGTAATAATCCTCTGTCTGCATATCATATAACACGAAGGAACCGTCCCGGCCGCCGAAGCTTTCAGCCACGTCAGCTTCCGTCCATGCCTCGTCCGTCAGATGAAAGACCGGGGAACCGGAGGCGTAGGCGGACAGGAGAGGGCTTGTGCCAAAAAGAAGCAGGAAGATCAAAAGAAAGATACCTGCGCTTTTAAGCCGCTGCAAGGCGGTTGCCGGCCGGTATTCCGTGATCTCCATGATACGCTGCTTTGTGGTGGACGCGCTGCTGCTGATGCCGGAAAGCGGAGAAGCGAACACTCCCTGTCCTGCATGCCGGGCAAACCGGAGAATGGTCAGTCCGTAATTCATCCGTTCGCTGATACCCACATGGTCGATGACCGCATGGTCGCAGGCGATTTCCCGGTCTTTCTGAAGCTGCCGGAAACCATACCAGATCAGCGGATTGAACCAGTACAGAATTTCCAGAACGCAGACCAGCAGATTAAGGAGAGCGTCCTTATGCCTGCAGTGCTGAAGCTCATGGAGAAAGATGAACCGAAGCTCTTCTTCCGAGGACACGATATCCAGATCCTGCGGAATGATAACGGCAGGACACAGCCAGCCGCAGGACACCGGATTCTGAATGTCGCAGGAAGCATAAAGCTTCACCTTCTGCCGGAGCGACAGCTCGCGGACGCAGGAGGAAAACTGCCGGTACAGGTCCGGCTCCGATTCCGCGGTGACAAGAAATGCGTCCCGTTTTATTTTATGGATGCTCAGCAAAGTGACGGCAAAATAGAGCGTCACGGCTGTCATACCGACGATCCAGATAATGCCGAGTATCCGGGAGAGCGATATGCCGGAAGCAGTCACCGCCGTGGAAAAATCCCGGATCACGGTGCCGGAAGAGCTGCTCTGCACAGCATTCTCCGCTGTGTGAGTGACCGCCGAAGCTGTGGCGTCCTGGGTCAGCAGATCCTGTATCCAAAAGAGAAACTCCTGAGGAGAGAGCTGCCGCCATGGCAGAAACGGCAGAAATAAAGCCGCGGTAAACAGATGCCACAGACGGTAGCGTACAGGGATCGTCAGATGCCGGCTGCTGATTTTGCGGACGAGCAGTACGATTCCCAGAAACATGCTGAGAAGCACATTGCACATCAGAAAATGAACCGGTGAGATCATTCGCCATCATCCCCCTTTATTTTTGACTGAATCATGTCGTACATTTCCTGCAGATCAGAATCAGTAAGCGTCTCGTTGGACAAAAGGGCGGAGAGCATCGGCGCCGCCTTTCCGTCATAAAACCGGTCAAGAAAATGATGATTCTCCTGTTCCAGATACTTATTCTGGGAGATGATCGGAAAATAATAGTACATACGTCCCCGCTTCTCATAGGAGGTCACCCGCTTGTTGTTGAGCCTGGACAGCAGTGTGTGAATGGTCTTCTGATTCCAGCTGTGCGTTTGCTGCGCCCGCTCACAGATCTCGTTGGTGCTGAGGGGATATTCTTCCCAGAGAATTTTCATGATTTCGTATTCCGCCTCAGATATCTGCGGTAATTGCCCCATAGTCGAATCCTCCTGTCTTTTCACTTATTCTTACTTATGTAGGAAAAACTAAGGTTATTATACGACAGGGAGAGGAAAAGGTCAATCAAGAGAAAATAATTGAAACAATTGACAAATAGAAACCTGTGGCGCATAATATTAAATATTACATATGTAAGATTTAACAAAGACAATTCTGCAAAGAAAAAGGAGGGCGAAAAATGAAAAGGCAGAAAAGAGGTATGCGCAAGGGAAAAAGGCGGGCAGGACTCGTCATACTGCTTCTTCTCTTGCTGGCGGCGGCCGGCGCCGCTGTCTGGACGCTTCAGGGCAGCCGGATTCGTTTCCGGGTGCAGGCGGAGGAGTGCCTGCGGGAGTACATGGCGCATATTGAGAAACAGGAATACAAAGAAATGTACGACATGACGGAGGCGGCTGACTCAGGCAGCATCAGCCGTGGAGACTTCATCGAGAGAAATTCCCGCATTTATGAGGGGATGGAAACTGATAATATAAAAATCAGTAATGTGAAGGTGGGAAAGGTAAAACACGGGGAGGTTTCCGTATCCTATGATATGTCATTTGACACCGTGGCAGGAGCCGTCACATTTGCCAACACGGCAGTGTTCGTAAAAGACGGAGACGCCTGCCGGCTTCGCTGGAATCACGACCTGATCTACCCTTCGCTCCGTTCCACCGACAAGGTACAGGTGTCTGTCGATGATGCGGACAGGGGAAAGATTCTCGACCGGAACGGCCGAATGCTGGCCGGAGAGGGAACGGCAGTCTCTGTGGGAATCGTTCCGGGCAAGCTGGAGGACAGAGAAAAGTCGCTCGAACAGATTGCGGAGCTTCTGGGCACAGACGCGGAGACCATTGAAAATAAGCTGTCGGCTGCCTGGGTACAGGATGACTCCTTTGTTCCCGTGTCCACGATCCCCAAAGTACAGCAGCGGGCGCTGATGGAAGAAGAGACTGCCGGGGAGGCGTTTAAAGAACAGGAGCGTCAGAAAGAATTATTAAATATCCCCGGCGTCATGCTCTCGGATATCACGGTCCGGACCTATCCGCTGGCGGAGGCGGCCGCCCATCTGGTCGGCTATGTGCAGGAGGTGACGGCGGAAGATCTGGAAGAACATGCAGGTGAAGGTTACAGCGCCGGCAGCGTCATCGGGCGCAGCGGCATGGAAAGTCTGTACGAAAAAGAACTGAAAGGACAGGACGGCTGTGAGATCACGATAGTGGATGAGAACGGCGAGATTGCGGAGACGATAGCCTCCGTGGAAAAAGAAGACGGACAAGATATAACTCTCACCATCGACGCCTCCCTGCAGGAGCAGTTATACGAACAGTTCCGGGAAGACCCGGGCTGCTCTGTGGCGATGAACCCTTATACCGGCGAGGTGCTCGCCCTTGTCAGCACGCCCTCCTATGATAACAATGACTTTATTTCTGGAATGTCGGAGGAGCAGTGGACCGGACTCAATGAGGACGAGAGCCGCCCGCTTTATAACCGGTTCCGGCAGGTCTGGTGTCCGGGTTCCTCCTTTAAGCCGGTGACGGCGGCCATCGGGCTTGATACCGGCGTACTTGACGCCGGAGAGGACTTTGGCAATGAGGGACTTTCCTGGCAGAAGGACGAATCCTGGGGAGCGTACGAGGTGACGACCCTTCATTCAGGCTACCCGGCGAATCTCAAAAACGCCCTCATCTATTCCGACAACATTTACTTTGCGAAGCTGGCTCTGCGTATCGGCGCGGACCGCCTGACCGAGAATCTGGACCGTCTGGGATTTGGTAAACAGCTCCCTTTTGAGATTCTCATGGCGAAGTCCCAATATTCCAACACAGATGCTATCGAAAATGAGATTCAGCTGGCCGACAGCGGCTACGGACAGGGACAGATTCTCATGAATCCCCTGCACCTGGCGGCACTCTACACCGCCTTTCTGAACGATGGAAATGTGCTGGCACCCCGCCTGAGCCTGGGAGAGAAATCGCAGGCAGACATCTGGCTGCCGCAGGCGTTCTCCGAAGAGGCGGTGGATCAGATTATGGAAGGTCTTTCCGGCGTGGTCAACCATCCGGACGGGACCGGGTACGCCGCCCACAGTGTTTCGGCCGCCCTGGCGGGAAAGACAGGTACTGCCGAGCTGAAAGATTCCAAAGACGATACCGACGGCACGGAGATCGGCTGGTTCTCCGTCTTTACCACAGAAAAAAATCTGGAAAAACCGATTCTTCTGGTCAGCATGGTGGAAAATGTAAAAGGACTGGGCGGCAGCGGCTATGTGGTACAGAAAGATAAAGAAGTACTTGACGTATATCTCGGCCGATAAAAGGAAAGTCGGCGGCGGACTTTGTCATGTAAAGAGAAATGTCTGTCAACTATTTTAATAAATAGAAAAGAAGCATTTGACGGTCCGGTCCCGGTCGGTGTAGTATGATAAAAGAAATAATTATGGAAAGAAGGGATCAGGGTGCAGTATCGTAATCTTGGCAGAACAGGATTAAAAGTAAGCGAAATAGCCATGGGCTGTGAGGGTTTTGCAGAAAATGACTGTAAAAATACGCAGCTGTTTTTTGATATAGCTGAGAAGAACGGCATCAACTACTTTGACTTGTATACATCGAATCCGGAAGTACGCGCCAGCGTAGGACAGGCGTTAAAGGGAAGACGGGAGAAGTTCATCATCCAGTCGCATCTTTGTTCCATCTGGAAGGACGGGCAGTATAAAAGAAGCCGGAACATAGAGGAAGTGAAAAATGGTTTTGAGGAAATGCTTTCTCTTCTGCAGACAGACTATATTGATGTGGGAATGATTCATTATGTGGATTCCATGAAAGACTGGGAAGAGATTGTAAATGGTCCTGTGATGGAGTATGCGCGGGAATTAAAAGCGAAAGGCGTCATTCATCATATCGGTCTGAGCAGTCATAACGCGCAGGTGGCTCTGGCCGCCGTTTGCAGCGGGGAGATAGAGGTTCTTATGTTCAGCGTCAATCCGTGCTATGATCTGCAGCCGTCCACAGAAGACGTGGAAGATTTGTGGCGGGAGGAAAACTATGCCCGTCATCTGATTAATATGGATTCGGAGAGACAAAGACTGTACGAAGTCTGTCAGGAGATGGGTGTGGGAATCACCGTCATGAAGGCTTTCGGCGGAGGAGATCTGCTGGATGAGACGCTCTCACCGGCGGCAAAAGCTCTGACCGTACCGCAGTGCCTGCATTACGCGCTGACACGGCCGGCGGTGGCGACGGTGCTTGCCGGCGCGCGTACCGTGGAGCAGCTTCATGAGAGTCTTGCCTATGAAGACGCACCGGAAGAAGAGAAAGATTATGCGATGGCGCTGGCTTCCTTTCCGAATATCAGCTGGAAGGGACACTGTATGTACTGCAGTCATTGCGCTCCGTGTCCGGAGAAGATCGATGTGGCCTCCGTCACCAAATTTCTCAATTTGGCGAAGGCACAGGGAGAAGTGCCGGAGACGGTGCGGGAGCACTACGAAGTCCTTCCGCATCATGCAGGAGAATGCATCCGCTGCGGCGGATGTGAGACCCGTTGTCCGTTCGAGGTACCGATCATGGAAAATATGGCGGAAGCAGCGAAGATATTCGGAAAATAATATATAAAACAAAAATAAACGGCGGCGGCGCGGGAAAAATGTTCTTTAAAGAATGTTCCCGTCTCGCCGCCATTTTTATGCCGCGGCGCCGGCGACCCGTAAAAACCGATAAAAGTTGAGGATAAATTTATTTTTTCTTTAAAAATACATGGTACAATTTAAACTAATAATGTCTAAATACCCAAAATGTGTAATAAATTGCAGGGACATAACTATAAAAAGGGGGGAGCCATTTGAATTTACGTAAAAAAATAGCGCTGGCCAGCATCTTAATGATCTTAATCCCCATCGTGGTGGCTTGTTTTTTCAGTGTCGTCGTACTTTTTTTTCACGGAAGCGGGACTCTGAACCGGCTGGAAGCTTTATACAATAACGATAACGGTCTGTTAAATGTGCAGACGATACTATATAATTATCAAAATCAGATTCTGACTTATCAGCCTGTGGAAGAAGTGTATAATCCGTCCGGTTATACCGACGAAGACGACGAGTGGGACGATGACGAGTGGGATGATGATGACTGGGACGAAGATGAAGACGACGAAGGTCAGAGCGGGAGCGTTGACAGCGAGGCGCTGCTGGAAGAAGAAATCCGGCGGCAGAATAACGCCTTTGGAACAGTGATAAGGGAATTGAGCAATATTGGATACTATTATGAGATATATTACGGCGATCAGCTCATCGCGTCTAATCTGCCGGAAGGTTCGGAGGAGAAGATCGCGGCCATTGCCGGAACTGAGTACAAAAATCTTGCCAGCTTTGCAGTCACGGATGGGAGCAGCTCCGCAGTAAAACGTTCCTATGCGGCGGAAAATACCACCCTGAGTATCCTCGCTTTCTGCGAGGATTATGTGAGCAATTCCTCAGATTCCCAGGTAATCCGGGATTTTATTTCAATCCTCGGGATTTTTGTGGGAGCTCTCGCGGTGGCTATCGCCATCAGCATATTTATCCTGACCCGCTGGCTGAGCGGCGGTATGAACAAGTCCCTGGAACAGTTGTCGGAAGGTGTGCGGCAGGTGCAGGACGGCAATTTTGCATACCGTATTCACAGCAGGAAAAAGGACGAGCTTGGAAAGGCATGTCAGGAGTTTGATGAGATGATCGAGTATCTGGAAAATTCCGTAAAGGAAAGAGAAAAATATGAGGAGGCAAAGAAACAGCTTCTGGCAGGGATTTCCCATGATCTCAGGACGCCGCTGACGTCCATTAAAGCGTATGTGGAAGGACTGCGGGACGGTATTGCCAATACAGAAGAGAAAAAACAGCGTTACTATGACGCGCTGAAAATAAGAACCAGAGATCTGGAAGATCTCATTGATAACCTTTCTCTGTTCTCAAGATTTGACCGGGGAGAGTATCATTATTCTATGGAGAAAATTGATTTTGGAGTGTTTGTAAACTCCTTTTTCAAAGAGCATGAAATTGAATTTAAAAATAACCATCTGACGCTGGTGCGGACGGTCTGGGAGGAAAACGGCATATGTATCCAGGGGGACAGGCAGCAGTTGAAGAGAGTGCTCGGTAATCTGGTTGATAATACGTTTAAATACAGGGAAAAGCCGGAAACAATTATGACGGCCGCCCTGTACACCTTCGGCGATACACTCCGGCTGGAGTTGTCCGATGATGGACCGGGTGTGCCGGAAGAAGAGCGGGAGAAGATTTTTGATACCTTTTTCCGGGGAGATAAGGCCCGGCAGAATCCGGGAAACGGAAGCGGTCTGGGACTTTCCATTGTGAGAGAAATCATGAAGGGCCACGGCGGGCGTATCTGGGCGGAAGAAGGCGTTGGAGGAAAAGGACTGAAATTTGTTCTGGAGTTTCCTGTCGTCGGAAAGGAAAACAGCGCGGACAGCGAAGTTATATAATATTAAATAAAGAAGGAAAAGAAAGAGGTGCCTCATGAGAAAGATTTTAATTGCGGAGATCGAAAGAGATTATCTGGAGATTGAAGATTTTGAGGTGACCATCTGTCAGGATGGGCAGGAGGGACTGAAGCTCGCTCTGGACAATGAATATGATCTGATTTTGCTGGATGTCATGCTGCCGGGAGTGAATGGATTTACTATCTGCAGGGAAATACGCAAGCAAAAGGATGTTGCGGTAATCATGGTGACGGCTAAAAAAGAGGATCTGGATAAAATCAGAGGGCTTGGTCTGGGAGCAGATGACTATATTGTAAAGCCTTTCAGTCCGAGCGAACTTGTAGCCAGAGTCAAAGCGCATATCAATATTCATGAGAGATTGAAGAGAAACTGTCAGATGCCGGATAAAAAAGCCTTTGAAGAGGGAAGCATCCAGGCAGGAAAGCTCAAAATATTACCGTTGTCGAGGCAGGTCTTTGTGGGAGAACGGGAAGTGGAACTGGCAAATAAAGAATTTGAACTTCTTTATTTTCTGGCTTCCAATCCGAATATCGTTTTTTCCAAAGATACCCTCTTCGACCGGATCTGGGGTATGGACGCCATTGGCGACACGGCTACCGTGGCAGTGCACATCAATCGCATACGCGAAAAGATCGGACCTGACGAAGAAATCCTGAAACTCATTGAAACCGTATGGGGAGCCGGATATCGTTTCCGTCAGAAATAAACACACATATATTTTACACAAAACTTACTTGAAATAACATAAATTTTACACAGCTTGACAGGAATTTTACATTTCCTAGGAAAATAGTATAGTTTAGAAAAAGTTTAAATTTTCTTTACGAATAGTTGAAGGATACTTTGTAGTATGTTGCCATCAAATGGTAAACAACAGGGAAAAGAATGACCTTCATCCGCTGGAGGAGCCGGGAAGGAGGAGATAAAACGAAGTATCCTTGACGCAGCATATTTGTTTAAATATAAAGTTGTTCGTGTGAAATCTGTTATTTATAGTAAGAAAACGCAGCATCTATAAAGGAAGAGGAAAAAATAATTCCTACAAATCAGATGGAATTTATGAAAAGTTTATTTTTCCTTTATCGGAAGTTGAACAGAGGACTATATAATGGCATCATCAGAACAAGATAAGAGAGCATACTAAGGCTCGGTAAGTAAAACAGATAAGAAAATGTCAAGGAGGAAAAATTATGAGTAAGAAAAAAGTTTTTGCAGGTTTATTGACAACAACGCTGGCAGCTTCGGTATTACTGACAGCGGCAGTTCCGGCCAACGCGGCAGTTTCGCCGCAGGGAGTCAGAATCGAAGGTGCAGGTTCTGTTCGGGTAGGCAAAACGATCGAATTGGATACGGATATTTATCCCGACGACGATCTGGTAAGCAGCTGGAATATTGTATGGAAGAGCAAAAATCCTTCTGTTGTAAAGGTTCTCAATAAGAGAGGCGACGATACGAGAATTAAGGGTCTGAAAGCAGGAAAAGCCAAGGTGGTTGTTAAAATTAAAGGAACAAACATCAAAGCGACAAAGACCATTACGGTAAAGAAAAGCGTGTCTGCTTCTTCGGAGTTCGCTTCCGATAAAAACAAATTAAAAAAATACAGAAAGAAAATCAAAAAAATAAGAAAACAGATCGCAAATACGGCTGTACCGGGAGATGCAGCTTCCCGCCGGACGATTTATCAGAGTTTCGAAAGAAAATTAAACAAGATAGATCGTAAGATCGATGTGATCAACGACCGCTGGGATGACCGCTGGGGAAGTACCGCCCGTTCTATGGAGAGAGCCGTTGAGAGCGTGGAAAATTATCTGGAGAGCGTGGAGAATTATCTGGAACACAGATTTGACTGGGACGATGACCGTTACGATGACGATCGTTATGATGACGACAGGTACGATAATGACTGGGATGACTGACAGGTAACCGGCGTCTGATCATCTCAGATTGAAACAAGAGGCGATAAGAGGGAGGAAAAATTATGAAAAAAAGAGTGCTGGCAGGGGCATTGATGTTCGCGGGAGCGGTGGCTGTGATGATGGCCGCCGGAGTGAAAACAGAAGCGGCGTCCGGAAAAATATACATTGATGGTTCCAGAACCGCCTGGGTGGGAAGAACCATTGAGCTGGATGCTGATGGAGTCATTGATGACGATTATGTGAGAGACAGCAATATTATCTGGAAGAGCAGCAAGCCTTCTGTGGCTAAAGTTATTCATAAGCGGGGAGACGACACCCGAATTAAAGCGAAGAAAGCCGGAACCGCCAAGATTACGGTGCGGGTGAAGGGAACAAACCTGAAAGCGACCATGAAGCTGAAGGTTAAAAAGACTTCAGGCGCATCACAAAAATGGAATACATCCAAGGGAAGCAGTTCTGATTCAAATAAGCTGGAAAAATACCGGAAGCAGATCAAGAAGATCCATAAACAGATCAAGAATACCGGATGGAATGTTTCGGCCAGCCAGCGCAGAAGCCAGTATTATTCTTTCGCAAGACAGCTTAACGTTATTGACAATAAGCTGGACAGAATGAATGACCGCTGGGATGACCGCTGGGGAAGAACTGCCGAGAGAATGGACGACGCCATCGATCGTGTGGAAGATTATCTGGAAGATGTAGAAGATTATCTGGAGGATCGGTTCGACTGGGACGATGACTGGGATGACTGGGGCGATGACGACGACTGGGATGACGACGATGACTGGGATGACCATGACGACTGGGATGACCGACACGACGACGATGATGACGACGATCGTGACTGGGATGACCGGCACGACGACGACGATGACGACGATCATGACTGGGATGACCGGCACGACGATGATGACGACGATGACGATGACTGGGATGATTGAGCAGGGAACCACAAAGGTTTGCTGAGCTGCCGGCCGCAGAATCTGTCTGAAAACACCGGATGTTTTGTTAAAGGGCAATAAAAGAACAATTTATACAGATTACATAAAGATTATGAAAAAAACGGAGGGTTCTTTTACGGATTCTCCGTTTTTTTGTGCCATTTAAGGACAATTTTCACAAGAAATATGAAAATGAGCGATGGTCGTCCTGTTTTATGCGGCTTCTTTTGGCATTGAGTATTTTTATCATTCATTGTATAATCTCAGAGAAATAAAAATACAGGAGGATTACAGAATGTTCGGAAAGAAAACTTCTGTAAAGAGGGGACTTAAGATTATCATTGTTGGCTGCGGAAAGGTCGGCGTGACGCTGGTGGAGCAGCTGTCAAAGGAAGGACATGATATCACAATCGTAGATAAAAATGCGGAAAAGATACAGGAGATTGCCAATTTCTTTGATATTATGGGGCTGGCAGGGAACGGCGCCAGCTACAGTGTGCTGATGGAAGCGGGGATTGAGGAGGCAGATTTGATCATCGCCGTGACGGAATCCGATGAGCTGAATCTCCTATGCTGTACTATGGCAAAGCAGGTGGGAGACTGCGCTGCCATTGCCAGAGTGCGTACGCCTGACTACAGTCAGGAAGCAGCCTATCTGAGAGAAAAGCTTGGACTGGCTATGATCATCAATCCGGAGCTGGAGGCGGCCAGAGAAGCGGCGCGTATTTTGTTCCTGCCATCGGCTCTGGAGGCACATTCTTTTGCGCGGGGACAGGCGGAGCTCATCAAATTTGCTGTTCCGGAGAATAATATTCTCGACGGGATGACCATTGCTCAGATGGGCGAGAAGCTGGCGACAGAGGTGCTGGTCTGCGCAGTGGAGCGAGGGAAAAAAGTGTATATACCTGATGGCAGTTTTCAGATCATGAAAGGGGATGTACTCTCTTTTGTGGCACCGAGAAAAACTACGAAGCCATTCTTAAAACAGATCGGTTTTCAGACAAACCAGGTGGCCAACACGCTGATTATCGGCGGCGGAAAGGCGGCGTTTTATCTTGCGAAGCAGCTGATTTCCGTGGGGATTTCCGTGAAAATAATTGAGCAGAATAAAGCGCGCTGCGAGGAATTGAGCGTTCTTCTGCCGGAGGCCGTGATCATAAATGGAGACGGGACAGATCAGGAGCTTCTGGAAGAAGAGGGCATTTCCTGGGTGGAATCTTTTGTGCCGCTGACGGGAATTGATGAAGAAAATATTCTGCTGACCCTGTATGCAAGGCAGGTATCCAACGCGAAGGTCATCACAAAAATTAACCGCATCACTTTTAAGGATGTCATTAACGGACTGGATCTGGGCAGCGTGATTTATCCAAGATACATCACATCGGAAGCGATCATTGCCTATGTTCGTGCCAAGAAAAATTCTGTGGACAGCAACATAGAAACACTGTATCACATGTATGATTCAAAAGTGGAGGCCATTGAGTTCAGGGTGGATGCGCCGTCGGCGGTGACGGATGTGCCGCTTATGAATCTTTCGCTCAAGAAAGATTTGCTGGTTTCCTGTATTTTCCGTGAAGGAAAGATTTTGATTCCGAGCGGGCAGGATTGCATCCGTGAAGGGGATTCGGTGATGGTGGTTACAACCAATACGGGATTTGACGATATACAGGATATTTTATTATAGCGGAGGGTGTCATGAATAATGCAATGATTCGATATATTTTGGGACAGGTTCTCAGAATCGAGGGACTTTTGATGCTCCTGCCCTGTATTGTGGCGGTTATTTATCAGGAAAAAGAAGGATTTGTCATCCTGGGAGTGGCGGCTTTATGCTTTTTTCTCGGGACAGCCGGAACCATCCGTAAACCCAAAAGCCAGGTATTTTATTTAAAAGAAGGCTGTGTGGCAACGGCGCTGAGCTGGATTGTCATGAGTGTGTTCGGGTGTCTTCCGTTTTATCTGACCGGAGAGATTCCGTCTTTTGTGGACGCCATGTTTGAGACCATATCCGGATTTACCACAACGGGCTCCAGTATTTTGACCGATGTGGAAGCAATGTCGAGATCGGTCAATTTCTGGAGATGTTTTACCCACTGGATTGGCGGTATGGGCGTTCTGGTTTTCCTTCTGGCTGTCATTCCTTTAAGCGGGGGATCTCATATCAATCTGATGAGAGCGGAAAGTCCGGGACCTTCTGTGGGCAAACTGGTTCCAAAGATAAAATATACGGCAAGAATCCTTTATATTATCTATATTGGAATGACGCTGGTGCAGATCGTGCTGCTTCTCATAGGAAGCATGCCGCTGTATGACGCGCTGACCATTACTTTTGGAACGGCGGGTACCGGAGGTTTCGCCATCAAAGGCGACAGCATAGCGGGATACTCATCGTATCTCCAGTGGGTGATCACCATATTTATGATACTGTTTGGCGTGAACTTTAACGCCTACTATCTGATACTCTTCCGGAAGTTTAAAAAGGCGGCGGCCATGGAAGAAGTACGTTATTATTTTCTCGTGATCATCGCGGCGACGGCATTCATCACCTGGTCTTTATGCAGTATGGCCATGGGATTTGCCGAGGCGTTAAAACACGCCGCTTTTCAGGTGGCGTCCATTATCACGACAACCGGATTTGCCACCACGGATTTTAATCTCTGGTCAGGAAGCTGTCAGGTAATACTGGTACTTTTGATGTTCATAGGAGCCTGTGCCGGAAGCACCGGCGGCGGAATCAAAGTTTCAAGATTTGTTCTGCTGCTGAAAACGGTGAAAAAAGAACTGAACTCTTATATTCATCCTAAGAGCATCAAAAAGATAAAAATAGACAGTAAGCCGGTGGAGCATGAGGTGGTTCGTTCCACCAATGTATATTTTATTACATTTATGATATTGTTTGTGACTTCAATTTTTATTGTTTCTCTGGAAGGACAGGATCTGGTGACTACCTTTACGGCTGTCGCCACAACGATAAACAATGTTGGGCCGGGGCTTGCCGGGGTCGGACCAATGTCAAATTTTGCGCATCTGTCGAATTTGTCAAAAATTGTGCTGATGTTCGATATGCTGGCGGGCAGACTGGAATTGTTCCCGCTTCTGATTCTGTTTCATCCATCCCTATGGAAAGATGCTTTCCAGCAGCGGGTGAAGAGAAAAAAACCGGCGATAGAGACAGGATATTAGAGACATAAAAGAGGAGAGCGGCAGCTGGAAAGGAAAGCGCGATGGAGGACAGAAATAGAAGACGGGGGAGATATTTTGCCCTGGATGAACTGCGGGGACTGGTATTTATCAGCATGGTACTGTATCATGGTATGTGGGATCTGGTCTACATGTTTGGACATGAGATAGCGTGGTACGAGGGAACAGCCGGGTATGTGTGGCAGCAGAGTATCTGCTGGTGCTTTATCCTGCTGTCCGGATTCTGCTGGGCGTTTGGACGGAATAAATACAGACATGCGGGCCTGGTATTTGGCGCCGGTTTTCTTGTAACGCTGGTGACCTGCCTGTTCCTGCCGGAGGACAGAGTAGTGTTCGGCGTGCTTACCTTTCTTGGAACGGCGGCGTTTCTCACAACTTTGCTGCAGCCGCTTCTTTCCCGGTGCCGGCCGGCGCCGGGACTGATCGCAAGCATCGTTCTTTTTGTGTTTACAAGAAATGTCAACGTGGGATTTCTTGGCTTTGAAGAATGGCGTCTTCTGAAGCTGCCGGAAGGACTGTATGACAATTTCGTAACCGCATTTCTGGGATTTCCGCCGGGAGATTTCTATTCCACGGACTATTTTTCATTGATTCCGTGGTTATTTTTGTTTTTGAGCGGATATTTTCTGTACCGGTGTGTAATGTGCTCACAGAAGGAGGAACCTTTACATTTTCTTAAAAGAGGGAGAGCGCCGGCACTCCGGTGGATCGGGCAGCGCAGTCTTCTGCTGTATCTGCTGCATCAGCCGGCGCTGTATGTCCTGCTGCATCTCTGGGCATGGTATTTTGATAAATAAAAATCATAGATTGCACATGGAAACCAGAGGGATTTCGTGTATAATAAATACAAAAAATGTATAAAACCACTGGATGAGGGGCGATAAACATGAATGAGAAAATGACACGTTTACAGATAAAAAGGATGGTGCGCCTGACTGCCGGCGTTGTCCTTTTACTGGTAGCCATTGCCGTATTTCTCATATATTTTCTGATGCAGACCATGAACGATTCTGCAAGAAAACAGATGACGGTCGAGACGGAAGAATATAAAGGCAGGATTTACCGGCAGATTAATGCGGATTTCCAGAGCCTGGATACGCTGGCGAGTTTTTTTACCAGCGAGCTTCTGGAGGACAGAGAGACATTTGCCGAAAGACTGAATATTTCAAATGAGCAGAATAATTTTCAGACCATGGCGTTTTTCTATAAAGAAGGAGACGGTATTGTTTCCATCACGGGAGCCGGCGTCAGCACAGATATAGAGTATACGGATCTGAACAAGGCCGTGCATCCTGTCGTTGAAAAGGCTCTTCAGGGGGAGAAAAGTGTATCCCGCCTGTTTTACAGCGAAGCCATGGAAGAAAGTGTGTTTGCCTATGCAGTTCCTGTATATATCAACGATGAGCTGGCGGGCGCTCTGATGGCCAGCGATCAGCTGGAGATTTTTTCTGATATTTTTGATGGCAACACAGTGCTCGGTGGTAATGGTTATCTGCACATGGTAGGAACGGAAGGGGATTTTCTGATTCGCTCTCAGAACGCCGTAGTGAAGGAAGAAATGCAGAATATCTTTGACGGGCCGTATTTTGACCCGGAAGAAGTTCCGGTGCTGAAGGAAAAGATGAACAGGCAGGAGAGCGTGTTCTCTTCCTTTACGTATGAGGATGAAACATATCAGGTGCTTCTTGATCCTGTGGGATTAAACGGATGGTATCTGATGTGCGTCAATACATTGCAGGAGAGCAATCAATCTCTCTATCCGGTGCTTGCGATCATGGGAATCGGACTTGCCGGAGTGGCTCTGATCATTCTCTTTCTGCTTATATATGGTTTTCGTCTGGTGCAGAAAAATAACCGGGAGCTCTGGCGTCATGCCTATCATGATCCGTTGACCGGAGCAAAGAATCTCTCCTTTTTTAATCAGGAGCTGTCCAAGCTTCTGGAGCAGGGAAGAGCTCTGTCGGTGGTGGCGCTGAATATTCACCAGTTCAAGTTTATCAATGAGATTTTTGGAAGAGAATATGGGGATACGCTGCTCGTTGAGGTGAAAGACGTGCTGGACTATAAAATGCAGACGGGAGAATTTTTTGCGCGGGATAAGGCGGATCTGTTCTATCTTTGCCTGCTGGAAACAGACAGGCAGAAGATATTGACGAGACTTCAGAATATCATGGATTCTGTGGTCAAGATTTCCAGCCATCATCATAATAATTACCAGATTCTTCTTTACTGCGGCGTGGCAGCCAACGAGGAGGGCGATAAGGATGTGACGCCGCTGATGACCCATGTGATGTTCGCGCTGACCACGGCAAAGGGTTCTTATAAGAATAACGTCTGGTTTTATGATTCGAAGCTGCATGAGAAAGAAAAGACGGAGAATTATGTGGAGAGCCATATGCATCAGGCTCTCAGGGACGGAGAGTTTAAGTTCTATCTGCAGCCGAAAATGGATCTGCAGACGGGGCGGCTTAAGGGCGCTGAGGCGCTGGTCCGCTGGATGAAGTCGGATGGATCCATGATCTATCCTGATGAATTTATTCCGTTGTTTGAGAGAAACGGATTCTGTGCAAAGCTTGATCTCTATATGGTGGAATGCGCCTGCCGTCAGATCCGTGAATGGCTGGATGCAGGTACAGAACCCATTGGTATTTCTGTTAATCAGTCTAAGATTTTGTTTTATGAGAATGATTATATAGAGACGCTGACCGCTCTCATTGAGAAATATGATGTTCCGGGCAACCTGCTGACCCTTGAGATATTGGAGGGGCTGGCAGCGGATCATGTGGACGAGCTGAACCAGAAGATCTCTCTGCTGCAGAAACTGGGATTCCGTATTTCCATGGATGATTTTGGAAGCGGCTATTCCTCGCTGAATATCCTTGGAAACCTGCATATCGACGAACTGAAACTGGACCGGGGCTTCCTTCTGGAGGTCAGCGACGGAAAGAACGCCCGCTCCCGCGTGATCATGGAACAGATCGTACAGCTGACCAGACGGCTGAAGATTTCCACGGTGGTGGAAGGTGTCGAGACTGTGGAAAATGAGAAGCTGTGTCTGGATATGGGCTGTGATCTGGGGCAGGGCTATTATTACAGCCGGCCGATTCCGCGGGAGGAATTTAACCGGAAATATATGAAATTGACACAAAAATAATGATATGCTTTTCCTGAAAAAAATCCTCAACAACAGGTATTGACGAATTCTCCTTTATTAGGTATATTTAATTTGAGTTAGAAATACCTAACCAGGAGGAAAACATATGAACAGAGAGACTTTAAAAATCGTACAGAAATTAGACCGGGAATCTCTGGAGGTTCAGCTTCTCCTTCAATGCGCGCCGATGATCGCCGGGCTGAAGGCGTCGAATCTGCTGATTATTGCCAGCGAGAATGAGGAGGACGCCAGAAAGATTCTCAATGGAACCAGAATATCCTGTGTCCGCCTGGCGCGTATGGATAAAAAAACAACCATGCTCATTTATCATGAGAGGTGGCTGAAAGAATATCTGGCCAGCGAAGAAGTGATCCGCCTTCTTTGCGTATTGGGTTATGAAGGAAAAGGATTTTATGAAGTGCTCCATTCCGTCAAAGAGAAATATCGTTCTTATATAGGGAAAAAGGGAGATTTCCCCCATGAACTGGGATTACTTCTGGGCTATCCGGCGGAAGATGTTCAGGGATACATGGAGAATAAGGGAAGAAACTACCTCTGTACGGGATACTGGCAGGTATACGCGGATCCTGCGGCTAAATTAAGTCTGTTTCAGAAGTTTGAACTGGCCAGGGAGCGTCTGATTCGCGCCATCTTTGATGGAAAGGAAATTCAGGAATTAATACAGGTAGCAGGAGGATGAATTAATGGAAAAATTATATGTTGTTTACTGGTCTCAGACAGGAAATACACAGGCCATGGCAGAGGCCATCGGCGAGGGCATCAGCGAGGCGGGCAAAGAAGCAGTTGTTGTGGAAGTGGGAAGCGCATCCATGGATGATCTGAAAGAAGCAAAGGTATTTGCGCTGGGCTGCCCGGCCATGGGAGCGGAGGTTCTTGAGGAAATGGAAATGGAGCCGTTCGTGGAAGAGGTGGAAGGATTTGCTTCCGGAAAGAAGATCCTTTTGTTTGGTTCCTACGGATGGGGAGATGGACAGTGGATGAGAGACTGGGAAGAGAGAATGAGCGGCGCCGGTGCGGAGCTTGTTAACGGAGAAGGCTTTATCTGCCAGGAGATGCCGGATGATGCGGCCGTTGACGAACTGAAATCTCTCGGAAAACAGATGGCTCAGATGTAGTCTGCGGTTTGTTGATAATTTTTCTCAATTATGTTATTGACAACTTATTTCGATTAGCATATACTAACTTTGTGAGAAAAAGCAACTGCAGATAAAATGCAGAAAAGAAAGAGGATGAGATGATGCCACTGACTATGGCCGATGTTGGCGAACCAATTACAATCAAACGTGTGGGCGGGAAGGAAGAAACCCGCAAGTTTCTGGAAAATCTTGGATTTGTGACGGGAGGAACCATCACTCTTGTTTCACGAGTGGGAGGAAATGTCATTGTCAATGTGAAAGATTCCAGAGTTGCCATTGGAAAAGATATGGCCACAAAAATTATGATATAGCTGTGGCGGAATAAGATTCTCTGGAACTTAATTACTGGATAGGAGACTGGATGAATGGAAAAGAATGTTGGAATGAAAACTTTGCGTAACGCAAAAATAGGGCAGACGGTCAAAGTGACAAAGCTGACAGGCGACGGGCCGGTAAAGCGGAGAATTATGGATATGGGAATTACAAAAGGTGTGGACATATATGTTCGTAAGGTCGCGCCGCTTGGAGATCCGGTAGAAATAACCGTCCGCGGATATGAGCTGTCTTTGCGAAAAGCAGATGCCGATATGATTTTGATTGGCTAATTTTTTTTGACGCAGAGGTTAGAATGTACTAATTAAAGTGTGAACAATCTATTCTAAGTATGAATAATCTATCGAGAAAAGGAGCATGAAAATGTCATTGAAAATTGCGTTAGCAGGTAATCCTAACTGCGGAAAAACGACATTGTTTAACGCGCTGACTGGTTCCAATCAGTTTGTAGGAAACTGGCCGGGCGTTACAGTGGAGAAAAAAGAAGGAAAATTAAAAGGACATAAAGATGTTGTGATCATGGATTTACCGGGAATATATTCTTTATCCCCATATACGCTGGAGGAAGTGGTGGCCCGTAATTATCTCATCGGCGAGAGACCGGACGCCATCATTAATATTATTGACGGTACCAATATTGAGCGTAACCTGTATCTCTCCACGCAATTGATGGAGCTGGGGATTCCGGTGATCATGGCGGTAAACATGATAGATATTCTGGAAAAAAGCGGAGATAAGATCTATACCAATAAGCTGGCCGACAAGCTGGGCTGCGAGGTTGTTGAGATTTCTGCGCTGAAAGGAACCGGAATAAAAACACTGTCCGAGAAAGCTGTCCATCTGGCTCAGAAGAAGCAGGCGGCAATGCCGGTACACAGTTTTGACTCCGAAGTGGAGAACATCATCGAAGATGTAGCTGCTCTGCTGGGCAGTCAGGTGCCGGAAGAGCAGAAACGTTTCTTTGCCATAAAGCTTCTGGAGAAAGATGATAAAATAGGAGAGCAGCTTTCCAGAGTTCCGGATGTTTCCGCACAGATTAAAATGCTGGAAGACAAATTCGATGACGACACGGAAAGTATTATAACCAACGAGAGATATACATACATTTCATCCATTATCCATGACTGTGTCACAAAGGCAAAAGGTGAAAAATTAACAACTTCAGATAAAATTGATAAGATCGTAACTAACAGGTTTCTGGCGCTGCCGATTTTTGCGGCGGTCATGTTCATCGTATACTACGTATCTGTGACAACCGTGGGAACATGGGCGACAGACTGGGTTAACGACGGCGTGTTTGCAGACGGCTGGCATCTTTTTGGCATCGAGTCCATTTTCGTGCCAAGTATCCCGGCGATTATTGAAGGCGGACTGAACGCCATCGGCTGTGCCGGATGGCTGCAGAGTCTTATTCTGGATGGTATTGTAGCCGGTGTAGGAGCCGTTCTCGGCTTTGTTCCTCAGATGCTCGTACTGTTTATTTTCCTGGCATTCCTGGAAGGATGCGGATATATGGCGCGTGTGGCTTTCATCATGGACCGTATTTTCCGTAAATTCGGTCTTTCCGGAAAGTCTTTCATTCCGATGCTCATTGGAAGCGGCTGCGGTGTTCCGGGAATCATGGCTTCCCGTACCATTGAAAATGACAGAGACCGCAAGATGACGATTATGACGACAACTTTTGTGCCTTGCGGCGCAAAACTGCCGATTATCGCGCTGATCGCCGGCGCGCTGTTTGACGGCGCATGGTGGGTGGCTCCGAGCGCATACTTTGTAGGTATCGCGGCCATCATCTGCTCCGGTATCATTTTAAAGAAAACAAAGCTGTTTGCAGGCGACCCTGCTCCGTTTGTCATGGAGCTTCCGGCTTACCATCTGCCGACCGTGGGAAATGTACTGCGGAGCATGTGGGAGCGCGGGTATTCCTTCATTAAAAAAGCTGGAACGATCATTCTTTTATCAACCATTGTACTTTGGTTCCTGCAGGGCTTCGGATGGGTGGACGGACGGTTTACCATGCTGGAAGCAGAGCAGCTTGACAGCAGTATTCTTGCAGCCATCGGTAACGTGATCGCACCGATTTTTGCACCGCTTGGATGGGGCGACTGGAAAATGGCAGTGGCAGCGGTTACCGGACTGATCGCAAAAGAGAATGTAGTAGGTACTTTTGGTATTCTCTTCGGATTCGCGGAAGTCGCGGAAGATGGAGCGGAGATCTGGGGGCAGCTTGCCGGCAGTATGACGGCGGTGGCAGCGTATTCCTTCCTTGTGTTTAACCTTCTCTGCGCACCTTGTTTTGCTGCCATGGGCGCCATCAAGAGAGAGATGAACAACATTAAATGGTTCTTTATCGCCATAGGATATCAGACTTTGCTTGCTTATGTAGTTTCTCTCTGCATTTACCAGATCGGAACCCTCGTGGCAGGCGGCGGATTCGGAATCGGAACGGTAGTGGCGGTGATTCTGATCATCGGCTTCGTTTACCTGCTCTTCCGGCCGTACAAAGAAAGTAAAACTCTTGGCGTAAATATGAAAGGCATGGCAAATGCGCGATAAAAAGTTATCTTCTGATGATTGTTATCAGCGGACACAAATGCAGAAAGAAATTATCATAGAAAGATTACGGGAAAATGGCTGTCGGATCACAAAGCAGCGGAAAATGCTTTTGGATATTATTCTGAAAGAAGACTGTTCCTGCTGCAAGGAAATATATTACAAAGCCCTGGAAGAAGACAGCGGCATTGGCTCAGCCACCGTCTACCGGATGATCAACACGCTGGAAGAAATCGGCGCTATCAGCCGGAGAAATATGTATCGTGTTTCCTGTGATAACCCCTATGGGGCTGGAAATGTCTGCACTGTAGAACTTGATGACAATAAAATCTGCCAGCTCAGCGATGAAAAGTGGCGTAATGTGGTGGAAAAAGGTCTCAGGGCCTGTGGCTACATTGATGATCAGAAAATAAAAAATATATTTGTACGATCCTGTGAGAAGCAGGAGAGTCTGTAAAAAACTGGACGGCATGTTCTGATGCCGCGGGCGGTAAAAGTCTGCTGTATCAGAACAGCCGCCTTTTTTTGTTCAGCTGACAGGTTTGTTCACTTTCTTTTCTCAGCTCTTTTTCCCTCAGCCTTGAAAAAAGAAGGGAGCTTCCTTATAATAAACGGAGAAAATCCGCGCGGGCCGTAAAGTAACAGAACTATCAAAAACTATGCGGCCTGTACGATGACAATAATGAAAAGAAAGAAGTGAAAATATTATGGGATTAAATGATACGCCGTCCGGAGAGAGAGTACATATCGGATTTTTTGGAAGAAGGAACGCAGGAAAGTCCAGTCTTGTGAACGCTGTGACCGGACAGGATATGGCGGTGGTCTCCGAGACAAAGGGAACCACTACCGATCCGGTGAAAAAGGCCATGGAGCTTCTTCCCATCGGTCCGGTCATGATCATCGATACGCCGGGATACGACGATGAAGGAACTCTGGGAGAAAAAAGAGTACAGAAAACAAGACAGATTTTAAACCGCACAGATGTGGCGGTGCTGGTAGTGGACGCGGCGGAAGGCTGCACCGACTGCGACCGGGAGCTGATCTCCTTATTTGAGGAGAAGGAGATTCCTTATGTGGCAGTATATAATAAGAAAGACCTTCTGGAAACTGTGCCGGCGGCCAAAGACAATGAAATATTTGTCAGCGCTCTGGAGGGGAAGGGCATTTATGAATTAAAAGAGAAAATCGCGCAAATCGGAAAAAACGCCGGTACGGAGCGCCCACTGGCCAGCGACCTGATCAAAGTTGGAGACTTGGTGGTTTTAGTGATTCCAATCGACAGCGCAGCGCCTAAGGGGAGGCTTATTCTCCCGCAGCAGCAGGTGATCCGGGATATTCTGGAAGCCGGCGGGGCGGCGATCTGTGTAAAGGAGACGGAACTGCCGGAAATTCTTCCGAAGCTTTCAGAAAAACCTGCCATGGTCATAACGGACAGCCAGGCTTTCGGAAAAGTATCCGCTGATGTGCCGGAGGATATTTTATTGACTTCATTTTCAATTCTGATGGCAAGATATAAGGGCCTTCTTGATACGGCGGTGGAAGGCGTGGCTGCCATTGACGATCTAAAAGACGGCGATACTGTCCTCATTGCTGAGGGATGTACCCACCACCGTCAGTGCGATGATATCGGAACGGTGAAGATTCCAAACTGGCTGAAAAAACATACCGGGAAGAATCTCACCATTGCCACCTGTTCCGGGCAGAGTTTTCCGGAAGACCTCTCCTCCTATGCGCTGGTCATCCACTGCGGAGGCTGCATGCTGAATGAACGGGAGGTCCGGTACAGGATGAAATGTGCCAAAGATCAGAAGGTACCAATCACTAACTACGGTATCGCCATCGCCCACATGCATGGAATCCTGAAGAGAAGCGTGGAAGTGTTCCCTCATCTGGAGCGGCTGCTGTAGATAGAGCGGACAATCCTTTGACATGGCGGCGGTTTCCACAATCCGGAAGATGGCTAATGCATTTTCTGAGACATTTTTGTTCTCTGTAAAAATATGGAAGTACTTTTTTGTCGAAAAACCTTTGTTTTTTCAAAATTTTTTGATATACTTCTATGTAAATAAAGGAAATTCAGGCGATTAAAAAGAAAGCGAATGGAATACAGTATGAACAGAATCATTAAGGCGATGGAAAAAGAACAATGCGATGTGAAGGATGCCCTGACACGATGTATGAACATGGAAGAGCTGTACGTGGAACTTCTCGGTCTGTTTGCGGAAGATACCCAGATAGACAAGCTTGTTGACGCTTTCCGGAAGCATAATGTGGAGGACGTATTTTTCCATTCTCACACGCTCAAAGGCGTATATACCAATCTTGGCATGAGGCAGCTGTATGAGCTTGACGTACCCATCGTGGAGAGCACCAGAGACAAACAGCCGGAAGGGCTCGACGGCCTGGACGGCCAGGTCAGCAAGCTTTATGAAGAACATAAGAGGATTGCGGCCGTAATACGGGAATATATTTGAATAAGAAGGATACAGCACAGAAACAGTCGGTCGGCTTAAAAAAGCGGCCGGCTGTTTTTACGTCCAGGGAGAGAATACGGCGGCCGACAAAGCAGTGGCCGACAGAAAACCGGAAAAGCAGCTTGCAGATTTTTTTAAATTATTTGAACCAAAACAGAAGAACTGTGCTCTTATAGATAGACGCGTCAAAAAGACACAGGGAGGTGGTAAGCATGGAGACAGACGTTGAATTGATCAGAAAATGGAAAGAGGGCGATGAGGACGCCTTTAGCGCTATGTATGAGCGGTACAGGCAGACGGCAATGCGGACGGCGTGGCTTCTTTGTCATAATCTGGCGGACAGTGAGGATATTGTGCAGGAGACCTTCGTACAGTGTTATTTTCACATTCAGGAGCTGAAGGATGAGAGCCGGTTCCGGCCGTGGATGTTAAAATGTCTGGTCCGTACTGGATGGAAACTGATGAAGAAGCAGAAAAAAGAGATGCCGGAAGAACAGATGGAGTTGCATCTGGAGAGAGAACGGTATCTGGAAAGTACATTTTCCGGAAAAACATCCGGAGAACCTCTGGAAGAAGCTATTGCCAGAGAATTCTCAGGAGAGCTTACGAAGGCGGTACGCCGGCTTTCGGAAAAACATCGGCTGGTCATTGTTCTTTATTATTATGATGAGCTGAGTGTACATGAGATTGCAAAGATCACCGGCTGTCTGGAAGGAACCGTGAAGTCCCGGCTGCATTTTGCCAGAAGGCAGTTGAAAAAAATGCTATCTGATGCCGGAGAGGAAGAGACAGGGAGGATAATTTATGAAAGAGGATAGATTTGACAGTCTGCTCCGAAAAGAATTAAAAAGGGAAACCGAGCACATCGGAGTTTCAGATTTTTTGAAAACAAGAATTGATATGGAGATAACGGCGAGACAGGAGGAATCAACCATGAAAAAGAGATCACATTTTAAAAAATATATAGCAGCGGCGGCATGCATCTGTCTGCTGGTTCCGGCGGGAATCTTTGCGGGAGGCACAGCTGTCAGCTACGTATCCACAACCAATATAGCAGATTATAAGACTTCCACAGACTGGAATGATCTGGACAGCATGGAAAAGAAAGTAGGGATCAAGACCGACGCAGTAGAGAGCTTTTCCAACGGCTACCGGTATACGGAACTCAATACCGACGCTTTTAATGCTTTGGATGAAGACGGAAATAAGATATTTAAAGTAAAAGAACTGGGCGTCATTTATAAAAATGCGTCAGGAAAAGAATTAAACTGCAGTATTCATGCGGCAGATGAGCGTATGGCAGACGACAGGGCGGCAGATCTGACAGCGGAATATGACGGTATTACAGTGGAATTTTTCCAATCCACCTATAAATTTGTGCCGGCAGATTATCAGGCCACTGCAGAAGATAAGAATCTGGAAGCAGCCGGCAATTATTACATTTCCTATGGAAATGATAAGGTGGAGGTACGGGAGTCTTCGTCTGTACAGTGGGAAAAAGATGGAGTCTCCTATATGATTCAGGGCTTTGATACAGATGTCAGTCCACAGGAAATGCTTGCCATGGCAGGAGAGATGATTCAGAAATAAAGAAAATCAGAAGAAATATATATTTGACGGGAACTGCCGAAAGAAGTACAATAATTACCAGGTATGATATGGAACGGCTGTGATACAATGTATTTTCAGGTAAAATGATAAGGAGAATTATGGTAAAAGATTGTTATAAAGAACTGGCGTCGGCGCTTCGCGCAGGTGAAACGTGCCGGCTGATGACAGTACTTGGCAAAAACAGACCGGAACAACAGGCAGTTTGCGATAAATACATTCTCAGGGGGAAAGATGCGTCTTTCTCCCTTGTTCCCGTTATGGAGGAAAATGAGTCGGAGATCCGGATTTGTGAGCCGGCGGGACCAAAGGCCCGGCTGATCATTTTAGGTGGCGGGCATATTTCAAAAGAACTCTGTTCCTTCGCGGTAAAAACAGGTTTTACACCGTGGGTCATTGATGAGAGAGAAGAGTTTGCCAACACGTCAAGGTTTCCGGACGCGGAGAAAGTCATATGTGCACCCTTTATGCAAGCGCTAGCCGGCGTGCAGGTGGCGAGCTGTGATTACGTGGTCATCGTAACCAGAGGACACAGCTGTGACGGAGACTGTCTGCGTTATCTTCTTGAACGGGAACTGCCGGGGTATCTTGGAATGATCGGATCAAGAAGGCGGGTGCAGGCGCAGTTTGCCATGTTCCGGAAAGAGGGCGTGCCCCAGGAACGGCTGGACTTTGTCCATACGCCCATCGGTCTTGATATTAAGGCGGTCACGCCGGAGGAGATCGCTGTTTCCATTCTGGCAGAGCTGATTCTGGTGAAACGTACCGACCGGAGAGAAGATAGTATCCAGACCGATCTGGAACCGTCCATCGTGGAAGAGATCGCCTTCTGCCTGGAACCGGCGGCGGTGGCGACTATCGTTCGCGCTTCCGGCTCCACGCCGAGAAAAGAGGGGGCAAAAATGCTGGTCTTTGCCGACGGCAGCATCCGCGGCACCATCGGCGGAGGACTGGGAGAGAGCCAGGTCATCCGGCGGGCGGCGGCCATAGCAGGTACGGGAAGATCCTGTCTGTACCATTTTGTGATGGACGCCGACGTGGCGGCCCGGGACGGTATGGCATGCGGTGGAAATATGGATGTGTTGATCGAGGATCTGGGCGCGGAGTACTGAGCCTCGCATAAAATATAAGTATAACAGACAGGAAGTGAATAGAATGAAATTGATGCGGACAGAAGACGCGGTGGGACAGATTTTGTGCCACGATATAACACAGATCATCAAGGGCGTGACCAAAGACGCCGTATTTCGCAAAGGACATGTGATCCGGGAGGAAGATATCCCGGTGCTGCTGAGCGTGGGTAAGGAGAACGTGTACATCTGGGAAAACGACGAAAATATGCTGCATGAAAATGACGCGGCGCAGGTGCTTTACGAGATATGTAAAGGGAATCATATGCACCCGACTCCGGTGAAAGAGGGAAAGATTGAGCTGGTGGCGGATATCGACGGACTTTTAAAGGTGGACGATGCCAAGATGCGTCTTGTCAACGGTTTCGGGCAGATGATGATCGCCTCCCGTCACGGTAATTTTACGGTGCACAGAGGGGATAAGCTGGCGGGCACCCGCATTATCCCGCTGGTCATTGAGAAAGAAAAGATGGAAAAGGTGAAGGAAATGTGCGGGGATGAGCCGATCTTCCAGCTTCTGCCCTTTGTTCATAAAAAAGTGGGCATTGTGACCACCGGAAGCGAAGTCTATCACCACAGAATCAAAGACGAATTTACCCCGGTCATCCTTGATAAACTGGCAGAGTTTGATACGGAGGTCATCGGGCAGATTCTCTGCGACGACGACCATGAAAAGATCACAGCGGCCATTCTCACGCACATTGAAAACGGCGCGGATATGGTAATCTGCACCGGCGGCATGAGCGTGGATCCGGACGATCGGACGCCGCTGGCCATTAAAAACACAGGAGCACGCATTGTTTCTTACGGTGCGCCGGTGCTGCCGGGAGCCATGTTCCTGTTAAGCTACTATAAAGAAACGATTCCTGTGGTGGGACTGCCGGGCTGTGTCATGTACGCGAAACGGACGATATTTGACCTGATTCTGCCGAGACTTATGGCGGACGATCCGGTGACGGCGGACGAGCTGGCGGCGCTTGGACAGGGCGGCCTGTGCCTGAACTGTGATGTCTGTACATTTCCTAATTGCGGATTTGGAAAATGAGCAGGGCGGCCGGAGAAAATGGAGAAAGGACAGAAACAGATATGGAATTCAGTCATTTTGACGCCGACGGCAACGCGGTGATGGTTGACGTGAGCGGCAAAAAAGAGACAGAGCGGGAGGCAGTGGCCCAGGGAGTTATCCGCATGAGCAGAGAGTGCTTCCGGAAGGTGATGGAAGGGCATATGGCGAAAGGCGACGTCCTCGGGACGGCGCGCATCGCCGGAATCATGGGAGCCAAAAAGACTTCCGAATTGATTCCTCTCTGCCACCTGCTGCAGCTGACCAGCGTAAAGATAGATTTTGAGAGCGACGGGAACAAAAACGAGATCACGGCCTTCTGCCGGGTAAAAACTACCGGGAAGACCGGCGTGGAGATGGAGGCGCTCACCGGCGTGCAGGTGGCCCTCCTGACTATCTATGACATGTGCAAGGCCATCGACAAGCGGATGGAAATGCACAGTATTCATCTGTGTACGAAGACCGGCGGCAAGAGCGGGAATTTTTCGTTCTGAGAGCAGAAGAGGAAATGAGAAGATTGACAGGCAGGGGGCGAAGGTATGAGAGACCAGTATGGCAGAAAGATTGATTATATGCGCATTTCTATTACGGATAAATGTAATCTCCGGTGCCGGTACTGTATGCCGGAGGGCGTGGAGATCGTCCCCATGTCTCATCTTCTGACCTTTGAGGAGGTGGTGCAGGTCTGCACCGCAGCGGCGGAACTTGGCATCCGTAAAATCAAGGTGACCGGCGGGGAGCCGCTGGTGCGGCGGGGAGCCCCGGCGCTCATCGGCATGCTCCGGGATATCCCCGGCATCGACAGCGTGACGCTGACCACCAACGGAGTTCTGCTGAAAAAGTATCTGCCGGATCTTCTGGCAAACGGCTTAAAAAGCGTTAATGTGAGCCTTGATACCATGGACTGGACGCTTTACAGGCAGATAACCGGGCAGGACGCTTTCCTGCAGGTTATGGAAAGCATCGAGGCGGCGGTGGATGCCGGCCTTCAGGTAAAAATCAACACGGTTCTCCTGAAAGGAGTCAATGAAGACGGCTGGGAGCAGATGATCGCCTATGCCCGCAGCCACCCGGTGGATGTGCGGTTCATCGAGATCATGCCGATTGGAGCGGGAAAGACCTACTCCGGTGTCTCCAACGAAGAACTTCTCCGCCGCATCCGGGAAAAATATCCTGCCTTAAAAGAAGACATTTCTATTCACGGCAACGGCCCGGCCTGCTATTACTCCATCCCGGGATTTGCCGGCGGCGTCGGTTTCATCAGCGCCATGCACGGGAAGTTCTGCAATCACTGCAACCGCATCCGCATGAGCGCCCAGGGCGAGATCAAGCCCTGCCTGTGCTACGGAACCTCCGTGGACCTGCGCCGGGCGCTGCGGAAGGAATTTGCGGCGGGACAGCCTTCGCGGCTGCAACAGGGGACGCAGCCTTCGGCAGAACTGAAAAATCTGCTGGCGGAAGCCATCTACCAGAAGCCGCAGGCTCACTGTTTTGAGCGTGCCGACGAGATTACGGAAAATAAAAAGATGATATCTATTGGCGGCTGACAGAGAAAATATCGGAGGAAAATATGGGAATTATCAGAGGGATATGTATCAGCGAACGTCGGGGCACCCAGAAAACAGAGGTGCCGGAGGCGAATTTAAAAGTGAACTGGGGCATTGAGGGAGACGCCCACGGCGGAAACTGGCATCGCCAGGTGAGCCTTCTTTCCCTGGAAAAGATAGAAGCATTTCGGGAGAAAGGCGCCGATGTGAACTTTGGCGCTTTTGGAGAGAATCTCATCGTGGAAGGATTTGATTTCTCCAGTTTACCGGTGGGCAGCCGTTTTCAGATTGGGGAAGCGGAACTTGAGATGACCCAGATCGGCAAGGAATGTCACAGCCACTGCGCCATCTACCAGACCATGGGCGACTGCATCATGCCTCGGGAAGGCGTCTTTGCCGAGGTGCGAAAGCCCGGACACATCCGGGTGGGTGACGAGGTCATTCTCCTGCCGGAAGACCCGGAGCGGCCTCTCACTGCGGCGGTCATCACCCTGAGCGATAAGGGAGCCGCCGGACAGCGGGAAGATAAGAGCGGACCGGTCATTGTGGAGGAACTGCAGAAGGCAGGCTATAAAGTAATCGAAACACTGCTTCTGCCTGACGATGTGACGAAGATAAAAGCGCAGCTCATTCGTCTTTCCGACCAGCGGCAGGTGAACCTGATCCTCACCACCGGCGGTACCGGATTTTCCGAGAGGGACTGCACACCGGAAGCTACCCTGGCGGTGGCTACACGGAACGCCCCGGGCATCGCCGAGGCTATCCGCGCCGGTTCCATGCAGATTACAAGGCGGGCCATGCTCTCCCGGGAAGCATCTGTCATCCGCCACAAAACTCTCATCGTCAACCTGCCGGGCAGCCCGAAGGCTGTGAAAGAGTGCCTCGACCTGGTGCTCGACCAGCTGGATCACGGCATCCGGATTCTCACGGGACGCGACGGAGAGTGCGCGAGAAAGTGAGAAGAAAACTACATAAAATACCCATTCAGATACTCTGCGGCAGCTTCACTCACTTCAAAAGTCATATGCAAATTGCCAGTCTCAAAACCGATGTAAGAGCCGTCATACAGGGTAATAGTGGCAACGGTATGAAGTTCTCCGTCGGTATCCGTCTGTGTATATTTGATTGTTTCCTCCTGTGCGAAACGGAAAGAGCCAATCTCTGCTGCATTGTCAGGCAATGTTGTAAATTTCCATTTTTTCAGATCCAGTGTCTGAATAAAATGTTCTATATCATCTTTGGAAGAAATCGTTTCAAGGACTTCTGATGAATCAGCGGAAACTACCGAGATTTCCTGTGCTTTTGCAATATCGTCGCTGTAAGCGGAGATATCTGTTTCGTCCTTCGCCTGGCAGCCGCCAAGGAGAAGCGTCAAAATTGCTGTTATTATCAAAAAAATTCTTTTCATAAATAAGTTCACTTCCCTTTTTCGTGATATTCTTCATTCATAATCAGTAACCGGTATGCCCGGACGATTCCGGACACGTATACGCACAGGAAGGTTCCTGCGCCGGCCAATATCATTCCGCAGGCAAAGATAATGTTGTCTAAGACATACATTTCTGCAGAGACGATCATCGGGAAAAGGAAAAATCCAATGGCAATCAGGGCAGCTCCGGTGAGATTAAGAATGTGCGCCGCTTTCTTTTTGTCGGAATAAGCAGAGGCCAATTCGGATTTCACCGTCTTGTCAAAGGATAAATTTTCTTTCCAAAGCCTGCGATACGGATTGTCTGCCAGCTTTACAGAGAGCAAAAGAATGATCCCTGCAATGACGATGATCATGAATAGCAGCATACTGATCTCGGCGTTCCAAAAAGAAAGCGATAAGCTGCCGACGAGCAGGCCGACGGCAACGCCGATTTTCAGCATTTTTCTTTTTTGGTAAGCCAGAAAACCATCCGCCATTTCCCGGCTGACATAGAGGCCGTTTTCATCCGGGCGCATTTCCGGTTTTTCCGCATCTTCGTCGTTAAGAAGATAGTCCAAAGATACCTGAAACAATTTACTGATTCGGACGATTTTTTCGGTTTCGGGGTATCCGTTATCGCGCTCCCATTTGCTGACGGCTTGTCTGGATACTCCTAACTGATAAGAAAGCTCCTCCTGGGATAGTCCGGCTTCCTTTCTCAGCTTTTGGATTTTTTCTCCAAAGGTCATTGTTGTGCTCCTCCTTTCGCTGTCAGCATACAATATTTGCCGACGGCATACCACCAAAATGCGGTTTCTTTTCCGCAACGGGCGGTTGCAACCCTGCGTTGCATACGATTTTTTATACTTTTATTATACAATTTGATTGCAGAAGAGTAAACAGATGCCGTGGAGAAATTATGTGGACGATGTGGAACTGAAAATCTGTGAGCAGAAGGCTGACTGCAGGCAGAGGGTTAATGTAGCCAAAAATGGCGGTTTGTATTATACTTATGTCATGAGAACATGGAAATCAAAAAACAGGTACAATAGCAAAAATATACGGCAGCAGCCTCAGTAAATGAAAAGGAGTATTTGTGACACCATGCGATATCAGATAAAAAACGGTACCGTCTCCCTGCAGGGCGAGACGGTACTTGATCATATAGACTTTGAGATCCGGGGCAATGAAAAGATTGCCCTGGTTGGGAAAAACGGCGCGGGCAAGACGACGCTCCTTCGCCTGATCGCAGGGGAACTGTCCCTGGACAGAGACGACAAACGGTTTGAGCCCGGCATTTTCCTGGCAGGAAATACCACCGTGGGGATGCTTCGACAGACTGTGGCGCAGGAGGAAAAAGAGCGGACGGTGGAAGAGCTGCTTCTGGAGATCTGTCCTGCCGACGATCCGTATTCCAGAGAGAGATACGATTTTGAGCAGGAATATGACCGGATATTTACCGGTCTGAGATTTCGGAGAGAAGAAAAGAAGAAAAAACTGCGGGAGTTTTCCGGCGGAGAGCAGACGAAGATTGCCATGATAAGGCTTCTGCTCACGAAACCGGATATTCTGCTTTTAGATGAGCCGACCAACCATCTGGATGTGCAGGCGGTGGAATGGCTGGAGGATTATATCAGGGAGTACGGCCGGGCGGTGGTCATCGTATCCCACGACCGGTTTTTTCTGGATTCGGTGGCCGACGTGGTTTATGAGCTGGAAAACGGACGGCTGACCCGTTATGCGGGCAATTACACGGAGTACCGGAGGCAGCGGGAGAAGCGGCGGCAGAGTCAGATGAAGAGTTATCAGGCACAGCAGCAGGAGATTGAGCGTCTCACCGCTCTCATTGAGAAGTTCAAACACAAGCCCAGAAAGGCGGCCATGGCCCGCTCCAAGAAAAAGGTGCTGGAGCGGATGGAAAAAATCGAGCGGCCCTCCGAAGAAGGCGCGCATATCTTTACGGAGGCTATTACGCCGAGGGCGCCGGGCAGCAAATGGGTGCTGGACGCCGATAAGCTGCGCATCGGGTATCACGGTCAGGCAGGAAGTGTGCCGGGAACAGAAAAAGGAGATTTCGGGAGACAACAGATAACGGACAATATATCTGAAAAAACACCTTCGGATGAAATCTGCCTGCAGGAGATTACCCTGCGTATCCGCCGCGGGCAGAAGATCGGCATTATCGGAGCCAACGGAACAGGCAAAACTACATTTTTAAGAACCTTATTGGGACAGATTCCGGCGCTGTCCGGCAAAATGCAGATGGGCAACAATGTGGAAATCGGATATTTTGACCAGCACAGCGGTGAACTGCAGTCGGAAAAAAGGGTGTTTGATCATTTTCACGACCGGCACCCGGCGCTCACCATCAAAGAGGTGAAAACCATCCTGGGACATTATCTGTTCCGGGATGCAGACACAGGGAAGAAGGTCAGCGAGCTCTCCGGCGGAGAAAAAAGCCGTCTGGTGCTGGCGGAGATTCTGGAAAGCCGTCCCAACCTGCTGATACTGGATGAGCCCACCAACCATATGGATATTCCGGCGAAGGAAACGCTGGAATCCGCCTTTCAGGCGTACACCGGCACTATGCTGTTCATATCCCATGACAGGTATTTTATAAAAGAAGTGGCGGATGCGCTGTTGATCTTCGGAGAGAACGGGGTATCTTATTATCCATTTGGCTACGGACATTACGTGGAGCATCTGCGCAAAAAACAGGAATACGGCTGGGCAGGCGCGGAGGCCGTCGCTGTGGAGAATACCCGCCTCATCGAAGGTCTTAAAGAAGTGCCGGAGAAAACCCGGATGCAGAGCGCCCGTTTTTCCACAGAACAGTCTTATACTGACTGGCAGCTTACGCTGGCGGGAGAACAGCTGGCAAAAGCCGCCGCAGCAGTGGAACATTTTCTGGGAGAACAGCTGCCATTCGGTGAAGAATTATCAAAACATGATACCTCCATGGAGATTCTCACCGCCCGGATACAGGCCCGCCGCCGCTGGCAGGAAGAATACGAAGCACTGGAACAGCAGTATACGGAAGCCTGTCTGTTCTGGTATGAAAAATGGCAGGAGTATGAAAACGCTTTTGAAAGTTATAAAGAATGATAAATAAGATTTGTCTTTCCGGCCGGGTGGTCCGGGTCCTACAGAACCGGTTCAATGACCGCCCGGAAATACCGGTCTAATTCTTCCGGCGTTTGTTTCATTCGGCTTTTGATCCACCATAATACCATTTCCACAAAACTGCCGGAAATATGGTTTACTAAAAAATCCTGAGGAATATCAGTGTTATTTTTTCTGTTTTGAGTGACAAATTGGTTTTGTACCAATTCATTTAAGCTGTTCTTGAAATATCGCAGAAACAGTTCGCTGCTCTCACAGGAAAGTAATTCAAGAATATTATTTTCATCTTCCTGCAGATGCTGCAGTAAGTGGCAAAATACGGATTCCGGCGCGTTTTTTTCAGAATATAATCCGTGATGGTGGGTACAATCCAAGGTGCTGCTGATGATGTGTCCGAAAAGTTCTTCGCATAAAGTTTTCAGCAGATCGTCTTTGGCCTCAAAATGAGCATAAAATGTTGTTCGTCCCACATTTGCGGTATCGATAATTTCCTGTACTGTAATTTTGTCATAGCTTTTTTCGGCCAGGAGAGTGCTGAATGCAGCAAAAATGGCTGCCCTTGTTTTCTGTTGTCGTCTGTCCATGATAACTCCTTTCGTACAATTTTTCAAAAGTGTTCCATACGGAACATGGAGACGGTATTATCCATTGCATTTCGTTTGTTTACTTCTTACAATAAAAAGAACAAAGTGTTTGTTATCAAATTTATTGTACGGAAAGTGCAAATGAGTGTCAAGGACAAATCTGTTTGGAATATCGTGCGGATTGGAGGATTCATTATGTTAAAGAAGATCAATGATTTTTTGGCCGGACTTCCCATGACAATTGTGGCCGGCGTATTTCTGCTGTTGGATTTAATCCCTCACCTGGCGGAGGAATTTGGAAGAGAACCGGTGAGGCTTGCTTTTCTGCCGTTTGATCCCGCATGGGCAGCGATCGTTATCAGCGGTCTTCCGCTGTTATATCTGGCGATATGGAGAATTATTTATAATCCGGGAATCAGTAAAATATCGTCCGCACTTTTAATCTGTATTGCGATGTTCGCCGCTGTTGCGGTCGGAGATTTGTTTGCGGCGGGAGAGGTTGTGTTTATCATGGCGGTCGGTGCGCTTTTGGAGGAGGCTACCACCGACCGCGCCAAAAAAGGACTGAAAAAGCTTATTAACCTTGCTCCGGCGAAGGGACGCAGATTAACCGATGGAAAAGAAGAAATGATACCGGCAGAGGAAATACGGCAGGGAGATCTTTTGCGTATTCTGCCGGGAGAGACTATTCCGGTTGACGGCATAATTGTAAGGGGAGAAACATCGGTTGACCAGTCTGTCATGACGGGAGAATCCCTGCCGGTGGATAAAGAGACAGGAGAAGAGGTTTTTTGCGGTACCATCAACCGCTTTGGTTCGATTGATATTTCAGCGACAAAAGTGGGAGAGGACAGTTCTCTGCAAAAACTGATCCGCATGGTACAGGAAGCGGAAAATAAACAGGCGCCCATGCAGAGAATTGCCGACAGAGTGGCAAGCTGGCTGGTGCCGGTTGCTCTGCTCATCGCAATTTTGTCTTATGTATTCACGGGAAATATCGTTACAGCCGTAACAGTGTTAGTTGTGTTTTGCCCCTGTGCTCTCGTGCTGGCAACCCCTACGGCTATTATGGCGGCGATTGGTCAGGCGACAAAGCATGGCGTGATCATCAAGTCCGGAGAAGCTCTTGAAAAAATGGGAAAAGTAGATACGATTGCTTTCGATAAGACCGGGACTTTAACCTATGGCTGTTTAGATGTCAGCGACATCATTTCATTTGACAAAACTATCTCTGAAGTAAAATTACTTTCGCTGGCGGCTTCGGCTGAAGCCAGAAGCGAACATCCGCTGGGAAAAGCAATTGTGGCGTACGCAAAGACAAAGGGAGTTCTTCTGATCGAGGCAAACGCCTTCAGAATGACTGCGGGCAAAGGAATTTCCGCAGAGACAGGAGGATTCCGGCTGCTTTGCGGGAATGAAAAATTTTTCGCTGAGAACAGAATTGTCATTGATAGCGGCGTACGATCTGAACTGGAACGCCTGCGAACAGAGGGAAAGGCTTCGATACTTGTGGCCGCTGACCAAAAATGTATTGGCGTCATCGCGCTTTCCGATGTGCTTCGCCCGGAAGCAAAAGAGATGATTTCCCGTCTTTCAGACATGAATACCCGAACTGTTCTGCTCACTGGCGATAATCAAAAAACAGCCGGTTATTTTGCACAGCAGGCAGGAATCTCTGATGTCCGGGCAGAATTGCTGCCGGAAGAAAAAGTGAAAAGTATTGAAAATCTGCAGGCAGAAAATCATAAGGTCTGTATGATCGGCGATGGCGTCAACGATGCGCCGGCCCTGAAAACGGCCGATGTAAGCGTGGCAATGGGAAGTATGGGAAGCGATATAGCGGTGGAAGCGGCAGATGTTGCCCTGATGAGCGAAGATATTTCAAAGATCACGTATTTGAAAAGGCTGTCCAATGCGACTGTACATACCATTAAAGTCAGCATTACGCTGTCCATGTGCATTAACTTTGCGGCGATCGTGTTGTCGCTCATGGAAGTGCTGACCCCGACTACCGGAGCGCTGGTGCATAATGCGGGCTCCTGTTTTGTCGTGCTGATTGCCGCACTGCTTTATGACAGAAAGTTTGATACAAAACTGCCGGAATAAAAAATATCCGGTCTCTCAAAATCCGGTATCTGCCGGAATAAATTACCATTGAAAACAAACGTTTGTTCTGATAAAATAAAAAAGAACAAACGTTTGTTTTTTGCCCCGCGATATCGGCGTGATACGGGCAGTTTCATGTGCAGAATGTGCAGCATGGAAGATATGCAGGAAAAGAGGCGAAAGCAGTGAAAAGAGACAGGCAGTATATTTGTATCGATCTAAAATCTTTTTATGCGTCGGTGGAATGCGTGGAACGGGGACTTGACCCCATGACGACGAATCTGGTGGTGGCTGATTCGGAGCGGACAGAGAAGACGATTTGTCTGGCGGTTTCCCCGTCCATGAAAGCGAAGGGCGTCCCGGGGCGGTGCAGGGTGTTTGAGATACCGCCGGGTATCCGCTATATCATGGCGACGCCGAGGATGCAGCTTTATATTGATTATTCAGCGGAGATTTATGACATTTATCTCCGGTATGTTTCCAGTGAAGATATTCATGTATATTCCATTGATGAGGTTTTTATGGATGTGACTGATTATCTCCGTTTGTATCACATGAGCGCCTGCGATCTGGCATCGGTCATTGTCCGGGATATTCGGGAGCGCACAGGAATCCCTGCGGCAGCCGGAGTGGGAACGAATCTCTATCTGGCGAAGATTGCCCTGGATATCATCGCAAAGAAGGCGGCAGATTTTATCGGTGTCCTTAATGAGGAGAGTTACAGGCGGATTTTGTGGAGACACCGTCCGCTGACAGATTTCTGGCGTATCGGAGAAGGGACAGTCCGGAGGCTCGCGCGTATGGGCATCAGTACTATGGAGCAGGTGGCGTCGGCTGATGAGAGGGCACTGTATAAGGCTTTTGGTGTAGACGCGGAGCTGCTGATCGACCATGCGTGGGGCAGAGAGCCGGTTACCATGGCAGATATTAAGGCTTACCGCCCGAAAATGCACTCCATTTCCAATGGGCAGGTTCTGCCCAGAGCGTATGGCTATGAAGAGGGAGTCCTGATCGTCAAGGAGATGGCGGACGTTCTTTGTCAGGAACTGGTGGATAAAAGTCTGGTCACTGACTCCATCACCCTGCATGTGAGCTATGAGAGAAGCGCAGGGAAGAAGTCTGCCCACGGAACTATCCGTCTTCCGGCAGCTACGGACATGTCCCGCCGGATTATGGAGCATGCGGAAGTTTTGTACCGGCAGATCGTAGATGCGAAAACGGGGATCCGGAGGGTTTCCCTTTCTTATAATCATGTGGAACCGGAAATGTACTGTCAGTATGATATTTTTTCCAGTCCGTCAAAGGTTGAAAAAGAAAGACGGCTGCAGAAGGCAGTTTTGGATATAAAGCATCGATTCGGGAAAAATGCTGTGCTGAGAGGAATGGATTTTCAGGATGGTGCGACAACCATAGAACGCAACAGTCAGATAGGAGGTCATAGGAGTGGCGCCTAAGATGAGCAGGGAAGAGAGAGCCAAACAGTTTATGCCCTTTGGGGCGCTGAAAGGATATCCTGAAGCGCTGGCGAGAAGAGAGAAAAAACCGCTTCCCCGGCGGGAGCTGTCGGAGGAAGCACTGGAGGAGCTGAACCGGAAGCTTATGGAGCTGGAGCCCGGCGACAGGGCAGAGATTTTATATTATGCGCAGGGAGAATACCGGACATTGACCGGAGTATTTTCGGGAGTGGATGCTTTCGGGAGACTGCGGATCGGTGAAGAAACGATTTTACTGCAAAAGGTATACGATCTGGTGGCTGTGGACCGGTGAGGAGAAATGTATACGAGTGCGGGAAAGTTTCCTCTGCCCGGCGCAGATGGCGGGGGATTCTTTGCCGTATCTTATGTTGTGAACTTTTCACGACTGTGATATAGTAAAATAGAAAGATTTTTCTGTACATATTAGAAAAATTTTTGATTCTACTGACAGATTTTGCGGCCGGTCTGCCGGCTGCCACTGTGAAAAGAGGGAGGGAAACGATGTTTCAGGTAAAGAATTTTACAGACAATGATGATGTGAAGATTCTCGATCAGAAAGGAGCCTTTACAGTTATCGAATATCAGAGAGATTTAAGTATTGCGCCGGATTCTGCCATTATTGCGTATTATTGTGCTGAGATGAATGTCCGCAAGCGTCAGGTCATCTGCGATCTGAGCAAAGCGCAGATTACACTGCAGGCAGGGGCTATGCAGTGGATGCTGGGAGATGTGAATGCTACCACAGGAATTAAAGGCGTTGGAGATTTCTTTGGAAAAGCAGTACGGGGCAAGGCCAGCGGTGAGTCTGCTATTAAGCCGGAATATACGGGAAGCGGACTGCTGGTTCTGGAGCCGACCTACAAACATCTGATTCTCATGGATGCCGCGGACTGGGGCGGTTCTGTTGTGCTGGATGACGGACTGTTTCTGGCATGTGATTCCAGGCTGAAACATAAGGCTGTAATGCGTTCTAATATTTCTTCTGCTGTGGCCGGAGGAGAAGGTCTGTTTAATTTGAGTTTGAACGGTTCCGGAGTTTTCTGCATTGAGTCACAGTGTCCGATGGAGGAATTGGTGGAGATCACCCTGGAAAATGATGTGCTGAAGATTGACGGGAACTATGCCATTGCCTGGAGCGGCAGTCTGGATTTTACAGTGGAGCGTTCCGGCAAGTCGCTGATCGGTTCCGCCGCTTCAGGAGAAGGGCTGGTAAACGTATATCGGGGAACCGGGAAGGTACTTATGATTCCGACGGCGAAGATGCCGAATATTTAATTTCAGGCCCGGGCCGCGCACTGGCTGCGTGAACGGTAACGGTTTACGCAGAGAATACCGAAACTTTACACTGGCAGGATTGCAGGACGATCCGGCGTCTGTTATGATTACGGTGTTACCCGGAAGCGTGACGGAAAGCTACGGTACATTTAAGATGACGTACATTTTAATGAAATGCAGAAATATCGGGTATCATAGAGAAGAAACTAAAAAGGACAGAATATAAAAAGACGCGATACAGGAGGATGCCATATATGGAAACATTACGAAATAAAGAAGGGTTCATCTGCGATATGGACGGCGTGATCTATCACGGCAACCGTCTTCTGCCGGGAGTGAAAGAGTTCGTGAACTGGCTGACAGAGAATAAAAAGAATTTTCTGTTTCTGACCAATTCCAGCCAGTATACTCCGAGAGAGCTGCAGAATAAGCTGGCAAGGATGGGGCTGGACGTGGATGAGACGCACTTTTACACCAGCGCGCTGGCGACAGCCTGCTTTCTGGACACACAGTCCCCGGGCTGCAGCGCTTATGTGGTAGGAGAACATGGTATCCTGAATGCTCTTTATGACAAGGGTATTATGTATAATGATGTGGATCCGGATTATGTGGTGGTGGGCGAATCCTCCTGTTATAATCTGGAGCAGATTACGAAGGCAATCCGTCTGGTCAATGCCGGAGCCAAACTGATTGGAACTAATTCGGATCTGACCGGGCCGACGGAAACCGGGATCGCACCGGCTTGTCGTGCGCTGATTGCTCCTATCGAGCTGGCAACAGAGAAAAAGGCGTATTTTATCGGTAAACCAAATCCTCTGATGATGCGCACAGGACTTCGCCTGTTAAATGTCCACTCTGCCAATGCGGCTATTATCGGAGACCGAATGGATACCGATATTATTTCCGGCATTGAGACCGGTCTTGATACGGTTCTCGTTCTCTCCGGAGTTACGACGCCGGACATCATCGAACGGTATCCGTACCGTCCGCGACTGGTGTTAAATGGTGTGGGAGATATCCCGGGATGAGAGCCGGACTTTGCCATGGGAATCTCGCAAAAAACAGAATAAAAAAGTAAAAAGATTATTTGCGATGAAATAGAGTCTCTATTGCAGAGCTGATTTTATCGGACAGGCAGACAATCATCGATTCCCGGCAGGACGGAATCGCCCGGAAGGTCAGGGGCCACATATGCTGGCGGATGATTGCCTGCTCTTTTTCGTTGAGTGCAAAAAGGCGGCTGGCGTTGGAAAGGGCCCGCTGCGGATGGGTGAATCCGTGCAGACGGTGGGTGCCGTCATTATCATGCCAGTCATACAGATAAAAGTCATGAAGAAAGGAACCCACAACAAGAGAACGCATGTCGGCGCCCAGCCTGAATCGTTTGTTAAGATAATAGCTTAGTCTGACCACATTCATCACATGGTCATAGGTACTCACTGCGCCGTGCTGACAGAACCCTTTCATGGATTGGGCTTCTTCTGTGTGCATGTAATTATGAAGATGAGCATGAATTTCTTCCAGTTCCGCCGGGGTTAAAGTGACCATATCTATCCTCCAGAACGATAATGATAAAGGAGAGCCCTCCCTGTAGTGATGAAGAACCAAAGATTGTTGTTCTGATAAATGGCAATAAAATTGACTTCTGTCTTCATTATATAGAGATAAAGACAGAAGTCAATAAAAAAATGATTTCAGACTTTCCAGAAAGCCACACTGTGCGGAGGCAGCTCCCGTCCTCCGTCAAAGGTGACAGTTTCTTCGGTAATCAGGTCGGTGCCATTTGCCGCCTGGGCGTCGAATGGCGCAAAGTACGGTTCATCATCAATGTTTACTGCCACAAGAACTCTTTCGCTGTCGCAGGCACGCTCAAAGACAAGCTGCTTGTTCCACACATGAAGGTTACGGTAACCGCCGTCATAGAGTGCCGGATGCCCGGTGTGGAGTTTTGCGTATGATGCGATGGCGTCGGTCAGGTCGTTCCATTCCGGTCGTTCAAGGGCCGGACGAAGGACTTCGTCGCCGTCCTTTTTGCAGCCTTCCATGCCCCATTCGCTGCCATAATAGATGGATGGAACGCCCGGCATGCCGAAGAGGAGACCATAGATGACAGGGAGATTCTTTTTATCAGTGAGAATGCTGGCGATTCGTTCCACATCATGGTTATCCACAAAACTCAGCAGATGTTTTCCACGGTAGATGCACCAGTTCTCATAGCCAAACTGACGGTTCAGACTGTAGCTGATCTCATGCATGTTGGCGCTGTTGAAACTGGAATAAAGACCTTTGTAACATTCATAGTTAGTCACAGAATGACATTTTTCATCACTCATCCACATATTATAATCTCCGTGGAGAGTTTCACCCATCAGCACAAAATCCGGTTTTACCTGATTGGTGAAATTTCTGAGTTCGCGAAGATAAAAGTCGCTTAAACAATAAGCTACGTCCAGACGAAGACCGTCAATGTCATAGAGCTCCACCCATTTTTTGATAACGTCAAAATGATGCTGCCGCACTTCCGGATTATCCAGATTCAATTTGACGAGTTCGTTATGACCTTCCCAGCCTTCGTACCAGAAGCCGTCGTTGTAATTGGTGTTGCCGTCAAAATTGATATGGAACCAGCCGCAGTAAGGGCTATCCCATTTCTTCTCCTGCACATCCCGGAAAGCCCAGAATCCCCGTCCCACATGGTTGAAAACGCCGTCGAACATGATCTTAAGGCCGGCGTCATGGATTGCCTTGCAGACTTTCTGCAGGTCCTCTTCTGTGCCAAGACGGTGGTCAGGAATCAGGTAATCTCTGGTGTCGTAGCCGTGGTAGTCGCTCTCCATGAGAGGGTTGAAAAGAACGCAGGTAGCGCCGGTCTTTTTAATGTGATCTACCCAGTCAAGGACCCGTAGGGTCCGATGATCGGAATCTTTTTTGTCAAGGGCATCACACAAACCCAGGGGATAAATCTGATAAACTACTGCTTCGTCAAACCACATAATATTGTCCTCCTATATATTTTGAGTTTAAAACAATTGGAAAATCAAAAAATCCCTAAAAAACAGGAAAAGTGCCCAATGCACATGCACAGGACACCTCATTAATATAGCATAATTCATAGTAGATAGCAATAAATAATTGTTAAAAAAACGTCAATATAAATGGTTTAATGAAAATTATGCTTGTGATATTCTGAAATTCAGGCGGCGATATATGGCGCAATGGCAGCCATGATTCTTTCCATCTCTCCATCGCGTTCCATGATGCGCAGATCAACTGCCTCCCGGAGATTCATGGTCATCACGCCCAGGAGCGACTGTGCGTCAACCACGTACTTTCCATAGATTAAATCAAAATGGCTGTGGAAATCTTCGATTGCTTTTACAAAAGATGCTGCGTTGTCAACAGTATCAAATTTCACGGTAAAAGTTTTCATCTTTGTGTTCTCCTTTTCTTAAAAATGTCTTTCTTTTCGCTCGGTGAAATCCAGTTCACTATATGCGATAATGCAATTTTTGTCAATCCTTTTTTCAATATACAAATCTAAAACATTTTTCAATATACAAATCTAAAAACTTTTTTAATAATGTTTTTCAGATTTTTAATAAATTTATTAACTTTTATTGCTGCCTTTATTGACACAGAAAAAAAGGAGCGTAGTATTAAACAAAAGCAGAAGAGAACAAAGGCGTTTTACATTTTTGTGTAAAGCGCCTTTTTCAGATTCCACAGAAATGCTTTTACAATAAAAAATAAAGGATATATATATATCGGGGGAATTAATGTGATTCTGACGCCGGGCAGGTATAATGCGGCGTATTTTGAACATTCCTATCTGTCGGAAAAATCCGGAGCGGTTCTGGCGATGAATTCCGATCTGGAGGTCAGAGGCGATTATCTTTATTACCGTGATTTCCATGGAAATGCCAGGAGGGTGGGCGCAGTGTACCGCCGGATTTCTGATGATTATCTGGATCCCATGACCTTCAAAGAAGAATCTCTGATTGGCATTCCGCATATCATGGATATTTACCGGAAGGGAAATGTGGCTGTCATCAATGCGCCGGGCAACGGGATTGCGGACGACAAGGGCATCTATTATTTTGTGCCAAAGATGATAGAATATTATCTTCATGAAAGACCTGTTCTAAAAAACGCTCCGACATACCTGCCTTTTTATGAGGACGACTTCCGGTACGTCATGGAACATTTCGATCGCCTTGTTATCAAAGACGTGGCGGAGGCAGGAGGATATGGAGTCATTTTCGGCAGCTCTTTGTCAGAGGAGCGCCGCAGGGAATTTAAAGAGACGGTTCGTCGGGAGCGTCGAAGTTTTATTGCCCAGGAGGTGATTGATTTCCTGGATATTGACATTATGGATGGTAAGGAAATCGTACCGAGGAAGGCGGATCTTCGCGCGTTTGTATTAAGCGGAAAGGAGACTAAAGTGTGGGCCAGCGGGCTGACACGTTTTTCCAGAGTGGCGGATTCCTTTATCGTCAACTCTTCACAGGGAGGAGGTTTTAAAGATACATGGGTATTATCTCAGTAGAAAGAGCGAATAATCTGCTGTGGCTTGGACGCTACAGCGAGAGAGTATATACTACCTTGCGGATGTTTTATCTGCAATTTGATAAGATGATTGAAAGTGAGAAAGATGAATTTTCTGATTTCTGCTCCAAACTAAATATCCCTGTTATTTATACGTCGAATGAGGATTTTATCAGCCGTTATCTCTACGACAGCACAAACCCGGATTCCGTACTCTCCAATCTTTTGCGGGCATATGATAACGCTGTTGTACTCATCAACGCAGGATGTTATGATTTTTTATAAACGTATCGCTGCCGGGAAAGTGTCCGGCGACTGGACTGCTTCGGGAAAGGATGCGGCCGGGAACCAGTATATATATGGAAGAATCTCTGCACCGCACACTGCGTTTTCTGTGGAAGTGGAAGGGACTGCCCGGGTAAGCAGCGGAGCAGGATATAAAAAAGAAGCGGCCAGAGAAATGCTGTATCGTTTCCCGACAGCGCTCACGATCTGTACGGAGGAGATGGAACGATTTCTGATGAATTTCCGGAAGCAATGGCCGCAAATGAAAGAAGCTGCTTTGATGCCTTCAAAATTGAGGGCAGAACAACAGTCGTTTTCTTTTCGAAAAAGCATGAAAAATTTAATGGAGACTGTTTTCTGCCATATGGAATACGTACCGTCCGCCACGACAGTCACCACCACGGCTGGCAGCGCTTTTGCCATGAAAAAAGGGGTGTGCCAGGACTATGCGCATATCATGATCGCGTTTTGCCGGAGAATGGGGATTCCGGCGGCCTACGTGGCCGGCTACATGATGGGAGAGGGTGCCTCTCACGCCTGGGTCAGCGTATGCGACCAGAGTACGGGAACATGGTATGAGATAGACCCGACCAATGACCGGTGGGTGGATGACGATTATATCCGCGTAGCCGTCGGCTGCGACGCCGGGGATTGCGTGATGAACAGAGGGTTATACCGGGGAGCGGCAAAAGAACAGCAGGAGATTGTGGTAATTGTGGAGGAAAAGTATGATAAAAAGTGTGGTTTCAACGGCTCTTCCTGTGGATGAGAAGCTGGAGATACAAAAAAACAGAATCATGCCGCTGCGGCCTGATGGAAAACAAAAAATATTCAGCGTGGTGACAGGAACGCATGGGGATGAACTGGAGGGGCAGTATGTCTGTTACAGACTCAATCAGATTCTGAAAAATAACAGGGAGAAGATGGGAGGAATTGTGGACATTTATCCTGCTCTGAATCCTCTCGGAGTGGACACCATTACCCGGGGAATCCCCCGTTTTGATCTGGATATGAACAGAATCTTTCCGGGAGACAGCGGTGGAACGATGGCAGAATATGTGGCTGCGGGTGTCATGGAAGATTTGGCAAAGTCAGATTTCTGTATAGATATCCATGCCAGTAATATTTGTTCCCAATTGAATAAACGATTGAAACAAATGGAGAGGGAGGGCAGGATATGCCCGGGAAAGAAAATCCTTGTTATTCCTGCTGCGAATCTATATTCTATCAACGTGGGAAAAAGATTCTGGCCGTCAGATAATACGGATATCAACCGCATGTTTCCCGGTTATGCGCTGGGGGAGACAACGCAGCGGATTGCCGCGGGAATTTTTGAGCCGATACGTCATTATAAATACGGAATACATTTCTGCAGCTCATATACAAAAGGAAATTATCTTCCTCATGTGAGGATCATGCATACAGGTTTTGAAGATATTTCTTTAGCCCGGGAATTTGGTCTCCCTTATGTAATCATTCGCGAACCGAAACCTTATGACACAACGACGCTGAATTATAACTGGCAGATATGGGAGACAGCGGCATTTTCTGTATATACAGGAGGAACTGAACGTATTGACTATGTATCGGCGGAGAAAGGGGAACTGCTGGCAGAAATCATTGACCCTTATAACGGCGAAGTCTCCGAAGAGATCACCGCGCCAAAAAAAGGACGGATTTTTTTTCAGAGAGACAGTTCGCTGGTCTATGCCGGAGCTGTGGTCTTTAAGCAGATATGAGGGCAAAATGTATGTTTTTTGAAAGTTTCTTGCATTTTATATGCGAAATAGATATAATAGAAAAGTAATGTGAAAAAAGAAAGATTAGAAAGGAAGGAATTCACATGAAAAAATTCTTATCAATGGCTTTGATTGCAGCGATGACGTTATCACTGGCTGCATGTGGAAGTAATGCAAACAATGAGGCAGACAGCACAGGATCCGACAGCGCATCATCAGATAAAACCTACGTAATTGCAACAGATACCGTTTTTGCACCGTTTGAATTTTCTGATGAGAATAATGAATTCGTCGGAATTGACGTGGATATTCTCGCAGCCATCGCGGAAGACCAGGGATTTAAATATGAACTGACCCCTCTTGGATTCGATGCGGCAGTGGCATCTCTGGAGTCCGGACAGAGCGACGGCGTTATCGCAGGTATGTCTATCACAGAGGAGAGACAGCAGAAATACGATTTCTCCGATACTTACTATGATTCTTACGTTGCAATCGCAGCGGCAGAAAACAGCGATATCCAGGGACTGGAAGACCTGAGAGGCCAGACTGTGGCAGCAAAGACAGGAACACAGGGCGCTGAATGTGCAGAGACATTAAAAGAAGAGTATGGTTTCGATATCCAGTACTTTGATGAGTCTTCCCTGATGTATCAGGATGTTATCACAGGCAACACTGTGGCATGTTTCGAAGATCAGCCGGTTATGGCGTATGGTATCTCCCAGGGCAACGGTCTTAAGATCGTGGCAGAAGAGAAAGAGAACTTCTCCACACCATATGGTTTCGCTGTTCTGAAAGGACAGAACGCAGAGCTGCTTGAGATGTTCAACGCAGGTCTTGCCAACATCAAAGAAAACGGAACTTACGACGAGATTATTGCAAAATATACTTCCGCTGAATAATGAAAAGGATGATTCATAATGAATTTATTTCAGGTTTTTAGTGAAGTCTACCCAACCCTTCTCAACGGGTTGGGTATGACTGTCCAGATTACAGTATTGTCTTTGCTCATCGCCATGGTGCTGGGCATTTTTGTATGTTTGATGAACATTTCCCACAATGTCGTTTTGCGCGGCATTGCCAAGTTTTATATCTGGCTGATCCGTGGAACTCCAATGCTGGTGCAGGCTTTTTATTTTTACTTTGCCATGCCGCAGCTGATTCAGTCCATCACCGGCTCTCAGTTCAGAATTACGGTATTTACCGCCAGTCTTGTAACCCTGACGCTCAATGCGGGGGCGTATATTTCCGAGATTTTCCGTGGTTCCATCGAGTCTGTCAATAAAGGACAGATGGAGGCTGCGAGAAGTCTGGGATTAAATTATGCCAAGTCCATGCAGAAGATCATTCTTCCGCAGGCGGTGCGCATTTGTCTTCCGTCTCTGGTAAACCAGTTTATCATCACGCTGAAGGATTCCACGATTCTTTATGCCATCGGTTTGTCGGAGATTATGTACAACGCAAAGATTTATGTAGGAAGAACCATGGAGTCTTTTGCGACCTATACGTGGGTAGCTATTTTCTTCCTCCTGATTGTTACGATTTTGTCGTTTATCTCAAGAGCCGTTGAAAGGAGGATTAATGCATAATGGAGAACAATATTAAAATTAAAGTAAAAGGACTGAAGAAAAGTTTTGGTTCTCTTCATGTATTAAAGGGAATTGACGCGGAGATCACCACCGGTGAAGTAATCTGCGTTATCGGACCGTCAGGTTCGGGTAAATCTACGTTCCTTCGCTGCCTGAACCGTCTGGAGGAGGCTACGGAAGGAGAGATCCTGGTGGATGGCGAGAGCATTACCGGAAAGAACAGCGATATTGACAAAATCCGCCGTCACATCGGAATGGTATTTCAGCAGTTTAATCTTTTCCCGCATTACACGGTAAAAGAGAACATTATGCTGGCTCCGGTACAGCTTAAGATCAAAACCAAAGAAGAAGCGGAGAAAAAAGCCATGGAACTTCTTCAGAGAGTCGGTCTGGCAGATAAGGCGGACGCGAAACCGAAGGAGCTTTCCGGCGGACAGCAGCAGCGTGTGGCTATTGCGCGCGCCCTTGCCATGGAGCCGGATATCATGCTTTTTGATGAGCCGACTTCCGCTCTGGACCCTGAAATGGTCTGCGAAGTTCTTGACGTTATGAAAGAACTGGCGGCAGAAGGTATGACCATGGTTGTGGTAACCCACGAGATGGGATTTGCCCACGACGTTGCTGACCGGGTATTCTTTATCGATCAGGGCGTGATCATGGAACAGGGAACACCGGAGGAGGTCATGGACCATCCGCAGAATGAGAGAACACAGAGCTTTTTGAGTAAAGTGTTATAGAAATGAATGGAGTAGGGGCTGCAGCGGAATATGTGTAAATATTTTGCGCAGCCCTTTTTGCAGGAGGAACATATGCGAATCGTAGTAAAACTGGGCACATCCACACTGACCCATGAAAGCGGGCGGATTAATATCCGGAGAATTGAGGCATTATGCAAAATATTGAGTGACATAAAGAATGCCGGACATGAGCTGGTACTGGTCTCTTCAGGAGCGATCGGACTGGGAGTCGGCAAACTGAATCTCAAGGAAAAACCGGAGGATATGCCTACAAAACAGGCGGCTGCAGCCATCGGCCAGTGTGAGCTGATGTATTTGTATGACAAAAAATTTCTGGAGTATAATCATATCGTGGCGCAGATTTTGCTCACCGGCGCAGATTTTGAGAATGAGACCAGCAGCAGTAATATCAAAAATACTATAAACCGACTTCTGGAGCTCAACGTGATGCCGGTCATTAATGAGAACGATTCCATTGTCACCGATGAGATCTCCGTGGGAGATAATGATACATTGGCGGCTATTGTGGCCAAACAGGCAGATGCAGATCTTCTGATCGTACTCAGCGATATTGACGGACTCTATACGGCTAATCCGAGAGAAGATCCGGATGCAGATATTATTGATGTGGTATTTTCCATAACGCCGGAAATCTATGAGCTGGCGGGAACAAAAGGCACGAAGCTCGGCACCGGCGGCATGGTGACAAAAATAAAGGCGGCGGAGATTGCCATGGAGGCAGGGATTGATATGATCATAGCCAATGGAAAGCATCCGGAGAATCTGTATCGCATCCTTGACGGGGAGAAGGTCGGAACAAAGTTCCGTGGAAAAAAATAGAAATATGCATGGAGTCATAAGGGGAGGTAATACATTATGACAACAAAAGAAATATTGGAGCAGGCAAAAAAAGCGAAGAGCGCCATCAATGCTGCGGATGAACAGACAAAAAATCGTGCGCTGGAGCTGATGGCAGAACATCTGGAAGCGTCGGCGGAGCAGATTCTCTCTGCAAATCAGGAAGATATGGAGCAGGCAAAGGGCAAGATTTCCGATGTGATGCTGGACCGGCTGCTTCTGACAGAGGACCGGATCGCCGGTATGGCTCAGGGAATCCGCGAGCTGATCGATCTGCCGGATCCGGCGGGAAAAATTCTTAAGTCCATTACCCGCCCGAATGGAATGGTCATAGAAAAGACTGCTATTCCGCTGGGGGTTATTGCTATTATTTACGAGAGCCGTCCGAATGTGACCAGCGATGCGGCGGCGCTCTGTATCAAGAGTGGCAACGCCTGTGTGCTTCGAAGCGGAAAGGAAGCCTGGAAGAGCGCCCGGGCAGTGGTGGATGCCATGCAGAAAGGACTGAAGGAAGCCGGACTGCCAAAAAGCTGCGTGAGTCTCATTGAGGATACCACAAGGGCGAGCTCAACAGAGCTGATGAAGGCTGTGGGCTATGTGGACCTGCTGATTCCAAGAGGCGGGGCCGGACTTATTCAGGCGTGCGTGGATCAGGCGAAGGTTCCGTGTATTCAGACGGGAACCGGAATCTGTCATGTATACGTGGACAGCACGGCAAAACCGGAAATGGCTCTCAATATCATAGAAAACGCAAAAACCAGCCGCCCGAGCGTCTGCAACGCTGAGGAAGTATGTCTGGTTCACAAAGATATTGCCGATACATTTCTGCCGATGCTGAAAAAGCGCCTGGTGGATGACCGCGAGGCGGCGGGAAAGGTGCCGGTAGAGCTGCGGCTTTGTGAGAGAGCTGCGGCTGTCATCGACGGTACGCCGGCTGGTGAGAAAGACTTTGATACGGAGTTTTTGGATTACATTCTCGCGGTAAAAGTTGTGGACAGCGTGGAAGATGCCGTAGCGCATATCGCGGCTCATTCCAGCGGACACAGCGAAGCCATTGTCACGGAAAGTGAGGATGCTGCCGAGTATTTCACAAAAAGAGTGGACAGCGCCGCTGTCTATGTCAATGTGACCACCCGTTTTACAGATGGGGGAGAGTTCGGACTTGGATGTGAAATGGGGATTTCCACCCAGAAGCTTCATGCCAGAGGCCCGATGGGATTGGAAGAGCTGTGCAGCTACAAATATATTATCCGGGGCAACGGGCAGATACGATAAGATGAGGATTTTGGAAGAGACGGTGTGTCCGTCTCTTTCTGCATTCAATATAATGCGGATATAATTTCAAATATGTCAGGCAGAAAAGCAGAGAAAAACAAAGGAGAAAAGAGATGCAATATACAGGATACGAGATAATTTGGCTGTTTTTTGTCTACAGCTTTCTGGGATGGGTGCTGGAAACTCTTTCCGCCGCGCTGCGTCAGAAGAAGTTTGTCAACCGGGGACTGGTCAATGCGCCTCTCTGTGTCATCTATGGAATATCTGCCGTGGTTCTCACGATTTTTTTTGGAGAACTGCATGGCGTCTGGCTGTTTGCGGCAGGTTTCATTGTTTCCACGCTGATTGAGTGGACGGCAGGACACCTGATAGAAAAAATGTATCACGAGAGATGGTGGGACTACTCAAAGATGAAATGGAACCTGGATGGTTACATCAGCCTTCCGGTTTCCGTTGGATGGGGCCTTTTGTCTGTTGCTGCGCTGGAATGGGGAAATCCGCTGTTCGCGGATCTGTTCGGGATGATTCCATCCCTGCCTGGCAAAGTACTGCTGGGTGTTCTGTCCGCAGTGCTGATTCTCGATATTGCGGCGACTCTGGTTATATTGTCAGGGCGAAGCCGGAGAATGGAGCAGTGGGAGGAAGTGGATTCGTGGCTGTCAGGAATCAGCTCCCGGCTGGGGCGTGTGATTTATGGCTTTACTGACCGGAGAATCCGACGGGCTTATCCCAATGTGATACATAAAAAGAAAGAGGAGAAAGAAACGGCGGGAGTATTTGCTGCCGGCTGTGGTTTTTATAAACTGTTCTGGCTTCTCGTTATCGGTTCATTGCTGGGAGATATAGTGGAAACTATTTTCTGCCGGCTGAAGATGGGAGTCTGGATGAGCAGAAGCAGCCTCGTGTGGGGACCGTTCAGCCTTGTGTGGGGCGTAGCCATTGCGGCGGCTTCCTTGCTTTTGTACAAATACAGGGATCGCTCTGACAGATTTCTTTTTTTGGCAGGAACTTTCCTCGGCGGAGCTTACGAATACCTTTGCAGCGTACTTTCCGAGCTGGTGTTTGGAAAAGTATTCTGGGATTACAGTAAAATGATGTTTAACCTGGGCGGAAGAATTAATCTGTTGTATTGTTTTTTCTGGGGAATCGCGGCAGTGGTCTGGATGAAGGGATTGTATCCGGTATTTTCCGGCTGGATAGAGAAGATACCGTTGGCTGCCGGAAAAGTGCTTACCTGGATTCTGGTTTTATTTTTTGTTGTCAATATGTCGGTGTCCGGACTGGCGCTCATCCGCAGTGATCAGAGATCCGAGCAGATTCCTGCGGAACATCAGTGGCAGAAATGGATGGATGAACATTTTGATGACGCCCGGCTGCAAAAAATTTATCCAAATGCTATAGAAGTAGATTGAAAAAACCAGCTCCTTGCCGGAGCTGGTTTTTTTGTAAAAAATTCATTCGATAGTAATATCCAGCGGTTCATCCAGGTGTTCGGAAACATATTTGCCATTTTTTTTGCGCTGTCGGACGCATTCGGTAAGAAGATATTCAATCTGTCCGTTTACGGAACGAAAATCGTCTTCCGCCCAGGCGGCAATATCATTGTAGAGCTTTTCCGAAAGCCGGAGAGGAACCTGTTTTTTCTTTTTTTCATTCATATCAGAATATCATCACATCCTGTTATTAATAAAGAGAGCCGGCGTTGACAATAGGCTGCGCTTCATGATGTCCGCAGAGAACGACCAGCAGATTGGAGACCATGGCGGCTTTACGTTCTTCATCCAGATCTACGATATGGCTCTCGTTGAGATGTTCCAGTGCCATCTCCACCATGCCTACCGCGCCGTCTACGATCATCTTGCGGGCGTCCACAATGGCGGAAGCCTGCTGTCTCTGCAGCATGACTGCGGCGATTTCCGGAGCGTAAGCCAGATAAGTGATCCGTGCTTCCAGAATCTCCAGCCCGGCGTCAGTAACTTTTTCCTGAAGCTGTTTTTTGATACGCTGTACAACTACTTCGCTGGAACCACGCAGGGAGCCGTCGTCCGCCTGTCCGTCGCCGGTGGTATCCACATTTGGAGCCACATCGTATGGGTAGATTCTTACAATATCCCGGACTGCGCTGTCGCACTGCAGGGAAAGATATTCTTTGTAATTATCCACGTTAAATACTGCTTTGGCAGTGTCGGTTACCCTCCACATGACAGCGATGCCAATCTCCACCGGATTGCCGAGACAGTCGTTGATCTTCTGGCGGGCATTGTTTAATGTCATCACTTTTAAAGAAATCTTTTTGCTGCCGAGATCCATGTTGGCGGAAGCACCCTCATTGTTTAAAGAGAGAGAAAGACCGCTCTTACGGTTTCCTGCGTCCACATCACCGCTCTGTCCCAGTTTTGTTTTCGCTGCCGGATTGACGCTGGAGCAGAAAGGATTCACAAAGTAAAAGCCTTCGCCCTTTAAGGTTCCCACATATTTACCGAAGAGGGTGAGAACCAGTGCTTCCTGCGGCTTTAACACTTTCAGTCCGCAGAAGAAGATCCAGCCCAGAGCAATCCAGATGATGCTGACAGTGATTAAAACAACATTGCCTCCGAGAGCGGAGCCTGCAATACTGATACCACAGTAAAAGATAGCCAATACATAGAGTAACAGTGTGAGAAGCAGCATCAGCATCCCGTTCTTTTTTGTGCCTATGATTTTTTCTTTCATGAATAAAACCTCCTTTTTGAAGAGCCGCGTATGTTTAGTTAGAAAAAGTCTGGCTCCAACGTAAAAACATCAAGTGTTATGTTGATACTTGGATGATATCATTTTGATATCTAAATGTCAACAAAATTTTATGGAAAAATTATCCGGAGAAAAAACTGAATATAAATAATCCCCTCTGAAACAGTCCGGAAATACTCCGGCCGTTCAGAAGGGATTATTCAAAAAAGAAAAAATAGATGATAAAGAATAGAAGAAACTTCTAAAATGATATATCTAATTTAAAAATACAGCTGCGCCAACGCCGCTTCTGCGCTGAGCATCTGTTCCTGTTCCTTAGTCGGAGAGAACACATGCAGCTCGCGCATCTTCTGATCAAGTCGCTTGACATGATCCCGGTAATTGTCGAGGGTGATCCCGTCAATCTCTTCATCCGAGAGAATCTGCGGCGGATAATAGCGGCGGAACATGGCTTTGAGATAGGTGAGAGTAGCCTTGTCTGTGATGGCCTGATACATTTCGATCACCTTGTCAAAATCCATATCCTTCAGTGCCTGGTACATTGTATGAAACAATTCATCGTTGATATGCAGCGCCGTCAGCGTCTCGTCCACCATCTTGTCATCGTTCTGGAAAAGAGAAAGATATCCGAACAGGTACATGAGATTGCGGAAACCGCCGGCAAAATCAGAAAGATGATATTCTTTAAAAAAAGCGTCAAAATAAAACTTGGTGCGGTATACGCTCTCAATAAGGAGATGACGGATGGATATCTCCCGGTACGGTCCCGGCAGCTGTGCCTTATCCATATGTACTGCCGTGAGAGTGAGCGACTCAATAAAACGCGCCAGGGTAACACGGCAGGCGTGATATTCCGAGTATGCGTTCATCCACATGATGATCGGGAGCTTCTCTGTATACGGACATTTGATAAAATCATAAAAATGCGTGAATTCGTGGAAAAGAATAAACTTCACATAACTCTCTGAATACAGATGAACGTTGGGATTCAGATGAAGGATATACTGTCCGTCCATCAGTTCCAGAAGATTAAAACATCCTTCCACATACTTGTCCGTGTCATATCGGACAGCAGTGATCTTTGCATCGCTGTCGATGTCATATTTTGCTTTGTATTCTTCCCAGAGAAGATTGATCTGTGTCAGATTCATGGCCGCCCCCATTACAGTAGATGATTACAAAATTCTTAACATATAGTTAAATTATACAGCAAGGGAAACTGTTTTACAAGGAATTTTCATGAATTTTTTGGTAAAAAGGGAAACGCATTGACATTTTTGCTGCACTTTATTATACTCCAGATGAAACATATTTTCATTACAATATATTTGATAGGAAGCAGATTGGAGGAGGGAAGCATATGGTAAGAAAAGCAAATGTTATAAACAAAACAGGACTGGGCGGCGGAAAAGGATCTGCCGAAGTACACTATATTGTGCCGGAAGAAGAATTGTACGGACACGGAAGAATGTATGCCAAAGTATGTCTGAAGCCGGGTTCCACCGTCGGATGGCACCGGCATGTGGGCGAAACGGAACCTTATTATATTCTGGAAGGACAGGGTGTTTTTATTGATGATGATAAGAGCCGTACCAGCGTAGGGCCGGGAGATGTCTGTACGATACTGCCGGGACAATGTCATTCTATTGAGAATACGTCAGAAACAGAAGATCTCGTTTTTATGGCGCTGATTTATAAAGATTGAAAAAATAGTGCCGCCGTAATCTGTAATTCATTTTTGGCTGCCGCGAAGCAGATGATCTGTATCGCGGCAGTTTCTTCTTTTAGTAATCCATCGCCTCATAATAATAAAACATCTGCGCATACAGATTACCTTCCGTCAGATCCTTTTCGCTGACCCAGTCGCCGAAGGAGCTGGTGCCGCGTTTCGGCAGGTAATGTGGGTCGAGCAGCAGGAACTTCCCGCTCTTTTTATCGTAGTCTACGATAGTCACATAATGACCGGGTACGTAGGCGATAGCCGTACTGCCCTGGTTCAGTTTCTTTTTTAGCTGTGTGAGAGACTCTCCGCTGCCATCGTAGCGGAACCCGTACTTGTAGCCAAATTCTTCGGCGGCAGCCCGGAAGTAACCGCTGTCGGTCCCGTAGCCTTCGATGCGGTAATGTTTATCTACGGCGTAGTCGGCCAGCTGTCTTGGATTGGCGTACTGTCCGGTCAGAGAATAGATGGAATTCATGACCGCAAAGACGCCGCAGCCGGAGGTGCAGAAGTTGTTGGTGGACGGGTCAGGATTCTCTCCTTTGCCGTAATAAACGTCCGCCCAGTCGGCGTCAAACTGTGTGAAGACACGAAGGCTGTTTTTGCCCACGGCCTTCTGGGTGCGGTTTAACCGCCAGGAAATATCAGGGCGACTGGTGAACGCCGGAAGACCGGCGGCGTTGTGACCGAAATAGCGGTTGGTGGATACATCCTGTATTCCGTAGAAATCACCTTTTCTGGTAAAACGGAAAGTGCCGGCGCCCTCGGAGCTGCCCCAGAGGGAAGAAGAACCGGAAGATGCGAAGAGCCGGTCAGACAGAAGATACTGTCCCGTATCGCTGCGGCGGATCTGAAAACAGTTGTCGCCGACGCAGGTGATCCGGCAGGTAAAAGCTGCGCCTGTCTGTCCGCTGGTCTGATTTACGAAACGAAGGGCGGCAACGCCGGAGGAGGCAGAGTGATAATAGCGGAACACATAGATTCCATCGGCCAGAAGCTGTTTCTCACGTCCGTCATAGACAAGACAGTTATAGAGAAAATCCTCTCTTGTCACATATCCGTAATTTCTGCCGGAGTTATCCTCATACTCGACTTCGTACCAGGAATCGGAAATCCGCACGGCGGTTATACCGGTGAAAGACGGAATATATTCTTTAAAGTCTCCTCCCATGGAATGAAAGACCGCCAGGTCGTGCCGTACTGTGGCAGAAATTGCGTCAGAATTGACCGTATAGCCGTGTTCGAAAGCATATACCGGTTGGAAAGATAACAAAAGACCTAAAAAGACAAAGAAAAGAGCATATCGTTTCAAAAAATCTGACCTCCTGAATATGTCGAAATTATTATAAGATATGTCGAAAGTGTTACATTTGCTCCGTATTATAGCATAGAATCCATAGGCTGGAAAGGCGGAAAAATATTTTGCGCCGCTTTTTTGTCCATTTGTTAAAAAATAGTAAGAAATTCCCGTGGGTCAGCGGTTTGTAATCAAAAGAAGTTTGTAGTAAAATAAGTGAAGATGTGCCTGACGGACAGGATAACTGTCAGAAAAGAAATGTAATAGAAAAGGAGTTTCAAGAATATATGGAGCAGAAGAAAAAAGTGTTCAATGCAGTGGAGGAAATGCTGAAATCTTCTTTCGGGGAAAAGGTCAGACAAAGATTGTTTCAGGAGCTGAGCAATCAGGAAATCGGAGAGCTTCTCAGAAATCAGGTGGAGCCATTTAATTCTCTGATGGCGTATTATAAGTGTGCATTGATGGAGATAGAGACGAAGTTCCGGGTACTTAACGAGGAGTTCTCTCTGCAGCATGACCGTAATCCCATCGAGTCCATTAAGACAAGACTTAAAAGTGTGGACAGTATTGTTGAGAAAATGCACCGGAAGGGGATTCCGTTTTCGGCGGAGAGCATCGAGGCGAATCTCACAGATATCGCAGGAATCCGTGTCATCTGTTCTTTCCAGGAAGATATTTATTTCCTGGCCTCCTGCCTGCTGGGGCAGGATGATGTGTTCCTCATTGAAAAAAAGGATTATATTGCTAATCCAAAACCAAACGGATACAGAAGTCTGCATCTCATTGTGGAAACGCCGATTTTTCTGGGCTCCCATAAGAGGATGATGAAGGTGGAGGTGCAGCTGCGGACCATCGCCATGGATTTCTGGGCGAGTCTGGAGCATAAACTGAAATATAAGAAAAACCTGGAGATTGAGCAGCTCACGGAGGATTTGAAAGAGTGCGCGGACGAGAGTGCCAGGCTGGACACCAAAATGGATGACATCCGAAAGCGGATTGAACAGCTGAAATACTCGGAGGAGGAGGCGTAAAGCCGCGAAGTCTGCCGTATGATATCAAAAAACAGCGCTGTATACTATGGCGCGGAGAATGAATAAAGGTATAATTTCTGAAAGAAAGACATATTTAAGTTATATACGACGGAGGTTGCAATATGATTTATATGTCTTTTTTTGTTGGCCTGCTGCTGATCTGCAGGGGTGGCGACTGGTTCGTGGACGCCGCATCTTTTATTGCCAGGGCATTTGGAATTCCAAAATACATCATTGGTGCGACGATCGTCAGTTTTGCCACAACTATGCCGGAAATACTGGTATCGGTGGCGGCTGCCCTGAAGGGAAGTTCAGTGATGGCCATGGGCAATGCGGTGGGCTCTGTATCTGCCAACACGGGAATTATTCTCGGAGTGAGTCTGTTTTGTCTGCCTGCAGTGATTCAGAGGAAGGAATATCTGACCAAAAATATTTTGTACATTGGTTGTCTGATTCTTCTGTTCATTGCTTTTAGGGACAGGATTTTCGATGCGGGTGACAGCGTTTTCCTGCTGCTTGGCGGAGTTTTGTTCCTTATCATGAATGTGAAAAACGCTATGACAGGACGTCTGGAAAAAGAGGCGGTCCCTGTTGACAAAAAGGAACTCCGGCGCCGGATTTTTTTCTTTTTCTTTGGGGCGGCCTGCGTGGTGACCGGTTCTGAACTTTTGATTGATTCGGCATGTGTGCTGGCAAGGCAATTCCACATTTCTGAGGAAATTATTTCTGTTACCATTCTGGCCATGGGAACTTCTCTGCCAGAGTTTGTCACAACGATTACAGCCATCGTAAAAAAAGAGTCCTCTTTGTCAGTGGGAAATATTGTGGGAGCCAATGTTATTGATACGGCCTTTATTCTCCCGATATGCACGCTGATCACCGGAGAGTCTCTTTCGGTAGCGCCGCAGATGGCGCAGATTGATATGCCTGTGTGCATCCTGCTGTCTGTCATTGCGCTGACGCCGATGATGGTGCGGGGAAGAATCAGACGGATTGACGGAGCCGCCGTTTTCGTGATTTATCTGATTTATTTCTTTATAATCACAACGGGGCAGTGAAGTCTGTGATAAATTTTTCGCAGAAACTGAAGATTTCATAAAAATTTTGATAAAGTAAGGGAATAGATGGAAATTTTGATGATAATATGATATAATGCTTCTGCCGGGATGCATAATTATAGAACAGTTACATACACTATAGTCGGCGTTCAGGCAAAATATCACATAGGGCAGAAGCATAATCTGCACAAAGAAAACAGGAGGGATAGAATCATGGAACTGAAATACTATATCTGTGAACATTGCGGAAACATTATCACAAAGTTAAAAGATTCCAAAGTACCGGTTATGTGCTGTGGACAGAAGATGAACGAGCTTGTAGCTGGAACAACCGATGCGGCTGTTGAAAAACATGTGCCGGTTTACGAAGTAAAAGACAATAAAGTCAGCGTACAGGTTGGCTCTGTAGAACATCCGATGGTAGAAGAACATTATATCGAGTGGATTGATGTGCAGACATCCCAGGGATTCCAGCATAAAGTGCTGAATCCGGGAGACAAGCCGCAGGCATGCTTCTCTCTGTGCGAGGGAGAAACAGTTGAGGCTGTATACGCATACTGCAACCTGCATGGTCTGTGGAAAGCGTGAAACGAATTTCATACAGCTAGCATAGAATGACAGAAACCGCCCTTACAGTGTATTTATATGCATTGTAGGGCGGTTTTTGTGTGGAATAAAGTTTTTTCAAAATGGCAGAGGTGTTACAGAGGATTTTTTTCAACAAAAGAGAGAAAAATTTGCATGGAATTTCAAATTAAATCTAAAAAATGAGAAAATGTAATTTTGCTTGACAAATGTAACAAGAAGGGTTATGATACAAATGTAATTTGAAATTCCAAATGTAATGCAACGCTATTTGATGAATCCTGAAAGAACGGAGGATATAGCAGATGGAAGAAAAAAATTTGTATATCAAAATAGCACATTGGTATTACACGTTGGGAATGACACAAGATGAGATAGCGAAACGATTGTCCTTCACCAGACAAAAGGTGAACAGGATTATCAATTCGCTGGTAGCCCAGGGAATTGTGTCAATTACGGTAAATGGGTATAACACAAGTCATGTGAGTTATGAGAGTGCCCTGGAAGAGTATTTTCATATCCGCCGGGTAATCATTGCGGAATCCTATGATATGGAGAATGATTTCCTGCCGACGCTGGCTGACCGTGCCGCGCAGTTTCTGGAATCCTTTCTCCAGACGGATATGACCATAGGAGTGTCATGGGGGAAAACGCTGGCGGCGGTAATTTCCAGACTGCCTTACAAACGGCGCAGCGACTGCACTGTTGTTCAGATGGTTGGCGCGCAGAATATTACAGGAGACAGAATGTTAAAATCGGACGAGATAGCCCGCTCTCTGGCCAATAAGCTGGACTGCGCATGCTATATGTTCTATGCACCGACAGTGGTGGATCATCCCGAAACAAAGACCATGCTCATGAAGGAACGGACCATTCAGAAGTCCTATGAATGGATGAAACAATGTGATGTTGGATTATTTGGTATCGGACAGCTTACAAAGGAGTCTACGATGTTTCAGAGAGGCTTCTTGAAAGAGAAAGATATCAGCCAGCTTCAGGAAGATGGTTTTGTAGGAGATATATGCATGAATCATGTCCGGCTGGACGGAAGCTGGGATGATAACTGTATGGAAAATCGTTTAAACAAAGCGGGAATGGACATTCTGAAAAATATCCCCAATGTGATCGCTATCGCAGGGGGCGCGGATAAGACAGATGCAATCATTGGCTGTTTAAATTCGGGGGTTGTAGACATTTTGATCATTGATGATCTGTCGGCGGAAAGGATTGTGAAAACACTCAAAATATCATAATGAAATACATGGCTGTGGCAGACTGGCGATAACAGGAGGAGGAATTTAATGAAGTACATTATTGGCATTGACGCAGGTACGTCCAGTGTGAAAGCAGTTTTGTTTGATTGCAGCGGTCAGGAACTTTTGGTGGAATCTCTGGAAAATGAGCCGGTATACATAGGAGATACCGACGTAGAGCAGAACATGGATGTCCTCTGGGACAAAGTTGCTCTTTGCGTGAAGAATCTCGTAAAGAACGGACCGGCAGACAAGGAGGACATTCTGGGAATCGGGGTGACCGCCCAGGGAGAGGGAATCTGGCTGATGGACGACAAAGGACAGCCTGTGCAGGATGCCATTCTGTGGTGTGATGGAAGAGCCGTTGATGAAGTAGAAAATGTGACGGAGACAAATCCGGAGTTGGGGAAAATGGTTTTTGAGACTACCGGAACGCCTCCGCTGACCGGAACACAGCTTATGCTGTTGAAATGGATGAAAAATAACAGGAAGGACGTACTTGACAGGGCGTCGACGATGTTTTTCTGTAAAGACTGGGTGCGTTATAAGCTGACCGGAACTATTTACGGAGATCTCAGCGATTCCGGCACATCTCTGATGGATGCAAAAGCAGGAACCATAGCCGTGGATTTATTAAAGAAATTAGATTTGGGTGAATATGTTGATATCATTGCACCGCCAGTGGCGTCTGATACCATTGTGGGAAATGTTCTGGACGAGGTGGCAGATGAACTGGGCCTTGCCCATGGCACGCCGGTTGTGGCGGGAGCCATTGACGTCATTGCCTCCGCAGTGGGAATCGGTGCAGTGACAGATAAAGATATCTGTGTGATTCTTGGAACCACCTGTGCCAATGAAATATTTAAGAAAAAAGAGGCATGTGTGTTCGGAGAAGAAGGAACACGATATGAAAAACATGCTGTGGGAGATTTATTTGTAAATCTTATGCCTACTATGAACGGTACGCCTAATATTGACTGGATGCTGAAAGAAATTGCCAAAACTTCAGACTTTGATGAGATAGACAAGATAATTTCTGAAGTGCCGGCCGGCAGTCATGGCGTGATCTACCATCCGTATGTAAGCGCCGCAGGAGAGAGGGCGCCTTTTTATCATCCATATGCCAAAGCCAATTTCTTTGGAATATCCGCGAACACAACACGGGCAGATTTGATTCATGCTGTTTACGAGGGCATAAGCCTTTCTATTAAGGATTTTCTGCAGAATGCGAAAACTGACAGCAAGATCTATTTGGCCGGCGGCGGAGCAAAGAGTCCTGTCTGGGCACAGATGATTGCAGATGTGCTGGGCATGGAAGTCGTAGTTTCCGCCGGAAATGAATTTGGCGCAAAGGGCGCGGCCATGATGCTTGGCATTGCCGTAGGTGAATACAAAGACTACGATGACGCGGCAGCGAAGGCGTGCCGGGCAGAATGTGTCTATCGTCCGAGAGAAGAAGAGAGCGCGGTCTATGAAGATATCTATACTTTATACAAAGGAGTCCGCGTATCTCTGGCTGATTTGTGGACAGACCGTGCGAAATTAATGAAAAAGATAAACCGGTAATATGGAAGAAAAGGTGAACAGAATTTGCGGCGTCTGTGATATGACCAGAAACTGTTCATTTGGGAGGAAATAAGATGAAAATATTTTTTACAGCAGAATACGATGAAGAACAATTAAAAGACTTGTATGAGATTGGCGAGGTTGTAAAAGACGGCTGGGCTGTCGGACTGGCAAAAATGGAAGAAGAAGAGCTGATGGAAAAATCCAAAGACGCTGACATTATCATCACCAGCTATGATGACATCACCAGGAAGGTTATTGAGAACGCGCCGAATCTTAAGCTTATTGCCTGTACGCGCGCTACACCGGTCAACGTGGATATGCAGGCGGCAAAAGAAAGAGGTATCCCGGTTATCTATACGCCGGGCCGCAATTCAGATACCACAGCGGAGATGACGATCGGCCTTATGCTCTCCATCGCCCGGAGAATTCCGATGGCATATAAGGCGCTCAAAGAAGGGCGGTTTACAGCGGACCCAAACGCGGTAAAAACGACCAAAGAGGGACTGAAGGTGGATATGGTATGGGATATGAAACCGGGATCTCCATATGTGGTATTTAAGGGAACACAGTTAAAAGGTAAAACTCTTGGTATCGTCGGTTATGGAAGTATCGGCCGCCGGGTAGGTAAGATTGCCCGCGCGATCGGCATGGAGCTTCTCATTTACGATCCGTTCCTCTGCCCTATCGACATCGAAGAGGTTGGCGTGAAAAAAGCAGAGAAACTGGAAGATCTGATGAAAAATTCTGATTTTATTACCTGTCACATGAAGGTTACACCTCAGACCACAGGTATCATCAGCAGAGAAATGATCGCTCTCATGAAACCGACTGCGTATTTTATCAACAGCTCCAGAGGAGCCATCCTCGATGAAGAGGCGCTCATTGATGCTCTCCGTGAAAAACGGATTGCCGGCGCTGCATTTGACGTATACGCAAAAGAGCCGATCGCCAGCAATCATCCATATATCACCGAGCTTGACAATGTGGTCATCACGCCGCATATCGCCGGCGCCACCGATGACGTGCTGTCAAATCATACAAAGCAGATTGTGGCGGATGTACAGCGGTTTATCGAGGGAAGGCCGATGTTATATGAGTATAAAATGTGATAAAATAGAAAAAAATACGGTTTGCCGATGAAAGGAGTTTATTATGTTATTACAAAAAGAAAGAGAAGATGTTGTAAAATATTGTAAAATGCTCATAGAGCACGGACTGACGAAAGGAACCGGCGGAAACATCAGTATTTTTAACCGCGAGGAAGGACTCTTTGCCATCAGCCCGAGCGGAATTGATTATTTTGAGACAGAGCCGGAAGATGTGGTCGTAATGAATCTGAAGGGCGAGGTTGTAGATGGAAAAAGAAAACCGTCCAGTGAGCATGAACTGCACAGGATTTTCTATGTGAAACGTGACGATATCAATGCTGTGGTACATACTCACTCCGTTTACAGCACTGTACTTGCCGTTCTTCGGGAGGAACTGCCGGCATCCAGCTATCTGGTTGCTTTTGCCGGGGGTCCTAATGTACGCTGCGGAGATTATGTGTCTTTCGGAACACCGGAACTGGCAGAGATTACTTTTGATGCCATGAAAGACAGAAATGCCGCGCTCATGGCAAATCATGGTCTCATCACCGGAGGAAAAGATATTTTAAATGCTTTTAACATAGCAGAACAGATCGAAGGCTGTGCAGAGGTCTATGTGAAAGCTAGAATGATCGGAAAACCGGTACTTCTGGACGATGCGGAGATGGAGAAAATGGTGGACGTATTCAACAACTCCTATGGACAGAAGAAATCAAAAAAAGATATGGATAAATAATCAAAGAATAAGATACTATCCCGGCAGGGGCGGTCATAATATGATATATGGCCGCCTCTGTCTTTTGTGTTTTCAGTTAAAAATGCGAAATAGAAAAAAATATTTTGTGAATTTACAGATGTGCGGTAACAAAATCAGATAAATTGTGATATAATTAAAAAAATATATTTCCATAAGGACAAGCAGGAAAAGAGAAATTAGCACTCGAGTGTTGACATGGCTAATAATTTTGCTATAATAAAGGGAAGGAAGGAGGGATACGATGTTTTTTTGGAAGATTGACGACGAAACGATACGCTGTCTGATTCATAAGAAAGAAATCGACAGTATGGGTTTTGACTTACAGACGTTGAGTACAGACAGCAAGCAAATGGAAGAATTTCTCAACGCGATTGTAAAGAGCTCACAGAATTATATTGACTGGCACACGGAGAATGGTATACAGAATTACATCGCCAGATCCCTGCCGGCAGACCAGTTGTTGGTGACCATCAGCTGTACATTTCCAGATGTTGCCATTGACAGGGATCTGGACCAGATTAAAAAAATGACTTCCGCTTTAAATAAAAAAATAACGGATGAGAGACTGGCGGAGGTGTACGCCCTTTCCGGAGAAGAAAAGGAGAAGGCTTTTGAGGAGATTTCCAGAGATCTTCAGGAAGTCTGCATGGGAAAAGTCGATGTGGAAGAGCAGGAGACGACGACCGGCGGCGGAGCGGACGCTGCCGTTTCTGATAAAGATGCAGGCGAAAAGAGAGGGGCTGATTTTCCTCCGAGAAAACTGGTGTTTGGAGATTTTTCCAGGCTGGTTCAGTTTTGTTCTCTGCTGGGTGAGAGAGCGCATTTGTATTCTACCCTGTACAAAGCGGATGAGGAGTATGTGCTGTTAGTGGATTTCTCCCAGTGTGAGTCGGACGCCCAGGCGGTTGCTTTTATGATCACCGCAGAGGAATACGGAGGAAAGGCCGGTGAGCTCGGCTTTGAGGAAGCGTACCTGGAGGAACATGGAAGAAGAATGATTGACGGAAATGCTATTGAAGTTTTAAGCGCAATGAGCTGATATGCATCAAAATAAGTTTTGCATTTCCATGTTTTCAGATTCAAAAAAACATTATATAATAAACAGAGGCTGCCATTGACAGAGGGCATTTGTCGATGCGGCCTCTGTTTTCTTATATGTAGCAGCAGATGGATGCATCAATTGCACTAATATAAAAAGTGAGGTATCAGATGGAATTATCAGAAGTAAGGAAAAATATTGACAGGGTGGACGGAGAGATTCGGAAGCTTTTTGTGGAAAGAATGTCTCTGGCCGATCAGGTGGCGTGTATTAAGGCGGAAACGGAAGATGTGATTTATAAGCCGGACCGGGAAGACGCCATCATCAGGAAGCAGACGGAAGGGATGGAACCGCGGCTGGTGCGAGAATATACGGCGCTCATCAAAAGGATCATGGAAGTCAGCCGCAAATATCAATATGGGCGGACTATGGAGCTTAGAGATTGTTTCCCGTTTTTTTATGAGAGAGAGTCTGAAGCCGCCGGACGTCTGTGCATGGTGAAAGAAGAACTTTATCTCTGCGAGACATGTTCCAAAGACGATGTGCTGACGGTAGACTCCTATGAGTCCGTGGGAGAGATGATAAAAAGCGGCAAGGCAGATGCCGGAATGGGCATCATAGAAGAAGTCGGCGCAGGCGTGTCGGATGAGATGCATCAGCTTTTGCTGGATAAAGGACTCTATATTACGGAGTGCCGCGTGCAGACAGACGCGGCAGGCGTTCGCCGCAAGATGGTCATTTTTGCCGGAAAACTTGTGGTTCTGCCGGAGCATAACCGCATAAAGATCATGTTTACTTGTCCGAACAGAAGTGGAAGCTTAAGCAGTATTCTGTCTATGATTTCTGATTACGGCGTAAATATGACAGAGATCCATTCCCGTCCGTTCCGGCAGGGCGATACCTGGAATTATCGTTTTTTTGCGGAACTGTCCGCCAATATGGACACAAAAGAAATCCGTGCCCTGCTGTTTCAGCTTTCGCAGGAGACGCAGGAGTTGAAGATTCTTGGCAGTTACCGGTGTGAGGGGGATTTCTGAGAAGGAGGTATTTATGGAACAGGCAGTGCATTTTACAGAAGAAAAAAACTTTGACCGGGAAGGTTACGATACTTGTCTGCGACGGCTTAATTATGACGACCGGGATGTGGTCATGTATGAGAACATGCTGGCGTTTCTCTGGGAGTATGCGGTGCGGCCGGGATGCCTTGCGGATTATAAAGGGCTGCTTTCAGAGTACAGCCGCTGGAATATGCAGATGATCAGGAAATGTTATTATCATCTGCCGCATGATCTGCCTTACGCCAATATCAGGCGCGCCTACGAGAGCGTTATACATCTGCTGGACGGAAAGATAGAGGAGGGACTCCTGCAGCTGGAGGCTATCGGAACAGAGAACTTTCATTATGACGGCCGCGCGCCGAAGCTTCTGATGACGAAGAATGGGAAACGCTTTGTGCCGGTGTCCAAGCTTTTTCTTCTCTATAATTATTATAAGGTGCTAAAAAGGATGGACGAGGAGCAGGCAGAAAGATTTAAAGGAAAATATTCCTTTGCATTTACAGATTTTGGAGACGGGGAACATGAGGAGCACGACCGTTTTCTTCACGAGCAGCTTGACGTATATGAAGACTGCATTTTCTATCCGGTGTTCGAGCGGATTTATAAGATGCCCTGGTGTCCGGCAGATTTTTATATGTATTTTGAGGAAGACCGGCGGATTCCGCTCTCGAAGCTGGATTTTTTGCCGGGAACATGATAGTATAATTGGCAGCGGCAGGCGGAAGTACCTGCCAGTGACGATACATTGAAGGAGGAAAACCATGAAAGAATACTCATTAAATACCAAATGTGTACAGGGAGGGTATACGCCGGGCAACGGAGAGCCCCGTCAGATTCCGATTGTACAGAGCACGACTTTTAAATATGCCACCAGCGAGGACATGGGCAAGCTTTTTGACCTGGAAGCAGAGGGATATTTCTATACAAGACTGCAGAATCCGACCAACGATTACGTGGCAAAGAAGATCTGTGAACTGGAGGGAGGAACCGCAGCCATGCTGACTTCTTCAGGACAGGCAGCATCTTTCTACTCTGTGTTCAATATTGCCTCCTGCGGTGACCATGTGGTTTCTTCCGCGTCCATTTACGGCGGAACCTACAATCTGTTTGCCGTGACAATGAAGCGGATGGGCATTGAGTTCACTTTTGTTGATCCTGACTGTACGGAAGAAGAACTGAACGCAGCGTTCCGCCCGAATACAAAGGCTGTTTTTGGAGAGACCATAGCCAATCCGGCTCTCACTGTGCTGGACATCGAGAAGTTTGCAAAAGCAGCTCATGCTCACGGCGTACCTCTGATCGTGGATAATACTTTTGCTACGCCGATCAACTGCCGTCCGTTTGAGTGGGGCGCAGATATCGTTACTCATTCCACCACCAAATATATGGATGGACACGGAGCAGGAGTCGGCGGCTGCATCGTGGACAGCGGCAAGTTTGACTGGACCAAATATCCGGATAAGTATCCGGGACTCTGCACGCCGGATGACAGTTATCATGGCGTGATCTACACAGAACGTTTCGGCCTTGAGGGCGCGTACATCACGAAAGCGACAGCGCAGCTCATGAGAGACTTCGGTTCCATTCAGTCTCCGCAGAATGCCTTTATTTTGAATCTGGGCCTGGAGAGTCTTCATGTAAGAGTGAAACGTCATTGTGAAAATGCCATGGCAGTGGCTCAGTTCTTAAAGAATCATGAGAAGGTGACATATGTAAATTACTGCGGTCTGGAAGGCGATAAGTATTATGATCTGGCGCAGAAATACCTGCCGAATGGTTCCTGCGGCGTGGTAAGCTTCGGCGTAAAAGGCGGAAGAAAAGCGGCGGAGAACTTTATGAAGCATCTGCAGCTGGGAGCAATCGAGACTCATGTGGCGGATGCCAGAACCTGCTGTCTCCATCCGGCCAGTGCAACTCATCGCCAGATGAACGACGCAGAGCTTGAGGCATGCGGAGTAAAACCGGATCTGATCCGTTATTCCTGCGGCATTGAGGACGCAGACGATCTGATCGCAGATCTGGCTCAGGCATTGGATCAGATCTGATTTGATCTGATCAGGCAGAATACTCCTCCCGATAAAATTTGAAAAAAACTTATTACGGACATATTTCCAATATATAATACTTTTGTAACATATTCCGGGGAGAATGTGTTTTAATAATGAAAATGTGTCAAAAGATAAGACAAATTTTGTCGAGAGGAGAAATACTGTGAAGAAAAAATTAATTATAATTCTGGCTGCAGCCGCCATGGGCATGACGTGGAAGGCTGTGCCTGCATCGGCGGCAAGGATTCCCGTCATCAAAAACGGTAATGCAACCAGTCTGAAAGGAACAATTGTTAATGTCAGATACAGCGGCGAAGAAGTATCCATGGCTTCTGATTCTCAGGAAGCCCCTTCGGTGAAAATCGGTTCGACCATATATGTTCCATGTAAAACTTTATTTTCCGATAATGGAATCCGCGCCTCCTACAGTGCGGACGGCAGTAAAGTGACCCTGCGCTATGGCGCCAGAAAGGTCATTTTTTATGCCAATAAAAAGTATGCTAAGGTCAATGGTACGAAGATGAAACTCAAAGTGAAGCCGTATTTTGTTACTTTCCGGAAGAGCGACGTCAGAGATCTTCTGGTGCCGGTGAATCAGGCGGCTTCCTTTTTCGGACTGAAATATTCATACAGTGGAAAGTCAAAAACCGTAACTTTGCAGGTTCGTCCGGGCATTTCCAAGACGGCCACCAAGGCGAAGAACATTTCGCAGTCGTCTTTCATCAAAAAAATCGGACCGATCGCCAGGGAAAACTATAAACGGACAGGAATTCTTGCTTCTGTCACCATGGCGCAGGCCATTCTGGAGAGCGGATGGGGGCAGTCCACTCTGGCGCAGAACGGCAACAATCTCTTCGGTATGAAGATGAATCTGTCAGGCAATACCTGGAGCGGTTCTGCCTGGGACGGCGTGAATTATTATAAAAAACGTACATATGAATACGGTTCCGGCGGCCGGTACAGCATCACGGCCAAGTTCCGCAAGTATTCCTGCATTGAGGATTCTATCGAAGACCACTCCGCCTATCTGCTGAATGCCAGAAACGGCAGCCGAAAACGCTATGCAGGACTGACTGATACAAAAAGCTACAAGCGGCAGCTGCAGATCATAAAAAACGGCGGCTACGCAACTTCCGGTTCCTATGTGAGTCAGCTCAGCAGAGTGATCAATACATATAATCTCACGCAGTGGGATAAATAATATACAGGAAATGTATCTGGGAGAAGAGAAATGAATACGGAGAATAGGATGCTGCATCAGTTGATGCACGTGGGTGAACTTCTGCTCATCAGCGGCGCCGAGATAAGAAGGGTTGAGGAAACCATAAGCCGCATGGGAAAAGCATACGGAGCAAAAGAGACAGATGTTTTTGTCATTACTTCAAGTATTGTGGTGACTATGACTTTCCCTGATGGCGAGATGCTTACACAGACGAGGCGGATCCGTACGTCAGGAGGCACGGATTTCAGGAAAATCGAAGATCTGAATGCATTGAGCCGCAGGTGCTGTGAGGAACCTTTAACAGTAGAGGAACTCCGGGCGGAAGTAAACAGAATCAGAGATGGCGGGCAGAACAGTTTTTATCTTCTGTGCGGCAGTATACTGGCGGCCGGAGGACTTACCGTTTTTTTTGGAGGAAATGTAACGGACGCGCTCATGGCAGCAATCGTCGCGGTATGCATTTGCGCCATGCAGAAATGGCTGGCGCCGCTTTGTATGAATACTGTGATTTTTAATCTGTTTTGTTCTTTTCTTGCAGGCCTGATTATCTGCGTTTTGTCCTGGTTTCTTCCGGTGCATGTGGATAAGATTATGATAGGAGACATCATGCTGCTTATACCGGGAGTGCCGTTCACCAATGCGGTGAGGAATGTGTTGATCGGAGATACGATCTCCGGTCTCATGCGTCTTGTCGAATCAATACTTTGGGCGGGCGCCATCGCCTGTGGATTTGTACTTTCTGTCTGGATCACAGGCGTATGGTAAGGAGGCTCGGTTATGGATGAATTAGCGATTATTAAAACAGTAACGGCATTTCTTGGATCTCTGGGATTTGGCATGGTATTTAATATGAGGCCCAGGCATCTGTTTCTGGCAGCGGCCGGAGGTATGTTCGGATGGATAATTTTTTATAATCTGGAGGCTTCCACAGGAGATATCTTTTCGGCAACATTATGTGCCAGCTTTTTTTCTGTGCTGTACGGGGAACTGCTGGCGAGAATCCGGCACTGTCCGGCGAATCTCTATGTGATCATCACATTGATTCCTCTGATTCCGGGAGGTTCACTGTACTATATGATGAGCAACGCCGTACAAAAGCATTGGGCGGTGAGCCGAATCTATGGCTCGGAACTTATCATGTACGCGCTCGGACTGGCAGTGGGAATTTGTCTCATGTCGGCGCTGCTGGATTTCCTCTATCAGCTTTTTCGGCGTGTGAAGAAACTGTCAGATTCGCGAAAATAAAACAGTTTGACTGAGACAAAGCATCTATACTATACTGGAAAGCAGGTGTAAACCTGCTTTTTTCTGTTTTATTTTAACGGACGGGTATTTGCACTTTGTCCATGGACATAAAAGAAAATGGTTTTATTCCGGCGGATCAAAATGTGCGTCGGAGAACGCCATAGAATAGGAGGAAGAAATATGGAATCAATTCTGGAAAGCCTGATGGTTCTCATTGCGAAGTCGCACAGTTATATTTTATCGCTGAACGATGCCTATGAGAAAAGCTTTACGGATAAGGAGCTGCATTTTCTGGTGATCGGCCTCATCGGCATGGCGCTGGTACTGGTCATTTATCCGTTATTTAAATTACTGAGCCGGAATCATGTGCTGGTCATTGTATTTATTTATGTATTTACCCTGATTCTGGTTCTGACCTTTGCCATCGAGATTGGTCAGTGGTATTCCGGCAGCGGAACCATGGATCTGGACGATGTCATCTTCGGTCTTGTGGGATTTCTGCTGATGTTTGTGGTATTCGCGGTTGCCCGGGAGATTATTCTGGCAGTCTGGCGTGTTGTGAAGAGGGTGACAAAAAGATAAGATTTCCGGTCATATTTTCACATTATTTTCATAGAAGATGACTATTATATCTGTAACAGTTCAGCCAGGCGTCTGGTAAGCTGCGTTAGCTGCGAATTTCCGGGATGTCATGGCTGAATTGTTACTAAATTTTAAAGTAAAATATGCTGTGGGATGGAGGATATATATGGAGAAATTAAAAATACTTGTGGTGGACGATGAGAGCAGAATGCGCAAGCTGGTCGGAGACTTTTTAAAAAAGAAAGGTTACGAAGTCGTTGAGGCAGCCGACGGTGAGGAGGCGCTGGATATATTTTTTGAAGACAAGAGTATCAGTCTTGTCATCTGTGATGTGATGATGCCGAAGATTGACGGCTTTGAAGTAGTCAAGGAGATAAGACAGTATTCTCAGGTGCCGATCATCATGCTGACGGCCAAGGGCGAGGAGAGCGATGAGCTCAATGGATTTGACCTGGGCGTGGACGAGTATATCGCCAAGCCGTTCAGCCCGAAGATTCTTGTGGCACGGGTGGAGGCGATCCTGCGAAGAAGTAATTCTCTGGCAGCCGGCGAGGTGCTGGAGGCGGGCGGCATCGAGCTCGATATCGCCGCCCATGAGGTGAAGATTGATGGAAAGCCGATCTCCTTAAGTTTTAAAGAATTTGAGCTTCTCACCTATTTTGTTATGAATCAGGGCGTGGCCCTCTCCAGAGAGAAGATTTTGAATAACGTGTGGAATTACGATTATTTCGGCGACGCCAGAACCATCGACACCCACGTAAAGAAGCTCAGAAGCAAGCTGGGTGACAAAGGAGAATACATTAAGACCATCTGGGGAATGGGTTACAAATTTGAAGTGGATTAGGATGATGATATGAAATACTATTCGATACGTTTCAAGCTGACGGCAATTTTGATTTTCATCGTCGGTTTTGTGATTTATTTTACCTGGTTTTTGAATCACGCCTTTGCGGAAAGGTATTATATTGCTTCAGAAAAAGCGAACATTGTCAGCACATTTCAGGAGGTAAAGAATGTGCTGGGGGATAGTGACAGTCAAACGATGGTAAATGAAGAGCTGGAGCAGATTTCCAACAGCACTAATATTAAGATGATGATCGCCCAGTCCAGCGACTATTATTTTTCACAGGTGGTTATTTTCAGTAATCTGATCGATGGCAGCAAAACCTATGAGGAGATTCTTGGTTATCTGGATCAAATTCGAAGTCAGGTGATTCTCGGCAGAGAAGAAGGCGTTTTTGATGAATATATGGCAAGAAAGAGGATTTTTCCGGGACAGGCAGATGGAGAAGAGGATAATTTTGTAACGCTCATCCAAAAAGGATATTTTGTGACGCAGCTGACAGACCGCGCCAGCGGGCAGAAAGGAATTTATCTTTTTGGCTTCACCGATGATAATTATCTTATTGCCATGCGGGTTGCGCTGGAAGGAATTCAGGATAGTGCGGAGATCAGCAGCCGATTTCTTACTTATACCGGTATGTCGGGTATTCTCATCGGAAGTATCATTATCTTTTTTGTTTCCACAAGATTTACCAGACCGATTAAGGATATGGCGGTTGTGGCAAACCGGATGACGCATCTGGATTTTGACGCCAAAGTTCATGTGGATACCGGAGATGAACTGGAAGTTTTGGGCAATTCTATGAATCAGATGTCTGAGAAGCTGGAATCGACCATTGCGGACCTGAAGGCGGCTAACCTTGAACTCCAGAAGGATATTGAGAAAAAAGAGCAGATTGATGAGATGCGGAAGGAATTCCTCTCCCATGTCAGTCATGAGCTGAAGACGCCGATTGCGCTCATTCAGGGCTATGCGGAAGGATTGAAGGAGAATATTACGGATGATGAAGAGAGCAGGGATTTCTACTGCGAGGTTATTGCCGACGAAGCGCAGAAAATGAATACCATGGTGAAGAAGCTTCTGACCCTTAATCAGATTGAATTCGGCAACCAGCAGCTTAATATGCAGAGATTTGATATTTGTCAAATGATCCGGAATAAACTGGCATCCACGCAGATTCTTTTTGCCAAAAAAAATAATACGGTCGTTTTTGAGGAGAAGGGACCGGTCTACGTCTGGGCGGATGAGTTTATGATTGAAGAGGTGTTCAGTAATTATTTGTCCAATGCGCTGAATCACGTTTTTCAGGATGGAGTGATTCGTATCTGGTTTGAACGTAAGGAAAAAGATCTGCGGATTCATGTTTATAATGACGGCAGCCTGATTCCTGAGAAGGAACTGGAAAAACTCTGGATCAAGTTTTATAAAGTGGATAAGGCAAGAACGAGAGAATACGGTGGAAGCGGTATCGGTTTGTCCATTGTGGCGGCTACTATGAATGCCCATGGTAAGAAGTTCGGCGTGAGCAATCAGGAAAACGGCGTGGACTTCTACTTTGATCTGGACTGCGGGAACTGATGCTGTTAATGCCGCCGATACCGGTATTGCTGATGTCGGCGTCCGGCCGGCGGCGTAAAAGAAAAGAGGAGAGAGGAAAAATTTATGAAGAAAAAATGGTGGCATGATAAGATCGCGTATCAGATTTATCCGAAAAGTTTTCTGGATACTAACGGAGATGGTATCGGAGATCTTCGTGGCGTGATCACAAAGCTTGATTATCTGAAAGAACTGGGGATTGATATCATATGGCTTTCTCCCATCTACCAGTCCCCTTTTGTGGATCAGGGCTATGACATCTCAGATTATTATAATATCGGAGAAGAATTTGGCACCATGAAGGACTTTGATGAACTTTTGGCGGAGACAAAGAAGCGGGATATGTATGTGGTCATGGATCTGGTGGTGAATCATTGTTCTGACAAACATGAATGGTTTCAGAAGGCACTGAAGGATCCTTACGGGAAATATGCCGGATATTTTCACTTCGTGAAAGGAAAAGATGGAAGAGTGCCAAATAACTGGCGTTCCTATTTTGGAGGCAGCGTCTGGGAACCGGTGCCGGGAACGGACATGTATTATCTGCATTTTTTCGCGAAGGAACAGCCTGATCTGAACTGGGAGAATCAGGAGCTTCGCCAGGAGATTTATAAGATGATCAACTGGTGGCTGGAAAAAGGGATTGCCGGCTTCCGTATTGATGCAATTATCAATATCAAGAAGGATCTGCGTTTTCCGTCTTTTGAACCAGATGGGCCGGACGGACTTGCTTCCTGCATTAAAATGGTGGAAGAAGTGGGTGGCGTCGGTGATTATTTTGAGGATATCAAACGCAATACATTTGCAAAATACGATGCGTTTACCGTGGCAGAGGTATTTAATATGAAAGAGGATGAGCTGACAGAGTTCATCGGAGATGACGGACATTTCTCCACCATGTTTGATTTCAGCGCCCACACACTGATGCAGGGCGAGAAGGGCTGGTATGAGAATAAGACGTTTGATTTCAAAGGGTGGAGAGATACTATTTTTGCATCGCAGCTTCAGCTGCAGAAGGTGGGTTTTGCAGCCAACATCATTGAGAATCACGATGAACCGAGAGGAGCAAGCCGTTTCCTGCCGGAGCACGCCAGAAATGAGGCGGGAAAGAAAATGCTTGCCACCACGTCGCTTCTGCTTTATGGTATTCCTTTTATTTATCAGGGACAGGAGATTGGCATGACAAACTGCCGCAGAGAAGATATATCGGAATATGACGATATCAGTACAAAAGACCAGTACCGGGAAGCTCTCGTGGCGGGATGTACGAAAGAGAGAGCTATGGAGGTCTGTTTTGAGAACAGCCGGGATAATGCCAGAACGCCGATGCAGTGGAGTTCCGGAAGAAATGCAGGATTCACGGAAGGAGAGCCGTGGCTGGCGCTGAACTCAAATTACAGGGAGATCAATGTGGAGGAACAGGCCGGCAGGAGTGATTCCCTGTTATCTTATTATAAGGCGCTCACGGCCCTTAAGAAGCATCCGGAATACAAAGAGACGCTGACTTATGGCAGATTTGCTCCGGATTATGAGGAGAACGGTGACGTATTTGCGTTTCACAGAATTTCTGAAGCCGGGCAGGATGTCTTTGTGGCGGCAAACTATGGAAAGGAGCCTCAGACGCTCATGCTGGCAGGCGGATGTGAGAAAGTGCTGTTGTCCAATATGGGAAAAGAGACAGTGAAGAAAGAAGAGACAGATTGCAGCGGATGTTTGACGCTGGACAGCTGTGAGGCGGCAGTGCTGCTTTTGAGATAAAAAATACCCTTCGTGGAATGTATCCGCGAAGGGTATTTTATCGTTGTGTCATTGTGCCTTTATTCTGCATATAAAGGAAAGCTTCCGCTTTCGTCATCGTTAAATACATAGTATACTGCGTTTTCTTCTGGTTTTACATAGAGGTCCAATTTTAATAAGTCTTTTACTTTGCGGTTCTGGTTGCCTTCATCTACCCAGACTTTTTTTGCAGCGGCGATGATTTCTTTGCTTTCAACTGTGTTGCCACCAAACTGTACATTGAGTGTTGATTTCATTTTGAAATTCCCCTTTCATACTACAATAATTAAAAAATTATATTATTGTTATCACTATAATATTACAATCCTGCTGAAAAATCAATAAATAATTTAGGATTCGTTTTTTTGTAAGTATCCTATACATTAATATTGCATAATTTATGAAAATCTACTAGAATAAATAGGGTAAAAATGGCAGTCTCACTGAAATAGAGATAGAAGAATAGTGCATAAATATTATAAAAACAACAAGATTATAATATATATTCAAGTTTATCTATGTGACAGAGCTGGGACAGAAGACAGATGATTTGATGTAACCGGATTAATTATAACGAAAAGAGAAAGGATAAGTATAATGTCAGTTGCGATCATTGATTACGACGCAGGCAATATTAAGAGTGTGGAAAAGGCGCTCGAGTATCTGGGTCAGAAAGTAAAGATAACAAGGGATCAAAAAGAGATTTTGTCAGCCGACCGGGTCATCCTTCCGGGGGTGGGAGCTTTTGGAGATGCCATGGGTAAGATAAGAAGTTATGGGCTGGAATCGGTGATTCAGGATGCCGTACGGCAGGGAACTCCGTTTCTCGGTATTTGTCTGGGATTGCAGCTTTTGTTTGAGGACAGTGACGAGACGCCGGGCGTGAAAGGTCTCGGGCTGCTTCCCGGGGGCATTCGGCGGATTCCGGATGGAGAAGGATTGAAGATTCCTCATATGGGATGGAATTCTCTGGATATTCGGGAAGGCGCCACTTTATTTAAAGGAATTGAAGGACATCCATATGTGTATTTCGTTCACTCTTACTATTTGTCTGCAAAACATGAGGAGGATGTGGCGGCTGCAACGTTTTATTCTACGAAGATTCACGCATCTGTGGAGCACGAGAATATTTTTGCCTGCCAGTTCCATCCGGAAAAGAGCGGTGAAGTAGGTCTTAAGATACTGGATAACTTTATTCATCTGGAAAACAGATAGGAGGATATAATGTTTACGAAAAGAATTATTCCCTGTCTTGACGTACACGAGGGACGGGTGGTAAAAGGTGTGAATTTTGTCAATCTCCGGGATGCCGGGGATCCGGTGGAGATTGCGGCTGCCTATGATAAGGCGGGGGCCGACGAGGTGGTTTTTCTGGATATTACGGCGTCCTCCGATGCGAGAAATACTGTGGTGGACATGGTGCGCCGGGTGGCGGAAAAGGTGTTTATCCCGTTTACGGTGGGCGGCGGCATCCGCACAGTGGATGATTTCCGCGCCATCCTCCGGGAGGGGGCCGACAAGGTCTCCGTGAATTCCTCCGCAATCATGCGTCCGGAACTGATCAGCGAGGCGGCGGACAAGTTCGGCAGCCAGTGCGTGGTGGTTGCCATCGACGCCAAACGGCGGGAAGACGGCAGCGGTTGGAATATCTTTAAAAACGGCGGCCGGATAGATATGAAGATGGACGCCGTGGAGTGGGCCATGCGTGTGGAGAAGCTGGGAGCTGGTGAGATTCTTCTTACCAGCATGGACTGCGACGGCACCAAAGCCGGTTACGACCTGGAGCTGACCCGTATCATCTCTGAAAATGTAAATATCCCGGTCATCGCTTCCGGCGGCGCGGGAACGAAAGAACATTTTTACGACGCCTTTGAGGAGGGCAGGGCGGACGCCGCCCTCGCTGCGTCCCTGTTCCACTTTAAGGAGCTTGAGATCATGGATCTGAAACGGTATCTGTCCGGACGGGGAATCCCGATGCGGCTGTAGCGGCTTGCTGCTACATTTTCCTCGGCTTGCCAGTGGAGCGGCGTATGATGAGCTGTGGCTCGTATTCCAGCCGCATGAGCGGCGTCTTCTTCTGGGGGCCGTCCTTCAGGCGTTTTTTCTGATTGAGGAGCATCTGTACGGCCTGTGCGCCTTTCTCATCGATGCAGTGATCGATGGTAGTCAGGGAGATGCCCGAGAAGGAAGATACCAGCGTGTTGTCAAAGCCGCAGACGGAATAGTCGCCGGGTACGGAGTATCCCAGTTTTTTCAGGGCGTCTATGATACCGATGGCCACAAAATCATTGGTGCCCACGAAAGCGGTGATATCGCCGGGGGAACCGTGGAAATAATTCAGAATCAGCTGATAACCGGTCTCATAATGTTTATTGCTCACGGCAGAGCTCTGCTCTTCCTCTGTTCTGGCTTCCAGAACGTGTACCAGCGAGGAAGGCAGGCCCTGTCGTTCGTATTCTTCACGGATACCCTGGAGACGGCGCAGGCGGGGTACTTCCGCCGGATTGAGCGGCGTGGTCACGTAAGCGATGTTCCGGTGACCAAGCTCCAGCAGATGTCTGGCCAGCAGGTGTCCGGACTTCTTGCTGTCCAGCTCCAGAAGCTCCAGCTTTAATTCCGGATTATAATCATTGATCATGACGACGGGAATCTTCCGGTGCAGCCGGCTCAGAAAAGAGACCGCCTTCGGAGCAAATGTATAGATGATTCCGTAGTATTCATTATCCTCCGCCATATGAAGATAGTAGGTCTCCTGCTCCTCAAGACGGTTTGTGTAGGCGATCAGGACATAAAGCCCCATACTCTGGGCCGCCTGGGTGATGGCCTGAATCAGCGTGGTATAATACTGAGTGGAAAGAGACGGGCACATGATCATAATGGTGGACTTCATATCTGTTTTTGCACGCCGGTTTCTCGGCTTATACACATATCCCATTTCCGTGGCGGTACGCTGCACCAATTCCACAGTTTCTTTCGAAAAATGCATATCAGTCCGGCCGCTTAAGATCATGGACACAGCGGACTGAGAGACGAAGCAGGCTTTGGCTATGTCTCTGGTGGTAGGTTTCTTTTTATCTGGCATAAATGGAAGATCTCCTTTGCTAATGTTATGAACAGTATAGCAGATGACGGCGGGAACCGCCACATTTACAGAAAAAACAATGATTCTTCCTGGTAGTACGCAGTTTATTTTCCAGCCAGGTAAATGTCAGGTAATCAAATCTGAAAAATTAATCAGCAGAGTGGAAATGCGGAGATTTTCTTTGATTAGTAATCAAAAGACGGTGGAAACGCCGTCTTTTTTTCTGAGAAAAATTAATCAGATTTTTGATTAATTTTATTATAGATTTGATTAGTAATCAGCGCTTTTCCGGCATATTGACGAAAAAATTTTTTCAGGTAGAATGTATGACAACAGGATGACAGAGCATGGGATTCCGGAAACCACGCCATGTCCGAGAATAATTTGCAGCAATCAGAAGGAGGAATCACTATGGCAGCAAGCAATAATCTTTCACAGTATCTCGAAAAGGAAATCCACTGTTCCTGTGGTCACACCCACAGCACAAATCTCAGGAGAATAGATATTGAAGAGGGAGCGCTTTCCCGTCTTCCGCAGCACATCAAAGAATTTGGATATAAGAATATTTTTGTGGTGTGTGACGTGAATACCTGGGAGGCTGCGGGCAAAGCCGCAGAGCGGGAATTAGAGGCTGCGGGCCTGGATTATTATACGCTGGTGCTGCCGGATAAGGAGCTGGTTCCTGACGAGCAGGCCGTGGGCAAAGTGATGGAAGTATATCAGAAGGGAACGGATCTGCTGCTGGCGGTTGGATCCGGAACGCTCAACGACCTCTGCAAGTTTGTAAGTTTTCAGTTAAATCTTGACTATATGATTTTTGCCACTGCGCCGTCTATGGACGGGTTTGTTTCCGTGGGAGCCGCGCTGATTCATAACCATGTGAAGACAACTTATCAGGCCCATGTTCCGGTGGCGGTGCTGGGAGACCCGGAGATTCTGGCAAAGGCGCCTATGGAGATGATCGTGGCAGGTCTGGGAGACATTTTAGGTAAATACACCTGTCTGGTGGACTGGAAGATGGCCCATCTCATTGAAGACGAATATTACTGTGAGGTCATCGACAAGATGGTGAAGGAGTCCATTGAGATCGTGGTGGAAGAGAGCGATGAAATTAAGCAGAGAAACCAGGAGGCAGTGAAGCATCTGATGGAAGCTCTGGTACTGACAGGAGTTGCCATGAGTTTTGTGGGCAATTCCCGCCCGGCATCCGGAAGTGAGCATCATCTGTCCCATTACTGGGAAATGCAGTTCCAGATGGAAGGAAAGAAACCGATTCTCCATGGAATCAAGGTGGGCGTCGGTATGCTGGCTGTTATAAAAATGTACGAAATGCTGGAGAAAGAAGCGCCGGACTTTGCAGCAGCAAAAAAACGGCGGCCGGATTATGGGAGCTGGAAGAAAAAAGTGTGCGACTGCTATAAGGACGCAGCGCCTGGAATTCTTGAGCTGGAGGAAAGCTGTGGCAAAAACAGCGTGGAGAACCGGAACAGACGACTGGATGTCATGGAAGAAAAATGGACACAGATCCGGGAGCTGATCCAGAAAGAAATTCCATCCGGAAAAGAGCTGGAGAAAATGATGGCGTCTCTGGGAGAGCCGGTCAATCCGCAGCAGCTTGGCATTTCTCCGGAACTGGTGAAAGATGCAGTTATCCTCGCCAAGGAAGTGCGCAACCGCTTCACGATTCTGCAGGTACTCTGGGATCTGGGACTTTTGGAAGAATATGCGGAGAAAGTGGCGGCGTATTTTTCAGCCGGGCAGGAAACGTATCGGGGACAGGAGTCTGCACAGAAGACAGCATGAGATAACTGATGCAAATGGATGCAGCCGGGAACTAAAAAACAGTATGACACACCAAAAGAAAACATGGACGGCGTGAAGCCTGAAATGGTAAAATAAAGCAATATATTAGCGTGAGCGAAAGGAGAAGGAACATGAGTAAGTATGCAATTGGAGTGGACTATGGGACACTGTCTGTGCGGGCATTGATGGTGGATATCCACACAGGAGAAGAGGTGGCTACGAGTATCTACGAGTATCCGCACGGTGTTATGGAGGAGCACATTCCGTCGGGTCAACGGCTGGCGCCGGGCTGGGCGCTGCAGGATCCGCAGGATTATTTGGAGGGACTGATCATCACCGTCCGCAATGTGATGGCACAGAAAAAAGCGTTCCCGGAAGAGGTAGTGGGTATCGGCGTCGATTTTACTTCCTCAACAATTCTTCCGGTGAAGGCAGATAAGACGCCGTTATGTCATCTGGAACAGTTTAAGGATGAGCCGCACGCTTATGTCAAGCTCTGGAAGCATCACGGTGCGGAAGAGGAAGCGCTGCTCATCGACAAGATCGCGAAAGAAAGAGGAGAGAGCTGGCTGTCCCTCTACGGCGGCAAGGTTTCCAGTGAGTGGATGATTCCGAAGGTTCTTGAGACACTGCGTCATGCTCCGAAGGTGTATGAGGAAGCAGACCGGATGATGGAGGCTCTGGACTGGATTATCTGGGAGATGACCGACGAAGAAACAAGAAGCGCCTGCGGCGCCGGCTATAAAGCTTTTTACCGCCATGATACCGGTTATCCTTCCAATGATTTCTTTAAAGCCCTCGATCCACGGATGGAACATTTTATTGAGGAGAAAATGGATGCGCCGATCAAATCCATCGGTGAGACAGCCGGATACCTCTGCGAGTCCATGGCAAGACAGCTTGGTCTGCTGGCAGGAACTCCTGTGGGAACCGGAATCATTGACGCACATTCCTCTCTGCCGGGCTGCGGTATCGGCGAGCCGGGCGAGATGATGATCATTGTGGGAACATCTTCCTGTCATATGATGCTCTCAGAGACGGAAGCAGGTATCCCGGGCGTTGGCGGTCTTGTAAAAGACGGTATTATGCCGGGCTACTTCGGCTACGAAGCAGGACAGTGTTGTGTGGGCGACCATTTCGCGTGGTTTGTGGACAACTGCGTACCGGAAAGCTACGCACAGGAAGCGAGAGAAAAAGGAATCTCCGTTCATCAGCTGCTCACCGACCGTCTGAAAGATTACAAGGCGGGACAGAGCGGTCTGCTGGCCCTTGACTGGTTTAACGGCGTTCGTTCCCCGCTCATGGACTTTAATTTAAACGGAATGATCATGGGAATGAACCTGCTTACCAAACCGGAAGAGATCTACCTTTCACTCATCGAGGCGACCGCTTACGGCACAAGAATGATCATCGAAGCCTTTGAAGATGCCGGCGTGCCGGTAAATTCCATCGTACTGAGCGGCGGTATCCCGGTGAAGAACCACATGCTGGTGCAGGTGTACGCTGATATCTGTAAGAAGAATATCCGCATTTCCGCCACCACACAGGCCAGCGCTCTGGGCGCAGCCATCCTCGGCGCTGCAGCAGCATCCGAGCAGGTGACCGGATACAAGAACGCCAGCGAGATCGCACAGAAGATCGGTCAGGTGGAAGATAAGGTTTATACACCGAATCCGGACAACACAGAAGTGTACGATAAGCTTTACGAGGAGTACAAGACCTTACATAAATACTTCGGAACCGGAGAAAATGATGTAATGAAACGTCTCAATAAGATCCGCGAGGAGAGAAAATAGTTTCTGTAAGATCTGCGAAGAAAATTGATTCCGGCTGATTTGCCTGAAAGGCGATGATCAGCCAGGAATCGCAGCAAATATTTGAATAATAGCACATAAAAAGAGCCGCTGAATGAATTCCTCAGCGGCTTCTTTTTATGGAAATAGATGGTTGGCTCCGGCAGGAGGCTGCTACAGGGCAGCCCGTTTTGCCGGTTTTTTCTTCTTTGCTTCTTTTTTCTTTTCCTTTGCGATCTGTTCGTCCAGATTCTTCTGGGCGGTTGCAAGCATCAGCTTGATACGGTTGACCTGATTTACTTCGCTGGCGCCCGGGTCATAGTCAATGGCGACGATATTGGACTGCGGGTATTTCCTACGCAGTTCCTTGATAACGCCCTTGCCCACCACGTGGTTCGGCAGGCAGGCAAACGGCTGGGTGCAGACGATATTCGGCGCGCCGCCCTCGATCAGCTCAACCATCTCGCCGGTAAGGAACCAGCCTTCGCCGGTCTGATTGCCCAGGGAGACGATCGGGGAAGCGTATCTTGCAAGATCCTTGATGTGCGGCGGTGGATCAAAGCGATTGCTCTTCTCCAGCTCTTTGCGCAGGAATCCGCGGTACAGCTCGATGGCCTGAATGCCGGCGTTGCATAACTTGGCGGTCCAGGAAGACTTGCCCAGGTATTCCGACTTGAAGTTGGCGTTATACAGGCTGTAGAACATGAAGTCCAGAAGGTCCGGCATCACAGCCTCTGCGCCTTCCGCTTCCAGTAACTCAACCAGATGATTGTTGGCGTCCGGGAGGAACTTCACCAGAATCTCGCCGACGATACCGACACGAGGACGACGCTCTTCCGTGATCGGCAGGGTGTCGAAGTCGCGGATGATCTGTTTTACATTTCTCCGGAATTCTCCGTAACGGGCTTTCTGTAACGACTTGATGCAGCGTTTCTGCCATACCTCGTGGAGATGATTGGCAGAACCTTTCACCTTCTCGTACGGGCGGACACGATAAAGAACGCGCATGAACAGGTCGCCGTAGACTACTGCCTGCAGCATACGGATCAGAAGGGCAGGCGTGATCTTGAAACCTTCGTTCTTCTCGATGCCCTGTACGCTGATACTGATTACCGGGATATGTCCATAGCCATTTTTGGCCAAGGCACGGCGGATGAAACCGATATAATTGGTTGCCCGGCAGCCGCCTCCTGTCTGGGAAATGATGACAGCCGTTTTGTTCAGGTCGTATTTACCGGAAGTAAGGGCGGTCATGATCTGTCCCACAACGATGAGGGAAGGATAGCAGGCGTCGTTGTTTACGTATTTCAGCCCTGTATCCACTGCCTTTTTGCCCATCTGCGGCAGCACATCCACGTTGTAGCCGCAATGGCGGAATACCGGCGCCAGAAGGTCGAAATGAATCGGCGACATCTGCGGTACCAGGATCGTATAATCCTTGCGCATTTCTTTGGTAAATTCCACCTTTTCAATGTTTGCAGGAACGATCTCCGGTTCGATATTCTTTTTGTTCCGGATGCGCACGGCGGCGATCAGGGAACGGATGCGGATTCTTGCTGCTCCCAGGTTGTTGACCTCGTCGATCTTCAGTACCGTGTAGATTCGTCCGGAATTGGAAAGAATGTCGTTGACCGCGTCGGTGGTGACGGCATCCAGTCCGCATCCAAAAGAGTTCAGCTGAATCACTTCAAGCTGTTTATTTTTCTTAGCATAGTTGGCGGCGCCGTACAGACGGGAATGATACATCCACTGGTCCGATACGATAAGCGGCCGTTCCACATTGCCCAGATGACAGATGGAATCCTCGCTCAGCACGGCGATGCCATAGGAGTTAATGAGCTCCGGAATACCATGGTTGATCTCCGGGTCGATGTGATACGGGCGTCCGCAGAGGACGATGCCCATCTTGCCGGTTTCCGCCAGGTAAGCAAGGGTTTCCTCACCTTTGGTGCGGATATCCTGACGTACCTGCGCAGCCTCCTTGTAGGCGGCATCCACGGCTTCGGTGATTTCTTCCTTCGTCACGTCATAATGCTGGCTCAGCTCTTCAAAAAGACGGACTTTTAAAGCTTCCTCATTGTCGAGAGCCAGGAACGGATTCATGAAAAGAATGTCGGAGTCACGCAGCTCTTCCATGTTGTTTTTAATGTTTTCCGCATAGGAAGTAACGATCGGGCAGTTGTAATGATTGTTGGCGTCCGGCGTTTCGTTCTGTTCGTAAGGCACGCACGGATACCAGATGGTCTTGATGCCCTTCTGCAGCAGCCACATCACATGGCCGTGGGCAATCTTTGCCGGATAACATTCTGATTCGCTCGGAATGGATTCGATACCCAGCTCGTAAATCTTACGGGAAGATTTCGGGGAGATCACTACCCGGAATCCGAGGTTTGTGAAGAAAGTATGCCAGAACGGGTAGTTTTCGTAAATGTTCAATACCCGCGGGATACCGATAACGCCCCTCGGCGCTTCTTCCTCTTTTAAAGATTTATATCCGAAGATCCGTTTATATTTATAATCGTAAAGATTCGGTACATGCTCGTGATTACGCTCCATGCCGAGACCGCGCTCACATCGGTTTCCGGAGATGAAATTGCGTCCGTTGCCGAAGTCATTGATGGTCAGAAGACAGTGGTTGTTACAGTGCGGACACCGGCTCATGGTCGTGTCGTAATTAAGCTTCAGAATCTCATCCATGGAAAGCATGCCGGTCGGGCCGGTTTCATCCGCCCGTTCTCTGGCAATCAGCGCGGTGCCGAAAGCGCCCATAATGCCGGCAATATCCGGACGGACTGCATGGCAGCCGGAGATTCTCTCGAAGGTACGAAGAACAGCGTCATTATAAAATGTTCCGCCCTGTACGACGATCTTATTGCCCAGCTGTTTCGGATCTGTCAGCTTGATAACCTTCAGAATGGCATTTTTGATGACTGAGTAGGCAAGACCGGCAGAAATATCACCGACGCTGGCGCCTTCTTTCTGCGCCTGTTTAACCTTGGAATTCATAAAAACGGTACACCGGGAACCAAGATCAATCGGAGCTTTGGCAAACAGCGCCACTTTGGCGAAGTCTTCCACAGAGTAATCCAGAGACTTGGCAAAAGTCTCGATAAAGGAACCGCAGCCGGAAGAGCATGCCTCGTTCAGCATAACGTTATCCACGGCGTTGTTTTTGATCTTGATACATTTCATATCCTGTCCGCCAATATCCAGGATACAGTCCACATCCGGCTCAAAGAAAGCGGCCGCATAATAATGAGCCATGGTTTCCACTTCGCCGTGATCCAGATTGAAGGCTGCCTTGATCAGCGCTTCGCCGTATCCAGTAGAACAGGAACCGGCGATCCTGGCTGTCTTTGGCATCACCTTTTTCAGCTCGCCCATGGCGCGGATGGAAGTCTTTAGCGGACTTCCGTTATTATTATCGTAAAAACGCCACAGCAGGGAACCGTCCTCGCCCACCAGCGCCAGTTTGGTGGTGGTGGAGCCGGCGTCGATACCCAGATAACATTTTCCTTTATAGGAAGCCAGGTCGCCTTTTTTTACATTAAAACGGTTGTGTTCCTGGATGAAAGCGTCGTATTCCGCCTGATCTTTAAACAGCGGTTCCAGACGTTCTCCCTCCACGGCCAGGTGCATTTCTGATTCAAAGTAACCCAGAAGCTCATCAAAATCCATGGCGCAGTACTGTTTGGAATTAAGAGCCGCGCCCACAGCCGCAAAAAGATGAGAATGCGGCGGGTCGATGATGTGCTCCTCGTCCAGATGCAGCGTGCGGATAAAAGCATTTTTAAGCTCCGGCATAAAATGAAGCGGGCCGCCCAGAAAGGCCACGTGACCTTTGATCGGTTTTCCGCAGGCAAGACCGCTGATAGTCTGATTCACCACAGCCTGGAAGATGGAGGCCGCAAGATTCTCCTTGGTGGCTCCCTCGTTGATCAGAGGCTGAATGTCAGTCTTTGCGAATACACCGCAGCGTGCGGCAATCGGATAGATGGTGTCATAACCCTTGGCATACTCATTGAGGCCGGAAGCGTCCGTCTGCAGAAGGCTCGCCATCTGATCGATGAAAGAGCCGGTTCCGCCGGCGCAGACGCCGTTCATCCGCTGCTCGATGCCGTTGGTAAAGTAAATGATCTTGGCGTCCTCGCCGCCAAGTTCGATGGCCACGTCTGTCTTTGGCTCGTAGTCCTGTAATGCGTGAGACACGCAGACAACTTCCTGGCAGAACGGAATATGTAAATATTCAGAAATCGCCATACCGCCGGATCCGGTTACCGTTGGGTGAACAGTTTCGTTTCCAACCTGCTTCCGGGCTTCTGTCAGAAGCTCCTGCAAAGTCTCTTTTATATTGGCATAATGTCTTTTATAATCAGAAAAAAGAATATTATGTCCGCTGTCGATGACAGCGACTTTTACAGTGGTAGAGCCAATATCAATTCCTAATGAATAATCCATTAATCCTTGTCAACTCCTTTAAAAAATAAAATGTATATAACATGTTTGAAAGTTTCTGTCTGTGATTCAAGGAACTATTATAAACGAAGTTTTTTTAAAATACAACAAAATTCGAAAAAAATACTCTGTGACAAAAATCATCCCTGCGACATACATTAATGTAAAGAAAGATGGAGGGGATTGTTTTGAACAAGAAAATCTATTTAAGTATGTGCAACAAAAAAAGCTGCTCCGGCCCTGTGCATGTGGTGGAGCCGGGAGACACTCTGTATGGAATAGCCAGGAAGCATCATACGAGAGTTCGCGTTCTTCTGGATCTGAATCCCTTTGTTGATATATATAATCTGCAGCCGGGAGATGAGATCTGTATACCGTCCGATCAGACGCCGGGACAGATTGGATTCCGCCCGTATGTGGTAAAACAAAATGAAACTGTCGGCGATATATTAAAGAATCTGTCCATGTCATTTGAAGAACTGGCGAGGGTGAATAAAGTTCTTTCTAATCTTACGCTTCGTCCGGGGACAATTTTACTGGTTCCTGCAGAAAAGATAAAGTCATAAAATATGGAAAGCTTCCTCCCTGCCAGAAAATAACAGGAAAAAAATCTTGACAAGTCAAATTCCTGTGGTAATATAATAGTAACGATTCTCATTATTGTTAAGGGAACCGTAAAACGGAAAGAAAAACAGGGAGGAACTTACTATGGTAAAATATCGTTGTACAATCTGTGGTTATATCTATGAAGGTGAACTGCCGGAGGATTTCGTATGTCCTTTATGTAAACAGCCGGCATCTGTTTTTGAGAAGATCGAGGAGGAGGCTCCGGCTGAATCTAAGAATCCTTATGCAGGAACAAAGACAGAGAAGAACCTGATGGAAGCTTTTGCCGGTGAGAGCCAGGCAAGAAATAAATACACATACTTTGCAAATGTGGCAAGCCGTGAAGGTTACGACCAGCTGGCTGAGATTTTCTTAAAAACAGCCCGCAACGAGCAGGAACATGCCCGCGTATGGTTTGAGGAGCTTGGCAACATCGGAACTACAGCAGAGAACCTTGCAGCTGCTGCAGCAGGCGAGAACTATGAGTGGACAGATATGTATGATCGTATGGCTAAGGAAGCTGATGAGGAAGGCTTCCATGATCTTGCAGAGCGTTTCCGTAAAGTCGGAGCTATTGAGAAGGCGCACGAGGAGCGTTATCTTGCACTTCTTAATAATGTAGAGATGCAGAAAGTCTTCGAGAAATCCGAAGAGACCATGTGGGAGTGCCGTGTCTGCGGACATCTTGTAATCGGAAAGAAAGCTCCGGAGGTATGTCCGGTATGTAAATATTCTCAGAGCTTCTTTGAAGTCAGAAAAGAGAACTACTAAGATATAACCAATAAATACAGCAGAATAAATACACTATATAATATAGAAGGAACCGGAATCTGACAGAGGGGAACGGTTCCTTCTTTTTTGCTTTTTCGGGTTTGACAAAGGATATTATATTCTTTATAATGATACCAGCGGTTTCCATGATGTGAGGAGTTCAGACGGGCCCTCCTGTTGTATTGCCGTAAAACAGACAAACGCTGAAAGAGGGAAATCTCATGATAAGAATATTTAAAACAGTGGATGGGAAGGTCCTGAAGATTCCTGCGGCAGAGGAAGGAAGCTGGGTTGCGTTGACGAATCCGACCCAGGATGAATTGATCAATATTTCAGAACATTTTCTGATTGATCTGGACGATTTAAAGGGACCTCTCGATGAAGAAGAGCGCTCGCGTATCGAAGTGGAAGAAAATTATACATTGATCATTCTCGATATACCAACAACAGAAGAGAGGCAGGGGAAGGAATACTTTTACACTATCCCGTTTGGTATTTATATTACCGATGAGAATATCATTACAGTCTGTCTCGTTGATACACCGATTCTGGCAGTGTTCATGGATGGAAGGATGCGCAACTTCAAAACACAGAAGAGAACCCGGTTCCTCTATCAGATGTTGTATCGTAATGCAGCTATGTTTCTGCAGTTCCTGCGTATCATTGAGAAGAAGAGCGATGAGGTGGAAAAGCGTCTTCACATTTCTCAGAGAAATCAGGAGATTATAGAGATGCTGGAGCTGGAAAAGAGTCTGATTTATCTTTCCACATCTCTGCGGGGAAATGAAGTGGTACTAGAGAAGCTCATGCGCAACACATCTATCCCGCGATATGAGGATGACGAGGAATTGCTGGAGGATGTTATTATCGAGAATAAGCAGGCCATTGAGATGGCAAAAATATACAGTGATATCATGACCGGAATGATGGATGCCTTCGCTTCCGTGATTTCCAACAATCTGAACATTGCCATGAAGTTTTTGGCGATTATTACGATTGTGCTGACAATACCTAATATTATTACCAGTGCTTTCGGAATGAACGTGGGAGGTATTCCGCTATCCACGCATCCCCTTGGTTTTTGGATTATCTGCGGACTGTCTCTGATAGTGACTCTCATAGCTGGAATTTTTATCGGAAGAACAAAAAGGTTTCGCTAATGTACTGGCACATTCGCATGCGGAGGAATGTGTCAGTACATTAACGTGTTGACAGATGTCGCTAAGACGGCCGCGCCCGGAGAGAGTTCTGCCTGGCAGAACTCTTTGTTTTAGGATAATAAAGGCGGACGGCCCGGAGGATCCGTATATGTCAATATAGCAGGAATAAAACAATGAAAGTAAGAACATAATAGAGGAGGAATTGATATTGAACTGGTTATATCGGCTGGAACGAAAATTTGGAAAATATGCCATAACCAATCTGCCGTTGTATATCGTGATGCTGTATGCCGTGGGAGCGGTTCTCAACATTATGTCCCGTGGGACATTTTACTATCAGTATCTGAGTCTTAACCCGTATCTGATTCTGCACGGACAGCCATGGAGAATCGTCACATTTCTTGTGGCGGCGCCAACTACAAACATTATTTTTCTTGTATTTGTGCTGTTGTTTTATTACTCCATCGGCCAGTCGCTGGAACAGGTGTGGGGTACGTTTAAGTTTAATATGTATGTGTTGGTGGGAGTTTTGGGTACGATTGCAGGAGCTTTTATTGCTTATGCGGTCACCCGGTCTCCGTTCATTTTCATGGACACCTACTATGTGAACCTGTCCATGTTCTTGGCGTATGCGGCCATCTTTCCGGAGATGCGCGTCTACATTTACGGTATCATCCCGGTCAAGGTTAAATGGCTGGCGATTCTGGATGTGGTTCTGCTGGCAGGTTCTTTTATACAGGGAGGCGTTGGCACGAGAATCGCTATCGTGGTCGGTCTTCTTAATTTCCTTCTGTTCTATTTCTCCACGAGAAATTACAGAAGAGTGTCTCCGAAGGAAGTGCACAGGAAGATTAAGTATAAGAGAGAGGTGTCCCGGAATGCGGGAGGCGCCAGACATCGGTGTGCGGTCTGCCACAGGACAGAGCTTGACGATCCGAATCTGGAATTCAGGTACTGCTCCAAATGTAACGGCAATTACGAATACTGCAATGAGCATCTTTTCACACATACCCATGTGAAGTAAAGAGTGCATAAGGGAGATGAGTTTTCTGTCTTTTTGTTCCGCCGTTTTTGGAAAGGAGCATCTATGAAGAAGACGAAGATCATCTGCACTTTGGGTCCGGCTACCGATGAGGAGCCGGTGTTAATGACAATGATTCAGTCTGGGATGGATATTGCCAGGCTGAATTTTTCCCATGGCACAAAGGAAGACCATCACAGAAGGATCGCCATGGTAAGGCGGGCAGGTGAGAAGCTGGGAGTTCCTGTCGGGGTTCTTCTGGATACGAAGGGACCCGAGATCCGCACCGGAAAGATGGAGAACGGCTCCGTCACCCTGCGGGAAGACACGGTGGTCCGCGTCACGACGGATGACAGGATGGGGACAGCGGAATGTTTTTCCGTCAGTTACAAGCCCCTCCCGGATGAGGTTAAGGAAGGGACGCTGCTTCTCATTGACGATGGGATTCTCCGGCTGAAAGTAGAAGAGACGGGGAAGGATTACATTTTGTGCAGGGTGATAAACGGCGGGGAGCTGAAGTCCAACAAGGGAGTAAATGTACCCGGCGTGAAGGTGAATCTTCCGGCAATCACAGAGAGGGATGAAGAGGACATCCGGTTCGGTCTGGAGGAAGGCATTGATTTTATTGCCGCTTCCTTTGTCCGGGGGCGGGAAGCCGTCGAGAGCATCCGCGCCATCTGTGACAGCGCCGGCAAAAATGTATTTATTATCGCAAAGATCGAAAATGAAGAGGGCATCGAGAATATCGATGAGATTATAGACAGTGCCGACGGAATCATGATCGCCCGGGGTGATCTGGGAGTGGAGATTCCGGCGGAGGAGGTTCCGTATCTCCAGAAAAAAATCATTGAGAAATGTAACTTTAAAATGAAGCCGGTGATCACTGCCACGCAGATGCTTGACTCCATGATGCGTAATCCCCGTCCGACCCGGGCAGAGGCGGCGGACGTTGCCAACGCCATCTACGACGGCACCGATGCGGTGATGCTGTCCGGTGAGTCGGCAGCGGGAAAGTTTCCTGTGGAGTCTGTAAATATGATGGCGAAGATCGCGGAGGAGACAGAGCAGCATTTGAGAGGGCATCTTCTGGAGCGGCAGCGGGATATCAAATCCCGGGTGACCATCTCAAGTACTATCGCCCATATGTCTGTGCGGGCTGCCGAGGAGCTGGAGGCTTCCTGCATCATCGCGGCGACCATGACCGGAACGACGGCGCGGTATCTGTCCAACTTTCGGCCGCCCTGTGTTATCGCCGGCGTCACTCCCAATGAATGGGTGATGCGGAGGATGCAGCTGTACTGGGGCGTCTATCCGGTAAAGATCCGGGAGATCACCACCACGGATGATCTGATTCTCTCCGCGGTAGAAAAAACAGGACGAAAATCTTTTGTGAAGGATGGAGATGTCTGCATCATGACGGCAGGTATTGCTGCAAAGGAAAATAATCCGTATACAACAAATATGATCCGGGTCTTTCGTATGGGAGAGTCGTAAGGGTGAAAAAGGTCCTGCGGCGTTATACCGGAAACGGCGTAATATTTACAACAGGACAAGACGATAAAAAGGGGAGGATATCCGTGACGATTTCTGACAATATCATTATCGGTGAAAGCATCGCCTATCGGGCGGACAGCATTCTGCAGTCCATCCGCGAGCAGAAGCCCTGTGGATATCCCGTATGGTACGGTATTACTACAGCGGTGGAAAATGAAAATCTGATGTATATTCTGAGCGGTTTGGAATTAAGACATTCTTTTTATCTGAAAAGTGAGCTGAGACTCCTGGGACTTTCCGGTTCGAGGGAAGAAGCCGGGAAGATTGTTTTAAATCTTGTGCAGAAGGGGTATAATAAAGGTGATATATTTAATATGAAACAGTATCTGGAAATGATTTAAAGTCATGGGAGGAAGAATTTGTTATATGTATTACTCATTCTGCTGAAAATAATAGGGATTCTTCTGGCTTTGGCGGTAGGTCTGATAATTCTCATATTGGCAATGCCGATCCGGTATTCTTTCCGGTTTAATATAGATGAAGATACTTTTCCCGGAGGACAGGTTAAGGTAACATGGCTTTTAGCGATTTTGTATATAAAGGCCAGTTACATAGATAAAGTGTTTGATTACCGGGTCAGAATATTCGGATATCAGATTTTGGGCAACCAGAAAGAGTTTTTGGAGAAAAAGCAGAAAAAAAAAGACAGAGATAAAAGAAAGAAAAAGAGACAGGAAGACAAGCGACAAAAAGATAAAAAGAAGCAGAAAGAGGAAAAACAAAAGATAACAGCAGATCAGCAGGAGAATAGTCCTTCCGATAAACAAAATCAGACGTCGGAACCGGAGGAGCTGGGGAAAGTCTCCCTTCCGGAGAAGACTGACACGGAGGAAAAAGAGCAGCAGCCGGTACAGAGCGATGTCCGGAAGACAGAAGATAATGCGGAAAAGAAGGCAAAGCCACGGAAGGATTCGGATGTTTCCCGAAAAAAGAAAAAAACACAGAAAGAAAGCCGGTTGATTTCATTAAAAAAGAAAATAGAGAAACTGAAAGCTGTGTGGAAAGAATACAATGGGAAACAATTGATGGATTTTGCAAAAACGATTATAATAAAGATAGCGAGGCATATCCTGCCAAGAAAACTCCGGGGGTACATCCGGTTTGGCTTTGATGATCCGGCGGCAACGGGCGTGGTGACAGGTGCAGCTGCTTTATTTTATCCGAAGTATCAGAATTCGTTCACTTTGGAACCTGATTTTCAGCAGCAGTGTTTCGCGGCGGACTGTCAGGGAAAGGGAAGGATTCATTTAGGTTTTTTTCTGTATACAGGCATTACAGCTCTTATGAACCGGGATGTCCGCAATCTTATCAGAAAGATGTTATGACAGGATGTCCGGCAGGTATTACAGTGATATAAAGATGACGATAGGATTCTATAGGATACTATAACAGGAGGGAATTATGGCAAACAACAATTTTGACCAGACGGTACAATCATTATTTCAGGGACTCGATCATGTGATTTCCACAAAGACGGTGGTCGGCGAGCCGCAGGTAATCGGCGATACGATTATTCTGCCGTTGGTGGATGTCTCTTTTGGCATGGGCGCAGGTGCGTTCAGCAAAGATAATTCCAATAATGGTGCGGGAGGCATCGGTGGAAAGATGTCCCCAAGTGCGATTCTTGTGATACAAAACGGACAGACAAAACTCGTTAATGTGAGAAATCAGGATGCGATCACGAAGGTGCTTGATATGGTTCCGGAGGCGGTGAACAAAGTTTCCTCCATCATTAAAGGAGGCGGCGGGGAAGAGGATCCGGTCGTTAAAAAAGCGGTGGACGAAGAAGCGCAAAATGATTCTGTAAGAGAAGATCTTTAAGATAAAGGAAAATGCTTTCTTTCGGTGTGTGGACAGACATGGAGCTGTCCTTTCTGAAAGAGAGCATTTTTTTATATTATAGGAAATTCCGCTGAAATTCCTATAATATAAAAGCCCTCCGGGCGGGATGTGCACTCGCGCGCAAACGAACTTTGTCGCTAAAGCGACCGCGCTCGGCGCAAGAGTTCTGCCGAGAAGAACTCTTTGTTACATGGAGAACGGTGCCCTGTCAAACAGGTAATTATTTCCTTTGCTTGTATTTTATATACAGATATGATATAGTGTGACGCGATACGCTCAAAAAGTAAAAGCCGGACAGGTGTATCAAAGATGGATATTGGGCAGGTTTTGGCCGGGCCCATTACCATAAATATCAGATAGAAGAAAGGAGAAATGTATGAAAAAGAAACTGGCATGGGTGCTTGTCCTGTGCCTGATGCTGCAAATGCTGCCCGGCACGGCTCTTCCAGCTTTGGCGGAAGAAACCGATATGATCATAATGGATGATTGGAGCGGCATGGAGGGAAATAAGGATGAGCCCGAAGGTATCACGGGATATGATGCCGATAAACAGGAGGATGACGGGAAGGCTTCCGGTGAAGAAAATACCGGCAGCGCGGTGAAAGAGGATGCCGGAGTTCCGGAAGAAAATACCGGCAGCGCGGCGAAAGAGGACGCCGGAGTTCCGGAAGAAAATACCGGCAGCGCGGTGAAAGAGGACGCCGGAGTTCCGGAAGAAAATACCGGCAGCGTGGTGAAAGAGGACGCCGGAATCCGGGAAGAAAGTATTGACGGCATAATCGGACAGGATGCCGGGACACAGGAGAAGACTGACGGAATCCTTGAGGTGCGGATTGTTTCCGCTCTTCCGATTCAGGCTTTGAGCAACGTAAAGGTTTCGGTGTCCGGTGAGAATGATTATTCCAGGACCGAATCGTTGAGCGTGGGCGGAGAGGGTATTTCATCGGAGACCGCCCGTTTTGAGCAGATGCCGGCTGGAGAATATACCGTGGTGGTATCTGCCGGAAAGTTTGCGGATTACACCCAGAAGGTGGAGGTGCAGAAAGACCGGATCGCAAGAATCCAGGTGTATTCCGCGCAGGTACATACGGGCAGCGACGCCCATCCCGGCTGGATTATGCTCGGGGATGTCAATGGCGATAAGACGATTAATGACCAGGACAAACAGAAGGTGCTTGATAACCTTCATGCTGGCGGATATGAGGCGGCAGCGGATCTGAACAGCAATCAGGCGGTAGATTTGATGGATCTGCAGTATCTGGTGCAGAGCCTCGGAGAGCATCAGCTCTCTACCGTGGAGAGTCTGCTGAATTCCGTTCCTGCTGCGGCAGTGGGGACTCATGTGGAAGGAGACCTGGATAATCTCATAAAAGACGGCGGAACCGTCACCATCCGTTCTGCTGCCGGCGGCGAGATTTCTGAGGCCAACCCGGTGGGCCTGGAATTTACCCTGGCGGGCGAAGAGGAGGAAGCACCGGTCATGGAGGGAATCACCATTCAGGCGCCGGTGGAGCAGGAGAACGGCGATGTGGTCAATAATATCGCCGAGGGAAATATCACCCTGACTTACGTGCGGGAAGACGGATCGGAAGGGGAGTATGAGATCCCTATCGCCACGGAAAATACGGGCGGTGAAGGTATGCCGAAACAGTCCGGAGCAGCAGCGGGAAGCGGCGCGAAGGCGTCGGCCAAAGAGAACATTGCCAGTGTCACAGCCCGGAACAGCCGCGCGAAAGCAGCGGTAAATGTCCTGCGGGCCTCTGATCTTGGCGGGGCCAAGGTGACAGTGGATGAAAACGGTTCTCTGAATATTAATTTCGGCACGCAGATTGCCGTTAAGAGAGTCAGCATCAGGATTACCGGAACCACAAAGAAAAATTCCAGCCTGATGGAAATTGCAAAAGTAGAATTTGTCAACGATATGGCAAGCCGTATCCCGGCGCCGGAACTGGACGTGCCGGAGATCCGGAGTGTGGACGCAGCCAATGAAGCGTTGACTGTATCCTGGAGCAGGGAGACGAATGTGACGGGATATGAGGTTTCTATCTCCGGTCCTGTAAAGGATCAGGAAAATGTAGAGGAACAGATCGTGCGCGTGGCGGATACCACCCACCGCATCGCTTCCATCAATGGAAAGAAGCTGAAGAATTACGGCGAGTACACCATCAAGGTGCGTTCTGTAAACGGAGACTGGACCAGTCCGTGGTCCGATCCGGTAACAGGAATCCCTGCGCCGCAGAGTCTTCCAGCGCCTCCGGACAATGTGACGGCCGAGGGCGGCCACGCCACCATAACAGTTAAATGGAAGGCCATGGATGACGCCAACGGATACATGGTATATTACCGAAAGAAAGGGGAAGGGCAGTTCCAGCCGGCGGTTGACGGTTTTGTGGAAAATAATGATGGAGCTGACAGGATTGAGAAGACGTCCTGTACTATCGTGGGTCTTGCCACAAACACAGAGTACGAAATCTATGTAAAGAGCTGGAATGAGCTTGGGTGGGGACAACCTTCTCTGACTGTGACTGCCTCCACCATGGAAAGCGTTCCTCCGGTTCTTCCTGCTTATCATCTGATCAACAATTCCAACGGCCCTGGGAAGCTGACCGCGCATATCAAAGATGCGACCATCGGCGGCGTCTATGGCGCAAAAATGGTCGGAAGTCCTCTGGATGAAGGAAAGAACAAGGGAGGTCTTGGACTGGTAGATGATAATTATGAGTCTTACTGGATTCTTGAAAACTGGGATGATGGCGCCTATAATACCGGGAGCCTGGCCAACGGCATGACAGTCACCCTGGATCAAGAATACGAGATGAGTTACTTCACTTTTGGCGCCGTGGACCAGAAGACCGGCATGAATCTGGTTAAGGTACGTTACTGGAACGATACTCATGGCTCAGAGGAGCAGAGCGTGCGGGCGCAGCTTCTTGAAAAACGGGACGCCAATAATAATAAATATTACATTGTACGGTTCAGCCATCCGATCACAGCCAACAGGATTCACATGCGCCTCGGAAGAGACTGGTGGGACATGTCGGCCATGAAAGTGGGAGAGATACATTTCCACCAATACGATGATCTGGAAAGAGATATCAATGACATTTATGCCGATGAAACGCATACCACATTGAAAGAAGCTGTGAAGGAAGAGACTATTGCCGATCTGGAAAAGAGACTGGAAGAGTCGGATGCGGCCACAGGAGAAAAGCATCCGCTGTACAGTGAACTGAAGCTTGACCTGCAGACGGCCAGAGCTTTATTGAATAATACCCTCAGTCCGGTATATAAAGTACATCCGGAGATCACGGCCAAGAAGGATGCGCATCTGGGATTTACCGGACTGAATGCATGGCAGCCGCTGGGCAAGACCGCCTATGCCGGAGAAAGCGTCCAGGTGATCGTGGGTCATCCGACCAAACAGAATGGAGAGCGTGCGGAACTGCAGCTGGTTGTGACCCAGCAGCACGCGGAATCTGCCAGTGTTTCCAAAACTGTGAATCTTACGGTGGGTAAAAATGAAATTACAATTCCGCAGCTTACCAGCAATAATTTTGAAAAAGGCGGGCAGCTTTATATCGTCTACACGGGAAACAATGACGCCGATAATTACGCGGTGCGTGTCAACGGCGGCAGTGATATTCCGGTTCTTGATCTGTATAAGAAGACCGGACAGGAGAGAACCGACGCCATAAAGAAATATGTAGAAGATCTGGAAGAGTATCAGAGTGAAATTTCCGAAAAGCATAACGAACGCCACAAGGCAGGAACCAGCAGCTCTGTGGCTTATACATACGACGAGCAAAACTGTATTCTTAATGCCACCGATATTATGATGGACGAGATGATGTACTCCCTTCCTGCCACCCAGGTATGGAATTCCATCAAGGGAACAACCACTGAAGAAAAAGCGAAAGCTCTTGATACGGCGCTTCAGGCCATGGAGAATACCATGACGCTGTTCTATCAGCATAAAGGTCTGAGTAATGAGGCTGTAAAGGAGAAGGGAAATAATGCTCTTCCGTCACAGCATCTTAATATCCGGTACATGCGGATGTTTGCCGGCGCGTTTATGTATGCGGCAGGCAACCACATCGGTGTGCAATGGAAGTCGGCCACTCTGACAGGAGCAAAAAGCTGGGATGAGTTTGGCTGGGGCATCGCCCACGAGATCGGCCACAACATCAATCAGAACAGTTACGCCATCGCGGAGATCACCAACAACTACTTTGCGCAGCTTCTGACAAAAGACATAGATGGAACCCGTTTCCAATATGAGGATGTCTACAAAAAGGTAACTTCCGGCGCCGTCGGAAGAGCATCCAGCGAGGCAGTACAGCTGGCCCTCTACTGGCAGCTGCATCTGGCTTATGATGACAACACGAATGACAGAGCGATCTATGATGATTACAACGATCAGTGGAATAATCTGTTCTTCGCGAGAGTGGATACCTACGCGAGAAATCCGGGCAAGGCGCCGAAGGGCACTCTGACCCTGGGAAATGACGCGGATCAGAATCTGATGCGCCTGGCATGCGCCGCGGCGGAGAAAAACCTTCTTCCGTTCTTCGAGCGCTGGGGCATGACGCCGGATGAGACAACAAAGGCTTACGCCGCCCTTTACGGTGAGGCGGAGGAGAAGGCGCTCTACTATGTCAATGATGACGCCAGAGATTACAGAGTGAATCATCAGTCAGAGGAAGACGAGCTTTCTCTGGCAGGACAAAACGTGGCGGATGCGGAAGTAAGCGCAACAGATAACAGAGCCACCGTCACGATCAATCCGAAAGCCGGCGTGAATACCGACGCGATCCTCGGTTATGAGATTATACGGACCATGACCAGCAACGGTCAGAAAGAATCCTGTCCGGTGGGATTCGTGGAGGCGAACGACGATGGAACGGCTTCCTTTGTCGATACGGTATCGACGATCAACAACCGTGTGATGCAGTATGAGGTGAAGGCCGTTGATAAGTTTTTAAATTATGCGGCGGGCGCATCTGCGGGCTCCGTCAAGATTGAGACCGACGGACTTCTTGCCAAAGACGGCTGGACGGTGAAAACAAACATGGTTTCCGAAGCTGACGTGGAGATCGAGCATTCGGATGACGATCCGGACAGCGGCTATTATTCAGACCCGTCCAAGGCGGAGCATGAGAAGGTGCAGAGCATTGTGCGGATTATTGATAATAATGTCTCCGGAGAAGATGCCGTTTATACCGGAAAGAAGGACGCGGATACCCCGCAGATCACCATTGATATGCACAAGTTGGAAGAAGTTACCGCGCTGAAATATATGGGTTCGGATATTGCGAAGCTGACCGTGGAAGTCAGCGGAGACGGTCAGAGCTGGACAACAGTGAAAGAGACCGAAGTCGCTGCTTCGAATGACAACGCAGCAGGCGGCAGTGTGGCAGAAAGCAGCACGGAAGCATATACGACCATCTGGTTTGACGCTGTGGAGGAATCCGAGAGAACGTCCTGGATCGGAACCTACGACGCCAGATATATCCGGCTGACCATGCCGGAGACGGAAAACGTCACCATCAATGAGATTGGAATCTGCGGTCCGAGCGGAGATAATCTGGAATTTATGACCACAGGGGACGGCAAGCCGGCGGTCGGCGTGCTGGCAGAGGATTATACTTACGGAGATGGTGAAAAAGATGTGATACCGGAAGGTTCCCTCGTATTTACCGGAACGTACAAGGGTAATCCGGCTTATAACGTTGTGATGCTCTACGACGAAGAAGGAAATATCATCGGTGCCAGTGACGGAGACGAGGAAGCTGGCATAGAACCGTCCGTGGAGGCGGAGCAGGTGATCTTTGCCGATGTGCCGGAGCATGGCAATCTGGGAGAGGTCTCCAACGGAACCTGGGTCTACTATGTGGAGCCTGGAAAATGGAAGGAAGAAGATGTGAAGGGACTCACCGTGCGGGGCGAGCTGTACCGCGTGGATAACGCTCTGACCCTGGAAGGCGAGCGGGTGGTCAGCGATACGCTGCCGCTTACCGTGCCGCAGGATCTTCCATCCATTACATTTACGGAAGAGAGGTAAATATGAGAAAGAAAATACAAAATCTGTTTGGTATATTTATCCTTCTTTTTGCTTTTTCTGCCTTTACAGTAAATGTACAGGCAGACACGTCGGCTGATCTGACGGTGAACGGCAATGAGGTAACCGTGGCGCTGCATCTTCCGGAAGGGAAGACAGAGACTATCACATCTCTTCGGCTGAAACTGTACGTTTCCGTAAAGAGCGGGGAGATGAAAGAACCGTCGTTTCAGTTTGCGGAAGGGCTGACCAGTGAAGTACAGGACGCTGCCGTCGGCCAGGGCGAAGAAGGAAACTACGTGGTGGATCTGATTTTGTCCGGCAAACAGAAGCAGGATATTTTCCAGGGAAGCGAAGACGCCGTCATCGGAACCCTCGTTCTGACGCCGGAAGACGGAAAGGATTTCACTGCCGAGGCAGGCATTGCCGGTGAGGATTCCGCGGAGACAGGAAATGAACAGCAAGACGGAGATGTCCAGCCGGTCGTGCAGTACGTGGACAGCAGCGGCATTTCCATGGAAACGCTGTTCCTGAATAATGCGGCTCCGGTTTCCGTGGAATATGTGCAGCAAAAACCGGCTCAGCCGGATAAAGGAGAAGAGCCGTCAACAACGCCGGATCAGGGACAGGATACGGGAGCAGCAGCTGTAGCAAAAGTGACAAGCGTTTCTTCTGTTTATAAAAATATGTCAAAAACGATTGTTTCCTGGAAAGCTGCAGCTGGCGCAGACGGATATGAGATCTGGCGAAGCAAGAAGAAAAACGGAAACTACACGCTCAAAGAGCGGGTGAGCGCCCGCAGGAACAGCAAAAAAGTGAAGCATAAAGATGGCAAAATCTACTACTATAAGGTCCGTGCTTTTGTGACGGACGCGGCGGGCAGCAGAATATACGGAGAATTCTCAGATCCTGCGCCTGCCGTGCCGGCAAGACCGAAGGTAAAGGCAGACGTGAATTATGACCGGGGCAGAGTGCTTCTTACATGGAAGAAGTCCGTCCGGGCGGATGGATACAAGATCTACCAATATAATTTCAGAACAAGAAAGTATAAGGCTGTCGCGAAGGTGAAAAAACAGACATTCTGGTCGAGAAGGCTCAAAGCCGGTTCGTCGTATATGTTCCGTGTCCGTGCTTTTGAAAAGAAGAAAAACGGAAAGAAAATTTACGGTGCGTTCAGTGCGCCACAGACCGTAAGAATAAAGTAAGAAAAAAATCATGGTTTGCCGTTGACTTTTCTTGGTGTATTATGATAATCTAATGATGGTTAGGATATACTAACCAATGTGAAAGAATCATGGTTACTCCTTCTGCCTCACAGGAGCACACGGGGCAGAAGGGATCCGTGGGAAAGGATTTAGGTAAAATTATGGCATATTTAGAGATTGAAAAAGTAATCGGAAGAGAAATCATTGATTCCAGAGGCAATCCTACTGTGGAAGCAGAGGTCTGGCTGACTGACGGAACCATTGGAAGCGGAGCGGCGCCAAGTGGTGCGTCCACCGGTGAGTTCGAGGCACTGGAGCTTCGGGATGGAGATAAAGGACGTTTTGGAGGCAAAGGTGTATCCAAGGCGGTGGAAAATATTAACACAACGATCGCACAGGTGCTTACAGGCATGGACGCCTCCGACATTTATGCGGTGGACAGTGCGATGATCAAAGCTGACGGCACGAAGGATAAGTCCAGTCTTGGAGCCAACGCGATTCTTGCCGTATCCATCGCTGCTGCACGCGCAGCGGCAAAGGCATTACATATTCCGCTGTACCGGTTCTTAGGCGGCGTCAACGCCAACCGTCTGCCGGTGCCGATGATGAATATTTTAAATGGCGGCGCTCATGCGGCCAACACTGTGGACGTACAGGAGTTCATGATCATGCCTGTGGGCGCTCCGACATTCGGCGAAGGTCTTCGCTGGTGTACGGAAGTGTTCCACGCGCTGGCTGCCATCTTAAAGAGCAAAGGGCTCGCCACATCTGTCGGTGACGAGGGCGGATTTGCGCCGGACCTGGGCAGCGACGAGGAGGCTATTGAGATCATCCTTGAAGCGGTGAGACAGGCGGGTTACAAGCCGGGAGAAGACTTCGTTCTTGCCATGGACGCCGCTTCCAGCGAGTGGAAAGGAAGCGCGAAAGGAGAATACATTCTTCCAAAGAGCGGCAAGAAGTTCACTTCTGCGGAGCTGATCGATCACTGGAAGGCTCTTGTGGAGAAATATCCGATCTATTCCATCGAGGATGGTCTTGATGAGGAAGACTGGGAAGGCTGGCAGCAGCTGACAAAAGAGCTGGGAGGAAAGGTTCAGCTGGTGGGAGACGACCTGTTTGTGACAAATACTGAGCGTCTTTCCAAAGGTATTGAGATGGGCTGCGGCAATTCCATCCTGATCAAGTTAAATCAGATCGGTTCTGTATCCGAGACGCTGGAAGCGATCAAGATGGCTCATAATGCCGGATATACGGCGGTAACCTCTCACCGTTCCGGTGAGACGGAGGATACGACCATCGCAGACCTGGCGGTGGCACTCAATACCTGTCAGATCAAGACCGGCGCGCCGAGCCGCAGCGAGAGAGTGGCAAAATACAATCAGCTTCTGAGAATCGAGGAGGAACTGGGTGAGTCAGCGGTTTACCCGGGAAAAGCGGCGTTTCATATTCACCGCTAGTTCTGAAATGCAAGTTTTGAATTTTTTAAAAATTTCTCTTGCTTTTTAAAGCCGTTTCTGATAGTATAGACTCGTTGTAAGTCTGTTTGTGTGCTGTTTTTCAGGCAAATAGCATACGGGACTTAAGTATATACGCAAGGAGGTGCTATCATGGCAAGATGCGCTATTTGTGACAAAGGTGCTCATTTCGGTATCAAAGTGAGTCATTCTCATAGAAGATCTAACAAGATGTGGAAATCCAACATCAAGTCTGTAAAAGTGAAGGTAAACGGAGCTGCAAAGAAGATGTACGTTTGTACTTCCTGCTTAAGATCCGGCAAAGTAGAACGCGCGTAGTTTCTCCTTTACCGTATATGATGAATGCTTGACATATTGCATATAGCAAGTATACAGATGTGAGATTATGAGGGAATCGAACAGATTCCCTCTTTTTTCATGCCATTTCATGTGTGTTTTATGTGTTGTGAATTTTCAGCAGAAATGATCATGAAACAGAAGATATCCGATGACGGCGCCGGACAGCAGCAGAATGAATTTTATGGCGAAGCCGGAGAGAAAACAGCTCAAGAATAAACCCAGGGAGAAACACATAAGACCAAAACCGCAAACCTTTTTCATAGAATCTCCCTCAAATTGTTTTCTTCATTTTATGATATGCAAAAAAGGGGAAGCTGTGAGGATTTTTATAATAACAGAATGTATTTTAGAGTTTCTTTTTTTCATAAAAAAGGGTATACTATATCCAAAGATGCGCCCGGTGTACTGATGTATGTTGCCAGAAGAGGCGCGCATGAAAGAATCGGTGAGTAAAACGCGCGGATTTTTGGATTAATTATTATGGAGGTATTTTATATGAAAGGTCAGATGCAGACGGAATTAGGTCAGGTTGTAATAGATGAAGAAGTAATTGCAAAATATGCCGGCATGAACGCGCTGGAATGTTTTGGCATCGTAGGTATGGCCTCCGTCAACATGACGGACGGTCTCGTAAGACTCTTGAAGAGAGATAACCTCACAAAAGGGGTAAAGGTGAGACTGCAGGATAATAAGATTTATATTGATTTCCATATTATTGTGGTCTACGGCGTTTCCATCGCTACTGTGACGGAGAACCTCATTCAGAGTGTCAAGTACAGAGTGGAGAAGTTCACGGATATGACCGTGGAGAAGATTAATATATTTGTGGAGGGTGTCCGCATTGTCGACTGATTGCCGGCGGACGGTTCACATATACAGATTATTTGATGTGTATTAAGGAGGAAATGTTGTGGATATGCACACCATAGATGCAAAAGCTTTTCAGAAACTATTTTTAGCCGGTGCAAACCGCATTAATGAACAGAAAGAATATATCAATGAGTTAAATGTTTTCCCGGTTCCGGATGGTGACACGGGAACAAATATGTCCCTGACGATTCTGTCGGCGGCAAAAGAAGTGGAGAAGATTTCCAATCCTACGATCGCCAGTCTCTGCAAGGCCATCAGCGGAGGATCTCTGCGGGGCGCGAGAGGTAACTCGGGAGTCATCCTCTCTCAGCTTTTCCGCGGCTTTACCAAGTCTGTTTCCAAGGCGGACGGTCTTGGCAAAAAAGAGATCGCCGCAGGATTTAACCGTGCGGTGGAAACTGCTTATAAGGCGGTTATGAAACCGAAGGAAGGAACTATTTTAACCGTTGCCAGAGGAATGGCTGAAAGGGCAGCCGAATTAGCGGAAACCGATCTGGAGCTGATTCCGTATTGCGAAGAAATCGTTTCTTTTGGATATGAGGTGTTGTCGAAGACTCCGGAGATGCTTCCGGTATTAAAAGAAGCCGGCGTGGTGGATTCCGGCGGACAGGGTCTCATGGAAGTGCTTCAGGGAGTGCTTGACGCTCTGACGGGAAGGGTAACGGAGATCGTGATTCCGGAAGGACCGGCAGTTTCCGTGCCGGTAACTCCTGCAAAGAGCGGAGATTATGTGCCGCCGGCAGACATTAAGTTCGGATACTGCACAGAGTTTATCATCATGCTCAACAAGCCGCTGTCATCAGAAGAAGAAAAGGAACTGAAAGAATATTTCCTTGGCATGGGTGATTCTCTGGTTCTGGTGGCAGATGAGGATATCTGTAAAGTACATGTTCACACCAATCACCCGGGTCAGGCATTTGAGAAGGCGCTTACTTACGGTCCTCTTTCTAATATGAAGGTGGATAACATGCGTCTGGAGCATGAGGAGAAACTCATCAAGGATGCGGAGAAAGTCGCCGCCCGCCAGCGGGAGGAAGAGGCTCTTGCCGAGGAAGAAGCAAAGAAAGAGCCGCCGAAAAAGATTGGTTTTATCGCTGTTTCCATCGGTGACGGCCTCAGTGAGATCTTCAAGGATTTGGGCGTCGATTACCTTATAGAGGGAGGACAGACCATGAATCCTAGCACGGAGGATATGCTGGAAGCCATCGATCACGTCAATGCGGAGAATATTTTCATTCTTCCTAATAATAAAAATATCGTGCTGGCAGCGGAGCAGGCAGCGAAGCTGACGGCAGAGAAGAACATCATCGTACTGCCGACTAAGACGATTCCGCAGGGGATTGCTGCTATGGTCGGTTATATGCCGGAAGTTGATGTGGAAGAGAATAAGGACGGTATGACAGAGTGCTACCAGAACATCATGAGCGGACAGGTGACCTATGCGGTGCGGGATACGACTATCAACGGAAAGACCATCCGCAACGGAGATATCATGGGAATTGATGACGAAGGAATCCGTGCAGTGGGCACTGACGTGGCGCAGACTACGCTGGATCTGTTGTCTCAGATGGTGGACGCGGATTCTGAGCTGATTTCCTTATATTATGGAGAGAATGTCACTGGCGAGCAGGCGGAAGAGCTTGCAGCGAAGGTGGAAGAAATGTTCCCGGATGTGGAAATTGAGACAAACTTTGGCGGACAGCCAATTTATTATTACATGGTATCGGTGGAATAAGATACAACGAATATCACGGAAGGGAAAGCTGACACGGGATGCCGGCTTTCCCTTTTTTTGGAAGACAGCATTCGGTATTATTTGACAAAAGAAAATGAGGAGAAGATCATGGGAGTTTCTGTGAGAAACATTAAAGGAATCGGTGAGAAGACAGAAAAACTTTTGAAACGGCTGCACATTGAGACGGTTGAGGATCTGGTGCATCATTATCCGAGATGCTATATGGCATACCCGGAACCCATTTTTGTCAATGAGGTAAAAACCGGGGTGCGGTGTTCCATTTTCGCTGAAATTGCTTCGCCGGTACATTTGAAAGCGGCCGGACGGCTGAAATTATGCACCTGTCTGGTTGCCGATGAGAGCGGACAGATATTTTTGCGATGGTTTAATATGCCGTATCTTCGCAACACATTAAAGCAGGGGCAAAAGTATGTGTTTACCGGGACACCGGTCTATAAGAACGGCCGGGTGATGCTGGAACAGCCGGAATATTGCACGGAAGCAAAATACAGAGAGATGATGGAGACCTTTCAGCCGGTCTACCCTCTGACAGCCGGTCTGTCCAATAAAATTTTGCGCAAGGCGCAGGCTGCGGCCTTTGAAATGTACCGGGCGGAGGAGTTTCTTCCGGAAAATGTACAGAAGTATTATTCGTTGCTGGATGAGGACCGGGCGCTTAGAGAGATACATTTTCCGACGGGGTCCGAAACGCTGATCGAGGCGAGACGCCGGATTATCTTTGATGAATTTTTCCGCTTTTTCAGCGCTCTGGAATTGCTGCAGGAAAAAGAGCATAAGACGCTGAACCATTACGTCATCACCATGGGGGATGAGGTGAAGGAGTTCATCGCATCGCTCCCCTATGCGCTGACAGGCGCGCAGAAGGAGACGCTTGAGGATATCCGCAGAGACATGGCGGGAACCAGCGCCATGAACCGGCTGATCCAGGGAGACGTTGGTTCCGGTAAGACCATCGTGGCAATGACGGCTCTCTACGCCGTAGTGAAAAATGGGTACCAGGGCGCGCTCATGGCGCCCACAGAGGTACTGGCGTTACAGCATTATGAATCCTTCCGGAAGATGCTGGAGCCCCGCGGCGTGCGCGTCGGTCTTCTGATTGGTTCTCAGAAGGCGGCGGAGAAAAGAAAGAGCAAACAGCTCTGTGAGAGCGGAGAGGTGGATATTGTCATCGGAACTCATGCCATCATTCAGGAAGATGTGTTGTTTAAGAATCTGGCGTTGACAGTGACTGACGAGCAGCACCGTTTCGGTGTGAAGCAGAGGGATGCGCTCATGCACAAGGGGATGGAGCCCCATGTGCTGGTCATGAGCGCCACGCCGATTCCAAGAACCCTCGCCATGATCCTGTACCGGGATCTGGATATCAGCGTCATGAACGAGCTGCCGGCGTCGAGACTGCCCATCAAAAACTGTGTGGTGAAGCAGAACGCCCGTCCGGCGGCCTGGAACTTCATCCAGAAGCAGGTGGCTCTCGGGCGTCAGGCCTATGTCATCTGCCCGATGATTGAGGAGAGCGAGACTCTCGATGTGGAAAATGTCACTTCCTACGCGGGTATGCTGGCGCAGGCGCTGTCTCCGTCCATCCGTGTGGAGGCGCTCAACGGCAAAATGAGCCCGGCTGAGAAAAACGAGATCATGGAACAGTTTTCTGAGGGAAATATACAGGTTCTTGTCTCCACCACCGTGGTGGAGGTCGGTATCGACGTGCCGAACGCGACGGTGATGATCATTGAAAATGCGGAGCGGTTCGGTCTTGCCCAGCTTCATCAGCTCCGGGGGCGTGTCGGCCGCGGCAAAGAACAGTCCTACTGTATTTTTATCTCCGGCTCAGAACAGCAGGAGGCGCTGGAACGCCTGTCGGTGGTTGGAAAGTCCAACGACGGTTTCCACATCGCCAACGAAGACCTGAAGCTCCGGGGACCGGGCGAGTTCTTCGGCACCCGCCAGAGCGGCACCATGAACTTTGCGCTGGGAGACATTTACGAAAACGCGGATATTTTAAAAACTGCGGCGGAAGCCGTCGACTTTTTGAAAAAGTCAGGGTATAATTTTAGAAAAATACATCAGTATTCTCTGGAAGAGGATTTGAATTACGCGAGAAATCTGTGAGTGGTCCATTGGGAAAACTGCCCGGACACAGAGAGATTCTAAAAAGAGAAAACAGGGAGACACAGTTATGAAGAGAAATGCACTTTTGGATTATAACAGGCTGCCGATGGAAAAAGCCTTTAATGTAAGAGAGCTGGGCGGATATGCCGCCAGAAAGGGCTCGGTGACAAAATATCATCAGTTTCTGAGAACAGATAATCTTACCAATATCACCGAGGAGGATAAGAATTTCCTTCTGGGATATGGAGTCCGGGCGGTCATCGATCTGCGCGGCAGAGAGGAGACGCTCATTTATCCGAATCCTTTCCGGGAGCATCCGGATGTGACCTATATCAATCTGCCGTTCATCCCGGACACGGTACTTGACATGCGTGCGGTGAAAGAGGAAGGCTTTAAGCCGGAACAGTTCTATATTAATCTGGTGGAATACAAGGATATGGCGGCGCAGATTTTCCGGTTCATTCTTGCCCATGAGGACGGCTGTGTGCTGTTTCATTGTCAGGCGGGAAAAGACCGTACAGGAATTCTCGCTATGCTGCTTCTGGGAATTGCCGGAGTATCCAGGGAGGATATCATTGCAAATTACCAGGTCTCCCATACATATTTAAGAGACCATGTGGAACTTCGGATCCATGACGGCCTGGAAGAACTGGAATATTCCAGACCTCAGTGGATTGCCGCCGCCTACGATCATGTAATGACTGAATATGGAAGCTTCAGAAATTATCTGTTATCCGCGGGCCTCAAGAAAAAAGAGATCCGCAAGATTCGCAGGAAGCTGGTGCTTTAGTATACATTTATTGCAAATCATCCGACAGAGAGGAAAGTATAGTGCGGCTCCTTTAGAAAATACGGTGGATTGACGGCAGAAAATACGGTGGATTGGCGGCTGTTTTTCTTGACAAAAGTGAAGGATATTATAAAATAAAGGTAATGCTTAAACAATTGGCACAATTATGAAAAAACAGATGGGAAGAAGAAAACGATGAGAGTAATAGCCGGCACGGCAAGACATTTGAAGTTAAAGACTATAGAAGGAATAAATACCAGACCGACAACCGACCGCATTAAAGAGACCCTTTTTAATATGCTTTCCTACGATGTGGAAGGCAGCCGCTTTCTGGATTTGTTCAGCGGAAGCGGAGCCATTGGCATTGAGGCGTTGAGCCGGGGGGCAAGGGCGGCTGTTTTTGTGGAGAATAACCGGAAGGCTGCCCGGTGTATCCGGGAGAATCTGGAACACACCCATCTGGCAGAACGTGCTGTGCTGATGGAAGAAAATGTCATGTATGCGCTGAATCGTCTCGACAAAAAGGGAGAAGCGTTTTCGTTCATTTTTATGGACCCGCCTTATGGGAAGCTTCTGGAAAAAGAGGTTTTGCTTTTTCTTGAGAAGTCATCTTTGTGTGATTCGGAGACAAGGATCATAGTGGAAGCGGATTTGGAAACAGATTTTTCTTACCTGGAAGAGACGGATTTTCATATTATAAAGCAGAAAAAATATAAGACAAATCAGCACATTTTTATCGGAAAATAATTTCCGTGCATTTTATTACAGGAAGAGAAAGGTAAGAAAAATTATGGCAACAGCAGTTTATCCGGGAAGTTTTGACCCTATCACCTATGGACATCTGGATATTATCCGCAGAGCGTCGGAAGTATTTGATAAGGTGGTCGTTGGAGTGCTGAAGAATCAGACGAAGACGCCTCTGTTTGATTTTGAGGAAAGGGTAGATATGATTCGGGAGGTGGTAAAGGATTATCCCAATGTGGAGGTGGTATCCTTCCAGGGGCTTTTGATTGAATTTACCAAAAAAATGCATGCGGACGTGATCGTCCGCGGAATCCGCGCCGTCTCCGATTTTGAATATGAACTGATGATGGCGCAGACCAACAAACAGCTGCATCCCGACGTGGAGACGATGTTTTTTGCAACCAGCGCAAAATATTCTTTCCTTAGCTCCAGTACAGTGAGAGAGCTGGCGATGTTTGATGGCGATATTTCTCCGTTCGTACCGAATTATGTGAGGGAAAAGGTTTACGAGAAGATCGGCGAGCACAGGAGTACGGAAGTCGGCGGTAAATAAGAGACACATTTGGATCGACAGAATCATAAAATATATAGAAGGAAACCGGATTATGTGGTCCGGCAGCCGGGACAGACAGATGACCTGGAATGTACCGGGAAAGGGATTCAGGAGGAGAGCATATGAATATAGATCAGTTGATTGATGAAATTGAAGTATATATTGATAACTGCAAAACCACTGGCGTTTTAAGCGGAGGCAGTATGATAAAGGTAAACAGAGAAGAACTGCTTGCCATGCTGGATGAACTGCGGACACAGCTTCCGAGAGAGCTGGCGGAGAGCCGCCAGATCATACAGACACGAGAATCTATCATTGCCGATGCGAGAGCTAAAGCAGAAAGGATCGTGCAGGATGCTGCCAAGGAAGCCGGAGTCATGATCGATGACAACGAGATCGTCGCCCTCGCCAACATGCGGGCGGAGGAACTCGTCAGCAACGCCGAGACGGAAGCCGGTGATATCATCAGTCATGCCAGGGAAACATCCCGGACTCTGCAGACCGGCGCTCTCCAGTATACACAGAATATGTTAAGCGGCCTTGAATACATGTATAACAGCATCATTGAGCAGGAAAAGCAGTATTTTGACTCGGTACTGGCCAAGCTGAAAGAAGAACATAAACAGATTCTGGAGGATAAACATGAAATAGACCTCCAGCTGGGAAGCGGTGCCAGAAGCGCACGGAGTAAGGAAGACTTCGAGGCGAAAGATGACGGCGGAGCCCAGGCTTAAAGCCGGTGCAGCGCCGCAGACCTCCATGCTTGGAAGGATGAGTTCAGAGAAATGACAGCATTTGTTCCGACAAGATGATGAGCTCAGAAAAGTGACAGCATATGTTCCGTCAAGAGGAAGAGTCCGGCGGACAGCAGAGCACATTTCACTTTGATCAGGAGATAACGGCTCATGGAAAAGGGACAGCTGATGGTGGCGCTGTGAACCTGCGCCATAGTACATAGTCCTCCCAATGAGACAACGGCGGCCATGACGGCGCCCCGGACTATCCCGGACAGGGCCGACATTCGTGACAGCCAGCCAATGCCGGTGGTGATTTCCAGGTTGGAAAGCGTTATCTCCGTGACGGTATGCCGGAGCATCGGTTCATGGAGAGTGATGCCGAACAGAATGGAAAAAAGCATCATATAGATGCCGATGGTAAATATGATTTCCAGAGAAGACAGCCACACATCCCTAAGCGTGGATGGGGAGGCTGTCTTTACATTTTTATACGGTACGTGGCGGGGTGCCTGTTGGGCGGGATGGTGTTGGTTTGCGTGGGGCGCTCGTTCACCGGGGTAATATTTGCTTGTGTGGTGGCCTGCCCGGCTGACCAGCAGGATTCCAAAGCACAAGAGAAGCGGCAGATAAAGACTCAGCACAAACAGATACCAGTCCGCGTCGGTATATCCGGTGAGCGGCCGGACATATCCGATGAGAAACATGGGACTTACAAAAGAGCAGAGAGGCAGAAGCCCATCTGCAGCCCGCTTGGAAAGGATGCCTTTTTCATAAAAGTACCGTACAAAAATCGCGCCTACGGGAAAACCGGAGGATAAACCCAGAAGAAGAACTGTGAGACAGACGGCTGCATGACTGTGACCTGGCAGCGCCCGGCAGGCGGCACGGTAAAAGAGCTGCGGCACATCATAATATATCCACAGTTTGGACAGGATAATAAACGGCAGCAAAACCGGCAGGACGGAAAATGCCCAGGAAGACAGGCCGGATTTCGCATAATCAAGGACAAGAGAAGAATGGGTCAGAAGAAAAAAGAAAGATATGATACATGCAATCTGGCAGATTTTAAGAAGAAAAGATGTTTTCATGGCGTCTTCCTGTGGCAGCTTTGTGTATGTATATGCAGCCGGAGCAGGGAATATGAGAAGATTACCTTGACGGGAACACTTTAATGCGGTAAACTGATACCGGTATATAAAGTTTTGATGATTTTATACCTGATTACATCAATAGATGAAATTAATAAACTTTCCTGTTTATATTTATAAAAGGAATAAAAAAGAAAAGGAGAAACCTATGAGCAGAGACATTCCATACAAGATTTATCTGGAAGAAAACGAGATGCCGAAACAGTGGTATAATGTCCGTGCGGACATGAAAAAGAAACCGGCTCCCCTGTTAAATCCAGCGACCGGCAAACCGATGACGGCTGAAGAGCTGGAACCTGTATTCTGTGAAGAGCTGGTACAGCAGGAATTGGATGATACCACACCATATATCGACATTCCGCAGGAGATTCAGGATTTTTATAAAATGTATCGTCCGGCTCCGCTTGTTCGGGCATACTGTCTGGAAAAGAAACTGGATACACCGGCTAAGATTTATTATAAATTTGAAGGAAACAATACAAGCGGAAGCCACAAGCTCAACTCTGCCATTGCCCAGGCATACTATGCAAAGAAACAGGGCTTAAAAGGCGTGACCACAGAGACAGGCGCCGGCCAGTGGGGTACAGCCCTTTCCATGGCGTGCGCCTACCTGGATCTGGACTGCAAGGTCTACATGGTAAAGGTATCCTATGAGCAGAAGCCGTTCCGAAGAGAAGTGATGCGCACCTACGGCGCCAGCGTTACCCCGTCTCCGTCTACCACAACAGAAGTCGGAAAGAAGATACTGGAAGCACATCCGGGAACAACAGGAAGCCTCGGCTGCGCCATTTCCGAAGCCGTTGAGGTGGCAACTACTAACGAAGGGTATCGTTATGTACTGGGTAGTGTGTTAAACCAGGTACTGCTGCATCAGTCCATTATCGGTCTGGAAACCAAAACTGCCATGGACAAATACGGCATTAAGCCGGATATGATTATCGGCTGCGCCGGCGGCGGTTCCAATCTGGGAGGTTTGATCTCTCCATTCATGGGCGAACAGCTCCGCGGAGAAGCTGACTATCAGTTCATTGCCGTAGAACCGGCATCCTGTCCTAGCTTCACACGAGGCAGGTACATGTATGACTTCTGTGATACTGGTATGATCTGTCCTTTGGCAAAAATGTACACATTGGGAAGCGGTTTCATCCCGTCCGCCAACCATGCCGGAGGTCTCCGTTTCCACGGCATGAGCTCCACCCTGTCCGAGCTTTACGACCAGGGCCTGATGGAAGCCCGCGCCGTAGAACAGACGGAAGTCTTCGCAGCGGCCGAACAGTTCGCCCGCATCGAAGGAATCCTCCCGGCGCCGGAGAGCAGTCATGCCATCAAGGTAGCCATTGATGAGGCGCTGAAGTGTAAGGAAACTGGCGAAGAGAAAACCATTCTCTTTGGCCTGACCGGAACCGGATATTTCGATATGGTGGCCTACCAAAGATTCAACGATGGCGAGATGAGTGACTACATTCCGACAGACGAAGAACTGGCGGCAGGATTCGCGGGTATCCCGAAGATTCCGGGAATTCAGTAGAAATATTTTCGGGAATATCGGAAATATTAATTAACGTTTATTCTTTGAAAAATAAATAAGCCTTTTTTGGAAACTCAATCTCCGGGTTTGTGACAAAGCTGTGACAAATCCGGAGAAATTTTATAATAGGATTTTTTTTCAGGAGGGAGGCAATCATGTTTGATTTAATGGAAATAATATTTCCTGTGATGTTCATACTGATTATTGCGATGATTATATTTACTTTTGCAAAAGGGATTCAGACCTGGCATGACAATAATAACTCTCCGCGTTTAACCGTACCGGCAAAGATTGTCGCAAAACGCCAGAATACCACGCATCACAATCACCCGAATGCAGGCGATGTATCAGGTGCGCATGGATATCATACAACGGTTCATACTACATACTATGTTACTTTTCAGGTGGAAAGTGGCGACAGGATAGAGATGTCTGTGCCTGGTTCAGAGTATGGAATGTTTGCTGAAGGAGACGAGGGCGAACTGTCATTCCAGGGTACCAGATATCTGTCATTTTACAAGAAAGTTTGAGGAAAGCATAAAGTGATAAAAAGGTTCGATAAAATTGAGGGCAGATACATAGAAAAAATATATGGACAGGACAGATTTGGATATTCCCAATCTGATAATGAGGATTTATATGATTTGATCGTGTGGGCAGAGCAGGGAGGATACCGGGGCTCTGAATTGTTGTTCTATGATTTTCATACCGGAAATGTATATAAACCTTTTGATAAGAAAAGAAATACTGTCTATGGTGCGCCTGTATATGTGGAGAAATTTCTATATTTTTTACAGGGTGATTACGACAGTAAAAAAGTGACTTTGTACAGGTATATGCCAGAGAAAATTCTGGAAAAGGTTGTCCAGTTAAATATGGAAGACGTAAATTTATATAATTTAATAATTATTGGAAATCCTCTGTACATTATCAGTCAGGAAGCAGAGGATGGTTTTCGGTGTTACTATCCGGATAAAATTTCATTCCCGCTAAAAGAACAGCAGTCCGTTATTTTAATAGAGGACGGAAAAGTTTATATAGAAGAATGGGTAGAAGAAGGATGGGATGTTGCAGCTGGTCGTGCAACGGATCAGTATAAATATTACAATCGAATTATCATAAAAGATTTTGCAGGCAATACGATTTCGGAAGAACTTGGATGCTTAAATCAGTCGGCTGATGGAGATTGGTGGATTTCATAATTTATAACCTATGGAAAATATATATGAGAACATACAGGAGGGATAATGCTATGATACATGATTTGATGTATATAGAACTTAAAACAGGTTATTCCGATGATGGACCGGCATGGATCGGATATGTAAAAACTTCAAAAAGCAAAAAAACCATTTATTTTAATGATCATGCCTTTCAAAGATCAATCGGAAGCTGTTCCAATTATGTAGATATTGAAAACGGAGATGAATACTGGATCTCTGGTTTGAAAAAAACAGAGAGTAACCGTCATTGGGACGGACATGGCAAAATTGCCATAGACCGCCGGGCTGTCAGTGAATATCTTGCATTCATAGGAGAAAAAGAATTGCCAGCGAATGTATTTGAGATAGTGGATATAGAAGACAGATTTCCGATAGAGCGGGTGAAACAGTTATTAAATGAGAAAAAATGATATGCTCTATGTATTTTAAAAATGATTTGATTATTTTACATGATGAAGCGATGAATAAATTCTTTTAGTATTTTATCTATTAAAAAACAATATTAATATTGAAGAATTGGCAGCGGCATGGTAGAATATAGCCACGGGGAAACCACAGAGCCGGGCGGCTTACCCTCTTTTTTCGGAGGGGCGTACCCTCCAGACGAAAGAAAGGAGGGCGATGCCAATGTATGTTACATATGCTGATCTGATTCAGCTTCTAATATTCATTGTCTCCCTTGTTGGTCTTGTTTACGAGATTCTCAAGGATAAACGAAAATAGCCGCCAACTACTGGGAATAGCTGACGGCTGACGCTACAAAGCGTTAAATTTAGTTGCTATTGAGGGTAGGCCGCTTCTGTGGCTTCCCTTTTTCTATCCTCAATATAGCATAGAAGCGAGAAAAGTGCAAGAAATATGTTGAGATTTTGAATCGATATTAAGGAGAAGAGTTGTTTATCAATTTGATTAATAATTTTTGTCCACATTCAACTTCGGTAACGTTAGATACCTACACCCATTTGACAGAGGAGCAAAAGAAAAAGCGAGAGGAAGCGATCCAAAATATAAGAATATCCTGAGTTTCTGTGACAATCCTGGGACAAATTCCAGAACAAAGACAACATAAGACAGCACAAGACGAATCCTATATAAATAGGAAGAGCTTGATTTTATGCCAGGATAGCACAGGACGGCACAAAATAAAAACATTTGAATCAAGAAAAATTACTTGACGTTTATTTCCAGAAAAGCGCATAAATAAGACGTTTTTTGAGACTCAACCTCCGGATTTGTGACAAAGTTGTGACAAATCCGGAGAAAATACTGTGAACCTTATAGAGCACTTATAATATACGCAATAAACTTTTTTGATACCGAGATATGGCCATTTATGATTCAGAATTGTTTTTTTCATAAAAAAATCTCATCATTTTTTCTAAAATCTCATCGAATTCTTTTTGTACTTTAAAACGGAATGCTAATAGTGCATTTTCGTTTTCTGCAACCTTATGTCTTGATATGGAAGGAGAATATTCTTCTGATTCCTTTAATTCTAACATTTTAAGTAAATCTCCATTTGCTAAATCTTGTATTTTTTTCTGTTCTGCACTATATCTTTGAAGAGAAGATTGATAATAATCATATTTTGTGTAGTATCTATCAATAGCATCCATCAAAAAATTAAAATCTGTATTATTTAGTAGGTAATTTATAATAGCAAGACGGACTTCTCCTTGTTTAAAGGTTGTTAAATGATGCAAGGCGTTTATGGCGTCTTCAGAAAGTCCTGTAACTTGATTAATATCCGTATTTTCTCTTGTTTTACAATCATATTCACACAGTAAATATCCTATCTCACAATTAAAAGGTACACATAATGTACATAGAACATCCAGTGGAGGAAGCTCTAAACCATGTTCCCATTTGGCTATGGTTTGCCTAGTGAATCCCCTATAATTATGTTGACGAATATATTCACTTAATGAATCATGACTTTTAAATCCTGCTAATTTTCGTTCTGTCTGAAGCCTTTTCCCAATTTTTTTTAAATTGTATTTCATAATTAACAAAAAAATCTCCTATATATTATTTTGACTAAAAAATAGATACATACAAATACATTTTTTTATTATATCATAACACCACAAAGCACGCAAAGATATTAGATGGAAGGAGACAGAACGTGGAGAAAATGAAAAGTTTAGACGTAAGCAAAACAAATCATGTGGAATTTGTGAGAGATGCTGAAGGTGCTCAGCTGGCAAGAATGAGTGTTGCGACGTTTAGAAGATTGGCAGAAGAATTTGATGCCGTATATAGAATTGGAAGAACAAGAGTAACCGACTGGAACAAATTTAAGCAAGGGCTTGAGGTTTATAAGGGGTAAGAAAAGCTATGGCATTTAAGAACGGATTTGGCCGGGTATATCAGAGCGTTACGAGAAACAAAAACATTCCCGCTGCCGCAAAGGGACTTTACGCTTATCTGGCGGCCTTATGTGGTAATTCTGATGAATGTTTTCCCTAGCGTGGAGACGATAGTTGAAGAGATGGGAATAGGGAAAGATACTTTTTACCGCTACATTAAAATTCTAGTGGCAGCAGAAGTTATTGAAAAAAGGCAGACAAGTCGGGAAAATGGAAGATTTGGAAGAGTGATCTATCGGATGGTTAATGATGTCCCTGTATCTAAAAAAGTATGCTTACCGTGTACGGAAAATAAAGATGCGGAAAAACCGTACACGGATGAACCGTATACAGAAAAAAGCCAAAAACCGTACACGGTAAAAAGCGAAAGACCGTGTACGGAAAATAAGGGAACTAAAAGTAACAACAATATAAAGAACAATATGACAAAGAACAATTATGATTGTCAGCAAATAGCTGATATGTATAACGACACTTGCGTGTCATTCCCTCGCCTGACCAAACTTTCTGACCGTCGACGAAAGGCAATCAGGGCAAGACTCAAGTCAGGATATACTCTTGACGATTTTCGGCGCCTTTTTGAGCTGGCCGAAAGCAGCGAGTTTTTAAAGGGCAGCAATGGTCGGAACTGGTCGGCAACCTTCGACTGGCTGATACAGGACGGAAATATGGCGAAGGTGCTTGATGGAAATTATCAGAACAGGGAACCAATGCAAAAAGGAGAAAAGGGCAATGAGAAATCAGAAAACAGTTACAGCGTCAAGCTCTGGTGACGCTTGCGCCATTTGTCATGGGACTGGGTGGAAATTGTACGAGAAAAAAGTTGAAGGATATGATGCGCCACTTGAATATGCCGCGCCATGTCCAAGGTGTCATAAAATTATTGCTGCAAACGATGAAAGCGGAATTCCTTCGGGATACAGGGATATGGACCTGTATAGGTTCGATTTTGAAGCTTATCAAAAAGATTTAAGCAAGGTCAAAAAAATTGTCTGGAGCTTTTTCGAGGACTACAAAAAATGGGAGTCAGTCGGGAAGGGGATATATTTCTGGAGTGATACACCGGGCAGCGGGAAAACTTTTTTGGCCTGTTGTGTGGCGCAATCTATCAGGATCAAGTACGGATGCCGAGTAAGATTTATAACGGTACCTGACTATCTGTCAATGGTTGGTGATAGTTACAAGAGGCAGATGGGAGAGCGGGACGAGTCTAAAATATATCGGGAATGCGAACTGCTGATATTTGACGATGTAGGAGTGCAAAAATCCGGTGATTGGCAGCAATCAGAAATCTTTCGATTAATTGACACCAGGATGAAAAATGGACTGGTAACTATCTTTACATCAAATTTTCCAACTGAAAAACTGAAGGTAGAAAACCGGATCATAAATCGGATTCAACGTGTTTCCATTGAGATACAACTGCCAGAAGAGAGTATACGACAAAAGAAAGCAGTCGAAGAACGGGATAAATTTCTGAGCGAAATACTCGCGTAATTATGGGGACACTGCATTTTTTTAGGGATGTTATAATACAGCTAGGTAACAAATTGTTGTTCTTTTGAGGAGGGCAGATATGACCGGGGACGAGGTAAAAATGACAATCAAAAATTCAAGGTTGAGACAGTGGGAAATCGCGCAGGAAATGGGTATTTCTGAAGCAGCGTTGTCCAAAGCTTTGCGAGGGGACATTGAAGAAAGTATGGAAAAAAAGATTGTGGTAGCGATTCAGACCGTGAAAAAAAGAGTAAGGGAGGGGGTCTAATATAGAAAAATACGGTGTATAGTAATTATTTTAGTGTTTTTTTATAACAAAACATAGGAGTACAAGATGCAAAAGAGCGAAAATACGAAGGGGAGAAAAAAGCAGTTTACGAAAGCGTTTTCTTATATTGATTATTCAAAAGATGAAAAAAGATACTTTGGTAAGATACTTTTTTATGAGAAAGGAAAGAAACTTCCGAAAAGGGCGGCTCTTGAAATCCGAATTGATGCAAATAACAAAGCTGATTTGAAAGAGCAAATGCGACGGATAGAAAAGTTGTATCCATCAGATCAGAATACAATTACTGTTGATATGGAGATGATATGATGAATAACTCTATGCTAGAAAAATATACGTTGGCCCGGATGCGGGCAGCGGATGAAAGCAGAAATGGCAGGAAGATAAAATTGAGATGGAATACACCCCGGGAAGTTCGCAGAAGCCTGGCCCGGGTGAATAATATGGTACTGAATCATGAGCTGACAGCGAAAGAAGCGAATTCTATCTTTTATTCGGCTAACCTGATTTTGGAAGCGTTGAAATTGAGTAAAGAGTGAGAATTTAATGACACGATAACGCGCGCAAGGAGGTGAGGATATGCAGATTATGTTACTGACAGGGATTTTATTTATGAACTGCATGGAATTCCTGGGTTTGGTAGCGATTTATGGGAAGTTGGAAAAGGGACAGGCATAAATAATACAAGATAGTCCGACCGTCAAATTGAGACGGCCGCTGCCCGCATTAATTAGCGGTTGAATTAATAATTAGTTTTGAGACAGAAAGGAAAAAATATGAGTAATAAAGCAGTAAAAGAACAGGTTAATCAGGTTGTTTTAGATGATGTCAGCACAGTGTATACGATCAAAAATAAACGGGGAAAAGTTTTAGGAGAGTTTGTATTCCGGCCTTCCGATACCCAAATTGCGGAGAGATATGAAGAAGTGGTAAAATTTTTCGATCATCTTCAGATTCCGGATAATTCCTATGAGTCCATTAGAGCAGTGGAAAAACAGGTAATTGAAAAAATTGGTTATCTCATTGGAGAAGAGGCGGCAAATACCTTTTTTAATATTATCGGACCGTTTTCGCTGCTGGAGTCTGGAAAGTTTTTTGTTGAGGAGGTACTAGAAGCGATTGCCGGTGTCATTGAACAGGAAATGGAAATCAGAATAAAAAGGATGCGTCGGCGCGTGAATAAATATTCTTCTAAGTATCATAAATAAAATTTACGGTAATATAACCGGCTATCGGTGGGAGATAGTCGCTGACCAGAAATAGTTATAAGGTGGTGAAACATGCAGGCGGATGGAAGCATCATTATTGATACCGCCATAGATGCGGACGGACTAAAAGCAGGGAGCAAGGAATTTGAAGCGGCTGTTCGTAAAATGGCTGGTAGCGTACATGGATTAAATCAGTCCACAAAAACAGCTCTGAACAAACAGCTTGCCGCGCTGCTGAAACAAAACGAAGCATATACCGCACAAGCAAAAAAAGTTGACGATCTAAAACAGAAGGTCGAAGAATACGGCAGCCAGAAAATCCCAACACAGGAATATCGGGAGATTCAAGTCCAGATTGAACAGGCAGAGAAGCGATTAAATAACCTGATAGCTACACAAGAGAGATTCCTGGCACTTGGCGGCAGCCAAAACAGCAAGACTTTCAAGCGCTATCAATATGATATTGATGAGCTGAGGAATACCATAAAATATGCTCGAGGCGAACTGCAAGACCTTGAAGAAACAGGAAAAGCCTTTACGTTTGGCACGCAGACTAAGCAGGCGGCGGCCGACATGGAACGCCTGGAAAGAGAAGAAAAAAGATTGCTCGATATGAATCGACAGTTGAATATATCTTATGATTCTCTGAAAGGCAAAGTGAAAGAAAGCGGTGCGAAAATACAGAGTGTTTTCAAAGCTCTCGGTAAAAGTGTCTCAGAGATCTTTGGTCGGATAAAAAATACTGGAACAAAAGCTTTTTCAAGCTTTGCTAAGGCAATAAAGAACACAACGAAATCAATCACAGATTTTAACAAGAAAACAAAAAGCGCTGGCATGAGTATGGGTAAGATGTTGGCGATGTCCATTTTGTTCAGTACTGTTTTTCGCGCCATATCATTGGTTACAAGCGGTGTTAGAGAAGGAATTGAGAATTTGGCTCAATATTCCGACGCAATGAATCAAAGTATGTCAATGATGATGTCGGCGCTTACCAGGTTAAAAAATGCATTTGCAACTGCTTTTTCTCCAATCCTCAGTGTTGTTGCCCCGATTCTGACCAGATTTATCAATTTGCTGGCCGATGGTATTACATATTTGGGTATGTTTTTTGCGCGCCTGACAGGACAAAATAGCTTTACTAGGGCAAAGAAAGTGCAGCAGGATTATGCTGTCAGTTTACAGGATACTGCGGCCGGAGCCAAAGATGCGGCGGACGAAACGGACAAGGCAGCCAAAGCGGCAGAGAAGTATTTATCTCCCCTTGACGATATAAATAAATTCACCGAGAAAAATAAATCTGATTCCGGAAAAGATTCCGCCGGCGGCAGCGGCTCCGGCGGACTTGCTCCGGGAGATATGTTTGAAACGGTTACTATTCCTGATTCTGTAAAGAATTTAGCTGATAAAATAAAGAAATATATCAACTCTCAGGATTGGGAGGGGCTTGGCAGATATATCGCCGAAGGAATCAATAAAGGATTGCAAATAGTCTATGACACGATCAGCTGGGAAAATGTCGGTCCTAAAATTACACCGTTTATAAATGCATTTACCAGGACATTCAATAGTCTGGTTGATAATATTGACTGGGATTTGATGGGGCGGACCATAGGAGCAGGGATAAATACTCTTGTTAATACCTTAAATCTGTTGATTACCGGGATTGATTGGGAAAATATAGGAAAAAGCTTATCTGAAGGCCTGCGGGGAATGATCGGCGAAATCAATTGGACAGAATTAGGTAATCTGATTGGAAACTATTTTATGATTTCGTGGGACACCTTGTCTGGTTTCGTGCAGGATATGTCCAGGAGAAGTGATGCAGGTGTTACAGGGTGGCAGGAACTTGGAACAGCGCTTGGGCGGGCTATCAACGGAATGTTTGCCAAGATTGATTTTGGAGAAATCGGGAAAACTCTTTCTACTGGAATTAACGGCGCTTTTGAAACTTTAAAATCTTTTACAGATGAAGTTGACTGGGATGGCATTGCAAAAAATATTTATAACGGAATGAACAATATGATACATGGTATCAATTGGACGCAAGCAGGAAAAACGCTCAGTCAGTTTGCAACGGACTTGTTGGGAACCATCAGGGATGTTGCAGAAAATACGGATTGGGAAGCTTTCGGAAAGGGAATCGGTGATTTCCTTGGAAGTATTGACTGGAAGACTATCTTATCCGATGTTGGTACTATCATCTATGAAGCCGCCTCCGGTATGTTGTCAGGGTTATTTGATTCAGAGAGCGGTACAGTCTTTAAACTACTGGCAGGATTCTTTGTTGCCTCTAAGCTTGTTACTATTTTTTCTGGATTTGGAAATGCAGTTTCGGAAGCGATGACTGGGAAAACAATTACAAGTAGTATCATTACAAAAGTGGGCAACTGGTTTTCCACTTCGATTATTCCGAAAATTTTTCCTGCGGCCTCGACACTTGTCTCTACCATTGGTACATGGGTGACAGGAACCTTTGCTCCGGCACTCTCTACGGCATTTACAACCCTGGCATCTGCATTATTTAATCCTGTGGGCCTTATTGTAGTCGGCGCCATTATTGCCGGTTTTTTGATCTGGAAAAATTGGGATAAAATCACAGAATGGGCTGGAAATGTGAAAGACGCGGTTCTTGATGCTTTTGATAAAGCCAAAGAATGGCTGAAGGAAAAAGGCTCCGACGTAGTTCAAGGTTTCAAAGATGGATGGGAGGCCGTGAAGGAAAGTAAAATAGGGCAGACAGTTTCCAAGATGGGTTCATATGTAAAAGAAAAGGCCGGTGATGCAACACAGTGGCTGAAGCAAAAAGGTTCTGATGTAATTACCGGAATAAAAGATGGGTATGAAAGGGTAAAGGACCCGACGTTTTTATCCAAGGTGGCCAAGTTAAAAGATGAAGTCTTTTCAAAGGTGGGTGCCATTGGTGATAAAGTTAAGAGCAAGGGTAAAGATATCATCGAAGGACTGAAAGACGGTTATGAGAATCTGAAAGAGAGCGGTTTTCTGTCTAGGGTAAAGAATATCAGAGAAGAAGTTTATTCATCAATTGGAAATGTAAAAGATAAAGTATTGTCAAAAGGCAGAGATATTATCAGCGGCTTAAAAGATGGATTTAATGGGGACTGGTCCAGCATGGAAAAGATTTTGGGTGGTCTACCAGATAAAGTCAGCAAAGCGATTCCAAGCTTGTTTAAAACCGGAAAAAATGTTATCAGAGGATTTATTGACGGACTTAAATCAATAACTATTCCGCTGCCACATGTGAAAATTGGAAGCGCGGAGCATACTTTCTTTGGACGAAATATTACATTACCAACTTTTAGTGTCAGCTGGTATAAAACAGGAGGCTTATTTAATCAGGCTTCTGTGATTGGCGTAGGAGAAGCGGGAAAAGAGGCAGTTCTTCCATTAGAAAATAAAAAATCTATGAGATTGATTGCTGACAGCATTGTGAATAATATATCTGCCCGTGCTCTATCTAATTTAAGCAATCCAAGGATTCCATACCTTGGTAATTCAAAGATTCCGTACCTTGCTTCTGGCGCCGTTATCCCGCCAAATAAGGAGTTTTTAGCAGTACTGGGTGACCAGAATCAGGGAAAGAATATAGAGACTCCTGAAAGCCTCATGCGTCGTGTGGTTCGGGAAGAAGTTGGTAACAATATCGGATTGCAGCGCATCGAAGTGCCGGTATATCTGGACAGAAGAAAAATTGCACATGCCGTAGTGGACGGTGCAAAGCTTATAAGGATGCAGACAGGGAAAAATCCTTTTGAGTTGGCATAAAAGAAAATAGCAGCGGACGGAGCGAAGATATGAAATATCCGCCCTTTCCGCTGCAAATAAAAACTGGATGCCTTATTCTGATTATACAGGATAGGGGGCAGAAACAAAATGAAGATATTTGAATTGTTACCAAATAAAGATTGTAAAGGTAAATACTTAAAAATTGTCCGTATTGCCGTTAAATGGGAGCAAGGAGATGGTTTGTCTGCGATAATCATATTTCATGTTACCAGGAATCAGGAAGACACCAAGACAACAGGAATAAAGTTGTTTGCCAGGAATGAGGATACAATCAGGAAGATGATTCAGGAAATGGCTCTGCTTTATCAGGTAAAAGAAAAAATGACAGTATGTATACCAGAGTCAGAACAGGAAGGGGAGCTGTGGTCTTTTTGAAAGGATTAAAAGCCATTGTCAACGGTAAGAGACGCATATTTAAATGATTATGATATATCGGAACAGGAAGCAAGGGAACTCTTGAAGTTTTGCAGGACAGCCGACAAGAGGCAGCAGGCTTTGATTTTACATGCGGCGCAGATAGCAAATGATAGTATTGCAATACCTATACTGGTAAATCTGACTTCTGGAATCGGTTATGATCGGCTTTCAAAATGGTATGAAATACCTATGCAGAGAAAAGATTTTCAGGGGTATAGAAGGAAAGCATTAAAGATATTGAATGATTTGATTATTTTACATGATGAAGATAAAAATAAATTCTTTTAATATTTCATATATCAAAAAACAATATTTATATTGAAGAAATGGCAGCGGCATGATAGAATATAGCCACGGGGAAACCACAGAGCCAGGCGGCTTACCCTCTGATTTTTCGGAGGGGCTTACCCTCCAGACGAAAGAAAGGAGGGCGATGCCAATGTTTGTTACATACGCTGATTTAATACAGCTTTTAATATTCATTGTCTCCCTTGTTGGTCTTGTTTACGAGATTCTCAAGGATAAACGAAAATAGCCGCCACTACAGCCAATAGTGACGGCTGATGCTGTAAAGCATTAACTTGTTCTTTATGGTGGGTAGGCCGCTTTTCTGGCTTCCCCTTTTTCTAATCTCAATATAGCATAGAAACGAGAGAAGTGCAAGAAATATGTTAAAAATCTGAATCGATATTAAAAAGAGGAATTGTATATTAATTTAATCAATATATCTCTATCCCATAGTTTCACTCCAAGAATAGCGGCCTCTTCTTTTGCCTGTGGAGTAAAAAATCGATTGGTCAGTACAACAGCGATATCTCTTTTATAGATGCTTTTTCCGGCATGAACTTGTTGAATTGCGGCATTACCGATATCTTTGGAGTAACATTTACATTGAATGGCGTAGGAAACTCCAGTTTTTTCGGCTAAAATATCAACACCGTGGTCACCGCTGCCCTGGGTAACAGTGATATTCTGGAAACCGTTTTTTTGCAATAAATCGGCACAAAAATATTCAAAATCATGGCCGGTCATGTAATCAAATTTATTATTATACATATATATCCGTTCAGGTATAATTGTTTTTGAATTATTTTCTGAAATTTTTGTTTGCTCTTCTATAGAAGTAAAATCCTTGTAGTTGAAGTCGTTATTTTCGATAAATGCCTGAAAATCATCTGTGTTCATTAAAATCTTTCTTGGCCTTGTGCCTTCCTCCTGGCCTATGACTCCGGCATCGCAAAGCTGATCCATGATGCGACAGGCTCGATTAAATCCGATACGGAAATATCTTTGAATCATGCCGATAGATGCTTTATCCTTGTCAATAATAAATTTTCCTGCTTCTTCAAAATAAGAATCGACCGTTAATTTTCGCTTTAGAGTTGAATTTTCTGGTATAAAGGCTTTTTTTGTTTCAATGTTTGAACGTGCATTTAATTCGCTTTTGTTTTCTTCAGATTTGAAGTTTGATTGTGCTTTATTTTTTGTATCAGATTTGGAATTATTGTCAGATAATAAATCGACATCAATAATACTATAGTCTGCATCCATAAAAACATCTTGTTTTTTTGACTTTGATTTTATTCTTTTTTTAATATAATTTTTCGCCTTTTTATAAATCAAGATAATTATATCTAATGGTATCACTATACAAACAAATATAATTATCATGAATAGTAGTTTATCATAAATAGTAGCTGGTTCTCCATTTATTTCTGAAACAGAAATTAAAATTCCAAAAATCACTAATGTGCAAATTGAAGGAATTGGAAATAAGAATTTTAAAACCTTATTGTTATATATTTTTTTCAAATTTTATCCTCCAGTATCACAAGTGTTATTGCTTTTCGCGAATCATACGCTCATCAATAGCTTTTTTGATATAGCCATTAACGGATTCTCCAGCTTGTCCCGCAGCTGCTTTGATTTCCTCATATTTTTCTTTTTGGACATCAAGAGGAATCCGTTTAATATTCTTTTCGCGATATTTATTATTAGCTTTTCTTTGTGCTTCGGTTAATGTCATAATAATAAGCCCTTTCATGAAATAAAAATAGGAGTCACTTCTCCAATATATAGAATATATCATTTTTGACAATGTGTGTACACATACATAATACACAAATATATGTACACATATTTGTTGAAAATGTCAATTGATATATGTGTACACATACACTATAATATCATCATAACATAGATGATGCATTCAACAGCGAAGGGTGAAAACGAAGTGGCGGAAGCGTACCGGAGACACCAATATAATACCGGACAAGGGAAAGGGGATAATGAGATGGTGAGAAGACCTAAGATGGCTTTAAGACCTGCCGGAGCTGTTGAAAGACTTACCTGATAAGAAAGGAGATAGGAAGCGTGAAGTACGATTTAAGAAAAATCATGATGAAAGCATGGAAAATTTATCGGGAGAACGAGCTTTCTTTCGGAGAATGCTTACACCGGGCTTGGTTATCAGCAAAAGCAGAGAAAGTCAATGCAAAGAGGATTGAGACAGCAAAGGCCGCAGCGGGAGTCGAGGAAGAAACAAATACATGGAGTGATTGGAAGAAATTAGGATATGAAGTCATTCATGGGAGCAAGGCACTTTTCGGAACTGTTTTGATATGGGGAAGCCGCGGTGATGGCAAAACGTACAAGGCGAGCTTTTTTGGAAGGTCACAGGTACAGAAGATTAGGATGGCATAAGGAGGCATTCAATGGATTATAAAAAAGTTATTATTGAAATGCTTGACAGGGCAGACGAGAGGTGTCTGAAATTAATATATTTTCATGTGAGAGCATTATTAGGCTTAAAATAAAAAACCCCTTACCAGAGCGGCAACTCTGGCAGGGGAAAGTAACCCACTAAATGCGTGAATTTGGGGTATGCGGTCATTATAACACGGTCGCTGCCCCCTGTAAAGAAAGGACAGCAGCCATGCGTCATGAAGTAATGGAAATACAGAGGGCATTGAAGGATAATCCTATGCTTTATCAGGTGATGAAGCTTGCCTGTGAAGTAGAAGAAAGTAAGGTGCAGGAAATTGCACTGAGAATGTTAAAAGGAGAGTTAAACAAGGAGGCAGACTTATAAATGAAGAAAAGCGGGTGGAAAGAAATGTTTGAAAGAGCCGATGCAGAGAATTCAGAACTTCACCAAGAGATTGTTAAATATAAATTAAGAGAACTTATTACATCTGCAGTTAATCAATGTGACGATAATGATCGCCTGGAATGTATGGCTATCTTTTGTGGAAAATTAGTAAATATGAAATTTACAAATCAAGGGGCTAATAGCTATTATGAGAAAACAGCGGAGGATAAAAGATGACTGAGCAGGAATATAAAAAATACATTATTGAAATGGTGAATCAAATGGATGATGTCAAATTTTTGAATCGCATATTAAATTATGTACAAAAGTATTTTGTGAGAACATAATTCTAGGCTGGGAGTAAATAAAGTTGACATCAGGTAAAAAAACGAAAGGAAAGCAGATATGAAGCAAAATAATAGCTTGGCAACAGATGTTATTACTGAACTTAAAGAACAGTTACAGGGAGAGCTGAAAGCGTTACAGGCCATAGAAAAACGCGCCCAGGAGCTTGTATTGTTATTACAGGCGGAACAAGAAGCTCTGAAAGATTTTTTGAGAGAAGATACTAAGAGTGATGATTGAGAGTTTGATCTTAAATAGGAAGCGATAATATGCCAGAAAAAAGGAAAGACAATAAAGGGCGGAATCTCCGTACCGGAGAATACTATGACGAAAAAAATAAGCGTTATATGTTCCGGAAAATGGTCAATGGGGAGAGGGTTACAATTACCTCTCCTGATCTGGCAGATTTGCGAAGGCAGGAAAACGAACTGCTATGTCGGATTGATAAAGGCAGTAAGCCAAAGAGCGGAAGCTCTAAAGTTCTCTTGAATGAATATTTTGAATACTGGATGGATACATATGCAAAGACCGGTAGGAAAGCAACTACCTGTACCAATTATAAGTCCTATTATAATACATATATTAATAATACAATTGGTAAAAAGAAAATAACAAAAATCACAAAAGCAGATTGCCAGAAAATAATAAACGAGATGACGGAGTCCGGGAAGAAGCACTCGACTATGTCTAATTTAAAAAGCTGTTTGAATAATATATTTGAATGCGCGGTTGATGATGAGATGATTTTAAAGAACCCGGCAAAAAATATACAGATTCCTCGGACAGAAAGAAAGAAGAGGGAGGCGATAGAACAAAATCAAATAGAGTTATTTATGAGGTATGTGAAAACAAATGGAAGATATCAATATGCCTATCCGGCCTTTGTGGCACTATTTAATTTGGGTGTGCGAATAGGCGAGATGGCAGCGCTCACATGGGATGATATAGATTTTGAGAACAACACAGTGGAGATCAATAAAACGGTAAACAGATACAGAAAAGCGGATTATGGATTTACTTTAGGTGTGGCTTCTCCTAAAAATAAGGCTTCCTGCCGTTGCATCCCCATGAATAACACATTAAAAAGAACATTTCTCAAACTGAAAATGCAGCATATTTCTTATGATATGCGGCTGCCATATGTGGATGATTCCGGATATATTAGAGGACATGTACAAGGTTTCCTTTTTTATAATAGCTATGGCAGGGTATGGAGTGAACCAGCTTTCCGTGATTTGATATTAAGGATTATTGACCATTATAATAAGGAAGCAGAAAAAAACGGAACAGAGAAGATTAAAAATTTTTGTCCACATTCAACACGACATTCCTTCACCAGTCTGGCATACGAGGCCGGGGTAGATATGAAGAGTACCAGTTCTATTTTGGGGCATGCTTCAACAGCGGTAACGTTAGATACCTACACCCATTTGACAGAGGAGCAAAAGAAAAAGCGAGAGGCAGCGATCCAAAAGATAAGAATATCCTGATAGTCTGTGACAATCCTGTGACAAATTCCAGAACAAAGACAACATAAGACAGCACAAGACGAATCCTATATAAATAGGAAGAGCTTGATTTTATGCCAGGATAGCACAGGACGGCACAAAATAAAAACATTTGAATCAAGAAAAATTACTTGACAAAGAAAAACCACCTGTGTATAATACCAAGAGTATGAGTACGAAAGGTTGCTGATATTATGACTATTAATATATCGGAAATCTTGGCCAATCCATCTGTGGTCCGAGAGTTTACAGTGGAGCCTTCCTTTGATACATTGAAGTTGAAGCGCGGCAGCTATCCGGTCAGCCGGAAAGCGCCTTTTGTTTTGACCGTATCCAAAGAGGAGGAGAAGCTTCACATCACCGGAGAGACGGAGATTCATATTCTGATTCCCTGTGACCGGTGTCTCGACGAAGTGGATACAGCCTTTCCTATTCGGATTGACTGCCGCTGGAATCCTGATGAGGAAACAGATGGCGCGGAAGACGTAGATGAAATTACTTTCATGGACGGATGTATACTGGATGTAGACAAGCTTATCTCTGATGAGATTGTGGTTGCACTCCCTACAAAGGTTCTGTGTAAAGAAGATTGCAAAGGATTGTGCAGTGTCTGTGGTACGAATCTGAATCACGGCACATGTGACTGTGACCGCCGTGTGGCGGATCCGCGTATGGTAGCAATTCAGGATATCTTTCGAAGCTTTAATCAAGAGTAAAAAGGGTATACGTTCATACGTCTGCAATGATATTGTACAAGAGGAGGTGTGACCATGTCAATTTGTCCAAAGAATAAATCTTCCAAAGGAAGAAGAGACCGCCGTAGAGCAAACTGGAAAATGTCTGCGCCTACATTGGTAAAATGCAGCAAATGTGGAGCATTAACAATGCCACACAGAGTATGTAAAGCATGCGGCAGCTATAACAAAAAAGAAATTATTTCTGCTAACTAGCATGATGAAAGGGATAGATATAACCGTCTATCCTTTTTTTATTGCCAGAAATTCTGTCCAAAAATCATTTCTGCCGCCAAACTCCCATATTGCCCCTTCCTGATTCCCTATGTTATAATTTTTCTGAAAAGAATATAATAAACATGAAGCACATAAAAGAGGAGGAACCCATGAAATCTTATGTTATAAGCTGCTGCTCCGCAGCCGATCTGTCAAAGGAGCATTTTGAGAGGAGAGATCTCAAATATCTGTTTTTCCATTTTGAGCTGGGAGGAACGGAGTACCAGGATGATCTGGGGGCGTCGGTGCCGCCGGAAGAACTATACCGCAGAATGTTGGAGGGAGAAAGTACAAAGACGTCCCAGGTGAGCATCGGAGAATACACGGAACATTTTGAGACATTTTTAAAGGAAGGAAAGGACGTCCTTCACGTGACGCTGTCCAGCGGCATTTCCGGTACATTTAATTCTGCCCGCATCGCGGCGGAAGATTTGAAAGAAAAGTATCCGGAGCGGAAAATCTATGTGGTGGATTCCCTGGCGGCTTCCAGCGGATACGGATTGCTCATGGATGCGCTGGCAGACAGGAGAGACGAGGGCATGGATATTGACGCACTGTATCAGTGGTGTGAGGAGCATAAGCGCCAGCTTCATCACTGGTTCTTTTCCACGGATCTTACGTTTTTCATCCGGGGCGGACGCATTTCAAAGGCGTCGGGATTTATCGGAACCATGCTGAACATCTGCCCTCTTCTCAATGTCAATCATCTGGGGCAGCTTATTCCGCGGGAGAAGATCCGCACCAAGAAGAAGGTCATAAAGCGGATCGTGGAGAAGATGGAGGAACATGCCGAGGGCGGCGTGGAATACAGCGGCAAATGTTATATCTGTCACTCCCTCTGCGAGGAGGACGCCAGAGCGGTGGCTGATCTGGTGGAAGAGCGTTTCCCGAAGCTGACCGGAAGCGTCGAGATTTATCCGATCGGCGCGACCATCGGAAGCCATACCGGTCCGGGAACGGTGGCGCTGTTTTTCTGGGGCGACGAGAGAGTGGATTGAGGATGCCATAGGCCTTTGCGTGGGCGGCCGGAGACGGATGACGTCCGCCCGCGGCAAAGACAGAACGGTGAGAGCTCAACATTTACAAAGAATGGAAAGTATGCTATGATGGCTTGAGGTTTCCGAAAGGAAAAATGGTTTTGAGAAAGGAGATCGTATGAGTTTCAGTACAGTAGTTGCGCTGGACGCCATGGGCGGCGATAATGCGCCGGGAGAGATTGTAAAGGGTGCGGTTAACGCAGTCAATGAAAGAAAAGATATTCAGGTTCAGTTATATGGAGATAAAGACAGAATCGAGGAGGAGCTCGGGAAATATACCTATGACTCCGATCAGATAAAGATTGTTCATACCACGGAGGAGATCAGCTGTGATGAATCTCCGGCAGCAGCCATCAAGAAGAAGAAGGATTCCTCTCTGGTGGTTGCCCTCAAGGCGGTAAAGAACGGCGAGTGTGACGCGGTGGTATCCGCCGGAAGCTCAGGAGCCATTCTCGTGGGCGGACAGGTCATCGTCGGCAAATGTAAAGGCGTGAAACGTGCGCCGCTGGCGCCGATCGTGCCGACAGAGAAAGGGATTTCCCTGCTCATCGACTGCGGAGCAAATGTGGATGCCCGTCCGGAGCATCTGGTACAGTTTGCCCAGATGGGTTCCGTCTATATGGAACATGTGGTGGGCGTTCCGAATCCGAAGGTTGCCATCGTAAACATCGGTGCGGAGGAAGCCAAGGGCAACGCGCTGGTGAAAGAGACTTACCCGCTTTTGAAGGAATGTCCGGGTATCAACTTTGTGGGCAGCATTGAGGCAAGGGATATCCCGAAGGGAGACGTGGACGTTATCGTCACGGAAGCTTTCGTGGGAAATGTAATCCTGAAGCTGGAGGAAGGTCTGGCAAAGACCATGATGTCTGTGGTGAAGAAGGGCATGATGTCCTCGCTGGCAGGAAAGATCGGCGGACTTCTGGCGAAGCCGTCCCTGAAAAGAACATTGAAGACTTTTGACGCTTCTGAGCATGGCGGCGCGCCGCTTCTCGGTCTTAAGGGGCTGGTGGTAAAAATCCACGGAAGTTCCACAGCCAAGGAGACAAAGACGGCGATCCTGCAGTGCGTTTCCTTTAAAGAAGCAAGAATAAATGAGAGAATTATGGAATATCTCGCCCCGGCCAAGGAAGAAGCCGGAGAGGGAGCGAGATAGGGAGGCATGAGATGAAGCCTGTAAAATTAGCGGAGCTGGAACAAAAAATCGGCTATACATTTGCAGATAAGAATAAACTGCTGCTGGCCGTGACCCACAGCTCCTATGCCAATGAGCATAAAGGACGAAAAAAGGAAAATAACGAGCGGCTGGAGTTTCTCGGAGACGCGGTTCTGGAAGTGACCGTCTCCGATTACCTGTTCCGGCAGTATCCTTCATACGCGGAAGGAAAGCTCACCAAGCTCCGTTCCAGCCTGGTCTGTGAGTATACCCTGGCTATCTGTGCCCGGGACGTCTCCCTGGGCAGCTATCTTCTTTTGAGCAAGGGAGAGGATCTGACCGGCGGAAGGGAGAGAGATTCCATCCTTTCCGACGCCTTTGAGGCGCTGATCGGCGCCATCTATCTGGACGGCGGCATCGAGGAGGCGGGACGGTTTATCCGCGATCATCTGCTGAAGGATGTGGAGGATAAATCACTGTTTTATGATGCCAAGACTATTCTGCAGGAGATGGTGCAGTCGGAAGGAAACGGACAGCTTCATTATAAGCTGGTGCGGGAGACCGGCCCTGACCATAACAAGGAGTTCACTGTGGAGACCCATATCGGCGATAAGGCTTATGCCGTTGGTGTGGGCAAGACAAAGAAGGGGGCGGAGCAGGTGGCAGCCTACCAGACAATCCTTCTTCTGAAAAAGCAGCAGAAACAGTAAAGTATGGCAGCAGGCAGGTGCATCGATGTATTTAAAAAGTATAGAAATCAATGGATTTAAGTCCTTTGCCAACAAGATTGTGTTTGAGTTTCCCCATGGGATCACCGGTATCGTGGGACCAAACGGCAGCGGAAAAAGCAACATCGGCGACGCGGTGCGCTGGGTGCTGGGCGAACAGAGCGCCAAGCAGCTCCGCGGTTCCAAGATGGAGGATGTTATTTTTTCCGGTACCGAGAGCCGGCGGCCGCTGGGATTTGCCTATGTGGCCATTGTCTTTGACAATCGAGACAGAAAGATTGCCCTGGATTACGATGAGGTAAAGGTGGCGAGGCGGGTATACCGCTCCGGGGAGAGCGAGTACCTCATAAACGGCGCCGCCTGCCGGAGAAGAGATATCGTGGAGATTTTTTATGACACGGGTATCGGAAAGGAAGGCTATTCCATCATCGGACAGGGACAGGTGGAGAAAATTCTCAGCGGAAAGATTGAGGACAGCCGGGAGCTTTTTGACGAAGCTGCCGGTATTGCCAAGTATAAGAAGAATCGTTCCGTCACGGAAAAGTCCCTGGAGCAGGAACGGCAGAATCTGGAGAGAGTGACGGACGTTCTCCGGGAACTGGAAGAACGGGTCGGCCCTCTGGAGGAACAGAGCCGCACGGCAAAGGAATATCTGAAATTAAGAGACAGAGAGAAGGAGCTGGATATCCATCTCTTTCTTTATGATTATGAACATACGCAGGAAGAATTAAAGGAGAACGGGAGCCGGCTGGAGATCGTGGAAAAGGATCTGGAAGAGACGAGACAGACCCACGATAAGATCAAGGAGAAAAATGCTTCTCTGCAGCAGGAATCCGAGAGTCTGCTGGCCCGCATTGACGAGACGGAGACAGACAGAGCAAAGCTTTCTTCCAGAAAGGAAGAGCTGGACAGCCAGAATATGCTTCTCGGTCACAAGGTGGAGTCCAACCAGCGGATGATTGCCCACTACGAAGAAATCATCGGTCAGAATCTCGAAGAAAAAGAGAGCAAGATCGCGAAAAGAAAAGAGCAGCAGGAGCAGCTGGCCGGGCAGCAGGAGAAAATCTCCGCGCTGGAAGAGGAAAAGGCCCGTCTGACGGAGGAAAAAGAGCAGCTCACCGGGCAGAAACAGCTGGCAGCCGAGAAGCTGTCCATTCAGAAGGACGCTATTTTTTCCATGATGGACGACCAGCTCGACACCAAGGAAAAGCTAAGCCGTTATGATACCATGGAGGAGCAGCTTCTGATTCGTAATGCGGAATATAACAGCCGGCTCATTGCCCTTCAGTCGGATCTGAAAGAATATAACGGAAAGACCGCCCGGCTGGAAACTTCTCTGGAGGAGACCCAGAAAGAATATGATGAGGCTCTGGCGGCGCTGGAAGCCCTGCAGGAAAAGGAACGGATGCTTTCCGGGGAGGAGCAGCGGCTGAATACGGCTCTTGAGCAGGAGAATCAGGATTTCCTGCGGGCCCGTTCCCGCTACGAGACGCTGGCAGGCTTTACAGAGCGCTATGAAGGATACAATCAGTCCATCAAGCACATCATGGAGCAGAAGAAAAATAATCCGGGCATCATTGGCGTGGTGGCCGACATCATGGAGCTTGACAAAAAATATGAGACCGCCATTGAGATTGCCCTGGGCGGAGCGCTCCAGAACGTGGTCACCGAGGACGATCAGGTGGCAAAGAAGATGATTGCCTTCCTTAAGCAGAACCGGTTCGGCCGGGCGACTTTTCTGCCCCTGACCAATATCCGAAGGCGGAATAACAGTATCCATCCGTCTATTCTTGAGGAAGAGGGAGTGATCGGCATCGCCAGTGATCTGGTGAAGGTGGACGGCCGCTTTGAGGCGCTGGTACAGTTTTTGCTGGGGCGTACCATCGTGGTCGATACCATAGAAAATGCATTGCTCTTATCCAGAAGAAATAATTACAGTCTCCGGGTTGTCACCATCGGCGGCGAGCTGTTGAATCCCGGCGGTTCCATCACCGGCGGTGCCTACCGCCATTCCGGCAATCTGCTGGGAAGGAGAAGAGAGATGGAGGAAAGCCGGGAGAAGATGACGCAGGCAAAAGCTTCCTGCGGCGAGATCCGGGAGAAGCTTGCAGAGCTTCAGAAGGAGAAGACAGCCAATCAGAGCAGCCTGGAGGAAAGACAGGACAATGTTACCTCCCTGCAGCTTGCCCTTCACGATCTCGGCCATCAGATTCCGGATCTTCTGGAAAAGGAAAAAGAGCTGAAAGAGAGCATTGAGAGTCTCAAAGACGACCATAAATCTCTGCAGAATCAGCTCCTTGAGATCCGGGCACAGAAAGAGGTGCTGGCGGAAAGTCAGCTGAGTCACGAAAAGATACACGAGAAAAACAGCGACGCCATGGAGCGTCTGGAGAAAGAGATCGCCCTTCTGGAGGAAAAGATCCGTACTCTGGAAACCGAGGAGAACCAGCGGATCCTGCAGATCTCCCAGGCAAAGCAGCAGGTGGAATTTTACCGGTCTGACTGCGAGCGTCTGGAGGAGGAAATCCGGGGCTGTGACAGCAGTGTAGAGAGTAATCGTGTCCAGAAGGAAGAACTGCTCCGGCAGAATGAAGAAGCAAAACAGGAACAGCAAAACATTTCCGGAGAAATGAAAACTCTGGCGGAGGAGCTCCGAAAGATTACGGAGAAACTCACTGCCCTGAAAGCGGAGCAGAAAGAGGTATCCGGAAAGCATACGGTCATTTTCCGGGAACTGGAAGAACAAAACGACCGGATGCTGCTGCTTGAGAGGGAGAACGCCCGCCTTGCGGCCCGGAAGGAGAAGCTGGAAGGCGACCTGGAGAGCCGTGTGGATTATATGTGGGAGCAGTATGAGCTCACTTATAATTATGCGCTGGAACTGAAGCATTATGAGGTCGGTGCGGACGCTGCGGCCCAGTACCGCCGGGAGAAAAAGGAGATCGGGCAGCAGATCAAAAAGCTCGGCCCTGTCAATGTGGGCGCCATCGAGGAATATAAGACCGTCGGTGAACGGTATGAATTCCTGCGGGGACAGTATGACGATATCAAGGAAGCGGAGGCGAAGCTTCTGACCATGATCGACGAGCTGAATGCCGCCATGCGGGAGCAGTTTACAGAGAAGTTCGCCCAGATCCGGGAAATGTTCACCACAGTATTTCGGGATCTGTTCGAGGGCGGTACTGCCGATCTGGAACTGATGGATGATGAAAATATGCTGGAATGCGGTATCCGCATTGTGGCGCAGCCGCCGGGAAAGAAGCTGCAGAACATCATGCTTTTATCCGGCGGGGAGCGGGCGCTGACAGCCATCGCTCTTCTGTTTGCCATCCAGAAGTTAAAACCGTCGCCGTTCTGTCTCCTTGACGAGATCGAGGCGGCGCTTGACGACGCCAATATCGTGCGTTTTTCCAGGTATCTTAAGAAACTGTCCGCCGACACGCAGTTCATCGTCATCACCCACCGGCGCGGAACCATGAATGCGGCGGAGGCGCTGTACGGCATCACCATGCAGGAAAAAGGTGTTTCCACGCTGATTTCCGTGGATCTCATTGACAAACAGCTGGATGCGTAAACGCAGGGAAATGGTCTGGAAGATGTCCATAAGATGGCAGACTGTGCAGGAAGATTTCATAAGGAGCGGATGCACCGACATCGGCGGGATTTTTCTGACGTATATTATACCGATAAATAAAGGGGAATAAAAATGGGAGAGAAAAAAGGATTTTTTAGTCGTCTGGTCAGCGGACTGACCAAGACGAGAAAGAATATTGCCTCAGGACTTGACGCGATTTTCAGCGGATTTTCCAAGATTGACGACGAGTTCTACGAGGAGCTGGAAGAGATTCTCATCATGGGAGATCTGGGCGTGGACACGACCATGAACATCATCGAGAATCTGCAGGAGAGAGTAAAAGAAGAAAAGATCAAGGAGCCGGTGGAGTGTCGTCAGCTTCTTATTGATATTATCAAAGAGCAGATGGCGGTGGATGAGACCGCTTATGAATACGAGAACCGCACTTCCGTTGTGCTGGTCATCGGCGTAAACGGCGTCGGCAAGACCACCACCATCGGTAAGCTTGCCGCCCAGTTAAAGGCGCAGAATAAAAAGGTCATCATGGCGGCGGCGGACACTTTCCGCGCGGCGGCCATCGAGCAGCTCACCGAATGGTCCCACCGGGCGGGCGTGGATATCATCGCCCAGCAGGAAGGTTCCGACCCGGCGGCGGTGGTATACGACGCCTGTCAGGCGGCCAAATCCAGAAATGCCGATGTGCTTCTTTGTGATACGGCGGGCCGTCTCCACAATAAAAAGAACCTGATGAACGAGCTGTCCAAGATCCGCCGGGTCATCGAACGGGAGTTCCCGGAGGCTTATCTGGAGACCCTCATCGTTCTGGACGGAACGACAGGACAGAACGCGCTGGTGCAGGCAAGACAGTTTAAGGAAGTGACCGATATCTCCGGCATCGTCCTGACCAAGCTGGACGGAACCGCCAAGGGCGGTATCGCCATCGCCATCCAGGCAGAGATGGGAATTCCGGTGAAATACATCGGCATTGGCGAACATATCGAAGACTTACAGAAGTTTGACTCCGATTCATTTGTAGACGCATTATTTGAAAAGACTGAGTAGCCTTCCGCACGGCGGAACGGTTACATGGAAGACAGAGTAACCTTTCTGCGTATCGGAACGGCTGCAGGACCGAGGAGGAAGAAAAATGAATCAGTTGACCCTAGATAAATTTGAAGAAGCCTATGAACGGGTGCAGGAAGTGATCCTGCCGACTAATTTAATTCAGAGCGACTTCTTCTCACAGACAACAGGCAATAAAGTATATTTAAAACCGGAAAACCTTCAGCTCACCGGCGCGTACAAAATCCGCGGCGCTTATTATAAGATCAGCACTCTGAGCGAGGAAGAAAAGCAGAGAGGTCTTATTACCGCATCTGCAGGAAACCACGCCCAGGGTGTGGCCTACGCCGCCCGCAAGTTCGGAGTTCCGGCGACCATTGTGATGCCGGTTTCCACCCCGCTTCTGAAGGTGAACCGCACCAAGAGTCTTGGCGCGGAAGTGATTCTTCACGGCAATGTCTATGACGAGGCCTGTGATAAGGCGCTGGAATTGGCGGAAGAGCACGGCTATACATTTGTACATCCTTTTGACGATCTGGATGTGGCAACCGGACAGGGCTCCATCGCCATGGAGATTGTAAAAGAACTGCCGACAGTGGACACCATCCTTGTCCCGGTGGGCGGCGGCGGACTTGCCACCGGCGTTTCCACCCTGGCCAAAATGCTTAATCCGAAAATTCACGTTATCGGCGTGGAGCCGGCGGGAGCAAACTGTCTGCAGGCGTCTCTCCGGGCAGGAGCGGTGACGACCCTTGACAGGGTGGATACCATCGCCGACGGTACGGCTGTAAAGACGCCGGGCGAGAACATTTTCCCGTATCTGCAGGAAAATCTTGACGACATTATCACCATCGAGGACGACGAGCTCATCGTCGCATTTCTTGATGTGCTGGAAAACCACAAGCTGCTGGTGGAGAACTCCGGTCTGCTCACCGTGGCAGCTCTGAAACATCTGCCGGCGGAAAACAAAAAGGTGGTTTCTATCTTAAGCGGCGGCAACATGGACATCATCACCCTATCCTCCGTTGTACAAAACGGTCTCATCCAGCGGTCCAGAATCTTCACTGTCTCTGTACGGCTCCCGGATGTTCCTGGACAGCTTAATAAAGTGTCCAAAGTCATTGCCGATGCTAATGGAAACGTCATCAAGCTGGAGCATAACCAGTTTGTCAGCGTGAACCGGAACAGCTCCGTGGAGCTGATCATCACCATGGAAGCCTTCGGCGAAGAACATAAAAAAAGCATCATTCAGGCGCTGCGGAACGCAGGCTTTGAACCGGAAGAGAGGAATCCGCGGGCGCTGTATTAGAAGCAGACGAAATATTTTTATTCAGTATATTCGCTTGCATCCTCTTCAAAGATATGATATAGTTATGACCGAATAAAAAAGAAAGGCACATGTTTTCATGTGTAGGTGAGGAAATGTTCAGATAATCTTATTTGGTAACAGACAGACGATAATGATCCCGTTTACAGTGAGGGATTTGTTTGTGATACCGGATAAGAAGAATGGCATTTTCGTGAAACCTGTGTTTTTTGCATCAGGTTTCTTTTGGTGCATTCATCGGCTGTCCGGTATCGGGCAGCCGTTTTTTCTTTCCCGGGAACTCACTGTAAAGGGAAAACAGTGAGGAGGGATTATCATGATACAGGTAAAGAACCTGCATTTGATGCATAAAAAAGATCTGCGACCGATTCTTGACGACTTCAGTTTTGCGCTGAACCCGGGCGATAAGGCGGTCGTCATCGGGGAAGAGGGCAACGGAAAGTCCACGCTCCTGAAGTGGCTGGTGAATCCGGCTCTGGTGGAAGATTATGTGGAAGCGGAGGGCGAGCGCATCACGGGCGGCGCCAGAATCGGCTATCTGCCTCAGGAGCTGCCCGCAGAAGAAAAAGAGCGGACGCTCTATGAGTTTTTCTGTGAGGAAGAACAGTTTTTCCAATGGAGTCCGAAGGAGCTTAGCAAATTGGCGCAGGAACTGGGGCTGCCGGCCGATTTTTATTACGGAGAACAGCAAATGTACACCCTGTCCGGCGGCGAGAAGGTGAAAGCACAGATGGCGAGGCTTCTTCTGGGAGAGCCGGATGTTTTTTTACTGGATGAGCCGTCCAACGATATTGATATTCCGACGCTCCTGTGGATGGAACGGTTTATCAGAGAGTCCGAACAGCCGGTGCTGTACATTTCCCATGATGAGACCCTCATTGAGCGGACAGCCAATGTGGTGATTCATCTGGAGCAGATCCGCAGGAAGACCGTGAGCCGCCACACCGTGGCGCGGATGCCGTACCGGGAATATCTTTCCCACCGGGAAAATGTCATGGACAACCAGATGCAGGCGGCGCTTAACGAGCGGCGGCAGGAGCGGATCCGCCGGGAGAAGCTGAACCGGATCATGCAGCGGGTGGAACACGAACAGAACGCCATCTCCCGCCAGAATCCCCACGGCGGCCAGCTTCTCAAAAAGAAGATGAAAGCAGTCAAATCCATGGAGAAACGCTTCGACAAGGCGGCGGGACAGATGACGGAAAGACCGGAAGAAGAGGAGGCTATCCTGCTGCGATTTTCGCCGGATATCCGCCTGCCGGCCGGAAAGATTGTGCTGGACTTTCATCTGGATGCCCTGGTAGCTGGGGAAACAGAGCCAGACTTTTGCCGGGCCGGACTGGCGGAGGAGAAAAAGGGAGAAGGCACAGAGCCCGCTCCGTCCCGTGTGCTGGCCCGGAATATTCATCTTTTTGTCCGGGGACCGGAAAGAATCTGTATCGTCGGAAAAAATGGCGTTGGAAAGACCACCCTGCTGAAACGCATTGCTGAGGAGCTTCTGCCCCGGCAGGATATCCGCGCCTCCTATATGCCGCAAAACTATGAGGACCTGCTGGAGCTTGACAAGACGCCGGTGGATTATCTGTCAGAGAGCGGCGATAAAGAGGAGATCACCAGAATTCGAACCTGGCTCGGTTCCATGAAATATACCGCCGACGAGATGCAGCATTCCATCCGGGAACTGTCCGGCGGACAGAAAGCGAAGATATTTCTTCTGAAAATGAATCTTTCCGGAGCAAATGTACTGGTTCTCGATGAGCCAACCCGCAACTTTTCTCCACTGTCCAACCCGGTGATCCGTCAGGTGCTTCGGGAGTTTGGAGGCGCGATCATCAGTATTTCCCATGACAGGAAATATATTGAGGAAGTGTGCGAGACGGTCTATGAATTGACGGAAGACGGGCTGCACAAGGTGACGAAAGATAATTAAAGTGACATATAAATGAGGAGCAAGGGTATGAAAGAAAATCGATACGATGACGAACAGTTTTTCAAAAAATACAGCGAGATGTCCCGCTCAAAGGAGGGACTCGCTGGCGCCGGCGAGTGGTATGCGCTGAAGCAGATTCTCCCGGATTTTCATGGGAAAAAAGTGCTGGATATGGGCTGTGGCTATGGATGGCACTGCAAATACGCCGCCGATAACGGCGCGGTTTCCGTTCTGGGAACGGATATTTCCCGCAGGATGCTGGAGACGGCCCGTCAGAAGAACAGCGACAGCAGGATTACCTACCAGCTCTCTGCCATGGAAGACCTGCGTTTTCCGGAGCAGAGCTTTGACTGCGTTATCAGTTCACTGGCCTTTCATTACGTGAAGGACTTTCCGGCGCTGGTGGCGCGCATCGGGCGCTGGCTGAAGCCCGGCGGAGACTTTGTCTTTTCGGTGGAGCATCCGGTGTTCACGGCTTACGGCTCCCAGGACTGGTATTATGACACCGACGGAAATATTTTGCATTTTCCGGTGGACAACTATTATTATGAAGGGCAGCGGGACGCCGTTTTTCTGGGCGAGCATGTGGTAAAATATCACCGGACGCTGACCACCTACCTGGAGACTTTGCTGCAAAACGGTTTTACTCTCCAGCATGTCATTGAGCCGCAGCCGCCGGAAGATATGATGAATCTGGAGGGCATGAAGGATGAAATGCGTCGGCCGATGATGCTTCTGGTGGCGGCGAAAAAGTGCGGCCAGGGGAAAGAAGTGGAATAAATGCATTGTGGTATCTTATTCTTTATAGAAGACAGAAATCACAAAAATATATTTACACATTTTCCCCGATTGTGCTATAATCGTTAATATCTGCGAATACTAATGAGGCACAGAGTTGCCGCATTGTACTGTCCGCGTATACTTTTGAATGAGAATAAGCAGACAGGGGCAAAAGCGTAGAATGTAAAGGGGGCTTTGGTATGTCGGCAGTATTTGGGGCATTTATGCAGTATTTATTAACAGCGGTTTATTATATCGCCATTGCCGGACTTGGAATTTTTGCAGGAAAGAAGCTTCTGCAGAGAAAAAAGAGACGGGCAGAGCGCTGAGAACCGACTGACGGTCCCATAGATATTTCCGGGTGCTGGAGGAAACAAAGAAGGTATTGTTTCATTCAGCACCCTTTACCCTGCATGCAGGGATATATCGTAAAAGTAGGAGGATAAGACATTGAAAAAATATGGTGTAAATGAACTGCGGAAAATGTTTCTTGACTATTTTGAGACCAAGGAACATCTGGTGATGAAGAGCTTCTCACTGGTTCCGCATAACGATAACAGTCTGTTGTTGATCAACGCAGGTATGGCACCGTTAAAGCCGTACTTTACCGGACAGGAGATCCCGCCGAGAAGACGGGTGGCAACCTGCCAGAAATGTATCCGTACCGGCGATATTGAGAACGTGGGTAAAACTGCCCGCCACGGTACATTTTTTGAGATGCTGGGTAACTTCTCCTTCGGCGATTATTTTAAGAAGGAAGCCATTACCTGGTCCTGGGAGTTTCTCACAGAGATAGTGGGACTGGATCCGGATCGTCTGTATCCGTCCGTATATCTGGAGGATGATGAGGCGTTCGCCATCTGGAGAGACGAGATCGGCATCGCACCGGAGCGCATTTACAAGTTTGGAAAAGAAGATAACTTCTGGGAGCACGGCGCAGGCCCTTGCGGTCCATGTTCCGAGATCTACTATGACCGCGGGGAGAAATACGGCTGCGGCAAAGACACCTGTACAGTAGGCTGCGACTGCGACCGGTACATGGAAGTGTGGAACAATGTATTTACCCAGTTTGAAAATGACGGACATAACAATTATACTCTGCTGGAGCAGAAGAACATCGATACCGGTATGGGCCTCGAGCGTCTGGCAGTGGTTGTGCAGGACGTGGATTCCATCTTTGACGTGGACACCATCCGTTCTCTGAGAGACAAAGTCTGCGAGATGGCTCATAAGACCTACAAAGAGAAGGAAGAAGACGATATCTCCATCCGTCTGATCACCGATCACATCCGTTCCGCTACCTTCATGATCTCTGACGGTATCATGCCGAGCAATGAAGGCCGCGGCTACGTGCTTCGTAGAATTATCCGCCGGGCAGCCCGCCACGGAAAGATCCTCGGCATTGACGGACAGTTCCTGGCAGAGCTCAGCAAGACGGTGATCGAAGGTTCCAAGGACGGTTATCCGGAGCTGGAAGAGAAGAAAGAATTTATCTTTAATGTGCTGACCCAGGAAGAGAGCAAGTTCAGCAAGACCATCGATCAGGGGCTTAGCATTTTAAGTGAACTGGAAAATGAACTGAAAGAAAACGGTAAGACAGAGCTTTCCGGTGAGGAAGCGTTCAAATTATATGATACTTACGGATTTCCTCTGGATCTGACCAAGGAGATCCTCGGCGAGAAAGGCTACAGCATCGATGAGGAAGGCTTCAAAGCCTGCATGGAAGAGCAGAGAGTGAAAGCAAGATCCGCCAGAAAGACCACCAACTACATGGGTGCCGACGTGACCGTTTACGAGTCCATCGATCCGTCCATCACCACTACATTTGTGGGCTACGACCATGACGAGTATGATTCCAAGATCACAGTCATGACCACCGATACGGAGATTACCGAGGCCCTCACCGACGGACAGGTGGGAACCATCTTCGTGGAAGAGACTCCATTTTACGCCACCGGCGGCGGACAGCATGCCGACACCGGCGTGATTCGCTGCAAGGACGGAGAGTTCGTGGTGGAAGATACGGTGAAGATGCTTGGAGACAAGGTCGGACATATCGGACGTGTGACAAAGGGTATGTTCAAGACCGGCGATACGGTAACCCTTTCCATCAACACTGAGCAGAGAAACGATACGAGAAAGAACCACAGCGCAACTCATCTGCTGCAGAAAGCACTTCGTACCGTGCTGGGAAGCCATGTGGAGCAGGCCGGTTCCTACAACGATAAAGACCGTCTGCGTTTTGACTTCTCCCACTTCCAGGCTATGACACCGGAAGAGATCGCACAGGTGGAAGAGATTGTCAACAAAAAAATCGCTGCACAGCTTCCTGTTGTGACACAGATCATGACCGTGGAAGAAGCAAAACAGACCGGAGCCATGGCGCTTTTTGGTGAAAAATACGGCGAGAAGGTGCGCGTGGTCAGCATGGGCGACTTCTCCAAAGAGTTCTGTGCAGGTACTCACGTATCCAACACCGGCGATATCAAGACATTTAAGATTATCTCCGAGACCGGCGTAGCTGCCGGCGTGCGCCGTATCGAGGCCATCACCGGCAACAACGTGCTGAAGTATTACCAGGATGAGGAGCAGATGCTTCTGGAAGCTGCCAAAGCAGCTAAGGCAGATCCGCATAAACTCACCGAGAGAATCCATGCGCTGCTTGACGAAGTGAAAGCTCTCTCCTCTGAGAACGAGAAACTGAAAGATCAGATTGCCAAGAGCGAAGTGGCAGACGTTATGAGCCAGGTAGAGGAAACCGGCGCATACAAAGTGCTTCCGGTATCCGTAAAAGACGTGGACATGAACGCTCTCCGTACTCTGGGCGACGACCTGAAAGAAAAAATCGGCAGCGGCGTCGTGGTACTTGCCTCCGACATGGGCGGCAAAGTGAACCTCATTGTCACCGTCACCGACGATGCAGTAAAAGCAGGAGCCCATGCCGGCAAGATTATCAAAGAAGCAGCAGCCCTCGTTGGCGGTGGCGGCGGCGGACGTCCGAACATGGCGCAGGCCGGCGGAAAGAACCCGGCAGGCATCAAAGACGCCCTGGCAAAAGCCGTGGAGCTGGCAAAAGAGCAGCTGGCGTAGGATGTTCGGCTGGCAAGCCGTTGGAATATCAAAAAGAAAATAAAGAATAAGACAAAAGAAAATCCCTGCAGCAGTTCAAATGTATTGAATCTCTGCAGGGATTTCTTCTATATTATTTTATTTTTGTAAAAATAACATTACTGCCAGGCTGCGTTCTGCTCAGCAAGAATATTGTTATTGCTGAGCAGCGTTCCATCGCTCTGATTCGCGTGATTTCTCTTACTCCAGATTCAGTTTTTTCGTCATAATGTACTTTGTCACAAAGAAGAATACCAGTATTGCGATGATCTCACATATAACAGATACAAGGAACATCGGTGTCAGGATGCTTCCCACATAGTAGGATGCTTCTGCGCTGGTCATTCCCGTGGTGTCCATGGAGCCGGCCGTGAAGCCTAAGCCTGTTATCACCAGCACGATTGTGGAGATGATCTGAATGATAATGTAGCTTGCAATGTAGACGCCGATGGCTCCGAGAATCTTGTGATTCGGAATGAGGCTGCCCACGGCCACACAGAAGTACATGTGGATGATCATCAGGAACGGAGCCAGCAGGATCATGACCAGAAGAATCCAGCAGAATGCCGGCAGTCCGCCCATATAATAGAGCACACGGCCGAGAGCCGGAAGCAGCACGGACATAAATTCGCCGTTTGCAAACATGATCAGCAGAGCGACGGCAAGAACCGCCAGGTCGATGACGGTCCACAAGAGCGCGGTCAGCCCTTTGGAGACGATGATCTGCGTCGGTGTCACCGGCAGGGTGTTGGTCAGGTATCCCTGGTCGGTAAATACATTTTTGTAGAATCGGTAAGCGATATATACCGAGGTAAACATGGCGGCGCAGCAGATGAATAATACGATGGCGAAAATAATCAGTGCCGCAATGATTTCCACGATATCATTGACCTCCCCGGATATTGCCATATCAACGCCGCCGCTTACTTCAAAGAAGATGCGGGAGAGGATGGCAAAAATAAGGATGAAGCCGTGGATAACCACAAGCAGTTTGGATATTGCTATCCATTCGTGTTTAAATAATTTTCCTAACATTTGAACACCTCCCGGAATAAGTCGTCGACGGATTTGCCTTCCTTGTCGCGGATGGTCTCCACTTCTTCCTGCATCCGGATGTGGCCGTTCTGGATAAAGACAACTTCGTCGAGAATATTTTCCACATCACTGATCAGATGGGTGGACAGCAGGATGGTGGCGTCCGGTTCATAATTATTGATAATGGTACTTAAAATGTAATCCCTGGCGGCCGGGTCCACGCCGGCGATGGGTTCGTCGAGACAGTAAAGCTTCGCCCGGCGGCTCATGACCAGGATGAGCTGTACCTTTTCTTTGTTGCCCTTCGATAAAGTCTTGATGCGCAGTGAAGGATCAAGATTTACTTTCTTAAGCATTTTTAACGCTTTGTTCCGGTCGAAGTCCCGGTAGAAATCCCCGAAATAATCAATGGCTTCCGCTATTCTCATGGATTCGTCAAGATACGTGCGCTCCGGAAGATAGGAGACGATGGACTTGCTTCTGACGCCGGGCGCCGTTCCGTCGATGAGGATCTCGCCCTCGGTCGGCGTCAGAAGGCCGTTGATCAATTTGATCAAGGTGGTCTTGCCGCTGCCGTTTGGTCCCAGCAGGCCGATGATCCGTCCGGATTTCAGAGACAGATTAATGCCTGAGAGCGCCTGGGTGCGGCCGTATCGTTTGCTTAAATTCTTACATTCCAGAATCGTTTTCATGCTTTCCCCTCTTTCATCATTTTCTCAATGAGCACGATGGTTTTTTGACTACTGAATCCCATCTGCTGCATTTTTTCAAAAAATTCTCTTATTTGAGCTGTCGCCAGCTCCTCCCTCATTTTTTCAATCATGGCTGTATCCTCTGTAATAAATCTGCCGCTTGTTCTTGCGGAATGTACAAGGTTCTCTCTCTCAAGCTCTGCCAGCGCCTTCTGCATGGTGTTGGGATTCACGCCGGCTTCCGAGGCCAGGTCCCGGACGGACGGAAGTCTTGCGCCGGGCTGATATTTGCCTGCGAGGATGTCGAGCTGGATCCGTTCCACAAGCTGTGTGTAGATCGGGCGGCTGGAATCAAGGTTCCAAGGCATATGCTCACCTCCTTAAATTATTGAGTGTGTTATTGTATTAATAACTTAGTACAATAATACATTCATACAGAGGATATGTCAAGAGTTTTTAAAAAAAGGGATGTCATAATTCTATTGGCTTCAGATACTGGTAGTTCACAAGGTGTTTCCGTTGACAAGGCTTACATTATTTTTTACAATAAAGACCTGGTGAAAATGTGCGGCATAGCTTTGTCCGTATGTATGCCGGCGAGGAGATCGTGGAATCGGCACGCCAGAGAATAGCTTCAAAGAGAAAAGCACCGAGAAGGAAAGGTACATTATGGATAAGAATGAAAAATGGCTGCAGTGGGCAGTGGAATTACAGAGTATCGCGCAGACAGGATTATGGTACGGCGAAGGGGTTTTTGATAAGGAACGCTATGAGAGAATCCGGGAAATCGCCGCTGATATGATTTCCTATAAGACGGAGATTCCCGTGGACAAGGTGAAGGATCTGTTCTGTGACGAGAGCGGTTATCAGACGCCGAAGCTTGACACCCGGGCGGCCATCTTTAAAGAAGATAAGATTTTGCTAGTACAGGAGAAGAATGGAACCTGGTCGCTGCCAGGCGGCTGGGTAGATGTGGATGTGTCTATCGGAGAGAATACGGTCAAGGAGGCCAAAGAGGAAGCGGGGCTGGACGTCACAGCTGATCTTGTAATTGCCATTCAGGACAGAGATAAGCATAACCTGCCTGTCTACGTACACAAAATCTGTAAGGTATTTGTATTGTGTTCAGTGAACGGCGGACAGTTTGAGGCCAACAGCGAGACTGTTGCCAGCGGATATTTCGGTCTTGATGAGCTTCCTCCTCTGGCGGAAGAGAAAAATAATGCGGAGCAGATCGCCTTATGTTTTGACGCATACCATCATGCGGATACATGGAAGACAATTTTAGAATAGGAGCGAATTATTCTGTCAGCGGATTGTTTTGCACTGCGGCGGAATAAGAAATGTCGAAAAAGCGGGATCATCCTCGTCTGACAGAGATTTATTGAGTTTTCTTAAAAAAGTTATTGACGAAAACACATGTTATGGTATAATATAAACCAGTGCGAAAATACCCAAACAGTTGTATTAGGCACAATACGCAACTGGAGGGAGGTTAGGTGAGACAATGTCAAATATAATCGTTAAAGAGAACGAATCTTTAGACAGCGCTCTTCGCAGATTTAAGAGGAGCTGTGCTAAAGCAGGAATTCAGCAGGAGATTCGTAAAAGAGAGCATTACGAGAAACCAAGTGTTAGACGTAAAAAGAAATCCGAAGCTGCAAGAAAAAGAAAATATAAATAATTGTGCTGTAAAAAGAGCATCCGTATGGATGCTCTTTTTTTGTCTTTGTTCACAGAAAACATGTCATTTAGAAGTTTTCTGTGTGAAAGGGAAATGGTTTCTTTACATAAAAATCTCATAGATTTAACAGTAAAATCTAAAGAATTTCAAGATGGATAGTAAAATATTCTATATAAACAGAACGGGATTTCGGTTAAACTGTCATTGTAAACAAAAACGTGTGAAAAACGTTTTGGAGAAAGGAGAAAAATGTAATGAGGAAAAAATTGTTTACGACAGTGATGGCAGCAGCTCTGGCATTGTCCATGGTAGCATGCGGTTCCAGCACCGGAGATTCAGGTAACGGTGGCAGCGAAGCGAATACCGGCGCAGCACAGCAGGAGGCTTCCGGAAGCAGCGTGGCTAACAAAGACAAACCGCTTGTATGGTACAATCGTCAGCCTTCCAACAGTTCCACAGGCGAGCTTGATATGACAGCCCTTAATTTCAACGATGATACCTATTATGTAGGTTTTGATGCAAATCAGGGTGCAGAGCTCCAGGGAACAATGATCAAAGAGTACATCGAGAAGAATATTGATACTATCGACCGTAACGGCGACGGTGTTATCGGATATGTTCTTGCTATCGGTGATATTGGACACAACGATTCCATCGCCCGTACAAGAGGTGTTCGTAACGCTCTTGGAACAGCTGTTGAGACAGACGGCGCTGTAAACAGCGAACCGATCGGTACTAACACAGATGGTTCCGCAACGATCGTTAAGGATGGCCAGATTGAAGTAAACGGACAGACATACATTGTTCGTGAGCTTGCTTCTCAGGAAATGAAGAACTCCGCAGGTGCTACATGGGATGCAGCGACAGCAGGTAACGCTATCGGAACATGGGCTTCTTCCTTCGGAGATCAGATCGATGTTATTGCTTCCAACAACGACGGTATGGGAATGTCCATGTTCAACGCATGGTCCAAAGATAACCAGGTTCCTACCTTCGGTTACGATGCAAACAGCGACGCTGTAGCAGCTATCGCAGAAGGCTACGGCGGAACAATCAGCCAGCATGCAGACGTGCAGGCTTACTTAACACTTCGTGTACTTCGTAACGCTCTTGACGGCGTAGACATTGATACTGGTATTGGTACAGCTGATGAGGCTGGAAACGTACTGCAGGAAGGCGTTGACTACGAATACAATGCAGACGAGCGTTCCTACTACGCATTGAATCTGGCAGTTACAGCTGACAACTATCAGGAATTCACAGACTCCACAAAGATCTACGAGCCTGTATCTGCACAGCTTGATGAGAGCACACATGCAACAAAGAACGTATGGCTGAACATCTACAATGCAGCTGATAACTTCTTAAGCTCCACATATCAGCCATTACTGGAACAGTACGATGATCTTCTGAACCTGAATGTTGAGTACATCGGTGGCGACGGCCAGACAGAGTCCAACATCACAAACCGTCTTGGAAATCCGGGCGCATACGATGCATTCGCAATCAACATGGTTAAGACAGATAACGCTGCTTCTTATACATCCATCCTCAGCCAGTAAGAACTGCGGACTGATGAGAGCAGCAGCCGGGGCACTGGAAGACGGGAATAGATCGCCGGTCATCAGTGCAGGCGTAAAATTGTAAGCATAAAGGCGGCGCGCCGGATGAATCCGGCACCGCCGTGAAACCAGATGATTGGGGAGAGACATTCTCCCCATCATCCATGCAGACCTGGATATTTTACAGAAATGCGAGGACGAAGGAATCGGAACTTGTGTAAAGTATCCAGGAGAAGAAAACAGGAGTAAAACGATATGGCAGAAAAGAGAGAAGATATTGTCTTATCCATACGCAATATGAGCAAATCTTTCGGCCGGAACAGAGTACTTGACCACATCAATCTGGATTTGAGGAGAGGTACGGTCATGGGACTGATGGGTGAGAACGGAGCCGGTAAGTCCACCATGATGAAATGTCTTTTCGGTACATACCAGAAAGATGAAGGAAGTATTTTCCTTGACGGCAGTGAAGTGAGCTTCTCGGGTCCGAAGGATGCGCTGGAGAATGGAATTGCCATGGTTCATCAGGAACTGAACCAATGTCTGGAAAGAAATGTGGTTGATAATCTGTTTCTGGGACGTTATCCGGTTAATTCCATGGGCGTTGTGGATGAAGGAAGAATGAAAAAAGAAGCTTCTGAGTTGTTCAGAAAGCTGGGAATGACTGTAAACCTGACACAGCCGATGCGGAACATGTCCGTATCCCAGAGACAGATGTGCGAGATCGCCAAGGCGATTTCCTACAATGCCAAAGTAATCGTTCTTGACGAGCCGACTTCCTCCCTGACAGTACAGGAAGTAGACAAACTCTTCGAGATGATGCGTATGCTGAGAGATCAGGGCATTTCATTGATTTACATTTCTCACAAAATGGATGAAATATTTACAATCTGTGACGAGGTATCCGTACTTCGGGATGGTAATCTTGTTATGACGAAACGTTCCGAGGATACAAATATGAATGAGCTGATCGCAGCGATGGTTGGCCGTTCTCTTGAAAACAGATTCCCTCCGGTGGATAATACGCCAAAAGATGTTATTTTATCCATTCAGCACTTATCAACAAAGTTTGAACCGCATTTGAAGGATATTTCTTTTGATGTCAGAGAAGGAGAGATTTTTGGTCTTTATGGACTGGTAGGAGCGGGACGTACAGAGCTTCTTGAAACAATGTTCGGCGTCAGGACAAGAGCGGCGGGCCGTATGTATTATAACGGTAAACTGATGAACTTTAACAGTGCCAAAGAAGCTATGGATCATGGATTTGCCATGATTACCGAGGAACGGAAGGCCAATGGATTATTCCTGAAGACGGATCTGACATTCAATACGACCATTGCCAACTTAAATCACTATAAATCCGGTCTTGCGTTATCCGATTCCAAAATGGTGAAGGCGACGGCAGATGAGATCAAAACCATGAATACAAAATGTATGGGACCGGAAGATATGATCACCAGCCTTTCCGGTGGAAATCAGCAGAAGGTTATCTTTGGTAAATGGCTGGAGCGTGATCCGAAAGTATTTATGATGGATGAACCGACTCGTGGTATCGATGTCGGAGCAAAATACGAGATTTACGAGCTGATCATCAAAATGGCGAAACAGGGAAAAACCATCATTGTTGTTTCCTCTGAGATGCCGGAGATTCTGGGTATCACCAATCGTATCGGCGTTATGTCAAACGGACATCTTTCTGGAATCGTCAACACTAAAGAGACGAATCAGGAAGAACTCCTTCGGCTCAGTGCAAAATATCTGTAATGCAACCTGCAACCTGTAGACTATACCTATCATAAGGGAGAAGAAGATATGGAGAAAGGAAATACTAAGATTCTTACGGTTGAAGAAGAAAAGAAACTGCGTCAACCCATTGATGAATTTGTAGGAAATATCCAGAAAAAAATTGACGCATTAAGGGTAGACGGAATAGATAAAGTGATTTCTCTTCAGAATACACTGGACGGAGTAAAGAGAGACCGTTCTTTAACTCAGGGAGAGAAAGAAAACAGAATCGCGACTCTTCGCACGGAAATCGAGATGGCAAAAGGAGTCGACGCGAAAAATAAGGATGAAATATCCAAATTGATCGCGGAAGCTGAAGCATATCTGAAAGAACATTTCGATGAAGAGTACTATAAACCGGTTAAAGAAAGCTGTGACCAGGAAAAAGTACTGGCAAAAGAAAAGTATAATCAGAAACTCGTGGAGCTGAAAAAAGAGCATGAGGAAAATCTGAAAAAACTGTCTGACAGTCAGGAAATCAAAGATGAGAATTATGTTTATAAGAATCGTCTTTTTGATGCGAAGCTGCAGCTGCAGAATGATCTGCAGGCAGTTAAGGACAGAAGACATGAGGCATTTTCTCATAAATATCATCTGATCGACCTGCTCCGCATGTCCAAGTTTACATTTATGGAATCCAGGGCGCAGAAGTGGGAGAATTATAAGTACACATTCAATAAGAGATCCTTCTTATTACAGAATGGTCTTTATATTGCAATCATCCTTATTTTCATCGCATTGTGTATTATCACACCGATCGTGAAGGGTGCGCCGTTACTGACTTACAACAACGTGCTGAATATCCTGCAGCAGGCATCGCCTAGAATGTTCCTTGCACTGGGCGTTGCGGCTCTGATCCTTCTGGCAGGTACTGACCTTTCCATCGGACGTATGGTCGGTATGGGTATGACGGCGGCAACCATTATCATGCATCAGGGAGTCAACACCGGCGGCGTTTTCGGACATATCTTTGATTTTACCGGAATGCCACTGGTAGGACGTATTGTTCTTGCACTGGTAGCCTGTGTGGTTCTGTGTACATTCTTTACGACAATTGCCGGTTTCTTTACGGCGAAGTTTAAAATGCATCCGTTCATTTCAACGATGTCAAACATGCTTGTAATTTTCGGTCTTGTTACTTATGCGACAAAGGGTGTGTCCTTTGGAGCCATCGAGCCGGTGATCCCGAACATGATCATTCCGAAGCTCAACGGATTCCCTACCATTATTTTATGGGCAGTCGCAGCCATTGTGATTGTATGGTTCATCTGGAATAAAACAACATTTGGTAAAAACCTGTACGCGGTAGGCGGTAACCCGGAGGCAGCAGCCGTATCCGGTATCTCCGTATTCGCAGTTACAGTAGGAGCTTTCGTTATGGCCGGTATCCTTTACGGTTTCGGTTCCTGGCTGGAATGTATCCGAATGGTCGGTTCCGGTTCCGCAGCTTATGGACAGGGCTGGGAGATGGACGCCATCGCAGCCTGCGTAGTCGGCGGCGTATCCTTTACTGGTGGTATCGGTAAAATCTCAGGCGTAGTTGTTGGTGTATGTATCTTCACAGCATTAACATACTCCCTGACTATCCTCGGTATCGACACGAACTTACAGTTCGTATTCTCCGGTATCATCATCCTTGTAGCAGTTACTCTGGACTGTCTGAAATACGTTCAGAAAAAATAAAATATATGTCTTTGAGGAAGAGCCAGATTGGATTCTGGCTCTTCTTTTGTTTCTCTTTCTTAAGAAACTCTGTTCGAATTCCGGCTGTTTACATGGAATCAGACATTTGTTATAATTTCTTTATATGAATTGAGATAGAAAGATGTAAATAGAGGGAGAAAATGATGGATAAATATACCTTGCTTTTGGTAGATGATGAGGAGGAGGTCATCCAGATCATCATTAAAAAAATGGATTGGGAGGCATTGGGCTTTTCCGTAGTGGGTCATGCCAGCAATGGAGTAAAAGCGCTGGAGATGGTGGAAGAATATCAGCCTGATGTGGTGATGACAGATATTAAAATGCCATATATGGATGGCATTGAATTGACCAGACAGATTAAGGAGCGGTATCCGGAGATTAAAATCCTTGTATTTACCGGATTTGACGAGTTTGAGTATGCCAGGGAATCTGTACATATGGGTGTGGAGGAATACATTTTAAAACCGATCAATTCCATGGAATTATCTGAGGTCTTTACCAAGCTCAGAGCAAAGCTGGAACAGGAAATCAGAGAAAAACGGAATGTGGAAACCCTGCAGCAATATTATATGGAATCTCTGCCTTTGCTTCAGGCAAATTTTTATTCTACGCTCATTGAGGGAAAGATTACAAAAGAAGATCTGGAGAAATATCTGATCAATTATCAAATTTCTCTGACAGGACCTTTTTACTGCTGCCTGGTCATTCATACATCTTCCAGCCAGGTGCCGGAGAATATTAATCCGGTGCTGCTTGATACACTGGTAAAAAAGCAGGTAGATGAACGTCTGAGTCCCAAATGGAGAATGAGTCATTTTACTTATCTGGAGAATGGAGTGGCGATCATACAGCTTGACAAAGAGGATGATATGATAGAGCTGACGGACGACTGCGATAAGTTCTGCCGATATGCTCAGCGTATTCTCGGTGCAGTGGTTACGGTGGGAGTGGGCTCCTGTGTTTCTGATATCCTGCAGCTGTCGAGGTCCTATGCGGGAGCCAGAGAGGCTTTATCCTACCGGGCAATCTACGGAGCGTCCAGAGCCATTAATATCGGGGAGATTGTTCCGCAGAACAGGGAAATGGAAGCGTCGGAACAGAATTCGGAAGTGTCCACGCTGTTTAAGATGATCCGGCTTGGCGATGAGAATCGTATCAAAGAAGCGGCGGAAAAGTATCTGCAGCATCCTTCCTTCTCCGGACAGTCTTTGCAGCAGCATAATGTGGCTGTCATGGAAATGATCGGAGAATTGTACCGCTTTGCGTCCCATAATAATATTCCGGCGGAAGAAATGCTTGGCGATATGAAGCAGCTGTGCGACCGTCTGGTAGACTTTGTTCCGGATGTTCTTAAACAGTGGCTGACTGATACCAGCCTGTCTTTCAGTGAAAAACTGGCCAAGGTGAGGAGTACGTCGTCGCAGTCCATTGTCACTGACGCGAAAGAATACATTTATACCAATTATGCAGATGAAAATTTGTCCCTCGACGAGATCTGCCGGGAACTTGGAGTATCCAATTCTTATTTTTCCAGTATTTTTAAGAAGGAGACCGGAACTTCTTTCATTGGATTTTTGACAGAATGTCGTATGGAACATGCGGCGAGATTGCTCATCGAGACCGATGAAAAGAATTATGTCATAGCCGGTCAGGTGGGATATGCGGACCCGAATTATTTCAGTTATGTGTTTAAACGGCAGTTTGGGGCGTCCCCGTCCAAATACAGAATGGAGCATACAAAAAGTGAAAAGTAAAAGAATCAGATTCTGGGATTTTGTGAAGCCCAAGGAGATTCAGTCTACAATTATGGCGGCATTTTCCCTGATATCCATTTTTATCATGCTTGCCATGGGATTTGTCATGTACAATCAATTTCTTTTCGTGACCAGGGAAGAGAATGTTCAGAATACACAAAAACTCATCGAACAGACTGGAAAGAGTCTGGAAGATTATCTGGTCAGCATGCGCCAGATTTCCGACACGGCGTACTATAATGCCATTAAAGAAAGTGATTTTTCCAGGGAGAATCCGGATATCCAGGTCAAATTGAATTTGTTGTATGAGGCAAATAAAGATAAATTGAGAAGCATTGCTCTTTATAATAATTACGGAAGCCTCATGATGGCGGAACCAGTGGCGAATCAGAAAGAAAATGTGGATGTCACCAGTCAGTCCTGGTTTGAGCAGGCGATGAATAAAAAAGAGAATATGCACTTTTCCACGCCTCATATACAGAATCTTTTTGACGATGGAACACAGCATTATTATTGGGTGATTTCTCTGAGCCGCGCCGTGGAGATTACGACCAGCGGAGTCGTGCAGACCGGTGTTTTGCTGGTTGATATGGATTTTTCCAGTATATCATGGATGATGAAACAAATAAATGATTCGCAGAATGGACAGTATTACTATCTTTGTGACAGCAGCGGGGAGATAATTTATCATCCAAGACAGATTCAGATCAGTGAAGGTATTTATAAAGAGAACGCAGTTGTCAATGGAGGCTACGAAGAAGGAGTCTACGATGAGATATTTGACGGAGGACGCCGGAAAGTGGTGGTGGATACTATCAGTTATACCGGCTGGAAGCTTATCGGAGTTATTCCGTATGAATCTTCGTTTACTCATGGGATGATCAATATTCAATATTTTGTCGTTCTCCTCATGCTGCTGACCTTTATGATGATCGTGGTTGTAAATCGCATTGTCTCGGTGCGTATTTCCAGGCCAATCATGAAGCTCAATGATTCCGTGAAAGAATATGAGGCGGGTGAAAAACCGGAGATTTATATAGGAGGATCGCTGGAGATCCGTCATTTGGGATATTCGATTCAAAAATCTTATGAGCAGATCGATACGCTGATGAAAGAGATTGTCATTGAGCAGAATGAGAGAAGAAAAAGCGAGCTGGATGCCCTTCAGAGCCAGATTAATCCGCATTTTCTGTATAATGCACTGGACTCTATCATCTGGATGATCGAAGGCGAACGTAATGACGAGGCCTCTTTCATGATATCTCAGCTGGCGAAGCTGTTTCGCATCAGTCTCTCCAAAGGGCGCACAGTCATCACCGTGAGAGAAGAGCTGCAGCATGCCAGAAGCTACATGAACATTCAGAAAATACGTTATAAAAATACATTTTCCGTGGATTTTCAGGTGGATCCGTCCATTGAGGATTGCTGTACTGTGAAGCTGATTCTTCAGCCGATATTGGAAAACGCCATTAATTACGGCGTCAGCAGCATGGACGACTGCGGGGAAATCATTGTGAGCGGAAAACGAGATAATGGAAATATCATTCTCGCAGTGGAAGACAATGGTCTTGGCATGTCCGAGGAGGAGGCGGCTTTAGTACTGACAGACAGTAACCGGGTTCACAAAAAAGGATCTGGCGTTGGTCTTGTCAATGTCAATAACCGCATCAAAATTCTTTTTGGAAAAGAATACGGACTGACGGTGGAGAGTGAGCCAGATGAGGGAACCAGGGTATCCATATGTATTCCTGAGGTGCCTTATACAGAAGAAAATCGAAAAAAACTGGAAGAAGGTAATATTTTCAGCATCGAAGATACCGGTGAAATAAAACGGCAGGGTGACAGCCATGAAAAATGATAAAAAAGTATTTATATTGATAGAAGCCATTCTCGCAGTAGTATTTCTTATTGTCGCCGCGTTTATGTTGTTCGACAGAGCAGATGACAGGATTCAGAAAATATCCGTGGTTTTGCAGGATTCGGATAGTTCTCAGTGGTCCGCGCTAAAATATGGGCTTGAGATGGCAGCGGCAGATTATGACGCAGAATTGTTTGTGGTCAGTACGGGAGGCTCGCTGACTGTCGAAGAGGAAGAAGCACTTCTAGAGAAAGAAATAGATAATGGGGCCAACGGGATTATCGTGCAGCCGGTTGCCGGAGAAGGCACAGAAGAAATGCTGGAAAAAATCGGCAGGAAAGTGCCGGTCATGCAGGTGGAATCTGCGGTGACGACGGACGATGAAACGTCTGCGCTGCCGGTAGCCAGACCGGATCATTATGAAATGGGCGCTGCGCTGGCAGACGAATTGCTGAAAGATTTTAACGGCAGTCTGGAAGGAAAAACTTTGGGGATCGTTGCAAACAGCAAAGATACCTCGGCATTTCAGGATAAAGAGGAAGGATTTATGGACGGCATTGCACAGGCGGGAGGCGAGGTCCGCTGGACGGTCAATGACTATTCCGGACAGGAAGAAGAACTGGCGCTTCCGGCTTACCCTGAGGTGGATATTATCATTGCATTAGATGACAGATGTCTGATTCAGGCGGGTGAAGCCGCTGCAAATAAGAATCTGTACGGAGCAGTGGTATATGGAATTGGCAATTCCATGGAGGCGTTTTATTATCTGGATTACGGCTCTGTAGAATGCCTGATCGTTCCGGATGAATTTAATGTGGGGTATGAGAGTGTCAGAGGCTTGATACAAAAGCTTCAGCATCCGTTCCGCCGGGTCAGCGTCCGGTCCTTGTCTTATTCTGTGGTCAGAAAGGAAACGCTGTTTTCTGCAGATAATCAAAACATTCTTTTTACCATGACGCAATGAAATGTAATGATGAAATAGAAGAGGAAGAGAGACTATGAAAAAAACACTGTTGACTTTGTTTTTGTGCGGAGTAGGCATGTTCTGTCTGTGTTCCTGCGGAGAGGTGTCCGGAAATACTTCTCAGAAGGTGCAGGTGGGAGTCGCCTACTATAATCAGACAGATACCTTTGTCAGAGAACTGATCGACTGTTTTAAAAATGAACTGGAGACCTATAAAACAGAGGATCTTGAGGTGACAGCTATGGTCCGGGAAGCGGCGGGGCTGGAGAAGACACAGAATGAACAGGTGAAGGAGCTTATTGATGCCGGATGCAATGTATTGTGTGTGAATCTGGTGGACCGGGCGGATCCGTCAGAGATCATTGATACGGCCAGAGAACATGATATTCCTTTGATTTTCTTTAACCGGGAGCCGGTGACAGAGGATATGATGCAGTGGGAAAAGATTTACTATGTGGGAGCCATCGCCAGGCAGTCCGGAGAATTGCAGGGAGAGATGGCGGCAGAAGTTATCAAAAATGGAGGCGTAGACCGCAACGGTGACGGAAAGATTCAGTATGTGATCCTGGAAGGAGAGGCAGATCATCAGGACGCCATTATCCGCACGGAAAATGTGGTGAATACCCTGAACAAAGAAGGAATTAATCTTGAAAAGCTCAGTTATCAGATCGCCAACTGGAATCGCGCCCAGGCGGAAAACCGCATGAAGCAGATGATCCGGCAGTATAATGACGAAGTGGAGCTGGTATTGTCCAACAACGACGATATGGCGGCGGGAGCCGTTGACGCCTATGATGAGCTGAATTATACGGAGGATAACCGTCCTGTATTTTTTGGTGTTGATGGAACCTCTGTGGGACTGCAGGCAGTGAAGGACGGAGACTTTGCCGGAACTGTCTATAATGACAAGGAGGGACAGGCCTCAGTCATGGCAGAACTGTCGGTTGCCCTTGCCACCGGAGGGAGCCTCGATGCGATTACTTTTGAAAATGAGCGGTACGTTTACCTGCCGTATCTGAAAGTGACGGCAGACAATGTGGATGAGTTTTTGAACCGGAAATAAATAATAACGCGGGACGCCGTGCGGACACATGATGATCGAGTGTGCCGCATGGCGTCCCGCGAGTTACGTCACGGGAAAAACCAGCTTTATGTACTTCTTCTTAAAGGCTGGCGCGTTTCCTGCTGTATATGCTCCTGGACGCCGGCTTTATTTATCAATGGAAAATGTATAGATGATCTCTTTGTGATATGTCGTACCAGCCTTACAAACCGGACTTGGAAAATCCGGTTTATTGACAGCGTCCGGGAAGAACTGCGGTTCAAAGCAGACGGCGTCTCTTGGGTGATAAACGGCGCCGCCTTTGCCGTGCTCGTCCTCAAGATAGTTGGCGGTGTACATCTGGATGCCCGGATAATCGGTGGACAGATCCATGAGGATGCCGGAAGCTTCTGAATACAGGTGTACAGCGTAACGTACAGTACCGTCGTAATCATTGATCACATAGTTGTGGTCGTAACCACGCGCCTGAACCAGCTGGTCATAATCCTCTCCTATATCCTGCCCGATGGCTTTTGGCTCGCGGAAGTCCATCGGGGTGCCAGCCACGTCTGTGAAGACGCCGGTAGGGATGGACTGAGCGTCAGATGGAGTGAACCGGCTGGCGTTGACCGCAGCCATATGATCCAGAACGTCTCCTTTACCATTGAGATTAAAATAGCTGTGATTAGTCATATTGATGATGGTGTCTTTGTCTGGAACAGCCGAGAAACTGAGCTTTAACGCATTATCTTCCAGGCGGTAGGTAACCGACATTGTGAGGGCGCCAGGGAAGCCCTGATCCATGTCCGGACTGTCCAGTGTAAATGTGATGGCGGTATCCGTGTATTCCTTTACAGTCCAGATACGTTTGGAATATTGATGGAATCCGCTGTGGAGATTGTTCTCTCCGTCATTTTTATCAAGATGGTACTCGGTTCCGTTCAGAGTGAAGGCGGCGCCGCCAATGCGGTTGGCGCAGCGTCCTACATTACAGCCCAGGCTGGCTGTGTCATTTTCATAGCCGGATACGTCGTCAAAGCCTAAAACCACGTCGACAATATCGCCGTTCTTGTCCGGTGCGAAAAGGTTCACGAGAATAGAGCCGAAATCAGTGACACGGCATTCAAGCGTGTCATTTTTTAAGGTGTAAAGATGGGTCTGATGCCCGTCTTTCGTCGTTCCGAAATCCAATACTTTCATCTGAGTCCTCTCCTTTTTCATAATATTTACATGAATTACATTTACATCAACTATAACAAATATAAGAAAAAAGTTAAATGTGTAAATTGGATGAAAAATAGATTTTTTTAATTGACCTGTATATGCAAAAGTGATATTATTAGTAAAGGATGAAGGCAATAATTGTCTAATCTGAACTATTTTCAATGAACCAGTAAGGAGGAGATTATTTTGAAAAAGATTATTAATGCAGTGGATCAGGTAGAAAACCAGATGATAGAAGGTATGGTTAAGGCTTATCCTCAGTATGTGAAGAAGCTTGACTGTGGTAACGTTGTAGTTAGAGCCGATAAGAAAGAGGGCAAGGTTGCTCTTATCAGCGGCGGCGGAAGCGGACATGAGCCGGCTCATGGCGGATTTGTCGGAAAGGGTATGCTGGACGCTGCTGTTGCAGGCGCTGTATTTACATCTCCTACTCCGGACCAGATTTATGAAGGAATCAAAGCAATTGATGCTGGTAAGGGTGTTCTGATGGTTGTTAAGAACTATACTGGTGATGTGCTGAACTTTGAGATGGCTGCTGAGATGGCTTCCGACATGGACGGCATCGAAGTAAAAGAAGTTGTTGTTAACGATGACGTTGCTGTTCAGGATTCCTTATATACAACAGGACGCCGCGGTGTTGCGGGTACTGTATTTGTACATAAGATCGCTGGCGCTCTGGCTGAGACAGGAGCAAGCCTTGACGAAGTACAGGCAGTTGCACAGAAGGTTATCGATAACGTGAGAACCATGGGAATGGCTATCCGCCCTTGTACCGTTCCGGCAGCAGGAGAACCTGGATTTGAGCTGGCTGACAACGAGATGGAGATCGGTATCGGTATCCATGGAGAGCCTGGCGTAGAGAAGAAAGAGATGGAGACAGCAGATGAGATCGTTGATACATTATTAGAGAAGATCCTTGCTGATATCGATTACTCCGGATCTGAAGTTGCTGTTATGATCAACGGATGCGGCGCTACTCCTCTGATGGAGCTCTTCGTTGTTAATAATCGTGTGGCTGACGTTCTGGCAGAGAAAGGTATCAAAGTTTACAAGACTTTAGTTGGCGAATACATGACATCCCTTGAGATGGAAGGTTTCTCCATTTCCTTACTCCGTCTGGATGACCAGATGAAAGAGCTGTTAGATGCAGAAGCAGATACTCCGGCTATGACAGTGGCTAAATAATTTACTGGCACAAAAGGTTCCGTCGCAGTAACGGTCTAACGACCGTAACTGCTGACGGACTTTTTGTGCGCATTTTCAGCAGAATCTGTTTGCTTTGGCTACAATTACAGCGCTTGCGCTGCTGAAAAAGCGCACTGATCTA
>FCNR01000069.1 GCA_900016875.1 Eubacteriaceae bacterium CHKCI004 | reverse complement strand
TGTCTCAGTTCCAATGTGGCCGTTCATCCTCTCAGACCGGCTACTGATCGTCGCCTTGGTGGGCCGTTACCCCGCCAACCAGCTAATCAGACGCGGGCCCATCCTGTACCACCGGAGTTTTTCACACTTGAGGATGTCCTCATGTGCGCTTATGCGGTATTAGCAGCCATTTCTGGCTGTTATCCCCCTGTACAGGGCAGGTTACCCACGCGTTACTCACCCGTCCGCCACTCAGTCACCAAATGATCATCCGAAGAATCTCAAAAGGCGCTTCGTTCGACTTGCATGTGTTAGGCACGCCGCCAGCGTTCATCCTGAGCCAGGATCAAACTCTCAAATAAGATAAGATGTCTCCCCAGTCTCAAGAACCACTGGTCCTTAAACTGCTCATTACTGTTGTTTAGGTTCGAACTTCGTTCTCTTCCATGGATCCCTCTCGCCGACATCACTCGCTTCAGGATCCGAATACTCAATTGAATTGAACGTTCGAGGTTGTTTTGTTATTCAGTTATCAACTTGCTGTTTGCTTTACCAAAAAAGCTTTTGTATCTTATCACATTGTTTTGAACTTGTCAAGAAATTTTTTCATTTCTTTTTTCAAGTTTTTTCTCAAAACTTTGTTTTTTATAAGCTCTTTTCGCGAGCAACTGTTGTATTATATCACACTTTTGAAGTTTGTCAAGAACTTTTTTGAAATATTTTTACGAAATTCTTTTATTTCTCTTTCAAAATTGGTTTCTTCGTGTGCAACGAAAAGTATGATATCACAATGTTCTATGTGCGTCAAGCATTTTTTTGATATTTTTTGCAACGCAATATTTAGTATGAATTTTCTTCCATTTTAAGAATTTCATACTATTTTTTCATTTCTCAGAAAAAGGCAGGAAAAAGATTGATGATGTTTTGTCAATCTTTTATCCCTTTGCTTCATCATTCTTATATAGAAACACGCTTTTTTATCTCCACTGAAATAAAACTGTTCTATATTTCCTGATTTTTTTCCGAAGTTTTTTTCTGAAATTCCTTCTCCATAATTTCAAGCTGTTCCCCTACTATATCAAAGTGCTTCTGCATGGCAGAGCTGCCGCCCACAAAGTCTTTGTCCACCAAAGCATCATAAATATTCCAATGAGAACGCTGCAGAGCTTCTGCGCGCCCTTTTTCTTCCATTATCTTTACACGAAAATCTACGATGAACCGGTTCATGAAGTTTCTGAGCATAGAATAATAGAGGATAATCAGCCGGTTATGCGAAGCAGCTATCAAGCGATTATGGAACTCTGCGTCCAGCTTTGCGCTCTCTTCCGGATCAATGATCTCATCCATTTTCAGAAGGACCTGATGTATTCCTTCTATTTCTTCCGGACTTGCCTGATTCATTGCCAGCTTCAGCGCCACCGTTTCATAACCCATTCGAATATGATACACTTCCGTATAATTAATATTCTGAAGAGACATAACCATATTTATAAAAGTCGTCATATATTCCTGCGGTTCACACCGTACATAATTGCCGCTGCCCTGCCTGCACTCCAGCAGACCGTTGATTTCCAGCATGTGCATGACTTCCCGAATGGAATTACGACTCACGTTAAGCTGCTCCGCAATTTCTCTCTCCGGGGGAATCTTATCATTTAATTTCAGCTCTCCTGACAGAATCTGTTCTGAAAAATGATCAAACACATACTGGTATGCCTTTTTATCCTCTTTTTTATAACTTATATAGCTTTTGTACTCTTCAAAATAATCCATGTTGACCTCCTGCAATCCTTTTCACGGTGCTCTTCGCAAGTTCTTCCATTTTAAAAGATTCCCCTGGATTTTTCAAGCAAAAAAAGGCAAGAATACTGTTGTGTAAAAAAGCAGACCGCCGTTCAACATAAAAAGACAGGCCTGCTGCTCATCTGCAGGCCCATCCTTAAAATGTGAAAAATGAATTCCACATTAAGCAAACATATTTATTCCGGTTTTTTTACCATGACGGAAACTCCATCCGGTATAACAGCGATATGGGCGTCTCTTCCCTTTTCCTGAAGCGCCATTTTCAACGCTTCATTTACATCCGCCGCCACCTGGAATCCCATTTCCTGCGCCATTTTCCGATACTGCTCGCACATCACATAGATTACTTTATGCTGCATGAGAATCCGGCACTGAATCTGGTATTCCCACTGATCCGGTTTTGTCTCATCCTGCGGCACTTTAAGAATTTCTTCCATTAAGTCCGCCGGGCTGGAACAATTTTTCAAAGCCTCATAAAATCCTTCTCCCCCATGACCGTCGCCGCAATTGGATACCATAATGATAATTCCATCGTCCTTCGCCGCTGCCTCTGCAGCCGTCATTCCTTTTACAGACTGGTACATATTCTGATCCAGCGGATATCCTCCGTTGGTCGCAATGGCAATATCCGCCGCACGTTTAGGCGTCACCTGGCAGTAGTTCTCCAGAAAACGGCATCCTGCTTCGTGTGCTTCAATGGCGTCGCCCGCCACGGCATGCACCACTTTTTTATCAGCGTCAATGACTGCATTTACTATATATCTTTGATTTGCCATCCGGCTTGCCGCAATCATGTCTTTATGTATTGGATTGTTTTCAAGAATCCCCGTCCGGCTGTACGGAGAATCAATAAATGCAGAGCAATGGTTACCGAGTACCGTCACTTTACTGGATACGCCTGGCAGAACGCTTTTTCTTCCGCCGGAAAAACCGGCGAAGAAATGCGTTTCTATGAACCCCTCACTGACCAGCAGATCTGCCTCTGCCGCTACTTTATTGATCAGCAGCGGAGCTCCGGACGGCAAAACGCCGATATTTACCATAGCATTCATATCCTGACTGTCATGAATGACAATATTCTCTTTCTCCACGATATCTTCTCCGAACTTGCCAATAAGCTCTTCTTTTGTGGTAGCCCGATGAAAACCGGTGGCAATCAGGAGAGTAATCTTTGCTTCCGGATTTCCTTCTCTGATCTCTTTGAGCATAAACGGAATAATGTGTTTTGTCGGCACCGGCCTTGTGTGGTCGGAACAGATAATCACCACATTTTCTTTGCCCGCGGCAAGCTCGGAAAGTTTCGGGGAACCGATAGGATTCGCCATCGCTTCAAGCACGATCTCGTCCTCTGTTCTATCATTTTTGGACATGGATTCGATGGAGGAGGTCAAAATCTCATAATCCAGTCCATCATCCAAATGCAGCATCATGCCCGTTGTAGAAAAAGGCAGTTTTATATCCATGCTATACCAACTCCTATTTTACTCCCATCCATCCGGAAATTACCATCATCTGAACTTCTGAAGTTCCTTCGTAAATTTCCGTAATCTTGGCGTCACGCATCATTCTCTCAATCGGATAATCTTTTGTGTATCCATAGCCGCCATAAAGCTGCAGGCAGCGTGTTGTAACGTCCATGGCATTTCTGGAAGCCACAAGCTTAGCCATGGCTGCTTTATGTGAAAACGGTTCATGATCGTCTTTTGCACATGCAGCCTGATAAACAAGAAGTTTTGCCGCTTCTGTGCTGGCGCGCATTTCCGCCATCTCAAACTGTGTATTCTGGAATTGAGAAATTCTGCGTCCAAACTGTTTTCTTTCAGTGATATATTTTGTTGTTTCTTCCAGAGCGCCTTCTGCAATACCAAGAGCCTGGGCAGCGATACCGATCCGTCCGCCGTCAAGAGTCATCATGGCATATTTGAATCCTTTGCCAGGTTCTCCTACGAGATTTTCTTTCGGTACGATACAATCCTCGAATACCAGCTCACATGTAGAGGATGCACGGATTCCCAGTTTATCTTCATGTTTACCGATGGTGAATCCCGGATAACCTTTTTCCACTATAAAAGCAGAGATTCCCTTTGTTCCCTGAGATTTGTCTGTCATGGCAAGCACAAAGAATACATCAGCCGCACCTGCGTTGGTGATAAAGATTTTTGAACCATTTAACACCCAGTGATCTCCGGCGTCCACAGCGACTGTCTGCTGACCGGAAGCATCCGTTCCTGCATTCGGCTCAGTCAGTGCAAATGCGCCAATCCACTCACCGGAACAAAGTTTCGGCAAATATTTCTGTTTTTGCTCTTCAGTACCGAACTGATAAATAGGTGTACAACATAACGAAGTATGGGCGGATAAAATTACGCCGGTGGATGCACAGTATTTACTGATTTCCTCTACCGTCTGGATATATGCAAGCGTATCCATTCCGGATCCGCCGTATTCTTCCGGGAAAGGAATTCCCATAAGTCCCATTTCCGCCATCATTTTTACATTTTTCATCGGAAATTCTTCTGTACGGTCAATTTCTGCAGCCAAAGGTTTTACCTCATTTACCGCAAATTCATGGACCATTTCCAATATATCTTTGTGCTCTTCATCCTGTCTGAAATTCATTTTCATTCCTCCTGGTTCAATTTTGTCTGAATTATAACCATATCCTTTTTGAATCTGACTCGTAATTATTTTTATCGTACTAGAAATTATCCGCCAGATTTATGTTTTCCCGCAGAAGCGGGTAGTTACCTGCCAGTTATGCTTTTTGCGCCTGAAATGCTGCGGTCAGCGCAGGAACAACTTCATTTAAGTTTCCAACGATTCCGTAATCTGCCACATCAAAAATAGGTGCATCCGGATCTTTATTGACAGCCACAATAGTATCTGCCCCGGAAATACCTGCCACATGCTGGATGGCTCCGGAAATACCAATAGCAAAATACAACTTCGGCGCAACATTTTTACCCGACTGCCCCACCTGATGTGCATGAGGCATCCAGCCTGCGTCAACAACCGCACGGCTGCAGCCGACTGTAGCTCCCAGAACGTCTGCCAGTTCTTTTAAGATAGCAAAGTTTTCTGCGGAACCTACGCCGCGTCCTCCAGAGACGATGATTTCTGCTTCCTCCAGATTAATGGATTCTGCCACTTCCTTCACTCTTTTTGCCAGAGAAGTACGGATTTCTTCCGGAGCAACCGCAATATCTTCTTTTACAATCTCACCAGTTCTATTCTCATCGTACGCGCCCTTCTTAAACACACCCGGACGAACGGTACCCATTTGCGGGCGATTGTCCGGACACATGATCGTTGCCATGAGGTTACCGCCGAAAGTCGGACGAGTCCATGCCACATTGCCGGTTTCCTCATCAATGTCAATACCTGTACAATCTGCGGTCAGACCTGTTTTTAAACGACAGGAAACTCTTGGACCCAGATCACGTCCGTTATTGGTAGCTCCAATCATCAGTGTTTCCGGTTTATATTTTTCCACCAGGGCCGTAAGCGCTTTTGCAAAAGCGTCCGTGGTATACATTTCATATTCTTCCCTGTCCACGATAATCGCAGAATCCGCGCCATAGCAAATGGCGTCTTTTGCCACATTTTCTATATTATTACCGATGACAACGGCGACAAGTTCACAGCCTTTTGTCTCCGCCAGCGGTTTTGCTACATTTAACAGTTCGTAACCGACATTTTTCGGTTTGCCACATTCTGTCTCAATAAAAACCCATATATTCTTATAATCCGTGAGATTACTCATTTTTCAGTCCTCCTTACAAAATCTTTGCATCGTAAATCAGTTTCACAACCTGCTCTGCCGCATCTGCCGCTTCCAGATCCTGCAGCTTCACGCCGTTTTTCTCCTTTACAGGCGTATAGGTCTTTTTCACTTTCGTAGGAGAACCGTTTAATCCGCAGCGGGAAAGGTCGATGGCCGGGATATCGTCTTCTGTCAGCACCGGTATCTCCTTTTTCTTTGCCGCCATCTTACTTTTGATCGTCGGATATCTAGGCTCGTACGGCAGTTTCACAACCGTCACAACCGCCGGAAGCTTAGTGGAAATCATGTCGTAACCTTCGTCATATTCTCGTTTCACCTGAATCTCGCCATCTTCTTCCACAATATCGAGGGCGTAAGTGATCTGCGGAAGATCCAGATGCTCTGCAATCTCCGGTCCCACCTGGGCAGTATCTCCATCTACAGCCTGCTTACCGCAGAGGATCAGATCAAATTTCAGTCCTTCCTTCTCTTCCACCACTTTGATGGCTTCCGATAAAATGTAACTTGTTGCCAGTGTGTCGGAACCACCGAATTTTCTGCTGGAAATCAGATATCCGGCGTCAGCTCCCACAGCCAGACAGCTCTTGATAGCTTCTTTTGCCTGTTCCGGTCCCATAGAAATAACAACAACTTTTCCGCCCAGTTTCTCTTTCAGACGCACGCCCACTTCCTGTGCGTAGGTGTCAAAAGAATTGACCACGCTCGGAACTCCTTTACGAACCAAAGTATGTGTAACCGGATCTACCTTGATTTCATTGGTATCAGGTACTTGTTTGATACAAACACAAATATTCATTCTATTTCCTCCTATTTCTTACAGACGATAGCACACCTTGCCCGGATTAAGAATCATCTTCGGGTCAAAGACACGTTTGATACCTTCCATGAGCGCCATATTAGTCTCGCCTACGGATTCCACCAGATATTTCACCTTGCCGGAACCAATACCGTGCTCTCCGGATACCAGGCCGCCGCAATTGGTTGCTTCTTTATAAATAATGTCAAAGAATTTATCCACTCTCTTTTTGAACTCTTCTTCTTCCAGATCATTGGAGCACTGATAAATGTGCAGATTACCGTCGCCGGCATGTCCGAAAGATTTAATCTCCAGTCCGCATTCTTCTCCTGTTTTATTCACAAATGCAAGATATTCCGCAATCTTATTGACAGGAACCACAACATCACATTCATCAAGAAGTTTTGTCTCTTCCATGATAGCTTCCAGGAAAGAGGATCGTGCCGCCCATGCGTCTTTGATCTTTCCAGGAGTATCTGCAACAAGTACATCCATGGCTCCCGCTTCCAGAACCAGCTCCGCCGCTTCTTCAATCAGCGCATCCACCTCATCTTCACTCTTGCCGTCCAGTGTTACAAGAAGATATGCCCCAATCTGTGTTCCCTCCAGCTCCTGCGGAAATACAGATTTCCCAATGTAACGTTCAGAGGACAAAACAATTTCTCTTTCCATGAACTCAATCGCCTGCGGATCCATGTGCGCCATCTTAAACTTCGGCACGGTGGAAAGAGCCGTATCAAGGTCCTCAAATGGAATAATAAGGGAAGCCACCACCTTAGGCGCCGGGATAATTTTCAGCGTAAGTTCAGTGATGATACCAAGCGTTCCTTCAGAACCGATCATCAGATTCAGCAGAGAATATCCGGAAGATGTTTTGGATACCGTAGCACCGAGATGAGTGATCTCACCGGTAGGAAGAACTACGGTCATGGCACGGACATAATCTCTTGTAGCTCCATATTTGACCGCGCGCATACCGCCGGCGTTGGTTGCCACGTTACCGCCTACGCAGGCAAATTTTTCGCCCGGATCCGGCGGGTATAACATTCCTCTGGACTGACAGTCTTCCGCCAGATCATTTAACAGGACGCCTGCTTCGATCTCAACCACGAAATTTTCCATATCATAAGAAATGATTTTATTCATTTTGGAAATGTCAATGAGAACTCCTCCGTAAAGAGGAACCGCGCCGCCGGCGAGACCTGTACCGGCTCCTCTCGGCGTTACAGGAATATTATTGTCATAGCAGATTTTCATGACAGCCGCTACTTCCTCTGTGGAACGTGGCTGCACTGCCATATCCGGCATATGTGTACCGTAAATCGGCATCTCATCCTTGGCGTAATCCGGATTAATGTCTTCACCAAGAAAAACATTCTGGCAAACGCCTTTAATCTGTTCGATAATTTCCGGTGTCAGTTGATTATACATATTTCTACCTCCCTAAGTTTATTTTCAGAAGCTGCAGACAGCTTCCTCACATTCATTACTACAGTCCGATCACTGTTCCGGCAAAACAGATGATGCCTGCCAGCACAACGTAGATCACAAAATATTTAAAAACAGATCGTAATATTTTACTTTCGGAGCCAACGGCGTTAATTGCTCCTGCTCCGATGGCGATTCCCTGCGGGCAAATCATTTTTCCAATTCCGGCTCCCATCACATTAGCCGCTGCCATCCAGGACGGATTCAGTCCCAGCGAGAGAGCTGTCTGACTCTGCAGACCGCCGAACAGTACGCATGTGGACGTGCCCGATCCGGTAACAAATGCTCCGAGCGCTCCGATAAGCGGTGAAATCAATGGATAGAACGGGCCGGTCGCCACCACCAGCATATTGGCGATATCGGAAATCATTCCGCTGTATCCCATTACTTTAGCTGTCGCCATAACGCTGCAGATAGTGAGGATCGTTTTCCAATATTTCTTTAAAGTTTCTCCCAAAACCCGAAGCATGGTCCCCACCGACGCCTTCTGAATGAATCCTCCGATAATTGCCGCAATAAAAATCATAACCCCCGGCGTATTAATCCAGCTGAAAGTCAGGGTGCTGCCTCCCTCGCCGGCATAAACCACTACCGAAGTAGCAATGCCTGCAATAAGATTATGTATTGGCGGACAGAGAGTTGATGTAAATATCAGAAGGAAGAAAATAAGGATGAACGGACTCCATGCCTTCACACCTTCTGCCACGCTGAGTCCCGCGCTTCTATCGTCTTCTTCCAGCATAATCGCATACTCTTCTTCCGGATTTTTATTCAAAAATCTCGCCGCCGCAACCATACATACCAGCGAAATAATCGAGCCGATGATATTAGGCAGTTCACATCCAATAACCTGAGCCGCAATAAACCACGGTACGGTGAAAGACAGCGCTGCGATAAGCGTCATAGGAAATACTCCTTTCAACGCTTTTATGCCTTTTCCCATAATGCATACCATGAAAAACGGCGATAAGAACGTGAGAATGCATTGAATCAACGCCACGTCGCCCGAAAGCGGCAAAACATCAAGGCCAGTTACCGATGCGAGAGTTACTGTCGGCACTCCCACAGAACCAAACGCCGTCGGCGTTGAGTTCACCACCAGACACGCCAGTACCGCGCGCATCGGATCAAGCCCAATTCCCACCAGCATGGAAGCCGGTATGGCAACCGCCGTTCCAAAACCAGCCATTCCTTCCATGAAATTGCCAAAGCCCCACCCGATAATAAGTAAAAGAACCCGCTCATCCACAGAAACCCCCGCCAGCATTTTTTTGATAGCTTCCATAGCTCCGGTTTCCAGCGTCAGATTATAGGTGAATAAAGCTGCTACAATGACAAGACAGATTGGCCACAGTGCGTTCAAAACACCTTCCAGTCCCGCTGTAAGTGTATTGACCACACTCAGTTTCCAATAAAATACTGCGAGCACCGCCGTAAGTAACAGAGCAGCCACACACGCTTTATGACCTGCAATTTTTAGCACACTCAGCGCAATGACCAGCCACAAAATCGGCAGAACCGCGAGAACAAACCTCAAAAACAACAATTTAATCTCCTCCCTTAATGGGTCACCCAATCTTTATGATTCAATTATATCACTTATCCATTTTTATGCAATACCCTTTATTTTTTTCAGCATTTTTACAGATTTTTGGACATATTTTTTAGTATTAATTTATATATTGGGTTATCCAATCACGAATTAACATGCGTTAATAGTTGCACACATCACGTCAAAAACCAATTATTTACCTTCCATCATTAAAAAAATAGCATTTTCTTTCAAATCATTTCAGCACAGCAAATTCATATGTATTTTTTTGTCATTTTCCCTATTGACAAATCGTAACGATATAAAAATTGATTCGTCTGCAGAGATTCTCCAGGCATAAAAAATACAGGGAAAACATAAGTTTCCCCTGCAGACAGGCATTCAGATACTATTTTCTCTTATTTATTTTTTCTCGCTGACTTGAACGATTCCACACGTACAGCATCTCTGCATTGGCAGCGCTGTATCATCATATTACAAGAAGAAGTGTTCCCGCCACGATCATGATGAGTCCCAGCAGTCCTTTTCGGCTCAGTTTTTCCCGGAAGACAATATAAGAAAATACGATGGTAACAACGATGCTCAGCTTATCCACCGGAACTACCACGCTGGCCGGTCCGGTCTGTAAAGCGCGGTAGTAGCACAGCCAGGAGCCTCCGGTGGCAAATCCGGACAGAATCAGGAATATCCAGCTGGTGCGGTCAATCTTTTTCACATCGGACATCTTTCCGGTGACAGCCACCACCAGCCACGCCATAATCAAAACCACGATGGTACGGATGGCGGTTCCGAGATTGGACTCCACGCCTTCAATCCCCACTTTTCCGAGAATAGAGGTAAGACTGGCAAAGAAAGCGCTCCCGAACGCATAGAGCAGCCAGACAAGACCTCCGGTTTTGTCAGTCTGCACATCGGCCTTCTTTTTCTCGATCATCAGCAGGGTACCCGCTCCGATCAAAACCATACAGACAACCTTTAGAGCCGAGATCTCCTCCCCCAGAAAGATAAAAGCCAGCAGCATAGTGAGCACCACGCTTGATTTATCCACCGGCGTCACTTTGTTGATATCACCGATCTGCAGCGCGTGGAAATAACACAGCCAGGACGCGCCTGTGGCAAGTCCGGACAGCACCAGAAAAACAAGAGTCCGTGGTGCAATCTCCGTGATTCCCGACTGGCTGCCCACCACAAAGACCATCAGCCAGGAAAATAGCAAAACAACCACCGTGCGGACGGCAGTCGCCACGTTGGAATCAATGTTTTTGATACCGCATTTTGCCAGTATCGCCGTGACACCGGCAAAAAATGCTGAGCCAAAAGCAAACAACAACCACATAAGTATTCATCCTTCTTTCCGTTTCTTTATTTATTCTCCGACGGCATCAATTGCCGAATCACAAGGCTGCTGCGCCCGGACACGCTGCGCAAAGCGCGCTCCGCCTGATTCCGGTCTGCCGCACGCACGTACAGAACAAGACCGCGAGGGGCGCCGCCAAAAGCATGTCTGTGGCATTTCTTCAGAACTGCGCCTTGGAGAACAATCTCCTTCATCCGTACATTTCCAGCAAAAGCCTCGGCGCCGATGGCACGCAACGCTTTTCCGAATACGACGGTCTTCAGCCTGCGGCAGCCTGCCAGTCCCCGGTCTTCCACATATGACAGCGAATCCGGCAGATACAGCTTCTGCATATGCCTGCATCCCTCCAGGGCACGGTCGCCGATTCCCTCCACTCGGTAATAATAGTCCCCCAGTTTTACCCGTTCCGGAAGGGTGAGACTCACGGCCTTCTCATCTGCATATCCGGTGCAGACGACCGTTCCGTTTTTCACAGACGGGTTCACGATCCGGTATGTCCCTCTGCCGCTGGACACTTCCTTTCCCACCGGATTGGAAAATGTCCATCCCGCATGGATATGACAGCTTCTTTCCACCTGCTGCGACGTCTCCGACCAGAAGAGGTCGTACCCTTTCTTTTTGATGTCCGGAAATGTGAGGGCGTCCCCGTAATGATGGGTCTCCTCCTGCAGGAGCTCTTCCCCGTCATAAAATGCAACGGTATACTCGTTATAGACGGATCTGAACACGGCATAAATGTCCACATTTTCTGTTATGCATTCCGGCTCCTCGCTCCATCTCTCAAACTCGTAGTGATACACCATATCCGTTTCTTTCGCCGGCGCTGCCGGCGGATGCATTTTTTCCCCGTACTGCACCTGCTCCTCTTTGAGCAGCGAACCGTCTTCGTGGAAAAAACGCACCGTAAACACCTTTCTCCTAGGTTCAAAAACCGCCTTGGCTCTGGTGTCCCCCTCGATGCAGTCAAGCGGACAGCTCCACCCGGCAAATGTATACTCGTATTCTTCATCCGACGGCTTCTCCGGCCGAGGCTCCGCCTTTGCCGGACTGCCATAGGCCACACTTTCCATACCCAGGAGTCTGTCGTTCTCATGAAAGTACATGACCAGATACTTCTTCGGCACTTCCTTATAAACCGCCTTCACCACCAGATTATCTGCCACCCGAGAAAAGTCCGTGGTCCAGCCGGCAAACACAGTCTCATGATGCTCCGTCTCGCCTTTCTTCGCCGGAACTTCCGGGGGACTCGCCGCCTCCCCTTCCGGCACAAAAGAAGTCTTCAGTACGTTGCCGTCCTCATCCTGAAATACGACGATATATTTCTTTTTGGAATTCTTTTTTACAGCCATGATTCGTCTCTTTTCTTCAATGAAATGTATTGTCTCTCACAGTATAATCCAAAAAAAAGCTTCCGGCAATAGAAGCCGAAAGCTTTTGCTAATGTGCGATAAAGAAGTAATAGAAGTGTAAAAAATTTTGCCGTTCCTATCCGGCACTTAGGGCTGTGTCGGATAGGTCAGGCGTTAGGCTTCCGGCAAGTCTATCTTGCCGACAAAGCTGTAATAAATCTCAATGTCCTGCCTGCGGGTGCCGTTCTCGTCATAGCTGCACTCATGCACGACGATTTTCTCAATCATTTCCCGCAAGAGGGTGGGGGTCAATTCTTCAAAAGCAAGGTGCTTTCTCACAATCCCCATGAATTTCTCGGCGTTGACGGTGGCGGCCTGCGACTTGGAAAGTTCCTCCTGCAAAGCGGCAGCCCGGTCTTTCAGTTCCCGCTGCTCCTGCTCATAGTCCGCCGACAGCTCCATGAAACGCTCGTCGCTGATTTTGCCGCTTACATTGTCCTCATACAGCCGCTTGATAATGCGGTTCACTTCGGCAATGCGTGTCTGGGCCTGTTCAAGCTGCTTCGTGGCTGCGGCGGTCTTTCTCTTGCCGCCGATTTCGTTCTGCTGGATGAGCAGCTTTACAAAGCGGCTCTCATGCCTGGCGGCGTATTCCGTCACTTGCCGGAGATTGGAAAGCACGCCCGCCGTCAAAAGGTCGGTGCGGATAAAGTGTGCCGTACAGTCACGGGTACGCTTCTTGTAGCTGCCGCAGATATAACAGTCCTGCTTGCGGTTCTTGTTCTGATACCGCTGCTGATACAGCACATGGCCGCAGTCGGCGCAGAACAGCATACCAGAGAACAGCCCCACTTCATCATAGCGGTTCGGGCGTTTTCGCTGCTTGCGTAACTCCTGCACACGCTCCCATGTTTCCGTGTCGATAATCGGCTCATGGTGATTTGGGAAGATAGCCTGCTTCTCGATGGGGTTCTCAACGCTGTGCTTGACCTTGTAAGAGGGCTTCTCCGTCTTGAAGTTTACCAGACAGCCAGTGTACTCCCGGTTTTCCAGCAGATGGACGACGGTGTTTGTCGCCCACTTGCACTCATAGCCGGGGTGGTAGCGTCGGGTGCTGCCCGTCCTGCGGTATTCCAGCGTCCCCGGCGTGGGGATTTGCTGCTCCGTCAGCATACGGGCAATCTTGGTCGGGCCATTTCCCGCAAGGCAAAGCTGGTAAATCTGCCGGACAACCGGGGCGGCTTCCTCGTCAACGATATAGTTCTCGTCCTTGTCCATGAGATAGCCATAGACTGGCTTGCTGGTTACAGGCTTGCCGCTCATGCCTTTTGCTTTCTTTACTGCCTTGATTTTCTTGCTCGTATCTCTCACCAGCCATTCGTTAAATAAGTTCCGCAGAGGGGTAAAATCATTGTCCATGCCGCCGTTTGCGCTGTCCACGTTGTCATTGACAGCGATAAAACGCACGCCCTTTTGAGGGAACAGCATTTCCGTGTAAAATCCCACCTGCAAGTAATTACGCCCCAGCCTGCTCATGTCCTTGACTATGACGGTGCCGACTTTCCCGGCTTCAATGTCTGCAAGCATGGCTTGAAATCCGGGCCGCTGGAATAATGAGGTGTGATAGCGATAGCGGCAAAAAGCTAATAAAATCAATGGTTTTGCGGACAGCGGATAGACAGGGAATGTGTTAAAAACTGAATACGCACACAAACGGCGTTACCTTAACCCCTTTGGGGGAGAAAGTAACGCCGTTTTTTTATGCCCGCAGGAAAGGAGGTGCAGCCGGAATGTATTTCACAAAGGGCAAGCAGCGGGCGTTTGAATTGCTCATGCAGCAGAAGCCGGGATTTGACCGCTATCAATCCGGTTGTGCCGGAGATGATGAAGATTGCGGCACTTGCCGTTTCTACCGCCCCGGGTGGAAATATGAGTTTTGCGTTTTCAAAGAGTGTCCCTATTGCCCCGGCAAAAGGACGCGGAAAACGCACGCCAGCATGGACAAATAGACGGGCAAAAGCCCTTGTGCCATGCGGCTTTGCAGACGCGAAAACGGCAAAGGGCATATTGCAATACCAAAACAGCCGAAAACGGCTTTCTAATTGTCCACGCATACCAAGAGAGGAAGTGAGGAAATATGGCAGTTTTCAGAGTGGAGCGAAATACGGGATATACCGTTATGAGCAACCACCACTTGCGAAACAAGGAATTGTCCTTAAAGGCAAAGGGCTTGTTGTCGCAAATGCTTTCGCTGCCCGAAGATTGGGATTATACCCTTGCGGGCTTATCCCATATCAACCGGGAGAAGATCGACGCAATCCGCGAAGCGGTAAAGGAACTCGAAAAAGCCGGATATATCGTGCGCAGCCGGGAGCGCGACGAAAAGGGACGCTTGCGGGGCGCAGATTACGTCATATACGAGCAGCCGCAGCCGCGAGAGCCGGAAGCAGCTACCAGCGGCGGACAGCCGCCTATATTGGATTTACCTACATTGGAAAATCCAACATTGGATAATCCAACGTTGGAAAAACCTACGCAGGAAAAACCTACGTTGGAAAATCCAACGCAATTAAATAAAGATATATTAAGTAAAGAACAATCAATTACTGATTTATCAAGTACCGATTCCATTCCTTTCCATTCCCTAAACCCCTTGCCCTTTGCGCATGGCGAAGCGGCTACGCCGCCGGAAAGGAAAAGAACGGAAGCGAAAAGCAATAGCGCAGTAGAGATTTACAGGGAGATTATCAAGGACAATATCGAATACGACCATCTCATTCAAAACTGCAAAATTGACAAAGACCGTTTGGACGAGATTGTTGACCTTATGCTGGAAACCGTCTGCACAGCCCGAAAGACAATCCGTATTGCCGGGGACGACTACCCCGCCGAATTGGTGAAATCCAAGTTTTTGAAGCTGAACAGCAGCCATATTGAGTTTGTTTTGGATTGCATGAGGGAGAACACAACCAAAGTGCGCAACATCAAGCAGTATCTAAAAGCGGTGCTGTTCAACGCGCCGAGTACCATTGACAGCTACTATACCGCCCTTGTCAATCACGACTTATACGGCGGCGAATGAGCATAGCCGCACTTTACCGGGAAAGGAGTTGATACCTTGCAGGAGGAAGTAACCCAAAAAACGATTGCCCTATACGTCAAAGTGGGAAAAGGCGCGGCGCGGCTTACCGAACAGGCGTTACAGAAAGCAATCCAAAAGTTTTTGGAGCAGAAAAGCAAACCCGCGCATGGGAAACAGACCATGCGGCAGCTTATGAAGCAGAACGCGGGTGTTTCCAACATCGAGATCACCGACAGCAATATTAAAGCCTTTGAGAGTACGGCGAAGAAATACAACATAGATTTTTCGCTAAAAAAGGTTAAGGGCGAGCAGACCCGTTACCTTGTGTTTTTCAAAGGCCGGGACGCGGACGTTATGACCGCAGCGTTTCAAGAGTTTTCCGCAAAGAAGCTGAACCGGGAGAAAAAGCCCTCTATCCGCAAAGCCCTTGCCGCTGCAAAGGACAAGGCGAAGCAGCTTAACGCCGCCCGCGACAAGGTAAAGAAAATGGACAGGGGGCGCGAGATATGAAGCAGATCAACTACAAAAAGCTGATACTTCCGAATATCCCCTATGTGTTCTTTGTCTATCTCTTTGATAAAGTCGGACAGGCGGTGCGGCTTGCCCCCGGCGCGGATATTTCTGCAAAGATACTGAATATCACACAAGGATTTTCCGCAGCCTTTGAAAACGCCTTGCCGAGCGTTTACCCGTTGGATTTGCTTGTCGGCATTGTCGGTGCGGTGATTATCCGCTTGATAGTCTATGTCAAAGGGAAAAACGCGAAGAAATACCGCAAGGGCGCGGAGTACGGCTCTGCCCGATGGAGTGCATAATCTTAAGTGTAAAGGAACTCTACATGGACGCACAGGAGGATATGCACATGAATGATTACAACAAAATCACAGCCCTTTACTCCCGTCTTTCCGTAGGGGACGAGGACAGGGACGGCGGCGAGAGCAACAGCATACAGAACCAGAAAATCTTTTTGGAGAACTACGCCAGAGGGCAGCGGCTGACGAATATCCGGCACTACATCGACGACGATGAAAGCGGCAGATTTTTTGACCGTTCTGCCTACTCCCGCATGATGGAGGACGTTGAAAACGGGAAAATCGGCGTTTGCATTATGAAAGACCTTACCCGCTGGGGGCGCGACTATCTCCAAGTCGGCAACGCTATGGAGATATTCAGACGGAACAACGTGCGTTTTATCGCGGTCAACAACGGCATTGACAGCGAGAAGCCCGACACATTGGAGTTTGCGCCCTTTATCAACATCATGTCGGAGTGGTACGCAAAGGACATCAGCAAGAAAGTGAAAACGGGCATTAAGACCAAAGGCATGAGCGGAAAGCCGATTGCCACCGAAGCCCCCTACGGCTATGTCAAAGACCCGGACAACAAGGATTTTTGGATAATCGACGAGGAAGCCGCCGAGGTTGTGCGCCTTATTTTCCGTTTGTTTATCGGCGGGAAGAACCGCAACCAAATCGCCGTATATCTGAAAAACGAGCAAATCCCTACCCCCACTTTCTACATGAAAGACCGGGGACGGGGAACGTGTAAAAACAAGGCGCTCAATGAGGATAACCGCTACAAGTGGAACAAAGCCACCTTGACCCATATCCTTACGCGGCAGGAGTATTGCGGCGATGTAGTCAACTTCAAGACTACAAAGCATTTCCGGGACAAGCGGAACCACTATGTAGACCGGAGCCAATGGCAGATAACCGAAAATGTGCATGAGCCGATTATTGACCGCGCCGACTTTGAAACCGCACAGCGGATTTTGGAAAACGCGCCCGTCAGACGCCCCAACGGGGACGGGGAAATCCACCCTTTGTCGGGCTTGCTTTTCTGTAAGGATTGCGGCGCAAAAATGCACATCCGCATAGATTACAGAAACGGCGGCAAGCGGCACGTTGCCTATTGCAGCGAGTACCACAAGGGGAAAGCCAAAAACCCCAAGTGCCATTCCCCACACATCATTGACGCGGATTTGCTCATGCAGACCGTCGCGGAAGTGCTGAAGAAAATCGAGGACTACTCTATCAGCAACCGGGCGGAGTTTGAAGCCTTAGTGAAAAAGAACCTTGCCATGCAGCAGACCGACAAGACCAAGAAACAGCAGAAGCGTATCCCGCAAATCACGACGCGCCTTGAACAGATTGACAAGGTGCTGAACAAGCTCTATGAGGACAACGCCCTCGGCACGATCCCGCAAGACCGCTATGAGCAAATGTCGCAGAAGTATTCAGAAGAATACTATGCGCTGAAAGCGGAGCTTGCCGAGCTGCAAGAGCAGCTATCCGCTTTTGAGAACGCGGGCGGACGGGCGCAGAAGTTTTTGAAGCTGACGGAACGCTACGCTGCCTTTACCGACCTGACCCCCGCCATTCTCAACGAGTTTATCAGCCGGATTGAAGTGCATGAGCGCGACAAGAAAAGGGCAAAACAAGCCATTCAGCACATCGGGATATATTTCAACTATATCGGCAAATTTGAGAACGAAGTGACACAGCTTACAGAGCCAACGGAGCAGGAAATCCGGCAAATGCGGGAGAAAATCGAGGAAGCCCAAAAGGAAAAGAGCCGCGCCTACCACCGGCAGTATTCAAGGGAGTACCGGGCGCGTAACCTTGAAAAGCGACGGGAGTATGACCGCATGAAAGCACGGGAATACCGGGCAAAGAAAAAGGCACAGGAAGCCGCCGCAGCACCCGCACAGTAAAACCGAATACTGACAACCAAGAGGGATTTTCCGGGCTACGGGAAATCCCTCTTTTGCACCCAGAGAAAGGAGCCGCCTATGGCAGAACAGAACGGGACACCTCAATCCCCCGACAGTGTTATCACGACACAGAGGGACGGACAGACCATCGTTGCGGAGTTGTTTTTCAACCACAGCGGCACAGAAACATTCCGCGACAAGCTGCTCAAAGTGATACTTGCCGACAGCTTGCAGGACGGTCAAGAGCCGGAAAAAACGAAAATCACGCGATAGGAACCGCCCGGACGAAGAATGGTTCGCCGGGGCGGTTTCTATTTGAAAATCCCCATTTTCCCCAAGTCAAGAGCCGGGAAAATTCCCTCAAAAATGCCCCTCTCTCCAAACGAGGGCGCAGAAAGGAGAGTTTATGCGAACAGGGCTTCCCAAGCAAAAAAAGGTCACAGACATCTGGTTTGATGAGAAAGACCCGTTGATCCATATCCGTACCCACAACACCGACTTGAAGAAGCGGCTTGCCGCCTATGCCGAGCAGCACCCCGATGTGTGCCGCCAGACTGACGCAGACCCGGAAACGGGCTGCATGGAGTTTGACATTGAGAAAGGCCGCTTCTCTTTCCGTCTGACCGCCCCATACAGCGAGGAACGGCGGGAAGCGGCGCGGCGGTATGCCAGAGAGAGCAACGTCGCCGACAGGCTGAAATAGAGTTGAAATGTTCATAGTTTTGTGCTATACTTTTTCTAAAAGCAGAGTAATACTGCGGAATTGATTGGAGGACAACACAATGGTTACATTTATGAGATTAAGATAAAACCGCGAGTTATGTTGCGGTTATCCGTATTGCATAACTCGCTTATTGAAGCAGAGATGTAATTACGGAGGAAAAACAAATGAATAATAATTTATCACGCTTTGCAGACAGCAAGGTTTATTTTCAATGCCCAATTTGCACAAAATCAATGGATATACAAGGCAATAGCCTAATTTGTAGACATGGACATTGCTTTGATATTTCAAGATATGGGTATGTAAATTTGTTGTTAAAATCATCGCCCAAAACCAACTACAGCAAGCGGTCTTTTGACAACCGGCACCAAATTTTGGAGTATGGCATGTATGATGTTGTGTTGGAGAAAATCATACAGTTTATTTCTGATACGCCATCTATAAGAAACATTTTAGATGTTGGTTGCGGCGAGGGTTTCTATGCAAGGCAGATACAGCAAAGAACAGAACGAAACATCTTTGCCTTTGACTTGTCAAGGGAGGCAATACAGATTGCATCAAAAAAAGACAAGCGCAAAGCAGTGAAGTGGTTTGTTACTGACTTATCAAAAATCCCTTTGAAAGACGGAAGTATGGATTGTATTTTAGACATATTTTCGCCTGCACACTACAAAGAATTTCAGCGATTGCTATCTCCTAACGGATATGTTGTGAAAGTAATTCCTACGAAAAATCATTTGAGGGAAATCAGGACTAAAGTGCAAGCACACTTGAAAAATCCAGATTATTCAAATGAGTCTGTCGTTGAATATTTTGAGAAATATCTTAAAACCATTTCAAGAGAAACGGTTTCAGCCACCGTACAGTTGTCATCAGAACAAAGAATGTCGTTTATTGAAATGACGCCGCTTCTCTTTTGCGTTGAAAAAGATTGCGTTGATTGGCGTACTCTCACACATTTGACAATCGAAGCTGATGTTTTAATAGGAATGTATTAAAGGGCGTATTGATATTTAATATTCCCATTTATTGAGCAGAACGGAGTAAACCAAACACCCTAATCAAAAGGACAGCCGAGGAAATCGACTGTCCTTTTTCTATGCCGACAGGTAGAAAGGAGTGACCACCCATGACGAAACCGAGAGAAAAAAAACGCGAGGAATTGCAAGCCGAGATTGAGGACGGGAAGAAGAAAATCCGGCAGCTTGAAAATCGGGAAAAGGTGTTGCGGCAAAAGTTATCCCAAGAGGAACGCCGGACGCGCAGCCACCGGCTGGTCGTCCGAGGCGCAGTCTTTGAGAGCATTGTGCCGGAAGCCAAGACCATGACCGATGAGGAAGCCGCCGCCTTTCTCCGGCTTGCCCTGACGAGCGAGGAAGCGCGGGCTTATCTGAAAAAACGCACCGAGGGCGGGAAAAGCGAATAATCCCTTTGGAACAAAGGGCGCACTTATACACCCTTGCGGGCGTGTGCGCTCTGCCGAGGGCGTATCTCCGCACAGGGAACTTTCCCCGCGCTCCGATATGGCGGCTTTGCCGCAACAAGGGGCTGCACCCCTTGCGCCGCTTACGCGGCTATCCCTGCACACCCACAAAAACAGTACACCCGCCGTTGGCGTCTGTACCATTTTTGCGGGTTTGGTTATCCTATCCGGGAGGTGATACCCATAGCCATTTACCATTGTAACATCGGCATTGTGAGCCGAGGAAAAGGCAAGTCAGCCGTTGCCGCAGCCGCCTATCGAAGCGGCGAGAAAATCACAAACGAGTGGGACGGAATGACCCATGACTACACCCGCAAGCGCGGCGTTGTCCATACGGAAATCCTACTGCCGCCCCATGCCCCGCCCTCTTTCTCTGACCGTTCAACCTTGTGGAACAGCGTGGAGCTTTACGAGAAAGCCGGGAACGCCCAGCTTGCCAGAGAGATTGACGCAGCACTCCCCATAGAATTATCCAGAGAGGAACAGATCCGGCTTGTCCGTGAATACTGTTCCTCTCAATTTGTTTCAAGAGGAATGTGCGTTGATTTTGCCATTCACGACACCGACAGCGGCAACCCCCATTGTCATATCATGCTTACCATGCGCCCCCTTGACGAGCGCGGCGCATGGGCGGCGAAGTCCAAAAAGGAATATGACCTTGACGAGAACGGCGAGCGCATACGCTTACCAAGCGGCAGATACAAGACACACAAAGTTGACCTCACAGGCTGGAACGACAAGGGCAACGCGCTTTTATGGCGCAAGGCATGGGCGGATATTTCAAACGCCTACCTTGAACGCGCCGGACACCCGGAGCGTATCGACTACCGCAGCAACGCCGAGCGCGGCATTGACGAGCTGCCCACCGTCCACATGGGCGTAGCGGCCTGTCAAATGGAGAAGAAAGGCATAGCCACCGAGAAAGGCGAGCTGAACCGGAATATCCGAAAGGCAAACCGCCTTATCCGGGAAATCAGGGCGCAGATTGGAAAGCTCAAAGAATGGATTGGCGAACTGTTCAAGGCGCGGGAAACCGCCCCGGAGCAGCCCCCGCAATCCCCCGGCCTTGCAAATCTGCTGATGAAGTATTTAAGCGTTCAGAGAGAAAAGAGCCGGAAGTATTCGCAGAGTTGGCAAAGGCAGCACGCCGCCGATGAACTGAAAACCGTTGCAAAGGCGGTCAACTATCTTTCCGAGCATGGTATTTCTACCCTTGCGGAGCTGGACGCTGCCCTTTCCTCTGTCAGCGACCAAGCCGACGCTATCCGGGAGGGCATGAAAACCGCCGAGAAGCGCATGAAAGAATTGCAGAAATTGATTGAATACGGGAAGAACTACACCGAGTACAAGCCCATTCACGACGAGCTGAAAAAGCTGAAAAATGGCTGGACGAGCAAGCGTGACAAGTACGAGGAAGCCCACCGCGCCGAGCTTACGCTATGGAACGCAGCGAGCCGCTATCTCCATGCAAATCTGCCGAAAGGGACAAAGACCTTGCCTATCTCTGAATGGGAAAAAGAGTACGCCACTCTCAGCGGGCAGAGAACAGCGGAATATACCAAGCTGAAAGAAACCCGCGCCGAGGTTGCCGAGCTGCACAATATCCGCAAGTGCGTTGATATTGCACTGAAAGCCGACCAGCCGGAGCAGACCCGCGCCAAGCGGCACGACTTAGAACGATGAATGGAGTTGAGATTTTTGTACTACACCCAAGAACAGATAGACCGGGCGAATCAAGCCGACCTTGTTTCTTTCCTGCAATCACAGGGCGAGCAGCTTACCCGCGCCGGGAATGAATACCGCTGGAAACGGCACGACAGCTTGACCGTCCGGGGCAACAAGTGGTATCGCCACAGCCAGAGCAAGGGCGGCGGCCCCATTGATTTTGTCATGGAGTTTTTCGGCAAGAGCTTCACCGAAGCCGTGGAACTTCTCACAGGAGAAAAGGGAGCCGCACCGCCGCCGGACAGACCTTGCCCCACGTCCCTTTCCGACTTTCGGCTACCACCCCCAAACAGCGACAACCGAACAGCGAGGAACTACCTTACAGCAGCCCGCCGCATTGATGAAGATGTGACGGGCTTTTTCTTTGCCCGCGGCGATATTTATGAGGACGCAGCCCACCACAACGCCGTATTTGTGGGGCGGGACGAGGACGAAATACCGCGCTACGCCCACAGCAAGGGAACGGCGGGAAACTTCCGGCTTGATGTGAAAGGCAGCGACAAAGCCTTTAACTTCTGTTACCGGGGCGAGGGCGAAAGATTGTTTGTCTTTGAAGCCCCCGTTGACTTGCTCTCTTTCCTCTGCCTGTTCAAAAAGGATTGGCAGAAGCAAAGCTACCTGTCATTGGGCGGCGTGGGAGAAAAAGCCCTGCTCCGCTTTCTCTCTGACCGTCCGAACATCAAGACCGTTTATCTCTGCCTTGACAGCGACGAAGCCGGAAACGACGCTTGCAGCCGCCTTGTGAAGCTCATGCCGGAGGGCTACACCGTCCACCGGCTTATCCCTCTTTTCAAGGATTGGAACGAGGTATTGCAGCACCGGGCAGAAATCACAGACGGGAAGTATTTGCGAGAAGCGGTCTACGGCTTGAAAGAGCCGCCGCAGGAAGAAACCGTTGAGATTATCCGCATGAGCGAGGTGGACACGCAGACCGTCGAATGGTTATGGGAGCCGTATATCCCCTTTGGGAAAGTAACCATTGTGCAGGGCAACCCCGGCGAGGGCAAGACCACCTTTGCCCTACGCCTTGCCGCCGCTTGTACCAACCGCAAGCCGTTCCCCCACATGGCAGTGCATGAGCCGTTCAATGTGATTTACCAGACTGCCGAGGACGGTTTGGGCGACACCATCAAGCCCCGCCTTATGGAAGCCGAAGCAGACCTTGACCGCATTCTTGTCATTGACGAGAGCAAGCAGGGGCTTTCCCTGTCCGATGAGCGCATAGAGAGAGCTATCCGACAGACCGGGGCGCGGCTGATTATCCTTGACCCCATACAGGCGTATGTGGGCGAGAAAACCGACATGAACAAGGCCAACGAGATACGCCCCATGTTCCGCCGCCTTGCCGAGATTGCCGAGCGTACCGGGTGCGCCGTTATCCTAATCGGACACCTCAACAAAGCCGCCGGAGGACAGAGCGCCTACCGGGGTTTAGGCTCCATCGACTTCCGCGCCGCAGCAAGGAGCGTCCTGCTGATCGGGCGCGTGAAACGGGAACCGAATGTGCGCGTTATCGTCCATGACAAATCTTCTCTTGCACCGGAGGGTAAGCCCATAGCCTTTTGCCTTGACCCGGAAACGGGCTTTTCGTGGATAGGCGAGTATGACATTACCGCCGACGAGCTGCTGTCCGGCGCGGGCGGCAACACCGCCACCAAGACCGAACAGGCGGAACGGCTGATACTTGACCTGCTTGCAGACGGGAAAGAGCTTGCCAGCGAGGACCTTGTAAAGGCCGCAGCCGAAGCCGGAATATCCGAGAGGACGGTACAGAACGCCAAGCGCAACATGGGCGGTGTTTTGGGCGCAAGGCGCGTCGGCGGTCAATGGTATAACTTCATCAAGAAGAAGCAGCCACCCGAACCCGCAAGCTGAAAGTGCAAAACGCAGACCCTTTGCACTTTGCACTTTCGCACTTTCACAAGAATTTGCGTCAATAACTCAAAAAAGCACTTGACAAAACGCTTCATGGGGAAACGCCGAAGATATAAAGCCCTACATAGACCCGGATTTCCAAAACAACATCATTTTGACGCAGACGGAACGGCTTACCATGAACAGCCGCCCGAAGCAGCCGAAGTACGCGAGAAATAAGAACGTCGTCGTGATCGGCGGCAGCGGCAGCGGAAAAACAAGATTTTTTGTCAAACCTAATCTAATGCAGCTTCATTCCTCTTACGTCTTAACCGACCCGAAAGGTACGGTTTTGATTGAGTGCGGGAAGCTGCTGCAACGGGCGGGCTACCGCATTAAGGTACTGAATACGATTAACTTCAAAAAATCTATGCACTACAACCCCTTTGTGTATATCCGCAGCGAGAAAGATATTTTGAAGCTGGTAAATACGTTGATAGCGAATACCAAAGGTGAGGGAGAAAAAAGCGCGGAGGATTTTTGGGTAAAGGCAGAACGGCTTTTGTATTGCGCGTTGGTGGGCTACATCTGGTACGAAGCCCCCGCCGAGGAAATGAACTTTATTACCCTGTTGGAACTTATCAACGCCAGCGAAGCCCGCGAGGACGACGAGGAATATCAAAGCCCCGTCGATTTGCTGTTTGCCGACTTGGAAGAACGCGACCCCGACCATTTCGCGGTGAAGCAGTACCGAAAATATAAATTGGCGGCGGGCAAAACCGCAAAATCAATCCTCATTTCTTGCGGTGCGAGGCTCGCTCCTTTTGATATAAAGGAATTGCGCGATCTTATGTCCTACGACGAATTAGAACTTGACACGTTAGGCGACAGAAAAACAGCTTTGTTTTTGATTATGAGCGATACGGACAGCACGTTTAATTTTGTTATCGCTATGCTGCAATCGCAGTTATTTAATCTCTTGTGCGACAAGGCCGACGACGAATACGGCGGCAAGCTGCCGGTTCATGTTCGCTGCCTGTTAGACGAGTTTGCAAACATTGGACAAATCCCGCAGTTTGAAAAATTGATTGCCACAATCCGCAGCCGGGAAATCTCGGCTTCTATCATTCTGCAATCGCAGAGCCAGCTAAAAGCCATTTACAAGGACGCGGCAGAAATCATACTTGACAATGCCGACAGCACCTTGTTTTTGGGAGGGCGCGGGAAAAATGCAAAGGATATTTCGGAGAACTTGGGACGTGAAACAATCGACAGTTTCAACACTTCCGAAAATCGCGGCACGCAGGTTTCTCATGGCCTCAATTATCAGAAATTGGGAAAGGAGTTGATGACACAGGACGAAATCGCAGTTATGGACGGAGGAAAATGTATTTTGCAGTTGCGCGGCGTGCGCCCCTTTTTCAGCGATAAGTACGATATAACGCAGCACCCGAACTACAAATACCTTTCCGACTTCGACAAGAAAAACGCTTTTGACGTTGAACGGTATATGTCCACCCGTCCGGCAATCGTAAAGCCCGACGAACCCTTTGACATATACGAAATAGATTTGTCCGACGAGGACGCAGCCGCCGAATAAAAACGGCGGCATTTTTATTTCCAACAACATTTTTTGAGCCGTTTTAGCGGCAGAAAGCGAGGTTTATATGGATTTTTTCAACAGCGCAGTTGACGTATTGCAGACTTTGGTAATCGCGCTTGGCGCAGGACTTGGCATTTGGGGCGGCATTAACCTCATGGAGGGGTACGGCAACGATAACCCCGGCGCGAATGCTCATGTGTCATAAAGAAACACACAAGAGATTGATAGACAGCAGCCTACTATTCCGTAAATTTTGTTTCAGGACTTTCTTTTTCAATGCCGATATGCTATAATATTTCTATTCCAAGTAAGGAGTTAAAAATATGCGGCAAGGTATTCTTAATTAACTATAATCAAATAGTGGGAACAAAGAATTGTAACCGTCCCTTGCAAGGGGCTTAGTTTTTTGTACCCTTTTTAAGAATACTTTTGCCTTATATATTTGACATATCAAAAGAGCGACCGCTGCTTGCAGTGCGTTGTATGTATGTGTATGTCTATTCGCTATATCCCCAGCGGTAAAAGTATTTTGCTGCTGGGGATTTTTATGCCCTTTGGGGGCTGAATGGAGGACAAACACATGAAAATAATCAATATCGGCATTCTTGCTCATGTAGACGCAGGAAAAACGACTTTGACAGAAAGCCTGCTCTATACCAGCGGAGCCGTTCCGGAATTAGGGAGTGTAGATAAGGGAACAACGCGGACAGACACCATGCTGTTGGAACGCCAGCGTGGGATTACCATTCAAACGGCCGTCACTTCTTTCGGCTGGAAGAATTATAAGATCAATATTGTCGATACCCCCGGCCATATGGACTTTTTGGCGGAAGTATATCGCTCACTTGCTGTTCTTGACGGAGCAATTTTAGTAGTTTCCGCAAAGGACGGCGTGCAGGCACAAACACGGGTACTGTTCCATGCGCTCCAGAAAATGAAAATCCCAACGATTATTTTTGTAAATAAGATAGACCAGGAGGGCATTGACTTACAGAGCGTTTATCAAAATATCAGAGAAAAACTTTCTGATGATGTCATGGTTATGCAAGATGTTTCGCTCACTCCGGAAGTGTCTCTGACAGACATTGAGGATATAGAAAAATGGGATTCTATTATTGCTGGAAATGATGAACTTTTGGAAAAATATATTGCGGGGGAACCTTTGAAAATACAAGATTTACAGAGGGAGAAATGCAGAAGAATGCAAAACGGTTCCCTGTTTCCTATTTATCATGGGAGTGCAAAGAACAATATCGGAACTGAAAAGCTGATTGAAGTGATTGCAGAAACATTTACTTCTGGTGCGGACAACGATCAATCCGAGCTATGCGGAAGCGTTTTTAAAATCGAGTACACAGACCAGAAAAAGCGGCTCGTTTATTTGCGGTTATACAGCGGGACACTTCATTTACGGGATACGATTCTCCTGCCCCAAAATCAAAAACTAAAAATCACAGAAATGAGGATTCCGTCAAACGGAGAGATTATACCGGCGGACACAGCCTGTTGCGGAGAAATTGTTATTTTGACCAATGACACTCTGAAGCTGAATGATACTCTCGGAAATGTAGAACTTTTGCCGCGCAAGGCATGGGAAAAAAATCCGATTCCTTTGCTTCGGACGACGGTGGAGCCGCAAAATCAGGAACAAAGAGACCTCCTGCTGAATGCCCTGACGGAAATTGCAGATACAGATCCGCTGTTGCATTACTATGTGGATACGATAACGCATGAAATCATCATTTCTTTTTTAGGAAAAGTCCAGTTAGAGGTTGTATGCTCTCTGTTAGTAGAGCGATACCATGTGAACATAAATGTGAAAGAACCTACGGTCATTTATCTGGAAAGGCCATTAAAAACAGCCAGTTACACGATTCATATTGAAGTGCCGCCGAATCCGTTTTGGGCATCCATTGGCTTAACTGTAACGCCACTTCCTGCCGGAAGTGGAACCCGGTTTAAAAGCAAAGTATCTCTCGGCTATTTAAACCAAAGTTTTCAAAATGCCGTTATGGAAGGGGTGCGTTATGGAATGGAGCAAGGCTTATACGGTTGGGAAGTGACAGATTGTGAAATTTGTTTTGACTATGGAGTTTATTACAGTCCAGTTAGTACCCCCGCAGATTTTCGTTCCCTTGCTCCTATCGTGTTAGAACAGGCATTGAAAAGAGCAGGAACACAATTATTGGAACCATACCTTTCCTTTACCCTTTTTGCACCGCAGGAATATATTTCACGGGCTTATAATGACGCACCGAAGTATTGTGCAGTGATTGAATCAACCTTGCTTAAAAATGATGAAGTTATTTTTACGGGAGAAATCCCCGCCCGCTGCATCGGCGAATATAGGAATGATTTAAATTTTTATACAAATGGGAGAAGCGTCTGCCTTACCGAATTAAAAGGGTACCAAGAAATTTCCGGGGAGCCTGTATTGCAGCCACGCCGTCCTAACAGCCGTTTAGATAAGGTTCGGCATATGTTTCAGAAAATAACGTAATATTTTGTGCGTTATCACGGATAAAAATCTTTGAATATAAGGAGAGTCTATGTTAGTTTTGTTTTCAAGTCGGTTTTGTGTAAACTTATATTGAGCAAACGGCCTTTATTTATAACCCGACTAATTTTGTATGCTAATGTCGAGCATATCTTTCTAAATTGTGATATTCGTATTCGGAAGGAGGGGCAATGTGTTAAAGAAATTGAATGACGCGATGGACTATATTGAAGCGCACCTGGAGGACGAGTTTTTACTTGAGAAGATTTCTGAGCATATAAATGTTTCAGATTATCATTTTAGAAAAATATTTTTTGCGCTTACCAATATGACGCTGAATGAGTATGTAAAAAACAGACGACTTTCAGAAGCTAACAAAGAATTGTTGCAGGGGGCGCAGGTAACAGATGTCGCTTATCAATATGGGTATCAATCCGTAGACGGATTTACACGTGCCTTTAAAAAATGGAGCGGTATCTTACCGTCACAAGTCGCAAAGTTGAAACAATGTAAATCATGCCAAAAGTTACAATTTGTTGTAACTATGAAGGGAGGAACTTTAATGGAATATAAAATTGTTGAAAAACCTGCTTTTACGTTTGCAGGTGTAAGTAAACGAGTGCCGTTACAATATGAGGGAGTAAACAACGCTATTTTGGAACTGGCACAAAGCATAACACAGGAACAGAAAGAAGAAATGCACCGGTTGCAAAACATTGAGCCATATGAAACTGTAAATGTTTCCTATGAATCAGATACGAACTTTCTTGAAGAAGCTGGTGAATTAACGCATTTAATTGGAGTTTTAACAACTAAAAATGACATTAGCAGTAATCTGGACACATTTCCTGTTAAAGCTCATACGTGGGCAGTTTTTCCAAATGAAGGAATCTTCCCGTTTACTTTGCAGGATACAATGGCAAGAATCTACTCCGAATGGTTTATGACGGCAGATTATGAACTGGCAGAGCCGTTTTCTTTCTCTTTTACAAAAATGGACGACAAAAAGCCCAACTACGCATACAGTGAAATTTGGATTCCAGTAACAAAAAAAGAATAAGCAATTACACTCAAATAGGAAAGCCAGCCGAGCCAGCGGGCAGTCAAGATAAACGGCGCATATGCGCCGCTGTTGACAGCCCCGCCCGCCTTTGCTGGTAGGCAATCAAGGGGCGACAGCAAGGGGTGCTGCCGCCCTCTGATATTATAAATGAAACCCGTCAACCATACAACGCCCTATGTGGGAGAAAGGGGGAATCATCTATGCCTTGCACAGAAGCATACAAAGAACACATCATGTACACGTTCAATGGCTTTGCAAGACCGTCATACACTATGCGGCTATCAACGCATGGCGTGACAGGAGCAGACGGCGGCAAAAAGAAATATCCCTTGAATACCTCACAGAAGAAAAGTTTTACCCTTTAGGCACAACAGACGAATATTTTGAAGCACCCCATGAAGAACACCCTATAACGATATGCGGTCAGGCAGTTATCCTCACCAATGGAAAACTTGCCGCCGTCCTGTTATCCCTGCCACAGAAAAACCGGGAAATCATTTTCCCTTATTTTTTCAAAAATGGGCTTACAATGGGTGAAAAATTCGAAAACCAAAGTATGATGAGGCAGGTATTGAAATGAAAGTTGTTTCTATATTAAATAAAAATAATGATTACCAGAGATTTGAAGTATTGAAGCATAATCGAAATAAAAGATATAAATATAATCAATTTATTGTTGAAGGCGTAAGAAGTTTAAATGAAGCGGTTAAAAATAACTGGAAGATTATTTCTTTTATTTATGACAAGAATAATCTGTCAGGCTGGGCAAAACATATGATAGAAACAGTAAAAACAGAAGTCAATTATACTCTTACGGCACAGTTGCTAAAGGAATTAAGTGGAAAAGAAGAAACTTCTGAATTATTGGCTATTATTGAAATGAGGGAAGACAGGTTAGAAAATGTTGCGTTATCTTCCAATCCATTTATTGTGTTATTTGACAGGCCCTCTAATAAAGGAAATTTAGGTACGATGATACGTTCATGTGATGCGTTGGGAGTAGATATGTTGATAATTACTGGACATGCGGTTGATTTGTATGAGCCTGATGTAATTGTTTCGGCGATGGGTTCTTTTTTCAATCTTCCGGTGATTCGAATCATTCACAATGAGGATTTATATAAATTCGTTGAAAGCCTTAGAATAAAATACCCTGGCTTTAAGATCATAGGCACAACAGCCCACCACGAAAAGCCTATCTATCATGAGGACTTGAAAACCCCGGTTATGTTAATGATGGGAAATGAAACCATGGGATTAAATAAGGCATTTAAGGAATATTGTGATGTTTTATGTACGATTCCTATGGCTGAAGATTCCTATGCCAGTTCTTTCAATGTCAGTTGTGCTGCATCTATAATGATGTATGAAATAGTAAGACAACGAATGAATTAGACAGCATAACCCTTTTGAGAGTGAGCCAGAGAAAAGGGAGGAGCAGGCGTTCTACCTCAAAAGTCTGCAAATAAAAAAAGAATAAGCAATTACACTCAAATGGCAAAGCCAGCCGAGCCAGTCAACAGTCAAGATGAACGGCGCATATGCGCCGCCGTTGACAGCCCCGCCCGCCTTTGCAGATAGGCAATCAAGGGGCGACAGCAAGGAGTGCTGCCGCCCCGCACTATTATTCAGAGAGGGGGAATTTCCATGACCGAAGATGAAGCCTACAAAGTGCATATCCAGTACACATTCAATGCCTTTTGCAAGATTGTCATTCGTCACGCAGCCATAGATATAATCTTAAAGCTGCGCCGGAGGTGGGAACGGGAAGTTTCTCTTGACTATCTGATGAATGAGAAGTTTGTCCAGCTTGCCGAACCGGAGCAGCTTGAAGAATATCTTTTTACCGCCTGCGGCCAGACCGCCGTTCTGTACCATGCGGAACTTGCCGCCGCCCTTGCCCTCTTGCCGGAGCAGACACAGGAAGAGATTTTCCGTTACTATTTCCTGCGCCAGCCGCAGCGAGTGATCGGCGTACATATTGGCCGGACACGCAGCACAGCGGGGCGGCATATCCAGCTTGCCTTGCAGCGGCTACGGCGGCTCATGGAGGGAAAAGACCATGAGTAAACTTCTCCCCTATGAAACAATCGTCAAAGCCCATGAGGGCGACCCGGACGCAATCGACACCGTCCTTTCCCACTATGCCGGATATATCCGCTACTTTTCCAAAGTACACGGTCAGGTTAACGCCGAGGTTGAGGAATATGTGAAGCAGCAGCTAATCTCCGCACTATTCAAGTTTCGCTTTGACCGATAAGCCCCAAAACTGAATACCAGCCGCCCACCAGCGGCCAGTGAAAGCAGTAAGTCTGAAAAAGATTTGCTGCTTTTTTTGTTGTCCATTTGGCAAAATCGCAAAGTCACCCGTAGTAGGTAGGTGAAGCCAGAAAAAGCTGCCTGCTCCGTTTGGCAAATTTCAAAACGCAGTGTTGTAGGGAGTGAAAGGAAAAATTCTCTGCCCCGTAGGTTGCCAAAATCCTGTTTCCCGGATTACTAAGGCAAAAGAAAATTTGAAAAATCCCCGGACAGCGGGTAGCTGGCGGCCTTTTGAATGTATCTTTGGCGAAAGAAAAAAAAGACCGCGCACAGCGGGCTGAAAGCCCCGCCCCGTTCGCTCTATGTACGGAAAAGCCCGGACAGGGGCAGTCTGCGGCTTACTAAGAGCAAGTTTCTACCACGGTGCCAAAATCCGCAATTCTGCGGTTTTGCCCCTCGCGGGAAACTTGTTGGGGAGTGCCTTCCCCAAACCCTGCTATACGCCCTTACGGGCGAAAAAGCTGAAAACAGTTTTTGTTATTTTCCAAAAAGTTGCCCAATGGGAGGTATAGAGGGATTTTTCTGCCGAAATGCAAAAAAAAGTTTTTGTAATTTCCCGAAAAGTTAAGCAATGGGAGGAGTGAGAGGAAATTTTCTCCGCCCAAAATCCGAAAAAAGTCAGCAATAAGAATAGTGAGAGGAGGTTTTCAGCCTATGCGAAAGAAATACAACACGCCCCACCGCAGCCGCGTTGTGAAAACCCGGCTGTCCGAAGATGAATACGCCGACTTCACAGCGCGGCTTGCGCCCTATGGTATCAGCCAGTCGGAATTTCTCCGGCAGGCGATACGGCGGGCGACCATACGCCCCGTTATCCATGTGTCAGCGGTCAATGATGAACTACTCTCTGCTGTCGGGAAGTTAGCCGCCGAGTACGGCAGGATCGGCGGCAACCTCAACCAGATAGCCCGGTATCTGAACGAGTACGGCGCACCCTACAATGCGCTCTCCGGCGAGGTACGCGCCGCCATAGCCGACCTTGCCGCTCTCAAGTATGAAGTCTTACAGAAAGTAGGTGACGCGGTTGGCAACACTCAAGCATATCAACTCTAAAAATGCCGACTACGGAGCCGCCGAACAATACCTGCTTTTCGAGCATGACGAGTTTACCATGAAGCCCGTCCTTGATGAAACCGGCAGGCTTATCCCCCGCGAGGACTACCGGCTGTCCACGCTGAACTGCGGCGGGGAGGATTTTGCCGTTGCGTGTATGCGGGCAAATCTCCGCTATGGGAAGAACCAGCGGCGGGAAGATGTGAAAAGCCACCACTATATCATCAGCTTTGACCCACGGGACGGCCCGGACAACGGCTTGACCGTAGACCGGGCGCAGGCATTGGGGGAGCAATTCTGTAAAGAGCATTTCCCCGGCCACCAAGCCCTTGTATGCACCCACCCGGACGGGCATAACCACAGCGGCAATATCCATGTGCATATCGTTATCAATTCGCTGCGGATAGAGGAAGTGCCGTTCCTGCCCTACATGGACAGGCCAGCCGACACGAAAGCCGGTTGCAAGCACCGCTGTACCGACGCTGCCTTGCGCTACTTCAAATCCGAAGTCATGGAGATGTGCCACCGGGAGGGGCTTTACCAAATCGACCTCTTGAACGGCAGCAAGAACCGCGTGACCGACCGGGAGTATTGGGCGCAGAAAAAGGGACAGGCTGCGCTGGACAAGCAGAACGCCCCCATGATTGCAGGCGGTATCACGCCCCGGCAGACCAAGTTTGAAACGAACAAGGAGAAGCTGCGGCAGACCATACGGAAAGCCCTTGCCACCGCCGCCAGCTTTGACGAATTTTCCTCTCTGCTGCTGCGGGAGGGCGTGACCGTCAAGGAGAGCCGGGGGCGGCTTTCCTACCTCACGCCGGACAGGACAAAGCCAATTACCGCCCGGAAGCTGGGCGACGACTTTGACCGCACCGCTGTCCTTTCCGTTTTGGAGCAGAACGCCGCCAGAGCCACAGAAAAGGCCGCAGCCATACTCGAATACCCCCGGCATGGGAACACAAAAGCCCCACAAACCGCCCCGAAGCAGGACGGTGTGCAGCGGCTTGTGGACATTGAGCAGAAAATGGCCGAGGGCAAAGGCCGGGGCTATGAACGCTGGGCGACCATGCACAACCTCAAACAAATGGCCGCGACGCTGAATGTGTATCAGGAATACGGCTTTACTTCCCCGGAGCAGTTAGAAGCCGCCGTTGATACCGCCTATCAGGAAATGCGCCAGACCAGCGGCGAACTGAAAGCACTGGAAACGAAGCTACAAGGGAAAAAGGAGTTGCAGCAACAGGTACTTGCCTATGCCAAGACCAAGCCCACCCGCGACGGGCTGAAAGCGCAGAAATCCGAGAAAGCCCGCGCCGCCTACCGGCAGGCAAACGAGAGCGATTTTATCATAGCCGAAGCCGCCGCCCGGTATTTCAAGGCGCATGGCATCACCAAGCTGCCCGCCCGGAAAGCGTTGCAGGCCGAGATCGAGCAGCTTATCTCCGAGAAAGACGGCCTGTATAACACCTACCACGAACAGAAACAGCGGTTCAAGGAGTTGCAGACCGTCAAGCGGAACATCGACCAGATTTTGCGCCGGGAGGAACCCCACCGCAGAAAGGAGCAGAGCCATGAGCGATAACCTGCCCCGCATGGACTACCGCCAGCACCGGCGGGCGCGGCGGCTGGTACATGAGTGCTGTAACTACGACGAGGGAAACTGCCTGCTGTTAGACGACGGGGAGCCTTGCGTGTGCGTCCAAAGCATTTCCCTTTCCCTCATGTGCCGCTGGTTCCGTGTGGCTGTCCTGCCCCTTGACGGGGAACTGGCCGCAGCCCTCTTGTACCGGGGGAGCCGGAAACGGTGTGAGGTCTGCGGGGCGGCATTTGTCCCCAAATCCAACCGGGGAAAATACTGCCCCGACTGCGCCGGACGCATGAAGAAAATCAAAGCCGCCGAGAGAAAGCGGAAACAAAGGCAGAAATGTCACGCTTTAGAGCCTTTCAAACCCGCATAAATCAAGGCTTTTTTCGTGGGTGTCAAAGGGTACGCGATACATTTATCCTTTTCCACCGGAAACGCCGTTCTAAGGCGTGACAAAACGCCAAAATCAACCCGAAACACAGGGAGGTGATACTATCGCTGATTATATCATGGCAGACACGCCGCTGCCTATCTATCTGCCCTACCCCCGTTTCCTGCTGAAAATGGAGATTTCCCAGACCGCCAAGCTGCTGTATTCGCTGCTGTTAGACCGTTCCACACTCTCCCAGAAGAACAAGTGGCAGGACGACGAGGGCAGGATATATATTATCTATCCAATCGCGGAGATAGCCGAAATACTGGATAAGGGCAGCACCACCATAAAGGGGGCGCTTAATGAACTGGACATGGCGGGGCTGCTGGAACGGGAACGGGGCGGCTTCTCCGCACCGAACCGGCTTTATGTCAAAGTGCCGCGAGTGCCACAGGTACAGTTTTCCGACCAACTGATGGCCGGAAATCCGACCCTCATAGAGCCGGAAAACCGTCCTACTGATGGTCAGAAAACCGACCTTATGATGGTCGGAAAACCGTCCCCTAACCAAACTACTATAAACAACCTTACAGAGAGCCAAACAAAGGGAGTGAGTGGGGAGCCGCCCGCGCCCTATGGCCGATACCAGAATATTTTTCTGTCGCAGACCGAATACGACGAGTTGCAGGCAGAGTACCCCGACAGGCTGGAACGGTTCATCGAGGAAATGAGCCGCTACCTTGCCGCCAACGGGAAAAGCTACCAGAACTATGCCGCCGCCCTGCGGATATGGGCGGGGAACGACAAAAAGAAAGCCCCGAAAAAGGGCATACCAGACTACTCATGCAAGGAGGGCGAGAGTTTATGAAGAACGAAATCAACGCTGTTTTGGAGAATATGACGACCACCGCCCCGGAGCCGGAGGACTACACCGGCGAGGACGGTTTACTGTACTGCGGCAAGTGCCGCAAGCCGAAAGAAGCCTATTTTGCGCCGGATAAGGCCGCTATCTTTGGCCGTGACCGTCACCCGGCAGAGTGCGACTGCCAGAGAACCGCCCGCGAGGAACGGGAGGCCGCCGAGAAGCGGCGCAGGCACCTTGACACCGTGGAAGAACTGAAACGCCGGGGCTTTACCGACCCCACCATGCGGGACTGGACTTTTGAGAACGACAACGGCAGGAACCCGCAGGCCGGGATTGCCCGCCGGTATGTGGAGCATTGGGCGGATATGCGAGCCGACAATATCGGCTGCCTGTTCTGGGGCGGCGTGGGAACCGGGAAAAGCTATCTTGCGGGCTGTATCGCAAACGCCCTCATGGAGAAAGAAATCCCCGTCCACATGACGAACTTTGCCCTTATCCTCAACGACCTTGCCGCCAGCTTTGAGAACCGCAACGAATACATTTCCCGCCTTTGCCGCTATCCGCTGCTTATCCTTGACGACTTTGGCATGGAGCGCGGGACGGAATACGGGCTGGAACAGGTTTTCAATGTGATTGACAGCCGTTACCGCAGCGGCAAGCCGCTGATCGTCACGACCAACCTCACGCTGGACGACTTGCGGAACCCGGAGGACACCGCCCATTCCCGGATTTATGACCGCCTGCTTTCCATGTGCGTCCCGGTACGCTTTACCGGCGACAACTTCCGGCAGGAAACCGCGCAGCGGAAAATGGAGAGCATGAAGAAACTGATTACCGACTGAAAGGAGTATTGCCTATGGCAGATAGACAGCAGCACGACACCCGCACCACCCGCCGCCCCGACTGCGTGACGGAAATCCGCATGGGCAATTCCGTCCTTGTCGTGTCCGGCTATTTCAAGAAAGACACTACCACCACCGCCGCCGACAAAATGGCGCGGGTACTGGAAGCGGAAGCCGCTGCTACACAAAAACCGGCAATTTGACAAATCATAAAGAAGCAGATTTTACACTTTTGCCGCTATACAGCCCGCCCTATTCCGTGGTACAATGAAACCACGGAATAGTGGGGCTGGCTGTCGGAAACGGAGGATTTTATGTTAAGACAAGCCACCCAAAACCTCATTACCGCCCTTTATCCGAGATTGTCCCATGAGGACGAGTTGCAAGGCGAGAGTAATTCCATATCGAACCAAAAAAGGATACTCGAAACCTACGCAAAACAGAACGGCTTTACCAATCTGCGCTGGTACACCGACGACGGTTTTTCCGGCGCGAACTTCCAGCGGCCCGGATTTCAAGCCATGCTTGCGGACATTGAAGCCGGGAAAGTGGGTACGGTCATCGTCAAGGACATGAGCCGGTTAGGGCGAAACTACTTGCAGGTAGGGTTTTACACGGAAATGCTGTTCCCTCAAAAGGGTGTGCGTTTTATCGCTGTCAACGATAATGTGGACAGTGCCAGCGAGGGCATGGACAACGATTTTACCCCGCTGCGAAATCTGTTCAATGAATGGCTGGTGAGAGATACGAGCAAGAAAATCAAGGCAGTGAAAAAGTCAAAAGGCATGAGCGGCAAGCCTGTTACCAGCAAGCCGGTTTACGGCTATGTGATGGACGAGGACGAGAATTTTATTATAGACGAGGAAGCCGCCCCGGTGGTGCAGCAGATTTACCAGCTTTGCCTTGCCGGGAACGGCCCGACCAAGATTGCCCGTATGCTGACGGAGCAGCAAATCCCCACGCCGGGGACGCTGGAATATCAGCGGACAGGCAGCACCCGCCGTTATCACCCAGGCTATGAGTGCAAATGGGCGACCAACACCGTCGTTCATATCCTCGAAAACCGGGAGTACACCGGCTGTCTGGTAAACTTCAAGACGGAAAAGCCCTCTTACAAGGTCAAACACAGTGTAGAGAACCCCGTGGAGAAGCAGGCCATTTTTGAGAACCACCATGAGCCTATCATAGACCGGGAAACATGGGAGCGCGTGCAGGAGTTACGCAAGCAGCGCAAACGCCCGAACCGCTACGATGAAGTGGGGCTGTTCTCCGGGATTTTGTTCTGCGCCGACTGCGGCCATGTGCTGTATCAGCAGCGGTATCAGAACAAAGACCGCAAACAGGACTGCTACATCTGCGGCAGCTACAAGAAGCGCACCCGCAACTGTACGGCGCACTTTATCCGCACCGATCTGTTGACCGCTGGTGTCCTGGCAAATCTCCGGCAAGTGACCGAATACGCAGCCAAGCATGAGAGCCGGTTTGTGAAACTACTTGTCCAGCAGAACGAGATCGGCGGCAAGCGAAAGACCGCCGCAGCCATCAAGCAGCTTGAACAGGCGCAGGAACGCATTTCTGAAATCAGCCGCATTATCAAGCGGCTGTATGAGGACAATGTAAACGGCAAAATCAGCGATGAGCGTTTCATGGAACTGTCGGCTGACTACGAAGCCGAGCAAGCGGAGCTGAAAAAGAGAGCCGCCGCCCTGCAAGCCGAACTGGACAAGTCACAGGCAGCTACCGTCAACGCCGAGAAATTTATGGGCATTGTCCGCAAGCACCTTGCCTTTGAAGAACTGACCCCCACTCTCTTGCGGGAAATGATCGAGAAAATTGTGGTGCATGAGTGCAGCTATGATGAGAACGGCACCCGCAGGCAGGACATTGAGATTTATTACAGCTTTGTCGGCAAGATTGACTTGCCCGAATAACCGCCCGACCTATCCGACACAATGGCCAAGTGTCGGATAGGAACGGCAAAATTTTTTGCACTTCTATTGCTTCTTTATCACACATAAGCAAAGTCGCAGGGCATGAAACAGTTGATGGCGGGCGGCGGCGTTGCCCTTATCGGCCTTACCCTTGTCCCGCTGCTCTCCGGCCTGTTTGGATAATGCCACAAACTAACACTACCCGCCGCGCTCTCCCGCTTCACGCGGGAGGGCGCGGGAAAGACCTGCTAATAAAAGTCAAGTAGAAATTTCAGATTTTTTAGGGAGGCAAAAAGGCAACACAAAATCAAGCCGCTGAGCATCTCAAAATTAAAACGGCGGCCAGCCAGATGGTATAGCACAAGAAAATCAGTCGTGTTCCAGGGAATCCAAGTAGGATTTCACAGAAGCGTAGTAGATACGCAGGAACTTATTTGCGGAGGCCATCATGTAGACACGGTAGGGCTTGCCTTCGGAGCGTTTCTTGTTCATGAACTGGTAGACCGGCTCATTCATTGGAGCATGCTGTAGGATGACACTCATCACCAGAAAGAGCGTTCTGCGCAGCGAAGCAGATCCGCGTTTGGAAATGCTGCGGCTACGGACATCCATTTGGCCGGATTGGTAGGGTGGGGCGTCAATGCCCGCAAAGGCCACCAGCGCTTTCTTGGAATGAAAACGGCGCACATCGCCAATTTCAGCCATGAGTTGAGGGCCGAGAGTAGGGCCAACACCAAACATCTCCATCACCACAGGATACTCCGGCAGAGAAGCCGCCAGGGACTGCATCTCCTGTTTGAGAGCAGCTAATGCGGAGGAAGTTGCCCGGAGTTGGGAAATAGCCTGTTCCACTAAAAGTTTTGCCGTATCCGTTTTGGGCATGACACCGAAGTGCCCACGGGCGGCGGCATAAATGTCCAGCGCCTTGCCTTCACTGAAATTGTAGCCGTACTTCTTGCACCACTTCTGGTATTTGGCGGCAAAGGCCTTCTCAGACAGGTCACAAACGCACTCGCGATGCCAAAAAGTAGCTACAAAGTCTATCCACTTCTCGCGGCCATCGTCGCGGGGCGGACTGGTGAACAGGCGGTTTGCATCTGGAAAAGTAGTGTCCAGCAGGGAGATCAGGTTATTCTTCAGCATGGTCTGTACTTTTGAATACTGCTGGTATTGCCGGTAGCAAGCCTTCAACATGAGACGAGTGTCCTCTTCCGGGACATATCTCGGCAGCGTGAGCCAGTGGTCAAGGCCGTAGTTGGCCAGCTTTATAGCGTCCTTCTTGTCGGTCTTGGCCCGTCTTAAACTGTTGTTCCCATAGTCGTGCACCAGCATTGCATTGACTACGGAAACATAAAGCCCCGCGTCGTGGAGCAGCCAAGCCACTGGCGCGTGGTAATTACCCGTGGATTCCATCACCACACGGGTCTCGCCGTCCAAGCTTTTGAGTAGCCCTGCCAGCTCGCTCAGTTCATTGGCGGTATGACGTACTTCAAAAGGTGAAACCACCACTTCTCCGAAAGGCCGCATGACGGCGATCATGCTTTTCCCTTTGGAAACATCGATGCCAACGCAGTTCATCCATATTCCTCCAATACAAAGAATCTGCAACCGGAGTCCATCTTTTCTCGCTGCCGATTCAATCTATTGGGTGACGCGAACTCTCCGGCATCCGGTGGCTCAACCTGCTTAAATCGAACGCTACAACAAGAGGATGGCTAACAGTCTTTCCAACGGACATAGAAGCCCAAGGAGGGATAGGTCAGCCAGTTGCTCCTCTCATTGTAGCTTAGGCACGAGATGGAGGGAAAGCCGGACTGGCTGCCCGGCTTTCCTGTCCAAATTTATTGTAATAGGAGGGATTAGCTTTTGATATGGCAGATGATTGAAGATTGGTTTCGCGGCATTTTGACAGACGGAATACTCTCTAATCTCTCCGGGCTGTTCGACAGCGTAAATACAGAGGTTGGAGAAATCGCAACGCAAGTCGGCACAACCCCCGCCGGGTGGAACGCGGGCATATTCAATATGATACGCAGCCTATCGGAAAACGTCATTGTGCCGATTGCGGGCGTTATCATTACCTTTGTCATGTGCTACGAACTAATCCAGCTTGTAATTGAGAAAAACAATCTGCACGATCTCGACACTTGGATTTTCTTCAAGTGGATTTTCAAAACCTTTGTTGCGGTGCTGCTGGTAACAAATACTTGGAACATCGTCATGGGCGTATTTGACATTACACAGAGCGTCGTCAACGACAGCGCGGGCGTTATCATATCCGACACAAGCATAGATATTGCAACCGTTATCACCGATATAGAAGCAAAGCTGGACGCTATGAGCGTCGGCGGGCTTTTGGGGCTATGGTTTCAATCACTCTTTGTGGGGCTTACCATGAAAGCGTTGTCTATCTGTATCATGCTGGTGGTGTACGGGCGCATGATTGAAATATACCTTGTAACGAGTATCGCCCCTATCCCCGTTGCGACAATGGTAAATCGTGAATGGGGCGGCATGGGACAGAACTACTTAAAATCCTTGCTTGCCCTCGGTTTTCAGGCTTTTCTAATTCTTGTGTGCGTCGGTATTTATGCGGTTTTGATACAGACAATCGCAGCAACCGATGACATATCCGGCGCGATCTGGTCTTGCATGGGCTATACCGTCCTCTTGTGTTTTACGCTTTTCAAAACGGGAAGCCTTGCAAAATCCGTATTCAGCGCGCATTAAGGGGGTGCAGATGAAGAAATACAAAATCATTTACGCCGATCCCCCTTGGAGATACGCGAGAAGCAAGGTACAGGGCGCAGCGGAAAAGCACTATCCCACTATGAGTATTGAGGAACTTTGCGCTTTACCCGTCAAAGAAATTGCGGATAAGGACTGTATTTTATTCCTATGGGCGACGTTCCCGCAGCTTAAAGAAGCGTTGCAGTTAATCAAGGCTTGGGGATTTACCTATAAATCCGTTGCCTTTGTATGGTTAAAGCAAAATCGGAAATCGCCCACTTGGTTTTATGGCTTGGGCTTTTGGACGCGAGGAAATGCGGAAATCTGCTTGCTTGCTACCAAAGGACACCCGAAGCGACAATCAAACAAGGTACATCAATTTATTATTTCCCCTGTTGAGCAGCACAGCAAAAAGCCGGATATAACGCGGGAAAAGATACTTGCCCTTATGGGCGACCTACCGCGTATTGAACTGTTTGCAAGGCAGCATACCCCTGGTTGGGACGTATGGGGAAATGAAATCAAAAGCGACATACGGTTTGCCGGAAAGGAGGTTTGAAATGGCGTATGTAACCGTCCCAAAGGATTTAACCAAAATCAAGAGCAAGGTAATGTTCAACCTTACCAAAAGACAATTACTCTGTTTCGGCGCGGCGGTGGCTATCGGGCTACCGCTATTCTTTTTGACAAAGGACAGCGCGGGAACGACAACGGCGGCTTTGTGCATGGTGCTTGCCATGCTGCCCATGTTCCTACTCGCTATGTACGAGAAGAACGGGCAACCGCTGGAAGTGATTATACGGCAATTTGTGGAAGTGAAGTTTCTTCGCCCCAAAGAGCGACCTTATCAGACCAACAATTTTTATACCGCCCTTGCGCGGCAGGAGCGATTAGATAAGGAGGTACGGGCGATTGTCAAAGGAAAAGGGAAAGACCCAAAACAAAAAGCGTAAACTTACGCGGCAGGAAAAGAAACAGATCGACGCGCTTATCCGGCAGTCAAAGGGCGACGGGAAGCCCCATACGGCGCAGGACAGCATACCGTTTGAACGAATGTATAAGGACGGGATTTGCCGCCTTGCAAACGGGCGGTATTCCAAGTGCATTGAGTTTGAAGATATTAACTATCAGCTTGCGCAGCCGGACGACAAGACCGCCATTTTTGAAGCCCTTTGCGATATGTATAACTCTTTTGACGCTTCTATCAGTGTGCAGCTTTCCTTAATCAGCCGCCATGCGAACAAGGAGGATTTCAAGAGCAGTATCACGATTGCCCCACAGAATGACGACTTTGACAGTATCAGAGCCGAATACACCGAAATGCTGCAAACACAGCTTGAACGCGGCAACAACGGGCTTATCAAGACAAAGTTTCTCACCTTTACCATTGAAGCAAAAGATATTAAATCGGCGCGGGCGCGGCTTGCCCGTATCGAAACGGACACCCTCAACCATTTTAAGGTGATCGGCGCGGCGGCGCGGGTATTGGACGGGAAGCAGCGGCTTGAAGTGCTGCATGGGCTTTTCCACCCGGACGGGGAACGCTTCAACTTTGCGTGGGAATGGCTACCCGTAAGCGGCCTTTCCGTCAAAGACTTTATTGCCCCGTCCTCTTTCCGTTTTGGCGACGGGCGAATGTTTCAAATGGGCGGGAAGTTTGGCGCGGTTTCCTTTTTGCAGATTGCCGCGCCGGAACTTTCAGACCGTATGCTTGCCGACTTCATGGAAGCGGAAAACGGGATTGTCGTCAATCTGCACATTCAGAGTATCGACCACAACGAAGCGATCAAGACGATCAAGCGGAAAATCACCGACCTTGACCGTATGAAAATCGAGGAACAGAAAAAGGCAATCCGCAGCGGCTACGATATGGATATAATTCCGTCCGACCTTGCCACCTACGGCGGCGAAGCGAAAAACCTTTTGCGGGATTTGCAGAGCCGGAACGAGCGAATGTTTTTGCTTACGCTGTTAGTTTTGAATGTGGCAGACACAAAGCAGAAATTGGACAACGACGTATTTCAGGCCGCAAGTATCGCACAGAAATACAACTGTATGCTCACCCGCCTTGACTACCGGCAGGAACAGGGGCTTATGTCCTCTATCCCATTGGGCGAAAACCTAATCCAAATCCAGCGGGGCTTGACGACTTCCAGCACCGCCATTTTCGTCCCCTTTACGGTACAAGAGCTGTTCCAAAGCGGCGAAGCGTTGTATTACGGCTTAAACGCATTATCGAATAACATGATTTTGTGCGACAGGAAAAGGCTGAAGAACCCTAACGGCTTGATACTCGGCACACCCGGCAGCGGCAAGAGTTTTTCGGCAAAGCGCGAGATCACCAACGCTTTTCTCATTACCGCAGACGATATTATCATTTGCGACCCGGAAGCGGAATATTACCCCCTTGTGGAACGGCTGAAAGGGCAGGTTATCAAGGTTTCGCAGAACAGCACGCAGTACATTAACCCGATGGATATAAACCTCAATTACAGCGAGGGCGACACGCCCATAGCCTTAAAGAGCGATTTTATCCTTTCCTTTTGCGAGTTGATTATGGGCGGCAAAAACGGGCTGGAAGCGGTTGAAAAGACTTTGATTGACCGCGCCGTTATCAGCGTGTACCGCAGCTACCTTGCAGACCCGAAGCCGGAGAATATGCCGATTTTGGGCGACCTCTACAATGAAATCAAGAAGCAGCCGGAAAAGGAAGCGCAGCGTATCGCGTCGGCATTGGAACTCTATGTAAATGGCAGTTTGAACGTGTTTAACCACCAAACAAACGTTGACATTCACAACCGCCTTGTCTGCTTTGATATTAAAGAACTCGGCACCCAGCTACGAAAACTCGGTATGCTCATTGTCCAAGATCAAGTTTGGAACAGAGTTACCATAAACCGCAGCGAAGGCAAGGCGACGCGGTACTATATCGACGAGTTTCATTTGCTGCTCAAAGAGGAACAGACCGCAGCGTACAGCGTTGAGATTTGGAAGCGTTTTAGAAAATGGGGCGGTATTCCGACAGGTATCACCCAAAACGTGAAAGATTTGTTATCGTCCCGCGAGGTGGAGAACATTTTTGAAAACAGCGATTTTGTGTATATGCTCAACCAAGCCCAGGGCGACAGGGAAATCCTTGCAAAGCAGCTTAACATTTCGCAGCAGCAAATGACCTATGTAACCCATTCCGACGCGGGCGAGGGGCTTATCTTCTATGGCAACGTGATTTTGCCCTTTATTGACCGTTTCCCGCAAGATACGGAACTCTATCGTGTAATGACGACCAAACCCGGCGAGGTGTCGGCATGAGGATAGAAATGGACAAAATCTATTGCGGCGACAGCTTGCAGGTGCTTCAAACCTTGCCGGAAAATGCAGTTGATTGTTGCGTAACGTCCCCACCCTACTATGCCTTGCGGGACTACGGCGCAGACGGGCAGATCGGACGGGAAGCAACGCCGGAGGAATATGTTTCCCGTATTACGGCGGTATTCCATGAGGTAAAGCGGGTGCTTACGCCGGAGGGTACTTGTTGGCTGAATATCGCGGACACTTATTGCGGCACAGGCAGCAAAGCCGACCACCAAGACCCCAAATACCCCAAAGGCAGGAACGGGCAGCAAGTGGCGTTTAACCACCGCGCCCCCGGCTGCAAGCCCAAAGATTTAATTGGTATTCCGTGGCTTGTAGCCCTCGCCTTGCGGGGCGACGGTTGGTATTTGCGCAGTTCTATCATTTGGCACAAAACAAACCCCATGCCGGAAAGCACGCGGGACAGGCCGACCCGCTGCTATGAATATGTGTTTCTGCTTACCAAGTCAAAGAAGTATTATTACGATTGGCAAGCAGTAGCCGAGCCGATAGCCCCCACAACGGCGGGGCGGCTGAAAAGCGGAGTTAGCAAAGGAAATAAGTATAACGTTACTGTTCCGGGGCAAAACCAACCGCAGAAAATCAACCGCCCCCGCGAAAAGGGCGCATACGCCGACGAGTTGATTTCTCCCGTCCGCAGCCGCCGCAACGTTTGGCAGATTAACAATGTCGGCTATCATGGCGGGCATTTCGCAGCGTTCCCGCCGAAACTTGCGGAAACGTGCATTTTGGCGGGCTGTCCCATC
>FCNR01000044.1 GCA_900016875.1 Eubacteriaceae bacterium CHKCI004 | reverse complement strand
CAGGATGAGATCTCCTAGCAGAAATGTGAGAGACCCCTTAGAGACGATGAGGTAGATAGGGCAGGGGTGGAAGTGCAGCGATGCATGGAGCTGACTGCTACTAATCGGTCGAAAGCTTGACCTAAAGCGGAGCAACCACATCGAGGAAACGAAGTTTCCGAGATGACCGCTCAAATAATCTGATAACCTGTGTGTAGTTTTCAAGGGTACATCCCTTATATGCACGAGTGGCTCAGTGGTGGAGTATCGCCTTGCCAAGGCGAGGGTCGCGGGTTCGAATCCCGTCTCGTGCTTTAAAACTGGATTATTCCAGTTTTTTTTATGAAAAAGAATTCTGACAAAAAGAATTCTGCTTTATTTCTTATCTACAGGGATTTTTTCCCTGTTTCTATATATAATATAGCGCTATCGCCAAATGGTAAGGCACTGGATTCTGATTCCAGCATTTCCAGGTTCGAATCCTGGTAGCGCTGCTAGAAAACTATCTGATAAAATGATTTCTGTCAGATAGTTTTTTTATTACATCAGAACTCTTTGTTATTTCACCGGAAAATACTTTGCTGGCGAAAACACATTGTATTCTCTGACTTTTTTTGATATAATACCATAAAATGCGCTGCAGGAACCGCGTATGGTTTATGGCCAGCGGATAAGCAAGATAACTGAAAGGAAAGTGAATTATGTCTTTATTAAAAGATTGGCGGGAATTCGCCTACAGTCATGATGACAGAACACAGGAAGGACAGCGTTTCTGGATTGATTATTTCCAGCAGGAGAAGGCTGTATATGAGCAGATTCTTTCGACACCGGATGAGCCGGTGAGCGGTACAGTGGCAGAACTGGCCGAGAAGTTTAACATGGAGCTGACATATTTTGTCGGATATCTGGACGGTATCAATGACAGTTTGAAGACTCCGAATCCTATCGAGGAGATGGATGAAAACACGGTAGTTTCTCTTGATTATGATAAGGAGAAATTATACTATAATATGGTAGGAGCCAGAGCAGAATGGCTGTATAATCTGGAGCAGTGGGATAATCTGCTGACACCGGAGCGCAGAAAGGAACTGTATCGTGAACAGAAGAGTTCAACAACAGTTGTGAAGCCTCCTAAGATCGGACGAAATGATCCATGTCCATGCGGAAGCGGCAAAAAATATAAAAAATGCTGTGGCAGAAACTAAAATAAATAAAAAGTGACAGTTCAGCATCCGGTTTACATCACAGGATGCTGATTTTTTTACACGAAACTCGGATGTTCATACAGATGCGATTAGCAGAATGGAGAGAGTATGCAAAACAAATATAATGCGATGCAGGCCGATATTGTGCTGGGAGATATGGAAGCGTCGTCAGTTATGCAGAAGACCCCGGTGGAAACCGTGAAATCCATATTGAGCAGAATAGGAATAGAGTTTGAGGAAGGTTTGCCAAAAGAGACTTATATCACTGCATGGAAAGAAGAATTTTATAATAACAGCGAGTGGATCCTGAAAATGATTCCCCGGCATTTTCTGGAATTTCTGCTGTCCGTCTGGGAAAAAAGCGAAATAGAAATTAGTCTGGAAGAGTGGGATTATCTGGAATATTTAAAAATTTTCGGGCTGGTTACATACAAAAAAGGTAATCCTATTACCGATGAGCCTAATGTTATTTATATTATTCCCGAGATGAGGGATCGGTTTTATTTTTTGCTGAAAAGCAAAAAGAGCAGGGCACTTATGGAACAATACGAAGAGTGGGAAAAGATCATCTGCGGCCTGATGTATTATTATGGAATGACGGAAGTCCCGGTTCTCCATGAATCATTCATGCGGGTGACAAAACGTATGCTCCCGTACGGGGAATTCGTAACGTTTTTAAAATGCCGCTGCCCGCTCTGGTCCTTTGGCGTGCTTCTCAGAGACGTTCAAAAAAAGAAAAATTATTATCAATGCGTCAACGTGGAAAATCCGGAAATACTGTTGATGTATATTCAGCAGCACAATGATTTATCATATAAAAATATTGAGAAAGAAGATCTGTTTTATATAAGCGAAGCAGCGGGAATAGATAACCGGTGGAGAGGCGTTTCTGAACTGGGCTCTTTCATGATAGATGAAATGCATATGAATTATTACCGGGCAACAGTAATGGTAAAAACCCTTCTTCTCATGATTCAGAACGGATGTGAATGGGGAGATTTGAAGGAAAAAATGGCGGTGCTGCATTTTGAATCGGCAGAAATAGAAGAGAAGATTCATGATATAGTAAAGACTCTATATGAATATACGCCGCTCTATGAATTAAAGGGATATTCAAGAAAAGAATATGAGAAAATGTTCCGCCAAAAACAGTTGAAAAAGAAAAGAGAAATGTTTACAATTATAAATGGAAGAAAAAGAGAATAACAGGAGGGTGTTTTCTATGGGTGACAAAAAGAATGTATATGTAATCGGACATAAAAATCCGGATACAGACAGTATCTGCGCGGCCATTTCCTATGCTTATCTGAAAAATGAGATAGCTGCCAGAGACGGTCTGGACTATTTCTATATTCCTGCCAGAAACGGTCATGTCAATGAAGAGACACAGTTTGTTTTAAAACATTTTGATGTACCGCAGCCGCTTTATCTGACAGATATCCGTCCGCAGGTACTTGACATTGAAATCAGAAAAACCGCAGGAATTTCTGCGGATTTATCGCTGAAAAAAGCATGGGATATCATGCGTACATCAAGAATAGTTTCTTTGCCGATTCTCGATAACGAGGAGCTTGCAGGAATCATTACAGTCGGTGATATTGCTTATTCAGACATGGATGTATATGACAATATGATTCTGTCAAAAGCGGGAACCAGCTATAAAAATATTGTGGAAACCATCGATGGAGAGATGGTTGTCGGTGATATGGATGGCAATTTTGATGAAGGACATGTTCTGATCGCCGCGGCTAACCCTGATATGATGGAAGACATCATTGAGCCGTATGATATGGTTATTCTGGGTAACCGCTATGAGTCACAGTTATGTGCCATTGAGATGGAAGCGCAGTGTATCATTGTCTGCATGGGCGCTCCGGTATCTAAAACAATCCGCAAGCTGGCAAAAGAACGTGGCTGCCGTATCATCGTCAGCCCGTATGACACATACATTGTGGCGAGACTTATCAACCACAGTATGCCGGTTAGGTATTTTATGACAACAGAGAATCTGACAACCTTTCGTACCGTGGACTTTGTGGACGACATTCAGGAGATCATGGCAAAGAAACGGTTCCGTGATTTCCCGATCGTGGATACACAGAATAAATATGTCGGTATGATCTCCCGCCGGAACCTGCTGGATCTGGACAGAAAGAGAATCATCCTTGTGGACCACAATGAGAAGACACAGGCAGTGGATGGTTTTGAAGAGGCAGATATTCTGGAGATCATCGATCACCATAGACTGGGCAATTTGGAGACCAATGCGCCTTTGTTTTTCCGTAATCAGCCGGTGGGATGTACTTCCACTATCGTGACGCAGATGTACATGGAAAATGACATCAGCATTCCGCCATATATCGCCGGTCTCATGTGCTCCGCTATTATTTCGGATACGTTAATGTTCCGGTCTCCGACCTGTACTGCCATTGACCGTCTCATTGCAGAGAAGCTTGCAGGTATTGCGGAGATAGATATCGAAGATTATGCGAAGAATATGTTTGATGCCGGCAGCAATCTGACAGCGAAATCTGCAAAAGAAATTTTCTATCAGGATTTCAAGAAATTCAATGATAATAAGATTAATTTTGGCGTAGGTCAGATCAGCGCCATGAATAAAGAACAGCTTTCCGCCTGCAAAGAAAAGCTTCTTACCTATATGGCGGAAGTAAAAGACAGCTATAAGCTGGATATGCTGTTCTTCATGCTGACAGATATTCTCACAGAGTCAACCGAGCTTCTGCTCCTTGGCGATATGTGTAAGGAAGTTTTGGAGGGAGCTTTCCCGGTAAAGGTTGAGGGAACGTCCGTGGAGCTGCCAGGAGTTGTATCAAGGAAGAAACAGTTAATACCGGCGATTTTGGGACAGCTTCCGAAATAGAGAATAGTTTTGCTTTCAAATGAAAGAATATTGCTGTTTTCAAAAATAATACACAATGTTACTGGGAATTGAACAATTTTTTCCTCTAGTTTAACATGAAATTTTAACGGAAGTAGTGTATTATAATAAAAGTAATCCCCTAAGTTAAAGGTTAGTATTATATGGAAGATGTCCACAGTGAGTTTTGCCCCTCATTGTGGACATTTTTCATTTATAGAAAAAAATTTTTTCGTTTGAAATATTTTTCATTAAGATATGAAGAAAAAATGAAATAAAAAGCACAGGGAGAAAAGGAAATTAGAAATGTTGTCTTATCAGAATAACATAGTAAAAACCTCCGTGCGGAAACTGGTGGAATTTTTTCTGCGCAGCGGCGATATTGAGACGGGGAGCAGTCTGGTCTCCGATCCGGAAGCGATGCAGGAGGGAAGTCGTCTGCACCGGAAAATTCAGCGTTCCAAAAAAGCAGGGTACCGCAGCGAGGTGCCCCTGAAAATGAGCTGGCGCCGGGACGGTTACGAGCTGGTGCTGGAAGGCCGGGCGGACGGCATCGATTCGGCGGAGTACGAGGACGGCGACGCACGGGATGAGAACGAAAGCGCTGTCAGGCGCGTCCCCCTCATCGATGAAATAAAATGTGTGTATAAGGACGTCCGGCAGATCGAGGAGGCGGAGCCCCTCCATCTTGCCCAGGCCAAGTGCTACGCCTATATGCACGCCGGCCCTGCGGGACATAAGGATGTGCTTGTACAGATCACCTACTGTAACATGGAGACAGAGGAAATCAAATATATCACGCAGCATTATGATATGGAGGAGTTGGCGCAGTGGTTTGACGATCTGATGGATCAATATAAACTGTGGGCCGATATGTATGTGGAAGCGAGACGGCGGCGGGATGACAGTATCAAAGCAATGGTTTTTCCGTTTTCCTACCGGCCCGGGCAGAAAAAGCTGGCTGCCATGGTTTATCGTTCCATCAATGATGGGAGAAATATTTTTCTGCAAGCACCCACAGGAGTGGGAAAGACCATCTCTACCCTGTATCCTGCCCTGAAAGGCCTGGGGGAGGGAAAGGCGGAGCGGGTTTTTTACCTGACGGCCAAGACCATCACCCGGACGGTGGCGGAGCAGACCCTTCTGCTGCTGCAAAAACAGGGGCTTTCCATGAAAGCGGTGACCATCACCGCCAAGGAGCGCATTTGTGATAATGAAGTGATGGAATGTAACCCGGCGGCATGTGCGAAAGCCCGCGGACATTTCGACCGGATTAACGGGGCGCTTTATGCGCTGCTGACAGAGAGGGAGATTATACGCCGGGAGGATATTCTGGAATACAGTGAAAAATATCAGGTATGCCCCTATGAACTTTCCTTCGAGGCGGCCGGGTGGGCGGACTGCATTACCTGCGATTATAATTATGTGTTTGATCCTCATGTTAACCGTAAAAGCCTGTTTGGAGAAAAAAGCGGCAGTGTGCTTCTCATTGACGAGGCCCATAATCTTCTTGACAGAGCACGGGAAATGTATAGTGCTGTTCTTAAGAAAGAAGACTTTGTGAGAATGAAAAAGTTGTTCCGCGATAAAAATAAAAGTATCGTCAGAAAGCTGCAGAACTGCAACCGTGAGCTTCTGCGCATGAGTAAAAATGTGGAGGAGATTGCAGAGAACATTGACAGCCTCTATTATCCGCTGTTCTGGCTGCTGGGTACCATGGAAGATTATCTGAAGGATCATCCGGAGATGGAAAACCGGGAGGAAGCGGTGGAGTTTTATTTTCAGGCAAGACATTTCTTTATGATCCTGGATACCATGGAAGACGGATATGAGATATACGGTGAAGGCGGGGGAACTCATCTGAAAGTGCACCTGTTCTGCGTGGACCCCTCCTCCCGGCTGGCGGAATATCTGGAAAAATGCCGGGCAGGCATCTTTTTTTCTGCCACCCTTCTGCCCATCCGGTACTACCGGCAGCTTCTGGGCGGCAGCGGTTCCATGGACGCATTCAGCGTGTCATCGCCCTTTGAGAAGGAACGGAGACTGCTCGCTGTCGCGTCGGATGTGACCAGCCGCTACAGCCGGAGGGGAACGGAACAATATCAGAAGATGGTGCGGTATCTGGAGGAGACAATCTCTGTGAAACCGGGAAATTATATGATTTTCTTCCCGTCCTATGAGATGCTGTCGCAGGTTCTTGCGCTGGCGGAGGAGAGCACCCTGTCTCTGGCCGCCGATTTTCTCGTGCAGAGTACGTCGATGAGCGAGACGGAGCGGGAGGAGTTTCTTGACGCTTTTCGGGAAGAGAACAGCAAGTCTCTCATAGGATTCTGTGTGTTGGGAAGCATTTTCTCCGAAGGCATCGACCTGACAGGCCGCCGTCTCATCGGCGTGATGATCGTTGGGACCGGGATTCCGCAAATCTGTGAAGAACGGGAACGGATCCGGGCGTATTTTGACAGGAAGGGCAAAAAGGGGTATGATTATGCGTACCGGTATCCAGGCATGAATAAAGTTTTGCAGGCGGCGGGGCGCGTGATACGTACTGCCGAAGATACAGGGACTATACTTCTGATGGATGACCGTTTTTTGCTGAGGGAAAATCAAATGCTTCTGCCGGAGGAATGGGACAGCTACTATGAGGTGAATCTTTACAATTATGAAAAGGTACTGGAACAGTTCTGGGAGAAAGTGCAGGAAACGTTTATGACAGAAGAATAAAATCCGGAGATGACTTTATGCCGGGATGATTTCAGAAAATACCGGCGATAATACAGACATTTTGATAAACAGAGAAGAAAAATATAAAATAACATATCAGAGAAAGAGAAAATGAGATATAATAACTTACAGGAGGCAGTTTTCTTAAAAAGGCCCAATCGGTTCAGAGCACATATCTGCATTGACGGCCAGGAAGAAATCTGTCATGTGAAAAACACAGGAAGACTGGGAGAACTCCTTCTGCCGGGCGTTCCGGTTCTGGTGGAACCGGCGGCGGAGGGCAGCAGCCGCAAGACAAAGTATTCGTTAATCTGTGTGAAGAAGGATGGGCAGTGGGTCAACATTGATTCCCAGGCGCCCAACCGTCTGGCAGAAGAATGGATTGCGGAAGGCGGTCTGTTAGAGGACGTTACATTTATAAAGAGAGAGCAGAAATACGGCAGCTCCCGCTTTGACCTCTATGTAGAGGCCGCCGGAGAGAAATGGTTCATCGAAGTGAAGGGCGTGACCCTCAACGTCGGCGGAACCGCCATGTTCCCGGACGCTCCCACCGAACGGGGAAAGAAGCACGTGGAAGAGCTCATCGCCTGTCAGAAGGACGGGTACCGCGCCGGCATCCTTTTTGTGATTCAGATGAAAGGAGTCAGCCGGTTTACACCATTTGAGGAAAGGCAGCCGGAGTTTGCGGAAGCACTGCGTCTGGCACAGAAGGCGGGCGTCATGATTCGCGCGGTGGACTGCATTGTGGAGAGAGACGGCATCCGGATCGACAGTGATGTGGCTGTCCGGCTGTGAAGGAGGAACTATGTTTGCATATTGGAAATTGGTTACCACCCCCCTCATTGGCGCGGTGATAGGATATGCCACCAACTGGGTGGCGGTGAAGATGTTGTTTCGGCCGAGAGAGGAGATCCGCCTTTTTGGATGGCGTCTGCCCTTTACGCCGGGGGTGATTCCCAAAGGAAAGGAAAGACTTGCCCGGGCGGTCGGACGGGCAGTGGAAAAACAGCTTCTCACGGAAGAAGTATTGAAGGAAGTTCTTCTGTCAGAGGAGAAAAAAGCGGCGGTGCGGGAGGAAGTTTCTGCCTGGGTGGAGAACAGAAAGGCGTCGCAGGATACGCTCCGGGCAGCGGCGGAGAATGTATTTTCCACTGAACAGGTGGAAGATTTCATCGAGAGTGCTGAGGAAACCGTGACTGATAAAGTATTTGACAAGGTCCTGCAGATGAATGTGGGAGAAATCATTGCCGACAAAGTCATGGAAATCGCCAAAGATAAGCTGAAGGATTCCATGTTCGGAATGATGCTTGGAGGCTCCATGCTGGAGCCCATCGCCAGACAGGTGGAAGAGAAGATAAACGAGTACGTGGCAGAGTACGGAAGATCTGTGGTGGAGCAGATGGTGCTGGATGAATCGGAAACACTGCAGCAAAAGACAGTGGGAGATACATTTACACAGTTGGAGGCTTACGGCGTGGATATTCCGGAACTGGTTGTGAAACAGTACGAGTCTATGGTATCGGAGAAGCTGCCGAAGGTGCTTGATAATCTGCATCTGTCTTCTATTGTGGAAGAGCGTATCAACGCCATGAATGTGGCGGAGGTGGAAGAACTGATGCTTTCCATCATGAAAAAAGAGCTTGGTGCAGTAGTAAATCTTGGCGCGTTGATCGGACTGATCCTCGGTCTTGTCAATGCGGCGATTTTGTATATATAAGAGATCCGGACGAACCGGAGAAAGGAGAAGGGGATATGAATGATAAAGTAAAACAGTTAAAAGAGATCGTGGACAACACAGATAATCTGGTGTTTTTCGGAGGAGCGGGGGTTTCCACGGAAAGCGGGATTCCGGATTTCCGGAGCACCGACGGACTTTATAATATGAAATACAAATATCCGCCGGAGACTATCGTGAGTCATACATTTTTTGTGCGGCGGACAGAGGAATTCTATGAGTTCTATAAGGACAAAATGATGGCCCTCGACGCGAAACCGAACAAGGCCCATTATAAGCTGGCTCAGTGGGAAAAAGAGGGCAAATGCCGGGCGGTGGTGACGCAGAATATCGACGGTCTTCATCAGATGGCGGGAAGCAAGAAGGTCCTGGAGCTTCATGGAAGTATTCACAGAAACTACTGCACCAAATGCGGCAAATTTTTTGACGCTGCCTACGTGAAGAACAGCGAGGGCGTGCCACGCTGCGACGCCTGCGGCGGTTTGGTGAAACCGGACGTGGTTCTCTATGAGGAAGGTTTGGACAGCCAGACGATCTCGGACGCCGTCTATGCCATTTCCCATGCGGATGTGCTCATCATCGGCGGCACTTCGCTGGCAGTGTATCCGGCAGCGGGAATGATTGATTATTTCCGGGGAAGTCACCTGGTGCTCATCAACCGTTCCTCCACGCCGAGGGACAGTCAGGCGGATCTGGTGATTAACGACAGTATTGGAGAGGTATTTGGACAATTATGACAGAAATCTGTTTTGATGTGCTTGGCATTGCGCCCACAAAAGACGAGACAACCATAAAAAAGGCATACCGGAAACTGCTGCATTCCGTGAATCCGGAGGATGATATGCAGGGATTTCAGAGACTGCGCACAGCCTATGAGGAGGCGTGCCGCTATGCCAGAAAAAAGGAAGACGTGCGGGAAAAGAGCGCATCAGAGCAGTTTATGGATCGCTGCAGAGAGGTCTATGCTTCTTTCTTTCGCAGAATACGCCCGGAGGAGTGGGAAGCTCTTTTTGACAATCCGGTCTGCGTGAATCTGGAGACGGAGGAAGAGGTGCGCAGGGCCTTCCTCACCTTTTTGATGGAACATTTTCATTTTCCTGCGGAAGTGTGGAAATGTATTGACAGGACGTTTGATATCAGCGGAGACCGGCGGACGCTCACCGAGTGGTTCCCGGAGGATTTTGTGGATTATCTGTGCCAGGCGGCGCAGGACGAGGGGATTCTCAACTATGATCTGTTTGAAGGCAGGGAAAGCGATGATTTTGACGGCTATATCGAAGCGTATAACCGGTTCCGCCAGTTCACGGATCTGGGGATGATGGACCAGGCGAAGCAGGAGCTCGCGCACCTCAGAACATTTACGGTGTATCACCCCTATGGAGAGATCGAGGAGGCGCGGATTCTCCTTAATGAAGGAAAGAAAGACGAGGCGGGAGAGATTTTCGTCCGTCTGGGCAGAGCCTATCCTGACGAGGAGCGCATTGTCAGCTGCTACGGGCAGTTTCTTCAGATGGAGGGACGCTGGGAGGAGCTTCGGGGAATCTATGACAGGCTTCTGGAGCATTACCCGGATTCTGCCGCCGCCAGGAGCGGGAAGGCGGAGGAACTGATTCATGACGGAGCGTACCGGGAGGCAAGGGAGATCGTCCTTGATCTGCTGGAGTACAGCCCGCAGGATGAGCGGCTGATGAAAGATCTGATGGACGCCAATGTGTTCATGATCGAGGAGCTGGAACCTTTGAAGGCGGCCGGAGAGCTTGATCAGGAGGGGCTGATGGACCTTGGCTGGTGCTATTATCAGAATATGAAGTTTGAGGATGCGCTGGCGGTTCTTGATTCCTTCACTCCGGATGAGGAGCATGTGCTGGATTATCATAATCTGAAAGGCCGGGTTTATCTCACCATGGATAAAAATGAGGAGGCGCTTAAGCATCTGCAGCCGTGGCTGGAGGAAATCCTCAAGCTGAAGCCGGACGGAACCAAGAAGACGCAGCGGCGCCTGGCAAGGCTGGGCTATGCCTATTACACTATCGGTTCTGCGAAGGCGGCGATTTTCCTTCGCGGAGGAGAAGAAAGCGGCTTGGCGGAGGCCATGGAGTATTTTGATAAAGCCATTGCAGCAGAGACCGAGGAGAGTCAGATTGTCAGTTATTATCATACGGTGGCGGATATCTGGCGTCAGAGAAAAGAATATGGGAAGGTTGTCGACGCCTGCGACCAGATGCTCATGCGCAATCAGGGATATTATCCGGCGGTGCTTCTGAGGCAGGAAGCCTGCCTGCATCTGGGCATGTATCAGCAGGTGGCGGACGATTACCAGAGAGCGGTACATATGTATCCGTATTATGGTAGACCTTATGCGACACTGATAAAAATGTACTTTATGTTTGGAGAGTATGATAAAGTACAGGAAATATTATCTCTGACAGAAGATAACAAGATACAAAGCGATGCTCTGCAGATTCTCACCGCGAGATACCGGGCAGTGACGGCCCGGAACCGGGAGGATCTGGAGGAGGCGCTTCACATTTTAGATGTACTGAAAGAAAAAGGATGGAGCTATGCTTCCGATGTGGAACAGAATGAGTGGAGCGAGGTGGATTACCGCCGGGGGCTGATCCTTACAGACCTTTCCCGTCTGCCGGAGGCGAAGGAAGCCCTGGAAGCGTCCATGGCGGACGGCGGGGAAGATGTTTCCCGGCTGTTTGGCTACGCCGCGATTCTGATGCAGAGCGGAGAGTACGACCAGGCCATTGAGAATCTCCGGAAAGCGCTCAAGTATGTGCCGGATGATACGGGGATTCTGTACCGCATCGGCTGGTGCTATAAACTGAAAGGAGACTATAAGAAAGCGCTGCCGTTTATGAAGCAGGTGCTTTCCCTGGACCCGGAACATCCGAGGGTCCGCCATGTGATTGTGGAGCTCTATGAGCGGCTGGCCAGAAGAGAAGAGGACAACGAGTATTATCTGCTGGCGCTTCCTTATATGGAAGAGCAGGTGGAGAAATATCCTGAAGAATATTATCTGGTGGAAATGGGACTTCTGTATCTGGACATGGATGAGTATGAAAAGGCTCTTGTCTGGTTCGAGAAGGCCAGAGAAAAAAATCCGGAGAGTGTTTTTGCCTGCAATAACGCAGGAAACTGTTATCTTTCCATGAATATGCCGGAGAAGGCGGAGCCTCTCTTTCTGGAGGCGGCGCGCCTCATGAAGAATGAAATCACTCCTCTTCCGTATAATAATCTTGCGAAATGTTATCGCATTATGGGTGAGTACGAGGCGGCGCTTCTCTGTTATAAGAAAAACATGGAGCTGTTTCCGGACAGCGCTGACATGTATCTGCTGCTGGGGGATTTTTACCGGGAAAATGAACAGTACAGCAAGGCGGTTGCCACTTACGAGGAGGGAATGAGCAAAACGGATACCCCTGCGCCGCTGGAGCTGGAGATGTTAAGAACTTACGGGATGAAAGGCGATTACGCCATGGCGTCTTCACTCATGCAGAGGCTTCGGAGAAAATATCCGGAGGACGCCGTATTATGTCAGCTTGCCGGTGAGGTGTATCTCTTCGGTTTTGAAAAGGGAGAGGAGGCGGCGGTTTATCTGGAGACCGCGCTGCGCCTGTGTGAAAAGAACGAGAACCGGGAATGTCTGCTTGGCAGCCTTTATCTGCTGGGACGGTGCCGGCAGTTTCTTGGGGAGAGAGAGAAAGCCGCCCGATGCTTTGAACAATATCTTGAGGTTTGCCGGGGCAGGGACGGACGTTCCCGCAAATATGAGGAGTTTTTTGGAGAAAGAGGCCGCCGGAAATTCCGGATTGGCTGTGCATGGCTGTTTTTGGGTGAGATTGCGGAGGCAGAGCGCTGTTTCCGGGAGATGCACACGGAAAAATACCGCTGTGACGGCTGTGCCAGAGCCTGCTGCTATGAGAAAATGCTTGGGGAGGCCATGATTCTTTTTGCCAGAGGAGATGTAAGCCGGGCCATTCAGAAATATAAAGAGGCGGCGGAGAAGGTTCCCGATGATATGGAACATCGATTTGAATATGAGCAGATGAAGAAATGGGAGGAATCACCATGATTATTGGAATAGATCTGGGGACAACAAATTCTCTGGCGGCGTATTACACCGAGGATGGCCCCAGAATCATACCGAACCGGCTGGGGGAACGCCTGACGCCCTCCGCCGTGAGCATAGATGAGAATGACCAGGTATATGTGGGAAAGACTGCCCTGGAACGAATGGCGGTCCACCCGGATGAGGGAGCCAGCCTTTTTAAGCGGAGTATGGGAAGCAGAAAGGAGTTCCACCTGGGTGGCAGAACATTTTCTGCGGAGGAACTGTCATCCTTTGTGCTGCGTTCCCTGAAGGAGGATGCAGAGTATTATCTGGGACAGGAGGTGACCGAGGCGGTCATCAGCGTCCCGGCGTACTTTAATGATATAAAACGGAAAGCTACCAAGCGGGCAGGGGAGCTTGCCGGCTTCAAGGTGGAACGGATCATCAGCGAGCCGACGGCCGCGGCCATTGCTTACGGCCTGTATCAGAAAAAGGACAGCACCCGTTTTCTTGTGTTTGATCTGGGCGGGGGTACCTTTGATGTATCAATCCTTGAACTGGATGACGACATCATGGAGGTTCGCGCCGTGGCCGGGGATAATTATCTGGGCGGAGAGGACTTTACCAATCTGATTCTCGATACATTTCTGGAGGAGCATCATATTGATAAAAACAGCTTATCCGAGAAGGAACGGCTTTATTTCCGTAATCAGGCGGAAAAATGTAAGTGCCAGAACGGCGCCGACTCCTTCTTCCGGATGCAGGCGGTGAGGAACGGGGAACGGTTGGAATCTCTCATCACAAGACGGGATTTTGACAAGAAAGCGGCGCAGCTTTTTGACCGCATCAAGCAGCCGGTGCGGCGGAGTCTGGCCGACGCGGGCGTCCGCATCAGTGAGATCGACGAGATTGTGCTGGTGGGCGGCACCACAAAGATGCCGGCCGTACGGAAGTTCGTGGGCAAACTGTTTGGCCGTCTGCCGGATACCAGTGTGAACCCGGATGAGGCGGTGGCGCTGGGCGCCGCCATTCAGGGAGCTATGAAGGAACGGCGGGAGTCCATCCGGGAAGTGATTCTCACGGACGTCTGCCCATTTACGCTCGGCACGGAAGTGTCGATCCGCACTGAGGGCGACCGGCTGGAGAGCAATCACTTCTGTCCGATTCTGGAGCGCAATACCGTGATTCCTGCCAGCCGCACGGAGAAATTTTATACGGTGTATGACCACCAGACCCAGGTGGACATCCACATTTTACAGGGTGAGAGCCGTTTCGCCTCCAACAACGTCTCCCTGGGCACCATCAGTCTGACCGTGCCGGACAACAAGGCGGGTGAAGAGGAAATCTCTGTTACCTATACCTATGATGTCAATGCGCTTCTTGAGGTAGAGGCAAAGATTAAATCCACCGGAGAGACTGTGACGAAGCTCATCAAAAATCAGGAGTCAGATATGACGCTGGAACAAATGCAGGCCCGGATGAAAGAACTTTCTTATCTGAAGATTCATCCGAGAGATCAGGAACCCAATAAGGTTCTGCTGCTGCGGGGAGAACGTCTCTATGAGGAGGCTACCGGAGAACTCCGGGAGCAATTGGAGGCTGTGACACGACAATTTGAATATATCCTTGATAAACAGGATCCGGACCGGATCGCCGAGGCGAGAAAAGATTATGAGGAGGCCCTGGACTGGATTGAGGAGGAACTTTGGTCCGGCCAGTAGAAATGCTGGCTGGGCCATTGTGCACTAATATGGGAAGGACAGAAGAAATGATACCGACAACATTATGTTACATAGAAAAAGATGATTGTTATCTGATGCTTCATCGGATATCAAAGAAAGTGGATATCAACAAAGACAAATGGATCGGCGTGGGAGGAAAGTTTGAGGATAAGGAAAGTCCGGAGGAATGTCTGCTCCGGGAGGTAAAGGAGGAGACGGGACTGACTCTGACCTCTTACCGGCTGCGGGGAATCGTGACTTTCGTATCAGACCGCTGGGTGACAGAGTATATGTTCCTGTATACTGCCGATGATTTTACAGGAAAGATGAGTCCCTGTGATGAGGGAACCCTCGAGTGGGTGCCAAAGAAGGAATTATCCCGGTTGAATCTTTGGGAAGGAGACAAAATATTTTTAAAGCTGCTGGCAGAAGATGCGCCGTTTTTCTCATTAAAATTATCTTATGAAGGGGATGATCTGGTCTTTGCGGCACTGGACGGAAAAGAACTGACGCGGAGATAGGTGTTTTTGAAGCGGCAAAATGATGTTTCGGAGCAGAGAAGATAAAGCATCTCTGCCCCGGAGCATATACAATGAATCAATAAGTTTATCTCAGAAAAAAACGAACCATTTTTTCATAGAGGAACCGATATGGCTGGTATCGCATTGGCAGATCCAGCCATAATTTTTTGTCCACAATGCTCTTATAATGGGAGAAAGTGCGGAAGCCGTCTTTTCCGTGATAAGATCCCATGCCGCTTGGACCGAAGCCTCCGAAGCCCATCTCGCTGGTGGCAAGATGAATGATGGTGTCGTTGATGCATCCTCCGCCGAAGCCGCAGCGGGTCATCACCTTTTTGGCAGCTGATTTATTTCTCGTGAAGAAATATAAGGCCAGCGGGTGTGGCAGTGCATTTACCCGGCGGATGGCCTCGTCCAGAGAGGGGAAGGTAAGAACCGGGAGAACCGGGCCAAAGATCTCCTCCTGCATAACAGCGTCCTTAAAGCTTACGTTTGTAAGAACTGTTGGTGCGATCTGCAGGGTTTTGGGATTAACATTGCCGCCGAATGCTATCTTTTTTGGATCGATTAAGCCGGTAATCCGGCGGAAATGTTTCTCGTTGATGATCTTCCCGTAATTCGGATTACGGAGAGGATCGCTGCCGAACTGCCGCTTTATTTCTCTGCAAATCTCTTCCACAAGGGCGCTTCGGACGCTGCGGTCACAATAAATGTAATCCGGCGCCACGCAGGTCTGGCCGCAGTTTAAAAACTTGCCAAAGACAATTCGTCTGGCTGCCAGACGCAGATTGGCAGATTTATCCACGATACAGGGACTTTTGCCTCCCAGTTCCAGCGTGACAGGGGTCAGATGTTCCGCAGCATGCCGCATGACTTCTTTGCCTACCGCCTGGCTGCCGGTGAAAAAGATATAATCAAAAGGCTGCTGCAGCAGACAGGTATTTTCCTCCCGTCCACCGGTGACGACAGCCACATAACTGGACGGGAAACACTCCTGTATGATTTTGCGGATGACTTCGCTGGTGTGAGGTGAATATGCGCTTGGCTTCAAAACAGCGGTGTTGCCGGCGGCAAGGGCGTCCACCAGCGGCTCAATGGTGAGCATGAAAGGATAATTCCATGGACTCATGATCAGAACATTGCCATATGGAGACGGCTTCCTGAAGCTGACTGCATGGAACTGCGCCAGCGGTGTCGGGACATGTTCATCTCTGGCAAAAGAACGGATGTGTTTCAGCATGTATGTGATCTCGCTGTAAACCATGCCGGTTTCGCACATATAACTTTCATAAGAACTCTTGCCCAGATCCTTTTGCAGCGCCCGGTGAATGGCATTCTCATTTCTTTTAATACATGCTTTCAGTCTTTGCAGCGCCCGTATCCGGAAAGATATATCCAGTGTGACGCCTTTTTCAAAAAAATCATGCTGATTGCGCAGAATGATATCAATCTGTTTTTTCTTCATTTTGTTCCTCCATTATAATTTCTTCGGATGGTACAGCCGGTTCAGGTTTGGATTTGCCGGCGGCTTTTTCAGCAGCTCTCTGCGCTTCCTTTCTGGCATAAGCCTGAAAATCCATTGCCGGTTCTGTTTCTCTCCGCTTTTTCGGCATCAGCATGTAGTAAAACTTCTCCAGCTCCTGGGCGTTCATGAGAACCGGAACCGGGTAGAGCGGATTGGCTTCTTTGTCTGCATAGTGGCTGAGTCGGGGAATATCTTCCTCGCGAATCTCTTCTATTGTATTGCTGATGCCGTACCGTTTTTTCATAGCCTGAATGGCATAAATAAATATCCGTGCTCCTTTATAATGTGGAATATCTTTCTTTGCTATACCTGCGGCAATGGCCAGTTGATGCAGCTTTTTGTGGATGCATTCTCCATAGGAATCCAGCACGTAGGGAAGAAGGACTGCGTTAGCATAGCCGTGAGGCACGTTGTAAGCGCCGCCCAGAGAATGCGCTACGGCGTGAACGTAGCCAACATATGATTTAGTGAATGCGCAGCCGGCGTAATAGGAAGCCTTTAACATGTTTCTCCGGGCCTCCAGATTATTGCCGTCTTTGACAGCCGCGTCCAGATTTTTAAAAATCAGGGAGACAGCCATGAGAGCATTCTTCCTTGTGCCCGGTGTAGTGGAATTGCCGATGTAAGCTTCCACGGCATGGGTAAGCGCGTCCATGCCGGTGCAGGCAGTGATGAACGGCGGCAGACTGCATGTAACCTTAGGATCCAGCACAGCGTACTTTGGAATCAGAGGAAAATCGTTAATGGCATATTTATGTCTTATTTCCGCGTCGGTGATGACGGCAGCTATGGTTGTCTCGCTGCCGGTGCCTGCAGTGGTAGGTACTGCGATTAACAGAGGAAGCTTTTTGTGTACTTTGAGGATGCCCTTCATTTTGGCCAGAGACTTGTTTGGGCGGGCAATTTTTACGCCCACAGCCTTGGCGCAGTCAATACTGGAACCGCCGCCGAAGCCGATGATGGCGGAACAATGGCGGGATTGATAGAGTGCTGCCGCCTCATACACATTGGTGGTAGTAGGATTGGCTACAGTCTTATCATAAATAACATAGGAGATATGATTCTCCCGCAAAGCCTTCTTTAGTCTTTGGATAAGCCCGAGACTGACAATGCCCTTATCAGTCACGATGAGGACGGAGTGACATTTCTTTTTCTTTAATATGTCCGGAATGCCTTTTACGCTGCCGATAATCTTCGGATTGCGGTAAGGCAGAAATGGAATGGAAAACTTGAGGACGGACTGAAATGTCCGACAATACATTTTTCTCACTGGATGCATGATGATTATTCCTTTCTCCTGTTATTCTGCGCGCAGCCACAAAAAATATATGCACTGGATGTGCAGCATTCTTACATGGATGAGCGTCTTATGGTCTGTTATGATGATACATCTTCTGAAGGGAAAAGGTCAATGCCTTCTTCGTGAGAAATCTTACACTGAAAAATCTTACAGGAGTTGATTTACCGGAATTCCGTCATGTTTTTACGGTACCAGAGAGGCAGCATGGATCTCTGGCAGCGGGGATTCTTTCTCTCATGGATGCCAATGTGAGAAAAAAATCCCTTCCATAGTCCCACAAAAGCGTCATCAGGTTCTCTGGACAGATCTTTCATCTCTTCAGGAGAAAGGGCGGTGAGATAACACGGCTGATCAGCCGGGTGAACCATGGCAAGCATCCGGCCGTCATCAATGATCATCCAGTTTTCTGAAGGAAGGCGGTCGGAAAAATAAGGGGATATCAATGTAAGAACGTTGCTCCTGGGCTCGATATGGCTGACAAGCACACGGTTTTCGTAGCTGAAAAAACGGATAAATTCCTTAAAATAATGGGCTTCATTGGAAACCTTCCGGTCGAGCTCAAAAAGGCGCATCACAGCGGGATATTGCAGACAGTCAAGAACAGAAGGTCCCTGATAAAATCCCAGATTCAGAAAACGGTAAATGACGTCCAGCTTATCTTCCTGGTCAGACATGGCGGCGCGGTAGACCATGCGGCATGCATGAGCGGAAATCTTCTGCCGGATAGTACGGACGACGCTGGCGGCTTTGTCCGGCTGGGCGTCTATGTGACGGTAGGTGCAAAAAAGTTCTCTCGTTCCCAATGGTTCCGTCAGGAGCTTTACGTTTGCATGGCCAAGCCGGGAGGCCCATGCATCGTAGATGCAGGTCATCATATCGTCAAACAGGTCTTTACATGTAAAAACAGTGGTCATGGCGATCTCCTTTGCAATAAAGTTCGCAGGTGAAAATGGGCATAGGTTTCTACATAGAGTCCTCAGCGCAGAGTATCCATCCTGGCATGTCACAATCTCTACATCTGCCCTGAAAACGTCTTAACGGAATCTTCTACGGTCACATCTCCGTCAATGTGAAAGTCATCGAAGAGGGAAAGCTGCCGGTACGTTTCCGGGTGACTGATCTCCCAGTTCTTGCCGGAGTTATCACAGGTGAGGCGGCGGGTGATAAAGTCCTCTTCAATGGGGATGCGGTGCAGCATCTTTCCGCCGCAGGTGATAAAATACTGTGCTCTTTTTAGTACGACCCGCATTTTCTTCAAATGTTCAAAAGTAAGGCTGCCGTGCCGCCTTGCCTGTATGATCCGGCGAGCGGACTTGACGCCGATGCCGGGAACCCGGAGAAGCTGCGCGTAGCTTGCGTACTGAATCTCGACAGGGAACTGTTCCAGATGCCGGAGCGCCCAGTCACATTTTGGATCGATCATAATATTAAAATTAGGACGTTCTTTGCTCAGAAGCTCTCCGGCATGGAAACCGTAATATCGGAGAAGCCAGTCTGCCTGATACAGCCTGTGTTCCCGCAGAAGGGGAGGGGCGGTATGAATATCCGGCAGTGCCGCATCCTCATTGAGAGGAACATAGGCGGAGAAGAAAACCCTCTTCAGATCGTACTGCTGATAGAGCCGCTGGGTGACAGACAAAAGTTCCAGATCAGTCTCACCGGACGCGCCGATGATCATCTGAGTGCTCTGACCGGCAGGGACGAAAGAAGAGGAGCTGTCCGTGGCTGCGAATAGTCCGGGCAGCTGTTTTCCTGAGCCAAGCTTCTTATAAGGATTATCCTTAAATATGGTGTGAGGGAGATATTGAATCCCGGAAGCCCGCTCCATCTGCGGATCTTTGCCGATGGCAAGGCGGTGTCCGGTAATTCCCTGTTGAATCTGGCGCATGGGGCGGATCAGATTCTCAGGACTCTTGTGCGGTGCCAGCAATTTAAGACTGTCTCTGGAAGGAAGCTCTATGTTGACGCTCATCCTGTCCACCAGAAAGCCTGTCTTCATGATGAGATCTTCAGGAGCTCCGGGAATGGCCTTGGCGTGGATGTAGCCGTTAAACCTGTATCTGGTCCTGAGAAGATAGATGGTCTGATACATAAGTTCCATGGTATAGGAAGGGCTCTTTACCACGCCGGAGCTTAAAAACAGACCTTCGATGTAGTTACGACGGTAAAATTCCACAACCAGAGTACAGATCTCCTCCGGCGTAAACGTAGCCCGGGGACGGTCATTATCGGAGCGGTTCAGGCAGTAACGGCAGTTGAAAATACACTCATTGCTCAGAAGAATCTTCAGCAGAGAAATACAGCGGCCGTCAGAGGCGAAACTGTGACAGATACCGGCGGCGGACGCATTGCCCAGAAATCCCTTCCGGCCCCGGCGGTCTGAACCGCTGGACGTACATGCCACGTCATATTTGGCGGCGTCAGCCAGAATATTAAGCTTATCCTGTAAAGAAAGAGTTCCTGCTGTAGTGTTCATGCTGTGTACCTCCCTGCTGTCGGTCGACCGTCATCCGGGACGGCGTTCCCTGGATCACGACGGTCTGATCAACAAATAAAACCGAATGTATGTTTGTTTTCTATGCTATCATATATTATCTGAGAAAGCAAGAAAAATACGAACAAAAGTTCGAAATGATAAAAAGGTAATTTTTTGCAAATATCAAATAGAAATATATGTAAAAATTGATGAGAGATTCGATGTTCTTTTATAAAAGAATTAAAAATATTAAGCAAAAAGCCGATTTTTATCTGTTAAAAATTATAACTATCTGTTATAATAGATAAAAATGAGCGGAGATGATATTTTTTTAATGGAAATATTACGAACGGACACGAAAAACCATGAGGAGGGTGTTTTTTTGTCCGTCACGCTTGTTTATACTAATTTTTAAGGAGGATTAAGTGAAATGGGCAAAGAAATGATTGCAATGCTTCTTGCCGGAGGACAGGGTTCCCGCCTTTACGCTCTGACGCAGAAGCTGGCAAAACCAGCAGTTCCATTTGGAGGAAAGTATCGTATCATTGACTTTCCGCTGTCGAACTGCGTAAATTCAGGAATTGATACAGTGGGTGTCCTGACACAGTATCAGCCGCTGGTACTGAATGAGTACATTGGCAACGGACAGCCATGGGATCTGGACAGGCTGTACGGTGGTGTGCATGTATTATCTCCATATCAGCAGGTATCCGGTTCCGACTGGTACAAAGGTACGGCCAATGCCATTTATCAGAATATTAACTTTATTGAAAGATACGATCCGGAATATGTCATCATCCTTTCCGGTGACCAGATCTGTAAGCAGGATTACAATGATTTCCTCCAGTTCCATAAAGAAAAGGGAGCAGAATTCAGCGTAGCCGTTATGGAAGTTCCATGGGATGAAGCTTCCCGTTTCGGTCTCATGGTAACCGATGAGAACGACAAGATTACAGAGTTCCAGGAGAAGCCGAAGAATCCGAAGTCCAATCTGGCTTCCATGGGTATTTACATATTTAACTGGGATATTCTCAAAAAATATCTTATTGAAGATGAGGAAGATCCGGAGTCTGAGAATGACTTTGGTAATAACATTATCCCGAATCTTTTAAGAGACGGCAGAGAAATGTATGCTTACCGTTTCAACGGCTACTGGAAAGACGTTGGAACCATTTCCTCTCTCTGGGAAGCGAACATGGAGATTCTCGATCCGGAGCACAGCGGTATCAATCTGTTTGATGACGACTGGAAGATTTACAGCCGGAACAGCGGTATGCCGGGTCACAGAATCAAAGAAGGCGCGGTCATTGAGAATTCTATGATCACAGATGGATGCCGGATTTCCGGTGAAGTAAAACATTCCATCCTTTTTGCAGGCGTAAAAGTAGAAGAGGGCGCAGTAGTGGAAGACGCTGTTGTCATGGGCGGAACCATCATCAAATCCGGTGCGGTAGTAAAACATTGTATTATCGCGGAAAATGTTGTGATTGGTGAGAATGCGCAGGTTGGCGCAATGCCTACGGAAGAAGAATCCGGCGTGGCGACTATCGGAGCCGGCATTTATATCGGTGACAACGCCAAAATTGGCCCGAATGCTATGATTGATGAAAATGTAAAGGATGGTGAAGAACAGTGGTAAGATCCAATACAAATGCATTGGGAATTATTTTCCCGAACATTTATGACAAGCTTGTATCCGAGTTGACCAATGAGCGTTTGATGGCTTCCATTCCGTTCGGAAGCCGTTACCGTATGATTGACTTTCTTTTATCCAGTATGGTGAACTGCGGTATTGATAATATTTCTATTTTGGTTCGTGAGAATTATTTCTCCCTGACCGACCATTTAGGTTCCGGCCGTGAATGGGATCTGGCGCGCAAAAACGGTGGTCTGAACATTTTCCCTCCGTTCGCACAGAAGTCCATGAGCGTCTACGGCGGTCGTATCGAAGCTATGGCAGGTATCCTCGGATTCCTTCGTTCTCAGAAAGAGAAATACGTGGTTATGTCCGATACCAATATCGCCATGAACTTTGATTTCAATGCGATGATCAACGCCCATGTCGCTTCCGGCGCGGACATCACCGTGGCATATAAGAAAGAAGAGATTCCGGCAGATACCGCGGCCATGAGAGAAGATTCCAGCAAAGGAACCTACTATACATACGATATTGATGAAGACGGAAGAATCACCGGCCTTCATATTAATTCCAACAAATCCGGCGTACAGAACTACGGTATGAATGTTTATGTGATGGAAAGAGAACTTCTCATTGATACCATCAACACCGCATTTATCAGCGGCGGCATTTATTTTGAGAGAGATATTCTTCTTCCTCATCTTGAAGATATGAAGATCTGCGGCTATGAGTATACCGGTTATACCGCACGTATTTTAAGCCTGAAAGGATACTTCGATGAGAACATGAAGCTCCTTGACGACGACAATCTGGACGCACTGTTCTCAGGACATTCCATCTATACAAAGATTCGTGACGATAACCCGACACGCTACATCGGCGACGCCAAAGCATCCAACGTTATGATCGCCGACGGTTGCGTAATCGAAGGCGAAGTGGAGAACAGTATCTTATTCCGTGGCGTCAAAGTTGGAAAAGGCGCTAAAGTGAAGAACTGTATCCTGATGCAGGATACCATTGTGGAAGACGGTGCAGATATCGAATATGTGATCACTGATAAGAAGGTTCACATTACCGAGGATAAACATCTCAATGGAACAGATTCCTTCCCGGTATTCGTTGCAAAGAGACAGACCGTATAAAACAGCATAAAGCAATACATTTGCTGATAAAGAGGAGCTGCTGCTCCGGACAGAAATCACAGATTTCCGCCGGGGCGGCGGCTTTTTTGCGTGTGCATAAAATGGCATGTGTGAATAATATGATCTTCTGCGCGATAAAAAGCTAATCTATGACTTTACGAAAAGGAGGGTGCAGTTTATAATAAGAAAAGGGAACCGGTGTTCTGAAAAATGAAAGGAAATGTAAATGGAAGCAAGAGAAGTATTAAATCGTGTGAAAAACGGAGAAATCTCCGTGGAAGAAGCTGAAAAATATTTTAAAAGAGAGCCCTATGAGGAACTGGGCTACGCAAAACTGGACCTTCACCGGGAAGTCCGCTCCGGGTTTCCGGAAGTGATTTACTGCAGCGGAAAGCCGGACGACTACCTGGTATCCATATATAAGAAAATGTACGAACACAACGGAGAAGTATTCGGCACCCGCGCCAGCGGGCATCAGTACGAGCTGGTAAAAGAGGTCATCCCCGACATCATCTACGATGATATTTCGCACATTTTAAAGGCTGAAAAGCCGGATAAGAAGCACATCGGCTGTGTGGCCGTCTGCACGGCGGGAACCGCCGACATCCCGGTGGCCGAGGAAGCCGCCCAGACCGCAGAATACTTTGGCACCCACGTGGAGCGTATCTTTGATGTGGGCGTCAGCGGCATCCACCGGCTGCTGTCCCGGGTGGACACCATCCAGAGCGCCAACTGCGTGGTGGCAGTGGCAGGCATGGAGGGCGCGCTTGCCAGCGTCCTTGGCGGCCTCGTATCCAATCCGGTCATCGCTGTGCCGACCTCTGTGGGTTACGGCGCCAGCATGAACGGCCTCTCGGCTCTTCTCACCATGATCAACTCCTGCGCCAACGGTATCGCCGTGGTGAACATCGACAACGGATACGGCGCCGGCTACATGGCGACACAGATTAACAGGCTGGCGGAGCGGGCGCCGAAAGAAAATAAATAATCTAACGGAAAGGAAATACTATGCCAAAGATTGACGAGAAAATAAATAGACAACAAGATATGGCGCAGGAAGCCTTTGAGAAACTGGAACGACTGAAAGCGTGGATCAGAGAGAAAGGCAAAATTGCCATCGCCTGCTCCGGCGGCGTGGATTCCGCCTTTCTCCTGAAAGCCGCCTGCGACGCGCTGCAGGGAGAGGAAAGCCACGGAGGCACAGATAACGCTGATGCGGCAGAAAATAAGGTTCTCGCCATCACCGCGGACTCCCGGGTATTCCCGGGCAGAGAACGCTCAGAGTCTATCGAATTCTGCAAAAGCCTCAACTGCCGACAGATTCTTTTCCGATTTGACGAAATGGCAGTACCGGGCTTTGCCGACAATCCGCCGGACCGCTGCTACATTTGCAAGACAGCGCTCTTTACCCGCATGAAGGCAATCGCAGCAGAAAACGGCATGGAGGTTCTGGCGGAAGGCTCCAACATGGACGACCTGGGCGACTACCGTCCGGGCTTGCGCGCCATCGAGGAACTGCACATCGCAAGCCCCTTGCGGGAAGCAGGACTTACCAAGGCTGAGATCCGCTTCCTCTCCAGAGAACTGGGACTTCCAACCTGGCAGAAACCGTCCTTTGCCTGTCTCGCCTCCCGGTTCGTCTACGGCGAGACTATCACCGAGGACAAACTCGCCATGGTGGAACAGGGCGAGCAGCTCCTCTTCTCACTGGGCTTTCATCAGTTCCGGGTGCGCATCCACGGAACCCTCGCCCGCATTGAGCTGCTGCCGGAAGAGCTGGACCGGCTTTTGACGCCGAAGCTGCGGACAGAAATTGCGGAGAAGTTCCGTAGTTTTGGCTTCTCCTATGTGACCCTCGACCTGCAGGGGTATCGGACGGGGAGTATGAATGAGGGGCTGCGAGTGTGACAAATACAAAGCTACATAAATATCAGAAAATTTGTGCAACACATTATTAGCAGGGAAGAAAACATATAATAGAGCTGATACAACAAAAAGTAGATATATGGTAAATAAAAAGGCAATCCGGGCAGAAAGTATGAGACTAACTCATTTCTACCTGATGGATTGTCTTTTTTTGCTTTCAAGAAATGATTGGTTATTTATTACAAAAAAAGTGCATTTCTTGCACGTAAGATTGACGAAGATGTGAATGAAATGTATTATGAAAATGTAGCAAATATTTTACAGAAATGCAACAGAAACAAAGTGAGGAGGCACGACAAACGCATGAATGTGTTTCCCAACTAAACCTATCGATTTTTAAAATTTTTACAAGTTCATAAGTTCATCCAGATATTTTTCCGGATTTGTTCCTATCGCATACCGTTTCTTTTTCATGCTCATTGGACAGCGTCCCACTTCTGAT
>FCNR01000068.1 GCA_900016875.1 Eubacteriaceae bacterium CHKCI004 | reverse complement strand
TGGAAATGAGATCTCCTAGCAGAAATGTGAGAGACCCCTTAGAGACGATGAGGTAGATAGGGCAGGGGTGGAAGTGCAGCGATGCATGGAGCTGACTGCTACTAATCGGTCGAAAGCTTGACCTAAAGCGGAGAAAGGTCATCGCAGACAGGAGGCTGATGCGGGACAGAACCAGAAGGTTCTGGGAGCGCAGAAGACTCATGTATGCAGATGAGGTTGCGGAGCAACCACATCGAGGAAACGAAGTTTCCGAGATGACCGCTCAAAGAATCTGGTAAACTGTGTGTAGTTTTCAGGAGTGCATCCTGTAAGGCCCGATGGCTCAGCTGGTTAGAGCGCCGCCCTGTCACGGCGGAGGTCGTGGGTTCGAATCCCATTCGGGTCGCTTATCCTTATTATAAGGATATTTATTTCATAATGTGGGATCTTAGCTCAGCTGGGAGAGCATCTGCCTTACAAGCAGAGGGTCATAGGTTCGAGCCCTATAGGTCCCACTTTGCCGATGTGGCTCAATTGGCAGAGCAGCTGATTTGTAATCAGCAGGTTAACGGTTCGAGTCCGTTCATCGGCTCTCTATTATATTTATAATAGAATATGGGTGGATTCCCGAGTGGCCAAAGGGGACAGACTGTAAATCTGCTGCAAATTGCTTCGGTGGTTCGAATCCACCTCCGCCCATTAGGATATTTTAATATCCATACAATTTTATATCGCGGGGTAGAGCAGTCTGGTAGCTCGTCGGGCTCATAACCCGGAGGTCGTTGGTTCAAATCCTTCCCCCGCAATTTTATGCCCAGATAGCTCAGTTGGTAGAGCAGAGGACTGAAAATCCTCGTGTCACTGGTTCGATTCCGGTTCTGGGCATATGGGATATTAGCTCAGTTGGTAGAGCACTTGACTTTTAATCAAGTTGTCCGGGGTTCGAATCCCCGATGTCTCATGATGAAACCGTTGAAGTAATTCAACGGTTTTTTCTTTTTATAAAAAGAAAATATGGAAGGAATCTGTAAAATGAACACGCCCATTTACACTAAACTGATGCAATTGAAAAATGAAGAAAGAGTTCCTTTTCATATGCCGGGACATAAGCGGAGAGGAAACGGCGTTTTTAAAGAAATAGAAAACCTGGATATTACAGAGATTACGGATTATGATAATCTGCATCACCCGGAAGGTATCATACGGGAGTCTATGGACAGATTAAGGCTGATTTATGGAACCAGAGAATCCTGGTATTTGGTCAATGGCAGCACAGTGGGGATTCTGGCGGCGATTTCTGCCTGCTGTGAGCAGGGAGATGGAATTATGATTGCCAGGAACTGTCATAAATCTGTGTATAATGCCATTCGTCTGCTTCATCTGGAAGCCCATTATTTTTATCCGGATTTGTCAAAAAGGTATGATCTGATTGAAAATATAGGAGACCGACAGATAAAAGAGATTCAAGATATTCTGGAAAATAATAAAAAAATAAGAGCTATGGTATTACCTTCCCCTACTTATGAGGGAGTTGTGATGGATATTGCGCGTTTAAAAAAAGTAACGGAAAAATACAATGTGATTTTGATTGTAGACGAGGCTCATGGAGCGCATTTTCCATTTCATGAGTATTTTCCCAAAAGCGCCATAGACTGCGGTGGAGATATTGTAATTCAGAGTACGCATAAAACTCTTCCTGCCATGACTCAGACAGCGCTTCTTCATCTGTGCACGGACAAGATCACCCCGGAAGCAATATCGGATATGCTGTCCGTTTACGAATCTTCCAGTCCGTCTTATATTTTGATGGCCTCAGCGGAATATTCTGTAGCTTTTATGAATGAAAATGGGGATGAGGTACAGGGATATGTGGATAACCTTCAGATTTTCAGAAAGAAATGTGAACAACTCAAGTTCATTCATTTGATTCAAAAAGAAGATCTGTGCTGCTTGGATTATGACAGAAGTAAGCTGGTATTTTCTGCAGAGCTGTCAGGATGGAATGGCATCACTTTGTTTGAAAGACTATTTTATAAATATCATATTGAGCTGGAGATGGCGGATCAATGTAATTGTATTGCCATGACTTCTGTCTGTGACAGCGCAGAAATGTACGATAGATTATTTGAGGCATTGAAGGAAATAGATAGAGAAATCGCAGCGCAGGGAATAAAAGAAAAAAATAAAAGGAGAGAAATAATTGCGGACGGATTTTTAGTGCCGGAGAAATTGATGGAATCATGGCAATGCATCGGCATGGAAAAAGAATGGATCAGTGTTAAAGATGCTGAAGGAAGAATTGCAGGAGGCTATGTGACTCTGTATCCGCCCGGGAGTCCTCTGCTGGTGCCTGGAGAAAAAATAGTAAAAGAAACAGTGGAAAAACTGAGATATTACATTTATAATGGATATAATGTACTTGGGTTATCAGGGGATAACATGCCTGTGTTAAAATAACAGATCATATATCAGGAGGTACATATGAAGGGAATATTCATTGTGATGGAAGGACCGGATGGTTCTGGTAAATCAACACAGATTGCGTTGTTGAAGCAGTATCTGGATGAGGTGGGATGTGAATGCCTGATTACCAGAGAACCGGGTGGAACCGCAATCGGGGAAGCTGTGAGAAATATTATTCTCAATCCGGATCATGAGGAGATGTCCGATGTAACAGAAATGCTTCTGTACGCGGCGTCCCGTGCACAGCTGATGTCAGAAGTGATCATTCCGGCCCTTGAGGCGGGAAAAATTGTCATCAGTGATCGTTTTGTGGATTCTTCCATTGTATATCAGGGCATTGCCAGAGGACTTGGAACCGATACTGTGGCGGCAGTCAACCGGCCGGGAATCGGACAGTATGAGCCGGACTGTATCTTTTTTATTGATATATCTGAAGAAGAAGGAATCAGAAGAAAGAAGCTTCAGAATAAGCTGGACAGGATGGAACAGGAAAGTATTGATTTCCACTCTATGGTATCCAGAGGTTACAGAGAAGTGCTGTCCGGAAGAGAAGAAGTAATTCATATTGATGGATCCGCCTCTGTAGAACATATTCAGAATCAGATCCGCGAGGAACTTAAGAAAAGAATAGGAAAGTTAAGCTAAAGGAAGATCATCAGTGCCAGATTTAAAAGATATTCTCGGAAATGAAATTCTCAAAGAGCATTTCCGTACAGCGGTAAAACAAAATAAAGTTTCTCACGCTTATATTATAGAAGGAGAAAAAGGAAGCGGAAAGAAAATGATAGCGGCTGCCTTTGCAAAGATTCTGCAGTGTGAAAACAGGCAGGCGCCGACTGCCTGCGGCACCTGCGCTTCGTGCATACAGGTGGAACATAAGAATCATCCGGATGTGATCTGGGTAAGCCATGAGAAGCCTAGCGTAATCAGTGTAAAGGAAATCCGCGAGCAGGTGGTGAATACTATTGATATCATGCCCTATAAAGGACCGTATAAGATCTATATCGTGGACGAGGCGGAGAAAATGAATTTGGCGGCTCAGAACGCTATTCTGAAGACCATCGAGGAACCGCCTTCTTACGGGATTATTCTGCTGCTAACTGCCAACCGTGGAGCGTTCCTTCCGACAATTCTGTCAAGATGTATCCTTCTGTCCGTGAAACCGGTTCCGGATCAGGAGATTAAAGATTATCTGGTAAATACGCTGCATGTGCCAGAGCCCGCAGCAGAGTTCTGCGTGGGATTTTCCATGGGAAATATGGGGAAGGCGGTGGACGCCGCGTTGTCGGAAGAATTTCTGGAACTGCGACAATTTTCCATTTCTGTGTTACAATATATACATGAGGCGGAGCCCTTTGAACTGGCGGGACAGGTGAAGGGCTTAAAAAAATGGAAAGAATCGGCGGGAGACTTTCTGGATATCATGTTAATGTGGTTCCGGGATGTCCTTGTGCTGAAGCTTGCCGACGGTGAGAAAGAGATAATATTCAGAGATGAATATTCTTTTATTCGTAAGCAGAGCGACAGACTTTCTTTTGAAGCACTCAACGATATTTTTCTTGAAATAGAACATGCCAGGGCGAGACTTCGTGCTAACGTTAATTATGACACGGTCCTGGAGGTGTTACTGATGTTTGTCAGGGATAAATGTGGTGATGGAGGTAATTCATGGCAAAAGTGATAGGAGTCCGTTTCCGGGATAACGGAAAGATTTATTATTTTTCCTCCGGTAATCTGGGCGTAAAACTAGGAGACAGCGTGATTGTGGAGACAGCCAGGGGAGTGGAATACGGACGGGTTGTCCTTGGAGACAGGGAAGTGGAGGAAGAAAAAATCATATCTACTTTAAAACCGGTGCTTCGTATTGCCACGGAAGAGGATGAGAAGATTCATCGTAAGAATCAGGAAAAAAGTAAAGAGGCATTCGGTATCTGTCTTGAGAAGATTAAGAAACACGGTCTTGAGATGAAGCTCATAGACTGCGAATATACATTTGATAATAATAAAGTACTGTTTTATTTTACCGCAGAGGGACGAATTGATTTCAGGGAACTGGTAAAGGATCTGGCTGCTGTTTTTAAAACGAGAATTGAGCTGCGTCAGATTGGTGTGCGGGATGAAACAAAAATCATGGGAGGTATAGGTATCTGTGGCAGAAACCTTTGCTGCAATACTTTTTTATCGGAATTTATACCGGTATCCATCAAGATGGCAAAAGAGCAGAATCTTTCTTTAAATCCAACAAAGATATCAGGAGTTTGCGGCAGACTCATGTGCTGTCTGAAAAATGAACAGGATACTTACGAGTATCTCAACAGCAAATTGCCGGATGTGGGCAGTGAGGTAAAAATTGCCGGCGGTGGAAAAGGTGTAGTACAGGGTGTTAATGTGCTGCGCCAGAGAGTAAAAGTCCTGATAACTGACGAAAAAGGGGAAAAAGAACTGGCGGAATATAAAGTGGAAGATTTACATTTCAGACCACGCAGAAAGAAGGAAAAAGTCAAAATGGACGATGAGCTGAAACGTCTGGAGGCTCTTGAGAAAAAAGAAAGAAAATCAAAGCTTTAAAAATCATTTGCAGGTGGTAAAATAGAATGGGGCTTGAGAAAGATATGATGAAGCCGGACAAAATACAAACGGATAAAAATCAGGACAGGGGAGATGATAAGAATATTTTCCTGCGTCCGGACGAAAGAATTGATGACCTGCAGATTCAGGGGTTTCGGATCATTCAGAATCCGGAAAAGTTCTGTTTTGGCATGGACGCAGTACTGCTTTCGGATTATGCCGGTATAAAAAAAGACAGCAGAGTGATGGATCTGTGCAGCGGCACAGGAATTGTTCCGATTCTTCTGGAAGCAAAGTATGAGGCAAAATACATTGAAGGTCTGGAATATCAGGATGACTGTGTGGATATGGCGAGAAGAAGCGTCAGTATGAACGGTCTGGAAGGAAAGATCCGGATGTCTGCGGGAGATGTGAGAGAAGTAAAGGAACACTATCCTCAGGGATCTTTTGATTATGTGACCTGCAATCCTCCTTATATGACGGGAAATCATGGGCAGGCTAATAAAAACTACGGAAAGGCTATCGCCAGACATGAGATTCTCTGTTCTCTGGAAGATGTGGTAAAGGCAGCCAAATGGCTGCTGAAAGAGACCGGGCATCTCATTATGGTGCATCGTCCCTTCCGCCTGGCGGAGATTTTTTATTGTCTGAAAGAAAATAAACTGGAGCCCAAACGGATGCGTCTTGTTTATCCTTATGTGGATAAAGAGCCCAATATGGTTCTCATCGAAGCGGTAAAGGGCGGAAAACAGCGTATTACAGTGGAATCACCGCTGATCATCTATAAGAAGGACGGCTCCTATATGGACGAGATTTATAAAATATACGGGGGTCGCGTATAACCCGGATAAGTGGAGGACGCGGTGCGCCTGTGTCATGACGGATGCGCCGGCAGAATAGAGGCAACAGGGAGGAAAACCATGACAGGAACTTTGTTTTTATGCGCCACACCCATCGGCAATCTGGAGGATATCACCCTCCGGGTGCTCCGCACATTAAAAGAGGTGGATCTGATCGCCGCGGAGGATACAAGAAACAGCATACGCCTGCTGAATCATTTTGAGATTAAGACGAAGCTTACGAGCTATCACGAATATAATAAGATAGAGAAGGCCGCCGTTTTGGTGGAGAAGATGAAACAGGGTATCAATGTGGCGCTGATTACTGATGCCGGAACGCCGGGAATATCCGATCCGGGTGAGGAACTGGTACGGCAATGCCTTGATGCAGGTATTACCGTGACTTCCCTTCCGGGGGCCTGTGCCTGTATTACGGCGCTGACTATGTCGGGACAGCCTACCCGGAGATTTGCATTTGAAGCATTTCTTCCCTATGATAAGAAGGAACGGGAAGAGATTCTTAATGAGCTTAAAAATGAGACGAGGACGATTATTCTTTATGAAGCACCGCATCATCTGAAAAAGACTTTGATAGAATGCCGGGAATATCTGGGTAACCGGAAAATGACGGTGTGCAAAGAGCTTACAAAGAAGCATGAAAAAAAATTAAGAGGCACTCTTGATGAAATTATTGCTTTCTATGAAGAGAATGAACCTCGGGGAGAATATGTTCTTGTTTTTGAGGGAAAGAGCCGGCAGGAAATTAAGCAGGAAGCGCAGGAAAAATGGATGGAATTGTCTCTGGAGGAACATATGGCCAGATACACTGATCAGGGAGTGGACAGAAAAGAAGCCATGAAACTGGTGGCGAAAGATCGGGGAGTCCGGAAGAGAGACGTCTATAACGAGCTTCTGAAGATGAAATAACCGCAGTCATGGAACGGCTTATGAATATACAAAAAAGGAAAGAAGAGTTCAAAAAATGGAATCATATTTAAGAACCTGGTGCGAGGTTGACTTAAAAGCGATACGGCAAAATATGATAAATATCAGAAAGAAAACCGGAGAGGGCGCAAAGATTATGGCGGTCATTAAAGCGGACGGTTATGGTCACGGCGCCGTGGAGATAGGAAAATACATTTACCGGGAAGCAGATTATTTTGGCGTGGCGACCATCGAGGAGGCTGTGGAGCTCCGCGAAGCGGATATCCGGAAGCCGGTTCTCGTTCTTGGTTATACCTCTCCGTCTCTGTACAGCCTGAATCTGCGGTATGATGTGGAACAGACGATTTATTCCATGGAGACGGCTGAAAAGATATCAGAGGAGGCTCTGAGAGCCGGAAAGAAGGCAAAAATACATATTGCCCTTGATACGGGAATGACGAGAATAGGCGTCTCGCCGGATGAGAAGGGACTTGCCTTCGTTAAAGCGGTACGGGAACTGCCGGGAATCGAAATTACGGGCCTGTTCACACATTTTTCCTGTGCGGATATGGAGGATAAGACCTACACGGAAGAACAGATGGAACGATTTGATTTTTTTGTACATTTACTGGAAGAAAATAATATTTCCATTCCGGTAAAACATATCTGCAACAGCGCCGGAATCATGGAATTTGACCATCACCGCTACGATATGGTTCGGGCAGGCATTATTATTTACGGTCTGTATCCTTCAGAGGAAGTAAAAAAAGACGCGCTGTCACTGACACCGGCTATGTCCTGGAAAACTCATGTGGTCAATGTTATGGAGCCGGAGATGAACAGAGGAATCAGTTATGGCGCCACCTATGTTACCGACCGTCCCTGCCGTATCGCTACCATATCTATCGGTTATGCGGACGGCTATCCGCGAAGCTTATCCAATAAGGGCTGGGTGCTGATTCATGGGAAGAAAGCCCCGATCGTTGGAAGAGTCTGTATGGATCAGACTATGGTGGATATTACAGATATTCCGGATGTAGCGATAGAGGATGTGGTGACTCTTATCGGACAGGACGGGGAAGAGAGAATCTCTGTGGAAGATATGGCAGATTTATCAGGAAGCTTTAATTATGAGTTTGTCTGTGATGTGGGACAGAGAGTAAAACGAGTGTATCTGAAATAGACTTTTACCGGCTGAAAGGATATGGACAATTGTCTGTTTCCGGACAGCTGATAATAAAGCCTCATATATTATTTAACAGGAAAGGAAGGAAGTTCTATGAAATCACTTGCAATAGAAAGAGAGTTTGGAAGCGGCGGCAGAGAGGTTGGAATGAAAGTGGCTGAGGCAGCCGGAATTTCTTATTATGACGGCAATCTGCTGGAGAAAGTGACGGAACGGTACGGAGAGTCCGCCAATATATTAAATACGTATGATGAAAAATGGACGGGAAGCCTCTTGTTTAATATTTCTATGGCTGCAGGCTATAGTCAGGGAAATGACCAGTCCAAGATCTATCAGATGGGATATGAGGTAGGAGAGACCATTCAGAGGCTGCAGAGAGAGTCCCCTTCTGTGTTTATCGGAAGATGTGCTACACATATTTTAAAAGATAATCCTGGAGTGCTGCGGGTGTTTATCTATTCTTCTGATGAGAAGAAAAGAATCAGGAGGATTGTAGAAACAGAAAATGTATCGGAATCCGAGGCAAAGAAAATGATGGACAAAAGAGATAAGGCAAGAAGGAATTATTTCAGATTCTGGACTCAGAAGGACTGGGCGGACAGAGGAAACTATGATATGGAATTGAATACCTCTGTGCTTTCTACTGACGAGTGTGCGAAGATTCTTCTGTATGCTATGGGAAAACAGGATTGAGACAGCAGCATCGGTTTCTGATACGATGATATACGGTATCATATGAAAAATAAACAAAATCCGAAGACGGCTTACGGCGATGTCTTCGGATTTTTTGTAAATTAACCTTTGGCAATCTGAAGAAGCTTCTTTTTAAGAAGCAGATAATAAACGATACCTAATGTATCTGCCAGAAACCATCCGATAGGTACGGACCACCAGATACCTACAACACCGATGGATGGGACGGCGGAGAGAGCATAGGCCAGAATGACACGGATGCCCAGAGATACAAGGGTCAGAACAACGGACATGCCTGGTCTGCCCAGTGCACGGTACAGACCGTAAAGCAGGAACAACATTCCGATCATAAAGTAAAAAGAACCCTCAATACGGAGATAGCGGGCGCCTTCTGCGATGACAGCCGTTTCGCCTGCATCAATGAACAGAGACATGAGCGGACGGGCAAAAATAAAGACGCAGAGCGAAATCACCAGGCTGAAGGTGACGGAAGTGATGAATGCCGTCCGAATTCCCTGTTTGATGCGATCCGTTTGTTTTGCTCCGAAGTTCTGAGCGACAAAAATAGAAAATGCGTTGCCAAAATCCTGCACGGGCAGATAGGCAAAAGCGTCGATTTTTACAGCGGCGGCAAAGGCGGCCATGACGGTAGTTCCGAAGCTGTTGACCAGACCCTGCACGGCAAGTATACCAAGGTTCATGATAGATTGCTGCAGGCAGGTAAGAGCAGAGAAACTGGTGATTTCCCGGACACGGTTAAGACGAAGTTTTACATTTTCATCTCTGCGAAGCAGCTCAGGAAATTTGACGCAGGTATAAATGGTGATTCCGGTACCGGATACGTACTGGGAAATCACTGTGGCTTCGGCTGCGCCGGATACGCCTCTGTGCAAAACGGCAACGAAAATAAGGTCAAGGACAATATTCAGGCAGGCGGATACGGCCAGAAATACCAGTGGAATGACTGAATTACCAAGGGAGCGAAGAAGGGAAGCAAAAAAATTGTACAGGAAAATTCCAATCATTCCTGCAAAAATAACCATGAGGTAATCCTTCATCATTACTTTTAATTCTGCCGGCGTGCGGAGAAACCAGATAATTCCATCAATGCCTGCAAAAATTGCAATATTTAAAAGAATCGTTACAATACCCAGAAGGAAGAAAGAAGCGAGAATACCTTCTTTCAGGCCGACCTCATCTTTCTCGCCAAAACGGATGGAAAAAACAGTGCCGCTTCCCATGGCAAGTCCCAAAATAATGGAGGTTAAAAATGTCATGAGTGAAAAGGCGGAGCCTACGGCAGCCAGAGCATTGGCGCCGAGAAATCGTCCGACAATGAGAGTATCGGCAATATTGTAGCATTGCTGCAGAAGATCACCCAGGATCATGGGGATGGCAAAACGCAGCATGGTTTTCATAACGGGTCCGTGTGTCAGTTCATTTTGCATTGGATTAATCACTGCTTTCTATTTGAAATATATTACTTAACAATTGTAATTAATTATAGTATTATAGAACGAGATTGTCAATTATATAATTGCGATACGGATATTATGACAAGGAGGTGTGAGTAAATATGTTTTTGGATGGATTGGATGAAACAGATCAGAAGATTGTCCGTCTTCTGATACAGAATGCCCGTATGTCTTATTCGGAGATAGGGCAGAAAGTAGGAATATCCAGGGTTGCCGTAAAAATGCGGGTCCAGGCTCTGGAGGAGAAAGGAATCATTGAAGAATATACGACTATAATCAATCCTCAGAAAATCAGCGGAGCAGTGTCCTGTTATTTTGAAATTGAGACAAAGCCGGAGGCATTGATGAAAGCAGCGGAGATTCTCAATGAATGCAGCACCATTACCCAGATATATCGTGTGACCGGAAAAAGCAGGCTTCATGTTCATGCGGTGGCATCTTCCAATGAGGAAATGGAGCAGTTGATATCCGGTATTATAGATAAACTTCCGGGTGTGACAGAGTGCAGCTGCAGCATGATTCTCTCAAGGATTAAAGACATAAAAGGGCTGCGGCTGTGAAAGAAATGAATCAGACGTATAAAAAATACATTTTCCGGTAAAGGCGGCCATATAATGGAATAAAAAGAAAAATGGGTTAAATATGCTGAATATATTATGGGTCATAATGATGGCTGCAGGTATTCTGTTCGCTTCTTTTCAGGGAAATATGGCAGCGGTTACGGAAGCCTTTATTGATTCTTCAACGGAAGCGATCAATCTTTGTATTTTTATGCTGGGAGTCATAGGCGTGTGGAATGGTATGATGGAAATTGCGGTGAAAAGCGGACTGATGAAAAGAATCGCCCATGTGATGTATCCTTTTATACACTGGCTGTTTCCGGATATTCCGCCCGGACATAAGGCAAATGAGTATATAGCAGCTAATATGGCGGCAAATATGCTGGGGCTTGGCTGGGCGGCGACGCCGGCAGGACTGAAGGCCATGCAGGAATTGAAAGTACTGGACAAAAAGACAGCAAACAAAGCGCCAGGGAGGAAGAAAATGATCGGCAGCGTTCCGGATTCTGATGCCGGCGGCCATGCATCTGATATGATGTGTGCTTTTCTGGTTCTTAATATTTCATCCCTTCAGCTTATACCTATCAATATGATTGCTTACCGGAGTCAGTACGGCTCGGTGGAACCGGCATCTATCGTGCTGCCGTCCATTGTTTCAACGGCCATATCAACTCTGGCGGGGATTATATTTATCAAAGTGATAGAAGTTCTGAGAAATAGAAGAAGGAGACGTTTATGAGAGCTTTTCTCTATTTTTCGGATTTTATTGTACCCTTTATCATGTTTTACATAGTCATTTACGGATTTTTTAATAAGTCTGACGTCTATGAGAACTTTTTGGATGGAGTGAAAGAAGGATTTAAGATTGTAGTGAATATTGCTCCGACTATGGTGGCGCTTCTGGTCTCCATTGGAATCTTCCGGGCGTCCGGCGCCCTTGATTTTGTGTCCGGACTTCTGGAACCCGTGGGAAAGCTGCTGCATATTCCGGCAGCGGTGCTGCCCGTCTTTCTGGTCCGAATCTTTTCTTCTTCGGCAGCCACAAGCTTTGTACTGGATATCTTCAAGGAATTTGGCCCGGATTCCAGTATCGGGATGATGGTTTCTATTATGATGAGCTGTACGGAAACGGTAATCTACACTATTACAATCTATTATATGAGCGTGAAGATCACCAGAACAAGATGGACTCTGCCCGGAGCCATGGTTGCTACGGTAGCAGGAACCATCGCCAGCGTGGTGATTACGAGGATGATCATGTAAAAAAATGGTGAGAGAAATATATATACATAACAGCAGAAAGGGAGAGAACGTTGCAAAAAAGGGTATGGCGTAGTATAGTGAGAGAAAATACATAATACAGAAAAGAAGGATGCTCATGATTAATACAGAAAGTTCCATAAGAATTGACTATTTTAATATAGAAGGTACTCCAGGGGGCAACCAGGACTGGTGCACGGATTTCTGGATGCACCTGGGAGGATGCGCAGCGCTGGCAGCCTGCGATCTGTCCATCTGTCTGTCGAAGAATCTGAGACTGACGGACTGCTGTCCTTATGACCCGGAGAATATGACAAAAAAGCAGTATGTGGATTTTTCTATGGTGATGAAGCCGTATATTCACCCGAGGATGGGCGGAGTGGCAGAACTTTCCCTGTTCACGGACGGATATGGAAAATATTTGAATGACAGGGGATACGATGTAACATTTGATCTGTGTCCGGGAGAAAAATCCTTTGAAGAGGCGGAAATATTTTTAAAAAATGCATTGAAAAAGAACCTTCCGGTTCCTTTTCTACTGCTCCGTCATAGGGACAAAAGTTTAAAAGATTTGAACTGGCACTGGTTTATGATTACTGGCTGTGATGTGCGGAATGAACGTAGCATTTTAAAATATCATACCTATGGCGAAGAGCAGGAAGTTGATTTTCAGCAGTTATGGTCTACCGGAATGTACCGCCGGGGCGGTATGGCAGCCATCAAAGCAATCAGATAGTGGAAATATAAAACTAATTATAATCTTCTAATAACTGTACTAACTGAATTAATTTCTCCTTTTTTTCAGGAGAGAAGTCGCGGATGAGATATAAGAGTTCTCTGTCAAGAGATGTCTCCTTGTAATCTTCATCAATGGTACCGGCGAGATAGTCAAGCGACATACCGGTGAGCTGAGCGTAATAGGTCAGCATCCTCAGTGTCATCAGGCTTCGGTTGTTTTCTACGTTACTGATGTACCCAGGGGTTACTCCCAGAGCTTTTGCTACCTGATCCTGTGTCAGATGGTTTGCAATTCGAAGCTCTTTAACTTTTTTTCCTAAATCTTTATTCATGGTATCACCATCTTCCCTTCTTAATGGTAAATGGAAAAAGTTCTTCATGAGACAAAGAGTTTGCCCCTTGGCAAACTCTTTGCTCAATTACAGAAGATAAACCGGTAACTCGTCACCAAAGCCATGGTGAATAAATCCCATATGTTCTAAAGTGATGTGTTCAAGAGTGATTCTGTTTAAGGTCATGCGCATATGTATTACCTCCCTGATATTTTATATTATAATTATTATAACAAAAGATGTTCTTTTTGGATAGTAAATATTGGGGAGATTTTATGATATTTTTCGGTAAATAAAAGAAATTTTTTTGACATTTTTCTGTTTATATCAGATTTTGATAATAAAAGTAATGATAAATTACATTTGTTGTATAAATTATTATATGTATTGTGATATGCTTTATAAAAACAAGAAGAAAAAGGAGGAATACAGATGGAATATCTTGATATAAGGACAAAGGATGGGAAAATAACAGGAGAGGTGAAAGAAAGAGAAAAAGTACATGAAGATGGCGATATCCATGGGACTTCGCATGTGTGGATCGCCCGTAAGAATAAAGAAGGACAGAGGGAGCTTCTTTTGCAGAAACGAAGTGCAGATAAAGATGCTTACCCCGGATGTTATGATATTTCTTCGGCAGGGCATCTTCCGGCAGGACAGGAATATCTGCCGTCGGCACTCAGAGAGCTTTATGAAGAACTTGGTATAGAAGCGAAGGAGGAGGAGCTGATCTTTCTTGGAATCCATGAAGGATACTGTGAGGAGGTTTTTTATGGCAGACCTTTCCGTAATCATGAGATCAGTCATGTGTATCTCTATGATCAGCCGGTAGATATAGACAAGCTCCGGCTTCAGGAGAGCGAAGTGGAGTCTGTAAAATGGATGTCTCTGGAGAAATGTTTTGAGGAAATGAGAAGAAAAAATCCAAAATACTGTCTGTTTCCTGAGGAGCTTGATATGATAAAAAGATATTATGATAACGGCAGAAATGAACAAAAATAAATGATACAGCATAAAAACTCCGCACAGATTGATATATATATCCATGCGGAGTTTTATGTATTATGAGATGTAAATATTTATAAAAAGAAATCAAAAAATCTTCAGGAATCATCTGGTGAATACAGTTCCATATCAGGATACAATCTCCCAGAGTTCTTCTCTGGTCAGCGTCATGTTTTCTGCCACGATATGAGCAATCTCCATAAAATGGTCGTTCATCTGACCAATCTCCGGATATTTGCTGAAAAGATACATGAGCTTTTTGATCCATATGATGCCCCGGTAGTTGAAAGGTTCTTTGGATAAAATGTCACTGACCTGATAAGGGAGGATCTGCATCCAGATACTCATGCGGGCCAGAAGATGCATGGTAAAATATATCTGCCGGGTGGAACCATATTCTGCCGTGTTGGTATAATGTTCTCCGTAATACCGGATATTGTTCATGGTCTCCTGTTCCATAATACCAATTTTATCCGGGCTGTATTTGAGCTGGACACCATACCGGTGTTTTAGCCAGGCAGCATAGCCGCGGCGTTCGGCATGATACTCAGACCAATGCTGGAAAAGAACAGTCTCCGGATTACTGAACAGCGCCTCGTATGAAGAGAGATGATTCAGTCTGGCATAATCTTTGTAATCACACATATGAGTCAGCTCATGAAAAACAAGACGGTAAAGTTCACAATCTTCCACACGCTCTATATACGGACGTTTAAAAATCAGATAGAACGGCTCATCCATGGAACGCGGATACTTCATACAGGCAGCCACATGTTTCCAGTTCTGACGGGCAGTCGCCTCATCCAGAGTCTTTATATCTTCATCACTGAATCCATAGTTCTTCTGACATTCATACATATCGTCTGCCAGAATAAACCGCAGATTCACATCTTTTAATTTGAAATAATTGAAATACGAATTGGCAATTCGCTGAATATCCTTCATTATCATACTTCTATCCTCGAGATTCAAGTTCGGCTTCGGAAAATCCTGCTCTTCTGATTATATATGTATTTATTTTAACACAGAAAAAAACGGCTTCAAAGAATATCTTTTGGTTCTTTTGGTGTATTTTTCAGGTCACCGCAGGTACCCCGGACGATATATTTTGGTCTTCCCTGAATCTCGTCATAAATTTTGGAGATATAGTATCCGATAATGCCAAGACTCAGCATGATAATACTTCCGGTAAAAAGATTAATTATTATGACGGTAGTGAAGCCTTCCAGGGCAGTCCCGGTCGCTTTCTGATACAGGGCAATACCTCCCAATACCAGAGAGATCAGCAGCATAACGGAACCCAGAAGTGAGACAATCTGCATCGGGGCGGCAGAAAAAGAAGAAATACTGGAAACTGCATATTTTACCAGTGCCCAGGTAGACCATTTTGTCTCTCCAATCTCCCTCTCTCTGACGTCAAATTCTACTGTTGTGGTTTTAAAACCGATCCAGGAAGAAAGCGCGCGGAAAAACGCATTTTTTTCTTTAATATTCAGCAGGGCATTGACTGCTTTTCGATCCAGAAGCTTGAAATCCGAGGCCCGGGACATATCAATATCTGTGAGTCTGCTGATAATCTTATAAAAGCACTTAGCAGCAAAAAAATGAGTACGGCTTTCGTTTTGTCCCCTGGAATGCTTGATTCCTTCGATGATCTCATAGCCGTTTTCCCAGAGCCGGTACATTTCTACGATCTTCTCAGGAGGATGCTGCAGATCGCAGTCGATGACTACGCAGCAGTCTCCGGAAGAATAGAAAAGACCGGCATATATGGCGGATTCCTTGCCAAAGTTTCTGGAAAAATTAATGCCTTTAATACAGGAATTATGTTCTGTTTCGCTCCGAATCTTCACCCAGGTACTGTCTGTGGAACCGTCGTTGACAAATATAAGTTCATAAGATATCCCGTTATCTTCCAAAATCCGGGATATGGTCTGTGAAGTTTTGTGAATCATTCCTACTTCATTAAAAGAAGGGATGATGACAGATAATAATGTATTCATAACTGATCCCAGTCCTTTGATCTATGATGTAATGTATTCCCTATTATAACATTCTCTGTCAACCGTTGGAATAGAAAATAAAATATTATGAAAATGTAACAAAACCTTCACAAAATATTAATCTACATTGGGTTGTATGAGATTTAGAAAAGGATTATACTATGAAAATGTGATTATGACCAATGAAAGATTTTTGACAATTTTTCAAAAAGGGGCTGACAGAAGTCCTGAGAAAGAAGGATTTTCATGATACAGGATATATATCATCATAAAATGGAAGTTGTCTATGACGGAGAAGCGGTTTTAGGGGAGAACGATTATATTATCGCTTTTCAGGGCAGAAACGTATATATGAAAAAACAAAAAGATGAGACGTCAGGAGCTTTTCTGACATGTGAAGATATTCTTCCGGTGGAATACAGGAAAGAAGCCATGGAAAAGTTCAGAAGGGATGCGATTTATCTGCTATGCCTTGACGGAAGGCGTCTTTTTCTTCTGCCGGAGAAATATCTGTCCTCCTGCCCTCAGGCTCAGCAGAAGGATATTAATATCTTCCGGGAGAAGAATGAAGAGGGAAGACCCGTCAGTTTCGCTATGATTACGGCATGGCATCTGTATCGCTGGTATGAGGAGACAAAGTTCTGCGGCGCCTGCGGCGTAAGGCTCAGGCATGGACAGAAAGAGCGTACCATGGTATGTCCTATTTGCGGGAATGTCATCTATCCGCGGATTTATCCTGCCATTATTGCAGGCATTTACGATGACGACCGGCTTCTGCTTACTAAAATGTCGCCGGATGCCAGATATTATGCGCTGGTATCGGGTTACTGCGAGGTGGGAGAGACAGTGGAAGATACGGTGAGAAGAGAGGTTATGGAGGAGACGGGACTATCGGTCAAAGATATCAGATATTATAAAAGTCAGCCGTGGGCGTCTTCCCAGTCGATTCTTTCCGGTTTTTTTGCAAGATTAGACGGAGATTCGCATATACATATAGATGAGAGAGAGCTGTGCGAGGCGAGATGGGTGAAAAGGGACAAGCTGGAAGACTGCTATTCTAAAAACGGTGTCAGCCTCACAGCAGAGATGATGGAATATTTTCAGAAACATCCGGAAGAGTTTGAAATAAAAAGGATGGATACGTCTGAAGAATAGCAGAAAACTGCGTTCCGGAATGATATTTATACAGGAAGACAGGCATTTGAAATTACCTTTATATGGAAAGGAGAATCACAGTTATGGAACAGAAAGAGAAGAAGAGCGCTTCTTCATGGGATATACGAAAGAAAACAGGAGTGGCCGTGGCAGCGGCAGTGATAATTTATGCTTTGATCGCGGTGTTTTTTCATTTTCATTACTTTCCGGGAACAGAGATTAACGGGTATTCCTGCGGTTTCCGAAGTGTGGGAAAGGTGAAGGAAATGATTAAGGGAGGTGTGGACACTTATGAGATTGGTATCACAGAGAGAGATGATCGGGAAGAGTCCGTAACATCTTCTCAGGTGGGCCTTTCTTTTGTGGATGACGGAAGGCTGGAGCAGATCAAGGAAGGTCAGAAGGCTTATGCTTGGATCACATTTCCTTTTATCGATAAGGAGTATGTCAACGGAGTTACTCTTCAGGTGGATGAGGAAGCCTACGAAAATACATTCAATGAATTGAATGCTTTTGATGAGGAGCTTGTAGTGGCTCCTGTGGATGCCTGGTCCAAATATAATGAAGAGACAAATTCATATGATATTGTGGATGAAATTTATGGTAATACGGTGAAACGGGATGAGTTTTATACAGCTCTCAAAGAAGCGATCATCCGTCAGGACAGCAGTATTGATATAGAGGAAGCCGGATGTTATGAGAATCCGGTTTACACAAAGGATTCTGATGAAGTCGTTCAGTCCAATAATACGCTGAATCAGTATGTGAGCACGGATATAGTGTATGATTTTGATGACAGAACCCAGGAACTGACAGGAAAGACCATTCATAAATGGCTTGATGTGACAAAGAAGTTTAAAGTAAAGGTAGACGAAGAAAAGGTAGAAAAATATGTTTCCCGTCTGGCGGATAAATATGATACGGTAGGAATTGAGAGGCATTTTACTTCCATTGCAGGTAATGAAGTTGACGTGGAAGGGGGAACTTACGGGTGGACCATTGATCAGGAGGCTGAGACAGAGAAGCTTATCAAGCAGATTAAAAAAGGCCGTCAGGTTAAGAGGGAACCGGAATATGCTCATTATGCCAAGAGCCGTAAAAAGAATGATATTGGTGATACATATGTAGAGGTGGATCTGGGATCTCAGCATATGTGGTTCTATAAGGATGGAGAGACGATTGTATCAACTCCGGTGGTAACCGGCAATACAAGTCTCGGACGGGGAACGCCTACAGGTGTTTATTATATCCTTTATAAGACTACCGATTATACACTGACGGGCGAGGGTTATGCGTCTCCGGTTGATTACTGGCTTCCATTTACCCATTCCGGCGTGGGCATTCATGATTCTTCCTGGAGGAGCAGTTATGGAGGAAGCATCTATACCTACGATGGTTCTCATGGCTGTGTGAATACACCGTATGATGCGGTAAGAACTATTTATAATAATATTGAGTCCACATATCCGGTGGTGGTTCACTGGTAAAGCGGCATAATAAAAAGCTGCGGGCGATTCAGCGTCGTCCGCAGCAATTTTTATATTTTTTTCCGCTTCCGCAAGGGCAGGGACTGTTGGGATATATTTTTGTCCGTTTTTTGTTAAGCTGCATAGCTTCCGCAGCGGTGTATCCTCTGTTTAATAAAAGGGCAGAGTGTGCAAATACACTGTTTAAAGCCGAGAGCAGACGGCGCCGGGAAGCATCCGACATATCAGCGGTCAGGATGTGCTGAAGAAAACCGGAAGATGCAGAAGCTGATGCGGTGCGGTTTTTCAGAAATACCAGGGCGTCTTCTATGGTCCCGCCCTGACGGAAAACAGCCTGGATTTCTCCGCTTATTTCCTGTGCTTCTTCGCGGGAAATCTCCGGGGGATAAGTGAGAATATTGATAAGCTGTTTTGTATACGGGTCTTCCGGGAAGTATCCGAAGCGGGACAGATGAAGAATAGTCTCTTTGTCCGGTATATTAAAAGGAAGAGTGCCCTGACACTGCTGTATTTTCTTATATAAATCATTTTTATATAGTGATTTCTGAATGATCCAGTCATTTTCAAGGATGAAAGAATGAAAATACGGAGGAACTGCCTGAAGTTCCTGTACAATTTCTTCTTTTTTCAAAAAAAGAGCAGTGTTTGTGTTGTACATTTTCAAAAGAATGGTTACAGGGCAGCTGCCGTAAAGGTATCCGGCGGCGTTCACACAGTCCAGAAGGAAACTTTTGCGCTGCTGTTCTTTTCTGAATGTTCTGGAAGAAGAAAATTCCCGAAGTCCGGAAGAAAACTGATACTTTCCGTCAGTGTCCTTATAGCAGTATCCGCTTTCCAACAGCCGGCGGTACAAAGCAGGACGTCCTGAATATACCTGATGAGTCTGTTTCAAAGAGGAGCGGGAAGGAGAAGAAAAGAGCTGAATCTCATCATCTCCCAAATACACGAGAAAATCATGCATAACGGAAGGACGGTATATATATTCGAGAAGTTTTTCTGCCAGAGCTTCCTTATTCAGAGAAGAATATCCGGACATTCTGTGAAGTTTTGCCAGACGAGTGAGCTCTTTTTTTGTTTTCAGTAATAAATAGTTATCGTATGTGTTCATGAATTTATAGTCCATTTCAGTGTAAATAATTTGTTATATCCTGCTACACTGATACATTATACTATTTTTTTCGTTATTTTGGTTATAAATAATCAGCTTTTATCTCTATTTTTTTGGTAGTATTGTTATTCTTTAATGAAAATATTTTGCCATTTAGCTTTTACTTCTTGTTTCAGAAGATTGGAATGGCGGACAGCGCAGATAAAATCCTCAATGGAGACTGTGTCTCTGGAATAAAGCGCTGCATAGGAAAAAGCCATTTCCAGGAGTGTGAGAGGAAGCTCCGGACGCCTTGTTCGTTTATCTGCCGGCTGGTATTTTTCAGCGGACAGTGAAATGAGAATCTGGAGAATGTGCCGGGTCTCTTCTTCGGAAAATGCATTTCTTACCTTTGTCTCGTATTCAATGGACGGAATGGTTCCCAGGAGGATGCGCAGCGTTGTGTCTTCATCCGGTTCTTCTATGGTAATAGGATAGAAGCGGCGTGCCAGAGCCTTGTCACTGAGCAGATACTTTCTGTATTCGTCGCTGGTGGTGGAACCGATAATCTTGATGTCACCCCGGTCGATGTAAGGTTTCAGCATATTTGAAATATCATTGTTGGAGCTTTCTGTGGAGCCTGCACCTACAATGGTATGGATTTCGTCAATAAACAGAATAATATCCGGATGCTTTTCCAACTCATCCATGAGCTGCCGTATGCGTTCCTCCATCTCGCCCACATATTTGGTTCCGCTTAAAAGAGAGGTGGTGGTTAGCTTATAAAGTTCTTTGTGTTGTAATAGTTTTGGAACATTTCCCTGCTGTAAAAGCCAGGCAAGTCCTTCAACCACGGCGGTTTTTCCTACGCCAGCCTCGCCAAGCAGAATAGGAGATTTCTTCGGAGATATCAGAATCAGTTCCAGATCACTAATCTCAGATTCTCTGCCGATGGCGGGATTGGTGATATAAGAAGCCGTGGTCATGTTGTAAGAATATCGGTTCAGAATGCTGTCTGAGGACAGGATGGAAAATGTGCCTGAATGATGGCGTCCGGAAAATACTGTATCAGGGGCTTTTGTACGGCGTTCGGAAAAATAGACTGTACGCTGAGCCAGATATTCAGGGAAAGAAATATTTTCCAGAGAAGATTGCTGATCAGGCACGCCGGATTTTGCAATATTTTGCTCATGCTTAATAAACGAAAGAAATGTAAGCTCTTTCTGCTGGAAATCAGATAGAAAACCTTCTATATTAATCTCTTCCAGCGAAGAAACTGTATCGATATACATTTCCTCAAATAATTTCACCAGCCAGATATTTTTATCTGCGGCGAAGCAGGCAAGATGAGAGCGCAGGATATCGGCCAGAAGTATTTCATTATGGCATAGATATTGTCTGTAAGAGGAGGCATTTTCTGCAATCTGTCCGATTAGCTTCTGGTTGGAAGACGTGGATTTGATTATGACAGAATAAAAATCCTGCAGCGTCTGCATAAATAAAGATTGATCTGTAAAACATGGCTCCAGGCAGAGCATGGATGCGGCGTATACAGAATAAAAAGGAGTTTTCAGATTTTCGAAGAGACGTCCGGTACACCAAAGCCAGGTTTCCTCCGGAAAAAGATTCCTCTGAGAGTCGCATTTCCCGGAGACTTCCTCCTGAGTACCACATTGCCGAATATCGCCTTCGGAACATATTTTCTTCTGCATCTGTTCTTTCAGCCGGATACAGTCTGCAAAATAGCGGTCATATTCTTCAGAAGTATCCGGAAAGGCATAATTATTTCTGTCCCGGATAAGACTTTCGATGAATTTCAGAAAAAGCTCGTTGTCATGAAAAGCTTCTATGCGGGATGGGAGTATGAACATGTTCTGTATGCAATTATTCTCAAAAGACAGCGGCTGTCCGGTATTTTGGATGAGACGGAAGGCGCTGGACATGGTGTTGGTAATTGAATTCAAGATAGCGTTTCCTTTCATATAATTTTTTGCTTTAAAGTAGAAAAGTATTGTGCTTTTGATTTTTTTATGTTAAGATAGCTTCTGGTGATGAGCCGAAACAGGAGATGCGTCCATTACCGGTTAAATTATAAGAAAAATTGCAGAAAAAAGCAATGACTGAGACTGGAATCATCAGATTCAGAACAGAAGTTGTTTTGCAGAATAAAAATTTGTGAGGAAGGGAGAAAATACATCATGGATATGCAGATGAATTTCTATAGAAAACTGCCGATACCACGGGATCTGAAAGAACAGTTCCCGGCGGATGAGCGGGTAGTGAAGATTAAAAATGAGAGAGATCCGGAAATTGCAAGGATTTTTGAGGGAAAGTCAGACAGACTTCTGCTTATTATTGGTCCGTGTTCGGCGGATAATGAGGCTTCTGTGCTGGATTACGTTTCCAGACTGGCGAAAGTACAGGAGAAAGTGAAAGATAAGATCTGGATTGTTCCAAGAATCTATACGAACAAGCCGAGAACGACAGGAGGCGGATATAAAGGTCTGATTCATCAGCCGGATCCGGAGAAAAAACCGGATATGTGGCAGGGGATCATTGCTGTACGTGAGCTGCATCAGAAGGCGATTCTCGAGAGCGGCCTTACCTGTGCCGACGAGATGCTTTATCCGGAAAATCAGAGATATCTTTCGGATTTATTATCATATGTGGCGGTAGGAGCCCGTTCTGTGGAGAATCAGGAACATCGTCTGGTTGCCAGCGGCGCAGGTGTTCCGGTGGGAATGAAGAATCCGACAGGAGGCGATCTTTCTGTCATGATGAATTCCATCACAGCGGCGCAGAGCAGTCATATGTTTATTTATCGGGGATGGGAAGTGGAGTCCGCAGGTAATCCATACGCCCATGCGATTTTGCGGGGATATGTGGACAAACATGGTCAGACATTCCCGAATTATCATTATGAGGATTTGATGCAGCTTTATGAACTGTATCAGGAGACAAATCTGAAGAATCCGTCAGTGATCATTGATACTAACCATTCTAATTCTGGTAAGAATTATATGGAACAGATTCGAATTTCAAAAGAAGTTCTTCACAGCTGTAAAATATCCGGCGATATCAGAAAGCTTGTGAAGGGGCTGATGATCGAAAGCTATCTGGAAGACGGATGTCAGAAGATCGGCGGAGGCTGTTATGGCAAATCCATTACAGATCCGTGTCTCGGATGGGAAAAATCGGAACGGTTAATTTATGAAATCGCAGATATGTTATAATATAGAATATTTTCCTACATTTTAATAAATGGGATATTACGAAGGTTCCGTCGCAGTAACGGTCTAACGACCGTAACTGCTGACGGACTTTTTGTGCGCATTTTCAGCAGAATCTGTTTGCTTTGGCTACAATTACAGCGCTTGCGCTGCTGAAAAAGCGCACTGAT
>FCNR01000030.1 GCA_900016875.1 Eubacteriaceae bacterium CHKCI004 | reverse complement strand
CGCAAAACGCAAGTCGTCTGCGATTATGCCATAGGTCCCACGCTTATTCAAAAAAATATGGCAGCGATTCCATGCAAAGCATGAATCCCTGCCATAGGGCATAAGCTGTTTTTGGTGCGACAGCCCCTTTTTGACTACCCGGACAAAGAAGACGGATTATCTTTGACTGCTGCAGTAAGCGGCAGCGTCATAACAGCATGTCCAGTAGGTGCTGGTCGGGTAGTATGTGGAGATAATGACCCTTCCCCTGGTGGATGATGCGTGAATGTACTGGCAGTTGCCTATGTACAGCGCCGCGTGGTTGGAACCCGGTTCGATCCGCATGAGAATGTCTCCTGCCTGCAGGGAGGAAAAAGGCTTCTTGTATGCGGCAAGTCTGGCAATCTGTCCGCTGGTGGTTTCTCCGATATTCACGCCGGAAGCAGATAGAAAAACGTCGCGCAGAAGACTGGAGCAGTCTGCATAGCCAGGAAAATTCCGTTTGGACTGACTGTAGAGATCGCCAAGACGGGCGCGTGCAGCGGCGATGGCCTTTGACCGGATAGCGTCTGCGCTCTGGGAGCTGGCAGCAGAGTTCGTGCCGTTGCTTCCGGAAGGACTGCCGGATGCCGATGCGGATTTCCGGGATGAAGTCAGAGCGCTGCTGATGTAGCAGGTCCGCTTTTTGTACTTAACCTTTGCCCATCCTGCGCTTTTGCCAAGGCATTTCAGTTTGGTATTCTGCGGTACAACGGCGATGGAACTGTAGGTGGTTCCGGGGCCTGTCCGAAGATTGACGCTGTTGCCGGATACGTAGACGACCTTGTACAGCTTCTTTAAATAGCGGGATTTGATGTAACTGACGGAACCGTTTGCTTTCACAGCGCTCCAGGAGCCGGAAGTTCCGATCTTTTTCACTCGCGCTCCTCTTTGGATGGTAGTCTGTACCGGGTAGTTCAGTCCCGGCCCTTTTCGCATGTGTACACTGGTTTTGGTCAGACAGACAGTTTTGGCAGTTGGCTTATAGGCGGCCCGGGCATGGACAGGCGCTGCCGAAACCAGACATACGGCTGACACGAGAATCAAACCATGTCGAATTTTAAAATGCATGCAGCATCTCTCCCTTTTCTTAATGAAAATCATTACATTTTTGTAAAGTATAGCACACTTTGACTGAGAATGGAAACATAAATGTAATAAATTGATACATTTTTTTCGTACTATTTTATGCTGCTTTCTTCAAAAATAGTACCAATGTAATGTTTTCATGCCCGGGCCGCATAAAAAGCAGGGTGTCAGCTGTACTCCATCCGGATGCTGCTGCCGTTCTGGCTGTCGTCCGACGGGGTGATGATGAGTTTTACCGGAACCCGGGCCTGGATGGCCTCCACATGGGTGATGATGCCGATGCTGCGCCGGGTGCTCTGCAGCCGTTCAAGGCTTGTCATGACCACATCCAGAAGTTCATCGTCCAGGTTGCCGAATCCCTCGTCCAGGAAGAAAAGCTCCAGAGGAGCGGTTCCGTTTAACTGGATCACCGAAGAAAGGGCGAGAGCCAGGGAGAGCGAGGTGATAAATGTCTCGCCGCCGGATAAGGTGTCGCAGGGCCGCAGGCTTCCTCCGTTTTTGTTGTCGCGGATGACAAATTCTGCGTTCTCGTTGATCTCCAATTCATAGCTTCCGTTGGAAATGGAAGAGAGGATGACGGAGGCCTCAGAGGCGATGTAGCGGAGCCGGGATTCGGCCACGTACTCGATAAAAGCGTTCCCTTTGAAAAGCTGTTCCAGCTGCCGGATGAGACCGCGGCGGTGCAGGGCCTCTTTCTGCTGTCCCAGCAATTTATTTTTCTGTTTTAATTTCTGCTCACAGTCTGACACTTCGCTGGACAGGACGGCTTCTTCCTTCTGCTGCTGTTCCAGCAGAAGAGAGGTCTGTTCCATGGCTTCCTTCCGTTTCCGCCATTCTTCTTCGGAGATACTCTGATTCTGCTTTTTTTCTTCCAGATAGGCGAGACGTTCTTTAGTCTTGGCGAAGTTTTCGCGAAACTCAGACAGTTCTTTTTCCATGGCAGCCAGAGTTTCTTCCGGGAGATACTTGTCCATTAAAACCGTGTCCGGAGAAAAGCCGGCCAGAGAGAGTTGTTTCTTCAGCATTTCTTCTGCTTCCTTCTGGTTTTTCAGGCATAGATTTCGTTGGTTTTCTGCTGCGGAGGCTTCCTCTTTTTTGGCCTGCAGCGCCTGAGAAGCCTGCTGATATTGCTGCTCCAGCATAGTTTTATTCTGTTCCAACAGTTCTCGCTGTGCCTTTGCCTCCTCCAGAAGAGCAGTGAAGTCCGTCTGGAAAGTATGACCGGCAGGAAGCTTCTGCGCCGCTTCCTCAATAAGCGCGCGGAAATGTTCCACATCATTTTGTGCGGCGGAAACCTGCCCGGTTATGGTCTGATTCTTCTCCGTGCGGGCGTCCCGGTTCTTCCGGATGTCCTCCAGCTGCTGCCGCAGCATCCGCAGTTCTTCCTGCAGCCGGTCGTATTCTTTTTCCGCCGCCCGCTTCGCAGCGAGGGTCTCTGTGAAATTCTTCGTATGCCACTGCTCCCTCAATGCGAGAATCTCCTGACCGGATTGCTGCAGCCGCTCGTATTGCTCCCGATTCTGCTGCTGCAGCTGCTCATACTGTTCCCTCCGCTGCACAAACCGCTCCCGGCAGGCAAGAAACTGCGAGGAGAGCGGTTGAAGCTCCCGTCGGATGGAATCGGCGGCAGGAATCGGTGCGGAGCTGCCGGCGCGGAGAGAGGCTTCTCCACCGACAGTTTGGCCGGAAATGCCGCCGGTATCGGCAGCTGCCGGTGTTATGCCGGCAGCCATAGATGCCGCGCCATGGGGCTCCGCCATGGCCGTCGGGCTGCCGTCATCCTTTTCGGATAATTCCGGCAGCAGATGACAGATCGTCTCCAGGTCTCTGGCGACAGACGCGATCTGTTCCTCCGTCTCTCTGCGAGAAGCCTCCAGTTCCTTTTCCTGGCGAGTCAGTTCTTCTGTCTTCGCCTGCAATTGTCGTATCCGCGAGAGGACGGCGGAATCCGAGGAAGCGCCAGCGGCGTTCATGTTCAGGCTGTTGCCGGAGTCGTTCTCCGAAGTGCCAGCGTCGCCCGAAGCATTACGCAGGAGATTTTCGGAAGCTTTGCCAGTGCCTGAAGTATTCTCCGGGCTGCCGTCCGGGGTGCCCTCCGCCGGATGCACATTTTCTTGTCCGTGGTGTACGTTTCCGCAGACCGGGCAGATGTCGCCGTCTTTCAGGCGGCTTCGCAGCACGAGAGCCATGTGTTTGTTTTGTAATTCTTCTGTTTCTTTCTGAACGGAAGCCTTTTCTTCTGTGAATGCGGCGAGCTGTCCGGTGAGTGCCGCAAGACGGCTTTTGTGCCAGATAAGACAACGCTGTGCGCTGTCGTGCAGGGCTGTGAGCTGTCCGGTGAGGGCGGCGAGTGAGGCCTGCTCCGATTCCAGAAGCTGTCTTTGTTCCTGCGAGCCCTGCTTTGCTTCCTCGTAAAGGCTGTGTTTTTCCCGGTAGGTTTCTTCCAGAAGATGGCCCTGTTCCAGACCGTGGAGCTCTTCCCGGGACGGGCGGATGCCTGCGGCTTTCTGTTCTTTTTCTGCGATGCTGCTTAAAAGACTGGTTTCCGTGCGCCGGAACTCTTCGTCCTTTTGTTTGAGCTCAGACAGCGTTTCCTGCATACCTTGAAGCTGCGCTTCGGTTTCCTTCTGCCGGTTCATCCAGTTCCTCATGAACTGGCTCTGTTCCGCGGCGTGGCGGAAATCCTGTTCTTTTTGTAATAATTCCGGCAGTCGGGCGGTGTATGTTTCGGAAGCCGCTTCCTTTTCTTTTTGCAGCTGACTGCAGGAAGTAAGGAGTGACGCCAATTCTTTCTGAATCTGCGCGAGAGCCTGCTGTGCCCGGATGGCTTCTTCGGCACTTTTCTCCGCCTGCAGGGCAAATGGACGGACCTGCGCCGCGCGTTTTCCGAGAGCGAGGCGGTTTTCCTTTTTTTCCATGATCGGCATCTGCTTCAGGTCTTCTTCATATTTCTTTCTGACCGGCTCATATTCGATGAGAAGAGAGCGGACAGCGTCCGCTTCCTGGAACGCCTGCGTGGCTTCGGCCTTTTTGGCGGCGGTCTTTTCCATGTCTTCAAGAAGAGCCTTATGTCTGGCCTGCAGCTCCTGCAGAGTTTCTCTGGAGATACCCTCAAACATCTGCACTTGTCCGTCCAGATTGCTGAGAAGAAGTTCCTGCTTCTGTTTGGCGGAGGAGATTTTCTGTGTCAGCTCCAAACCGTACTGTTCCAGATGAAAAATACGCTGCAGCATGCTGCGGCGCTCCGCATTTTTTAACTTAAGAAATTCGCTGAACTGTCCCTGGGGCAAAACGACAGTGCGCATGAAGTCGTCGCTGTTCAGGCCCAGCAGCCGGATACATTCCTGGGTCACTTCCGTAGGGCGGTCCGCGAGAATACGGGGCTGCTCGTCCGTGATGTCCGCCAGGGTGGCGCCGGTATTTCTCACCGTGGCAGAAACATTTCCTTTATGATAACGGAAGGTGCGCTCCACCCGGTAGGTGTGTGTCTCCGTGGTGGTGATGGAAAACAGAAAGGAGACAGCGGCAGTTTCTTCATTAATATTGATGAAATTCTTAGTGGAGCGGGGAAGTCTGGCGTACAGGGCCAGCGTGATTGCATCCAGAATACTGGATTTGCCGCTGCCGGTGGGGCCGAATATGCCGAACAGCCCGGCGGAGGTCAGCGTCTCAAAATCAATGGTCTGCTCTTTCCGGTAACTGTTGATGCCCCGCAGAGTAAGCTTCAATGGCCTCATGACTCGTCCTCCTCTCCGTCCTGCATGATTTCCAGCAGAAGATCAAGCGTCTCCTGCTCCATGTCCGTCTGAAACTTCTTTTTATAATAATTCTGCACGAGGATCTCGAAAGGCAGGTCTTCCATGGGCTCGGAAGAATGAAGGGAGGAACTGTCCTCCGGGAAAATGGGCCGGATGGACAGGATATCGGCTTTCAGCCGTTTCATGGCCCGGATATCTTCCTCATGAATGTAGTGGTCGGTTTCAATCTCCATATAAACCCAGGAATCTTCGCCGGCGTGTTCTTCGCAGCGGGCGAGGGCATCCTCCGGGCTTTTGCAGCGCCAGATCTCAATGGGCTTATAAACGGGAAGCGGAATTTTCTTTATCTGGCAGTCAGCGCCGGGATGAGCCGTCACCGCTATGATCTGGTTGCCAAAAGAGATTTCCCGCTGGTTATAATGAAGGGGAGAGCCGCTGTAAAGGGCGTCCCGGCGTCCCGGAACCTGCTGCGGCTTATGGACATGACCAAGGGCGATATAGTCCGCCTCTTCCGGAAAAATATCCCCAGGCAGAAGGTAGCTGCCGCCAAGCTGCACACTCCGTTCCGAGCCGTCTCCGGCGCTGTTCATGACAAAAATATGGCTCATGACCAGATGGATGGCGTCCGGCCGGAATTCTTCTGCCAGCCGGGAAAACAGCAGACGCATCCGTTTTTCATAGCTTTCCGCCTTCTGCGCCTCGTCGTCCGCCGCATTCAGGTACAACTCGCCCAGCCGTTTCTCGCTGGGAAAAGGAACCAGCAGGATATCCGTTTTCTCCCCGGCAATCTCCGCATGGATATAGCCGGGCCCGCTGCCGGTGATACGGTTTTTTCCGTACTGTCCGGGCGGAACCACTGTGCCCGGCGTTCCCGCCATAACGATGCCGTGCTCCTTGGCGAGGGGTCCGGAGGCAGTCAGCCGCTCCGGATTATCATGGTTGCCGGAAATGATCACTGTCATGCAGGAGCCATCCCGGGAGAGTCTTTTCAGTGTATCATAAAAAAGCTGTTCCGCCATGGCAGGCGGATTATAATTATCGTAAATATCCCCGGCGATAAGAATCAGGTCCGCCTGCTCTTCCTCGCAGATGCGCATAAAATCTTTCAGAAACAATTCCTGCTCCGGGAGACGGCTGTGACCCTCCAGATTCTTACCCAGATGCCAGTCCGCCGTGTGTATGATTTTCATGGAATACCTTCTTTCTATATTATATCTTTTCATCTTATACCAGTAGAAAAAAGTTTGCAATAGGAGAAAACTTTTTGTAAAATACATTTGCCAGGAAAAGAAAATGCGAAGGCTGAAACCGGAAGAAGAACCGGCTGAAAGAAGCCGGTTCTAAAAAGTGAGAAGATAAAAAGGAACGGGTATAAACAATGGAACATTATCTGGATATAGCGACGGATGTTTTTAACAAAATAAAAGAGCACGTGACGGAGGAGATAGAGATTCCCTGTCTGATAAGCGGAAGAGAAGTGCAGCCGGGAGACACGATGAAGCTCTACCATCCTGCGGATGAGACGGAGGCGTTGCGGATTGAGATCACTGGCGTGAGCAACGCGACCGGTGATCAGACGGTGACAGCCTCTTTTGTTCTGCTGGAGTGGATGTGCCGCCTGGAGACGGAACTTGATGAGCTGCTCCGGGAGGAGGAAGCCTGGATGCAGGGACTGCTGTGAGGCTAATACGCCAAAATAAAGAAAAACGAAAGAAGTGAGAAAAGTATGAAAAAAGAAATGATGCAGAAAACGGCGGTGGTATGGCTCCTTGCCATGGCGTGCTGCCTGCTCTGGGGGAGTGCCTTTCCCTGTGTGAAGATTGGCTATGACCTGTTTCGGATTGATGCTGCGGATACGGCGTCCCAGATTGTCTTCGCCGGCACGCGGTTTTTCCTGGCCGGTGTTCTGACGCTGATTTTTGGAAGTATTTCACAAAAAAGGCTGCTGATTCCGAAGAAAACGGATATTCCCATGATCGGGAAACTGGCTCTGTTCCAGACCATTTTACAGTATTTGTTCTTTTACATCGGACTGGCCCACACCACGGGAGTAAAGTCTTCCATCATCGAGGCGGCCAATGTATTTATCGCCATACTGATTGCCAGCCTGATTTTTCATCAGGAAACGCTGACCCGGCAGAAGATGATCGGCTGTGTCATCGGGTTTGCCGGCGTGGTATTGATTAATCTGAGCGGCGGCGGCATGGACATGAGCTTTCAGTGGAACGGCGAGTTTTTTATCCTGCTGTCGACCCTGGCCTACGCTCTGTCCTCCGTTTTTATTAAAAGATATTCGGCCATTTCCGACCCGCTACTGCTGAGCGGCTGGCAGTTCTGTTTCGGTGGGCTGGTGATGGTGCTGGCAGGCAGAATCATGGGCGGCAGCCTTACATTTTATGAGGCAGGATGCGTACCTCTTCTATTATATATGGCGCTGATTTCCGCTGTGGCCTACTCGCTCTGGGCGGTGCTTTTAAAATATAATCCGGTTTCAAGGGTGACGGTATTCGGTTTCATGAATCCGGTATTCGGCGTGATTTTGTCAGCCCTGCTTCTCCACGAAAACGGGCAGGCATTTACTTTGCGGGGAGTGACCTCGTTGATCCTGGTATGCATCGGCATCTATATTGTGAACCGTTCCGGTTCCGAAGCGCAGGAAATGTAAAAAAACTCATTTCTCCTGCTGCTTCTGAAGCATAAAAAGATAAGAATAACGGGTGGTATCTTCCATTCTGCAATCGAGGTCATGTAAGATAGCCTCGATTTTTTTCAGGGCGTCCGGACGCTCTGATTCCTGTTCCACGAGCATCTCAAGCTCCAGAAAAGAGCCAAGACCTTCCACCTGATCTACGCAGGCGGTGATGTTTTCAAGGTGATAATACTGGCGGAGCTTTCGCACGGGGGCAAGCTCCCGGTAACCCAGGGACAGAAGGATATTCCGGCAGACGCCGCCGTCGGCCACCTCTGTCTCAAGTTCTTTTCTGGTGTTGGAAACAGAGTCCAGCTTAGGCCCTTTGTATGTGAGAAAGGAGACGGCGCGGGTGTTGGAAAGGTTCTCGCTTTCCCGGATGCGGAGCGCCTCGTCCGTTCCCATGAAATCATGAAAATCACTGGTAAAATATGTATCCGATTCTTTGATCAGATGCCCGGGGATGAATCCGAGACGGCGCAGACCCTGTTCGATGGCCGGCCGGCGGAAAACGGGCAGTTTAACTTCTACTTCAATCATAGCTGATGGTTTCTCCAATCATAGTTGATAGTTTCTGCAATGCGAAAGCCTTATCTGGCCAGATCCGGAAAAAACTCCTCCACAATATCGCAGGCGTCGAGGATCATTTTCAGGCAGGGGCGGGACTTGTAATAGTCCGGCGTCCGATCTGACGGCCGGGCAGATTTCTCCGCCTTTCGAAGACCCAGCAGGGTCATGCAGGTGATGGACTGATTCCTTTCCCGAAAAGCGTCTGCCATGGCGCGGACAATCTCATAATTTTTTCTCTTACCTTCCTGATCTGCCCCGACAGTGGCTCCGGTCTTCAGACCGGCGATGATGAACATGCCGCAGACTGCGCCGCAGGTCTTGCGCATGCGCCCGATGCCCGCTCCAAAAGAAGCGGACATCCGCAGCATGATTTCCCGGTCGATGCCGAAGGCGTCCGCATAGGCGGCTGCCACGGACTGGGAACAGTTGTAGCCTTCCAGAAAAAGTTCTTTTGCGGCTTCACTTCGTTTTGACATAAATGTTTTCCTCTTTTCTCTGTGGATATCATGCGTCAGGAAGAATAATCCTCCAGAGCAAATGTATAATTTCTGCCGAAATATTTTTTTGTTTTTAATTTTAATTTCGTATCTTTTAAAGTAAACGGAATCCGCAGTACATTTCCGTTTTCCTCGTCCAGAGTCCTGAAGGTCTGGAAGAGGGAGGAATCTTTATCGGCGGAAACTCTGCTTTTTTTTCGGTCAAATGTAAACAGGATACTTTTTTCTGCTTCGTTGACGGTTACCTGGCCGCAGATGGTATTTGCCTGGGTATCGTTTCTTGCTCCGTCCGAGATGTAGAGACAGAGAGAACCGTCCGCATCATCGGTGGCAAAGTAACAGAAGTGCCTTGTCTGGTCAAAAGTCCAGTAAAAGCATGTGTTGTTCAGAAAATAGGCAGTACTGGAAGTGTTCAGACCATAAATCACGTTATTGTAAAAAGAAAGAGACTTCCCGTCATATTCCATGGAGAGAACTTCATTGGAGACAGAGAGTCGTACTTCGATCTCGGAGATGCCTTCCGGCAGTCCGTCAAAGATCTCCGGCAGTTGGGCGGTATCATCACGGTATGTGTAAAAGGAGAAAGTGTCTCCCTCGTTTCCGCTGTAGAGAAAATTGGTGAGCAGAGTTCCCTGTTCGCTGCTTTCTGTGTCAATGTAATAAAGCTCCGCGTATTTATCGTAGAGAGCCAGCTCATAGACCGATGTACTCTCCGGCGTGTCCGGACTGCTGTACCAGATATCTGTTTCCGCAATATCAAGAAGCGGACTTACGGACGTAGCGGCCTTTTCCTGTATGGATGTACCTTCTTTTACAAAATAATAGCTGATATCCCCGTAGGTCAGGAGCAGGTGCTCTGTGTCAGGAGCCCGGTAGGCGATATTACCGGAGCTGCCGAGCTCTTCCCAGCCTTTTGGAAGTCTGTTATCGTAGGCGGGATCCGCGGTGATGGAGATATTGCTCTTTGAGTCAATGGAAACGGTGCCATGGAACAGGTCGGCGCTCTGTTCGGTGTCCGTCAGAACAAAACCGCCCTGATTGTCGATGGAAAGACAGAGGTTATCAGCGCGGAAGCTGCTGTCTTTGCCAAGGGCATTGCCGCAGCCGTACCAGGCGCCGGCAAGCCCGGAAGTATCGGTGATGGCAGGCTTTTTGCTGCTGCAGCCTGTCAGGCAGAAAAAAATGGTAAGTACACAGCAGATGAGATAGAATATTTTTTTCATAGGGCGTCCCTTTCTCCTTTTTTCAGATATATCATATTTTACCACAATCCTCCCGGATTATGAAAGAGTTCCCGGAGAAAAAGTGCGGCCGGGATTACATTTTTGGACGACTGTTGATTTGCATAAGAAATGGAGCGCATTTTACGGTCTGACCGCCGGTTCGCAAAAGAAACTGTTTACATTTCGGGATATCTTATTGTATACTTTGTAGATACAGGAAAATTGTTAATGATTGTTTATGAGGAAAAGGAGGATTCCAATGGAAAAGATTTCTATCGCGAAGGAACTGAAAGAGAACTCTTATCCGGGAAGAGGAATTATTGTCGGCCGCTCTGCAGACGGAACAAAAGCAGTGACGGCATATTTTATTATGGGAAGAAGCTCCAACAGCCGCAACCGTGTTTTTGTGGAGGACGGAGAGGGAATCCGCACCCAGGCCTTTGATGAGTCGAAGCTGGAGGATCCGAGCCTGATCATCTATGCTCCGGTCCGCGTCCTTGGCAATAAGACTATTGTGACAAACGGCGACCAGACAGACACGATCTATGAGTGTATGGACAAGCAGATGACCTTTGAGCAGGCGCTGCGCACGCGGGAGTTTGAGCCGGATGCGCCGAACTATACCCCTCGTATTTCCGCAGTGATGCATATTGAGAATGGACAATACAATTATGCCATGTCCATTTTAAAAAGCAATAACGGAAGTCCGGACAGTTGCAACCGGTTCACTTTTGCTTATAATAACTGCCCGGCCGGCGAGGGACATTTTATTTCTACCTACCTGCACGACGGGAATCCTCTGCCAAGCTTTGAAGGAGAGCCGAAGCTTTTAGATATTCCGGATGATATGGATGCTTTTGCGGATCTTCTCTGGGAGAGTCTTAACGAGGAAAACAAGGTTTCTCTGTTTGTCCGCTATATCGACATTGAGACCGGCGTTTATAAATCCAAGATCATCAATAAGAATAAATAATATGGGCAATGCACAGCGCCAGGCGCTGCGATCAAAGAAAATGTACACCATATAAGAAAATGTACAGAATAATAAATGTATTCACGACAGAAAGGATTGAGAAAACATGAAAGAACTGGAATTAAAATATGGCTGTAACCCGAATCAGAAGCCTTCCCGCATCTACATGGAAAATGGAGAGCTTCCGATCGAGGTATTAAACGGAAAGCCGGGATATATTAACTTTCTGGATGCTTTTAACGGCTGGCAGCTGGTAAAGGAATTAAAGAAAGCCACCGGACTTCCGGCAGCCACCTCCTTTAAACATGTATCCCCTGCGGGAGCGGCTGTGGGTCTGCCTCTTTCCGATACGCTGGCAAAGATTTACTGGGTGGATGATCTGGGAGAACTGTCTCCGCTGGCATGTGCCTACGCAAGAGCAAGGGGCGCGGACCGTATGTCCTCCTACGGTGATTTTATCGCCCTTTCCGACGTCTGCGACGTGCCGACAGCCAACATGATCAAACGTGAGGTTTCCGACGGAATCATCGCGCCGGGCTATGAGCCGGAGGCTCTGGAGATTCTCAAGTCCAAAAAGAAGGGTAATTATAATGTGATCCAGATTGATCCGGATTATGTGCCGGAAGAGATTGAGCGGAAACAGGTATTCGGCATCACATTTGAGCAGGGAAGAAATGAACTGAACATTGACAAAGACTTCTTCTCCAACATCGTGACAAAGAACAAAGAGCTGACGGAACAGGCAAAGATCGATCTTGCCATTTCCATGATCACTTTAAAATATACCCAGTCCAACTCTGTCTGCTACGTAAAAGACGGACAGGCCATCGGTATCGGAGCCGGACAGCAGTCCAGAATCCACTGTACCCGTCTGGCAGGACAGAAAGCAGATAACTGGTGGCTACGTCAGTCGCCGCAGGTTATGGGTCTTCAGTTCAAAGATGAGATCCGCCGTGCTGACAGAGATAACGCCATTGATATTTACATGGGCGACGAATATATGGATGTCCTGGCCGACGGCGCATGGGAGAATATCTTCAAGGTAAAACCGGAAGTGTTCACCAGAGAGGCCAAGAGAGAGTGGCTTGACAAATTAAGCGGCGTAGCTCTGGGTTCCGACGCCTTCTTCCCGTTTGGCGACAACATTGAGAGAGCGCACAAGAGCGGCGTAGCTTACGTGGCGCAGCCGGGCGGCTCCATTCGTGACGACAATGTCATTGACACCTGCGATAAATACAATATGGTGATGGCATTTACAGGCATTCGTCTGTTCCATCACTAAAAGCGAGACCGGGGAGGCGGAAAACATGAATGGATATCACTATAATGCGGCACAAGACAGCCGGAGCGGTGAAGCGACGGCACAGGAAGAAATGTACGCCATCCGGACGGAACATTTTGAACATACTGTTTCCGTAGAAGAGTATATAGAAAAATGCGTGGATGTGGAGGAATTTCTCAGGTACTGCAAAGAATGTCGGAATTATGGGAATGTCTGGTCCTGCCCGCCTTATGATTTTGATCCCGAAGATTACTGGAAGAAATACAGTACTTTCCGTATTGTCGGCGTGAAGATTTACCTTCCCGAAGAGCTTCTACCCGGAACTTATACCGAAGAGGAGCGGGAAGAGATTTTTGAAAGAATTCTCTATCCCAAAAAGGAAGAACTCAATCAGGAACTTTTCGCTTTGGAGAAAGACTATCCGGGCAGCGTTTCCTTAAGCGGCGGTTCCTGCCGCCTCTGCATCGGAGAGAACGGTGAAGGCGGCTGCGATGGAAAGACCGGGGAGGGCGGCTGCGCCAGAAAGGACGGCGCGCCCTGCCGGTATCCGGAGCAGATGCGCTACTCCATCGAGTCGCTGGGAGGCAATGTGGGACTCACGGTGACCAGATACCTGCATCAGGAACTCCAGTGGATCGAGGAAGGAAAGCTTCCGGAATATTTTATGCTGGTGGGCGGCCTGCTGCTACCGTGATAAGACCGGCTGAAGACGAAAAGGGGGCTGTGAAAAAACGTATTTTTGTTTTTTCACAGCCCCCTTTTTCACATTCGGCGTCCGGACGGGCGGTTATCACTGCTGTCCGCAAAGGGTATCAAGCTGACGGAAAAAGTCAGGGTAAGAAACATCCACACAGTCGCTGTCGGTGATGATGGTCTCGCCGTCGGCGTTGACGCCCGCGATGGCAAACGTCATGGCAATCCGGTGGTCCATGGCGCACTGGATGGAAGCGTCGTGGAGACCCGTTTCGCCGTCCGCCTTACTATTAATAATAAATCCGTCATCCGTCGGGATCACGTCCGCGCCCATGGCCGTCAGATTCTCGCTGACGATAGCGATGCGGTCGCTTTCCTTGACGCGAAGTTCGTGGGCGTCGCGGATGATAGTTTTGCCCTCGGCAAAGCAGGCCATGAGGGCGATGACCGGAAGCTCGTCGATGAGAGCCGGAATAATGTCGCCCTCAATGACAGTTCCTTTGAGCCGGGAGGTGCGCACACGGAGGTCGGCTACCGGTTCCCCGCCGGCTTCCCGTACATTTTCCAGGGTGATATCAGCTTCCATGTTCCGGCATACTTCGAGGATGCCTGCCCGGGTCGGATTGATGCCCACGTTCTGAATCAGCACATCAGAATTCGGTGTGATCAGAGCCGCCACAATGAAAAACGCAGCGGAGGAAATGTCCCCCGGCACTTCGATATGCTGGGCGTGCAGCGATTTTGGCGGTGTGATGGTGCAGGTAGTCCCTTCAGTGCGGATATCAGCGCCGAAAGAGCGGAGCATCCGCTCGGTGTGGTCTCTGGACAGCGCCGGTTCTGTGACGCTGGTGTCGCCGTCTGCGTACAGGCCCGCCAGGAGTACGCAGGACTTTACCTGAGCGGAGGCCACCGGAGAATCATAATGGATGGCGGTCAGAGGTTTACCGTGAATAATGAGCGGCGCGCAGCCGTCTCCGTTTTTACTCTTAATGTCCGCATGCATCATGGTAAGAGGTGTGATGACCCTCTTCATGGGGCGGGAATTTAAGGAGGCGTCGCCGCTCAGCTCTGAAGAGAATGGCTGCCCCGCCAGGATACCGGATATGAGCCTGGTAGTAGTGCCGCTGTTGCCCACGTCAAGAGTCTTTGACGGGGCATTTAGCCCGTGAAGTCCTTTCCCGTGCACGTAGATCGTGTCGTCTTTTTCTTCTATATCAATGCCCATGGCACGGAAACATCCGATGGTGGAAAGGCAGTCCGCGCCCTTCAAAAAGCCGTGGATGGTGGTGGTTCCCTCGGCCAGCGCGCCGAACATAACAGCCCGGTGGCTGATGGATTTGTCGCCCGGTACAGTGAGGGTTCCCCGCAGACCGGTTTTTCTGGTCAGTGTTTTCATGAGTTCTCCTTTCTGTTACCGGACATGTACGATGTAGTTTCGTTCTTCCAATACCCGTGCTGCTTTGGTACAGGATTCATCATCATATAAAATAATTTCCAGAACGCCTTCTTCAAATTCCCGGTTATGGACGATGCCGATATTTTTTATGTTGATATTATTGAAGGCAAGCTGGGAAGCGACGGAGGCCAGTGTTCCCGGTTCGTCCGGAATATATACATACAATTTGTGGACTTTTTCGAACAGACCAATGGAATGGTCCGGAACAGAGTTCCGATATTCGCTGGCTGTCCGGAAATATTCATTGACAAAACCGCCGTTCCCTTCGTCAAGCTCACCGATCACCTGCTGCAGGTCACGGACCATATCGGTGAGAAGAGATCGGATGTTGCCGGAATTATTCAGGCAGATCTGCTCCCACATAACCGGTGAGGAGGAGGCGATGCGGGTGATGTCTTTGAAGCCCCCGGCGGCGAGCTGGCGAAGCATTCCGTTGTCCGTGTCAGCGCGGCGGACCAGATGAACAAGCTCCGCGGCTATAATGTGGGGGATATGGCTGATGGAGGCTGTGATATAGTCATGCTGCTCCGGTTTTAGAGTGACAGCCAGTGCTCCCAGCCCCTGAATGAATGAAGAGAAGGTGGCGGTCAGATAAAACATGGTGCGGTCGCTGGGCGTCAGAAAATAATAGGCGTTCTCGATAAGATGATCGCCCGCATTCTCATAGCCGGTCTTCTCCGAGCCGACCATGGGATGTCCGCCGATAAACTGCGGGGAGAGTCCCAGAGCGTCCACCGCCTCCTGAATCGGTGTTTTGACACTGCCAACATCGGTAATCAGACACTGCGGAGCCACAATATCCTTGAGTTCTCTGAGGTAAGCGATATTGACGGAGACCGGCGCGCACAGAAAAAGAATATCGCAGGAGGAAAAACGGGAATCCACTGCGTCAAAGAACTGGTTGAGCACGCCTTCCTGACAGGCAAGCTCGCCTGCTTCACGGTCTGTATCGAATCCGTAAATGACGGTGTCCGGGTGCACCCGGCGGATTGTCTTTGCGATGGAGCCTCCGATGAGTCCGAGCCCGATGAAACCGATGGTAAAATGTTCTGCGTTCATTATGATAAACCTCCAAATGTTTGTCGTTTTGCGATAATGCCATATATATAAGTCAACTGCTAACGCTGCTTTTGCTTTTGCATGACTGAATGGTCACAATCATTTTATATAGGAAATCAGCCTGTGTCAAATAATACACGGAAAAACGAGACGTGTCAACGCTTTTTAGTGTTAAAGTGACGCGGGCGCTGGCATTCTTATCTTTTCAGACGCATAGCTGAATTGTTCAAAATATATTAGATTTCTCTTGTAATATTGGTGATTTTTTAGTAAAATAGACATAGAGTTGTTTGGAAATAACATAAAAATTCGTTGATTCGACAAATTTTTTGTGCTTTTTCATCCGAACACGATATTAATTACAACACGGGAGGAACTGATTATGAACGTATATGCAACCGAGAACATTAGAAACGTCGTTTTACTGGGACATGGCGGCTGTGGAAAGACATCTCTCATTGAATCCATGGCGTTTACGACTGGTATCATCAAACGAGTTAGAACGGTAGCTGAAGGTGGAACGGTAAGTGATTATGACAAAGAAGAGATTAAGAGAAAGTTCTCCATTCAGTCATCAGTGATTCCTCTGGAAGTGGATAATGTTAAGGTGAACCTGCTGGATACACCGGGTCTGTTTGATTTTTCCGGTGAGGTCTACGAGGCGTTGAGCGTTGCGGACGCGGCAGTTATTGTTATCAATGGTAAGTCCGGAGTGGAAGTGGGAACAAGAAGAAGTTTTGATTTCTGCGCCAAGAAGGGCATTCCGGTTATCGTATATATTACCTGCGTGGAGGATGAGCATGTGGATGCTTCCGCCATCGTGGACGAGCTGAGAGAGAGTTATGGTAACAAGATCGTACCTTTCCATATGCCGATGAAAGAGGGCAGCGTCTTCAAAGGATTTATCAATGCCGTTAAGATGCTTGAGTGCCGTCTTCAGCCAAACGGAAGCTACGACGAGGTAGTTGTGGAAGAGGGAGAGAATGACGAGCTGGATGATTACCGCATGCAGCTTATGGAAGGCGTGGCAGAGACCAGCGAAGATCTGATGGAGAAGTTCTTTGCTGAAGAGCCTTTCACGGAAGAAGAGATCAAGAACGCGATTATTGGTTCGGTAGCAAGAAGAGATCTGATGCCGGTTATCTGCGGCGCGATCAACACAGATTACGGCGCAAATATTCTTTTGAACGATATGGTGAAATATTTCTCTGCGCCTGGCATGGTGAATGACCAGTTTACGGGAACCAAGGTGAAGACAGGGGAGCCGGTAACCGCAACTTATGATGTATCCCAGCCTGTCAGCGCTTATGTGTTCAAGACCATCGCTGACCCGTTTGTGGGACGTTTCTCTCTGGTAAAGGTTACCGACGGTATCTTAAAACCGGATACGGCTATCTATAACGGCAATAAAGATACAGAGGAACGTATCGGTAAGCTCTATGTATTAAGAGGAAAAGAACAGTTTGAAGTAAACGCTCTCTATGCCGGCGATATCGGAGCCATCGCTAAACTGTCTGTGACAAAGACCGGCGATACATTGTCACCGAAGGCCAATCCGATCGTATTTGAGAAGGCAGAGATGCCGGAACCGTATACATTTATGCGTTATGTCACCAAGACAAAAGGAGATGAGGATAAAGTTTCCTCCGCTCTGAAGAAGCTTATGGATGAAGACCTGACGCTGAAAGAAGTCAACGACAAGGCAAACCGTCAGATGCTCCTTTACGGACTGGGCGACCAGCATCTGGAGATCGTAAGAAGCAAGCTGGCTGACAGATATAAAGTAGAGATCGACCTGGTAAAACCAAAAGTTGCTTTCAAGGAGACCATCCGCGGCAGCGTGGAAGTTCGCGGCAAATATAAGAAACAGTCCGGCGGACATGGCCAGTACGGCGATGTATTAATGCAGTTTGAGCCGTCCGGAGACCTGGAGACTCCATATGTATTTGACGAGAAGATTTTCGGCGGAGCTGTGCCGAAGAACTACTTCCCGGCAGTGGAGAAAGGTGTTGCGGAAAGCTGCCTGAAAGGGCCTTTGGCAGGATATCCGGTTGTCGGTATCCACGCAACGCTGATCGACGGTTCCTACCATCCGGTGGATTCTTCGGAGATGGCTTTCAAGATGGCTGCGATCACAGCGTTTAAGAATGGCGTTATGGATGCCAAACCGGTTCTCCTTGAGCCGATTGTTAATCTTAAGGTGGATGTTTTAGATTCCAATACGGGAGACGTTATGGGCGACCTGAATAAGCGCCGCGGACGTATTCTCGGTATGAATCCGCTGCCGGGCGGAAGACAGGAACTGGAGGCAGATATTCCTCTGGCAAGTCTGGTGGGATATTCCACGGATCTTCGTTCTATGACCGGTGGAAGCGGAGAGTTCTCCTATACGTTCAGCCGCTACGAACAGATGCCTGCTGACGCACAGGAAAAAGTATTAAAAGAAGCGGAAGCAGAAAAGGAGAATGAAAAATAAATATGATTAATAAGGCGATTGCATTTGCGGTAAAGGCCCATGAGGGACAGCCGCGGAAAGGGACGGAAATACCTTATATTTTTCATCCTCTGGAAGTGGGGATGATCGTATCCAGGATAACAGACGATGAGGAAGTGATTGCCGCTGCGGTTCTTCATGATACAGTGGAAGACTGCGATGCAGTGACCCTTGATGATATCCGTCGGGAGTTCGGCGACAGAGTGGCGCGTATTGTCGGACTGGAAAGCGAGGATAAAGACAAGAGCTGGGAGGAGAGGAAGGCGGCCACCGTCCGTTCTCTCAAAAAAGAACCTATGAGGGAAGCTAAGATTGTCGCGCTGGGAGATAAACTGTCCAATATACGCTGTTTTTACGCTGATTATATTAAATTGGGAGATGAACTCTGGCAGCGATTTAACATGAAGGACAAGCGGATGCAGGGCCGGTATTACCATGGACTTTGCGAAGCACTGTCAGATCTGTCCGATCTGGAAGAGTATCAGGAGTTTCGGCGGATGGTGGAGATGGTATTTGGAGATGTAATTGCCGATGAATAATCATAGATATCATCGAAAGTGATATGTAAATATTGAATTATTGCAGGGAGTTGTTGTAAAATAATCCATGCCGGGCGCGCAGCCTGCCGGGAAGGCAGGCGCGCATGTCCGGATCAGAGGATATTTTGCAGCACTCCTTTTTTGCACTTTTTTATCAAAATGTTAAAATGAGTGTTGCACATTGGAAAAGAATGTGATAGTATCTTTCCTGGGCATACAAATGTATTTGTGTGACGTACTTTTTAGCTCGTATTTTGGTAAATGTAATACCGCACAGGGGAGACAGAGGGATTTTATGGAGAATGCGTTTAAATTTTATATGGTAAAGAAAAAGGCTCTTCCGGAAGTTCTTCTTAAAGTGGCGGAAGTGAATAACCTGCTGGGCGCGGGCAGAGTGAAGACGATACGGGAGGCGATTGATGCCGTAGGGATCAGCCGCAGCTCTTATTATAAATATAAAGATGACATATTTCCGATTCATGAAAAGATTCAGGGAAAGACCATAACTTTTGTCATGGAGATGGAAGACCGCCCCGGCCTTTTATCCAATGTACTGAAGGTGGTTGCGGAATGCAATGCAAATATTTTGTCCATTCATCAGAGTATTCCGGTGAATCATATCGCGCTCATTACGCTGAGCGTGCTGGTTCTTCCGACGACTGATGATGTGACGGAACTGTTTGAGAAGATAGCGGATGCCCGCGGTATCCATAATCTTAAGATTGTTTCAGCAGAATAACGAAGGCACAATACCGGCATGAGGATGATTTTCCGGGAGGAGATGACCGCCTGCCGGACAGAAAGAAGAATTGAGGAGGACAGTGATGATAAACGTTGCAGTGTTAGGATACGGCACCATTGGCGCCGGCGTGGTAGAGGTGCTGCAGACCAATGCAGACAGTATCGAGAAGAAGGCAGGAGACAGGATTGTAGTAAAAAGAATCCTTGACCTGAGAGATTTTCCGGGCGACCCTAATCAGGATAAGGTAGTCCATGATTATAAGATCATTGAAGAAGATGAAGATATTCAGATTGTTGTAGAGTGTATGGGCGGTCTGGAGCCGGCGTACACCTTTGTAAAAACTGCCCTGCTGCAGGGAAGAAGCGTAGCCACTTCCAACAAGGAGCTGGTGGCAAAATACGGTGCGGAGCTCATCGGCATCGCAAAGGAAAAGAAGGCTAATTTCCTGTTTGAGGCCAGCGTGGGAGGCGGTATTCCGATTATCCGTCCGCTGACCCAGTGCCTGACAGCCGACGTGATCGAGGAGATCAGCGGTATCTTAAACGGAACAACGAATTACATGCTGACCAAGATGGAAGAAGAGGGCATTGCCTTTGACGAGGTGCTCAAAGAAGCGCAGGAGAAGGGGTACGCGGAGCTGCACCCGGAAGCGGATATCGAAGGATATGACGCCTGCCGGAAGATCGCGATCCTCACCTCCCTTGCCTACGGCAAGCAGGTGGATTTCGAGGATGTGCATACCGAGGGTATCACGAACATTTCCGCGGAGGATTTTCAGTATGCCCGTCAGATGAAGAAATGTATCAAGCTCCTCGGAAAGAGCTGGAGCGACGACGGCAAGCTGTACGCCATGGTTTGCCCGATGCTCATCGATCACTATCACCCGCTGGCGGGAGTCAAGGATGTGTTCAACGCCATTTTTGTACACGGAAACATGGTGGACGACACTATGTTCTACGGCAGAGGAGCCGGCAAGCTCCCGACAGCCAGCGCTGTGGCAGCGGACGTGGTGGACTGTGTGAAGCATATGGGAACTCATATTAAGATGATCTGGGAGCAGGAGAAGCTTCCGCTCAGTGATTTCGGAGGATTTGAGAGACGGTATTTCGTCCGCATGCCAAAAGAGGTTTCTCTGGAGTCTGTAGAGAAAGCGTTCGGCGCTGTTGAGCCGGTGAAGGTGGATGGCATTGAAGAGACAGCTTTTGTGACCGGCGTCATGAAGGAAAGCGACTACCACAAGGCTGCAGATCAGTTTGATGATATTCTTAATATGATTCGTATTGACGCATAAAGAAAAACAGATCGCGGGACGTTTTTTCGCCCGTCTGATAAACTAAATGATGACAGATGAGATTATCGGAGAGAGCAGGTGCAAAGCTGAAGATTCTTTCCGGTAATCTTTTGTGAAAGGAGACTTTATTATGAAATATATCGTGGTGCTTGGCGATGGCATGGCAGATTATCCTATAGATGAACTGAACGAGCAGACGCCGCTGGAATATGCCAATACCCCGATGATGGATGAATTGGCGCAGAAATCAGAGATCGGCCAGGTGCACACCATTCCGGCAGGTATGAGTCCGGGAAGTGATACGGCGAATCTTTCCGTGCTTGGCTATGATCCGAAAAAATATTATACGGGGCGTTCTCCGCTGGAGGCTCTGAGCATCGGCGTTCCTATGAAAGATACCGATATTGCCATCCGGTGCAATATCGTGACAGTTTCCGATGAGGAGACAGAATATAAAGACAAGAAAATGATCGATCACAGTGCGGGGGAGATTTCCACAGAGGATGCAGACGTTCTCATTCAGGCGGTACAGGAAGCCTTCGGCAATGAAATGTTCCATTTCTATACAGGAACTAGTTACCGTCATCTGTTGATCTGGGATAAAGGAAATGTAGTGGAGCTGACGCCGCCTCACGACATCCTGACAAAGACCATCGGAAATTATCTGCCGAAAGAGAAACTGCTGGCGGAGATGATGGAAAAAAGTTATGAGATTCTCAACAATCATCCAATCAACGTTGCCAGAGAGAAGGCGGGACTTCATAAGGCCAACTCGCTCTGGTTCTGGGGCGCGGGAACGAAACCGGCGCTGGATGATTTTACAGAAAAAACAGGAAAACGCGGCGTTATGATCTCCGCAGTGGACCTGCTCAAAGGAATCGGCGTGGGCGCCGGTCTTCACAATATCATTGTGGAGGGAGCAGACGGAACGCTGGAGACCAATTATGAGGGCAAGGCTCAGGCAGCGGTAGACGCGCTCACAAAAGACGGTTATGATTTTGCCTACATCCATGTGGAAGCACCGGATGAGATGGGACACCAGGGCAGCGTGGAACGCAAAATAAAATCCATTGAGTACCTGGATCAGAGAGTCATCAGGGTGGTGAAGGAAGGCATGGACGCTTCCGGTGAGGATTATCGTATGCTGGTTCTTCCGGATCATCCGACGCCGATCGTGCTGCGGACTCATTCCAGCGATCCTGTGCCGTATATGCTGTTTGACAGCACCAATCACGGCAGCCGCATGTGGCATTATAATGAGAGAGAGGCGGCAGCCTCCGGCATCGACATGCCGTCAGGCGCAGCGTTGATGGAATACTTTTTAGATTAAAATACCATTAGAAATCAGGAGGACACTATGTTAATCGTTAAGAAATTTGGAGGTACCTCTGTCGGCAACAAAGAGAGAATTTTTAACGTTGCAAAGAGATGTATTGAAGATTATCAGAAGGGACATGATATTGTGGTGGTTTTGTCCGCTATGGGCAAATCTACCGATGAACTCATTGAGATGGCCAGAGATATCAATCCAAGACCATCCAAACGGGAGATGGATATGCTGGTAACTACCGGCGAGCAGATTTCCGTATCTATGATGGCGCTGGCCATGGGCTTTTTGGGAGTTCCGGCCGTTTCCTTAAACGCCTTTCAGGTAGCGATGCATACCACACACCGTTACGGCAACGCCAGATTGAAACGAATTGATACAGACCGTATCAGAAATGAGCTGGAGCAGAGAAAGATTGTGCTGGTGACCGGTTTTCAGGGAGTGGATAAGTATGACAATCTGACAACGCTGGGCCGCGGCGGATCTGATACAACGGCAGTGGCTCTCGCCGCCGCACTGCATGCCGACGCCTGTGAGATTTATACGGATGTGGACGGCGTGTATACTGCGGATCCGCGTCTTGTGAAAAATGCCCGCAAACTGGATGAGATTACTTATGATGAGATGCTGGAGTTATCCACACTGGGCGCAGGAGTTCTCCATAACCGTTCAGTGGAGATGGCTAAAAAATACGGAGTACAGTTAGTGGTACGTTCAAGCTTAAATACAAACGAAGGAACAATTGTCAGGGAGGAAGTAAACATGGAAAAGATGCTTGTCAGCGGCGTGGCAGTAGATAAAAACGCCACCAGAATTGCAGTAGTTGGATTAAAAGATGAACCGGGAGTCGCCTTCCATTTATTTAATGCGCTGGCGAAATACAATATCAATGTGGATGTGATCTTACAGTCCATCGGCCGCGACGGTACAAAGGATATTTCCTTTACTGTGGCAGAAGATGTGGCGGACGAGGCAGTGGCGATCATTCAGAAGAGCTTTCCGAAGAGTGATTACAAAAAGATTGACGAGGAAAAAGATGTGGCGAAGCTGTCTATCGTGGGCGCCGGCATGATGAGTAATCCGGGCGTGGCGGCATCTATGTTTGAGGCGCTTTATGACTGCGGCGTAAACATCAAGATGATCAGCACTTCCGAGATCCGTGTTACAGTTCTCATTGACCAGAAATATGTAGAAAGAGCGATTAACGCAGTGCATGATAAGTTTTCGCTGGCAGACTGATTTTCAAGGCGGACAGATCCTGCATGATATTTTGCATATCGATTTTTCAGGGCTTTGCGGCAGCAACACCGCAAAGTCCTTTCTTTTTTGCCTCGTTTGTGTTATGATAGTTAAAGAATGGAGGTATTCATATGAAGAGACAGGATTACGTTTCCTGGGACGCCTATTTCATGGGAGTCGCCATGCTTTCGGCGGAACGGAGCAAAGATAATAATACGCAGGTCGGAGCCTGCATTGTAAGTCCCCAGAACAAGATTCTGTCCATGGGATACAATGGGATGCCTACGGGATGTGACGATGACCGTATGCCGTGGGAGCGGCGTGGAACTCCCCTGGATACCAAATATCTCTATGTCTGTCATGCGGAGCTTAACGCCATCCTTAATTATGGAGGCGGATCGCTCAAGGGAGCCCGGATTTATACGACGCTGTTTCCGTGCAATGAATGTACGAAAGCGATCATCCAGTCCGGCATTGCGGAAGTGATCTATTATTCAGACAAATATGCAGATACGGATTCAACCATTGCGGCTAAGAGGATGCTCGACATGGTGGGTATTACATATCGTCAGTATCAGCGGGAAGATAAAGAACTTAAGCTGTGCCTGTAAAAAAAGCTTGACAGGATACATTTTCAATGATATAGTAGTTGAGGTTGTTCGTTAAGACGACAGTGAGAACAAAGCAGAGTATCCACTCTCACCTCAGCACACTGGTGACTCGGGTTAATATCGTAATAAGGTGATTGGTTCCTTCGTCCGTGACAGGACTGTGGAACAGATTATTTTTGATATGCGGTGGATAGTCTTTGTTGCTATCCATTTTTTATTGATAAAATGGAAATAACTGAGTATAGAGCGGCATTCATTATTATATAGATAATTATGCTGCGCTAATATAGGCCGGCATGCAGCCGCAAGGCGGATGCCGCCGAACAAAATGTGTATCAACACGGTGATTCTTATTTATATGAGGGTTTATGGAGGTGTACGACAATTAACGATTTGATGATTAATGAGCAGGTGCGTGACAGAGAAGTCAGATTGATCAGCGAGAGCGGAGAACAGCTCGGTATCATGTCCGCTAAGGAAGCCATGAAGATTGCCAGAGAGGCAGAGCTCGACCTGGTGAAGATCGCGCCCAACGCAAAGCCGCCGGTATGTAAGATTATTGATTACGGAAAATACAGGTATGAGCTTGCGCGCAAGGAAAAGGAAGCAAGAAAGAAACAGAAGACCATAGACGTCAAAGAGGTGAGACTTTCTCCGAATATTGACACCAATGATCTGAATACCAAGGTGAATCAGGCAAGAAAGTTCCTTTCCAAAGGAGATAAAGTTAAAGTTACCCTTCGTTTCCGGGGAAGAGAACTGGCGCATGTGAATTCCAGCAAAGTGATTCTTGATGAATTCGCCGCACAGCTTTCTGACTGCGCAGTGGTTGACAAACAGCCGAAGTTTGAAGGAAGAAGCATGACAATGTTTTTAACTGAAAAACGTTAATTTTTATATAGAACAATTTAGGAGGACTTAATTATGCCAAAAATGAAAACAAGCAGAGCTGCTGCAAAGCGCTTCAAAAAAACAGGTACTGGACAGTTAAAGAGAATGAAAGCTTATAAGAGCCATATTTTAACAAAGAAGTCTCAGAAGAGAAAGAGAAACCTGAGAAAGTCTACAGTGACAGACCCGACAAACGCAAAGAACATGAAGAAGATTTTACCATATCTTTAATCGTATAGAGGAGGACGTAAATTATGGCAAGAGTAAAAGGCGCAATCGGCGCAAAGAAGAGACATAACAGAACATTAAAACTTGCGAAAGGATACAGAGGAGCACGCTCCAAACAGTATAGAGTTGCTAAACAGTCCGTAATGAGAGCTTTAACAAGCGCTTACGCAGGAAGAAAACAGAGAAAGAGACAGTTCAGACAGCTCTGGATCGCACGTATCAACGCAGCTGCAAGAATGAACGGCATCTCCTACAGCAAGATGATGCACGGTCTGAAATTAGCAGGCGTGGAAGTAAACAGAAAAATGCTTTCTGAGATGGCAATCAGCGATCCGGCAGGATTTGCAGCCCTCGCAGAGTTAGCAAAGAGCAAGGTGGCCTAATGAAGGATGAGATCAGTAAACGAAAGTTTACTGGTCTTTTTTCTTTACAAAAAAACAGTCCATTCATTAAATAACATTAAATTTTTATTTCAAAAAGGAGGAGATTGTAATGCAACATGTAACGAAACTTAAGAGATTAGTAATTTTTTTGCTGGCTTTTGTAATGATTGCCGCGCCGGTTGGAGCGTCGGCGGCTACTACATATCAGAAAGGAAGCAGAACCTACAATTACAGCGGCTCTTCCTACACGGTATATTATAACAGCAGGCAGGTCAATACAAAGAAAAAGACCGGCGTTCTCATTGACGGAAGCATCATGATTCCGTACAAAGCCTGTCTTGTGAAGAGAGGCCCGCAGATGAACGCAAAATACAATAAGTCATCAGGGAAATTAGTACTTTCTTATGAGGGAACAAAAGTAAAACTGTTTGTCGGCAAGAAAAAAATGAAAGTGAATGGAGTGAAGAAAAAAATCAGCGTGGCTCCGCTTTTTGTGAAGTTTAACGGAAAAAAGACGCTCGTTGTTCCTGCAAGAGCGCTTTTTGAGGAAGGCTTCGGATTCAATTATGAATACAAGAAAAAGAAAAAAGCTGTTTATATCGCCGAACCGGAGACTACGACCAACAGCGCGCCTGCAGAAGTGCCGGCAGCTCCTCAGACCGGTGGAATGACGGCTGCTGCTTTTGCCAATATGTCAACAACGCAGTTTATTCAGACCATGGGACCGATTGCGCAGGCAGATTATAAGAAGAGCGGTATTCTTGCTTCTGTAACGCTGGCTCAGGCAATTCTGGAAAGCGGCTGGGGTAAATCAGAACTGGCGCAGAAGGGCAATAACCTTTTTGGTATGAAGACCAATTTATCCGGAAATACCTGGAGCGGTTCCGTATGGGATGGATACAGCAGTGTTACTATCAATACAGGAGAGGAATATGGCGGAAAACATGTGACCATCAGCGCTCCTTTCCGGAAATACTCCTGTGTAGAACAGTCAGTGGCAGATCATTCCGCTTATCTGGTAAATGCAAGAGACGGTTATTCCTACAGGTATGCAGGACTGACATCCACAAACAGCTATAAAAAGCAGCTGACGATCATCAAAAACGGCGGATACGCAACCAGCAGTACATATGTTTCTCAGCTGACTTCATTAATAGAGAGATATAATCTGGATCAGTATGACCGGTAGAGATAGTCAGGAGTGCCTGCAAAGAAGGCCGTTCTTTGCGAGGACAGACTGTATTGGCAAAAAACAAGCCAGGTGCGGGAAAAAGCGTCCGGGAAACGCCGTTGGTATTTTGGGTTTTCCTGTGGTATAATGCTGATGTATAGTTAGGAGGATTCTATGAAACGCGTAAAACGGACGAGAAAATCAGGACTATTTCAGAGTCCGCTGTTTTCCATGGCGATTTCGTTGCTGCTTGTGGCGGCGACGGTTGGATTTGTGTTTGGGTTTGGAGCATTTTTAGACAACCAGACCTATACGGGACCGGAAGTGGTATCCGGGCTTGAGTCAACAGAGGAACAAAAAAAATCGCCGGAATATCTGAAGATGGACAGCCGGTTTAAAGCATGTTATGTGATGATATGTGAGGTGCCTCCGCTGGGGCTGTGGGCTAATCCGGTTCCCGGTGAGAAGACGGACGCTTCCAAAATGCTTGTGAGCGGACAGATCGTGCACGCCAAACAGAGAGGAAGCTACAAAGGACAGACCTATTACAAGCTGGATGACGGCACGTATCTGAGCGCCGATATCACCCATGCGCAGCCGCTGATCAGTTACACGGAGATGGAAGGGTATCTTGCTATCACGTATATCAGTTCATCGGGAGTACGTCTGAGAAAATGGGCGGATTTTGATGCGGATAATGTGGCGGGAGCCGTCTATGTGGGAGATAAGATACAGGTCAAGGCAAAGGTACAGACAGAGAAAGGTGATTCGGCGTTTATAACAACGGACGGTCTGTATATTACGGCTGACCCTCAGTATTTTAACGACTACAGCAGCGTCCGCGAAAAGAGTACGGAGAGCGGGAAGAAAAACAAGAATTCTGCTTCCACATCGGAGTCTTCCACCAAAAACGGGACAACGGAAACGGACAAGACCGGTGAAACCGGACGGACAACGGCTTCAGACCGCACAGATGATTCCGGAACCACCGGATCGGGCGATACGACCGGAACACAGAACCGGAACACCGGAAAATGGGATTTCTCTGACAGAGAGCTGAACAGCCAGGAGTAGGAAGATGATTGAATGTCATGCCAGAGGCTGACTGGCAAAGATACTGCCGGCGGAAGAAACATAAAATAAAACAGAGGGGCCTTTTCGTTTCGTCAGGAAAGAGAAAGCTATGATGAAACAATGAGAAAGCCTCTCCGTTTTACTGTAAATACCTGGGAAAAAACAGTGGAATTGTGTCAGAAGAACAAACAATATATTTTTTTGAAAAAAATTAAAAAAAGTACTTGCATTATCCGGAAAGTGGTGCTATAATGAGTTTCGTTGGTGAGAGAGAACAAAACATCAACACAACAGAATACATGCAGACGTGGCGGAATTGGCATACGCGCTAGACTAAGGATCTAGTCCGGGCTAACTGGGTACGGGTTCAAGTCCCGTCGTCTGCACTAGCGAATAAGAATCACAGAGATGTGGTTCTTATTTTTTTGTTCCGCGGAAATCTCCGTTTTCAGTCAAAATAAGTAGACAAGGCGTTGTGCAGGCAAAGAAGAGCGGCACAACATCCCAGAGCGGAAAGAGTCGGGGATGAAAAAAGAAACGGATCGTTTACGTGGCAAAATGGACGTCAAATTCACAGGGGCGTTATGGGATTACGGTCGAAGGGCAGGAAATCCGGTATCCAAAAAGGCGGATTTGTGTTATACTTATGCCTGATTTTGTTTTCCGTACTTTCGTGCGGAGATGATTTGAGGAAATGACAAGAGAAACAACGAGAGAAAACCGGAGGTTTTTCATGAGTGTAATAAATGTGGAACATATTTCCAAGCTGTACGGCGACCGGATGGTTCTTGATGATCTGTCGTGCAGCGTGGATGCGGGTGATAAGATAGGAATCATCGGAGTGAACGGCACGGGCAAATCAACGCTGCTGCGTATGCTGGCAGGAGATGAGGAGCCGGACAGCGGAACGATTATCTTTTCCAGAGGCCTGACTGTGGGCTGGCTGTCGCAGAATCCGGATTTTCCGGAGAAAGGCAGTGTGCTTTCTTATGTATGTGAGGATGCAGGAGAAGATTATGCCTTTGAGAGCGAGGCTAAGTCCATGCTCAACGCTCTGGAATTGTATGATCACGGACAGGAGCTTCGGGAGCTTTCCGGCGGTCAGAAGAAGCGGGCGGCTCTCTGCAAGGTGCTGCTGCAGAGCAATGACGTGCTGATCCTGGATGAGCCGACCAACCACCTGGATAACTTTATGGCGGATTGGCTGGAAAAGTATTTATCACGTTACAAAGGCGTGCTGCTGCTGGTAACCCACGACCGGTATTTCCTTGACCGTGTGACTAACCAGATCTGGGAAGTGGATAAGGGAAAGGTTTACAGCTACATGTCCGGCTATTCCGGGTATCTGGAAAGAAAGGCAGAGAAAGAGGAGATGGCCCAGGCCGCCGAGAGAAAACGCCAGAGCATCCTGCGGGTGGAGCTTCAGTGGGTGATGCGGGGCGCCAGAGCCAGGAGCACGAAGCAGAAGGCAAGGCTGGAAAGGTTCGAGCGTCTGAAAAATATGGATGCTCCTCAGAGTGCCCGTCAGGTAGAGATGGAAGTGGTCGGCACGAGACTTGGTAAAAAGACCATAGAGCTTGAAAATGTGTCCAAAGGGTACGGAGGCAGGCAGCTGTTTTCAGATTTTTCTTACATTTTTCGAAGATATGAACGTATCGGTTTTGTGGGAGTCAACGGCTGCGGTAAATCGACGCTGATGCGTCTGCTGGCAGGAAAAGAAGAGCCGGACACGGGAACGATCGTCTGGGGCGAGACCATTAAAATCGGATACTTTGCCCAGGAGTGCGAGGTCATGGACGAACAGCAGCGGGTCATCGACTATATCCGCGATGCGGCCGAATATATTCAGACGTCCGACGGGCGCATTTCGGCGTCCCGGATGCTGGAGAGATTCCTGTTTAGTCCGGATATGCAGTATGCGCCTATCGCCAAGATTTCCGGCGGCGAGAGAAGAAGACTGTATCTTCTCAAGGTGCTTATGGAAGCGCCTAACGTACTGATATTGGATGAGCCGACCAATGATCTTGATATTGCGACGCTGCAGGTGCTGGAAGGATTTCTTGATAATTTTCCGGGAATCGTCATAGTGGTTTCTCACGACCGGTATTTTCTTGACCGGATTTCCGACAGGATCGCATCCTTTGAGGATGGGCAGATTCGTATTTACGAAGGCGGCTATACCGATTACATGGAGAAAAGGAAACAGCGGGGGGACGGAGAAGAAAGCGGATGGAACGGGAATGCGGCGGAAAGCGTAGACAGAGCAGGTTCCGGCGAAAAAGGAACCGGCGGCAGTGCAAAGAAAAAACGTTACCGTGACCCTGCCACCGAAAAACTGCGGTTTACCTTTGCGGAGCAGAAAGAGTTTGACACCATTGATGAAGATATCGAGGCACTGGAAAGCCGGATGGAGATCATTGAGGCGGAAATTGCAAAGAATGCCACCAACTTTGTCAAACTCAATGAATGGGTACAGGAAAAAGAATCTGTTCAGAAGCAGCTGGATGAGAAAATGGAACGCTGGGTTTATCTCAATGACCTGGCGGAGCGGATTGAGGAACAGCGAAAAGGAAGACAGTGAAGACGGCGGTCGGAAGAAGATAACAGAAGGAAAAACAGATTCCATAGGAATGACCGCAGGGAGGCAGATTTGATGAGAACAGCATTAATTGCCTGCAAAACGCTGGAGAAAGAGATTTCGCATATCCTCGGGCAGGAGCCCGCAAAGATTGACGTGATTTTGTATGTTCCATCCGGACTTCATAATACCACGTCCCGCCTGCAGGAGGCGGTGAGGGAACAGATGCGGCTGCTGGAAGGAAAAGGTATTGAGAGGCTCCTCCTGTGTTTCGGCCTCTGCGGCAATGTTGTAGAGGGCCTTGTAACAGGAGATTACGAGACAGTCATGCCAAAGGCGGACGATTGTATCACTCTGCTGCTTGGATCGGCAGAAAGACGCCGGGAGCTTGATAAGACAAAACGAGGATATTTTCTGACAGAAGGATGGCTGCAGGGAGAAGCAAATCTTCACAAGGAATATAAGGATGCGGTGGAAATGTACGGGCAGGAGATGGCCGATGCGATCTATCGCGAGATATTTCAGGGGTATGAGTACCTGACGCTCATTGATACGGGGCGTCCGGATTACAGAGCATTTGTAGAAAAAGGAAAGAAGATCGCGGAGGATTTCGGGCTGAAACCGCTTTCTGTCAAGGGAGAACAGAGCTGGCTTCGGGATTACCTGCTGCAGGATATAGAAGATCTGCAGAAACAAGATAAGGTGGTGATTTATCCGCCTCACAGTAAAATGCGTTTTCAGGATTTTATTCCATCGGAGGAGGAAAAGTAGGATACCGCAATGCTCCGCAGGTGCGGGAGAAAAAAGAGAGGAGAAAGCAAAATGAACCAAGCATTTTATCCGGCAGATATTCTGCTGCCAAAAAACGGAACCGATATGTCCCGGTGGTCTGTGATCGCCTGCGATCAGTTTACCAGCGAGCCGGAATACTGGGAAGAGACGGAAAGGATTGTCGGCGAAGCGCCGTCCACCCTGCGGATGATTCTGCCGGAAGTATATCTGGACGGCCCGCAGGAGAAAGAAAAACTGGAGGAGATTCACCGTTCCATGGACCGGTATCTCTCGGACGATTTGTTTGACAGGTATGAAAATGCGATGATTTATGTGGAGAGAACGGACAGCAGCGGAAAAATGCGCGCCGGCATTATGGGGTGCATTGACCTTGCGCAGTATGACTATCACAAAGGGAGCAATTCTCTTGTGAGAGCCACGGAAGCCACGGTGGAAGAGCGGATCCCGCCCAGAATCCGTGTCCGCCAGAATGCGCCGCTGGAACTGCCGCACATCATGCTTCTCATTGATGATAAGAACCGGACTGTCATAGAACCTTGCGAAATGTATCGGAAAGAGGAAAAGCTCCTCTATGACTTTGATCTGATGCAGGGGGGAGGCCATCTGCGGGGATACCTTCTTGAAGAAAAAGAGCAGAGAAGGATTTTGGAGGCTCTTGACGCCCTGGCAGCAGGGCAGATGACGGAAACACCCGGTCAGGCGATCAGCGGTGCAGCAGACTGTGCTTCGTCAGAAGCGTCTGAACGGCAGCATAACCTGTCGGCTCTGGTCTTTGCTGTGGGTGACGGCAATCATTCTCTGGCGTCGGCCAAAGCATTTTATGAGCAGCTGAAGGAGGCGTATCCGGAAAAAGATTTTTCACAGCATCCAGCCAGATATGCGCTGGCGGAGATCGTCAACCTCCACAGCCCGGCGCTGGAGTTTGAGGCCATTCACCGAATTGTCAGTCAGGCCGATGTAGACAGTATGATGGCGGAGATGGCAGAGAAACTGGGACTTGTTTTTGAAGAAGAAAATGTATCGGAACATCTGCAGAAAATGGAGATCGTCCGGGATGGCGTTCGTCACAGTGCGATCATCACGAAGACTTCTTCCAAGTTGACGGTGGGAAGTCTGCAGAATTTTCTGGATAGTTACCAGAAAGAACATCCGATCAGTATGGATTACATTCATGGGGCGGATACAGTGCTTGCTCTTTCGAAAGAGGAAGGAAGTATCGGATTTTTGCTGCCGGATATGAAGAAAGAGGAACTTTTTCCATCAGTGAAGGATGACGGGGCGCTGCCGAGAAAAACCTTTTCCATGGGACATGCGCAGGATAAGAGGTATTATACTGAGTGCCGGAAGATCCGCTGACCGGCGTATCCTGACCGGAAGGAGACGTCTTCTAAGGAATACCGGAGATATTTGCCGGAAAAATCAAAGAGCCCTGCGGAACAGGGCTCATAATAAGCAATTCTATTTATCTTTTGTATGAAGCGTAAGGTGCTTTGGAAGTCCTCCGGCATAATATGGAAGAATGTTGCCGAGAATCAGCGGGCGGGCGTATTCCAGATACTTTTCGCTGACATAAGTGCCGTCGTTGATGATCCAGTCGCGCGGGACTTTTCGCTCCACATTTGCGATTTCATGAATGTCATATTTATTGTAGGTAACGAGGTACGGTTCCCGGCTGGTGACCTGAATAGTGATCATCATGCCGGTGTGCCCTTCCATTGCCGCCTGACAGGCGACAAATCCCACGGCGGCGGCTTCATCCACATCCACGCGGGATGCCATGTGGGTGGCACAGCGCTGCAGAGTGGAGAATTCAATTGGACGGGACTTTAAACCGGTGGCTTCCGTAATCTTGTTGGTCAGGAAAGAAGCGCAGCCGGAAAGCTGTTTGTGTCCGAACGCATCCACATAGTCCGACATGTTTCCAAGTTCACAGACAAAACGGCCGTCGGCCAGGCGAACGCCCTCAGAAACAGCGATGACCACGGAGCGTTTCGTCTCAGCCAGATGTTTCACTTTTTCCATAAAACTGTCCAGATCGAATGGAACCTCCGGCAGATAGATCAGATCCGGTCCTTCGCAGTCACTATCTCTGGAAAGTGCGGAGGCGGCTGTCAGCCAGCCGGCATGGCGTCCCATGATCTCAACAACGCAGACGGTCGGTTTGGATGCTCCGAAGCTGGCGTTGTCCCGGATGATCTCTTTCATGGATGTGGCGATATATTTGGCGGCGGAGCCATAACCCGGGGTATGATCTGTAAGAGGCAGATCATTGTCGATAGTTTTAGGAACGCCCATGAATTTCTGAGGCTTATCTTTTTTGGCGGCATAATCAGACAGCATCTTAATAGTGTCCATGGAGTCGTTTCCGCCAATATAAAGAAAATATTCGATATTGTACTTTTCCATGATCTCGAACATTCTGTCATAGACATCTTCGTTGCCCTCGATCGGCGGAAGCTTATAACGGCAGGAACCGAGAAAAGCGGAAGGCGTCCTTTTTAACAAAGATAAATCAGCGTGACAGGTGATATACTCATCCAGATCAATGATATCTTCTTTCAGAAAGCCTTCGATGCCATAGTGCATGCCGTAAACCTTGCCTGCTCCATATTTTTTAGCAGCCTGGATAACCCCTGCCAGGCTGGAATTGATGACAGCCGTCGGTCCTCCGGACTGGCCGACCAATACATTTCCTTTCATAATAAATGTACCTCCTCCTTGTGTAAAAAAATGCACAATTTTTTTCAATTATTATAACAGTTATACAGTAAATACGCAATTATTTTGTTGTTTTTGTTCGAAAAAACGAAATTATGAAGAATTTTCAGCCTTTTAACATCAGGAATATTATGATAAAATAAGACAGATGCGAAAGAAGAGGGATGCTTATGCCAACAACATACACACATTATACTTACGGACAGGAGATCATTCGGATGCTTAGTCCGAAATTGCAAAAAAAGATACTTCCATATATTAATTATTATAATATCGGCGTACATGGACCGGATATTTTATTCTATTACCGTTCTTTTTCCAAAAATGAAGTGAATCAGTACGGCGTAAAAGTTCATGACGAGCCGATGCGATGCTTTCTGGAACATGCATTTACCGTGTTTAAAAAACAGCGCCGGAAAAATGCGGCTTTTGCTTATCTGGCGGGATTTATGACACATTATATCCTGGACAGCACATGTCACCCTTATATCCGGCAGAGGATGGCCGAGACGGGCATCAGCCATGCGGAGATGGAGACGGACTGGGATTATCTTATGATGAAGAGGGATTACAGGAACCCTCTGCATTATAAGGTGGCAAGACACATCCGGACCGGCCTTGCCTATTCGTCTGTGATCGGGCCGTATTACGGGATTCCTGCCCGAAAGATCAGCACAGGACTCTGGTATATGAAGCTGATCCTGAATCACTTTTTCCACTCTCATTTTGGAGTGAAACGGGCGGTAACTGCTTTTATCAATGAGAATTTTCTGCCACGGCTCAGTTTCCAGCATTATTTCCGGAAGAAAAAGATGAATCCTCAGAACAGAGATACCTGCCGGCATCTATACCGGCTTTATAAAGACAGCAGAGCAGAATGTGCGCAGATGATTGAAGAGATGTATCTTGCGCTTCAGAAAGACGACCGTTCCTTCTGCAGAAAAGGGAGATTTGAGCGGCTGTTTTCCTGAGAGCGAATGAAACTACGGGAAACAAAAGAGGAGGAGATGAAAAATGTCAGACTATACGATGGATAAAAACATGCGCAGACGGGCAGGCTTTTTTGTAGCGGCAGTATTCTGTCTTTGCCTGCTTTTACCCGCCAGAGGAGAGGCAAAGGTGCGCGCGCCGAAAATGCAGTGCCATGCCTATGCGGTGATGGACGCCGGTTCCGGTGAGATTCTTTTCGGACAGGATGAAAATAAAATGATCTATCCTGCCAGCACAGCGAAGCTGATGACGGCCATTGTCTGCATAGAGAATGGCAATGTCAATAAAAAGATCAAAACTAAATCAGAAATAATTAACGGAACCACATACGGCACTTATTGCCTGGGTCTGCCGTCAGGGGTAAAATTCACTTTTAAAGATTTGCTGAGTATGTGCCTTGTCGCTTCTGCCGCCGATGCGACGGATTCCCTGGCGGCCGGTGTGTTTGGTTCCAAAGAGGCCTGTGTGGAGGCCATGAACGCCAAATGTGCGGAGATGGGACTCACCCAGACCAGCTTTGATAATCCGGTTGGTTCTGATATCGGTGCAGGCTTTGACAAAACCTATTCCACGGCAGCGGAGATGGCGGAAATATGCCGGTATGCCATGACGATTCCGGAGATTCGTTCCGCTGTGGCTAAATCCCACTATGATACCAGCAACGGACTGGTCAGCTGCAACACGACCAACTGGTTTTTGAGAGGAATGGCCAGCTATGATGAGGACGAGTACACGATCATCGGTTCCAAATCCGGTACGACCAATGCGGCGGGAGACGTTTTCATCGCCACGGCTGTGGATGACGAAGGGCATGAGGTTATCTGCGCATATTTTGGAAATGTGAGCAAAGAGAGTACATTTTCTTCCATACGAAAGCTACTGGATTACACATTTAAAAAATATGAGAACGGGAAACTGCAGCTTACTTCCGGAAACTACGACGTGAGATGCTCCGACGATCTGGGAGATGTATATGACGAGTACGCGGATCTGGGATGTTATCCGTCTGCAAAAGACGGACTGTTTCATCCGCAGAGAGCGGTGACCAGAACAGAACTGGCAAAGATGCTCCGGGGAGTGAACGACCTTGCGGATAATGCGGTTCTTGATGTGTTTGAGGAGGGCAACAGCAGGGGAAATGTGACGGTGAGCCGTCTGGCTTCTCTGGTACAGGAACTTTTCCCGGAATATCTGACTGAGGAAGAGGTGCAGGAAGCATTGAACGGCTGTTCAGGAATTGAGGAGCTGTCCGAAGAAGAAAAAGAAGCCTATGCCCTTTTCTTAAAAAATGGTTTGTCTTCTGACGATTCCTGCCGCAATGCAAAACAGATTCTGACCAGAAAGCAGGCGCTGCTCATTGCGGATAAGATTTCTGACTATCAGGTACGCTACTATGCGTCTCATCCGGAATTTCTGACAGGGGACATGCAGTTGCCTGCTCCGGAAGAAGGAGCGCAGGTAACATATCCGGAATTGTCTCACGGAAACATGAACGCCCTGGCGGGATTTAATAAAAAATGGATGGAATATCTGACTAATCAGATTATCCGGACAGCAGAGGAAGGAGCCTGAATATTATGGGAAGAAAGTTATATAAATCAGAAACAGACAGAAAGATTCTCGGCGTGTGCGGCGGAATCGCCGATTATTTCGGCATTGATTCCACCATCGTCCGCCTGATTGTCGTTTTCATCACTCTCTGGGGATTCGTTCCTGGAATCCTCATCTATATCATCGCGGCCTTCGTGATGCCGGATGAGCCGGTGCGGTAGAGGCGGGGTGACATATATAATTACATTTTGCAATGAATAAAATAAAACCGTCACAAACGGAGATATCCATGCCGTTGACATGCAGTGGATGGCGCTCCTTGTTTGTGGCGGTTTTTGCTGTAACGCTTTAATTTATTCTCATTGGCGGTACTGCGATTACTGAATTATCCGACGGTATACCACGGCTCCTGTCTTGTATCGCACAGCGGGCGCAGCAGCCGGTTACGGAGCGCTTCCAGAGGCTCTTTCGTGAAGGATTTGGCCTGGGCCGGACAGATGCGGATGCAGGCGCCGCAGCGGACGCAGACATCATTGTTGATATCCCGCGGATTGCTGTCGCTGATAGCTTTCATCGGACAGACGCCGGCGCAGAGCATACAGTAGATGCAGTATTCGTTGGTCTCCACGTTGAACGGGAACTGAGTCATCGGCGGCTTCTCATAAGGATAGCTTCCCGGAATATCAAGCTTCTTCATGTCGTAGATCACGGCAAGGCGCAGGCGTTCTTTGATCTTATCGCCAAATTCTTTTACTACAGCCATATCCTTCTCGTCCGGACGGCCGTGCGCCAGATCGCTCAGATAAGTGTGCTGACAGACAAAAGAAGCGGCTGCCACAGGAACAAATCCCTTACTGCCAAGTTCTTTATAAAGTTCCATCAGCGCGTCATCGACAGCCCTGTTGCCGTAAGTCGCCACCAGCACCACCGGAGTGCTGATGCCGCGGAACCGGCTTAAACACTCGCTCACCGGAGTCGGGATCCGTCCGCCGTAAACCGGCACGCCGATGATCAGCAGCTGATTTTCCGTAAACCGGAAATGATTCTGGCGCATATCATAATCAGTAAGGTTAATATTCTCTACCGGATAGTCGTTAAAAGACTCACCAATACCGGTGACCACCTTTTTGGTGGTGTCCCCCGGGCTGAAATAAGCGCAGTATACTTTTGATATCTTCACAATAAATCCTCCCATCGTTTTGATTTGTAAATGTACATTTTATTGGCACAATTTCTTATATTATAAAACGATTAGCGGAGAGATTCAATGTTTTTCATGATTTATCGGGGGAAAGGAATGTCATCTGTGTTATGTAAATTTTCCTGATTCTTATCACCTCGACAAATCCCCATTTTTAGTATTGCCTGAATTAAAAAAAGAAGTTATAATGGAAAATAACATGTGAAAGTGGGGTAAATGTACAGTGGAGCTTCTTCTGGAACAAATCAGTCAGATTACCCATGGTGTGGTTTTGAACCGTATAAAGCCTAAGGTGCAGAGTGAAGGAATCGAATATCCTATTTTATCCATCAGCCAGCTTTTGGATGAGGAGAATGGTATTACGGATTATGAGGTTCCTTCTGTTTTTGTGGACAAAAAAAAGGTGGGCAATCTGAATCTGGCCAGGGAACATAGTATTGTTATCGGACTTACCTCTTTTCACCGGGCGGCGGTGCTGGAAAAACAGCATGAGGGAAAGATCATTCCGTCCAATTTTGTGTCCATTGAGTTTCATAATGGAATCATGGACCCTTATTATTTTGCCTGGTATTTTAATGAACATCCGGAGATCAAGCTGCAGAGAGCCATCGCCATCCAGGGCAATTCCTCTGTGAAGGTGCTGTCCATCCATATGATCCGGCAGCTTATGATTGAATGTCCGGACCTTGCCACACAGATGTCCATCGGCAAGCTGTATTATTATCAGAAGAGAAAGAGGCTGCTGCTCATGGAGAGAATGAAACTGGAGAAGTCTGTGCTCTCCGAAGAGATGATGCAGTATCTGAAGAAACTTTGAGAAGGTGAGAGGAATGGATGAGAAACAACTGCATTATGAATTCATGTCAATTCCCGGAGAGAGTCATCCGGGGCTGACCTTCGAGGAGTACAGGGACGCCTGTGTTTTTCTTTTATTTTATCATTACCTGTGTCTGCGATATGACCAAAAACTGGAGGATTGCTATAAACTTGAAGCTATGGTTCGTATGGCGGTCCGGGGCAAACTGCAGCTTCCGTCTTTTCTTCGGTTTATTGAAGCGGTTTCCCCGTTTCTTCATCTTGCCAGCGGTCGTTTTCAGCTGACGGACTTTTCTTTTTACAGGAACCTGACAAGAATGCAGTCCACGGAAAAACAGAAGAGTTACGCGAGGTTTGTGCGGAAGCTGATCAAAAAAATGAATCTCTGGGACAATGACGCTCTTTTGCTGGAGAAATATCCGGCTTTTTTTGAAGATTTGTTAAAAGAATTTGCCGGTATGAAAAAGGAGACAATCATCTCAGATGAGGCGCTGCGGCTGTACCGTCTGTTTTTTTCCAGGAGTGTTGCCTCCGTGCAGCGTATTTTTGTGCCTGATTTTGAGTATGGACTTTTATATCGGTGTATGTCAGATCATTCGGCGGGACTGGATATTTCCGGCTATGACAGTCATGAGGGTTACCGGGAGATTCTCCAGATTCTTGGGTATATGAGCGGTGTTCCAAGGGACTCTCTCCATATTTATGACTGGAAAGAATGGAAGAGGGAAAGTGTTTCTGCGGAAAAGTTTGATGCCGTCGGCATTTATATGCCGGAAGGAGCCGGAGCCGGGAGCATCATGGCCGAAAATGAAGATTCCCGTAAGCTCATGGATGCCATCGGTAATATCTCAAAGGGAGAGCTGCCATTTCTTTTATCTGCATTTTCCATGTTGAAGGAAGACGGCGTTTTAGCGGCCATCCTGCCGGGAGCACTCCTCTATCGGGAAGGCCGGGAGTCTCAGCTTCGGCGTTTTCTGGTGAAGGAACAGAACGGACTCGATATGGTGATGCTGCTGCCGGATCATATCCTGCCGGTGGCGGGACAGAAGGAAGTGTTCTTACTGCTTCAGAAGAATCGTTCCCGGAAGGATGTCATGTTTTTTGATTGCTCTGAGACGGAGTGCTTTGGGAAGGAACAGCTTCATACGATAGAGATTGCCTGGAAAGAACGAAAGACTATTCCGGGTTTTTGCAGCCGTGTGGAGCAGCCGGATCTGGAAAAGAACGATTACAATCTGAATCTGCCCCGATATATTGTGAAAAAAGTGAAACTGGCAAAGATAGATATTGAAGCAAAGAAAAAGAGGATTGAAGAGATAGACAGGGAGCTGGAAGAGATAGAAAAAAGGATTGCCATGTACAAAAGAGATCTGGAGTTATAACCGGCGAGGCGGATGACGGAAGATATCCTGGACAGGGCAGAGAGAATGGAGAATATATTTTATGAAAAAATGGAAATTAGGAGCATTGTTTCTGACAGCAGTTCTGCTTTTGGCAGGATGCGCAAAAGCGGAGGAACAAGAGACAGCACCGGAACCGGAACGGCCGGACTATTATGTGGGCGTCGAAGAAAAAAATGCGCCGTATTATTCGGCAGATGAAAATGGAAATGCATCGGGATATTATGTGGATTTGATGAATACACTGTCTGAACGCACCGGGATTACTTATGAGTTTCGGACTGTCAGCGCTTCGGAATACGCTGCCAAAGTGCAGTCATCTTCCGGCGAAGATGCTTCAGGAATATCATGTGATCTGTTTTTGGGGACACTGGAACCGGAAGTGGGGGACACATCCACCTACGCGCAGTCTGAACCGGTTTATGAGACGGGACTCTGCGTTCTGGCGGCAAAAGGTCAGGGCCTCCGGAAAACCAGCCATCTGCGCGGTGTGACCATCGCCGCCCGGGCAGAGACAGAAGAAGCGGTTTTTTCCGATTATCTTGCTGCCCGGTATGATGCGGAAACTATCGTATTCCAGAAAGAGGCCGATGTACTTGCCGACGTATCGCAGGGATATTCAGGAGCTATGATCCTGGACGAAGGAAATGCGTCGCTGGCGCTGCAGCAGGACGCCGGACTTAAGCTTCTCACCACCAGCGGAAAATATTTCAGTGTACACCGTTTTACCGCCGCGGCAGATCAGGGTATCCCGGAAGCATTTGCCAGCGCCCTGGAAGAACTGAGCGCAGACGGGACGCTGACGGCTTTTCAGCAGCAGAATGGACTGAATGTACAGTAACTATATAAGGCCGTGGGCCTTACAATAATGGTAGATGCCGTCTTCGGCCACGTCGCCGCAGATGTCATCTGCCATTTCTTTTACGTCTTCCGTGGCATTGCCCATGGCGATTCCTGTGCCCACGGTAGCGAGCATTTCAATATCGTTGGTGCCGTCGCCGAAAGCGATGGCGTTTTCTTTATTCAAATGAAAATATTCCAGAATCTTTTCCACACCTACGCCCTTGCTGCCGTCGGCGGGAATCACATCCACAGCTCTCGGCCACCAGGAGGTGATCTTGGCTCCGGTCACTCCCTTTAATAACTGCCCGTATTCTTCTTCACGGCTGCCAAGCATCAGCTGATATACTGTATCGCCCATAAGAATATCAAAATCATCAGCCACTTCTACAGTCTGCTTTGAAATGGCATAATAATCAATCAGATCCTGATCTCTGCCGTTGGCGGCGCTGCGTTTTGCCGTGGCCACAGAGACCGGGCGGCCGAGCTCGGACGCATTTTGGATAATACGTTTTACATCATCGGAAGGAATTGGATTGCTGAAGATTATTTCTTTGCCGGTAAAGCAGTAAGAAGCGTTAAAGGCCAGGAAAGCGTCAAATTCCACGCCGTCAAAATGTGGAATACGGTCAGGCGCCCGGCCTGTGGCAATACAGATTTTGATGCCGTTCTTCTTCAGAGCGATCAGAGTGTCCAGCATGCGCCGGGAAACTACTTTTGTACCTATATCAATCAATGTACCGTCAATATCAAAAAAAGCGATCTTTATATCTTTTTTTGCGTCTGTTTTTGTATTATGTACCTTTGTGCAATCTAAAGACATTTTTTTCTCCTGTCATCCTAATGTGTGGTGTTTCAATGAGTGATGCCGCGGAAATATGCCGCTGTCACAGCGAGCCTTTTTCGAGGTTCATTATAGCATGATTTTGTCAGAAAGCCAGAAAAAGATTCTCTGTGATAAAAATCATGAAACCGGCTATCCTATTTTTGATAACAGTATTGCGGCGGAGGATCGTCTGCCGGGAAGGCAAACGTCCGGTGATATCCGGATTGCCGGATCGTATGATAACCGGGTGGTATCGTCCGCCAGAAGGAGGAAAAATGGATAACGGGAATAACAGAGAAAATCAGGATAGCAGACTCATTGAGTTCGGCGAGGAATTGCTGGCAGGCCACGGAAGCGGTCACCGCATTCTGTTTTTGTCAGTGATCGGCGAAATAGAAGGTCATGAACTGGCGGGAGAACGTACCAAGACAACGAAATATGAACATCTCCTTCCGCTGCTGGCAAAGGCGCAGGATAACAGCGGTATCGACGGCGTGCTGCTGTTGATCAACACAATGGGCGGTGATTGTTCCTGCGGTCTTGCGGCGGCGGAAATGATAGCATCCATCGAAAAACCGGTTGTTTCTTTGATCATAGGTGACAGTCACTCGATTGGCGTGCCGCTTTCTGTGGCGTCAGATTATACGATTATCGCTCCTACGGCGACCATGCTCATTCATCCGGTCCGTTTAAGCGGAACAGTCATTGGCGCGCCGCAGACATTTGAATATTTTAAGCTGATTCAGGACAGGATTCTTAATTTTACCGCAGGGCATTCCCGGGCAAAAAAAGAAGAGCTGGAGGAAATGATGATGAGAAAAGGAGTTATGGCAAAAGATCTGGGTACTATTCTGGTGGGAGAGGAGGCGGTGAAAGCAGGACTTGCCGATCAGGTGGGAGGTATTTCAGAGGCGCTTGCCTGGCTGCATGGCAGAATTTTTGAAGAAAAAGGGAAATAAAAACTGTTATTTTCATAAAAAACGCGACTTTTTTTCTCCTGCCATTTATGGTATTATCTATGATAAGATGACGGAAATATGTAAAAATCCTCATATGGCGAACCGTAGCATATGGGGATAACAGTAATGAGCAAAAGGGAGTTAAAAAATGGCGAATCAAAATAATGCAAAAAGAAATAACGGTAGTGCTTCCGGCGGCAGAAAACGGGCCGGGACTTCTGCTGCTGCAAAAACTTCCTCTTTGAAAACCCGGAGTACCGGAAGGACATCCGGAAAGAAGTCTTCCGGGAGGTCTTCACGCAAAACAAAGATTTCGCAGGGAATACCTATGAAAAATGAGATACAGCTGGTGGCTTCCTTCGGCATTATGCTGATTATGATGCTCAGCAACTTTGGCTTATGCGGCGTGGTGGGCGTGTGGCTCAGCAGTTTTTTCTTTGGAATCTTTGGCTGTGTGCAATATGTGATGCCAGTGGCTTTTTTCCTTATGGTGACAGTGCTGCTGGCCAATGACTACAGCCTGCTCGCTATGAAAAAATGCGGCGCCGGTTTTGTGGTGCTGACAATGGTTTCTGCTTACGCCCAGCTGATCTGCCGGCAGGATGTCCGGGAGTTCTATGATTTATTTACCGTGGCGGCCACAGACCGCGGAGCGGGAGGTATTCTTGGCGGCGGTATCAGCCTGCTGCTGCAAAGCTGGTTTGGGACGCCGGGAGCAATCGTGATTATTTCCTGTATCCTCTTGCTGGCCCTGATTCTGCTGACCCAGCGATCTTTCGTAGGATTTTTCCGCCAGGGGATCGCACGGATCCGAAAAGCATGGAAAGAAGCGGAAGAAAAGCGGAGACAGGCTGCCAGAGAGCGGGCGACCGCACAGGATAAGCTTCGGGAGAAGCAGTGTGAAGAAAAAATAAAAGAGATGGAAGAAAAGAAGGCGGAGAAGGAGGCTGCATCAAAGGATGGAGAAGAACTGCAGCCTCAGACCGACGGCAGACGCGCGTCAGGCAATGCACGCCGTGCGGCAGCGAAAAAGAGAAAACAGCCGGATATCAGAATCCATATTCCGCTCTTCACCCCGGAAGATGAAGTGAAGAAAAAAGATTCTCTGAAAGAGCTGCATCCGGAAATCTATCCATTTACTGAAGAAGACGGGAAGACAGATGCATTCAACGGCAGTCTGGACTTCTCTTCTCTCTCATTAAACGAGGAAACAACCCGGGAGCTGTTTTCTGATGAACCGGCAGGAGAAAAGCAGGATATTTTTACAGCAGGTTTTTCTGAGACGAGTCCTGTGGAGTCAGAGGAAATGACAGGTTCGGCAGCGCCGGTGAGAGAAGAATGTCAAACTGTGATGTATGATATGGACGAGCAGGTTCAGGGAACTGTATCAGAAAATAAAATACAGAAAGCTCCGGAAGCTTTGGAAGAGAAAACGATACAGGAAGCTCCGGAAGCTTTGGAAGAGAAAACGATACAGAAAGCTCCGGAAGCTTTGGAAGAGAAAACGATACAGGAAGCTCCGGAAGCTTTGGAAGAGAAAACGATACAGGAAGCTCCGAAAACTGCGGAAAAGAAAACAGTGCAGGAAGAACCGGAAACTACAGCAGAGAAAATGGTACGGAATGTTCCGAAAGCTGCGGCAGGAAATGCAGGGAAGAATACTCAGGCTGGTTCTTTGGTTTCCGGACCTGCCGGCAGCACTTCCGATGCCGGAGCAACGAGCGCTCAGCCTGCATCCGCTCCTTCCAATCCGCCTCTTCGCCGGCAGGCAAAGAAAGAGGAGTACATTTTCCCGCCTGTGAATCTTCTGGTGACAGAAAAACAGAAGCTCCCGGCAGATTATGACAGGACGTTGAAAGAGACGGCCATGAAGCTGCAGAGCACGCTGGAGAGCTTTGGCGTCCGGGTGACCATCACCGATATCAGCTGCGGACCGACCGTGACCCGCTATGAGATGTTTCCGGAGCAGGGAACGAAGGTCAGCAAGATTCTGTCGCTGACGGATGATATCAAGCTGAATCTGGCGGCTTCGGATATTCGTATCGAAGCGCCGATTCCGGGCAAGGCGGCCATCGGTATTGAGGTGCCGAACAAACAGAACATGACTGTACATTTCCGGGAACTCATTGATAACCGGGTGTTTAAAAACTTTAAGTCCAGGCTGGCTTTTGCCGTGGGAAAGGATATTGGCGGCAAGATCGTGGTGGCGGATCTGGCGAAGATGCCGCATCTGCTTATTGCCGGAGCGACCGGTTCCGGTAAGTCCGTCTGCATCAACACGCTTATCATGAGTATCCTTTATAAAGCGAGACCGACGGAGGTCAAATTGATCATGATCGATCCGAAGATGGTGGAGCTCAGTACATATAACGGGATTCCTCATCTGCTCATTCCTGTGGTCACAGACCCTAAGAAAGCATCAGGAGCACTCAACTGGGCGGTGGCGGAGATGACCGACAGGTACAAGAAGTTTACGGAGACAGGAGTCCGCAATATCGAAGGCTATAACAAGAAGGTTGACGAGCTGATCGCTTCCGGTCAGGTGGATGAGGAGAAAATGAACCGTATGCCGCAGATCGTCATCATCATTGACGAGCTGGCAGACCTTATGATGGTGGCTCCGGGCGAGGTGGAGGACGCCATCGTGCGGCTGTCTCAGCTGGCCCGTGCGGCGGGTATTCATCTGGTCATCGCCACGCAGCGTCCGTCGGTCAATGTCATCACGGGACTGATCAAGGCAAATGTACCGTCCAGGATTGCGTTTTCTGTGTCTTCCGGTGTGGACAGCCGGACTATCATCGACATGAACGGAGCGGAGAAGCTCCTCGGAAAAGGAGATATGCTCTTCTATCCATCCGGATACCAGAAACCGGTGCGTGTGCAGGGCGCGTTTGTTTCTGATGCGGAAGTCAGTCAGGTGGTGGAATTTCTGAAGGAAAATGAGGACGTGGCTGTTTATGATACGGAAGTATCGGAAAAAATAGAAAATAAGATCAAAAACGGCAGTATTTCCAGCGAGAGAGATGAATACTTTGAGGCGGCGGCACGTTTTATCATGGAAAAAGATAAGGCGACCATCGGTATGCTGCAGAGGATGTTCAAGATCGGTTTTAACCGGGCGGCGCGGATCATCGATCAGTTGGCTGACGCCGGCATCGTGGGTCCGGAGGAGGGTACCAAGCCCCGCAAGATCCTCATGAGTCCGGAACAGCTGGACGCCTTTTTTGAGGAGAACTTATAGGAAAAATGCCGGAACATGGATGAGAAATGTACCGGGGATCCCGGGAGAACTTACAGGAAATTCCTTTACGAATGAGGAAAAGTGTTGTATCATAAAATATCTTGCCTGTGAAAATACGGCAAATGAAAGATAGAAAGAGTGAAGAAAATGGCAATGAGAATTGACGGAAAAAAGATTTCCGCGGACATCAAAGACGAGCTGAAGGAGCAGGTCGCCGGACTGAAGGAGAAGGGTATCTCCGTCTGTCTGGCGGTGATTCAGGTGGGAAATGACCCGGCCTCCACAGTTTATGTGGGCAATAAAAAGAAAGCCTGCGCCTATATCGGCATAGAGTCGAGAGCCTATGAGCTTCCGGAAGAGACTACGGAGGAAGAACTGCTCGATTTGATCGATCAGTTGAATAAGGATGACAGCGTCAACGGTATTCTGGTACAGCTGCCGATACCGGATCATATGGATGAAAAAAAGGTTATCGAGGCTATCTCTCCGAAGAAGGATGTGGACGGTTTCCATCCTCAGAGTGTGGGAGCGCTTTCCATCGGAGAACCGGGATTTGTATCCTGTACGCCGGCGGGCATTATCCAGCTTTTAAAACGTTCCGGCATTGAGATTGAGGGAAAGGAATGTGTCGTTGTGGGACGGAGCAATATCGTTGGCAAACCGATGGCTATGCTTCTTCTCAGAGAAAACGGAACAGTGACTATCTGTCATTCCCGCACCCGGAATCTGAAGGAAGTGTGCCGAAGAGCGGATATTTTGGTGGCGGCCATCGGAAAACCGAAGTTTTTTGATGCATCTTATGTGAAGGACGGCGCGGTAGTCATTGATGTGGGTATTCACAGAAATGAAAATAATAAGCTTTGCGGAGATGTGGATTATGACAGCGTAATTGATAAGGTCAGCGCGATCACCCCGGTGCCGGGCGGCGTAGGCCCGATGACCATCGTCATGCTGATGCACAACTGCGTGGAAGCGGCATTGAGGATGAATGAGTAGATGAAAAACGTATTATTTATTTCCCTGGGCTGTGACAAGAACCTGGTGGACAGCGAGAAGATGCTGGGACTGTTGTCGGAGAGCGGGTATACCATCGTGGAGGATGAGGCGGAAGCAGACGCCATCGTCATTAATACCTGCTGCTTCATACACGATGCCAAGGAGGAAAGCATTGAGACTATTCTGGAGATGGCTTCCTGGAAAGAGAAGGGAAGACTTCGGGCACTGGTCATCACAGGATGTCTGGCTCAGAGATACAAAGATGAGATCGCCGCGGAGCTTCCGGAAGTGGACGCGGTCATCGGAACAAGCGGATACACGGAGATCGTGCCGGTGCTTGATAAGCTGCTTAAGGTGTCCGGAACAGAAGAGGCACAGACTGACGGAGAATGTCCCCTTGTGTATTGTCCGTCCATTGACCTGCTGCCTCCGTCGCTGCCGGACAAACGTATGGTGACAACGGGAGCTTATACCGCATACCTTAAGATTGCGGAAGGCTGCAACAAAAGATGCACTTACTGCGTTATTCCGTATATCCGGGGCAGATACCGGAGTTTTCCTGTGGAAGATCTGCTGAAAGAAGCTGAAAGACTGGTGGCAGGAGGAGCAAGGGAGTTGATCCTCATAGCTCAGGAGACTACAGTATATGGCGTCGATCTTTATGGCAGGAAGATGCTGCCTGAACTGCTAAGAAAGCTCTGCAGGCTCGAGGGCCTTGACTGGATCCGGATTCTCTATTGCTATCCGGAGGAGATCACCGATGAACTGATTCAGGTGATGAAGGAAGAAAAGAAGGTCTGTCATTATCTGGATATTCCGATCCAGCACAGCGAGGACGCCATCTTAAAGCGGATGGGTCGGAGGACAAACCGGGCGGAACTGACCGCTCTTATTGAGAAGCTTCGGAAAGAAATTCCGGACATCATACTGCGCACGACGCTGATCACCGGATTCCCGGGCGAGACGGAAGAAGATTTTGCACAGATGGCTGCATTTGTGGAAGAAATGCAGTTTGACCGTCTGGGCGTGTTTACTTATTCGCCGGAGGAGGGAACGAAGGCAGCCGTCATGGAAGACCAGATTGACGAGGAGGTCAAGGAAGCACGCCGTGACCACATCATGGAACTGCAGCAGGATATCAGCGCTGCGGCGGCTTCTGCCATGGTGGGCAGAGAAATGTCCGTTTTGATAGAGGGATATTTATACGAAGAAGATATTTATGTGGGAAGGACCTATATGGATGCGCCGAAGGTGGACGGAAATGTATTTGTCCGTTCTGAGGAGGAGATGATTTCCGGAGATATCGTGCCGGTGCGCATTACGGGTGCAAGCGAATATGATTTGATGGGAGATGTTATTTATGAAGATGAATTTACCGAATAAGCTGACGATACTCAGAATGATTCTGGTTCCGTTTTTTGTATTTTTCATGCTGGTGGATCCCTCCATTGTGCCATATGAATATGCAAAATGGATCGCGCTGGTGTTGTTTTGTGTGGCGAGCATCACGGATTTTCTGGACGGTCAGATCGCCAGAAAGAATAATCTCGTGACAAATTTCGGAAAGTTTATGGATCCTTTGGCAGATAAAATACTGACCTGTTCTGCGTTTATCTGTCTTATTGTAACACGGCCGGAAAGTATGCCGGCATGGATTGTCATCATTATTATTGCCAGAGAGTTCGTCATCAGCGGTTTCCGCCTGGTGGCCAGCGATAAGGGAGTCGTTATTGCGGCCAGCTACTGGGGTAAGTTCAAAACGAACTTTCAGATGTTTGCCATCATTCTGCTGATCGCTGATTTTGGCGGCCCGGTGGTATTTGTCATTGAGCAGATTCTCGTCTATATTGCTCTGATTCTGACTATTGTATCTCTGGTGGACTACCTGGCTAAAAATATTGATGTCCTGAAAGAGGGAGGAGAGGAATAGTTATGAGCTCAGGCCGAAGAATCGTCGAGATACCGGTGGAAAAAAAGATAGAACGTATTTTAAAGAGCAGAAAGCTCACTGTCACCACGGCAGAATCCTGTACAGGAGGACTGATCGCAGGAACGCTGGTTAACGCCGCAGGCATCTCGGAAGTGTATAAAGAAGGCTATATTACCTATTCCAACGAGGCGAAGGTGAAACTGCTCGGGGTGAAAGAAGAAACCCTTCGTCAGTACGGCGCGGTATCGCGGCAAACCGCCATTGAGATGGCGGAAGGAGCGGCAAAAGCAGCGGGAGCGGATGCCGCGATCGCAGTGACCGGTATTGCCGGACCAGACGGCGGTACAGAAGAAAAACCGGTGGGGCTTGTCTACATCGGCTGCACCGTAGAAGGAAAAACTATCGTGAAAAGGTGTTTTTACGGAGGAGACCGGACGGCGATCCGTCAGGCTGCCGCAAAGGAAGCGCTGGATATTCTGTACTGTCAGATTCTGTCATCAGAATAAGACAGGCAGTCAAACAATATATGGAGAAAACGAGGAAAAAGAAACGCATTGGAACAACTGGTTTTGTAAAAACAAAAAGCTGTCTTCTATGCGTTTTTTTCTTGATTTTTTGCGCTAATTGATATAGTCTATATAACACAGACAGTTTACAAATGAAAGGGTGAAAGCATGCTGATAGAGATAGATTTTAACAGTCCGGAGGCCATATATATACAGCTTCGCAATCAGATTGTGATGGAGATCGCGCAGGACAGACTCCATGACGGAGATTCGCTGCCATCGGTGAGAAGCCTGGCAAAGGACCTTGGAGTGAACATGCACACCGTTAATAAGGCATATGCGATCCTCCGGGAGGAGGGGTATCTGAAGCTTGACCGCAGGAAAGGCGCTATTGTATCTGTGGAGAGAAACCGTAAGGAGGCCGAACTTGAAAAGATTAACAGTTACATGCAGATGATCGTCGCCCAGGCCATATGCAAGGAGATTACCAAAGAAGAAATGAAGCAGATTGTAGGAGAAATGTATGATACATTTCATTTATTGTGAGATAAAGTGAGGTTTTTATGAATAGAGAATATAACATTTATGCGTCCCGTGCTCTGGAGAGGGCACAGGAAGACGCGAAGTCCTGCCGGCAGAAATATGTCGGGACAGAGCATCTTGTGCTGGGGCTGCTTTCTCAGGAGGATTCCCTTGCGGGAAGAATTTTGACAGAAAACGGCGTCAGTTATGAGACATTTTTTGATGCGGTGCTCGGCCAGTCGGCAGCCCTTGGAGATAATGAAAAGACTGCGTTCATCGGATACAGTCCGAAGGCGGAGGAGATTCTGGAAGGCAGCGCCCTGGAAGCCGGAAGATTCCGCGCGGAGAAGATCGGCACGGAGCATATCCTTCTTGCCATTTTGAAGGAGACTGACTGCATTGCTATCCGTCTCTTAAAGGGTCTCAATGTGAATCTCAAGCGTATTTACGTGGATATCCTGGTGACATTAGGGGTGGATGCGTCAAGGGCGCAGAAGGAATATCAGACAGTGACCGGACAGCGAAAGAACCGCAGACAGTCCTCCATGACCGAGGCTTTCTGTGAGGATCTGACAGAGAAGGCGCGTGATGGCAGACTGGATCCGATCATCGGCCGTAAGGAAGAATTGCAGCGGGTGATTCAGATTCTCAGCCGGAGAACAAAGAACAGCCCGTGTCTGGTGGGAGAGCCGGGCGTCGGCAAGACCGCTATTGTGGAAGGACTGGCTCAGTGGATTGTCCGGGAAGAAGTGCCGGAGATGCTTAAGGGTAAGAAAGTGATGACTCTCGATCTGCCGGGACTGATCGCCGGCTCCAAGTACCGGGGCGAGTTCGAGGAGAGAATCAAAGGTCTTCTGCAGGAAGTGATGGACCGGGGAGACATTTTACTGTTTGTGGATGAGATTCATACGATGATTGGCGCCGGCGGCGCAGAAGGCGCCATCGATGCTTCCAATATAGTAAAGCCGTTCCTGGCCAGAGGGGAGCTTCAGCTGATCGGAGCCACCACCAGCGAGGAATACCGCAAATATATCGAGAAGGACGCCGCTTTCGAGCGGAGATTCCAGCCGGTTACCGTGGAGGAGCCGACGGTGGAGGAGACCGTTGCCATTCTGAAAGGACTGAAGGAGAAGTTTGAGAAGCACCATCATGTGCGCTATACTTCCGCGGCTCTTGAGGCGGCGGCGGCTCTGTCCCAGAGATATATCAGCGACCGTTTCCTGCCGGACAAGGCCATCGACGTGATGGATGAGGCGGCCTCCAGAAAGAAGGTCGGCCTGTTTACCATGCCGGATGCGCTCAAAAAGGCAGAGGAAGAGGCGAAGAAGTTCAGCCTGCGGAAGGAAGAGGCTCTCATGGAAGGTAATATCCGCAAGGCGAAGCTCAATAATACCAAACAGCAGAAGGCGCAGGCGCAGGCAAAAGAGCTGAAGGAGCAGTGGGATAAAGAGAAAGAATCCAAGAATATCACTGTTTCGGAAAATGATGTGGCCGGCGTTGTATCTGCGTGGACAAAGATTCCGGTGACGAAGATCGGACAGACCGAGTCGCAGAGACTGTTGTCTTTGGAATCGGAGCTGAAGAAACGTGTCATCGGTCAGGATGAGGCGGTGACGATTCTTGCCAAGGCCATCAAGAGAGGACGGGTCGGCATGAAAGATCCGAAACGGCCGATTGGTTCCTTCCTGTTCCTGGGACCGACCGGCGTGGGCAAGACCGAGCTTTCCAAGGCGCTGGCAGAGGCCCTCTTTGGCGATGAGAACGCCATGATCCGGGTTGACATGTCGGAATATATGGAGAAACACAGCGTCTCCAAGCTCATTGGTTCCCCTCCTGGATATGTGGGATACGAGGAGGGCGGACAGCTCAGCGAGCAGGTGCGCAGGCACCCGTATTCTGTCCTGCTCTTCGATGAGATCGAGAAGGCCCACGGCGATGTGTTCAATATCCTGCTGCAGGTGCTTGACGACGGTCAGATCACCGATTCCAACGGGCGGAGAGTGGACTTTAAGAATACGGTCATCATTATGACTTCCAACGCGGGCGCGCAGCGGATCATGGCGCCGAAGAATCTGGGATTCACCACGAAGACCGACGCGGTCCAGGATCATGAGCGCATGAAAAAACGGGTGATGGAAGAGGTCAAACAGATCTTCAAACCGGAATTCCTGAACCGTATCGACGGCATCGTGGTCTTCCACACCCTGGAAAAAGAACAGCAGAAGAAGATTGTCCGCCTGCTCATCAGGGAACTGTCTGACCGGGTGGAGAAAGCACCGGGATTCCATCTGTCTGTGACGGAAGAAGTGGAAGATTACATTCTTGAGAAGGGCTACAATCCGCAGTACGGCGCCCGTCCGCTCCGCCGGACCATCCAGAATGAGCTGGAGGATTATCTGGCGGATGAGTTCCTGCTCGGACATATCAAGACCGGCAGCCAGATCACACTGGGAATTAAGGACGGCAAAGTGGTCATCGGGGAGTGATACCCGAAGCGGGAGTGTCCGGACCTGCAGGAGGACATTAGATTTGCAGAATACTGACATTCTTGTGAAAATGAATCTTTGCAAAAGTGTATATTTCCTGTATAATAAAGATAACTGTAAGCTGTTAGATAAATGAGACGAGGGGAGATGCAAAAGAGATGGCGTTTCCCTTTCGTCGCAGGTAGGAGGATAATTATGGCTAACGTAAAAGAATTACTGAGAACAGAAGCGAACGGCAGTATTAGTTTTGGTGACTACAGTCTGGAGGCTAAGACCAAGCTGGCAGATTTCAAGTTCCAGGATTCTGTATACAAGGTGAAGACATTTAAGGAGATTACCCGCCTGGAGAAGAATGGCGGAGTGGTTTATGAATCCGTTCCGGGTTCTGCAGTGCATGATTTCAGGGAGACGGAGCGCCAGCTTGTTTTCCAGGTGGAGGCAGCGGACGATATACATATCACCCTGGAGCTGGAGCCGGAGAAGGAATACAAGGTGTTCATCGACGACACGAACATCGGGAAGATGAAGTCCAGCCTCGGAGGAAAGATTGATTTCAGCATCGAGATGAACGAAGGCGAGACGGTAAAGGTCGACGTAATTAAATTATAAGGGTGACCGATTTATCATGATGTCGGCGCTCTGTTTTGAGAGGAAACGATAATGGGAAAGAATCCTGCTGCGGAAGAATATTTCGTGCCGGGATTCTTTCCTTGTATTTTGGATAAAATGTAAAGTGGAGAGTAAGTTTTATGGCAAAGTCAAAAACAAAGACGGTTTTCTTTTGCAAGGAATGCGGATATGAATCTGCCAAATGGATGGGGCAGTGCCCGGGCTGCCGCCAGTGGAATACTCTGGTGGAAGAGCGGACGGCGGCTCCGTCCAGGGGGAAGAAAGCGGGAACTGCCCGCGCGCAGAAGCTGACGGGTCTTTTTGAAGTTTCCATGGAAGAAGAAGAGCGGATGGATTCCGGGATCCCCGAACTGAACCGGGTACTCGGAGGGGGCATTGTAAGGGGATCGCTGATTCTGGTGGGCGGCGACCCGGGAATCGGAAAGTCCACGCTGCTTTTGCAGATCTGCCGTAATCTGGCCAACGCAGGAAAAGATGTGGTGTACGTTTCCGGTGAGGAGTCATTAAAGCAGATTAAAATGAGAGCCGACCGGCTGGGAGGATTTGAAAAAGAGGTTTCTCTTCTTTGTGAGACGGATATCAATGTGGCGGCAGAGCTTTTAAGAGAGAGAAAGCCGGATATGGTGGTGGTGGACTCCGTGCAGACCATGTCCAGCGAGGAGGTAACCTCGGCGGCAGGAAGCGTCAGCCAGGTACGGGAGGTGACTTCTGTTCTTATGCAGTTTGCTAAAGAAGAGGGCATCGCCGTGTTTATTGTGGGACATGTGACAAAAGAGGGTGTGGTGGCAGGCCCTAAGACCCTGGAGCATATGGTGGATACTGTGCTGTATTTTGAAGGCGAGCAAAACGCTGTGTACCGCATCCTCCGGGGCGTCAAAAACCGGTTTGGTTCCACCAACGAGATCGGAGTATTCGAGATGAAACAGAAAGGGCTCTGCGAGGTGTCCAATCCTTCTCAGGTTATGCTGGATGGCAGGCCGCTGGACGCGTCCGGCTCTGTGGTGGTCTGCTCCATGGAGGGCACCCGGCCGCTGCTCATCGAGATTCAGGCGTTGGTTTCCCCTACCAGCTTTAATATGCCACGGCGGACTTCCGTGGGCATTGATTACAACAGAGTGAACCTGCTGCTGGCCGTGCTTGAGAAAAAGGCAGGCATGCAGCTTGGCGGCTGCGACGCCTATGTGAACCTGGCGGGAGGAATGCGCCTGGGAGAGCCTGCCATCGACCTGGGTATCATCTGCGCGGTGATTTCCAGCTACCGGAATCTCCCGGTGCATCCGGGCACGCTGATTTTCGGCGAGGTGGGCCTCACCGGCGAGGTCCGCGGCGTAAGCTTTGTGGAGCAGCGGCTCACGGAGGCCATCAAGATGGGATTTACCCGCTGCATCATCCCGAAGACCAACGAGGAAGCGCTGGAGGGCAGTCTTCGGAACCGGATTCAGATCCACGGGGTTTCCAATGTGCGGGAAGTGATAGAGATATTATAAATGCTGATCTGCGGGATATATGACAAACGCGCCCTTGCGCCTGTGCGCGCCCTATGCTATACTTGAAGACGATTGCGTGAAAATGAGCCGCTCCCCGGAAAGCGCAGACAGAATCTGTGTCTGATTCCGTGAGAACGAGTATTGAACAAATACGGAGGAAAAAAATGTTTAGTTTTGACTATGTGAAAGCTGCCGACCCGGAAGTGGCAGCAGCAATGGAAGGAGAGCTTGGCCGCCAGAGAGAGAATCTGGAGCTGATTGCTTCTGAGAATCTGGTATCTGAGGCGGTCATGGCAGCCATGGGCAGCCATCTGACTAACAAATATGCAGAGGGATATCCGGCAAAGAGATATTATGGCGGATGCCAGTATGTGGATGTGGTAGAGAATCTTGCCATTGAGAGAGCGAAAGAGCTGTTCGGATGCGAGTATGCCAACGTACAGCCGCACTCCGGCGCTCAGGCCAACATGGCGGTATTTTTCGCTGTCATGAACGTGGGCGACACTTACATGGGAATGAATCTGGACCACGGCGGACATCTGACTCACGGAAGCCCGGTTAATATGTCCGGCAAAAACTATCACTGCGTGCCGTACGGCGTCAACGACCAGGGATATATTGATTATGATAATGTAAGAGCTATCGCTCTGGAATGCAAGCCAAAGATGATCATTGCCGGCGCCAGCGCTTACGCAAGAAAGATTGATTTTAAGAGAATGCGCGAGATTGCCGACGAAGTGGGCGCAGTGCTTATGGTAGATATGGCGCACATCGCAGGTCTGGTGGCAGCGGGAGTTCATGAGAGTCCGATTCCATATGCCCATGTGACCACCACCACCACTCATAAGACCCTTCGCGGACCGAGAGGCGGACTCATTTTATCCAGCGAGGAAGTAAATAAAAAATATAACTTCAACAAAGCAATCTTCCCGGGAATCCAGGGCGGCCCTCTTATGCATGTGATCGCAGCCAAAGCTGTTTGCTTCAAAGAAGCGCTGTCTCCGGAATTCAAAGAATATCAGAAGCAGATCGTGAAGAACGCCTCCATACTGGCGGATGCCCTGATGGAGAGAGGTTTTGACATTGTTTCCGGCGGAACAGACAACCATCTGATGCTTCTTGATCTGCGCAAGATGGATCTGACCGGAAAAGACATGGAAAAATTACTGGATTCCGTACACATCACCTGCAATAAGAATACGGTTCCGAACGATCCGAAATCTCCATTCGTGACCAGCGGACTCCGTATCGGAACACCGGCAGTCACCTCCCGCGGACTCAAAGAAGACGATATGGTGCAGATCGCCGAGGCTATCAAACTGACTATCATCGACGGAAAACTGGAAGAAGCAAAAGCTATCGTCAAAGCACTGACCGAGAAATATCCGGTATATCCGTCCATAAAATAATAGGACTGTTAAAATTATTATTTTGCCAGTCTGATGCGCAAACAAAAAAGCTCTGTGCTGCCAGGAAAGTATCCTGCGCAGACAGAGCTTTATTTTTGATGAAAAGTATGGAAGATTGCCAGTGTCAGCCGAAGATATTTTACAGCTGAGGACAGAGCTGTTCGTAAATGGCACTCATCAGCGTCTCGCTGTCCCGGCATTCCGAGAGCATGGAGATGACTGCATTTTTCTCCGGGAACACCATGGAATACTGGCAGTATTTTCCGTCTGCCCGGTAGGAATTATACTTGCCCTGCCAGAACAGATAGCCATACGGGCCTGCACCCTGCTGGCTTGTACTCTCGTCGATCCATGCAGTCGAGAGAAGCTGCCGTCCATTCCATTTTCCCCTGTTCAGATAAAACAGGCCGAATTTGTGCAGCTCAGACAGGCTCAGGAACAGCCCGCCGGCTCCGAAAGAATATCCGAGAGGATCGGTTTCCCAGGTGGGCTTTCGGATACCAAGGTGTGAAAAAAGTCTCGGCGTGAGGTAAGAAGCCAGGTCGCATCCGGCTCTGCGCTGCACAAGAACACCGGCAAGATATGGCCCCACATTGCTGTAAAGGAAATGGGTTCCCGGTTCATGAGTCAGCGGAAAGGCCAGAGACATTTTTATCCAGTTGTCTTCCTGACAGGTAACCCGCTGTTCCGCCATGAGCTGCGGCTTTTCTTCACCCAGAGACATAGTGAGAAGATCCCGGACGGTGGCTTTTGCCAGATTATCGCTGATTATGTCCGGAAGGTCTGCCGGAAAGGCGTCCGTCAGTTTCTCATCCAGGGAGAGAAGCCCTTCCTGCACCGCAAATCCTACGGCACAGGAAGTGAAGCTTTTGGTGGCGGAATAGATGTTGCGCCGGATATCCGGCTCGCTGTACCATTCGGCGATCAGCCGGTCATACTGTGTGATTTTTACGCCCAGCACTCCCAGAGGGGCGGCGATTTGGGTAAATTTTTCGATGTTCAATGATATTCCTCTTTTCCTGTAATAATAATTTTAAAATCCCAGCGGTTCTCCCACGAGGATCACTTTGATTCTGCCCGGATAGCGGGACATACGGGTGGTGACAAAAGATGCACAGATAGAAGAGGTGGATGTGCATTCCGCACAGTATCCGGTCTTTGCGCAAGGGGTATCAAGATTCAGACGGAGGGCGTTCGGCGGACAGGCGTCCTGACGGATTCTCCGGTAAGCGTCCTCCACGTCGGCGCACATTTTGTTCATGCTTACTACAATAATCACATGCTTTGGTCCGAAACAGAGACAGCTGACACGGTTGCCGTTGCCGTCAATATTAATGAGCTGGCCGTCGGCGGTAAATGCGTTGGAGCTCATGAGATAATAGTCGGAAAGAATATTTTTGGCATGATATTCTCTGGCTTCCTGATCGTTTTTAGCCAGAGATCTGTCAACATATGTATAATCTTCCGGATGAGACATTACATAATCAAGAAGACCAATCTCTTTTATAGTGGCGGAGCCGCCGCTGCCGACTACAGAACCCTTTTCAATGAGAGAGATGGCTTTTTTGAGAGCGTCCTCTTTGGTCGGACAGTAAAATGCTTCAAAGTTTCTTCGTTTCATTTCTCCAATCACACGTTCAGCCTGAATGGTATATGCAGTTTCTTTTGGTGTCATAAATATACCTCCTTCAAGAATAATTATAATTTAAATTATACGCAGAAAGAAGGTATTTGAAAAGAGTGAAAAAACCAGCCTGTTATGTTATTTACATTCCGGATCATGATGCAAAATGAATGGGGCAGTACATTGGTATCGTTTTTTACAATACAGATGGCATGACTCTTGCTAAAATATGGCTGTGTAAGACAGAAAGAACAAATTAAAAAAGCGTAAGGCAAAGGAGTCTGTACAAAAAAGTGCAGACTCCTTTCCTCATTCTATGACAGAAAAGGAGGACAAAATGGAATACAGAATCAGGGAGCACCCTATTCTGGGTGAAATAGAAGAAACAAAAAAAGTGAGATTTACTTATGACGGAAAGACGATGGAAGGCCGGGAAGGAGAGCCTGTCGCCATGGCGCTGAAGGCGGCCGGCGTGCAGATTCACCGGTATACCAGAAAAAAACACGAACCCCGTGGTATTTTCTGCGCCATCGGCCGTTGTACAGACTGTGTGATGGTGGTGGACGGTGTGCCAAATGTCCGGACCTGCGTTACGCCGCTGAAGGAAGGAATGAGGGTAGAGACCCAGTACGGGATATCGGCCCGTCCGCCGGAGAAAGAGGGGAAGTGAGACAATGAAACGTTATGATGTGATCGTTATCGGCGCAGGTCCCGCCGGATTATCTGCCGCTGTCCAGGCGGCGGAGCAGGGAATGTCCGTCATTGTATTTGATGAAAATGAAAAGCCGGGCGGACAGCTTTTCAAGCAGATTCATAAATTTTTCGGCTCAAAAGAACATAAAGCAAAAGTCCGGGGATTCCGTATTGGACAGCAGCTTCTGGAAGAAGCCGGCCGGGCGGGAGTCGAGGTGAAACTGAATGCTGTTGTGACCGGTCTGTACATGGAAAAAGAAGTCGTTGTCAAAATCGGCGGAGCCATGGAGCATTTTAAAGGAGACTCTGTTATCGTAGCCACGGGCGCTGCTGAAAAAATGGTGCATTTTGAGGGATGGACGCTGCCGGGAGTCATTGGAGCAGGGGCAGCGCAGACGATGATGAATCTCCACGGGATCCGGCCGGGCAGGAAGGTGCTGATGCTTGGCACAGGAAATGTGGGGCTGGTCGTCAGTTATCAGCTTCTGCAGGCAGGCTGCGAAGTGACGGCGCTCGCAGATGCCGCGCCGACCGTGGGCGGTTACGGCGTACACGCAGCTAAGGTGGCGAGAACCGGCGTGCCATTTTATCTGTCTCATACCATTGTGAAAGCGGAGGGGACGGATCATGTGACCGGAGTCACCATCGCCCGGGTTGATGAGAATTTTGCATTTGTTCCGGGGACAGAGAAACATTTTGATGTGGATACCATCTGCCTGGCAGTGGGATTGTCTCCGATGGCGCAGCTTCTCAAGATGGCAGGCTGTGTCATGGACGAACGGGCGGGACACGACGGAACCACGCCCCTGTGTGACGAAAATGGCGCAACCTCTGTGCCGGGTATCTATGCGGTGGGCGATGTGTCAGGCATTGAGGAGGCCAGTTCCGCAATGATCGAAGGGAGAATCGCCGGACTTGCCGCAGCCGCGTATCTAGGATTTATGGACGAAAAAAAATGCAGGGAAGCCATCAGCTGTCAGAAAAAAGCGCTCATGAGCCTGCGCCGCGGCATGTTTGCGCCGCAAAATAAGGGGCGGAAGCTCATGACAACGGAAGAAGGCATCCCGCTGTCTGAACATTTGCTTAAGGAAGGGTATGTGGGTGACGAAGAAATCGGTCGATTTCCGGGAGTGCGCCGCTCTGTCGGCATTCATCCGGTGATGGAATGTACACAGAATATTCCATGCAATCCCTGTCAGGACGCCTGTCCGCACCATTGTATTCGGGTGGGAGACGATATCACCGCCCTTCCGCAGGTGGACGACACAAAGAAATGCGTTGGCTGCGGTCTCTGTGTGGCTTCCTGTTCCGGGCAGGCCGTCTTTCTTCTGGAGGAGAATTACGCGCCGGGTTTTGCGGCGGTGACTATACCGTATGAATTCCTTCCTCTTCCGGAAAAAGGAGAGAAAGGAACCGGCCTTGGCAGAAGAGGGGAACCGCTCTGTGAGGCGGAGGTTGTACAGGTAAAAACATCCGGGGCTTTTGATAAGACGAACCTTGTCACGCTGAAAATACCGGGAGATATGGCCATGCGGGTGCGCTTTTACCGGAAGGAGGTATGAGAGATGACAGACAGAACAAAGGATCCGGGTATGTTTGTTCCGGAACCTGATGATGACAGGATCATCTGCCGCTGTGAGGAGATTACGAAAGGAGAAATTCGCCGTGCTGTTCACGCGGGAATGTTTACTCTGACGGAAATCCGCCGTTTTCTGCGGACCGGCATGGGGCTGTGTCAGGGGCAGACCTGTGGCGGAATGGTGCGGCAGATTGTGGCAAAAGAGCTGCAGGTGCCGCCTGATACGCTGGAGCCTGCCACCGCCAGAGCGCCCATGCGTCCTGTGGAAATGTGGGTGCTCGCCCGGGAAGGAGGGGAAGAGGATGCATGATTATTCTGACGTGATTATTATAGGCGGAGGGATTATCGGCTGCGCCGCAGCCTATTATCTGAGAAAAAAAGGACTTTCCGTCATTGTACTGGAAAAGAGCTGCCATATTGGAAACGGCGGTTCCGGAAGAAACGGCGGCGGCGTCCGTCAATCCGGACGGGACGTGAGGGAACTGCCTCTTGCTATGTATGCGGTGAAGCACATGTGGCCGGGGTTGTCTGAGGAACTGGGAGTGGATGTGGAATACTGCCAGGAGGGTAATCTCCGGCTGGGGAAAACAGAAGAGCATCTGAATATTCTTCAGGGCCTGACAAAAAAAGCCTCCTCCTGCGGCCTTGACGTGCGGATGCTTGACGGGGAAGAGGTGCGCCGGATGAATCCATATCTTTCCGGCGAGGTCGTAGGCGCCAGTTTCTGCCCGACGGACGGACATGCAAACCCCTTAAAGGCGACTCTCGGCTATTATATGCGGGCCAGGGAGCTGGGAGCCCGATTTATAACGGGAGAAGAGGTGCGGGGTATTCGGAAAATAAAAGGGAAGGCAAGGCAGGTTGTCACGAAACATAATATTTATGAAGGAGACAAGATAATTCTGGCGGCTGGTTATGAGAGCCGGGACATCGCCGCAACAGTCGGCATTGATATTCCCATGAGCAATGTTTTGATCGAGGCGCTGGTCACAGAAGCGCAGCCGCCCATGTTTGCGCAGATGCTCGGCACGGCCGGTGCAGACTTTTATGGACATCAGACAAAACACGGATCTTTTGTTTTCGGAGGAGAATCTGGTTTTGAGCAGGTAAACAGAGACAGCGGGCATATGGCTGTCTCCAGCGTCACCGCTTCCTGCACCTGCCGGGGTATCCTCAGATATATTCCGAAGCTGGCACGCGCCAAGATCGTGCGGACCTGGGCGGGATATGAGGACGTCTGTATCGATGGCGTGCCGGTTATCAGTCCGGTGGAGGAGGCGCCGGGAATGATACTAGCCTGCGCGTTTACCGGACATGGATTCGGCATCGCGCCGGTAACAGGGTATCTGCTGGCGCAGATGGCGGCGGGAGAAAAAACATCTCTGGACCTGTCTGCTTTCCGGTATGACCGGTTCCGCCCTGTTATATAACTATATATTTCTTTACAAATACAATATAATGTGATATGGTTAGTACGGCAATGGTGTCAGAAGAAGTTCTGGCGCCATTTTTCTTTTGGATAAAAGAATCGCCGTCCTTCCGGGAAGGAGAAAAACATGAAATTTTTATATTTGAGCGAGCCTGACATGATAAAAGCGGGCGTAAAGGACATGTCACGATGTGTGGATGTGATGGAAGATATGCTGCTCACACTGAATAAAGGAGATTATGTGATGGGCGGCATGAACCATAATTCCCATGGAACCCAGATCATGTTTCCGGATCATCCGGCGTTTCCGGGGATGCCAAAGAATGCTGACGACCGCCGATTCATGGCGATGCCGGCATATCTTGGAGGCAGATACCAGATGGCGGGAATGAAATGGTACGGCTCCAACGTGGAAAATAAAAAGAAAGGACTGCCTCGTTCTATTCTGATGATGATGCTGAACGATAAGGATACCGGCGCTCCGCTGGCTCTTATGTCCGCTAATCTGGTGAGCGCTTACCGGACGGGAGCGGTTCCCGGCGTGGGCGCCAGATATCTGGCGCCAAAGAACGCGAAGACAGCGGCTGTGGTAGGGCCGGGAATCATGGGAAGAACTTCGCTGAACGCTGTCGTCTGTGCCTGTCCTTCCGTACAAAAGGTGAAGGTAAAAGGAAGAGGTGCAAAATCACTGGTCGCGTTTGAGGACTATGTGAAGAAGGAATGCCCCGGCGTTAAAGAGATTGAGAACTGCGATACCATAGAGGAAGCAGTGAGGGACAGCGACATTATCATCATGACGACGACGGCCGGCACAAAGGAAGCAGAGTATCCTTATATCAACGGAGAATGGGTGAAAAAAGGCGCTTTCATCTGTATGCCGTCCGCCGGACGATTCGACGAGTCCTTTCTCACCGGACAGTGCAGACTCGTGGTGGACAATTACAAACTGTACGAGGCCTGGGCGGAAGAATTTCCGTATCCCAGTTATGAACTGGTAGGTATCATCGGATCCAAGTTTACAGATCTGCTCCACGAAGGGAAAATACAAAAAGAAGACATTATAGATATCGCGGATATTATAGCCGGAAAACATCCGGGCCGGCAGTCAGAAGATGATATTATCGTGTATTCTGTGGGAGGAATGCCGGTGGAAGATATCGCCTGGGGAGAGACAGTCTACAAAAATGCATTGCAGAAAGGAATCGGCACAGAACTGCCACTCTGGGACATGCCGGATATGGCATGAGACAGAGGATGTATCAGGCAGCACGGCCGTCGGTATAGTTTATGAGGATGCAAAATCAATATGAAATCAGGCCGGGGCAGCCGTACATGGCGCTGCGAACAGATAATTTCAGGAAAATACTGCAGCAATCCCTTGGCATCGCACAATTTTATACATTTTCATTGAAAGAGGCTGCGGATGTGCTGCAGGCAGTTCCCGACGGAAGCGTGGATCTTCTGTTCGAGAAAAAAGGAAATCAGCTTCGGTCGTTTATCGGGGGAACGGTACTGCAGGCGAAAGAATGGCCGCTGGAAACAGACGGCCGGTATTTTGGAGTACGTTTTCTGCCGGGACAGTGTTTTTTGCCCGAAGGACTCTCAGCCAAAGAGCTGGTCAATGCGGATATCGAGATATCCGGAAACGCTTATGGAGATAATCTAGCAGAACAGATTATGGAAGCGCACAATCTGGAGGAACAGGCGCGATTTTTTCTGGAAAGCTATGAGAAGCGTCTGGACGGGGAAAAAAAAGAGCAGGGATGGAGCAGGCTGGAGAGGTACGTTCGCGCCAGAATCTATGCCAGCGGAGGAAATGTGCCGATGGATACCCTTGTGGAAGAAACCGGCTATTCCGCCTGTTACATACGAAGGAGTTTTGAGAGAGTTCACGGAGTTGCGCCGAAAACTTTTGAAAAATTTATTCGCTTTCAAAACGTACTGCATAAGATTAATTATAAAGCGGATAAAAGTTACGAAGAGATCGCCCTGGAGTGCGGATATTACGATCAGGCGCATATGATACGTGAATTCAGGCGTTTTGCCGGGGTAACGCCAAAGGTCTACCGGGAAATTACCGCAAAGACGCCGCCGGCTATGCTGGAATAAATAGATTTATCAAATAATAATGCCTGATATTACAACAATTTACATGATGACAATGAATAAAAAACAAAAACAGGAGGAGTTTACCATGAGCAGTGGATTATCAAAAGTTGAAATAATCACAGGAATGTCCAAGTTTACGAATTTAAAGGCTGCCTTAAGCCGTGCCGGCGTGCGGGGAATCACAGTGACACAGGTTCTGGGCTGCGGTATCGAGAAAGGGACAAGAGAATATGAAGTGGAAGAAGATTATGAGATGGAACTTTTGCCGAAACAACAGATTACCATTGTGGTGGAAACAGAAAAAGTGGACGAGATTGTGGAACTTGTAAAGCAGGAGCTTTATACCGGGCATATCGGCGATGGAAAAATCTTTGTTTACAAAATTGACAATGTGATCCGGGTGAGAACCGGCGATGAGGGCGTGGACGCCCTGTAAGGGATCAGCGGAGACAATGCGGCGCAAAGCGCGTCATTTCTGCAAAGGCGCCGCCTCTCCCTGTTGGAAGGAGTGAAACATATGGAAGAAAAAAAACTGGGACTGGGAAGCGTCATTTCGGTATCGGTGGGACTGGTTATTGCCACAAGCTGTCTTGTTTCCCTCGGACAGGGCGCGGGAACTGTCGGCGTTATTTTTATTCTTGCCATGGTGATCGCCTGTCTGCTCAATATGACGACGATTGCTTCTCTGTCGGAATTAAACGCACTTATGCCTAACACCACAGGCGGGCTGGCGCAGTACACTCTTGCGGCTCTGGGACCTTTTCCCACCTTGATATCCATGGTGGGAGGATATCTTTTCTGCAACGTATTATCCTGCGGCGTGGAAGCCTCTATTTTTGCCTATGCCCTGGGAGAGGTGATCCCTCTTCCCATACCTACGATCACCTATACATTTATTGTGACGGTGGTGCTCCTGATCGCCAATTTAAACGGTGTGGACATGTTTGCCAAGGTGCAGGATGTGGTAACCTATCTTATGGTTGCGTCCATGGTGATTTTGGGAATCATCGGAGCCCTTGGGCTTGGTACGGGAGAAAAGGTCAGCCAGCCCATGAACATGACTCTCGACGTGCCGACTGTCGTTTCCATGACAGCAGTGGCATTCTGGCTTTTTATCGGCGCGGAGTACGTGATTCCGGTCTCAAAAGAAGTAAAAAACGCCAAAAGAAATGTCCCCCTCGGCATGTTTCTGGGGCTGGGGCTCATCTGCCTCGTACAGTCCATCCTTGTGCTGGGATTTCACAACTATACACCGTGGGCGGAACTGGCGGATTCCGCTGCGCCGCATATGCTTTACGGAGAGAATCTGCTGGGCGGACCGGGAAGAATCTGGATGGTTTTCGTGGCGGCTCTGGCGCTGATCAGCAGCCAGAATTCCGGCATTAACGGACTGGCAAGCATCTGTCAGGGCATGGCAAAAATGAATATGATGCCTCAGTGTTTTGCAAAGACCAACAAGAAAAATGTGCCGTATGTGGGCGTATGGTTTGTAAGCGTTCTGATTCTGTTTTTTGCTTTTTTGAGCAGCGATTCTTCAGACGCCATAAGCTTTTTCATCCTGGTTGCCTCTGTCTTCTGGATGGTCTCGTACATTTTTGCACACATTGACGTGCTCATTCTGAGAAAACGGCTGCCGAAGGCGCCCCGTTCCTTTAAGGTTCCGTTTGGCCCTGTATTTCCGGTGATCGGCATTCTGGGAACTGCCTACATGATTTTAAACATTTCCACGGATCCGGCGGAAAGAAATGCCATCTGGCTTATTACCGGCGTTGTTTTTCTTATCCTGGCCGTTTACTCTGCCTTCTGGATCAGATATAAGATGCGGATGCCTGTGTTCAAAAGTGTTCCGGTGCCAAAAGTCATGGCTATGGAAAACAGTATGTATTATCAGATTCGGAAACGACGGGGTATCTGCAAATAGAATTTCAAAGAAACTTTCATTTCCTCTCTGTCAAAACAGCGGTATGTCTTGGCAGAGAGGTTTTTTCTGTTATTTACCGGAAAAATGTGCTATAGTAATAACTTAAAAGTCATGACAGGAGGTTCGTAAATGAAAAAATTAATACTTGCAGAGAAGCCGTCTGTCGCAAAAAACATTGCGGATGCCACCGACGCCGTCCGGAAAAACGGCTATTTTGAGGGGCAGGATTATATTATCACCTGGGCCTTCGGGCATTTGCTGCAGCTTTACGATGCGAAAGATTACGACCCGGAGATGAAATCCTGGAAAATGGAGAAGTTTCCTTATATACCGGGGGAGTTTCGCTATAAATTAAAATCTGACGGAAAGCATAAAGATAAACCGGACGCCGGCGTGGTCCGGCAGATGAATATCATTAAGGAGCTTGCCATGCGGTCCGATGTGGAGAGTATCATTTCCGCCACGGACGATGACCGGGAAGGGCAGATTATTGCCGACGAGATTCTCAATTATTTAAAAACCGGCAAGCCGGTGGAGCGTATCCTGTTAAATGAATGGACGGCGGCGGAAGTGCAGCGGGGGCTCGGATGCTTAAAGCCCAACGAGGAAATGCAGCCGCTGCAGGATGCGGGATTTGGAAGGCAGATCGCCGACTGGCTCATCGGCATCAATCTGACCTCAGTGGCGACCCTCAAATGCCGCAGCGGCAAAAACAGCCGGCTCTTGAATATCGGCCGGGTGCTGATGCCGACCTTGAAGATCATTTATGACAGAGACAAGGAAATCCGGGACTTTAAGGTGACAAAATATTATAAACTGAAAGGTATTTTTGAAACCGATGCTAAAAAGAAGTTTGAAGGCATATATTATGTAGACAAAAATGAAAAATTTGATTCTCCCGAAGAGCTTCGCAGACTTCAGCAGTGGATACAGGGACATCCTGCCGAGATCACGGATAAAAAAGTGACAAAAAAGAAAGAATATGCTCCGTATCTGTTTAACCTGTCCAGCCTGCAGGGATTTATCACCAGCAAATATAAGGGGTGGACTTCCGACCGGGTATTGAAAACGGCGCAGGATCTGTACGAAAAGAAGCTCATCACCTATCCCCGAACCGCCAGCGTGGTGCTGGATGAGAGTCTTATCGGAAAGGCAAAAAAGGTGCTGGAAATCCATCAGCAGTCCAGTCCGTACAAGGATCAGATGAGGTTTCATACGTCAAAGAGGATCTTTGACAGCAAAAAAGTGGAGAGCCACTCGGCGATCATCCCCACCTACATGGTGCCCAAAAGTCTCACCGATTCGGAGCGCATCGTCTATGAGGCGGTCCGCACCCGGTTCCTGGCACAGTTCATGCCGGTGGCGGTGGCGGAAGACACGGTGCTGCAGCTTGAGATGCGGGGCGTGACGCCGCCGGCCGCCGCTTTCGCATCGTCCGGAGCAGCAGAGCGGATGACGGTCAATCTTGCGACCGCCGCCGCGCAGAACGAAAACCGCGACTTGGACAAGCCGCCGCTGAGCGCGGAGGAAATGCTGCAGAAAGGACATTTTGTGGCAAAGGGAAAGATTCAGCTGGAGCCTGGCTGGAAGCTTCTGGAGGGAATCGACGCGAAGGAGGTGCTGCTCCCGGAAGTAAATAAGGGAGATATGGTCAGTCTGGTAAAGGCGGAAGTCAACGAGGTGGAGCGGAAACCGCCGAAGCCCCACACGGAAAAGACGCTGCTTCGGGTCATGGAGACCTGCGGCAGAAAATACGAGGAAAAAGACGACCAGGAGATGATGATGGCAATCTTGAGCGGCTTCAGCATCGGAACGCCGGCGACCCGGGCAGAGACCATCAAGAAATTAAAAGACGCCGGGTATATCCAGGCGAAGGGCAAGAGCCTTTCCTGCACGGAGCTTGGAACAAAGCTGGTGGAGACCTTCCCGGTGCGGGAACTTTTCGATCTGGAATATACCGGAAGACTGGAGAAAACGCTCTCCGATATCGAGAGAAAGAAACATACCAAGAAGGAGTTCCTTGATTTTGTCACAGAATTTGTGAAGACCTCTGTGGAAGAGATAAAAAAAGACCAGACCTTTGGAAATGCGGCCAACGCGGCGCCTCTTCACACCGGCCCGGTGGGCAAATGCCCGGAATGCGGGGCGGACGTCATCGAGACAGAGAAGGCCTTCGGCTGCTCCCGCTGGCGGGAGGGCTGCAAGTTTGCCATCTGGAAAAACGACTCCCTGATCACCTCTCTGGGCAAAAAAGTGTCCTACGAGATGGTGAAGATCCTTCTGGAGCATGGCAAGGTCGGGTTCCGGGGATGTGTCAGCAAGAAAGGAAATAAATTTTCCGCTTATTTCTTTTACGAAAAGGATGAAAAGACAGGAAGATACCGGTGGAGGCTGGAATTTATTGATTGATTCCCGCCACAACCTTTGTTAGAATAGAAATGTCAAGTATTATGTGGGAAAGGAGAGACTGGTCACAGTCGGGAAAAAGTATGCAGAGAGTAACTAATCAGGCGTTATTTCAACATTTAGATAAAACCATTGCTTCCGTATTATTCGAGGAGAACACCTATCCGTGGGAGGTCCTGCCAAAGATTCATGATTTCATTCTTGAGGTGGGAATGCTTCTTTCCAAAGAGGAGTACGACGAGGTGAAGGAACATGTGTGGGTGGCAAAGTCCGCCACAGTTGCGCCGACGGCCTTCATCAACGGTCCGGCCATCATCGGTCCGGAAGCGGAGATTCGTCATTGTGCTTTCATCCGGGGCAATGCCATTGTCGGTGAGAAGGCTGTGGTGGGGAACTCCACAGAGTTAAAAAATGTAATCCTCTTTGACCGGGTGCAGGTACCTCACTATAATTATGTGGGAGATTCCATTCTTGGTTACAAGTCCCACATGGGAGCCGGCTCCATCACTTCCAATGTGAAGTCAGACAAAAAGCTGGTGGAGATCCGTATCGGCGATTATAAAATCGAAACCCGCATGAAAAAAGTAGGAGCTATGCTCGGTGATTATGTGGAGGTGGGCTGCGGTTCCATTCTGAACCCTGGTTCCATCGTCGGACGGCATACGAACATTTATCCGCTCTCCAGCGTGCGGGGCTATGTGGACGCCCATTCTATTTATAAGAAACGTAACGAGATTGTGCCGAAAGATGAATATTAATATGCAGATTGATTATATATTTTGATACATTTGCATTATAAATCGATTTGTCGGTAAATAAGACATAACAGGAGACAGACATGAGAATTTCTTTCAGAAAAACAGTACTGTTGGCAGTTTTCTGTGTCTCATCTCTCTGCCTGCTCACCGGCTGCGAGCCGTCGGAGCGGAAAGTGCTCTCCTCTTCTTATTATAAGGAGCTGCAGCAGGAGAATCAGAAGCTGGAAAAACAGGTGGAGAAATTACAGGAGGAGGCTGCCGATAACAGCCCTACTGTGGATGAAGAGCGCGCAGTGGATTACCTTGACAAGATTGCGAGAGATAATCTTGTGCGTCTGGAAGTCGGCTACGCCGACAACATGGATGGCAGCGAGTTTGTGGACAATGAGGCGGCTTTTACCTTTGCGACTTTACTTGCAAAGCGGGCGGATCTGACGCAGAAGTACACCCCGGAAGAGGTGGAAGAAATGTACGGTCCGGGGTATGAGTACATTTTATATGACGAAGATAACGCGGTCTACGAAGTGTATGTGTACGGCGGCAATTACGTTGTTTTCACGGATTTACCTAACAATGTATATTATGTATACAATGCTTCCGCCCTTGGCGACGCATTTCTTCATTACCGGAACGGCTATCCGAACTCCAGCCTGCTTCACCGCCTGGCGGACTCCGCCCTCATCATCGACGAGGCGGGGATGTTCTACGAGAACGAAACAGCCTTTGCGGCGGCCAACAGCATCGACCAGATGGAGAAAGAACGCTCCAGCCGCAGGGAGGCAAAGAGAACCTGGCGGCAGGAGGAGCGGGAAGAATCAGGTACAGGACGGCCGAAGCCTGTGACCTATACCTTCTATCATCATGGCAATACCATGGTGCTGACCATGTTTGACAGTTTTTATTACATTGAGAATATGGACGGAAAAAGAACCTGGTACCGGGCGGCCGAGGAAGACGTAAATCAGCTCAAGGATATCTTTACCCAGGCGTCCGCACAGATGCAGGAAGAGATCAATGAAGGCAGTCAGAACAGCCAGGAAGAGGAGACGGAGGAAGAACCGTCCCATTCCAGCGAGATCGAAGAAGAAAGCGATGTAAGCAGCCTGGATGAAGAAGAATAATAAAGAAATGAGAGAACCGGCGCGGGGCAAAGTCCTGCAGCCGGTTTTTTTGACAGAATGATATACAGTTCAGCCATGACATCCCGGAAACTCGCTGCAAGAGCAGCTTATCCGGTGCTGCGCGCCTGTTTCCCCGATTGTGGCAGAACGCCATATGCCTGTCAGTCAAAAATCTCATCCAAATTAAAAAAAAGTATGGACGAATTGAATAATTTATGAGAAAATAAACTACATGTGAGGACGTTTGTCTTGACTTAGGGATTACATACGTAAGTCGATCACAAAAACAAATCAATTTAAACCGAAAGGAGTAATAACATGATTATTTCACAAGAAGTCGAAAATATGTGTCCAGTAGCTCAGGGCGTACATCACGGAGCTGCTCCTATTCCAGAAGAAGCAAAATGGGTGAAAGCCAAAGAAGTTAAAGACATTTCCGGTTTTACGCACGGTATTGGCTGGTGTGCTCCTCAGCAGGGTGCCTGCAAATTAACTCTGAATGTCAAAGAAGGTATCATCCAGGAAGCTCTGGTTGAGACTATCGGCTGCTCCGGTATGACTCATTCCGCAGCTATGGCTTCTGAGATTCTGCCGGGTCTTACCGTTATGGAAGCTCTGAACACAGACCTGGTTTGTGATGCAATTAACACAGCGATGCGTGAATTATTCTTACAGATTGTTTACGGCCGTTCTCAGTCTGCATTCTCCGAAGACGGACTTCAGGTTGGCGCTGGTCTTGAGGACCTTGGAAAAGGCCTTCGTTCCCAGGTTGGTACTATGTACGGAACCCTTCAGAAAGGACCTCGTTACCTTGAGATGGCAGAAGGTTATGTAACAGGAATCGCATTAGACGAAGACGATCTGATTATCGGTTACAAGTTCGTAAGCCTTGGAAAGATGACTGACTTCATCAAGAAAGGGGACGACCCTAACACAGCATGGGAGAAGGCTTCCGGACAGTATGGCCGTGTTGCCGATGCTGCCAAGATTATTGACCCTAGAACAGACGAAGTAATTGGTTAAGCAGGAGGTAAGGAATAATGGCATTATTTGAATCATATGAGAGAAGAATTGATAAAATTAATTCTGTATTAAACAGCTACGGCATTGCTTCCCTGGAAGAAGCAGAGAAGATTACAAAAGATGCAGGTCTTGACGTGTACGGCATGGTAAAAGGCATTCAGCCAATCTGTTTTGAAAACGCATGCTGGGCTTACACAGTAGGCGCTGCCATCGCAATCAAAAAAGGTGCAAGAAAGGCTTCTGAAGCAGCAGCAGCCATCGGCGAAGGCCTTCAGGCTTTCTGTATCCCTGGCTCTGTTGCAGAGAACAGAAAAGTTGGTCTTGGACATGGTAACCTGGGCAAGATGCTTCTGGAAGAAGACACCGAGTGTTTCGCATTCCTGGCTGGTCACGAGTCCTTCGCAGCTGCAGAGGGCGCTATCGGTATCGCTGAGAAAGCCAACAAAGTACGTCAGAAACCGCTCCGTGTTATCTTAAACGGTCTCGGAAAAGACGCTGCTCAGATCATCTCCCGTATCAACGGTTTCACATTTGTTGAGACAGAGTACGATCCATACACAAACACTGTAAAAGAAGTATTCCGCAAATCTTACTCCGAAGGTTTACGTGCAAAAGTTAACTGCTACGGCGCTAACGACGTATGCGAAGGTGTTGCTATCATGTGGAAAGAGAACGTTGACGTTTCCATCACAGGTAACTCCACTAACCCTACACGTTTCCAGCATCCGGTAGCAGGTACATACAAGAAAGAAAGACTGGAAGCCGGCAAGAAATACTTCTCCGTTGCATCCGGCGGCGGTACAGGACGTACCCTTCATCCGGACAACATGGCAGCAGGCCCTGCTTCCTACGGTATGACAGATACTATGGGACGTATGCACTCCGACGCACAGTTCGCAGGATCCTCTTCCGTACCGGCTCACGTTGAGATGATGGGCTTAATCGGAATGGGTAACAACCCTATGGTTGGTGCTACAGTTGCAGTTGCCGTTTCCGTAGAGGAAGCAGCAAAGGCTGGAAAGTTCTAAGAAACCGCATAAGTCAGACAAACTGTCAGCTGAGATGGCAGATAAATATTTAGTACGAAGGATAACCGCATTGGTCCCGGTGGCCAATGCGGTTTCTGATATAAAAAAATAAAGAATAAAAAAGATAAAATAAATGGAAAGATGAAGAACAAAACCGCATATTTGAATAATAAGAAAGGTTATACAGTTTTTGAATATGATAATCATGTTATCCGTTTCAAAGCACCATATTCATTAGAGAAGTATACAAAAGTGAAAGAATGGGATCATGGATATCTCGTTGTAATGGCAAAATATACCCATGAAGATAAAGAGGAAGAAGAATATATCGATTTGATTCCTATCCTTGAAAATTTGTATTTTGATGTTGATGAATTTTTAGCGCCGATTGAGGAAGTGAGACTGGGTTATGACTAATGTAAAACTTGTGGCGGAGAAAGCGGATATGATTATGTACCTGAAATGGTCAGAATACAGCACAGAAGGATTTTATGGAATACAGTCAGAAAAATGATAACAGAAAAACATATATCTACATAAAATGCAGTGGAAGATAAAAAGTCTTTTGCTGCATTTTCTTTTGTCCTGCTTTACTTTAAAAAGAATTTTTTCATCCATTTCCAAGTATACCGCAAAAAAACCGGCCCCTCGGACCGGCTTTTATAAAAAGAGAGAAAAGTATGAAAAAAATCTATCAAATAATAGCTTCTGTGTTATTTGATGGTTTTATTCTACAGCAGGTTTGTGAACAGCATGTGAGCGAAGAATAACGATTATCTGAAGAAAACTTACGGAAATATGACAAGGAAACCGGAAATCAAAGGATGAAATGCTGTGATAACAAGAAATGAGACATATCTTACATCCGCGGATATTCTTAAATGTGGTATTTTATTATTATGTATAAAAAACATGAAATGATGATTTGCAATATATGTAAATCTACTTTAAAACGTACTGTACCAAAGAGAGGGGAAAGGATGTATGGAACAATTATATGCGGCTATGGATGAGCTGTTGCAGACGGAATCAGAATTAAATGCGTTAAAAGCGGTGATGTCGGTCATGCGGGAGGGATGCCGGGCCAGGGAGAGCCAGGAAATGGAAGACGTTTTGTGCGTATTTGAAATCTATCTGTCCTGTGTGGCGGAGCATATGAGAAACAGCATACATATTCTGGATCAGTTTCTGGCGGAGCGGAAAAAGGGATAAAAATAAGCAGTATCTTTCATATCGATTGAAAAATACTGCTTATTTTTTGGGAAATTCTTTTTTCAGACTGCTGACGCCTGTAATATAGTCCATGGAAACATTGTAGAATTCAGCCAGAATGATGAGGCTGTCCACGGGTATCCTCGTCTTGCCGCTCTCGTAATCGGAATAGGTGCGCTGGCCGATGTGGAGCAGGTCTGCGATTTTCTGCTGTGTCAGAAAATGATCTTCCCGGATTTCCCGGATACGTTCGTTATATTTGATAATAAATACCTCCTGCCTATCTCTTATTGTTGCAGATAAATCTTTCTTTTTTATGATGACCAGAAAAATAATTCCATAAAACAGTATAAATAGAAAAGAGAACAGAATTGACAAATAGAGTTATAAACTCTAAGATATAAGTAGAATTTTCTTTTAAAATTGTGAGACTTGAAAGGATATTTGACGGTCATGACAGAAAAATATTTGTTGGTGGGATTTCTGATTGTGTTGGTTCTTACGGCGGCGATATCGGTGAGAAGCACTGTGTGATCATTTATGATAAAAGCAGAGAAAAATATTTCGTAAAAAATGTATCGGAAACAGAGATCAGGCTTAATTCCGATATACATTTACAAAAGGGCGAAGAAGCCTGTCTGGAAGATGGAACGGTGATCTATCTTGGAGAAAAGCGTCACACGTTTCGTTTGGGGGAAAAGAATTGCAGATAGAAGTTTTTGCAACGGCTGAAAAAACGGTCAGATGTTTTGTGACTAATTGGCGTATTATTTTTCCACGAAAAATGATAAAATGACAGCAGCGAATTTATCATTCAGGCAAGGAGGCAAAACAAATGCAGTACATCAGCCATTATTCTTCCCCGCTGGGCAGAATACTTCTGGCAGCAGATAAAGAAGGAATCACGGGCCTGTGGTTCGAGAATCAGAAATACTATGCATATAAACTGGACGAAGACCACGAAGAACGGGAGATTCCGGTTTTCGAGGAGACAAAAAGATGGCTTTCGGTTTATTTTTCGGGGAGAGAGCCCGATTTCATGCCGCCGCTTAATCTGATCGGCACAGAGTTTCAGAAAAATGTGTGGGAGATTCTGAGACAGATTCCCTATGGTCAGACCATGACCTACGGAGAGATCGCACGGAAAATCGCGGAGAAAAAAGGCGTGGCTCACATGTCCGCCCAGGCGGTGGGCAGTGCGGTGGGGCACAATCCCATCTCGATCCTCGTACCATGTCACCGCGTGGTGGGAACCAATGGAAGTCTCACCGGCTATGCCGGAGGAATAGAGAAGAAGCAAAAGCTGTTGTCCCTGGAAAATGTACCGATGGAACATTTCTTTGTGCCGAAAAAACAGAAATATACTTTTGCCCGCGGCACGCTGGCCGACCTCCCGCAGGTCTATGCTATCATCGACGAACGTATCCACTGGATGGACGAGGTGGGCATCGAGCAATGGAATGTGACGGACTACTGGGAATGTTATCCGGAGAGCTATTATAAGAAGGCGGTTCATGGCGGCAATCTGTACGTGCTAAAAGAGGCAGGCGGCGACCGTGTGACCGGCGTGGCGGTGCTCTACGAGAGCGATGAACGTTGGGCGGAGCAGCAGGGGCCAGCCGCCTACTATGTCCATCATCTGGCGACAAGAATCGGAGAAAAAGGCGCCGGGAAGGCGATGCTTTCCTTCTGTGAAAAGCAGGCGGTCGCCGACCGGAAGGAATACCTCCGGCTGGACTGCGCCGTCGATAATCCGAAGATCAACGCCTACTATGACAAGCTGCGGTACGACTACGCCGGAACCTGTGTGGATGGAAAATATGAGGGGAATCTGCGGGAGAAGAGGGTGGATTAGTAAAAATAGCGTAGCTTTATAAAAATCCTGCAATGCCTTATAAAAACGAGGGGAAAGTGTGTTCAGAAAGTATTTTTTTTGGTATACTGAAAATAAATAATGGGTGTAAGAAGGTGAGACGATGAAAATGCATAGTCAGGAACAGATTCAAACCATCACAAAAGAAATTGTGGATGAGGTTATTCAGCTTCTACAGGAAAATGTATATAAAATTGTTCTTTATGGTTCCTATGCAAGGGGAGATTTTACGAAGGAATCAGATATCGATGTTTTAATTCTGTTAAATTGCGATAAGGAACAGGTTATGAAGTACCGAAAACAAATCAGTCGGCTGTCAAGCAGAATAGGGCTGAAAAATGATGTAGAGGTGTCTCTGCTGCTCAGAGACAGAGAGACTTTCGAGAAACAAGGGGATACACTTCCGTTTTATAAAAATGTAAAAAAGGAGGGGGTTGCACTTTATGAATGATACATTGAGAGCGTTGTCGTGGTATCGGATGGAACAGGCAAAGCGGTGTATCAGGTCAGCAAAAGTGTTGGCAGATGCTCAGATAAAAGAAATAAAAAATATTTTGCCCCGGCCAGACCAACAACTTTCAGCAGCGGGTGATAATCCCCTGCTGAAAGTTGAGCCTCCGGCGGATTGCAGAGGCGCGCAGAGGAAAGCTCCTTCGGAGCGCACGCCTCGCGGCAAGTACGCCGGTGGCGCACTTGAATTATATTGGTCTGGCCGGGGCATTTGTCATGTGCGCCTGCGCTAGGCGCGAGAGTTCTGCCTGGCAGGAGTCCTGCCAGATAGAACTTTTTATTCAGAGTGCGAGTCCCGGATCTATCCGGCAGCGGCGGCGGGAAGATTATTCCCGCTCTTCGCCTGCGTCCAGCGGAAGGAAGCTGATGAGCAGATCTTCGGAGTTCACCTGTTCGCCGGAAGATACGTAGATTTTGTCTACGATGGCGTCCATGGTCGCCACCACGGTGGTCTCCATCTTCATGGCCTCGACGGTCATGAGAGGAGTGTTCTCGGAGACGCGGTCTCCTTCTTTCACAAGAATCTTGTCCACGGTGCCCGGGATGGAAGAGCCCAGGTGCAGCGGGTTGTTCTTGTCGGCTTTCAGCTTGCGGTCGGCCTTTACTTCCTCGTTGTGGTCCACGATCTTAACTTCACGCATGGAACCGTTTACTTCGAAAGTAAGAGTACGCACGCCCTGCTCGTCCGGCTCGGACATATCAACGAACTTGAGCAGAAGCTCTTTTCCTTCGCCGATTTTCAGAGTGGTTTCTTCGCCTTTGGCAAGACCGTAGAAATATACGTGGCTTTCCAGGCGGGAAACGTCGTTGTACGCCTCAAAGTGTTCGCAGTAATCTTCGTACACCTTCGGATAGAGAGCGTAGCTGATGGCTTTCTGCTCCATCTCGTAGTCGGTGAAGGCAGACATGTCGAATTTCTCTCTGAGCATGGCTTTGATCTCCTCGAAGTCAACCGGAGGAAGCAGAGCGCCAGGGCGGACAGTGATCGGCTCCTGTCCTTTCAGCACGATGGACTGAAGCTCTTTCGGGAAGCCGCCGTCCGGCTGTCCCATCATGCCCCGGAAGTAATCCACCACAGAATCCGGATAGGAGAGAGTTCTTCCTTTTTCAAGGATGTTGTCTTTGTTCAGGCCGTTTTTCAGCATGAAGATGGCGAAGTCGCCCACCGCCTTGGAAGACGGCGTTACCTTTACGATGTTTCCGAGAAGGTCGTTGGCCTCTTTATAAAGCTGCTTGATCTCTTCGAAGCTGTCGGCGGAGCCCATCTCCGTAACCTGCGCCAGCAGATTGGAGTACTGACCGCCTGGAATCTCGTACTTGTAGATTTCGGTGTTCGGAGCGTCCATCTCGCTCTCAAATGTCTTGTAGAGCTTGCGGATGCGTCCGTAATAACGGCTCAGTTCATTTAATTCATCAAAGTCAAGGCCGGTATCCCTTTCTCTTCCCCGCAGGGCTTCCACCACAGCGTTCATGGAAGGCTGGCTGGTTAAGGAACTCATGGCTTCAATGGCAAGGTCAGCAATGTCCACGCCCGCCTCTGCAGCCATCAGCACGGTGCTGACGCCGTTTCCGGTGGAATCATGGGTGTGGATGTTGACCGGAATGTGCAGTTCGGATTTCAATGTGGAGAAGAGTTCCTTCGCCGCATACGGTTTCAAAAGTCCGGCCATGTCCTTGATCGTAAAGATATGACAGCCCAGGGCTTCCAGTTCTTTTGCCTTGTTCACATAGTAATCAAGGGTGTATTTCGTCTCGGAAGGACTGGACATATCTCCGGTGTAACAGATGGCGCCCTCGACGATCTGGCCCGTCTTTAACGCCTCCTCGATCGGCATCTTCATGTTTTCCACCCAGTTTAAGCTGTCGAAGATACGGAAAACGTCGATACCTTTCTCTGCGGAAATGCGGATAAATTCCTTTACCACATTGTCCGGATAGTTGCTGTAGCCCACCGCGTTGGAAGCACGAAGCAGCATCTGGATCAATGTGTTCGGCATCCGCTCGCGCAGAAGCTCCAGTCTCCGCCACGGAGACTCTTTTAAGAAACGGTAGGCGGTATCATAGGTTGCGCCGCCCCACGCCTCCACAGAAAATGCATTGGCTAAAAATGCGTTGGCAGCTCTGGCTGCGCCCGCCAGATCCTTGGTACGCATACGGGTCGCCATCAGCGACTGTTGTGCGTCACGCATGGTTGTATCGGTAATATATAATTTTTTCTCCTGTAAAATCTTCTGGGTGAAATCTCTGGCACCCAGTTTCAGAAACTCATCTCTGGCGCCGTAAACCGGTTTCGACGCGTCGTATTTTGGAAGAACCCGGTTCTCAAAGAACGGCTTTTCCTGACGGGAGACGTTGACCATCTTGTTGCCCAGGAACTCGAGAATCTTTGTGGCTCTGTCCTGGCTCACCCGCAGGTCAAACAGCTCCGGAGTATCCTCGATGAAGTTCGTGTAGCAGGCTCCGTCATGGAAAGTCTCGTGGTTCAGCACGTTGATGAGGAACGGAATATTGGTCTTCACGCCGCGGATACGGATCTCCTTCAGCGCCCGGATGGACTTGCGGATGGCTCCCTTAAATGTCCGGTCGTGTGAGATGACCTTTACCAGAAGACTGTCATAGTACGGAAGCACGGATGCTCCTGTGTAGGAGGTGCCGCCGTCCAGACGTACGCCGTAGCCGGAACCGGAACGGTACACGGTGATTTTTCCGGTGTCCGGAAGGAAATTGTTGGCAGGGTCTTCGGTGGTCACCCGGGTCTGGATGGAATAACCGCTGCATGTCACAGATTCCTGTGATGCGATGCCGATATCCGGTGAACTCAGCGGAAAACCTTCCGCGATCATGATCTGCGCCTGTACGATATCGATACCGGTCACCATCTCCGTTACGGTATGCTCCACCTGGATACGCGGGTTCATCTCGATGAAATACGGATGATTGTCCTTGTCTACCAGGAACTCCAGCGTGCCGGCGTTGCGGTATCCTACCTTGCTGGCAAGGCGCACGGCGCTGTCAAAGATAATCTGTCTTGTGCTTTCCGGAATGGTGAAAGCCGGCGCGTATTCCACCACCTTCTGGTGACGGCGCTGCACGGAACAGTCACGGTCGAAAAGATGCACTACATTTCCATAATTATCGGCAAGAATCTGTACCTCGATATGCTTCGGCTTTTCCAGATATTTCTCCAGGAAGATCTTGTCGTCGCCGAAGGCCTTCTTGGATTCCTCTCTGGCTTCCCGGTACTCTTTGATGAGCTCCTCCTCGGAACGGACGATACGCATGCCGCGGCCGCCGCCTCCGTTGGAAGCCTTTAACATCACCGGGTAGCCGATCTTGTGAGCGGCGTCAAGAACCGCTTTCTCACTCTTTAAAGCATAGTCCACGCCCGGGATGATCGGAACATCGCAGTCGATGGCCATCTGCTTGGATGAAATCTTATCGCCCATACGCTCCATCAGCTCTTTGGATGGGCCGATAAATGTAATGCCGTTCTCCTCGCAGGCTTCCACAAACCGCGGATTCTCCGACAGGAAGCCGTAACCCGGATGGATAGCATCTACATTTTTTGCCTTGGCGATCTTAATGATCTGCTTAATATCAAGGTAAGCGTCGATAGGCCCCTTCTCCGGGTCCAGCTCATAGGACTCGTCGGCCTTGGTGCGGAAGAGAGCGTATTTATCTTCCTTGGAAAAGATGGCAACCGTGGTGATACCCAGCTCGTTCAGTGCACGGAAAATGCGGATGGCAATCTCGCCGCGGTTGGCAACCATGACTTTTTTAAACTTGCGTATTGAATACTGCGCCATATTTTTCTCCTTTTCTAAATAAATGCAGGAATAATCTTGAAATAATTCATATTGTTAAGCAAAATCCGCCGAAGACCTGATAAAATCAAATCACAGACCACAGGTGCGGCGTTGTGACCAGTATATATGGAGAAGAGAGAAAAAGCAAGTGTAAAACAAAAATATGCAGTATTATCCTAAAAGAATATCATTCGAAATATAAAATTGTATGAAATGAAACTAAAAATCGGCGAACAAGATAAAAATGAAGCGCTGAATATAAAATAATTCAAAAAATTACTCCTGTATCCGGAAATATACAGGAAAGTGAAGAAATAAAGAACATATAATTCTTAAAGAAAAAGCAGGAAATGAAAGATGGGATGCCGGTGAGGCGGGAAAACTCCGGCACGCCGGACAGGTGATGCCCTGGCGTGCCGGTCTTCCTGAAAGATTATCGGTTTATGTCGTGTTCCCCGAATTTAGAAAACGGGACGCGGTGTTTTGCTGCCGGAACTTTATTCCGGGTAGATGACGGAGACGCCGTCATCATGTGAAACATTTATAATAGAAGTATTGGAAAGATCCAATTTACTGATTTTGGTTCCTTTACATCTTAGAGATCGCAGCTTTGTATTGTTTTTAAGGTTTAATTTGGATATTGGAGTGTTTTCGCAACGAAGACGCAGTAAATTTCTGTTTTTCTTTACATTGAGCCGAGTTAATCCGGTATCTTCAATGCGAAGATTCTTTAATTTTGTACATTTTTCCAATCTCAGTTCTTTAAGCGCAGGAGTCTGGCGGCAATGAACCTTTATGAGATTTTTGTTATTTCTTAAATCCAGAGAAGAAACATTTGTATTAAATAAGGTTAATTTTTCCAGACGTTTGTTGTTCTTTACATTTAAAGAAGTAAGTTCCGGCATATAAAGATACAGTTTTTTCAGAGAGTGGTTTTTCCTAAGATTGACTGTCTTCAGTGATTTACTGAGTATGGACAAATCTTCCAGTTTATCAGTATTTTTTTGCTTAAAAGATATTAATCTGTCACTGTCCACACAAAGTGAACGGATGGCGGGACATCTTTTTATGTTCAAGGTTTCCATATGCTTAGCAAGAATATAGACATCCGTCAGTTTGTTCATGTCAGTTAGTTTCAATGTCTTTATGTTGATATAAGAAAGGGTCAACTTCTGCAAATTTGAACAGCCTTTGATGTTCAATTTGTCCACATTTCCGTCCTCTACTTGCCCTGTGATATCCAGTTCTTTCAAATTCGTACAGTTTTTCAGGTTTACTGTCTGCAAATAAGGGGTACTGCTTTGGATATATACTGTGTTCAGCTTTTTGAAACCGCTGAGATCTATTTCCTCTACAGTAGAATTTTCATATATTTTGTGTCTTCCATAATCGCCGGAAGCATCATACGCCTGGTAAGTGAAATCTTTAATTTCTGTGAAATATTCAATTCCTTTCAGGGAATCAATGTTATAAGGCGAGTTGAACTCTACAGATGTTATTTTAGATGCTTCTTTTTTGGACAGAAATCCGTCTTTGTTGGTGTCCGCTTGATCTGCATACTCCTTTACTGCCCATGCAAAATTTTCATCGTTGATGGCGACCTTTGATGCTTTTTCCGCCGCCTCTGCGGAAATGCCTGCGCCCAGCAGAAGAGTGCAGGCCAGTGCTGTGAAAATAAAAGTTTTCAGATGTTTTTTCATAGTAATAACTCCTTTAATTGTGTAAAATGTGTAATAAATATTTTGTTCGTGAGATGCTTCTTATGGGTATTATACAATGCATTGATGCTGATGTCTACATAAACATAGTACTCTAATTGCCGTATTCCAGCACGCCGGAAAAGTTAATGTAATCAATGATCACTTCCTCGGGATGATTGGGCATAAATTCGAATAAATACCCCTTTATAATATAAACGATCGAGGAAGGGTGTTTGTGACAAAAAAATTAATTTTTTTCACCAGTTGACAACCACCGTCAAACGTTCTATAATGCTAACTGTAATAACCACACCCCCGTGGGGTGTATGGAATGCGTTTATAACGACAGTTCTTCCCGGCGGATTTACGTTATGCGCGGAAGAAGTCATATAACCACAAAAGGAGGGACTTTGGTGCAGGCAGATAAAAAGAAGATGATGCGTCTTTTAAAGACGGCCAGGGGACAGATGGACGGTATCCTGAAGATGATGGAGGAGGACCGGTACTGTATTGACATTTCCCATCAGCTCATGGCGACGGAGGCGATTCTCAACAAGGTGAATAAAGAGATCCTGACGGCGCATCTTAAGAATTGTGTAGCCAACGCTGAGACCCAGGAGGAGAAGGAAGAGAAGATTGACGAGCTTGTTTCCATGCTGGGACGGATTTTGAAATAGAGGTGATAGATTTGAAGGAGAATTTTAATGTCACGGGAATGACCTGCTCGGCGTGCTCCGCGCGGGTAGAGAAATGTGTGGCGAAGCTTGACGGGGCCGACAAGGTGACCGTGAACCTTCTGACCAACAGCATGCAGGTGGAGTACGATGAGGCGGTTCTTTCTGAGAAGCAGATTATAGACGCGGTGGTGAAGGCCGGGTATGGCGCTTCCCTGAAGGAAGCCCGCGGGGCAGGAAATGCATCGGGGACGGCAGGGGCAGCGGCCTCTGAGGGAGCATCCCGGGCAGCGGGAAGTTCCGGAAGTATTGTGGAGGAACAGTTAAAAGAGATGAAGTTCCGGCTGTGGGTGTCTTTTGGTTTCCTGATTCCGCTCATGTATGTATCTATGGGACATATGGTCGGCCTGCCGCTGCCATATTTTTTATCTGGTGTGGAAAACAGCGTGAGCTTTGCGTTTACGCAGTTCCTGCTGTGTATTCCGGTGATTTTTGTGAACCGGAAGTATTTTATCAAAGGATTTCAGACACTGTTTCATCTGGCGCCGAACATGGACAGCCTGATCGCCATCGGTTCCTCTGCATCGCTCATATACGGTATCTTTGCCATTTACCGGATGAGCTACGGACTGGGACAGGGCGATATGGAGCTGGTACATCGGTATTATCATGATCTGTATTTTGAATCGGCGGCCATGATTCTTGCCCTCATTACCGTGGGCAAATATCTGGAGACCCGCTCCAAGGGAAAGACCAGCGAGGCCATCACCAAGCTGATGGATCTGGCGCCGAAGACCGCCTTTGTGGAGAGAGACGGAAAAGAGGTGGAGGTCCCGGTGGAGGAAGTGCGTACCGGCGACATCCTGGCGGTGCGCCCGGGCGCAAGCATCCCGGTGGACGGATTCATCATTGAGGGAAGTACCAGTGTTGATGAGGCGGCCATCACCGGAGAAAGTATTCCGGTGCACAAGCAGGTGAATGATACGGTCATCGCTGCCACCATGAATAAAACCGGATTTATCCGGTTTAAGGCGACCAGAGTGGGTGAGGATACGACATTTTCTCAGATTATCCGGCTGGTGGAGGAAGCCAGCTCCAGTAAGGCGCCGATTGCGAAGATTGCCGATAAGATTTCCGGTATTTTTGTGCCGGCGGTCATCGCCATTGCCATCATAACGGCGGCGGCATGGATGCTCTCCGGAGCGACATTTGAATTTGCGCTGTCCTGCGCCATCAGCGTGCTGGTGATTTCCTGTCCGTGTGCGCTGGGACTGGCGACGCCGGTGGCGATCATGGTGGGAACCGGAAAAGGCGCGGAAAACGGTATTCTGTTAAAGTCCGGCGAGGCGCTGGAGACCGCCCACAATATTCAGTGTGTGGTCATGGATAAGACCGGCACCATCACCCAGGGCAAGCCGGTGGTGACGAACGTGGAGACCAACATGGCTCTTGATGCGTTTCTGGCCGTGGCGGCAGGACTTGAGGCAAAAAGCGAGCATCCGCTGGCGGAGGCCATCATGGAGTTTACCGGAAAACAGCAGGCGCAGCCGGCGAAGGTGGGGGATTTCCGTTCCATACCTGGCAAAGGTGTGGAAGGCCGCATTGACGGGCGCATGTATTACGCCGGTAATCAGCGGCTCATGGAGGAAAAACAGATTCCTCTCGGATATTATGAGCAGCGTCTCGACAAGCTGGCGGATGAGGGTAAGACGCCGATGCTTTTTGCCGGAGAGAAGGAGATTCTTGGCATTATCTCCGTGGCTGACGTGGTGAAGCCGACCAGCCATGCGGCGGTAAAAGAATTAAAAGCCATGGGCATTGAGGTCGTCATGCTCACCGGAGATAACCGGAGAACTGCCGAGGCCATTCGCCGGCAGCTGGATATCGACAAGGTGATCGCGGAGGTTCTGCCTCAGGATAAAGAAAGAGAGATCGCCGCTCTCCAGCAGGAGGGAAAGACGGTTGCCATGATCGGCGACGGTATCAACGACGCACCGGCTCTCGCGCGGGCGGATGTGGGTCTTGCCATCGGGGCAGGAACCGACGTGGCCATCGAGAGTGCAGACGTGGTGCTCATGAAGAACGATCTGCTTGATGTGGTGACGGCCATCCGGCTCAGTAAAGCGGTCATCCGCAATATTAAACAGAACCTGTTCTGGGCGTTTTTCTATAACACCCTGGGCATCCCGGTGGCAGCCGGCGTGTTCTACACGGCTTTCGGTTTGAAGCTGAACCCGATGATCGGAGCGGCGGCCATGAGCTTAAGCAGCGTATTTGTAGTGACCAACGCCCTGCGGCTCCGCAGATTCAGGGCGTCCGCCGCAGCAGAGACCGCGCAGGATGTGACGGTTCTCCCGGAAGCGGAGATAACAGTGAGAGAGGGCGGTCAGCCGGGAGCGGACAGCGACCGGTCGCAAGACACTCGCCCGGCAGATAATAATCATCAAAAAGACGACACCCTGACGCAGGAAAATCAGAGTGCATCTAATAAAAATCATAAGGAGGATAACACAATGTTGACAATGAAAATCGAAGGAATGGCATGCGGACACTGTAAAGCAGCAGTTGAGAAGGCGTTAAACGCCATCGACGGCGTAAAGGCAGAGGTGAACCTGGAAGCAAAGAGCGCTTCTGTGGATGCACCGGCAGATATGGACAAAGAAGTGCTGAAAAAGGCAGTGGAAGACGCCGGCTACGAAGTGGTGGGAATCGAATAAAAGCTGTGGATACGGCGGCACATAAAAAAATGCCATGCATGGAAATAAACCATGCACGGCGTTTTTTTGTGTCGATTTGACTTTATTTGGTTTCTGCATCCGCTTTTGCTTTTTGTGCCGCGTTCGCAGCTGCCGCAGCGGCGGCCTGCTGCATTGCCTGTTTTTTGTTGGTGTATTCTTTCACAAGCTGATAGAGAACCGCCACAAGAGGAATGAAGAAGATCATTCCCAGGATGCCGAAGAGATTGCCGCCGATCAGTACGGCAACCAGAGTCCACAGCGGAGCAAGTCCCACGGAACCGCCCACCACATGCGGGTAAATGAACTGGTTCTCAATAAACTGCACCACCTGATAGACGATGATGCTCAGGAGTGCCTGCAGCGGATTGACCATCAGTACCAGGACCGCGCCGATGAAGCAGGCAAAAAATGCGCCGATATAAGGAATGAACGAAAGTACTCCGGTCAGCACGGCGATGAGTACTGCGTAAGGAATCCTGAAAATCGTGAAAGATATAAATATCAGCACGCCCAGGATAATTGCTTCGATGCACTGTCCTGACAAAAACTTGGAGTAGGTTTTGCTGATCAGGGTGGCTACATGATAAATGCAGTCGGCAATAGGCTTGCGTACATGCACGTACAGAAGTTTTTTGCACTGCCGTCCCAGCGTCTTTTTGCTCAGCAAGATATAAAGAGCGATGACCAGGGAAAAGAAGCAGTTGACAATAATGCTGATAGTAGAGGTGGCGATACCCAGAGCAGAGCTTAAAAAGTTGCCGGCGCCGGTCAAAACGTTCTGTACGATGTGCTCAACGTCAATCTGGCTTAAACTCAGCGAAGACAGCTGCTTCGTGATCCACGTGGTGTCGAAACCGTATTCCGATAAAAAAGCGATCCACTGAGGACTCCTCGTCTGGATGGTCAGGTATACACTGCGCACAGAAGAAATGAGCTGTGGAACAACCATGGTGGAAACAAGGATCACGATGAGTACGATGCAGGCCAGAGTGGACAGGAGACTGAGCATGACCAGAGGCCCGTTTTTCGGCTGAAAGTTGATTTTGCGGAAAAGCCGGCTGTAGAGGGTTTCAAATCCTTTTACCGGTACGTTCAGCACGAAAGCGACGATCATACCGCCGATGATAGGCAGAAGCAGCCCTCCGATATCCTGAAAGAAGCGAATGACGCTCCCGAAATTATTGAGGCAGGCGTAAAGAGCCACGCCGAAAGCAATCAGGAGCATACAGTTTTTCATTCTTTTACTCATAATTCACATCCTTTATGTATTTGTTCTGAGCCTACTGTACCATTTTGCTATGACAAAGTCAAATCAAAAGGGGGAGGAAAAATTGTTTTGACACTCCCACCAGAGTATACTACAATAGGACAAGAGAAAATTTACAGAAAAGGATGTTTCAATACAATGGAAAAGATTATTTTAACAGGAGACCGGCCGACAGGAAGACTCCATGTGGGCCATTACGTGGGTTCTCTGAGACGGAGAGTGGAGCTGCAGGAATCCGGAGAATACGACAAGATTTTCATTATGATTGCTGACGCGCAGGCGCTTACCGATAATGCGGATCACCCGGAGAAGGTGCGCCAGAATATCATGGAAGTGGCTCTCGACTACTTATCCTGCGGACTGGACCCGGACAAGTCCACGCTTTTTATCCAGTCTATGGTGCCGGAACTTACCGAACTGACTTTTTACTATTCCAATCTGGTCACCGTGTCCAGACTGCAGCGTAATCCGACGGTGAAGTCCGAGATCAAGATGCGTAACTTTGAAGCAAGCATCCCGGTGGGATTCTTTACCTATCCGATCAGCCAGGCGGCGGACATCACTGCATTTAAGGCGACCACCGTGCCGGTGGGCGAAGACCAGATGCCGATGCTGGAGCAGTGCAAGGAGATCGTTCACAAGTTTAACTCCGTGTACGGGGAGACGCTGGTAGATCCGAAGATTCTCCTGCCGGATAACAAAGCCTGTCTGCGTCTGCCGGGTATCGACGGCAAGGCGAAGATGAGCAAATCTCTGGGCAACTGCATTTACTTATCCGATACCGAGCAGGAAGTAAAGAAGAAAGTTATGTCCATGTTCACCGATCCGAACCATCTGCGCATCGAAGATCCGGGCCAGGTGGAAGGTAATCCGGTATTCATCTATCTGGATGCGTTCAGCAAACAGGAGCATTTCGATGAATTCCTGCCGGAATACGCGAACCTGCAGGAGTTAAAAGACCACTACACCAGAGGCGGCCTCGGCGACGTGAAGGTGAAGAAGTTCTTAAATAAGGTACTGCAGGCAGAACTGGAGCCGATCAGACAGAGAAGAAAAGAGTGGGAAAAGAATATTCCTGCCGTTTACGAGATTCTCAGAGAAGGCAGCATTAAGGCGCAGGGCGTGGCAGCGGAGACATTAAAAGAAGTCAAGGCGGCCATGCGTATTAATTACTTCGATAACGATGACATGATTCGGGAGCAGGAAGCGAAGTATCAGAAATAATATAAATAAAAAGACAGGCGGAGATACTGTACAATTGCGGTTCTTCGCCTGTTTTTTTCTGCTGCAGCGGTTTCTGCCGGTCAAAGATCCGCCTTGTCTCCTTCGCGGAAAGATTGTCAATCTGCATGTATGGATAAAGATTCTCAACAGAGTCCTTGACGAAGATATCCTTATTAGGTATACTTGATGTAAGTTAGTTATAACTAATCATCACTTGAATGAGAAAGTTTTCTATTTTTATAAATATGAATAAGAATATTGAGATATCAGCCATGTGACAGTTGAATACACCAAGTAGAACGGGAGGTATATCCATGAGTGTAGTTATCGTAGGAGGACATGACCGAATGGTGTCCCAGTACAAAAAAATCTGTAAAGCACATCGTTGTAAAGCAAAGGTATTTACGCAGATGAGAGGCAATTTGAGCACCCAGATCGGAAGTCCGGATCTGCTGATCTTATTTACCAATACCGTATCCCACAAAATGGTCCGCTGCGCCGTGGCGGAGGCGGAGAAATGCAATGCAGATATCGTCCGCTGTCATACCAGCAGCGGCAGCGCATTAAATGAGATCCTGGGCAATGCCTGTCAGGCATGAGTAGCGGCTTATTCCGTCTTCAGACAGCGGTACAGAAGTTCCACCGCGCCGGGGATATGCTCTGTCTCCAGATAAGAATAATTAATAATGAAAATGTGTTCCACATCTTCTGGCGGCTGATGGAAATACTGCGACAGGCTGGTGAGACGAAGTCCGCGGGCAAGGGCCCGTTCCATGATCACCGTGTCGGGGATTTCCGTATCGATCCGCATCAGAAAATGAAGGCCGGCGTCTTCCTCCGTGATGGTAACGTAGGAAGACAGCGGGCTTTTTTTGATGGTTTCCAGAAGGTAGTCCCGCTTCTTATGATAGGAATTGCGCATGCGGTTGATGTGCTTTTCAAAATATCCTTCCCGGATAAAGCGCATCAGGGCGTACTGCTCAAAATTGGATACAGTGCAGGAATAAAAGCTCATCCTCTGCATAAACCGGGCGGCCAGGGATGGCGGCAGCACCATGTAGCTGATACGCAGGGTGGAAGACAGGCTCTTGGAGAAAGTGTTGATGTAGATGACCTTTTCCATGATGTCGATGCTCTGGAGCGCGGGAATCGGCCGGCCCGTCAGGCGGAATTCGCTGTCGTAATCGTCCTCAATGATATAGCGGGACTCCGATTTGGCTGCCCAGCCCAGCAGTTCGTAGCGGCGGCTCACCGGCGTGATGATACCTGTGGGAAAATGATGGGACGGGGAAATGTGTACCACGTCGGCGCCGCTTTCCTCCAGCCGGTCGATGCGGATACCCTGGCTGTCCATATCCACGAAACGGTAATCCACCTGATGGCTGTCATAGATCTGAGCGATTTTTTCATAGCCGGGATTTTCGATGGCGTAGACTTTGTCAAAGCCCAGCAGCTGTACCAGCAGCCCGTAGAGATACTCGGTTCCGGCGCCGATGAAGATCTGCTCCGGCTGTACATGAATATCCCGGAACTGGCGCAGATGTCCGGCGATGGCCTCCCGCAGTTCATAGATGCCGCCGCAGGGAGATTTGGTCATAAGCTCGGCGTTTCTTTCCTGCAGAGTCTCCCGCATGAGCTTCGCCCAGACGGAGAACGGGAAATGATCCGGCCGGGTCTGGTTGCTGGAAAAATCCGCAAAATACTGCGGCCGGGTCTCCTGCAGAGCGGCCGGTTTTTCGGCAGGAGCCGGGAGGGTCGTAAATTCCGGCGAAAAATCCGCCACATAATATCCTTTTTTTGCAACGGAATAAATGTATCCCTCTGACAGAAGCTGCGCGTAGGCGTTTTCCACGGTGATGGGACTGACGCCCAGATTCTTTGCGAAACTGCGCTTGGAGGGCAGCTTCGTATCTGCGGAAAGCGTTCCGTTTACAATGTCATTTTTGATACATTTATATAAATGTTCATAAAGAGGCGTGGTGCCGATATCATTAAATGAGTAAGTAAGCATGAAGTACTCCAATCCATCTGTACCGGATAATTCTGAAAAGAGGCACAGAAATAAGTAATATCCTGATTATACCGTTTCTGTAAAAAAATACAATGGGATAAAAAGTGCTTTTCCTCACGTTTTATGTTATGATACATACAGAAAAATGCATAACAAAACAGAAAATGCAGTGGCAGAATTTGGAGGAATTATGAAAAAAGAACAGATTAAAAAATTATATGATTCAAAGTTTATGAAAATGTATGATCTGCAGTATAAAGAAGGGGCGCACTATTATTGTGCCAGCCGCAGGGACGAGGAACATCTGCAGGCGGTGCTGCCGAAGGAATCCTATGATACGCTGCCGCCGGACGGCGTAAGCTGCGTGGTGGTCCTGCGGGTAAAAGGAGAGGAGCCGAAGCTTCTTTTGAACTGGGAATACCGGTATCCGGCGGGACAGTATTTGCTGAGTGTTCCGGCAGGACTTGTGGAGCCGGAAGCATGGGGAAGTACCGAGGAAGCGGTGAAGAACACTGCTATCCGTGAACTGAAAGAGGAAACGGGCATCACCGTGGGGGACAACGACGAAGTGAGCATTATCAATCCTTTCGTGTTCTCCTCCCCGGGGATGACCGATGAAGCCAACGCCCTTGTGTATCTGTCCATCAACCGGGAAACCATGCCGGAGATTTCCCAGAGCGGAGCGGAGGGCTCCGAGAAGTTTAAGGGCTGCCGGCTGGTAAGTCTTTCGGAAGCCCGGAGCTATCTGGTGAATGGCAAAGACGAGCATGGCGTCTATTATCCGGTGTACACCTGGGCGGCGCTGATGTTTTTTGTGACCAGCGAGTTTCTGAACCTGTAACGATTTTTAAGGCGCGGCAACTGATCGTACGCCAGACATTTACTGGATGTCGATTAATCGTGCGTCAGACATTTACTGCGCGTCAAAACAGTAGGCGGCGGCGTTGCAGCCGTACTCCCAATAGGAACTTTCATCGCTGTAAGAAGATATTTTCACTGTTCCCGCATTCTGGGAAGCATGAAGAACCTGTCCGCTTCCAAGATAGATGCCCGCATGATGATCGCCGGAGAGGTGATACAGCAGGTCGCCGGGAGCGGCATCCGTGATCTTGTTCACATCATAGAAGTAGCCGCTCATGGTGTCGGCCTGGTCTGTGGTCGTGTTGCCGATCAAGATGCCGGAAGCGCTTAAGAAGGAGTCGCGGACCAGACTGGAACAGTCGGCGTAGCCGTCAGTATCCCGAAGTTCCTGGCTGTAAGTATCCCCAATCCTTCCTTCGGCGTAAGAGATGGCCAGAGAGCGGAATTTGTCAATACAATCTTCGCGGGAAATCTGTACGTCTGCTTCTTCAGATTCTTCAGCTGCCGGTTTATTATCACCCAGATAGATGGAGTATACATAGCCTTCCTGGCCGTTTTGACGAAGGATTCGGGTCCAGTTGCCCTCGGTGGACAGCACAGCGACAGTTTCGTTCACGTCCAGTACAGCCAGAACACTGCAGTGGCTGTTGGCCTCTGCCCGGAGATTGACTTCAGTGCTGTTGATGAAGGAATGATCTGCATCGGCAGTTTCACCGGTATCTGCGGACGCTTCGTAAGCGGCGTCCGGGTTTTCCGAGAGATAGTCTTTGTAAATGTAACCATCCACACCATCCACATTGACGGCAATCCAGTTGCCGCTCTGACCGGTCCGGGCGACTGCCGTGCCTGCCGGTATGGCAAAGTAGACGGATGATTCTGAAGAAGGCTGGCTTCTCACATTGACGCCGTCTGTGGTGTAAAGCTGCCCGGCTGACCCGGCAGAAGAGAGCAGGTGGACAGAAAAAAGACAGCAGGCTGCGAGACAGACAGAAACGATCCTGCCCATATTTCTGCGGGCGGCGCGGATTTTTAAAGCGTGGCGTCTCCGGGATGTCTGCGCCGGCCCGGCTGCCTGGCGGGTGTGTGCGGTTACATGGTTCATACGTATCACTCTCCTGTTTTTTGTATAATGTGCTGTAAATATTTATAATATAGCACGATAATTTGGGAAAAAACAGCATATTTGGTCAAATAACAGTTTTTTCATTTTTAAAAACAAAATATTATAAATAAACTGACAACAGAAAGGATTGCAGGATATATTATGAATAGAAGAAAGAAACAAAAAAAGGGAAAACAAATGTTTTTTTGGATGATTCTTTTGGCAGCGGGCATGATTTGTCTGTGGGCGCCGGAGACGAAATGCCGCGCGGCGTCTCTCTCTGCACCGAAGGGATTGCTCGCCAACGGAGTGAAGGATGAGGTTGTATTATCCTGGGAGCCGGTAAAGGGTGCGGACGGTTATGAGATTTTTGAGAAAGCCGAAGGACAGTATGGCTGGGCCATGGTAAAAACCACGGCCAAAAAGAAAGCGATACTCAAAGACCGGCAGAACGGAAGCCGGTACATTTACAAAGTGCGCGCCTATAAGGTTAAAAAAAGCGGAATGAGGTACGGTTCTTTCAGTAAAAAAAGTGATACCACAGTACCTGCAAAGGGCACAACCACCCTCCGGAACTTTCTGAAAGTTTCCCTGGCGCCGGTGGGTTCCACCATGTATATCTGGGGAGGCGGATGGAATAAAGCCGATAACGGCGCGGGAAAAGACGCCCTGCGCATCGGACTGAACCCGCAGTGGAGGACATTTGCGGACAGACAGCGCGCTTCCTATAATTACCGGAACTACCGGTACAGAAGAGGATACGGGCTGGACTGCTCCGGTTTTGTGGGCTGGACCGTCTATAATGCTCTGCATACGTCAAAAGGGAAGCAAGGAGAAGGATACGTAGATAAGGCCAGAAATCTTGCTGCCGATTATGCGGAAAATGGCTGGGGAACCTTCCGGCGGTCCTCTGCGGTAAAAGATTACAAAGCAGGAGATATCATGTCCGGCTCCGGTCATGTTTACATTGTTATCGGATCATGTGAAGACGGCAGCGTGGTACTCGTTCATTCCAGTCCTGCCGGCGTGCAGATTTCCGGTACGGCGACTCCTTCCGGAAAGAGGAATTCCAAAGCGGTGAAGCTGGCCGGGAAATACATGAAGAAATATTATCCGTCCTGGTACCGCCGTTATCCGGACAGTTCCAGAGGAGCTTCTTATCTGGATTACAATCAATTCCGCTGGAATGTAAAGAAGGGAAATATCATGGAAGACCCGGATCACTATCAGGAAAAATCAGCCAGAGAAGTTTTGCGTGATCTGTTTTCCTGAAGCAGTTGCAACTGTTTTCATGAAACAGTGTTCCGCAGAAAGAAGGCCTGTGGTATACTATCAATAGTGGTATACTATCAATAATAGGAGGAGAAATGAAACGAAGAGTACAGTCAAAGGTAACCATGCAGAAGGTGGTTCCCCATGTGACAGACAGGTATCGGAAGCTGTGGGAGATTCCGGAGACTCACAGAAGCGTTGGTTTTATCGCCTGCGATAATGAGGATGTCATGTGGCTCGCCCTGGATGACGCCACCAAAAAAGCAAAAATAGAGATTGTCCATACGGAGACCGTGTACGGGGGCGTGGATTATTCCTGGAGCCGTTATGGCGGGGAGATTACCGCCGTCCTTTCAGGGGAAAATGTGTCGGATGTCCAGAATGGTCTCCGTTACACGAAGGAGTATATTGAGAATAAAGCGGCTATTTATATGCTGGATGAGGAAGGAACACTGGGATATTATGCGGACTGGATTCCGAGAGCCGGACGCTATTATCAGAAAAAACTGGGAATCGCTGAGGGAACGTCCCTGGCCTATCTGGTGAGCACTCCTGTGGAGAGTACTTACGCCCTGGACAAGGCGCTCAAGGCCAGCCAAACAAAGATTGCCGAGATGTTTTATCCGCCGACCAGAGTGAATACCGGCGGCGGTGTTTTAGTGGGAACGGAGTCAGCATGCCGCGCGGCGGTGCAGGCATTTGCGGAGGCAGTGGAATACTGCGCATTTCATCCGATGGAGGTAGAATAATATGAAGATAATCAGAATGCAGACGAAGATGCTCAGTCAGAAGATCATTGCAAATGTATCGGATGAGTTTGCCAGAATGTACAGCCTTCCGGAGGGCCACCAGAGCGTTGGCTTTTTCTCGGTGGACAACGATGACGCCGGGTATCTGGCTGTGGATGACGCAACCAAGAAAGCTGATATCAAGGTGATACGGGCGGAGACGTTTTACGGAGGTTCCACCTGTTCATGGAGCAGATACGGCGGCAGTGTGTTTGTTATGTTTTCCGGTCCGAAAGTGGCGGATGTGAAGAGCGGGCTTGCCTATGTAAAGGATTTTATTGATAACCGGACGGAACTTTGTAATTTTGACGGTGACAGGGGTACTGCCTTTTATGCGCAGTGTATTCCGCGCTCCGGAAAGTTTTTCAAGGAGTTTTGCGGTCTTGAGGAAGGAACCGCTTACGCTTATCTTGTGGGCGGACCCATTGAGACAAATTATGCTCTTGATAAGGCGCTGAAAGCCGGTGAGACACGTATTGCACGATACTGGTACCCGCCGTCACACGCCAATTCCAGCGGAGCGGTCCTTGCCGGAACCGAATCTGCCTGCCGCGCAGCGGCTAATGCCTTTGTGGACGGGCTTCGTTACGCTATCGAATATCCTCTTGAGATTTAGGGTCTGCAGGAATAAAATCAGAAATAATTGGAAGAATGAATAGTAGAAGGCCTTCTGTAAACTACTTGCGCTGCCGCCGCCATGTTCGGATGACAAATGCGTCAGTGCACAGGGTAATCGTGTGACAATGCAGTGAGAATAGATATCTTATGGGAAAAATAGACAAATAATTTTAAAAATTAGATGATAATGTGGATGAAAAGTAAAAATTAGAAAAAGTTCTTGCAAAATTACAAAAAAAACTGATAAATTATATATATAAGTATCGGATAACTGCATTTTGTTCATAAGAAAGAGGGCTGATTGAAATGTTTGAAAAAGGTGAATATATTATTTACGGCAGCAATGGCGTTTGTGAAGTCCAGGATTATATGAATGCAGCAGGAGAGACAGATAACAGGACCTACTATGTTTTGGCGCCGATGCGCTCCAAGGGGAGCACGATTTTTTCACCTGTGGACAACCAGAAGGTTTTGATGCGGAAAGTAATGACGAAGGAAGAAGCAAGAGAGCTGCTTCAGGGGATTCCTGAGTATGAGGACATGGAGATCCGGGATTCGCGAACGCAGGAACAGCAGTATAAGGAAATACTGCAGAGTTGTAACTCTACAGATTCACTCCGTCTTCTGAAAGCTCTATATCAGAGAAAAAGAAAACGGGAGGCGGCCGGCAGGAGAATCACCGCAGTGGATGAGAAATATCTTTTTCTGGCGAGAGACTGCCTGTTAAATGAACTGTCCATCGCCCTTGATATGGATGTGGATGATGTGGAGAAAATTCTGGCGGATAAAATCCAGATAGAATAAGGGAAAAAATTTTGTAAAAATTGAAGGAGTCGACATAAAAACCTGCAATTTTTAAGAATTTTATCTGGACAATTAAAAAAAATTATGTTATGATAGCCACGATAATTTAATAAAGCAATGCGATGACGAAGAGAAGTAACGCGAATTATCGCTCCCAGTGAGCGGGGGACAGTGAGAACTCCGCAGAATGAATTGGCGCCAATAACACTTCACCAGCAGCAATCTGAAAGCGGGAGACAGACTCCGGCGAGTAGGTGCGCCGTAGCTGTGCGATAAACAGTATTAGTGATATTTGAGTGACTGCAGCAACGGGGCTGCGGTAATTCGGGTGGTACCACGGTAATATTCCGTCCTGAACGTTTTGTTCAGGGCGGATTTTTTTTATTTTACAGAAAATTCCGTTGGAATTTCTGTAAAATAAAAGCCCTCCGGGCGGGATGCGCACTCGCGCGAAGCAGAAATTCGTCGCAAAAGCGACCGGGCTCGGCGCGGGAGTTCTGCTTAGCAGAACTCTTATTCTTAATATCCATAAGCAAAATAATAATCCGGCTGACCGCTTGGACGGCAGCCCTGACAGGAAAGGAGCAACTATGCATACATCAAACATTTACAGAGACGTCACTTTAGATAAAATCAGCGAACAGGATGTGGGCAGGACGCTGCGTGCTGCCGGCTGGGTGGAGAATATCCGCGACCATGGCGGAGTGTCTTTCATCGACCTGCGGGATATGTACGGCGTGCTGCAGGTGGTCATGAGAGATACATCCCTTCTTGCAGGCATTAATAAGGAAGACTGCATTTCTGTGGAAGGAGTCATGGAACACCGGGACGAGGAAACTTACAACCCGAAGATTCCGACCGGCACCATTGAGCTGGAAGCTCACAAGGTCGATATGCTTGGAAAAGTATATAAACCGCTGCCGTTTGAGATCGTGACCTCAAAGGAAAACCATGAGAATACCCGCCTGAAATACCGCTATCTGGATCTCAGAAACCGCAAAGTAAAGGACAACATGATCTTCCGTTCCAGAGTCATCAGTTATCTGCGGGAGAAGATGACGGAACTTGGATTTCTGGAGATTCAGACGCCGATTCTGTGCGCTTCCTCGCCGGAGGGAGCCAGGGACTATATCGTGCCTTCCCGCAAATATAAAGGTAAGTTCTATGCGCTGCCGCAGGCTCCGCAGCAATACAAGCAGCTTCTGATGGTATCCGGCTTTGATAAATATTTTCAGATTGCCCCGTGTTTCCGGGATGAGGATGCAAGAGCCGACCGGTCGCCGGGAGAGTTTTATCAGCTGGATTTTGAGATGAGTTTTGCCACCCAGGAGGATGTGTTCCGGGTGGGCGAAGAGGTGCTCGCCGATACCTTCCGGAAGTTTGCGCCGGAGGGCTGGACGGTGACAGAGACGCCGTTTCCGGTGATCAGCTACGCCGAGGCCATGCTTTCGTTCGGTACGGATAAACCGGATCTGCGCAATCCGCTCCGCATCATCGATGTGACAGAATTCTTCCAGCGGTGCAGCTTCAAACCGTTCCACGGGCAGACGGTCCGGGCCATCAAGGTTTCCGAAAAAATGTCCAAAGGCTTCCACGAGAAGCTCCTGAAGTTTGCCCAGTCCATCGGCATGGGCGGCCTCGGTTATCTGGAAGTGATGGAGGACGGCAGCTACAAGGGACCGATCGACAAGTTCATACCGGAGGAGATGAAGAAAGAGATGGCAGAGCTGGCGGGTCTTGTGCCGGGAGATACCATTTTCTTCATCGCTGATAAGGAAAAACAGGCGTGCCTCTATGCGGGGCAGATCCGGACGGAGCTCGGGCGGCGGCTGGATCTCTGTGAGAAGAATGCGTACCGCTTCTGCTATATCAATGATTTCCCGATGTATGAATATGACGAGGAGCAGAAAAAGATCGTCTTCACGCACAACCCTTTTTCCATGCCGCAGGGCGGACTGGAAGCGTTGAATACAAAGAACCCGCTGGAGATTCTTGCCTATCAGTACGACATCGTCTGCAACGGCGTGGAATTATCCTCCGGCGCGGTGCGAAACCACAGTCTTGATATCATGGTGAGAGCATTTGAAATAGCCGGCTACACCGAGGAAGATCTGCAGGCTAAGTTCGGAGCGCTCTACAATGCGTTTCAGTATGGCGCGCCGCCTCACGCAGGCATGGCGCCTGGCATTGACCGTATGATCATGCTGCTTCGCAACGAAGAAAATATTCGTGAGGTGATTCCATTCCCGATGAACGGAAACGCCCAGGATGTGATGTGCGGCGCGCCGGGAGAAGTTTCCGAGATGCAGCTTCGTGAGGTACACATCAAAGTGAGAAAGTGATGTATCAAAAAATGTATGGGCTGATGCGCCATCTGTCATACACCCATTATAATAGGAAGGGAGTCGTCCGGGAACGGAACTCCCTTCTGTCATTATGGCAAATGCAAATCCAACCTGTCCATTGACAAGGAGCCTTTTCGTAGGTAGAATATATAAAGATATTTACAGACTCTGAGGATTGTACGGAAAGTTGGGAGGAATATTATGCGGAATCGTTCATTAAAGCAAATCGGCGTCTCCTTTATGCTGCTTTGCGCGGCATTTTTTTGCCTGCATACCGGAGTACAGGCGGAGGAAAAGGGAGATCAGGCAAACAGCTTCCGGTACGGTGCGAGCGCACTGCAGCAGCCGGGCCTTTCTTTTGGACTTATGAACGCCGGCGCCTGGCAGAGATCGGGCGATGTTTACTACAGCAGCAACGGCCAGGTTATCAAGGGAGCCTATGCCAAAGGCATTGACGTCAGCAGTAATAACGGAACCATTGACTGGAACGCTGTGAAGGCGGACGGCATTGATTTCGCCATTATCCGCTGCGGTTACGGCATGAATCAGACCGACCAGGATGACAGTCAGTGGCTTGCCAATGTAACGGGCTGCGAGGCGGCAGGGATTCCTTACGGCGTATATATTTATTCCTATGCCGATTCGGTCAGCCGGGCAGTCAGCGAGGCGGATCACGTGCTTCGTCTGATCAATGGGCGGAACCTTTCTTATCCGGTATATTTTGATATGGAGGACGCCTTCATCTTCTCTTCTACCACGGCAAAGCAGAGAGGAAAGATTGCCAAGGCGTTCTGTGACAGGATTGAGGCGGCAGGGTATGAGGCTGCCATCTACTCCAGCAATTATTCCTTTACCAACGATCTGCCGGAGAAGACCTTCGATCAGTGGGGCAGATGGGTGGCTCATTACAGCGCACAGTGCGGATATAAAGGTACATATCAAATGTGGCAGGCGACCAATCAGGGGCGTGTCGCAGGTATCCAGGGAACGGTGGATATTAATTTCCTGATTTCCGATCAGATTTTTGTGAAACCTACCATCAAGGTGAGCACTGCCGGAAAGAAGAAGGTAAAGGTATCCTGGAAGCCGAAGAAGAAGGGGACAACCTGCCAGGTTTATTATTCCAAGTCCAAAAAGGGCAGGTTCAAATCTGTGACAAAGAACGCGAAAAAAGGTTCTGTCAAGACAAAGAAGCTGAAATCCGGCAACAGATATTATTTTAAGGTGAGACTGAGCCGTCAGATTAACGGAGTGACGGTATATTCCAAATATTCAAAAACCGTGTCTGTACGGGTACGGTAATGCAGGCAGAAAAAGGATAAAAAATTACAGAATAAATTGGAGGCAGACAGTTTTGGATAACGAGAAGAACAGTATGAATAAAGAAGGAAAAGATACTGCCGTGCGTCCGGGAGGGGACGTGGAGAGTATCATCCAGCAGCTTATGGGTATTGATTCCATGTTTCAGGATTTTATCAATGCGGAATCAGAGGGAATGATCATCTGTGAGAACTGCTACGATAACGTGTTTGATGACGATGAGAATATATGCACATTGGAGGAGGATGGCGTGGAGCATCGCTTCTGCTGCAGTGAGTGTATGGAAGAATGGAAAAAATGGAAAGAACAGGAGACAGGCCGCCATGCGTAAAATCATGTTTATCGGACGCAGTGAGGCCGGAAAGACCACTCTGTCTCAGGCCATGAAGGGAGATACCATCACGTATCACAAGACGCAGTATGTTAATCATTATGATGTGATCATCGACACGCCGGGAGAATATCTGCAATCCAAAAATCTGATATCCGCTCTGGCGGTATTTACTGCGGAGGCGGATGTCATCGGGCTGCTGATGGACGCGACGGAGCCGTTTTCCCTGTATTCCCCGAACCTTACGCCGGTGTGCAACCGGGAAGTGGTCGGCGTGGTGACCAAGATCGATCACTGGGCTGCCGAGCCGGAACAGGCGGCGGCCTGGCTCACGCTGGCGGGATGCCATAAGATTTTTTATACCAGTGCGTATACCGGAGAGGGAATCGCTGATATCCTTTCCTACCTTAAGGAGGAGAGGGATGTTCTTCCGTGGGAGGAAGTAAAGGCACAGTACGATGAACTGGGATTTGGCAAGGGTGAAAATGAAAAAGACGAAAACCGTCGGCAGATTATATAAAGACAGAAGGAATATCGGGATCATGAGTTTGAAACTATATTGAAATTATAATGGAAAGATATAGGTCGGAATGGGTGAAGAAAAGATAAGATGTCTGGATATGTAAAAAAATTATTGAAAAGAATTTGTATTATTTTTTGTGTGTCCTTCGCCGGAATGTTTGCGATTCTCTGTGTTTTTGTGAGTATCCGCGGTAAAAATCTCTTTGGAGAGACAGATTACGATGCGCAGCTCAGTTCGGATACAGAGAGTATGACGGGACAGAATGATAATGCGGACAATACTTCCGGAGACAAATTAAGTGAAGGAGAAAAGCAGGCGCAGCAGTGGGGGCTGCGCATCACCTCCCGGGAGAAAATGGACTTTCACCGTGTGCTGCTGGAAGAAGATTATCGTTTTTTCAGCGGACATGATGTTGACAGCAGGCTGGATGAGAAGTTTTCTTTCGTTTATCCAAAGAATCTCTACCATACCGTGGAAGCTGAGGCCGATGAAGCTGCCGGAAGGTACAGTGTTTCTTTTCTGGGAAAAGGCAACAACGCGCTTCTTTCTTATACACAGGAGAAACATGGGGAGTCCGAAGAAGGGACGCCGATGGAAGAAATGTACGAGGAAGACATGGAATCTCTCACCGAGGCGGAGACGCTTCTTCATCTGGATACCGTCTATGTGGTAACCGGCTATGAGGATAATAACAGTCTGGAAGTTTACAAAGTAGTAAAAGCAGACGAAGAGAATCTGTACACCATGGTGATCAAGACGCCGGTGCCGGAAAAAGAAGACGCCAGGACGCTTCTCTCTTTTTATACGGAATATCTGTATCGTTCCTGCGGATTTTCGGGAAGTACAAAAGAGCCGCGTTCCTATGTACAATTTCTTCGCGATGATGAATAGGAAAAGTGCTAGATTATTCGTGCAGAATGCATTATAATACAAGAAGTAACAAAGGCCGGAAAATGGCTTTTGCTTCTGATTGAAATATGGGAGGTAGTAAAAATGAGAGGTTATGAAGCAGCAAAGATTTTAAAAGAGAAAGGAATCACCATTGACGATGTGAATGCGGAGATCGCTTACAGAAAAGAGACAAACGCATTCAGCAATCAGCCGCAGAACGAAGCTTTTATGAATATGACCTTAAATGAGGTTGTACGCGTAAAAGAAATGTGGGATATCGATTAAGGTCAATGGATTCCTGTACTGACGGTAAGGAGGACCCTTTATGAAGTTGACATCATCGGAGTACAAGGAGATTGCCAGGGAGGCACTGAAAGGAAACTGGGGCAAAGCTGTGGGAGCAATGCTCATCGCCGCCTGCCTGGGAGCTTTTTGTACCTCCCTGTTCTTCATCAGTCATTTTATGCTTGTGATGGGGGTATCCATCCGGGTTTTTGAGAATCTTCCTCATTATTTTCTGATCATGGTTGTGATTGGGATTGTGCTGGCAGTCTTTTTCTTTTTTGCGGGCGGACCTGCCCGCTTCGGGTACATTGACTTTAACCTGGCGCTTCTTGACAGAAGGGAAGCCACACCGTCCATGGTGCTGAACCGTTTTTCCATGGTGTGGAAAGGACTGTATATGAAGATCGCGCTCTTTGCTTACGAGCTGTTTTTCACCCTTCTGCTGATCGTGCCGGGTATTGTCACCATGTATGCCTACGCCATGGTTCCGTACATTTTGGAGGAGAAACAGGACTACACCGTGGGCAAGGCTATGAAAATGTCCCGGAAGATCATGCGGGGCCATAAATGGGAACTGTTCTGTCTGCGGTTCAGCTTCTTTGGCTGGTATCTGCTGAGCATCCTGACCTTCGGGCTGGCGCTGTTTTACGTTCTGCCTTACATGAATGCGGCGGAGGCCGTATTTTATAATGAGATCTCCGGCAGAGCAGACGCCTTCTACGGAAGAGAGGAACCGGAAGAAGAATGACACGCAAGAGAGAATCACACAGATGAAAGGTCCCGCGTCTGCGGGACTGAAGGAAAAGAGGAGTAATCCTCTTTTTTTCTTTCTTCATTTACGGAACTCTTTGTTTAGAGGTGAGATTATGTACCATATTGGGATTTGTGACGACGGAAAAAATATATGCGCAGAATTGGAAGAGATGATCCTGCAATACGCCTCGGAGAGAAGGATTTCTCTGGAGGTGGAGACCTGGTACAGCGGGGAGGATGTCTGCAGATACCTGGAAGAAGAATGTCTGCTGGATATTCTGTTTCTTGATATTGAGCTGCTCAGCATGAGCGGCGTCCAGGTGGCAGAGTTCATCCGCAGCCGGCTGGAAAACCGATGGATGCAGATCATTTACATATCCGGCAATGCTTCCCACGCACAGAAACTGTTTAAAACACAGCCCATGGATTTTCTGGTGAAGCCCATCACCAGAGAAAATGTGCAGGAGGCACTGGATCTGGCGATAAAAATACTGGACAAAAGAAAGCGAAGATTTGAGTACAGGAGCGGTAAGGAATACCATTATGTGCCGTTCGGAGATATCCTGTATTTTGGCAGCGAGGGCAGAAAAATCATAATCAAAACTCTCCGCGGAGAAGAAACATTTTATGGTAATCTGAAAAAAATAGAACAGGAGCTTCCACCGGACTTTATCGGGATTCACCAGTCATATATCGTAAACCACGACTTTGTGGCGAGATACGCCTATGATTCGGTGGAGCTTTCAGACGGCACCTGTCTGCCTATCAGTAAAAGTAACCGAAAGAAAGTACGGGAAAGAATACTGCGGGAGGATGATCTGCATGATAGATAGCATCATCTGCATGGGCGCCAATGCGTTCCGGATATATCTGACCAGCCGGTGTATGAACGCATTTTTCCGGACAGAAGAGGTATCCGAACGAAAGATGCTCCTGGCTTTCAGCGCCTTTTATGCGGTCAATACATTTTTATATCTGACATTTAACACGGCTTCCATAAATCTGGTCTGTAATATCACAGGAATCTTCCTGCTGACATTTCTGTATCCTTCAAAAATCCGGATGAAGCTGTTTGTGACTGTTGTCATCTGTGCGTTAAATATGGCCTGTGACGTCATCGTTGTGATGCTTTTTGTGGATTACCGGGACGGGGAAATGTTCAGCCAGATCTATCAGGTCATGATCGTGCTGCTGTTTTTTGCCTGCGAGATCATCGTGGAGAAGATACTGGCGTACCGGGAGAAACAGGAAGATATTCACAGCATGTTCCTTCTTATCGTTCCGGTGTGCAGCATCCTGATGCTCCGCTACATGACAAAGGAACATTCTTCCATGGATCATGATGCGGTGGTTGCCTCCATCGGCGTTCTGGTGATGAACTTTGTCGTTTTCTATCTCTACCATCTGTCCATCAAAGCATTTTCGGCAAAGTATGAAAACATTATCCTGAAACAAAATCTGGAGGCCTATGGCAACCAGTTGGAAATCATTGCCCGGACCAGTGACAGAATCAAATCGCTGCGCCATGACATGAAGCATCATATCAATGAGATCCGGATTCTGGCCGGGAAGAACGACCTGGAAGGAATCCGGGAATACATTTCCTCCATGGAAGATTTTTTACAGACGCCGGACGAAGTCATAGAATCCGGGGATGTGGAGATGGACAGTCTTCTTAATTACATGCTGGCAAGAGCAAGGAAAGAGCAGATCGCTGTTCAGGCGAAGGTATCCCTGTCAGACGCGGGCCGGCACTCCTTCGATATGAATATCATTCTGGGTAACCTGCTGGAAAATGCCATCGAAGCCGCCCGGCAGACAGAAGAGAAGAAGCTGACGGTCGCCATTAAAGAAGAAAAAGGCGTCCTGAAAATCCACATAGAAAACAGCTATAACGGGACCCTCATCCAGAAAGGGACCAGGCTCCTTACTACCAAAAAAGAGAAAGAACTGCATGGCCTGGGCCTTGGCAGCGTGGAAAACATTGTGCGGAAATACCAAGGAGAAATGAAAATAGAAAAAGAAAACAACATGTTCTCCGTGCGGGTGCTGCTGTATCTGTCGTGAATCTTTGTGTGGATATTTCTGTATTCAACTTGAATTATAAGAAAATAGCAATAATTTGATATAAAATAATACAATAAACATCATAATAAGAATCAGAAAGCTCTTTTCAGACGACTATTGTTCAGGCAATACCGACGGAAAAGAGCTTTTTGTTATGTGAATTTCATCTGTTGTACCTGAAAAAAGTCTAATTTTTACAAAAACATAGCCCATTTTTTACAACATCCGGCACAGAAAAAATATTATGGTATAATAAATTTAAACAATAAGTAGGAGAAGGGAGGGAGAGCAATGAAGAGGAAGCTGTGGGTGAAAGCGGAAAAAGCAATGGCAAAAGCAGCAAGAAAGGCAGCGGAGATAGAGGCGAATTCCGCATGTATGTATTTTGGATATCAGGATAAAATGCCTGATAAGCTGAAAAAATTGCGTAAGTTTTGAGATGGAATACGCGTGTGACAAGAAAACTTACCGAGGATGGCATTATTCGTGAAGAGGATATTGACATTGTCGAGTATGGGTTTGCCTGTATGGTAAGTAATTTCATAGGAATTGGTGTCACATTTATCATGGGTTCTGTTTTTGGGGACGTTTTGGAAGCTATTATCCTGTGTTGTATGGTATTCCCATTGAGGAAATGTGCAGGGGGATTCCACGCAGATACAAGAGGAAAATGTTTCTTTCTATCTACCGGATTACTGCTGTTATCCTGCCTGTTATTTTTTAAACTGTCATGGACGGATTATAATTACATGATTATCGTATGTATCTCTGCAGGGATAATCTGGAACCTGTCTCCGATAGAAAACGAAAATAAACGATTGGACGAAACAGAACGTCAGGTATACAGGAGAAGAACCAGAATCCTTCTTGTGTCAGAAAGTCTTTTATTTATCTTAAGCTTTTTATTGGGATGGGCAGAAATGCAGCGGATTATTGCGATGAGTCTGTTTATTGTGGGGGCTGTCGTAGTGACAGGGAAAATGAAAACTGTACGGAATCAATGGTAAAAACAGAGGGGAGGGAATCCAATGGGCTAAATAAAGAATCCCCATAAAACCGAAAGATTGCAAGCCTCTGCCGTAAACGGCAACCGGAATTATGAGGATGTTTTAAGTATAACACATTCGGAACGAGAAACCCATTGATATTTCTTTGAAATTTGGCTATCATGTAAAGGAGAACAACTATGAGAAAAAATTTTTTAATAAAAACACTTTCATTTACGTTATTTGCTTCGCTGTTAATGACTTCGACTATTATGCCTGTCAATGCATCCGTGTTGCAAGGAGATATTTCTGAAAATATTTTCATTGTTAATGAAGATACAACATCATCCCAAATTACGGAGGAAATGACTGATTCAGAATCGCAGGTTGAAGAGGATGTAAACAATTCTGAAGAGAATACAGAGAAAGAAGAGTTTGCAACTATCGGAGAAAATACAGAATCTCCGAATACAAATGAAACAGCAATTAAAGAAGAAACTACAGAAATACCTGACGAGGATACAAGCAGCGCAGAAAGCGGAATATCTCCATTATGGCTGAACACCGATCACAGAGATGCTCAGTGCAATTATGTTATCAGTCAGTTAGGATTAAATTCCAATCAGGCATCCTGGCTGAAAGAGGGGGCTACTGCTCCGGATTCATATTATGGAGGTGTCGAAGGATTTCATGCTCGAAAAAAACCTAATTATTTAGTTTGTTTGAAAGCCATCTTTATGTATTCCCAATTAGTGGGAAATAATGATTCAGGGCAATCAAAGAAACAGATTATTTTAAATTCTATGCCTAATATAGACGCTAGGGATAAAGATTATATTTCAAAGGTTATTGAGAAAATGAATACCTTCATCGATGGAAAAGGCTCTACAACTGTAAATCAGAGAAAGTATATCGCTTATGGTTTTGGACTGCATCTTGTGGGAGATATGTTTGCGCATCGTGTTATGGTAAAGGTTGCTAATTTAAACAACTGGGGAACAAAGGATACCGCTTCTAATAAATATCTCCAAGACAGAGATTTTATACAAAGTCAGATTCCGGCTGTAAAAGCTGCTATCCAGGCAAATCAAGTTGATACTGCCAGCCTGAAAGAGTATATGCCAGCAAACGGTCATACGTGGACTCTTAATACTGGCGGAACCACAGACCAGGCATCAAGGGTATATCCGGATAATCCAACATTTATGCCAAAGCGGTTTAACGCGGCGAAGCAGGCAAGTGTATCCTTTGTCCAGAAAGCAAAGAATGGATCAGCTTTCAGTGGGGTTGATTTATTCCTGGATGATTATAATTTGAGCTTATTTAAATACAGCGAACATATCTCTAAGATTTAAATTTCTGTTCTACAAAAGAAAGTAACTTTCAAAACATGCACATATTATTTTATCCATGAAAGGAGGCGTTACAATGAACAAAAAAGGTATCACAGCATTTTTCAGCCACACATTTTTTGCAGCAGTGTTTCTTGGCCTGTGCCTGCTATTTTCTCTAAAGGTAAATGCATCGGAAACCGTGATGATTGACGGTGTAATGTATTATCTGGAGGATTATGGAACGGCAGAGGCATCCATTGACTCGGTAACAACGAGAGACATTCCGGCAGGCTCCGACTTTTCAGAAGTCACTGTCCATAATCAGATTGTTTATAACGGGAAGACGTACAAAGTAACTAATTTTGAATTTGATCCTCCGGAAGACACTTTGGAAGAGATGATCCTCCGGAAGACAGATTCCAATGATAACAGGTACTATCCGAGACATTTGAAGAAGCTGACCATTGAAGCAGGCATTGATTTTCTGGACACGAATTTTTCCAATTATATTGCTTTAGAAGAAGTGGTATTCGAGGACCCGAAAGATATGGAAAATATGGGGCTGTATTTCTATAATTGTCCGAATCTGAAAGATATTTATATCCCAGCCAATGTCGATGTGCTGCCGCGGCTGCGGCGGTGTCCGAACACCACAGTAGCCTTCGCGCCGGATCATCCGAAGTATAAAGTGGTAGACGGGGATATCTACAGCAAAAACGGAAAAATCCTGTATGATGTGCCAAACGGCTCTAAGAATTATAAAGTCAAAAAGACTGTGAAAAAAATCGAGTACAGCGCATTTTATGGAAACGACAATATCAAACATATCAAATTGCCATCTTCTGTAAAGAAAGTGGATGGATTTGCTTTTGGCGATATGAAAAATCTGAAATCCATCAAATTCAGTAAAGAAATGATTGCAGTACGGCCAGACATCTTCTACCGTACTGATAAATTGAAAACATTGACGTTTCCAAAAAACATCCGCAAGATCTCACTGTTTTGCGACGGGATCGGGTTAAAGAAATTAAGGAAAATCTATATCAACGCTCCAAAGCTGAAAAAGATAGACTTAGCGGATATTGCAGACAAGTCCAAATGCACCATCTATGTGAAAAATAATACTGTAAAGAACCAGGTGAAAAAAGCCGGGTTCAAAGGGAAGATTGTAGTGCGATAGACAGCCCAAGGGGCTGTCGCACCAAAAACAGCTTATGCCCTATGGCAGGGATTCATGCTTTGCATGGAATCGCTGCCATATTTTTTTGAATAAGCGTGGGACCTATGGCATAATCGCAGACGACTTGCGTTTTGCG
>FCNR01000081.1 GCA_900016875.1 Eubacteriaceae bacterium CHKCI004 | reverse complement strand
TGCGATGCATGTCTCTATTATAAGGCTCTGAAATATGATTTCCTGTTCCGGAACAGTGATTTCCGTTTATCCGGAATGGTGATTTCCTATCGCCGGACTGGTGATGGAAAATGCCCCGGAATACTCAGTTGAGATGGCGAAAGCCCATGACCTCAACATTTTTAAATATCTGACCTACATCCTGGAACACCGACCAGATAAAAATATGAATGATGAACAGTTGGCATCATTGGCGCCATGGGATCAGAATGTGATCGATACCTGTAAAAATAAAATATAGTAAAATACTTGCATCCAGATATCCTTGCATCTGGATGCTATTTGTTATCTAGCGTACTGAGATTAGACGCTTACATTGGTGGAGGCCTATTTCGCGTGGATAAAAGAAAATCTCCCAAAAGTGCCGCAGAAGAGCAAGACCTGGGAAGGCTTCCAATACTCCATCCACCAGGAAAGATACCTGAAAGTGTTCCTCGATGA
>FCNR01000027.1 GCA_900016875.1 Eubacteriaceae bacterium CHKCI004 | reverse complement strand
TATAACTGCACAATACACAAAAAGAAGTCACTTTAGAGATACCAATCCTGTCCATTGTAAACTATACCGCCGACGAGCTGTTTCAGAAGAACCTTCTGATTCTTCTTCCTTTTCATCTTTTTTATTACGAGAAGCAATTTCCGAAGATGGAACAGGACACAGCTCAGCGGGGGCACCTGAAAGAAATCTATGGCAACATACGATTACGCCTAGAAGAGATGGCCAGACAAGGCACGATTACAGAATACACCTGCCGGACCATTTTCGACCTGAGCCGGCGGATCGCCGAAAGCCTGTGCCAGAAATATGACAACATCAGAAAGGAGATCGTTAGTATCATGGGTGGAGAAATACTGGAATATGAAGCAAAAACAATATTGAACGAGGGTAAAAAACAGGGATGGATCCTCGGACGCGAGTCCGGGCTGGCCGAGGGTTTATCCACTGGACGCAAGACGACGTATCTGGAACTTGTAAAAGAAGGTATATTAAACATCAAGGAGGCCGCAATGCGCATCCCTATGGATGAAGCAGAATTCTTAAAATTATTAAATAGTGAGGAACCTTTTTAAATTTATCAAGCAGCTGGGATGTCCTGAGGGAATATCCTTTCTGCTTACTGCTTGGAGAGACGCAGCCCACAACGAGGAGGAATCAGAATGGCTGCGCAACACACCACATACGATGATGTCTTTCGGACTATACTCAATGACTGCCGGA
>FCNR01000026.1 GCA_900016875.1 Eubacteriaceae bacterium CHKCI004 | reverse complement strand
ATTTATTTAGCGATACGGAATTGAATGGTATTTTCGAATCTGCTGATAACATCGTTCAAAAGGATGCAAAGTCTGATCCTTATCTGGTGATAGAGTTTCCGGTGATTCTCAGGCTCTTATATAGTTGTGGCCTTCGAATCGGTGAAACGGTTAAAATAAGTATGAACGATGTAGACCTGGATGATGGCATTCTACGTCTTATCAACACAAAAGGTAATAAACAACGGTTGGTTCCGATGTCTCCTTCCATGGCAGATATCCTATACAAGTACTGTATGGCAATGAATCTTATCGGTAGTAAGAATATATGGCTTTTCCCATCCTCTAAAAACAAGGGGCATATATCCGCCAGGGCAGTAAAATATAGATTTGAGCATATACTTCATAATAATGGCATTCAAGTCTCTAATCGGAAAAAATATGAGCGAGGTCCATGCCTGCATTGTATGCGGCATGTGTTTGCTTTTAAATCTTTTGCAAAGGCAGAACGGGAAGGAAGGCACCTTGATGATGCTGTTCCCTTCTTGTCAGTTTACCTTGGACATGAAAACATTAATGAAACGGCCAAATACCTTAAATTTAGCAATGAGTTGTTTCCGGAATCCATCGATTCCTTTGGCAGATTTATGAGTGATCTGCTGCCGGAGGTGGACTATGAAGAATAAAAAAGTTTCTTTCATGGATCACCTTGAGTGTTATTTCAATATATATTTACCAACTGTAAGGGGCTTATCTCAATCAACGATAACTTCGTATAAGGCAACATTCCGTATACTTATGGAATTTTTATATACCGTAAAAGGCATCCCTTCTGACAGAGTGGAATTCAGCACTCTGGATGACAAGCTGATCATAGAATTCTTAAACTGGCTGGAATCAGAACGTAATTGCAGTGTCAGCACAAGAAATCAAAGGCTCTCTGCTATTGCGGCATTCTCGATATATGCCCAGAACAGGGATTTTGGTTCCGCAGTTATTTTTAGGAACTGTGTGCTGAAAGTTCCAAAGAAGAAAGTTCCTCGCAAAGGGAGAAGCTCATTCACAAAGAATGAGATTAAAATCTTATTCGAATTACCTGATCCAAGGAATGAAATCGGATTAAGAGACAAGACTTTGCTGTGTTTTATGTATGCTAGTGGTACAAGAGCACAGGAGGTATGTGATTTAACAGTCGGGGACATACAGTTCTATCCTGACAGAGCCGGTATCAACATACACGGTAAAGGTCAAAAGGTGCGCCGTATAGGTATTCCATGTGATGCTTCAAATATGTTGAAAAAATATATTGTACATCGTAGAATAATAAATTACACAGAACGGCATGTATTCTCTAGTCAGAGACATGAAAAGATGTCCGTATCCTGTATTGAGGAAATATATTCCAAGTATATTGACAAGGCGAAAAGTAAGTATCCTGATATGTTCAGATACAACTACACACCACATTCCATGAGACACACTACTGCCACACATATGCTTGAGGCAGGAGTCCCACTTATTGTTGTTAAGAACTTTCTGGGACATGTATCCTTGCAGACTACTCAGATATATACAGAGGTAACACAGGATACGATGAACAAACAGCTTAAATTATGGAATGACAAATGGTTTCCCATGGATAATCCTTTTGAACACACGGATAAAAAAAGTAACATACCCGAATTCTTAAGGTAAAAAGTAGTTATTATTATTCGAGATCCAAAACGGAGAACTGCTGATTTACGCTGAGTTTGGCAGTTCTCTTGGAATAACAATACTTCTGGGATAATGGGCC
>FCNR01000038.1 GCA_900016875.1 Eubacteriaceae bacterium CHKCI004 | reverse complement strand
CGCAAAACGCAAGTCGTCTGCGATTATGCCATAGGTCCCACGCTTATTCAAAAAAATATGGCAGCGATTCCATGCAAAGCATGAATCCCTGCCATAGGGCATAAGCTGTTTTTGGTGCGACAGCCCCTTCCTTCTTTCGTCTTACCCTTTCCTGTAATTGTTATCTTGTTGATTTCTTCGTTCCAGTTGTTTTTTTCTTTGTACTTTTGGTACTTTTTTTGTTGCTTTTTGTATTCTTTTTGGAACTGGATTTCTTCTTATTTTTTTTCGCTGTACTGTTCTGATTCTTTTTTACTGCCGCTTTTCCATTGTCAGTTCCCTGAGCCGCGCTGCCGGCTTTTGCATTCTGGGTGCTGCCGGAAGCTGCGGTTGTATTTTTGCCGGAATCCGCAGTTGTCGCCTGACTTCCGCTTTTTCCTGACGCCGCCGTCGTTCCGGTGCCGGCAGACTGTGTCGTTCCGGATTTCGGTGTTACTTTGGAAGATCCGGATTGATTTCCGGTTTTATTCTGAGTCGCCTCTGTTTTTGTCTTGGACTCGCTTCCCGCTGCTTTTTTCTTATGTCCGCTGCAGGCAACCATGCTGAGAGCCATCACGCCAACTACGCAAAATACTAATCCTTTTTTAATAAAACCTCTTGTTGTTTTCTTCATTTCTCTGTCTGTCATTGTCATATTCTCCTTTCAATAAAGTCCTTTCAATAAAGAATGTTTTTTTGTTTCACCAGGATAATTCCAGTTACTCCAAACCTCCTTTTGATGTATTTCAAAGTAATTATCTTTGATGACCTTATTATCGCAGAGAAATCTGAAATGTTCATAAATGAATTCTAAAGGAATCTGAAGATGGCATCTGCCGGATTTACAAATATAAAAACCCTTACAAGCAGTGTAAAACCACTACCTGTAAGGGTCTATTGTTCAAAACAATACTATAGATTTCGGATTACAGTCCCATCTGTTTTGCGAAGTTTTCGCCAAACTTCAGGTTAAGTCATAAATTTTTCCGCTTATTTTGCAGTCTTTATATATTTCCTCAAATCATATATATAACATATCCCTTATTAAATTACTCATTTTTATTGAGTATAATGAATGTCACAAAATTCCAATTAATCCATCGTACTCCATCCGCTCATTATTGTCTTTATTTTGTAAAAAATTACCCACTCGCTCAGCTTCTTTAGTTTTAATATCATCTAATACATGGGTATATGACACAGTGGTATTATAATTAGCATGTCCCATAATTTCCTGCACTGTCCGAGGTGTCATACCTTTTTCAAAACATCTTGTAGCAAAAGTATGTCTTAAAGCATGTGGATGAACCCTTTCAAACTTTTTTGGAATTCCTCCTTTGTATAATGCTTCTGTCCGTAATATCTCATTAATCTGCTTAGTTATATGGCGCATATCACTCTCAACACTATACCTTCCAATTGGTGATCCCAACGAAGTTAAAAACACTAAATTACCAAGCTCTTCAGGCTGTCTCCAACGTTCTCCTAAATCCAAACGTCTTCTGTTTACTTTCTCAAACTGTTTTTGTAGAATATCTTTTGTTTCACCAAAAAAAGGAATTTTTCGCACAGAATTTTCTGTTTTAGGTGATGTCAGTCTCATTGTTTTTTTCCCATCTTCATATTGATACGATAGCGTCCTCTTTACATAGATGAACCTTCCTTGGAAATCAATATCTTCCCACTGTAGTCCACCCACTTCACCGATACGCATACCTGTGAGCAGCATAAATTTATACATTTCCTCATACCAACTTTTTGTAGTTGCTAAATAAGTGAGGAAAATCTCCTGCTCTTCGACAGATAATACCCGGCGCTCTACTTTTTCACATTTAGGAATTATCGTACCTATAACTGGATTTATAGTCATTAAACCATTTGCTATTGCTGCCTCTATACAATTCTGCAAGATACCCGTTGCTTCTCTGATCGACTTTGATGTTCTTCCCGCTTCCAACATATCTGCAATCGCTGTTTGTACATGGAGCTGCTTAATATCCGCTAACGCCTTAGACCCTATTCTCACACCATAATAATTTAAAAACTTACGCTTATAAGAAGCTGACCCTCCATTTTTCAATGTTGGAGCTTTATATTTCTCATACCACTCCTCAAACCATTCACTTAATGTAAGAGTTCTTCCATCTATTTCTGGTAACAGATTATTACGTTTTGCCTCGTCTATAGCGATAGCCAATTGCTTTTTCAGTTCTTTTAGTTTCCAGTTATACAGTACAATGCGATGTCCTGCTACCTGAGCCCGACCCATATACCGGCCATCAGGTCTTTGCGACAAACCTCTACCTAATTCTTTTCCTTTTAAATTTTTACCCATAATCCTCACCTTTTTTTAATTGCTGTTGCAATTTTGGAAAAGTTCAAATTATCAGTAATTTTTGAAATTGCAGGAAAATCAGATGCGTCCTTATTTTTCAAATCAGAATACTTTCCTTTTCTAAACTTTACATCACTATAGAAATCACTCATTCCTGAATTTTTTTCAAAAGTTTCCAGACTCATAATTACCATATCCCCATAACCATTTTTAGTAATAAAGACTGGTTCATCCGTACTATGACATAATTCTGATATACCATTCGTATTTCTTAGTTCTCTGATTGGAATTATTTTGGGCATCGTTTCATCTCCTTTCCTTTGTTATAGTAGCATAATTATGCTACAAATACAAGTTAATTTCATGTATACTGATAATCTTTTTTTACATTATTAATTGAAATTTTGCATTCTTTTTCAACTCTTCGTCTAGCAATTCTTTATGGATAAATACTCTCCGACCAATTCGTACAACGAATTTACAACAAGGACTAGATATTACTTCTCTTGCTTTTGTCTTTCCTATTCCTATGTATTCACAAAATTCATTAAAAGTCATCAAATTTTTCTCGTAATCCATATTCACCTCTTTTTGTAATCTAATAATTTTTTCTCATACTCCATTTTCATAAAAAAACTGCATCGCTTTAATTTCGATTACTTTACGACACGTTGACGCATAGTAATAAACATAGATTGCTTTATATTATACCTGCTACATAATTTAAAAACATTTTTTCTTTTTCCAGGATAAATATTCATTTGCCAAGGTACAACGATTCCATTAAACTTTGTCAAACATTGAAAGGGAAATATCTGACAAAATATCATGCAATCTTAAAATTCAACACTTTAGTAATCAATTTTGTTTCTAGTCTCCGACGCAATGACTCATCTACACAATAATGTGTATTTCCATATTCATCATATAACTTTCTAGTAGATAAAACTGCTATATATCCTTCATAATGCTTTAATACTTTATCAATCGCTTCAATATCACCTTTGGACGCAGCTTTAATCACATTAATGGGCAACAAATATTCATTATTAAATGTTTTATCTTTTTTTCCCATCATTATGTTCCTCCATAAGCTTTTTCATTAGTTTAAGAGAACGTTTTCGATGTTCCCAAACAGTACTCCGGACGAGATTCATCTGTCTTGCAATCTCTGCATCACTCATATCCATAAAATAAGATAATAAAACTATATTTCTCTTTTTTTCTGATAGCATCTCTATTGCTTCTGCAAGAAGAGCATCTTTCACCTCAATATCGTATCCAAGCACTTGAAACCATTGATTTTCTACCCCATACTCATCCATAGTAAAAAGTTTGTTTGCTTCTTTCTCTGATAGTTCCGATATCATTATTTCATGGCTATGCCTGTAATCCATATACCGATAATAGTCTACTGCCTCACCATGCAATGCCAGTTTACAAATTCGATCAAATCGGTTACAAATTGTCATTTCATCATTGGAAGGAGGTTTTTTCATAAAATTTCACCTCCTTCCTTCTCCATCCCGACACGGATGAAAGTATTTTTCCCTTTCACTCCATATGCCGAATGGTTAATCCCCAATGTAGGGGTCTGGAAGAAAATTTTTTTAATTTTCTATATATAAAAATACGCCCTGACAGATACATACCCATCGGACGAATTTTTAACAAAAAAACTTATAACCTTAATTTCATATAAAATCTTACCTAATATCTAAAGATACTTTTTATATAATTTAATGGTATGATGTTGGGGTCGAAACTATATAATTAGTTGTGCCCTGTACCTATAGTACCTTGAAAAATTCATATTTTGTAGTATTATGCTGGGATTTCTGGCATATATGCCGGGTATTTCCCTCCTTGTTTTATGCAAGTACCGGATTTTGAGCATAGTTTCCCAGA
>FCNR01000079.1 GCA_900016875.1 Eubacteriaceae bacterium CHKCI004 | reverse complement strand
CCCAACTAAACCTATCGATTTTTAAAATTTTTACAAGTTCATAAGTTCATCCAGATATTTTTCCGGATTTGTTCCTATCGCATACCGTTTCTTTTTCATGCTCATTGGACAGCGTCCCACTTCTGATATCTTCAAGATATTCAATGCCAGCTTCCTGATAATATTCAGATTATAAGCTGCCTGCTTCTCTAATGTGTGATTCCCATCTTCCCGAAATGTCACATCTAAATGCCAGTGATAACTTTCTATCATCCAATGTCCGCGCACTGCTCTGGCGGTTTCTTCTATCTCTGTTGGCAGACTGCTGATAAAATATCTCTCCTCCACAGTCTCTTTCCCATCTGCTCCTGTTATGGTGTTCCGCGTCAGGATTATGCTCTTTAGCCCCATCCACTCTTTCTTCTGGCTCAGCCACGAAATATCTTCTGTCTGCCAGTACTCCCTCTTCTCTATCTTTCCCCGCGCTTTTTCTACTTTCTTTTTGTATGCACATTTTTTCAGCAGTCCTTCATCCGAAAAATATTCCCTTACTTCTTCCAGCAGGCTTCCCTGGTTCCCTTTTAATGCCAGCACATAATCCGCACGTTTCTTCCGGATTTTCTTTACTATAGCTGTTTGTGTTCCCATGGCATCTGTTGTGATAATGGTTCCCTTGATGTTCAGGCTGTCTATTAATTCAGGAATTGCTGTAATCTCATTCGTCTTTTCTTCCACGCGCTTTTGCCCCAGGCAAAAACCTCTTTCGTCTACTGCGCTGACAATATGGTTGCCCTTCTGATTTTTATTCCCATTCCCCCTCTGGGTTTTGCCATCTATCGCAAGCAGGCGCTTTACTTTCTCTCCCTCTTCGCTATTTAACAGTTCATTCCATTTTTTCTGGAAATTCTCCAAAAATCCAGAGGGTACTATGGCAAATACTCTCTGGATCGTATCATGCGAAGGAATCCCATACGGAAGTTCCAGATAATTACGCAGAAAGTCCTCATGTTCTTTCCCGAATACTTCGATTTCCACCCAATCATCCGCATTGGCAAGCGTGGCAAAAAACACAAGCATGATAATATCCATCATTTTATGCCGAACTTTTTTTCCTGTCTGCTGTCTGTTACTGTGCTTACATAATCTAAAAGTGCTTTCATAGAAGAACTCCTATCCTTTTTTCTTTGAGTATACCAGAAAATCAGGATGGATGTTCACAATT
>FCNR01000031.1 GCA_900016875.1 Eubacteriaceae bacterium CHKCI004 | reverse complement strand
ATAAAGATTACCTTCTTTTCTAGGATAGCTCTATTATACAGCAAGAGAAGCATTTCGGCTTGTATTTACTACAAAATATATGAACTTTTCAAGGTGCTATAGACAGGCTTTTGACCCCAATATCATATTATAAAAACACGTAATAAAAATCCTATTATAATTTCATACCTAGAAGGGATTGGTAATCACATGAGACAAAAAATTAAAAAATTAACAGACAGCGAAAAACAGGTTCTTGACCTTCTCTGGGACAGCGAAGAACCTCTCACTTCAACGGAAATCGTAAAATTATGTGCCGGCCGCACATGGAAGCCGAGTTACATTCATATTATGATCAACTCCCTGCTGAAAAAAGAAATGATCAAGGTAGCAGGCTTCAAAAAGACAACAAAGAACTATGCGCGTACCTTTGAACCGACCATGACAAGAGATCAGTGGAGTCTTTTCCAGGTAAAACAGGAACAGAAGTCCGCATCATCAGCTCTGTCTCATCTTTTTACCGCGCTGGTGGAAGAAGAAACCGACGATGAACTTCTGAAAGAATTATCAGACATTCTGGCAAACAGACGCCGTGAATTAAAAAAACAGAGAGAGGCAGATTCCAATTCAGACCAGTAATTTCTCTCATTTTTTTATAAATATAAAAGTCAAAGGCAGCAATCAGAATTCTCTCTGATTTGCTGCCTTCTTTATCATTCTGATATTCTCATCTTTTATGATTTATCAAATGCCTTCTGTTTTCTATTTCTTTCCCCTTATCCCGGAGATCACCGACCGAATCGGGTTCCTGCCGGCTGACGGTTTTTCCTCCAGTTTCTTTTTGCAGGCTGCCAATTCCTTCTTCATATCCTGAATCTGAGACTGAAGTTCCCGGTTCTCCTGACGGAGCTGAACAGTCACATGACCGATGAGGGTGATAATATCCTTCTCCATCTCAGTATGGTCAAGAACCCATTTCTTATTTTTGGAAAAATCCATATCAAACAGGTCTTCGTCTTTACCGAAGTATTCCTGCATGAGCTTCCGGTTGCCTTCCCGGTACTGCTCCATGAACTGGCGGGCTTCCTCAGAGGAGAACATGGTCTCCCCTTTTAAATCTGTATGATTGTCCGATATGGTCCGGACAATTCTCTTAAAGAACAGTCTGTCTCCCTTGTTCATTTTAAGCATATTGAGAACTCTCTTTATTTCATGAGAATTACCAAAAAGACTGTTATTTCTCTTGCCCTCTGAAATCACAAAACGACTGTCATATTTTACGCCCAGCGCTTCCATAAAATCTTCATAGATAGAACCGTTCTTGAAATACTGCCGGCCGAAACGTCGGATAATGACATTTTCTTTTCCGAAAACAGCCTCAATCTTTTTGACGGCGCTGTAATAATCAAACTCCAGCTGGGAAGGATCACTGACAAACTCTTCCCAGGAAGAAGTAGAATAAATTCTTCTTCCTACCTTCACCTTCTGTTTCCACCAGGAATCGGCAAGGCTGTCCTGTCTTCTGAGATAAACGATAATTTTAACCCCGTATCCGTGTTCTTTCGCCTCTTTCAGAATATTCTCCCAGATATAATCTTTTCCTCTCCGGAAAGCTGCGCTCCATGTGGCTTCCTCTGACAAAATGACATTATCAAACTTACGGAAATTATCAAGAACCATATCCATACCCTGACGGAAATACTTCTCTTCCTCCAGTTTATTTCTCTTTTCCGGCTTGCTGGAAGAAACCCATCCAAGAAAAGAACCATTTCTTGTAATGCTCACGCCTTTAAATTTGTGGGGAAAAATCGGATAACAATATCCCTGTTCCTCCAGAATCTTTTCATTCTCATCGCAAAAATGCTGCAGAGAGGTGGTAGCCGTCTTAGGCGTTCCTATATGAACATATAAAGTTTTCATCTTGCTGACCCTTTCTTTTTCATCATTTTCCCCGCTTTTATACAGAGAATTAAATTATAAATAGATTATAATTTAATTTCTCAAAATTGCAAACTATAAAATCTATTTTTATGCCGTTTCCTTCACCGGCAGTTCAAAATAATATCCCATACCGTAAGCCGTATGAATATAATCGGAAGCTCCTTTAAGCTTCAGTCTCAATTTCTTCACCAGAGAATCCACCACCCGGTCGCTTCCTTCATAATTAATTCCCCACACAGCCGTAATAATCTGGTCACGGCTCTGAATGGCATGCTTATTGCGCATAAAGAAAGATAACAGCTCAAATTCCTTTATAGTAATGTCGATATATTCATTATCTACCTTCAGGGTTCTTTTATCCAGATCCAGTTCAAGGATTCCCTCTTTAATAAAATTATCCGTTCCATAGACCCTTTTTATGATAGCTTCTATTTTCATTTTTAACAGAGGGAATGAAATCTCACCGGATACACATTCGTCCGCTCCCATTCTGTACGCCATGATCTGCAGTTCCGGTTCCTCATTTTCCATAAGAACAATGACCGGCACATCACAAAACGCACGTATTTCCTCCAGAATCTCACATCTCTTTTTTGCACAAACATTATTATCCAATATGATCAGATGAATACCTGTATTATTCTCCGCATATATTTCCATTGCTTTTTCCCCGTCAGAAGAACACAATACGTTGTAGTCATTCTCAAAAAATCTGCAAAACTCTTTAATGTACTCCACGTTTTTTTCCATTAAAAAGATGGTATTACGTCTCATAATTACGTCTCCTTTCATGGATTTTCAATGTATACTCAGTTTTTATGTATTTTTTCAAAGCGACTCATACTTTCTCTCTTAAATTATGTGTTACCAACTGACTCATGGAAATATACTAATCTTGTCCATCCTTTTTCGCTGAGGAAAGAAAAGATTTTAACGGATTGGTCTTTTTTTCCTGCAGTTCTTTCAAAACCTTTTTATTCCGAACCATCTCCTTCTCCATTTCCCCCATTCTTGTTTTAAGTTCCTTATTTTCTTCTCTGAGTTCCACAATGGCTCTTCCCATAAACAGGATTATATCTTTCTCCATTTCTGTATGGTCAAGAACCCATTTTTTATTTCCGGAAAAGTCCATATCAAATAAATCTTCATCTTTTCCAAAATATTCCTGCATGATCTTCCGGTTGCTTTCCCGGTACTGCTCCATAAATTCCAATGCTTCCTCCGAAGAAAACATAGTCTCAGACTTCAGATCAGGACGCTGTTCAGACATTCCTGCAGTAATTCTCCGGAAAAATGTATTATCTGCATTTGACAGTTCCGGCAAAGTATTGAGCACTCTCTTAATCTCATGGGCGTTGCCCAGAAGACTGATATTTCTCTGTCCCTCAGATACAATGAAACGACTGCTGTATTCCATTCCTAAGGCATCGACAAAATCTTCAAACAGAGAACCATTCTTGAAATACTTTCTGCCAAAGCGACGGACGATCATATTTTCTTTGCCGACAGCTTCTTCTACCAATTTCAACGGCCTGTAATAATTCATTTCCGGATTAACCGGATTCTTCACATACTCTTCCCATGAAATAGTAGAAAATAAACGTCCGCCGACTTTTATTTTCTGATTCCACCAGGAATCTGCCATCCCATCCTGTCTTCTCAGATAAACAATCACCTTTACGGCATAGTTATGCTCACTCGCCTCTTTCATGATTTTATTCAGAAGCTCCGGTTTCTCTCCCTTAAAAATCACACTCCAGACACCCTCGTCTGACAAAATAACATTATCCGCCTTTTTAAAGCTGTCCAGCACAAAATCCATACCCTGACGAAAATACTGTTCTTCCTCCAGAAGATTCCTGCTATCGTCCTCATTGTATGCTCTGTGTGCAAGGAAATGATCATTTCTCATAATATTGATATATTTGAATTTATGTGGAAATATCGGATAACTATATCCTTTTTTCTCAAAAATCTCAGCGTTCTCTGTGCAGAAATGCTGAATAGAGGTGGTACCTGTTTTTGAAGTTCCTATATGAAGATATAATGTTTTCATTCTCTGACCTCTTTCTCGTATCCCTTTAAATAATCTTTTTTACTTTAATACATCAAGATTAAAGTAAAATTAAATTCTCTCAGGAATCGTCAGATAAAAGGTACTTCCTTTTTTCTCCTCACTTTCCACCGTAATTGTTCCGGAATGAATCTCCATGATTCTCGCTGTTATGGAGAGTCCCAGTCCAAATCCTTCTGAGTTTCTCGCCTTATCTGCCCGATAAAATCTGTCAAAAATGTGTTTTTTCTCTTCCTCGCTCATTCCCCTTCCATAATCCCTGACCGTCAGTTCCACCGCGCCGTCCTTTTTCTTCAGAACTACATCCACGACAGAATTCTCGTAACTGTATTTTAATGCATTATTAATGACATTTCGTATGGCAGCCATGATCAGCCCCACATCCACCCTGGCCTCCGCGTTCTCCAGCGAAAGACGAAGATCAATATTTTTCTCATCATGAAACTTTTCATTATCACAGACTTCTTCCACAATATCCTTCACATCGACATATTCAAAATCTATACGTATTCTATCCTGATCAAGACGTGACAACTGTAAAATCTGTGAAATAATATCATTGGTCTTTTTTACCTGCCGTTCAATCAGAGAAATCGCTTCATCAAATTCTTCTTTGTTATTAATATGCTTTCTCGCATACTGGCACTGCGCCATAATAACAGACACTGGCGTTCTCAATTCATGAGTCACATCAGAAGAAAACTGTTTTTGTTTTTCAAACATTTCCTCCAGCCTGTCCAGCATCCGGTTATTGGCCTGGGCAAGAATCTCTATCTCACGAAACATTCCATCATATTCTATTCGCTTGGATAAATCTTTTTCCAGACCGATTTTTTCCGAAGTATCGCAGATCTGCCTGAGTGGAACCACTATACGCCTTGAAAACACCGATGCCAGAATTGTAGCGATAAGAACAATAGCAGCCGCGCATATATAAGAAGCATATTTTAAAGTCCGGTAACCGCTTGAAAGATTACCTCTGTTCACCATGCTTCTGATATACGCTATCACCCTTGAATTACCGTTTTCATCGCCTTTTATAATAGAGCGATCATAAATATAATATTTTACCCCTCCACATTCTATTTCCCGGACAATCTTTGGCTTGAGTTTTAAATACTCCAGTCTCTCATCAGGATACGTCCCCTCAATCAGATTTCCTTCTGTGTCAAGAACAACTTTTATGATTCCATCATCCTCATAAACAAGTTTATCAGAAACTCTGATCTCTCCCTTTTTTTCCTTGATATTGATATAATCATATCTGGATTCCTTTCGAATCTGCTTTTTAAAATCAGATTCAATAGCCACATTTGAAAAATAAGTAATAAACAGCGCCATCAGCACTGCCGCCGCAAATGTTATCCCTATAAAATGCATAGAAATGTATCTTGCAATGGACATCTTCTTCATTCGTCGCATTTCAGCATATACCCTACCCCTCTGACTGTCTGAATCAATTTCTCATCGAAACCTTCGTCAATCTTTTTTCTGAGATACCGAATGTACACATCGATAACATTCGATTCACCATTATAATCCATATCCCATATGTTCGATTCAATCTGCGCTCTCGTGAGAACAATGTTCTTATTGCGAATCAGGCATTCCAGAATCGCATATTCTTTTGGAGACAAAGATATTTCTTTTCCCTGTCTTGTTACCTGTCTCGTATTGACATTCAGGCTTAAATCTCCACATGTATATATATTTTCTCTCACTTCCGGCTTCCTTCTTACGATCACCCTGAGTCTTGCCATCAGTTCATCAAAAGAAAACGGCTTAACCATATAGTCATCTGCCCCGATATTGAGCCCGAATACGATATCTTCCACACTGTCACGGGCGGTTAAAAATAGCACAGGAGTCTCAATTTTCATTTCCCTCACTTTTTTTAATACTTCAAATCCGCTCATCTTCGGAATCATCACATCCAGAATAACTGCGTCATAATCTATACTCATCATAAATAATACGGCATCCTCACCATCGTAGCAGGAATCGACAATATAGCCTTCCGCTTCCAGATTCTTCACGATTATACTGTTCAAATCCTTCTCGTCTTCCACAACCAGCAGCCGCATATCGTCCTCCATATTCATTTTTATAAAAAAATACTATATTATCTTCATTTCAGATACCTTTTATATTATCCCATAATCTTGATGAAATAAAGTTCTTTTTTAAACAATACCGTAAGAATCATCCACTTAACAATAACATACAATATATTAAAATGACAAAATTGAGGATTTCATGAATTTTTCAGAAAAAATCCGCTGGAATATTCAAAGAAAAAGTTTCAGCAATAAAGGTATATGGAAATGTCTGAATCAAATTGTAAAAAGCTTTGATGAAATCTGCCGTACACTCAATGACCGGTAAAAAACGGAGGAGATGCAACATCTCCTCCCGCTATTATTTAACATTTTATTTATATTCCTTCATGTCATTATTGTTTGAAACTTCGCAACACTTTCGGTCTCTCAACGCTTTTTTCATGATTCTTCTTTCAATCATAAGATTCAACAGATACTGAAGGACCGCCACAACAGGCACGCCGAGAAACAGACCGAACACTCCCAGATAGGCTCCTCCCAGCGTAATGGCAAACAAAATCAGAATAGGGCGCAACCCCGTAGAATCTCCCAATATTCTCGGCGCCAGAATCCATCCGTCAAACTGCTGCAGGACAAAAATCATCACCACAAACATGATCCCATATTTCAGTCTGATCGCCGCCAGTATGCACACGCCCGGCACTGCGCCTATATATGGACCAAAATATGGAATCATATTGGTCACACCCACTATAACACTGATCAAAAGCGCATACGGCAGTCTCAGAAATGTCATCAGCAGAAAACATAGAATTCCCACAATCAGCGCATCCAATGCCTGCGCTGTTATATATCCGGTAAAAATCGCATTACACTTTTTAACGACCCCGATCATCTCATCGACACGTCTCTCCGGCAGAAATGCATAAGATATCCGCTTTACGGAGCGAAATATCAGTTGCTTGTCAAATAACAGATAGATTGATACGACCACGGCAATCACAATAGTTATAAGCCATTGTATCACCGCCACCGACACCGAATACATCCATGGAATGATTTTGGACGCCAGTACCGTTGACAATTCCATCATCTTCGGATACATATTTTCAATCAATGTATGGACAATTCCATTATTCAAAAATTCAAACTCTGCAGCTATATTCAGAAGCCACCCGGAAAATGCTGTATACATTGAAGGAATTTTTCCTGACAATTCTGTCAGACTGGAAATAATCTGCGGTATAATATATATCAGACATACTGCCGCCGCTCCCAGCACCACCACATACGCCAGCGCAATCGCCAGCATCCGGCTCTTTTTTCCCTCTTGTACATGAAAAAATCCAGGCAGTATCTTCTCATAAATAAAATCTACAAGAGGATTCACAATAAACGCAATCAATATTCCCACCACAAATCCGGACATACTGGAGAGAAAATGTTTTATTATCTTCAATATATCATCCCAGTGAAAAATAAGCCTGAAAATAATGCAGGCGGCAAAAATAACAAATACCGTATAAATGCAAATAGTAAAATATCTCTGATTGGACCGGAAACGATTATTATTCACAGTACATTTTACCTCCTTCCCTCCCTTCCCTTTTCATCCCTGTCTATATCATTTACATCCTTCACCAAAAATAAACAGCCTCAGAAAAATTGTACTGAAAAAAATACTTAAAAAAAGTAAGAAAAACGAAAAAAAAGCTTGCAATTTTTTCGATTCTCATATATAATGTTCCTTGCGTTGAAAAGTTCGCAACAATTTCAAATGCAAGGGCTTTTAGCTCAGTTGGAAGAGCACCTGACTCTTAATCAGGGTGTCCAGGGTTCGAGCCCCTGAAGGCCCACTTAAAAGCACTGTTTTTGATGGCTTGACCATTGGGGACGGTGTTTTTTTGTTGTCTGTCACAGAAATCCCGTGTATATATGCCATGAGTTTTACACAAAAACCGCCAGCACGCAATTCCGGTTATTAACCGGTATCGAGGTGCTGGCGGTTTTCATTACATGTTATATTATGTTTATCTGTACTTCTGTTTATTGTTACTTATCTCTTCTTCCCGGAACGTCTCTTTCTCGAGGAGGAAGCTCCACCGGATGTTGTTCTGCCGGCTGTATTCTTGCCGGATGCATTTCTTCCCGCGCCGGCCCCGTAACTTCCGCTGTTTCTGGTATTGGAAGAAGCATGTTTTTTCTTTCTCTCCAGTATTCTCTGCTGTCTTCGCTTCTCTGCCTGCCTTCTTCTCAGGAAACTGATAAGAATCGCCAGAATAATAACCACCACAACGGCACGAACGATATAGTTAAAAATTTTACTTGGGGTCATCCGGTCTTCATCCACCGGAGCAGTCTCCAGATTATCGTCCGCACTTCCGCTGCTGACATAACTCTGGGCAGCTTCTGTATTCATATCATAAGTAACAGGAACCGCGGCTATTACATTTTCTCCTGATAAAACATTAATATATCCAATTCTTCCCGCATGTATATCCTCATCCAATACAAACGAAGCAGTCAGAGCAGAATCGTCAAAATCCTTTTTTACAAGGAGATAGTAATCAGAAGGAAATGTACATCCCAATCTCTGAATATTTGTCAATTTATCATCGGAAATGGAGGATTCTGCGTCCAGAGCCCCATTTAAATCAAAAGATGACAGTGGAGTAATTCCTTTTACTTTCTCAAATCCCCACTCAAAGAGTTCAGTGGTATCATAGTAGCTGCTGTCCGCGCCATAATCTTTCAGGATAACGCATATAAGTTCCACATTATCTTTTCCGGCGTAAGTGACCAGAGTATTTAAAGCAGCCTGCGTATAACCAGTTTTAGATCCTTTGGCGTATTCATAATAATAATCGCTGTTCTCCCGGATTATCTTTGCGTGATTCCATAATTCCAGAGTATCTGTCAGCGTGTCGCTTTTTTTCAGAGTATGGCTGTCTGCCTCGGCTATGGTCCTGAACTCATCATATTTCATAGCCTGCTGAAGAATCAAAGCCATATCGTGGGCGGTTGTATAATGATCCTCATCCGGCAGACCATGGGGATTGGTAAAATGTGTTCCGGTACATCCCAGTTCAGCCGCTCTCTGATTCATCAGCTCAGCAAACGCTTCATTGGAACCGGAGATATGCTCGGCTAAAGCAGAAGCCGCCTCGTTGGCGGAAACCAGCATCAGAGCATATAAAGTATCTTCCACGGTCAGCTGAGCGCCCACATTGATTCCGGCACTGCTGCTTCCCGGTTCAATTCCATTGACCGCTTCATTGGAAAATGTAACAATATCATCCATAGAACAATTTTCTATGGCCAGAAGCGCTGTCATCACTTTGGTTATGCTGGCGGGGTATTGTTTGGATTCCTCATCTTTACCATAAAGTACAGCGCCGGAGGCTGCATCCATGAGAATCGCTGATTCTGCTGTGATATCCGGCGCTCCTTTCAGATTATCCACACCGTATGCGGCAGCGGAAGAATTATCTGAAACTGAACTTCCGGCAGATGCATTTTCTCCGTTGTCAGCCGCTTTGGCAGACTCCGTATCTGACTCGGCAGACTCCGTATCTGTTTCGCCTTCAGCGGCACTTTCTCCCTGGGTAGCTGCTTCTGCCGCAGCATCTTCCTGAAAAGAATATTGTGCATGTACAGGAAGACAGACGGAAACACTCATAGATAAAGCCAATATTAAAGTTAATAGACGTCTCATATGTATAATCTCCTTATTATTTATTTTTCAGTTTATATCTGACGGTTCACAGACCGCCCGCAGACATATTTTCACAATAAAACATTACATTTTATACGGCATACGTACATTGTTTTATTTTATACTATCATTTTGTACGAATCAAGTAAAAAAAAATTGCAAAAATGTTACTTTTCGAGTAGGATGTATAAAGTGATTGAAATGATACATGAAAATATTTATGCGAATGTGAGGATAATCATGCGGTTAAGAAATGTAAAAGGTTCGAGAGAACAGATTGCTGAAAATGAATATGTTATTAAAAATGCAGAGGAAAACAAAGGAAAATGGCGGAAATTCTTTCAGGATGGTAAACCAATCCATCTGGAAATCGGCATGGGCAAGGGACGTTTTCTCATGGAGATGGCCAGACTTCATCCGGAGATCCATTATATCGGAATTGAGAAATACTCCAGCGTCCTTGTACGCGCCCTTGAAAAGATGGAAGAAGCGCCGCTGCCCAATATACATTTTCTGCGGATGGACGCCGAATACATCACAGAATATTTTGATAAAGGAGAAGTGGAAGAAATTTATCTGAATTTTTCCGATCCATGGCCAAAAGACCGGCATGCCAAACGTCGTCTTACCTCCCGGCAGTTTTTGTCACGCTATCATGAGATTCTCTCCGATAATGGCAAGGTGATCTTCAAAACAGACAACCGGGGACTTTTTGACTTTTCTCTTGAAGAAGTAAAAGAATCCGGCTGGATTCTTGATTATTATACTTACGATCTGCATCACAGTGAATATCTGCCTGGAAATGTCATGACTGAATACGAGGAAAAGTTTGTCAATCTTGGAAATCCTATCTGCAAAATGGTCATTCACCAGAACGCTGCAAGTATTGAAAACTCTCCTTCTCAGGTGTAAAATAAATCTTCGGAAGCAGTGATAACCTGCTGATTCAGACATATCAACACAATACCGGCAACCATCAGCGCTGCCCAGATCATTTGGGAGGTATGAACATGAAAGTATTAATGATTAACGGAAGTCCCCGCAAGGGAGGCAATACATCCATCGCCCTGCAGGAAATGGAAAAGACATTTTTAGAAGAGGGCGTCGAAGTGGAAACTGTCCAGATTGGAAATAAAGACATCCGTGGCTGCATCGCCTGTGGAACTTGTGCCTCCAAAGGCAAATGTGTATTTGACGACGTGGTAAACGAGCTGGCTCCAAAGTTTGAGGAGGCCGACGGCCTTGTGATTGCCAGCCCGGTTTATTATGCTTCCGCCAACGCAACTCTTATTGCCTGTCTCGACCGTCTCTTCTACAGCACCGGTTTTGATAAGAGCATGAAAGTAGGCGCCAGCGTAGCGGTGGCAAGAAGGGGCGGCTGCTCTGCCACCTTTGATGAACTGAACAAATATTTTACCATTTCCGGCATGCCTGTCGCATCCAGCCAGTACTGGAACAGTGTACACGGCCGTGGTCCCGGAGAAGCCGCGCAGGACGCTGAAGGCCTTCAGACCATGCGTGTTCTCGCAAGAAATATGGCATTTCTCATGAAGAGTATCGCTCTTGGAAAAGAAAAATACGGCATGCCAAAGCAGGAAGACGAGCATATGTTCACAAACTTCATCCGATAATTTTTGCTCAAAAAGGAAGCTGCTGCAATCCCGATACCGGGTTTTGCAGCAGCTATTTTATTTGCCATATTCAAAATAAAGCAGTATTTTTTATTCTGGCTTAATCACAGATTTGCCGCCCATATACGGACGAAGCACTTCCGGAATGTTTACGGAACCGTCCGCATTCAGATTATTTTCCAAAAATGCAATGAGCATACGCGGCGGAGCAACTACCGTGTTATTGAGGGTATGGGCAAAATATTTGCCGTTCTCTCCGACTACACGGATCTTTAATCTTCTCGCCTGCGCGTCTCCCAGATTAGAGCAGCTTCCCACCTCAAAGTATTTCTTCTGACGAGGAGACCATGCTTCCACGTCAATGGACTTAACCTTCAAATCAGCCAAATCTCCGGAGCAGCATTCCAGAGTACGAACCGGAATATCCATAGAACGGAACAAATCTACCGTATTCTGCCAAAGTTTGTCAAACCACATCGGGCTCTCTTCCGGTTTACAGACAACGATCATCTCCTGCTTCTCAAACTGATGGATACGGTACACTCCTCTTTCTTCGATACCATGCGCTCCTTTTTCCTTACGGAAACACGGAGAATAAGATGTCAATGTCCTCGGAAGCGTATCTTCCTGCAGCACTGTATCGATGAACTTACCGATCATAGAATGTTCACTTGTACCGATCAGATACAAATCTTCTCCCTCAATCTTATACATCATGGCATCCATCTCTGCAAAACTCATAACTCCGGTAACCACATTGCTGCGGATCATGAACGGAGGAACACAATAAGTAAATCCTCTGTCGATCATGAAATCCCTTGCATATGAAATCACAGCGGAATGAAGTCTCGCGATATCCCCCATAAGATAATAGAAACCATTGCCGGCCACCTTTCTGGCGCTCTCCAGATCAATGCCGTTGAATCTTTCCATGATATCTGTGTGGTACGGAATCTCAAAGTCCGGAACTACCGGATCGCCGTATTTCTGTATCTCAACATTTTCACTGTCGTCTTTTCCAATCGGAACACTTGGATCAATGATATTTGGAATCCGCATCATAATGGAGGTCACTTTTTCTCCGATTTCCGCTTCCTGTGCTTCCAGTTCAGCCAGGCGTTCTGCATTTTTTGTGACCTGCTGCTTCACTTCTTCTGCTTCTTCCTTTTTGCCCTGAGCCATCAGGGCTCCGATCTGTTTGGAAATCTTCTTTCTGCTGGCTCTTAACTCATCGGCCTCCTGCTGTGTCTGTCTTCTCTTCACATCCAGAGCGATAACCTCGTCCACCAGCGGAAGCTTCTCATCCTGAAACTTATTTCTTATATTCTGTTTAACGATTTCCGGATTTTCTCTAACAAATTTTAAATCTAACATACTTTCCTCCAGAGGGTAAATTTACATGTATTATAATAGTCTATTCTCCGGCGATTTGCAAGTTTTATGTTCTTTCACGGCAAGAAATCATTGCTCTTTCTGCGGAGGTATCACGATCCGCACGGCCTTCGGAATCAGCTCCAGATCCAGAGGAAAACTGTCCATGAGCTGCTCGCCATCATAATCTACATTAATTTCCTGATCATCCATATTTTCAATCTGCATATGATTAGTTTGAAAATACTCCACTGCCGGATGATTGACATGATCGCCCTGCAAGATAGACAATAACAGCGGCGTCACTTGAAAAATATCCATTTTTTTGATGATAACCACATCAAACTTTCCATCCGAAGTGGAAGCCAGCGGCGCAATTTCCCTGAATCCTCCCACACTTTGACTGTTGGCTACCATAAAAAGAAGAATCTCCTCCTCGAGACTCTTATCATCGCAGGTAAATCTAAGCTTTAATGTTCTGCCAAACTGTTTAGGAAGATCAATGGCCCCTTCCAGATAATAGGCAAGCTTACCCATAGCAGCTTTTTTATCTTTGGCCACCTTAAATCCTATATCTGATAACATCCCGGCAGCTACCACATTGATAAAATACCTGTCGTTCACTCTGCCCGCGTCCACCTGCTTCAGATTAAATTCTTTGATCATCTCACAGAACTCCTTCGGCGTCTGCGGAAGTTTCAGATAATTGGCAAAATCATTGACCGTACCCGCTGAGATCACTGCCACAGGAATATCACTTTTGCTGAGAATAATCCCATTGACTACCTCGTTTAATGTTCCGTCACCGCCTACGGCAACCACAAAATCATATTCTCCGGTTTTCAGCTTCTGTGCCCTGTTGAGAGCGTCATCCTGTTTTTCCGTATAGAAAACATCTATCGTATTGCATATCTGATCCATGATCAGATTACCTGCAATCTCTTTTATTTTATCGTGAAAATTCTGTCTGCCGGATGACGGATTAATAATAAACAACCCTTTCATACTCATCTCTCCTGTAAAGTCTCTGCAAAAATCATTATTTATTGGAGCACGCCTTCTCTGGCGAGAGATTCTATCTCTTCCATGGAATACCCTAATGCCATAAGAACTTCTTCTGTGTCCGCCTGTTCCAGAGTTCTGCCTGCAAATTTGTACTCCACAGGTGATTCTGAGAATTTAAACGGACTTCCAATCTGGCGAATCGTTTTTCCCTCCGCTGCAGGTACATCCACAACCATATTTCTTTCTCTGGCAAGCTTGCCGTTTAAGGCCTCCGAAAGCGATAATACCGGTTCAAAACATGCGTCGGCCTCCCGAAAGATGGACATCCACTCATCTCTGGTTTTCGTTTTCATAATCTCCCGCACTTCATTTTTAATCTCATCGCCGGCCTGGACTCCCTTTTCTATCCATTCCTCTCTGTGTATGACTCTGCAGAAATCAGCAAAGAACTTCGGTTCCAGACCTCCGAAGCTTACATATTCGCCGTCTTTCGTCTCATAGAAATCATACAGTGAACCGCCGTTTAACAGCTCTCCTTCCCGCTTCGGATTCTCTCCTGTCGCCAGTACTCCGGGTCCGCTCATGGCGTTCAGAGCAAACACCCCGTCGGTCATGGACACGTCCAGATATTGTCCCCTGCCTGTATTGTTTCTGTAAATTACCGCAGCCAGGATGCTGATTATCGTATTATTGGTTCCGGAAGCAATATCCGCTATCTGGATTCCCATCAACGACGGCCCGTCTTTTTTCCTTCCGGCATAGCTCATCATACCGCTTAAAGACAGATAATTAATATCATGTCCTGCCTTTACAGCCATCGGGCCATCCTGACCATATCCCGTTAAGGAGCAATAGATAATCCCTGGATTAATTGCAGACAGCGTCTCATAGTCCAGCCCCAGCTTTTTCATGACGCCCGGTCTGAACTGCTCTAAAACGATGTCATATTCTCTGATTAATTTCTTTATGATCTGAACTGCCCGGGAATCTTTCAGATTCAATGTGATCACTTTTTTATTTCTTCCGATCTGGGCGGCTGTGGCGGAAATATTCATTCCCGGCACATATGGAGGCATTGTCTGTACCAGATCCGCCCTTGTGCCGGAAGTGACACGAAGCACTTCCGCCCCCATATCCGCCAGATGCATTGTTGCAAGCGGTCCGGGCAGCAATGTAGAAAAATCAAGTATCTTTAATCCGCTCAATGCTCCAGCCATAATATTCTCCTTCTATAATATTGTCTCAAAATAACTCATCTGAAAACAGCCTGTTTACCAATTCTATCATTATACAAAGACATATACAAGTATTTCACACAATCTTTAAATTTTACTTACAAAGCCGCTGCATAACATTTTATATATTTTATAACAGATTTCTGTGAATAGTGTTCAGAATATTTCTGAGCTCCGATGCGTCCATCTGTCCCGGCGCCGATGCCTGTCCGGCGCTTCCGAATGTAACAGCCGACCCGAAGACTTCTCCGCACAGGCGGCTGATCAAACCGGAACCGGACATGGACATGGTGATCACCGGCGTTTTCCCATGCATCCGGCACATTTCTTCAGTGGCCTGAAGCAAGGTCAGCACATCTTCTTTATTCTGCGGCATCACCGCAATTTTTGCAATGTCAGCTCCAGCCTCCTGCATTACGCACAATCGCTTTATGATGACATCTTTGGACGGCGTCTTCATAAAATCATGATTGGATGCAACGACCTTAACTCCGTGTGCGTGCGCCTCCCTGATCAGATTTGTTATTACTCCGTCTTTGACTGCCGCCATTTTCTTTGTCTCGATAAAAAGCTCCACATCGATCATATCCGCATATCCTGTTTCTATGACAAATCTGTTGAGAAGTTCATAGCTATGTACATCTAGCTCTCTCTCTCCGCCTTCCTGCAGTGTCCTGAAAGTAAAAAGAAGAGGCGTTTCTTTCAGAATTTTTCTGAGCCCTGAGAGAATCTCTTTTACCTGCTGCTGTTCTGTGATATCTTTAAACCAATCTCCCCTCCATTCCACAATATCGACGGAAAGCTCCGCTATATTTTCCGCCTGCGCAAAGATCTCGTCTCTTGTTACTCCCACCACAGGCACACAGATTTTCGGCATTCCTTCGCCGATTTTTACTTTTCTGACTATTACTGGATTCATTTGCTTCCCTCCATCTATGCTTCCTGCAGTTTCCCGACAATTTCCCGGCAAATTTCAGAGGCAGATTTTCCATCGGTAGCGATGATTATATCCGCTGCCGCCTCATATTTCGGTCTTCTTGCATCCATCAGCTTAGTAATATGCTCCACATTCTTAGCTCCATTTAATAATGGGCGGTCATCACAGTCTTTCACTCTTTCCAGTATCGTTTCCGGAGATGCTGTCAGAAGGACTACCCGTCCATTCTTTTTCATTTCTCTCACATTTCTTTCTCTCAGAGCTACTCCGCCGCCGCAGGATATAATTACATTTTTTCTTTCCTGCAGATCAATGAGAAGCTGGGTCTCCAGATTCCTGAAATATTCTTCTCCATGTTTTTCAAAAATCTCCGGTATACTCATTCCTTGCTGCTCTACGATCACCTGATCCATCTCTATGATTTCCATGGAAAACGTCTTGTGCATATAGCTGGCAACAGTACTTTTCCCCGCCCCCATAAAACCGATCAGCACAATATTATAATCGAAAATATGAGGGTTGCTCAGCTTTTCATCTTTTCCGTGCATTTCCTTTTCTTTCATGTTCTGTCTCCTTTGCTTCGTCTATTCTAAATTTCCTGTGCAATCTTTGTATCGCTGGTATTTTATCACAAATTTCTTAATATCTGCAACGAAATGGGGCGACTGCACTCCTGACACTTTTTTAAAATTTAATACAAATGTGATGAAATGGTAATGCTTTTACGATATATTTTGGAAGTACTTATTGTTTATTTATGGAGGAAAATATGAAAAAAATACATAGAAATTTATCTGTATTACAATCTGTTCCGGAATATCTTATTTATTTCTTTTTATACTCTGTTCTGGGATGGGTTTATGAAGTAGTTTTGGAAGTATTTATTTATCGGTGGGGATATTCCGACCGTGGAGTACTGACTGGTCCTTACTGCATTATCTATGGTTTCGGCGCCCTGATTTTTCTTATTCTTCTTAAGAATTTAAAATCAAAAAGAATTGGCCCAAAGCAATTTAATCTGACGCCGGTTCTTGTTTTTTTCGCCATTATTTTTATTGCCACGGTTGTAGAACTGATTGGAAGTTATATCATGGAATTTACACAGGGAAGCTGGATGTGGGATTACTCCAATTATTTTGCCAACTTTCAGGGACGGATCGCCCTGAATCCAAGCATTCGTTTCGGAATCGGCGGTATGGTGATCCTTTATCTTTTGCAGCCGCTTTTTGAAAAATGCGTAGAAAGACTTTCCCGCAAAGCATTATACCGGGTCAGCGGAGTCATCGGACTGATTCTGGTTGTCGATTACTTACATATGATTCTCTCATAATACGCAAATACAAAATATTATCATTTTTTCTCACAAAAAACCGGAGCAGTTTGAGCTCCGGTTTTCTTAACTTTATTTCTAAATCTATTTTCCTGCACGTACCTCTTCAAATTCTCTCTGCATTTCCTCTGACGGCGGCGCCGTGAGAAGGGAAACCACAACAATGCACAGACAAGAGATAACAAATGCCGGCAGCAGTTCATAGATATCCCAGATACCTCCCATTGGACGAATAAGAAGGTTCCAAACGAATACCATACATCCGCCGCTGATCATTCCGGCAATGGCGCCGGCACGATTAATTCTTTTCCAGAACAGTGAAAGCAGCATCAACGGACCGAAGGTTGCTCCGAATCCTGCCCACGCAAAACTTACAATGGTAAAAATAACACTGTTTTCATCAAGCGCGATCACAATGGCTATTACTGTGATTGCAAGAAGCGCAAAGCGGGAAATCCATAAAACCTCTTTATCCGATGCCTTTTTGTGGAACAAGCCCTGATAGATATTCTTGGCAAATGCAGATGCAGCGATCAGCAGATAAGAATCGGAAGAACTGATAGTTGCAGCAAGAATACCTGCCATCACCAGTCCGGCAAGAATCGGCGGAAGCAGATTCGTCGCCAGCAGGATAAACACATTTTCTGACGTAGCTTCTGTTGTCAGAGCCGTAGGATATAAGGTTCTTCCGATAACTCCGATAAAAACAGATACTGTGAGTGAAATCAGAACCCACACTGTTGCGATCCGTCGGGACATCTTCAGTTCTCCTTCTTTTCTGATAGCCATAAAACGGAGAAGAACCTGAGGCATACCAAAATATCCAAGTCCCCATGCCACATTGGACAAGATACTCATAATACTGTAAGTACCGGCTTCACCAAAAACAGGAGCTCCATTCACAACCTGCTGCGTTCCGTCAGTCACAACCGGAGTGGCAATTCCAAAGAAATCAAGGAAGCCTGGAATAGACTGTGCATTTGAGATGACTGCATCAAGTCCTCCGGCTGCCACAGTACCGGTCACTACGATAATAACAAGAGCAACGATCATAACGATGGCCTGCATAAAATCAGAAGCGCTCTCTGCCAGAAATCCTCCGATGATCGTATAGACAAGAACAAATACGGCTCCTATGATCATCATCGGCACGTAATCAAATCCAAACAATGTAGAAAATAATTTGCCGCAGGTCACCAGACAGCTCGCTGCATATACCGTGAAGAATATCAGGATAAACAGCGCTGCGATCGTCATGATCACTTTCTTCTCTTCATGGAAACGATTGGAGAAAAATTCCGGCAGCGTAATCGCCTCTGCCTTTTCGCTGTAGCGTCTCAGTCTCTTTGATGTGATCAGCCAGTTAATATAGGTTCCCACTGCCAGTCCGATGGCCGTCCATGCCGCGTCGGCAATTCCGCACCAATAGGCAACTCCCGGCAGTCCCATCAGCAGCCATCCGGACATATCTGAAGCTTCCGCACTCATAGCTGTGACCCATGGTCCCAAAGTACGACCGCCAAGGAAATAATCTTCCGAGCTCTTATTGGCTCTTCTGGCAAACGCCAGACCGATTCCAATGACAATCAACATGTAGATAATCATTGTAATCATAATCTGCATGGTATCATTCATACTTTCTCTTATCCTCCTAAACACAAAAATATTTTTCAGTATAGCAGAAACAGCCGCTCTTTTCAAGATTTCGCCTGGTTTTTATGCTACAATTTGCATTTTTATTGATGAAATCTTGCATATTTATTCATTTTTTTATAAAAAAATGTGTAATAATACATATCAGCGCAAGTATTTTTTATTTATAACCCTGATAAAGTTCTCATAACCAAATCTACATCTCTGTTCTCCAGTTCCTGAATAATATGCAGATATATTTTTTGTGTCGTCGTCATACTGGCATGTCCCAACCTGCGTGCCACGCTCGCAATGGATACACCTGCAAATAATAACAAAGATGCATGGGTATGTCTAAGCCCATGCATGGAAATCTCTGATATACCGCTTTTTTTACAATGTCTTGTAAGTACGCCATTAACAGTAGAGTTATATATTTTTGATCCACCTACAAAAATAGGTTTACCCTCTGGTATTTCTTTTGTCAGCTCAGCAAATTTTACTACAACCTGCCAGTCAATCTGAATTTTTCTTACCGATGATTTGTTTTTTGTAGGTAAAAAGCCCCCGTCTCCTTTATAATCCCATGTTTTATTTATAGAGAGAGTCTGCCTTGCAAAATCAAAATCCCCGGGAGTAATTGCCAGAGCTTCAGAAAATCTCATACCGGTTTTTGCAACCAGAAGAATAAACCAATCCCAATTTGGCTCCCCTTTTAAATTTAAATCATCAATCAGCTTACGCAATTCAAATTGATTCAGATATTTTATCTTTTTTACTCCAGGTGGCTTTCCTTTAATAATTGCCTTTCGAGTCGGGTCTCTTTCTATCAATCCTTCATCTACCGCATCTAGAATAGCCCCTTTGAGCTGATGATGAAAATCCAGCGTAGTTTGTTTTTCATGTTCTTCTGCGTAATTATTCAAAAGCTGCTGGTACTTCATCCTCGTCAACTCTGACATTTTCAGATCCGGAACCAGTCGCTCTACCCATTTCTGAGTCATCCTATATTTTGCCATAGTTGCTTCCCGGATCGCTCCTTTTTTATATATGTCTACCCACTGCTTATAATACTCACAAAAAAGAAGTGCCTCATTCTTGTTCTTCACCATAATACGCCTTTCTTTTCAAAAATCACTTACGCTGATATGATTATTCAGAATTTCAGCACTTGTTATAATGATATCATGAATGACTGATTAGTGGTTTTATCTCTTCCTCCAATATTTTTTTCAATTCTGTTAAACATTGCGTATAATACTTAAATTTCGGCAATGCCTTTTCCTGCGTTTTTTTATAACTTGCATAATCAATGGTGGATTTGATTACACTTTCATTAGGTATTTCTTCATTTCTATAATGTGTTGCCGCATACATTACATCATCCTTTGATGCATACCATTTCACACAAAAATCAGAAATAACTTTGTCTATGTATGTATTTTTCATTTTTTCGACAATATTTAAAATGGACTGTCCTTTATATTTATTCTCGTCCTGTTCTATTTCTGATATCAGATTAGACATAATATCAGCAATCTTGGGGTTCTCTTTTCTGAGCTCTCCCACGTACTGCTTCACTTCATCAATCTGTTTTTGCCTTTCTCCCGGTGTAATGTCAGATGCATCCTCGTCCGGAGTCACAATATTCTGAATCAAGTTGATAATATATTCATAATCAATCTTTGTATTGCTGTATGCCATTAATTCATAATCCGGATCAAGCTCAATCTCTTCTATCTCTTCCTCTTCACCACTTTCCTGATTCTCCCGATCTGCTTTAATTTCTTCCATTACATTCTGATAATGTCCGGCATAATCCTCATATTCTTCCTGTGTAATTCCATATTTTTCCAGCATACTATTATCATACTGTGAAAATGATTGAAGCTGCGCAAACGAGCGGTCAAAATTCTGAAATACTTTTACAAATACCTTTTTTTCCTTCAAAGACATTCCCGGTACTTCAGAAGGTGTCTTTGCAGAAATGCGAAGGGCCGCAAGCGCTTTTTTAAACGCCTTTTCAATCTCATCCCATTCCGCCAGAATAGATTCATTGGTTCCTCCGGCAGAATACAATTTAATGGCGTCATCAACACATTTCTTAAACATCTGCGGAGCCTGAAAAGTAACAATTTGGCCGAACATTTTATTATCATCAAAGATTCGATTAGTTCTTGAAAATGCCTGAATCAAATCATGGGGTCCCATAGGCTGCCTGTCTATATACAAGGTGGACATACATGGAGCATCGAAACCTGTGAGCAGACGGTCTACCACAATCACCAAATCAAGCTGCTCATTTCTTCTCTTATATTTTGCATCTTTTCTGGCAAGTCTCTTGTTCAGATTTCCATTATATCCTTGTATCTGACTTAGTTCATATTTCGTCCCAAACATTTTATTGTAATCATCCAATGCTCTCTGCATTTTCTGTTGATTGACCTGAGAGCCTTCTGCATTTTCTGTTATGGAATATGTAATAGCAAACTTTGGAAAATCCGGAAGTACCTGTTTTATCTTCTCATCAATCTTTAAAGATTTCTCTCCTTTTTTTACTTTAGAGAGTAAATCATAATATTTCTGAGCCATCGGAATGGAACTTGTGGTAAGTAATGCCTCATATGTCTTGCCTTTTCCATTTTGAAATCCTAATTTATGATATGATTTATTCAAAATGATATCCAGAACCTGCAGCATATGAGTTTCATTTTCGTATTCACTGCAATCAGCCTCATCAGATATATTTTTCGGGCCATTGTGTTCTACCTGAAATCCCAGCACTGCTTTATCATGGATTGCATTCTGTATCGTGTATTTATGCAGACATTTTCCATATAATTCTTCTGTTGTACGCGGCAAATCACCCATCTGAGGATAAGGATTCTCTGAGAATCTTGGCGTTCCGGTAAAGCCATACCACAATGAATTTCCAAAAAATCTTTCTAATTCTCTCTTTGTCCCCGGCGATACCGCCCTGTGACATTCATCTACCACAAAAGCAATCTTTAATCCTCTAATCCTACTGTATTCCGAAGTTCCTTCCTTCAGCCTTTTCGTGACCAATCTCTGTAATTTTTGAATAGTTGTGACAATAACCTGTCGGTCGTCCGCTTTCAGTTTTTTCTTTAAGTCGTTGACATTCTCTGTATCATTGACATCAATTAAATCGTTATTAGCATATGCCTGAAAGGCCATGGTCGTCTGGGTGTCCAAATCCTTCCGGTCAATCAGAAAAATAGCCTTGTCTATCGAAGGAATATCCATTAACAGATTTCTGGTTGCTTTATAAGATGTTAAAGTCTTACCCGAGCCAGTCGTATGCCACACAAAACCAGACTGACCAACCTTTGAAGCCGCTCGAATCGCTTCAATGGCATGAATCTGATACGGACGAAGTAAGATTAATTTTTTTGCTTCCTTGTCCAATACCGTATATCTGGCTATCATCTCATGAGCCTGTGGTATGCGAAGTACCTTTTTTGCAAAGTCAATATAATCTGACACCGGATTATTTTCCTCATCCAACCATCCACTGACAAAATTTGAATTCAGCTCTGTATCACTGGCAGCAGAAAAATACTTCGTGTCAACTCCATTACTGACCACAAACATTTGCACTGCAGAAAAAATTCCCGTAAACTTTCCCTCTCCAATATATTTCTTAATCTGACGGAATGCCTCCATATAAGAATGCTGTCTGTTTTTCAATTCAATATGTATCATCGGCAATCCGTTAATCAGCAGCGTAACATCAAATCTCCTGTTGCGCCCGGCATCTTTACCGTCTTCTTCGGTTTTCAATGCACTGTACTGATTAATCACTTCATACACACTGCTTCCTCCCGCAATATGCTCATGATTCATCACCACAAGATGCAGCCTCTCCATATCCCGCTGCACATGAACCTGTACCTTTCCATTTTCTCCCACCAGCCATTCTCCTGCCTTATAAAAGGATGAAAACTGTAATTGATTTTTTACCTGCTCAAATTCCTGGTCAGAAAGAGACTGCCCGTTCAATCGGTCTTTATTATTCTGCTCCAATATATATCTGAAATTCTTCCATAAATCTTCTTCCGTTTTCAAATCTGGCCGATATGTCCACTGGGAATCCCCATAGGCTAACTGCTCGATTAATTTATTTTCAATCATCGATTCCAATTCAGGCATCTCTTTAGTCTCCTTTCCTATTGTTACTAAGCCAGTTCTTATGTAATTGAGAATGTTTTGGGTATGAAAATACTTACGCTGGTGAAGAGTGATGAGATTGTCTAACTTTAAAAATGTACTTGCGAGTCGCTCTTGTTCTTCTAAATCAGCTGGAATTGTTATCTCTACTGTTGATAATGATTTTTGACTTACTCCTTTTGCAGTTCCCCCACTCGATAAGGCTGTCAAAGTTGAAACAACATTAGGAGAACGTAAGATAATAGCAAGAAAATTTTCGGTAATCAAATTTGAGGTTACACTAAAAGCAATGGTTCTTTGGCTTAATATATATCGCTTATTATCAGGCACTTGAGCCACATTTCCCATTGGAGCTTCTGTTGTAAATAGTACTTGTCCTTTATGCAATTCATTTCCCGACATCCATTTATCATATAATTTTTGATTTCCATAATGAACATCTTGTGTGAAGTCAATATAACCATCCTTTACATTCAATGCTGAAAGAGCCAAATAACCATTTTCACTCCAATCCATACCAAGTTTTTTTGGTGTACGACCTCTAAAATCAGTAATCTTATCTATGCAATCAAGGAGCTTACGCTGTTCCCAAGTTATAGTTTTTCCTTCTCCTAATTACCAAGCACTTTTCCCTGTCTTGATTAAACTGTCAATATCCATATAAGCATTTTCTATACGTTCCGTATGGTAAATCCAATAATTATCATATATTTTTTTTAGAATTCCACACTTCTCCCAGGTTTTAAACACATCTCCAGTTTTTTTATTTTTATAAGCAGAATAATACTCCAACAAATACATAAAAAATTTCATTTCTTCTGACATATTATTCCTCCCTTATATACACAGAATTTCTCGGATCTCCTGTGATTTTTTCGCATTCCCATATCTCAAAAATTGCTTCCGCCCCAAATTCTGTCATGCCACATTCTTCATTTTCAAGCATCTCATGGGTTTTAGAGCATACAAACATTTTTAATGCCTCCATCTGACTTACCCCATATTTTTCTGATATCATCATTACTACTTCATTATCATAATAGTCAATAATTTCAGGCTCTAATCTCTTCATACTTTCTTCACCTCATCAAATTTCAAAAAGGAAAGTGCTTTTTCTGTTTTCAAAACATACTGGTCTTTTAACTTTTGTGGCAACAATAATTGAATTGCAATATCTTCCGTAAAATATCCTTTCAGATAATTATTGACAGTACGAATCGCCTGGTCATTTGCCACCGGACCAATGACAATATCATAGTTATCTCTCGCTGACTTATCCGTTCTATTTACAGAAACATACCGAAGCCATTCTTTGTCTGCTCTATTAAAGTTCAATACATTTAATTCATCAAATTTATTTTCATCGATATTATATATTGTAATTGTAGGAACTCCTTCTTCCCGCCTGGCAGTAGTTCGGATTGCCCATTTCTTTGCCTGCTCATAATCGCTGGTAAGATAGAATCCTGTTCCAAAATCCAATAATCTTTTTGCCTTTATAATTTTAGGACTTCTTACTTCCATATTGCTGCCATGATATAAAATCATTAACCTTCCCCTTTCATATTTTTCTCAGATATGATTTTACGATTTTTACCTTTCTAATCTTGCGGAAACATTTTTTGAAGCATAAATTTTTTCACTTTTTTCAGTTCATCGCACTTACGCTGGTGAAGAGTGATGAGGTTGTCGATTTGATGCAAAAAGTTCCCAATTTTTTTTTGTTCATCATATGTTGGTAAATAAAAAACATAATCCGAATACTCTTTTGCATTGACTCCGGGCTGGCCAGAACGCTGAGATGTAATTTGAATATACTTTCCATATGATTCACATAGTGTATTTTGAAAAACAAACTCTGCATCATATTCCATCTTAATTCTTGCTCTAATAAGGAAGCCTGCAAAGTATACAATGCCATCTGAATCCCTATAAATAAAGGATTTTCCGACACTTGCACCTGTTCGAGCAAAGAGAATGTCTCCATCAAACAATCGAAAATTCTCGGCTGTTGAAAACTCGATATCTGGTGAAGTCAGATTATCTGTGTTAAACTTTCTTGATGCATCATCAATATCTGTTATTCTCAGATACTTATTTGTTCCGTCATATTCTTTCGCTGCAGCGTTTAACCCGTACTCAAATGATTGAGCAATTTCTCCCAACTTACGCTGTTCCCAAGCATCAGTAAATCCTTGAAATCTTATCTCTGGTTTATTTTTTCCTTTTCGAGGAAACATCTTCTGAAGCATGTATTTTTTCAATATTTTTATTTCTTCACATTTACGCTGATGAAGAGTGATGAGGTGGTCAAGGTATCCAAAATAAGTACTTATCTGAACTTGTTCTTCATAACTTGGATAAGCTAATTCTATTTTTTCCAAATCAGAATTGTGGAGATGTACGATGGATTTTCCTTGCGCCATTTTAGCCATATCATTGTGTGGTTTTCCGTTAGATATACTAAGAGCCAAAAATGTTGAATCAAGTTCAGACGAAGGCGTTATAATATTGAGATCACCACCAAGTAAAATTCCTGATTTTTCAACTACTGAGGCTACTGAAATATCTTCTGCTGTCTCTCCAGAAGCCGGAACTATCACTTCACCGCCACAACTATAAACAGAACCAATTTTTGCATCAACAAATGTATCTACATCTTTTATTACTATTTCATATTTTGTGTAAAGTCTTCCATAAAGAATAATAGGGGTTCCAGATTCCTTTAAATCTCCTTTAGAATAACCAGTTCCTTTCGAAAATTTCACCAACTCCCCCAGCTTACGCTGTTCCCACTCCTTCTCATATCCTTTAAATCTTATCTTTGGCTTTCCCATATCAGTCACTCCTCCATCTTTTCAATCAAATCCTGTAACGACGCCATAATTTTTTCATCTGGTGAGGTTAAGTCTTTGAGTAGTGACAAAAATTCCTGCTGTGTTTTTTCCAATTCTTCATCTGTTTTTTTCATATCTGTCAGCAGAGCGTTTAAATCCACCTCTTCTTCTTTTTCAAATATATCGACATATCGAGGTATATTTAAGTTAAAATCATTTTTTTCGATGTCTTCAAAGCTGGCGAGGAAGGATTCTTTTTCTACGTTTTCTCTGTTCATGTACAGATTGATGATTGTGTCAATATGTTCATCTGTCATACTGTTCTGCTTTTTGCCTTTTTCAAACTTTTTTGATGCATCAATAAACAACACGTCTCTTCCTTCTCTGTGCTTTTTTAATACGAGGATACAGGTAGGAATTGATGTATTATAAAATAAGTTTGCCGGCAGACCTATGACTGCATAGATATTGCCTGAACGGAGTAACTTTTCTCTTATTTTTCCCTCAGAGGCACCCCGAAATAATACTCCATGGGGCAATACGATTGCCATGGTTCCGCTACTTTTTAAATGATACAGCCCATGAAGTAAAAATGCGTAATCTGCTTTTGACTTAGGAGCCAGCACTCCGTAATCACTAAACCTTTCATCCTGCAAGAATCCTGCCGCTGCGCTCCATTTAGCAGAATACGGTGGGTTCATAAGTACCATATCAAAATCTGTCTCTTCTCCGGTTGGCCAGTCTTCATCCAGCGTATCGCCATTTCGAAGTTTTTGGTTTTCAGGAGCTATTCCATGAAGAAACATGTTCATTCTCGCCAGATTATAAGTTGATGTCATCAGTTCCTGACCAAAATATCGGATATATTGTGGCTCCTTTGCATATTTTTTTGCATTCAGCAAAAGAGAACCGGACCCCATACACGGATCATATACCAGTAATCCTCTCTTATCTTCCTGACCAGCGATGGCGATCCTTGTAAGGATTTTAGATACTGGCTGTGGCGTATAGAATTCTCCGGCCTTCTTTCCTGTTTCAGAGGCAAACTGTCCAATCAAATATTCATAAGCATTTCCAAGAATATCCGCATCTGTATTAAGGAGATCTGCTTTATCAATTTCTTTTATCAGACTTGAAACAGTATCGCTTTGTTTTTGGTCGCCTGTTCCCAGTCGGTTTGAATACAAATCAATGTCTGTAAATAAATCTGCAAATAGCGGATCACTCTGTTCGATATTATTAAAAGCTTTCTGCAATTGTTCTCTGTTAAATGCATTATTTCTTGCTGTTTCTGCAAAATATGTATACGTTAATTCCGGCTCAATGATATAGTGACATTCTGATTTAAGCTGATCTTTTAATTCTTCAGCACTCTCATCTTCCAAAGCTTCCTTATATGCATCCAAAGCAACTTTCAGATTTTCCGGCTTTTTATCAAAGAGCAAGTCATATACTTTAATCAAAAATGAATCAGATAAATATTTATAAAAAACAATTCCTAATAAATAATCTTTATACTCATTGGCATCCATTTTTGAACGGAGAATATCCGCCCCGCTCCATAATACGCTTATCAAATCTTTGCTATTTTCCATTTCCGCCATTTTCGCTGCCTCCATCACATTTTATAAACATTTTCCACCATAATAATTGACCACATTATACCATAAAATCAACTAATCCTTTTCTTTATTTGAATATCCTTCCTCCAGCTCATGCAGCCTGCGGACGCCTTCCGGATTCTGCTTTATGAGTCTTCGCTCCAGTATGGCCTGTTTTTCTTTCAGATGTTCCTTTACATTTGGATGTTCTTTCAGCAGCTTATCTCTGAGTATTCGTCTTCTCCTCTCAATGAGGCTGACAACCAGTGTGCTCTTCTCTCTTACTTCCGCCGGAAAATCATCAATATGTAATTCCAGCCTCCGCAAAAGCTCATCTTCATCCAGAGGCCCCAGTGAATGCCAGAATTTCAATTTTTCTTCCAGACCTGCCTCTGCAAGTTCTTCCAGATCCGAAATGCCATGAATCTGTTCCACCACGTACTTTACAAAGTTTTCAATTTCCCGAACCGCATCCGTTCCAAATGCCCAGGCAAATTCCTCCATAGTGTTTTCTTCTTCCGGCGTCAGCGCATAAAAACTTTTCCGCAGCGCTTTCTTTTTTTCATCTTCTGATATTTCCAGCGGAAACGGTTCCTGCAGCCCCAGATCATGCAGCGCTGCCGATATTGTTCTCCGCACCATCCCTTCTTTGATCAGATGACCGATTCCCAGATTTCTCATTTGCTCGTTTATATTTTCTGCATGTTCTGTTATATAAAACCGGATATTCTTTTTCTTAAGACTTTCCGCCAGTTTTTCAAGTCCGTCCGCCGCCGTAATATCCAGGCTGTTAATCGCTCCGGCGTCCAGAATAACAGCCCTGGTATCTTCGCTGAGACTGTTCTCTATGTCATTTTGGAGAATCTTGATATTAGCGAAAAACAGATTTTCACTGAAGCGGTAGATTACTACATTTTTTACAGGACAGGCAAAATGATTTTTATTTATATTATAAAAGTCTGCCTTTCCCGGTATCATCCCCAGAAAACTTCTCGGCGGATTGGTTGCTTTAAGAATCACGGCAATGAAAGAAAGCAGGATACCTGCCACCACGCCGTATATAGTTCCCAGTATAAGTACTGTTACACAGGCCGCCATAAAAATAAAGAATTCCTGACGACTCACTTTAAAAAGACGAACAGCAAGATGTACTTCTACAATATTCAGTAAAGCAGAAATTACAATGGCCGTCAGCACAGGCACAGGAAGATATCCGATAAATCCCGTGGCGCACAGCAGAATCACTGCCATGACAAGACCTGCCGTCACCGAGACAGCCTGTGTTTTTCCTCCATACTGCTCATTCATGGAAGTTCTTGAAATGCTTCCGTTGACCGGACAGGAGCCGATGGCGGCAGACGCCAGATTACCTGCGGCGCATGCCAGAATTTCCTGCCTGTCATTAAGTTTGTATCCGTTTTTGGATGCAAAGTTATTTTCGCTGAGCAGTGTCTCCGCCATGATAACTACCGCAACCATGAGCCCTCTTCCCGCTGCCTGTGTAAGATTGATCTGAGTTATATCCGGGACAAAGAATCCCGGCAATCCAGTCTCTACTTGCGAAAGAAGGCTGACTCCATAATCCTGTATATGAAATACAATCGTCAAAAATGCTCCCGCTGCCATGACTGCCACCGACATGGGAAATCTTGGAATAAACCGTTTTCCTGCCAGAAGAACAGCCAGGAACAACAAGCCCAAAAACACAGACGGCACATTGATCTGCCGCATTGCTTCCATCAGATGATGGAGTAATTCCGGAAGCTCCCCTGTTCCCGCAGTGCTTCCCAGAATTTTAGGAATCTGCATAAGGATAATTGTTATGGCTATACCGCTTATGAATCCTCCCATTACCGGCATCGATATAAAATCCACAATCCGGTCCGCATGGAGTAGATAAAAAAGCAGAAGCCACAGGCCCGCAAATAAAGCAATGCAGGGAACATACTGCAATGCGGCCTCACTTTCATTTATAATACCCAGACTGGATAACGCGGCTCCTACAATGGCTGCGGGAGCGGCATCCACTCCGAATATGAACTGTTTCGATGTGGAAAACAGTGCAAAAAATAAGATTGGCCAGACAGATCCATACAAGCCGTACACTGCCGGCAGCCCCGCTATCTGCGCGTATCCCATTGAAATCGGTATGGAAACAGCGGCAATAATAATCCCTGAAAAAATATCTTTTAAAAGAAATTCTTTTTTATATTCTCTCAGAGTTGGAAATAATGCAGCTTTCATTACTTTCTTTACACTTCCTCTCCTTTTATGGCGTCTATTCTTTTAGAAAGAACAGACGCCATATGATATCCGTTATTACACAGCATCATTTTCTATTTTTCTATAATATGAAAAAAGCGGAAAATGATTCAGTTATCTCTGATAATCATTCCCGCTTTTTACGCCCGTCCCCGAGAGGATTTGAACCTCCGACCCCTCGCTTAGGAGAGCTCTGTGGTTCTGTCAATCCCTGTCAAGAACTGATATGTTTAGCCTTTTATTATCAAGGACTTTTTTATTTTCGAATCAAATTCTGGTAATCTGAATACCCTTTCTGTCAAGACCAGATAAGACCTGAAAATTAGCAGATTCTTTGCAGCTGCTAACATCCGGGGAAAGCTCTGTTGTTACTGACAGATATCATCTTCCGGCTACCATCCCCTTACAAGCGGGAATGATAAACAATATTCAATTGACCAGATTTCTATTATTACTATACAACGTTGTTGTTGATTTGTCTATGGTGTTTCGACCACGACAGCCGATTTAAATACGAACATATCCTGTTGCCGGCCCGGCACCTACTTTTGCGATATATCCACTTTTAACCAGTTCCGTCAGGGTCCTTTCTACAGTTACCTTGCTTATATCCGGACATAACTCCATGATTTCTTTTTTGGTAATTTTTCCTACCTTATTATCAATCACTGCCTTTATACGATCCGGCTTTGAAAGGCTTCTGTTTTTCAGGTGCTCTACACGCCCCTCAAACTCACTGTATGCTTTCAGTATAATTCCCAGATAATATTTTACAAATGACTCATAACTGTTTTCATTTTCGTGCCATCCATTGGAACTTTCCTGTAATGCCTCATAATAAGTTTCTTTTGTCTTTTCAATCAGCATTTCAACACTGACATACTTTCCGACAATATAGCCGGCTTTATAAAACAAAAGAAGTGTTAACAGGCGGCTCATTCGCCCATTTCCATCATTAAATGGATGGATACACAGAAAGTCAAGAATAAACATAGGGATAAGAATCAACTTATCTATTCGATCTGCTTCCCATGCTTCCAGAAAATTTGTACAAAGTTCATTCATAGCTTCTGGAGTCTGAAATGCCGGCACCGGGATAAAACGCGCTTTCTGATGACCTTCTACATCTGTTTCTGCAATTACATTATCCGAATTTTTATAATTTCCACCAGCATTTCCTCCGGAATATGAGTATAAATCCCGATGCAATTGTAAAATAATATTGGGTCTCGGATTAATATACTCATAACTTTCATGGATAGTGGCAAGAACTTCCCGGTATCCGGATATTTCCTGTTCAGACCGGTTACACGGTTCGGCTTTCTGTCTTACTAATTCTTCCAAACGTTTGTCGGTAGTATAAATACCTTCAATCCTGTTAGAAGCCCCTGTACTTTGAATCAAAGCAACTTCCAGCAGAGTTTTCAATTCGTCTATATTGGCTTCAAGAAACAATTCCTGCTTACCTTTATGCTCATGAATGCTTCCGACCATCTGAACAATTTCAGGTTTTAGCAATTGCTCCGGAGTTTTTATATAATCAAAACTTCTCATCGAAATCTCCTTCATTTTAATATTATCTCCATCATTTTACCATCAAATGACGGTGATATCAATTAGCATGATGGAGATATATTTTTAACATTCCTTTTAACGAAACCCATTTTTTCACTAAAATTACACTATTTTTTCACTATTTTTCACTTCATTGTCTTCGCCAGTGACGCAAGCAGTGCCGCCATCTCAGGATTATTAAGAACCTTTGCAAGCAGTTCTGCATCCACGCCTTCCGGAACCGCTACCGTGTTTTGTGCTGTATTCGGATGCATCTGGGGATCCAGATCTTTTTTCTCATAAAATGCTTCTTCAAACAGCTCTGCATTTTTCTTCCGGTCATCATCCAGGATGTGGGAATATACATCCGTAACCATGCTGACCTGGGCATGTCCGGAATCTCCCTGGACAGCCTTAATATCTCCACCATTCAGTTTCAACTTATAGGTAACACTGCTGTGTCTGAGACTGTGGAAAACAACCGGTGGGAGATCATAGTCCTTAATCAACTGATTTAATGGCTTCCGGATCGCGCCATCCCCCAAAGGAAGACCAAACGAACTTGCCATGACCAGGTTATAGTCCATGTATTCATCTCCAAGAACTTCCTTTGTCTCATCCTGTTTTTCTTTCCATTCGATCAGCATCTTTGCGACAGACTTTGGAAGGAAAACCTTTCGGACACTGCTGTCTGTCTTCGGTGTTTTCAAAACACGGACTGTTTTATTGGTCTTGCTTTTTTCTGGAAATATCAGCAGCACATCTTTTGCATCCAGCTCTTTTAAAGCGGATTTGCTCACTCGCTGGGATTCCTTATTGATAAACAGATATGCCCGGTTTTCCTCAATTGCTTCCTCCGAGATGTCCACACAATCCCAGGTAAGCCCCAGAAGCTCACTGATCCGGAGAGAGCAGGAGAAGGAAAGGTTCATTGCCAGCTTTAACCGATCATCCTCACATACTTCCAGTGCGTACATCAGAGTTTCGGCAGTCCAGATCTCTCGTTTCTTTGTTTTATGTTTTGGTACGGTCGCATAGATACAAGGATTCTTCTCCATCAACTCCCATTTGACAGCCTGTTTAAAACAGCTTCGGAGAAGTTTATGGATATCTCTGATGGTACTGGTAGATACATATTCATTCTTTCGTTTCCCAATTATAGGATTGACCACAGCCGGAGCTTTCAACAATCTCTGATAATATTTTTCAATAAAACGGGTATTGATCTCCGACAGTTTTTCATCCCCGATGATCGGAAGGATATAATTATTTATGAGAGAAACATTTCCATCATACGTAGATAATGCCCAGTTGTCTTTTCCATACAGGGCAACGTATTCTGCCAGAAGATCCTTCATGGTTTTACACTGCGGGATTATCATGGATCCCATTTCTTCTTTATACTCGATTTCTTTCTTGCGTTTCTTTGCCTCTGCCTTTGTAGCATAAGTTTCCCATTTCTGCTTCCGTTTCCCGTCTGCATCAGTATAGGAATAGATCACATTAAATTTTCCGTTTCGTTCTCTGATCGATGCCATAATCTAACAGCCCCTTTCTCTATTTCTCTTTTCCAGCCATGGTTCAAACTCTTTTCGTTTGATCCGAACATGATTCCTTATTTTTACAACCGGAAAATATCCTTTTGTGTACCAGACATTTATCATGGACCGGCTGACCTTTGCCATAAAGGCTGCTTCATCTATCGTAAGATACTGCAGATTGCCATTCCTTCCTCGTTCCCCGGTCTGTGCCAGTTTCTTTCTCCGATAATTCGCCAGTGCCACATTTTCTTCCATTGCCAGTTCTTCATAATCGTTTGCCGGATCCAGATGATATTCATCCTGCCCGTCCAGAAACTTCTGAAAGCTTTCCTTCGTGATTCTTTTTCGATCAGCGATCGTGACGAACTCAAAGAAATGCTGATACTTTTGACTATTCAGGATGCCATATACCTGATTTCTGGTGATTCCCAGCTGTCTGGCCATTTCCGGCATAGTGAGAGTAGCGGCCTCCATTTCCGCGTCCCTCTTTTTATCCTCCTTCGTGCGGTATCTGGACTGTCCGTCATACCATTTCTGAAATGCAGCTTTTGGTACACGTTTCCAGTAGTCCACAATCACAACCTCAATCTTATTCTGCTTGATCAGGTCATAAATGACACCATCCGTAAGCTCCAGCATTTCTGCAAGTTCCGGAACAGAATAAGACCATTTTTTCAATTCCTTTCCCGGTTCTTCTCCGTTGACTTTATGATATTTAATCTGATTCGCATACCACTTTTCAAAACTCTCAATATTGACCCGCATCTTTCCGGCAATCTCTTTGGTCTCAAAAAAGTTTTTATGTACCAGCCAATACCGATCCGTCTTTTTAAGTCCCAGGATCTCGCCCATCTCAGAAACACTCATCCATTTCTTTTTCGCAAAAGACAGCCTCTTGTATGGGCTGTTTGCTTCCACTTCCTTTATCAATTCTTCGTATTTCTCGATATTCATTTTTCCCTTCTCATCCATGAAGCTTTCCTCCTTCTTCCCATACCATACCGCACTTTTTCAAAAAAATTTAGGATGTCGATTTTTCATCCGGATAGGAGATTAGTTGGAAGATTCCGGCAACTTATCCAGCCAGTCATCAAAGCTTTTTTTGGAAATACGGTACTTTCCGCCATCCAGCTGGATCCACCGGAACTCATTTTTCTTCAGAAGGTTATATATTGTCGGTCTGCTGACTCCAAGAATTTCCTGTAACTCTTTTACTGTATAACATCTTTTCTCTGACATATGTCATTACCTCACATTTCATTATTTTGGAGGCGGCATTCCAAATACTCCCGCAAGTGACGGGGCATTTGGCTCTCGCGGCAGTCGCCAAATAGACATGCAAGCATGTCCGCTTGGCTCGTTGCTCGCGGATATAAATGTCCCTCTATATATCCAAAGTTTCAGAGGGGCTTATACAACATGTTTTAGTTAAAAAATGTCAAGATGAGAAAAAGGGCAAAAAGAAACCTCCGTATGAATTGAATCATACGAAGGATCAATATACTTATCATCATCAATTATCCTGAATGGGATATATTACAAAATGGAAAACTAACTGCTATTATTTCCAATCCTAATATAATTACATGATTGGATATCTTTTCAATCGGATTAAACAGAAGGAGTAATGCTAGCGTGATTCGTACGAAAAATTCTATCATTGGTATAACACAATTATTATTTTTACAAAAGAACTGCCTAATTGCCGCATTCAATGATTTAGATGCCTTTCTTATACCGATAATTGCCCAAGTAATTCCTAATACCTCCAACGAACTGGAGCCTTTCAGTAGAAATGCAATCCCCATAATAAACATCATAATACTATATGCTAATTCGTCTGCCTGCTTTTCAAAAAACTTTTTTCCTTAAAATAGCTTACTACCATCAGCGTTCCTACAAGTACCATAGCACTTCCTAATAAATAAGCCAACAGAAGAGTTACTCTATCAGAAAACAAAATACAGATTAATCCTAGAGATGGAAACAATATACTCTTGACTTTTAATATTCTATTCATTTTTCTCATTTCTCTCCTGTTCTTTTATTCATATAGTGTTTCAAGACAACAGTTCCGGCAGCAACCAAAATTCTTAATAATAATACCATGATAAATTCTATTGAAAATGGATTGCTCAACTTAGTTCCAAGCAAAGTAGTAGTAACAATACTGAGCAAAGAACCGCTTATTCCTGCTGTCAGATAAGTAGTGAATTTCACTCCACAAGTGCCAAAATACAGGCTCACAATGTCACCTGGCAAAAATCCAACAATTCTGGTAATAAAGCATACAAAAAAAGCATTTTCATTCTGATATCCTGTCAGTTGTTGAACCTTGGGATATCTAGTCCCAATATACTGTATAATATCCTCACCGCTGTATCTTCCGATCCAATAAGGAATCGTAATGGTTGTCGTCAGTCCAACCATACTTACCATCACAGCTATAAATGGTGTAAACAGAACTCCACTGCTCAAATATAAAATCGACAATGGGAACATAATTGTAAGGCTTTTGAGAGCAAAGAACAAAACTAAAACACACGCAGCCAAAATCATATTTTCAGGTGTATACTTCAATATCGTTTCTACAGACAAAGGTTCTTCTGATTTTCTTACAATCACTAAAAGAATCAGTGTCATCAGAATAATTGCTGCTAAAGGAGTGAGTTTCTTTAGCTTCATTTCTGACTTTTTCTCACTCTTTTGTTTTTTTTCTTTATTTCTGATTTTCGTCCAACTTTTCTCATTCATAATTATAATCATAAAGTACTTCTTATATCTATTCGTCTATTATATTTCCATTTACTTCATCAAACACATTCTTCATTTCAAGAGCATATTTTTTACCTATTTTGCTCAATCGGTATAATATAAAAATGTCAATAATACCATTTAAAATGAAGATAATTCCTGCCATTAATGCAGCGGCTGAAACTGTATCCGGTGAAAAGAACATCATACTAATTCCAACCAGAATAATAATACATGATAGAATAACATATGATGTACAGCGCACATGAAATATGTCTTTCATGCAAACAGCCGTCTCCATACAGATTACTCCATTGATTATGATGACAATACTAAACACATAAGAAAACAACACTATTGTAATTCCCACATGTGTGATGATAAAGATTCCCAAAATACATTTCAAAATGCCTTCAAATAACGTTCCATATGTAAAATAAGTATTTCGTCGTAATTTTGAATCACAAACCAGATCAAAAATCCCACTGCACAAAATCAGAATACCTGCAATTATCGCAATTACTTTTAAGGAATCATGTGGTTTTATTATGAATAATACACCAATCAATACCGTCATTATTGCATTTGTCCACATATCCAGCTTTATTTTTTTCAACGTTTTCATATTTTACTCCTCCCAGTTTTAGTAAACTCTCACATTCATCAATAATATTTACTATTTCTGCTTTTTATAGCAAATGTCGAAACGGAATAATTAAAATGCGCAGGATTTCATAAAAAATCCTTTTTTCTACACTCTGTTCTATTATTTGATAATTTTCTCCATGCCATCAACTAATATCTGAACTTTTACACCTCTATCTGCAGCATTTAATAGTGCAGCCATCATATCCTGACCACTGTTATCGTCACGAAAATCAAAAATTGAAAGCATAATATTTTCTTTTGCCGATTCGATTAAACGGAGCCGCCACACCAACGCATCCACATTATTTTCAATATTTAATATTCTCTCCTGTCCAGCCATATTTAACACCCTTTCACACTCTCTGTTTTCTTCATCAGCTCGTTTGTGATACAGAGGCAGGATTGCTAGACATACTATCAAATAAAAGAACCATATTTTCAAAATACCTTTTATCATCTTTCCAAATTTTTTCATTGTTCTGCATCATTGTATCATTCGACATTTTATGCTACGATATAAAAAAACAAAAAGCGAGTTGATATATATATGAATCATACAAAATCTGCCATCATAGATGCTTTCTGGCAGTTGCTGGAAGAACGTCCCTACACCAAGATTACTGTAAGGGATATCGTAGAACTCTGCCAAGTCAATCGAAACACCTTTTACTATCATTTTCATGACATTCCTGAGCTTCTGGAAACTACGATAAAATCTGATGTAGATCAAATCATCCAGACTAACGGACATTTTGGTTCACCGACGGATTGCTTGATTCCAATTGTTGAGCGTTGCTTAAAACGTAAAAAAGCCATGCTCCATATATACCGTTCTGTGAAACGAGATATATTCCAAAGCGAATCAGAAAGAATCATACTCTACACAGTAACTCAATATGTACATACTGTTACCAAAGATTTGAATATTCCTTCTGAAGATAAAACTATCCTAATACAGTACTATAAATGTTGCCTTCTTGGATACACATTAGATTGGCTGGACAAAAACATGAACTTTGACCTTTTGAAGTCAGTTACTCGTATTACTGATTTGATTGGAGATTCTTTGAAGCAGGCATTTCTTGAATTGTCCGAATCTTCAAGGACATAATACCCGATTAGATTGAGCACCGCTTCAACTTGACGGTGCTCTTTACATTAGTGGGGCAAATATTCTCAAGATTTCCTGAAATACCCTTATTGGCAACCTTTCTATACACTCTTCTAATGTAATCTGCGTGCACTCATTCAATGTATCAAAATAATCTTTTTTAATTTGTAATACTGCCTTACTGTTATACATCCATACTCCACATTCGAAATGCAGATAGAGGCTTCTAAAATCTAAATTCGTTGTTCCTACAGTCGCTATCTGGTCATCGGAAACAAATATTTTAGAATGCATAAATCCTTTTGAATATTCATATATTTTCACACCACCATATATCAATTCCCTGTAAAATGATCGTGTAGTCAAATGAATCAAGGCCTTGTCATAAATATGAGGAGTGATAATCCGCACATCTACACCGCTTTTAGCCGCTAAGCACAATGCAGATACCATGCTGTCATCGACAATCAAATATGGCGTACAGATATAGACATAATCCTTAGCATTATTTATAATCTGAAGATATACATGTTCTCCCACGTTTTCATTATCCACAGGACTATCCGAATAGGGTTGTACAAATCCATCTGATTCTATTCTTTCATCTACTTCATTTTTGGGGAAAAAGCCTTCCCATCAATTATAGTAACTTTCCTATGATCCCGATTATTTTGAATAGCCGTAAGAACAGGACGAAATGGATTAAACACTTCACATTTAATACCAATATTTTTCAATTGCATCGCATAGTCTTTCGGTAGTGCGAGAAAACATCCAATATCATCATAAATAACTCGCACCTCAACACCTTGAGAAACCTTTTCTTTCAAAATATCCAAAATAGACTGCCACATCAATCCTTCTTTTATAATAAAGTATTCTATAAAAATATATTTTTGTGCCTTTTTCAATTCCTCCAGGAAAATAGGAAAAAATTTCTCTCCCGGCGAAAGGTACTCAGTCTGGGTATCATCATAAACAGGAAAACCAGCATACTTTAGATACCGGATCTGTGGTATATGAGCAGGAGCCTCATAATATGCAGATTTTTCTGCACTTCCAGGTAATCCATAAAGGGTTCTGTTCTTTTGTCCGATCTGAAATATTTTCTGTTCAAATTTTCTTGTAGATGCCTGAAAATTATATAAGATATACAACAGACTTCCAAACAACGGAAACAATAAAATCAAAAAAATCCAGATTACTTTATTGGCCCCTTTGTCCTTTTTAGAAATGATATAAAGGACAAGAAACCCACTGATTATATGAACAACGCTTCGTAATACTTGTGCAATAAAGCTTTCATTTTGAAAAATAAAGAGTAAAAAACAAAGTTGTAAAATCAACAAGAATAATACTTGTACTCGTCTCAAGAGCAATGCTCTAAACCATGAACGCTTCATTTGATTCCCCACTTATTCTAAATTCTTATTTTTCTACTTATCCCCATACCGAAAGCCCCTGGCCCCACATGACAGCTGATACTGAATGTCAGCGGATCGTATTTAACATCTTCCCAAGGAAACATCTCTTGGGCCATTTCCATCCATTCCTGATGTTCTTCTTTTTTTCCGAAGCTCCCTGCGACGCCCACATATATCTCATCACTATTTTTATGAAATTCATCTGCAATTGTTTTCATTTCCATAAGCAGACGCTTTTTACAGCTTTTTGTTCCACGAACTTTTGTATAGGCATCTAAACGTTCCCCGGCAATTACAAGCAGTGGTTTTATACTTAATAATGTGCCCATGGCAGCTCCCGCCGGAGTGACACGTCCACCCATTTTCAAATATTCTAAGGTTTCCACGCCTACATAGATAATGGATTCATAAGCAGTTTGTTCTAAAGCTTCTTTTATTTCTTTTGCAGAACACCCTTTTTCTTTCAACATCAGCGCATCCAACACGGACTGCCTCTGGGTGACAGAAATGCGATGATTATCAACCACCTGTACTTTTTCTTCATAATCCTGTGCCAGTACCTGAGCTGTTTGACAGGAACCACTAAGTCCGCTGGACATTGGAATATATACAAGCTCATCATATTCGGATAAGAGCAGTTTATCCCACATGTCTAAAACTTCTGCTGGTGAAGGCTGAGAACTAAAAACTTCTCTTTTTTCCTCAAGGCATTGATAAAACTCCTCATGAGTTAAATCAATGCCTTCATAGTATGTTTTCCCTTCCAGAATCACCGGCATTGGAATGACATGGACACCTAGAATCTTTCCTTCTTCTTCAAAGATCCCACTGTTGCTGTCTGTTACAATCGCAACGTTCATCTCATAATCCTCCTGTGCCATTTTTATACTATTACAAATATTTCTTTAATTCATTTACTTTATCCAGCCTTTCCCATGGAAGATCCAAATCTTCTCTTCCAAAATGTCCATAAGCAGCTGTCTGTCTGTAAATAGGCCTTCTTAAAGTCAATTCTTTGATAATACCAGCTGGGCGAAAATCAAAGTTCTCTCTTACAATCTCCGTAATTCTCTCATCTGAAAGTTTTCCTGTTCCAAACGTGTCCACCATAATTGAGGTGGGCTGTGCTACACCAATAGCATAGGAAAGCTGCACCTCACATTTTTCAGCCAACCCTGACGCTACAATGTTTTTTGCCGCATAACGAGCCGCATATGATGCAGAGCGATCTACCTTAGTACAGTCCTTTCCCGAAAAAGCTCCACCACCATGCCGCGCATATCCTCCATATGTATCTACAATAATCTTACGGCCTGTCAATCCACTGTCTCCATGCGGTCCACCTATTACAAAACGGCCTGTTGGATTGATATAGAATTTTGTATTCTCGTCCACCATTCCACCTGGTAGGATTTCGTCAAACACATATTTTTTAATATCCAACTGAATCTGTCCCTGTGTTATGTCCGGATCATGCTGTGTAGAAAGCACTACGGCATCCAGCCTGAATGGTTTGTCCTTTTCATCATATTCTACAGTTACCTGGGTTTTTCCATCTGGTCTCAAATATGGAAGTATTCCTTCTTTTCGTACTTTTGTCAGTTGCAATGCCAGCTTATGTGCAAGCTCAATGGGATAAGGCATATACGTCTTAGTCTCATTCGTCGCATATCCAAACATCATCCCCTGATCTCCAGCTCCGATGGCTTCAATCTCTTCATCCGACAAATTATGTTCTTTTGCCTCAAGAGCCTTATCCACACCCATTGCTATATCTGCCGACTGTTCATCAATGGCTGTTAACACACCACAGGTATCTGCATCAAAACCATACTCTGCATTTGTATATCCAATTTCCCTGATTGTATCTCGAACCACCTTCTGGATATCTACATATGCATTGGAAGTAATTTCTCCCATTACCATAACAAGACCTGTAGTCGTTACCGTCTCACACGCCACCCGGCTCATAGGATCCTGCTTCAACAATTCATCCAGCACGGCATCTGAAATAGCATCACACATTTTATCTGGATGCCCTTCTGTGACAGACTCCGATGTAAAAAATCGTTTACTTTTATTCATTTTTCATTTCCTTTCATCTTTTTTCCGATTACCTGAATGAATACTTCGATATTCAAATTCATAGTTGTTTCTTTAATTTGCGATTCCCTTTTTCTCTCTGTTCTCTTTCCAAAGTTCATCTGCAACTGGCTTCCAATACTTCGCATACTGGTCACATTTTGCACAAAGATGTTCTGCTGTTTCCGGAGATTGAAGATCTGTTGAGTGAGCTCCTGATTTTTCAACCATTGCACGAAGCTTGTCAGGATTTTCCAGCATAGGACACGGACGAAGCATATTATCATTAAATGGCTGATTATCATGGTAAGCCATCATCATCGGTGACTGCAGTGCTTCCAGAAGCGTCTTTTCCCGAATATTAGAATCTGAATAATGGATAAATACGCAAGGATCGATATCACCGTTAGCATTAATATGTAAGTAGCGATGACCACCAGCGATACATCCGCCAACATATTCTGCATCATTCTGAAAATCCAGTGCAAATAATGGCTTTGTGGCACGATAACGACGGATTTTCTCATAAACTCCGGTACGCTGCTGCGGTGTAGGCATCAACTCTGGAACAGCATCGTTTCCTACCGGCATATAATGGAAATACCATACAAAATAGGCGCCCATTTCAATCAATGTATCATAGAATTCCTCTGATGTAATTGAATCATAATTGGCACTGGTATAGCAGCAAGAGATTCCATAAATCAGTTTCTTTCTTCTGAGAAGTTCCATGGCTTTACGTACTTTCTGATATACACCAGTTCCACGTCGTCCATCAGTTGCCTCTTCAAATCCTTCCAGAGAAATGGCTGGTACAAAATTACCTACACGGAGCATTTCATCCGCAAATTCTTCGTCAATCAATGTTGAATTTGTAAAGCAAAGGAATACGCAATCCGAATGCTTTTCACAGATCCGAATCAAGTCTTTTTTACGGACCAGCGGCTCCCCACCAGTGTAAATGTACAAATAAACGCCCAATTCTTTTCCCTGGCAGATAATATCATCAATCTCATCATAAGTAAGATTTAATTTGTGTCCATATTCCGCTGCCCAACAACCAGTACAGTGCAGATTACAGGCCGATGTGGGATCCAGAAGGATAGCCCATGGAATATTACAGTTATACTTCTTTCTCAGTTCTTCTTCCTTTTTCCAGCCAATCAGACTGGCATTAATAAAAAGATTCACGGCAAGTGTCTTAGTCACATTGGGATCTACCTCTTTAAAAAGACGGCGGATATAGCTATAATAAGGATGTTCCGGATCTGTAATTGCTTCCCGAATAATTTTTCTCTGAGAAATAAATTCACCATCAGCAAATTTGTCCGCCCAGTCCATCATCTTCGGCATATGCTTATCCGGATCCTTGTAAATATAATTGAATGTCTGCTCGATTCCCAGTTTCTTTAAAGTATTTGATGCGTTCATAATAGAATTCCTCCCTATAATTTTATATTTGTTAATAATAAGTTTTACTTAAACATTTTATTCTTCCCAGTCAGTATCTTCCTCGTTCTTTTCCTGTCCTTGGATTTGTTTTGAAATCTTCACCGTCTCCTTGACTGTGAGATGATTCATGAGACCTTCTGCAAAAAAACCGCATCCGATAATGACATGACTGATCTGACTTTCCTGAAACGGCTTTATTATAATTAAGATCCCAAAAGCAGCTACAATGATGGAAAGTGTCAATATCCATTTCCATATTTCAAGTCCAAATACTTTTGCGTCTTTTGCAGTCTGAACTTTTAATACAGCGTCAAGCAAAATCAACAATCCTAGTCCTGGGGAAAGATATGAACGGATACGCAAATTACATCCAAGCACTATCACTCCTAGCACTATCAGGAATATTCCACAGGCCAGATCATATTGGAAAGCCAGATCATACAAATCATCTGAAAGATATCCAATAATCTTAACAATTCCATAGGCAGCTAATATGATGCCCCCTGTGATACATAGCACCAGTGGGGATATAGATGGTATTGTCATACATACGATTCCAGCTATATAGAAAATAATTGAAATCAAAACATACCCATCTCTTGCCATACGAATCTTTTTCAATATTTTCACCTCCATTCTCTTTTTCTTGCCTAAATTCTACATACTATTTCATTCTTCTTCTATGGGCAAACGTCTTCTATATATCCAAAAACTAGGCAATCTTAACATGTTTGTCTGGATTCATTCAAAGTCCAAGATCAATAAAAGCTTCCCATTGCCGACATAAATGTCGACAACGGAAAGCTTTTGCTTATTTGTTTATCATGGAAAAGAATATGATTATTTCAATTTTTTCAAACTCAAATAACATGATATTCTTTCAGCAGTTTTTCCACATCTGTGTTTTTGATAAAGTCTAAAGCCTTTTTAACAGCAATCTTTTCCTTGATTCCCAGCTTCATCTGAGTCAGTGGTTCTCCATCACGCAATTTGACAGTCGCATTCAAAAGATCCCTCACATCATATGTGCTGCACCAAACCTCCGGAACTCCACGGTCTACATTAAGCAAGGTATAAACAGCTTCCATACCGGTACGCATGGAATACTCTGTTGTAAAAATAGTATCCCTTGCGGTCTCGGCAAACTGGCCAATAAATGCAAAGTTTACTGCTCCATCAGGCACAACTTTTGGACGATCCGTATCATTACGAGGCATGAAAAAGGCATCAATATAAGGCATCATGACCGGAACTGTGTTTGCACTGTTCTCAGCCAGTTCTTCGATCTCGTTTTCCGGCACACCAATATGGTACAGCCATTCCATACAGATCTCTTTTCCTGTACAATCTCTCATTGGCTTTTTGACATAGTCACCAGGTCTGTCGTTAAAGAGCGCATATACCCAAACGAGACAATGGTCTTTTGGCTGGGAACGGAACTGTGGCTGACGGTTAATCGTCCAACTCAAAAGCCAGCTGGAATCTTTTACAGATACAATACCGCCGGTGACCACTTTACCAGTAAACGGATCTCGTTTACAGATATTTGTGATATATGGAATAATTCTTTGATCAAGTGTCTCCACAGTGGCACTCATCCAGTTGCACAGCTCACTGTCATAACAGAATTTATCCGGATTTCCAAAGTCAGGGCTTTGGGCGGCAATACGTCTCCACATATCCCATCCGCCACCTGGCTTGATTTCCGGATTATATGGAGCCGGCGTATTCTGGGATCCCATTGCAGAGTTTTCCACACATCCACCATTTGTGATGAACACAAGATCATCCTCTGTGAGGTCTACGAAACGTGTTTCACCTTCCGCCTCAATTTCAATACGGGTAGCCTGCTTTCTGTTGGATGTAACATCAAACTCAACATTTACAACCTTTGTATTATAGTGGAATACGACACCGGCATTTTCCAGATATTTTACCATCGGAAGGATCATACTCTCATACTGATTATATTTTGTAAAGCGCAGAGCGGTGAAATCAGGAAGCCCTCCAATATGGTGAATATACCGCTTAATGTAACGCTTCATTTCCAGTGCGCTGTGCCAGTTTTCAAACGCAAACATCGTCCGCCAGTACAGCCAGAAGTTTGAATCAAATACTTCATCGTCAAAATATTCATCAATACGTTTATCATACAATTCTTCATCCGGCGTGAAAAACAGCCTCATGATCTCCATCTGTGCTTTGTCTGAAACTGCAAATTTCTTATCTGTATGTGCATCCTGTCCCCGGTTGACAGTAGCACGGCAAAGGGAGTAATTCGGATCTTCTTTATTGAGCCAATAATACTCATCCAGTACACTGACTCCCTCAGTTTCAATAGATGGGATAGAATGGAACAAATCCCACATAACTTCAAAATGGTTATCCATTTCACGTCCGCCACGCATTACATAACCTACACCCGGATATTCAAACCCATCACAGGCACCACCAGGAATCGGATCTTTTTCAAAAATGTGTATACGTTCACCTTTCATCTGACCATCACGGACAAGGTAACATGCGGCTGAAAGTGCTGCCAGCCCTGTACCAATAATATAAGCTGACTTGTGATCTACTCCTTCTGGTTTCTTCGGATGAGCAAAAGCTTCATAGTTTCCACTTGAATAATACATAATCATACCTCCTGAAATTCAATTCGTTATATATGTTTTTCAATTACATCCTCAATATACATTGTATGATAACTACTCTCAATCAACAGAATAGCCCCATCATCGAATTCTTCGATGACAGGGCTATATTGTTGTTTTTTTCGACAAACTCCATCATTTGTTGATATTATCATATGGCTTATCAATCCGGCATTTTTCAAGCATACGAATGATATCTCCCTCTATTAAATTACTCAGTCTGAAAATCATCTTTTCCGGTGATGGTTTCATGTCCTGCCGTATCCAGTCCAGCATCATACCTACAAAAGCATACTTGTAAAAATCGGCAATAAATTTTTTATCCTCCTCCCTGACACTCATGCCTTGTGCACATTCTTCAACAACGTTAATAATCAATTGATAAACAACCCTGTACAGATATTGAATAATCTGTTCCTGACTCACATGACGGTAAACATTAAGTATAAAAGGCTTGTTTTCTTCTACGGCTTGAAAAATATTCAGAAATCCCTGTTCCCATGTATCATATGTAGTATTTCCATTTGCTGCTATGCGGGAATCCTCCTCACAGGACCATTCAATGAGGTCATAAATATCTTTGAAATGATAATAAAAAGTTGCACGGTTGACACCGCAGTCTTCTGTAATATCACTAATTGTAATTTTGGTAACCGGTTTTTTCAGTAACATCTTTTTAAGAGATGCCTCTAATGCTCTTTTTGTAATATCCGACACTTATCAATCCCTTCCTATTCTGTATATCATTCCATTCGTTTGAAAAATATTATACCAAACTCGCATATTTTCCACAATGAACAAAAAATAAATCAAATTACAAATGACAAATCAGCCAATGCCTGATATCGTCATAAACGTCTTCTTTGTCTGTCTCATTGATCAATTCATGTCTGTCATTTTTATAAAGTTTTATCGAAATATCCTTAATTCCTGCTTTTTTGTAGATTTCATAAACATTTTTAACTGCTTTTCCATAATTACCAACAGGGTCTTCTTCTCCTGCAATCAAAAATACAGAAAGGTTCTTCGGTATTTTTGCAATATTATTTGAATTCTGTATGAATGACAGCACGTCCAATAAAGTACGGTATCCATTTACCGTGAAGGAATATGTACAATACTTATCTGTGTTATATTTATCAACAATAGTTTCATCCTTTGTAAGCCAATCATTTGATGTCCTGACGTTTGGAATATGATTATTAAATTTGCTGAAAAACATATTTTTCAGCATCTTGGATCTATAGCGGTCTCCCTTAAAGAATTTAGTCAGCGATACCATTATTTTACCAGCTTTCAGTACACTTCCAGACTGGTTGCCTGTTCCGGAAATAATCACTCCATCCAACTCATTTCCATATGTCATTATATAGCGCCTTGCCATAAATGACCCCATACTGTGTCCAAACAAGAAGTAAGGAACATTAGGGTAATTTTTCTTTGCAAAACGGGTTACTTCATATAAATCTGCAACGACAGTTTCACTCATGTTGCTTGGACAAAAATACCCCAAATCGTCATCTATTTTTGCCGTTTCTCCATGACCAAGATGGTCATTCCCAATTACAAGAATACCATATTGGTTTAAGTACCTTGCAAATTCATCATAGCGTTTTATGTATTCAATCATTCCATGAGAAATCTGAACAATTCCAATTACTGTAATATTGGGTTCCCAAATAACAACATGCAACTGATTCTTTCCATCTGAGGATGGTATATATAATTCCTTCATTATACTGCCTCCTTGTTTCTTATCTCTAGAAATATACTTTTAAATTTCCTATGCATTATTTCAAGTATCCTCTATTTCAGCATATCAGATATCCTCCCAACGACAATAGGCAAACACCTTTGCAATGCCCAAGAACAGGTACTCCAACAAAGTAGCTCTAATAAGTAAACTTTTTAATACATGAATTTTCATTGTAACAAATTGATCCACTCCGTTTCTAATTCCGCAAAGCCAATATTTTTGACTATTTCAACAAAATCATATTTCTACCATAGCGAGGTTTTTCCATTTCCATGTTGTATAAGGTGGTCTCTATTCCCATATATATTGAGAGGTTCTTTTTCGAAGAGCAAGATCCACCCGTGTTTAACAGTAGTGCCATTTTGGCAACTGTTGCACTTACGGGTTTTCATCTTGATGGGGATTCCGTTTCCCCATGCCCTCGTTTTCGACATCACAGATGTCTTTTGGCTTCCACTGAAAAAGTGGTCGCAGCAACAATGGTACAAATGGAAGGGACAGCCATTTATACCTATGTTGGCATCACAATGTGATAGATGTGTACAGGAACAGACGACGATGAAAGTTTGCTGATTAAACGCTGTACATTTCTTGCGCTTTCTCCTGTTTGCTCAGCTATCGCAACATCTGTTCTATACTTCGTGCCATTTTGGCGAGAAGTTAAATCATTTCGAGCCCCTTGCCTTTTCATTGCTTCCATTTTCATTTTATAAGCGAATGCCTTCTCACTCGGAAGCAACTCCTCTCTTTGGATATTGGCATCTACCATGGCAATCACAGCTTCATCATCCGTCATTTCTCTGACAATTGCCGGTATTGTTATTAACCCCGCCTTCTGTGCCGCATGCATCCGACGATGGCCGGAGATCATTTCATATCCATCATTTTGATCCGGACGGATCAGAACCGGGGTCAAAACTCCTGATTCACTGATGCTTTCTATGAGATCCAGCATTTTCTCATCATCAATTACTTTAAATGGATGACCTGCAAAGGGCTTTATTTTATCAATCTCAATCTCCATAGCTGATTCTTCATTTACAACACCCAGTAATTCGTCGATGCTTGTTAATTTGATTTTCTCGACGCTTCTATTTTTCATTTTCCAAAACCTCCTGTGTAAGACTCTTATATGCATTGGACACTTTGCTCTTAGGACAGTGGGCATAAATGCTAATTCCCTCTGCACTTGTTTCTGCCGCCTTTACCGATAACGGTATTACATTTTCAAAAATCGTGATCTTTGAACCGTAGGTAACGTGGAGCATTGTTGAAATATCTTTTGCGTAATTTGTTCGGAAATCCACCATGGTCAGAAGGATCCCCATGATCTGCAATTTCCGGTTCAGTCTTTTCTTTACCATGGAAATTGTTTTGATCAACTGCTGCAGACCTTTCACTGGCAGATATGCCGCCTGTACCGGAATCAGAACCGCATCCGAAGCAACCAGCGCATTGATCGTCATCATTCCCAGGCTGGGCATACAATCGATCAGAATATAATCGTATCGTTCTCTCATCATTTCTATATAATCCTTCATGATCATTTCTCTGCTCATTACATTTCCCAGTGTCACTTCCAAAGCTGATAGTTCAATGTTTGCTGGTAACAGATCCACATTTTCCTCATGATGAAGGATTCCGTCATCCGGTTGTATTTCTTCCTCATTGATCACCGCCAGCATGATGGTTGCCAGAGTAATTCCAATATCATCCGGTTCCACATATCCAAGACTGGCAGTCAGACTTCCCTGTGGATCTGCATCAATCAAAAGCACTTTTTTTCCTTCTTTTGCGAGACCAATCCCTAAATTTACGGTTGTCGTTGTCTTGCCGACACCACCTTTTTGGTTTGTAACAGAAATTACTTTACACATCATTCATTCCTCCATTTCTTATTTATCCCAGTATTGTTCCATCCATATTTTTAAGATTGCGATAATTTCCCGCTTCATCATTTCCGGTGTATAGTTGTTTGGAAAATATCTGTGAAGCTGTTCATTTGTAAATGTGACCCTTGTTATTTCTCCTTTTTTTATTTCACTGAGAATTTCCTGCATCTTTTCTAAAGTCAGCTTTCCATCTTTGCTCAATTTTTTTATTCGCTGTGCCTGAGAAAGAGAGGGCACTGACTGAGCATAATCCATGGCTTCGATTAGCTGTTTTTGTTCCTTTTCCTTTAATGCTGCCAGTTCAACTGCCGGATTGAAGGAAATCAGTTCATCGTCTAACTGCTGTAAAAGCTCTGGAATCAGGTTCGTAAGAGTAATATATCTTTGCACCTGCTTTGGACTTTCACCTGTTTCTTCTGCGATAATTTCCACTGTTCTCTTTCCTTTTAAATTGTGGTCGATTTGGCTACGCGGTCTTCCTGCAGTCCTTTTCATAGCATCATTCTTCATTTTGTAAGCAAAAGCTTTCTCGCTGTAACTGATCCGTTCCCTTTGAAGATTGTAGGCTAAGACTACAGCGCCTTTTCATGTCTCCATGATAGGTTTCCATAGCCTCGCCCCGAAACCGTACGTACACCTCTCGATGTATACGGCTTCCCATTTATCATAGTCTTTCAGTT
>FCNR01000058.1 GCA_900016875.1 Eubacteriaceae bacterium CHKCI004 | reverse complement strand
AAATTTGGCACTGAAGTTTCTTCTTTGTCTGGACATGATAATGAACCCTCTCTTTCGTATTGATTTTAGTATATCAGATTCATTAAAAATTGTCCGAAAAAGTGTCTTAATTTATGATACCATTATAAAATGAACATACCTCGATACAAATTCAGATGAAACTATAAATACCATAGCGTAAATTGCAGTAATTGAGGCTATATAAATTGCATTAGTCATAGGATTTTTTAATAATTTCATTTTCTTTCACTCTCCTTAAAATTGAATACTTCTTCAATACTCATGTGAAATAGCTGTGCAATATCATAAGCCAACCAAAGTGACGGGTCATATTTTCCTGTTTCAATAGCGTTGATTGCTTGTCTTGAAACATTTACTTTCTCTCCTAATTTTTTTTGTGTCAGTCCCTCCTTTTCACGCAGTTCTTTTACCCGGTTTTTCAAAATTGTCCCTCCTTTTTGATGTCAAGCTAACCTTACACTGTAATTATAGCACCCCTATCATAAATGTCAAGCTAGCATGACACGTATCAAGGTATATTTATGTATAAATTTATTATCCTATATTTGTCCAGTTGCTATCCTTATAAAGCGCCAGCTCATACTGTGAAAGTTATGATGTCTTTATCTGATTGTTAACGGATTTCACTGTCAGCTTGACTTTTATAAATATTTCAAAACCGTAGCGTGCAGATCACAAAGAATTGCGAAATACAGCTACGGCTTTTCTTCTCCGCTGAATTTATATCCCACGCCCCAGACAGTGATGATATATCGTGGTTTGTCTGGGCATGGTTCTATTTTCAGTCTTAACTTTCTGATGAATGAGGAAAGGTTGCTTGCGTCTGTTATATTATCGTATCCCCACACATTTTCGTAAATCTGTTCTTTTGTAAATACCTGCCCTTTGTGACTGGAAAGGAAATATAATAGGTCAAACTCCTTAGCTGTAAGATGTATTTTGTTTCCTTTGCTGTCAGTAATAGTACGGGTAAAGTAATCTATATTTAAGCTCTTGTTCGTTTGTTTAAATGCAACAGGTGTAACACATAAAGTTGTTGATAGCCATTCTACTAACTGATTAAAAAGAGCTTCTTCTTTATCTACAAATTCTACAATTAGTATTTTCCCAATAATATCACTTCCTCTACGAGCCGTTGTATATCGGAATTTGAATATCCTATGCCAGACATATTATGCAAAAAATCAGAGATAACTTGTTCTGCAAGATTTTGACGTACTTGTGAAATATCCTCACATACATAAAAACCTTTTGTTCTATTGCTATATATAATTTTCTGATTTCTAAGTATATGTAAAGCTCGAACAACAGTTGCAGGATTTACCTTGTATCGTTGTGCCAATTTTCTAATACTAGGTAATGCCATATTTTCTTTTAATTTACCATTGAATATATCAGATTTAATCATTTCTGAAATATCGTTATACTTATTTATTCCACTCATAATGTTTTAATTAATACTGTTGAACCATTTTTTTAAAGAGTTCCATTCCCTCATGTTAAGCGAATAATATATACTCAGCCCTTTTCGACTTCTGTTGAGTAAATTACTTGCCGACAATATTTTCAAATGGTGTGATATAGTAGCTCCAGTTAAATTGAACTGTTCGGCGATTTCTCCAGCACAAAGACTTTTATCCATTAATATGAAAATAATTTTCCGTCTTGTTTCACTGGATAATGCTTTAAAACAAAGATTTAATGATTTGTCAGTCATTATTTTATTCGTCCCTATTTCCACAATTAGTTTAAAAATTTATTTCTATTCGTTTAAGAAACAGCGATACAATAATTGTAAAAATTAGATAAAGAACACCCAAAATGTATGAAGCTATCAATATACTGTGATTAAAAAAACGTATTAAGCACCATAAAGAACTGCCAACAATCAATATGCTAAGAAATACAGTGGAAATTGCAGGGATACTTTGCTTAACAATATAAGTTACATTTTCCCACTCGTAATTAGGAAGTAATAAATTCAAAAACAAACCCAATATTCCAACAAATGCGGAAACTGTAATCGGTAAAAATAAGCACAGAGTCAATTCTATGCTATTCATTTGATAAATACTCCCAAGGACAAATGATGTTATACATATAATAGGAACTGTCAGCAGAAGATGTAACTGATATTTTGCAAGTAATAATTCCTTTAATGATACAGGAAGTGATTTTAAAATATCACGGTGCTTACCTTCTATTGAAATACTGGCATAAGTTGTATTTGATAGTACAATCAACAGACTTACAACAAAAACAAATATGACGGAGATATTTGTTATGCCAAAAATGTTTCCTATTATTGTAACATAATTAAGCACAGAGTCCGATTTAAGGAATGAATAAGCGGTAAAAAGCAAAAGCAAAATAATTCCTAACATGGTATTTAATACATATATCGGTGTTGAAAAATATCTTCTCATTTCTCTTATCAATAGGGTGCGAGATTTTGTGCTTTTTTTAAGAAGTTGTTTTTTAGCATTTTTCCTTTTGTTAAATACCTGTAATCGAAAACATTTACTTTTATAAGTCTTAGATATGTATGCTACTAATAAACCTCCAACCAAAAATATTGCAAAGGCTAATATTATTGCTTCTAAACCATGCGAAAAAAATATTCCATAGTTATTATTCCAGTCCACCTCTTTTTCAATAATCGCTCTATATAAGAAGTCGAAATCTATTTTATTAAAAACAAAAAACATAAACGCCATAAAGCCGATAAATAGAACCAAATATAAAATACTACGAATATACGACCCTGACTGAAAAAAATTGCCAAGTTGTCTATATAGAACATATCCTAAAATTATCCCTAATAATATTGGAATAACAGGTAAAAAAAGTATTTGCACAAGATCAAGGATAGCAAACAGTATATTATAACTCATTAATTCATATCGTATTAACGGAACAATCAACAGGGCAAAAGTTATAGCAAGCCCCCACAAATAAAGGAAAAACAGTTTAGCAAAAACTATGTTGCGTACTTTTATTGGATATGCAAATAAAATATCAATACTCTTATCCGAATATAGCACGCCACTCCCTTTCATAAAAGTTGAAAGAAAAACGATAAAAACGGCTAAAATAACTAGAGGTTTAATGAGGTAATTTAAAAGTTCTTGTTGCGATTGAAACTCCAAACATATTTGATAAATATTACTGAACCAATAAACAGCAAATATAAAAAAAACTACTATCACAGTACATAAAACGGATATATATTTTTTACTTTCTTTTCTTTCGCCATGCAAAATTTTATTAAATTTAAAAATCTGAAAAAATTCTCTTTTGATGAGTAATCTAAATGTTTTCATTCTCCATTCAACTCCATAAAAACATCTTCTAAATCACTTGTTCCTAAAATATCTTTTGTATTCCCATTTTTAATTAATTTCCCATTTTGAATAATTCCAATCTTATTACAAGTTTTTTCTACAACATCTAGGATATGACTTGAAAATAAAACCGAACCGCCAGATGCACATAATTCTTTCATCATACATTTTAGTTGAACAAAAGCTTCTGGATCTAGCCCAACAAATGGTTCGTCTAGTATCAGCAAAAGAGGGTCGTGAGCAAAGGCGCCAATTAAACTGATTTTTTGTTTCATACCATGTGAATAAGAAGAAATTAAATCATTCAGTTTATCTTTCATACCTAAACGTTCAGACAAGTCATAAATCCTTTTTCTTCGAGTATGTGTTGAAACATCATAAATATCACAAATAAAGTTTAAATACTGTAATCCTGTTAAGTATGTTTCCAAAATAGGAGAGTCCGGAACATACGCCATTTTTTTCTTACACTCTAATGGAGCTGATTTAATAGATATTCCATTTAAAAGAATATCTCCCGAATTAAAATCATGTATTGTGAGACAAGCTTTTAATGTAGTGGTTTTTCCAGCCCCGTTTTTCCCAATAAAGCCAAATAGGTCTCCGTCTGCAACGGTCATACTTAAATTTGACACCGCTTTTTTACCATTAGGATATATTTTAGTTAAGTTTTTTATTTCTAGCACCGAAAAATTCCTCCTTTAGAATTGCTTGTCATTTTGAAAATTTTCAAAATGACAAGCAAAAAAAATAATACCATTCCATTTTCGCAAGCCACGAAATATATATTCTCTACATTTTCATTTATAATGCCAGTACAAGCACAACAACTGCCACAATAATAGCAATGGTTGGTACTATGTAATACATGAATATTCGTTTTTCTTCCTTTTTTGTCAAAGAGAAACCAGAAATAACATTTAATAACGAACAAATTAAAGGAATACCAAATACCACAACCGCTTTTGGTAATGTAGAGTTTACATTACCAGCAGAGTCAAAATGAATTGGCACCTCTGCTGGAAGTTGCCCCCAAAACGCCAAAAAGATTAATAAGGTTGCAAGACAGATAATACTGCCAATAATGATATGTTTTTTCATTTTTTACCTCCCATTTTATAATGCAACATTAGAGAATATACTAATGGCAAAACGCCAACTAATATAATAACTAATGGAATGGTTACTACTTTCAGTGGATTAATAAAAAGTTGGATAATACATATAATGCCTGCTAAAATCCATGTATAACCAGCTAATTTGTGTGTTTTATCCCAACTTTTTTCGTCATTTAAAAGCCACGGGAACTTTAATCCTATATATGGATTAACATGATTTTTCGGAAAATAGTTCCCACTTATTATAAATAACAAACCAACGAAAACATAAATTGCACTATCAGTAAATGATGATTTCGGAAACATTCTGGAATAAATGGATATAAGTAATAAGAATATCGCTGTAAATGGCATAATCCATTTTCCTAATCCAACTAAAAATTTTGCCCCCATCTTTTTACAAACTGTAAAGCTTAATCCGATATTTAAGATAACATTAAAAACAATTCCAGCTAATAAAAGTAAGTCAAAACGATATTCCAATTTAGGGCTTTCCGTTACTGGATAAAATTTATAAAATGCCCCATAAATAATCATCATGCAGATACATATAAGTGTAGTTATTAAAAGTGTTTTCTTATCTCTTTTCAACATCATTAACAGCTCCTTCATTAAATTGCATACACCAAAGAACAATATCTTCAAAAACTGACACATTAAGTTTATAGTATATGTATTTTTGTTGTCTTTTTTCAAATACCAAGTCAGCCTTTTTTAACAAAGACAAATGATATGAAATTGTTGCATTTGAAATGTCAAATTCAGAAGCTATTTCTCCGGCAGACATTTCGCCCCTTTTTTTTAACAATATCAATATATCTCGACGTATCGGATCGCTTAATGCTTTAAAGACATTAGGTAAGCTCATATTTATCACCACATTTACATTTCGAAAATTTTCTAAATGATTATTTTATATTATATGTTCGTCTTTAACAACTGTCAATATAATTTTACTGGGGAGTGAGAAACACTCCCCAATACATCATTCTATAATCTTCCAGTTGCTATCCTTATGAAGCGTCAGTTCATACTGTGATACCTGTGTCGCCTTTGTCTGATTATCAATGAACTTCACCGCAACACTTACTTCCACATTATCGCCGTCAGCCGTAAATACAGGATTGACAAGCTCGGAAAAGAGACAGTCTCCGTTTATCGGTTCAAGGGCATTTCCCTCTACATAGTAGGCAAGCTCCTTGTCCGTTATCTCACTGTATGAAATGTATGAACAGACCTGTATCAAAAACGGAATACAGTTAAAAGTAAACTTATCAGAAGATACTTACCCTGTGCTGAATACCGATAAGGACAGATTGTTCCAGATTTTATGTATCTTTATGGATAATGCCATTCAGCACGCAACGGATAACTCTTTATTGGAAGTACAAGCAGTCCATACCAAACACCAAATAGCGTTCTCTGTTATCGACCACGGACAGGGCATTACTGATGAAGATAAGAAATATATCTTTGACCGTTTTTTCAGCGGGGATAAATCTCATACAAATAAAGCAAATTTTGGTTTGGGTCTTAGCATAGCACAAGAATTAACTGGAATGTTAAATGGAGTAATACAAGTGAGCGATACTGCTGGCGGGGGAGCAACATTTACAGTTTCTTTTCCGTTGAAATAAATATTTTTGAAAAGAGCCAATGACAACAAAAAGCAGCCTGACCGTTAAGATCAGACTGTTTTTTCTACTTACCCTCGAAACAGTATCCAATTTCACGCACACACCGGATCTCAAATTTCCGATACGGGCAGGCTTTGTATAGTTTCTCTCTTAATTTGCATACATGGGAGCCAATCGTGTTGTTCTCTATATCCTGCACATAATTGCCCCATATCTCCTGATAAATCTGTTCGTATGTAAGAACCCTTCCTTCGTTGGCAGCAAAATAACACAACAAGTTATATTCTTTTGTAGTTAAAGATACTTCCTGTTCCCCGCAATATACCTTTCTTTGATCTGGAAGTATTTCAAGATCGTGAAGGGATATTGCGGGTGTGTAGTCTATTTCATATTTTTGAAAATCTGGATATTTATGAAACACTTTCATGATTTCATCAAAAGGATGTGTCTCACTGTCCTCAAATTCTACAATAATAAGTTTTCCCATAAATTCCTTTCTTGCGTATTTCATATGATTATGTATGATACTGTTGGTCACGCGCAATAGATTGCTGCACGACGATTTTTTCGTCGTACAGCAGAAACAATCCTCACTTTTTCACATATAAGCTATAAATATACGCATCCTCAAGATTGGGAGTACAACAACTGCAAGGAAAATCCGGTGCAATTTCACTTACAAAACGAACAGTTATAGCATTAGCCTCATATATTTTAGAAGTGATCTTATATTCTCTTTGGAATTTCTGAAAATCTACTTCATTTTGGAATGAACGACTAAACACATGATTATCAGCCATTGCAATCAGCTCATTCATTCGACCATTATAGACGATCTGACCTTTTCTCAAAATACATAGCCGGTCACAAGTAGCAGCCAGATCTTCTGTAACATGAGTCGAGAACAAAACTGTTCTATCCGTAGAAAAATCCACCAAAAGATTTCTAATTCGGATACGTTCTTCGGGATCAAGACCTGTTGTGGGTTCGTCGACTATCAATATAGAAGGATTATGCAATAGAGCCTGAACAAGTCCTACTCGCCGTTTCATTCCGCCAGATAGTTGCCGGTTTTTCTTAGCCTGATGTTCGGACAGGCCTGTAGCCTCCAAATAATAGTCGATCTGTTTTTGATATTCCATTTTATTCATGCCGGACATAATTCCGACATATTCCAAAGACTCACGGACTGTAAGGTTCGGATACAGGCCAAACTCTTGCGGTAAATATCCAATTTGTTTTTTGATAGCTTCAAAGTTTTTCGGTTCGACAGTAAGCCCGTTTATTTCTGCCGTTCCAGAAGTTGGAGTAAGCAGTGTTACTAAAATTTTCATCAATGTAGTTTTTCCGGCTCCATTTTCTCCTAAAAGGCCATATATCCCGTGATCGATATTCAAATTTACATGATCCAGACTTTTTACATCTTTCTTATATTCCATTACTAAATTACTTACCTTTATTCCCATGTTTACACCATCCTTTCTTGTTATAATCTGGCTGCTTATTTACCAGATATAAGTTCAGAAACAAAAGTCCAATAGCAACAACAACATACAATATCCTGCTAGGCCAATAAGGAGTTAAAAAACCATCTTGAACAACTTCTCCTGATAATTTGAACGGCTGTAATAATTGCGGTAATATGCGAGTGATTGATGATGTTAAGAACAACCATAAAAGGAACAAACAGCCAATACCGATTCCTATATTTCGCAGTAAATTTGTAGCTGTAAAACAAAGTATCCCCATGAAAAACATACTGGTAGCACAAGCACAGACGCACTGGATATATAACATGGCTATTGATACACCAGAATAATTTGTCGGATGATACATTAATACAAAGCCCCAGTAAAATACAGCTATCAAAGCAATCAAATATACTTGGCTGATAACTATGCGTTTGAGCAACGAAATACATTTTTTCTTGAACGGGAAAAGATAGTAGGTGGAAATTCTATCGCTCATATACTCCATATAGTAATTATCAGCCATAAATACACCCGCAAGCAGCGCAACGCTTGATTCTAAAACAGAAATAATCTCACTGTAAGAGCTGATTGGTCGTACTAAAATGATAATCACCATAAACAGCATAGAGTAGATCACTTTATAAAATGGTAATGTTATCTTGGCTTCATACTTCATGCGTCACGCCTCCTTTCCCATATTTGAATACTGGAAACAAGCAAAATGATCGCCAAAATTAAAAGGAATATTTGATTTGCTATAATTCCAGATGGTATTTCTGTTTCTGTAAACATCTGAGAAAAACGCACAAATACCGCTCCCGGCTTGACTTGATAATGGTATCCCTCTTCAGTACTTATTGTTCCGATATTTGCATACATAAAATATAAAAGCATTGCAGGAACTGCCGGAATGATATTCTTAAACAGCAGCGATATAAAAAGCATGATACAGCCCGTTAGCAAAATTCCGGGGAGATCAAAGGCAAAAATGTTTCCCCATATATCCCAAAAATTTGTTGGGTAACCATAGCTGTTCCCTATATTAAGGGCAACAATATCAGCAATTAGTGTAAATACAACGATCGTACATATTACGAATGAAATACCTGTAAAAAACTTTCCCAATACATAAGTGCGTCCACTAATGGGCTTTGTATGAATAAAGCTGTAAATGTTTTTTCTCATATCACGCATAAGTAAAATTGAAAAGACAATCATCGTAAATAATATAGAAGAAATTCCGAGATAATCTGCATACTTTCTGGCGAAATAATTTGTATAGGTATCTTTTTGAAATACATTATCTAAATATTGCTGCATTTCTGTAATATCTGCTTTTTTATAACTACACTCTTCCCATACGGACGCAAAACCAATCAAATCATATTTATCTATAAAAAATTGTCTGATTTCTTGAACTGTCCAGTCGCTTTCACGAATTTCTTTCATTTGTTTTTCTGCATCCTCTTGGCTCATGCCGTAATCACTAGTCAAAACAGTTTCCATTTTTTTTGACACATATTCCCATCTCTCATCCTTCGGTGTTGGAATATAACCATCCATAATATCAGCACCATCAGAGTAGACGACTTCTTCTCCCTCTGCCCGGAGATTTCCATAAAGTTTAAAATAGGGGGATACCGTCATAAACAAAATTAGGATCATTGCCAAAATACCGAGATACGTCAGAGGATTTTTTAACATCAGTACATAATCTTTTCTTATCAATCTCCAATTCATACGATCAACTCCTTCGTTTATTTCTCTTTAAGCAAAGTATATAAAAGAAAAGTCTATAAAAAAACAATAGCAGAGATTTTTCCAAATCTTCCGCTATTGTTTTACTTATGCAACAATATAAAATTCTACGTAAGCACCTCCGCCCGGTGGATTATATACCTGAAGAAATCCTCCTTGTTTCTCACAAAGCATTTTGCAAATGTACAACCCCATTCCATAATGTTCTGCTCCTGCATTTTCCCCATGATAATAAGGCTTAACCACATTTTTTAATTCGTCTGGTCGAAACCCTTTTCCGTCATCGCGCACACTGACGGTCAGTCGGGATGGAAAGTAACTGAATTCAACTTTAATGGAACAAACCGCAAATCTCATAGCGTTATCAATCAGATTTTCAAAAATTTCAAGAAAAACAGATAAATCAAGATATAACTGTTGCTTTCCAATCTCACTATGTATTTCAAATTGTTTTTCGTATTTCTGTGCAAGAACAGTTAAGATAGTTTCCGCTTTCATGAGCAGTTCATCTTTATTGATACATTCTCTATTGATCACAATCTCGTCCAAACGGTTTATACTTCTCATTGTGTCGGCAAAACATGATATTCTTTCCGTCTGACTCTGCAATTCCCCCAGCACTTCTAAAATTTTTTCTTTAGATAACTTATTTTCTGGATAATATAGCAATAGATATTCAACATAGCCCTTCATAACTGTTAAAGGCGTTCTTAAATCGTGTGAAAAAGCAGACCTCATCTGCTTCTGCTCATCTACCATATTCCACATTAAGCAGTTATTTTCTTCTAATTTTTCACGCATTTTTTCAAAAACAGTACAAAGATAACCCAATTCATCATCATAGTTATAAGTTATTTTAAAATTCAGATCTTGCTTGCCAATTTTTTCAGCAGCCTCATTTAAAATGGTAAATGGGATTTTTAATCTTCGTTTATAAAACAGCGAGAGTGATAAAAAAACACCTATAAAGGTAAAAAACAAAACACACCAATTTGAAGCAAAATCGCAAATTTCTTTTATGACACGATCCTGTGCTTTCATGATCTCAGATGGAATTTCCGGAATTTCTGGTACATCTCCAAAAAGATCAGAATATCCATTTTGATACTCATATAATTTTGGCTGATCTACATATTTTAACTGGATATTAGTTGAAATATTTTGTGCTATCCCCTGTACAACAACTGAAAGAATAATTGCCAGAGTAAGCGATATTATCAAATACTTAAAAAGTGATTGTTTTATTTTGCTACCCATCTATATCCACATCCCCAAACTGTTTCAATAAATTCTTTGTCTGTATATTCTTTGAGCTTGTTTCGGATTCTCCTGATCAACTCTGTTACATTTTTACTATCGCCATCTCTGTCCAGCCCCCACAGTTTTTCATAAATCCTCTCCCGGTCAAAAATCTGTCCAGGATAACGAGATAAGAACGCAACAATATCAAATTCTGACTTTGTAAGTTCTATCACGTTATTTTCAAAAGATATTTTTCGCCCATTAAGATCTATTAACAAGTTATTATCAAATCGAAACTCCGTTTTTTCTTGTGTTCTTGTTTCTCTCCGTAAATGAGCCTCTATACGAGCGAGTAACTCGCCTATCGAAAACGGCTTTACAATATAATCGTCGCCTCCCACTTTCAATCCCGTAATTCTATCTTTTTCTTCAATACGGGCAGACAGGAACAGAATCGGACAATGTACGCAGCTACGAATTCTTTCGCAAACCTCTATGCCATCAATTTTCGGCAAATTTATATCAAGAAGGATGATATCGGGTTGTTTTTGAGAGTGCTTAATAGCTTGTTCACCATCAAATGCCGTTGAAACAACATAACCTTCCATTTCTAAAACATCTTTTAACATATTGACCATGCTTTTGTCATCATCTACAACTAGAACTTTTCCTTTCATATCTCCCACCACGTTAATTTAGACTTTCCATTTCTCCAATTCCTCATATATTTTTGAGAGGTTAAAATCAAGTTTATCATAAAAATTTCTGGCTCCACACTTTATGACTTTATCGGGTAATGATTCATCGTCACTTGCTGATACCGCAATAACAGGAATAGCAATGTTTTGCATTTTCATCCAATGTAATAAGTCTATCACAGTTTCATCGTATAATAAACAGTCAGAGATAATCAGATCCGGCGGTTCAGATTGTATAATCTGCTTTGCTGTTTCAATATCTTTACAAGCCACCGGCTGCCACTTTCTATTTTTAGCCGCAATACTAATACCATTTCTATATACAATATCATCATCTATTACGAGAACACGCATTTTTATTCCTCCCTTCGCTGTTTTAGGATTGCATATCTTTTTTGAATTTTACCTAAAAAATATCTACAAAAAAACAACGAACAGGAATGTTTCAAAGAATGTCTCTAAATCCGTAAAGAATCACTCAAGATAACGCTGGGCACAGCGGTTACACCTCTGCACCCGGCGCTAAACTTTATCGAAGTAACAGCGATATATCTTTTTCTCTAATACGCCGGAACTCCATATCCCACGATCTGCCCATAACCTATCGGATAACTCCGTCTGGCCACTTTATCCCCACTATTTCCTTCTACTGTATAGACCGTTCCGTCTACCACGCTTTCCACAATCCCTACATGGTCGATACTCCCGTCATTTCCCCAGTCAAAGAATACAAGATCCCCAGTAGCAGGAACATAACTTCCATCCATGAACTGGCCCCGGCTCTCAAACCATTCCATGCCTGCAGAACATAAAGAGAACTTTGGGATCACTCCCGCCTCAATATATCCGCACTGATCAGCACACCAGCTCACAAAGCAGGCGCACCATTCCTCTCTGCTGGAAAATCCATACCAGCTCCAGTAGGTGTCTCCCCCATTGCCTTCCTGAGTCAGCGCCACTTGCACAATCGCCTGGCTCCCGGTTCCCGTGGGGATACGCCCAAACACGTAGTATCGCAGCACATGGGATACGTACTCCTTATCCCCGTAACTGCTCCAACCGTTCCGTTCCGCCATCATTTCAGAGAATTCCACTGCATTGGCATAGGTATATCCTCCATAATTCTCTTTCGCCCAGGAAATATACCCGTTCCCGTAGTTATATCCCTGCAGGGCGAGTTTTATATGATTCATATCTACCGGACTTTCCACGTCCGCCTCCCGCAGACAAGCCGCAAGGTTCTGGATACCTACATCAATGGAATACTCCGGATCTGTGATCCCGTTTGGCGTATTGGGGTATCTGGTATTATATCCGCACTCGGACGCCTGCATGGGATCACTTCCCTGCCCTCCGCTCTCCTGCATCATGACCGCTTTAATCAGTTCCACATACTCCTCAATCCCGTGCTGTCTGGCATACTGACGGATCAGCGGCTCGTATGCTTTCACCTCGGCGCTGACCGGTGTGACGGTACTGGAATTACTTCCGCCTACCATGCTGAACAGCGCTCCAAATAGAATGACAATTACAAGGATCAACACCACGATCCAGCCGCCTGCGAGGATAGCGGAGACAAGAGCCTTTGTAGCCGCAATAACAGCCTTTACTGCAGCAGCTACTGCCTTTGCAGTCACTTTTGCAGCCTTCGCCGCCGCAATCGCCGCCTGTCTTGCAGCAACGGCGGTCCGCTGCGTGGTCAACACCGCAGCCCTTGCCCCCTGTCCTGCTGTTCTGGCAGCCACTTCCGTAGTCCGGACTGCGCTGCGCCCGGTCCGTTCCGCTGTTTTGATTGTCCTCCCTGTGCCTTTCACTGCCGCTTTCCCGGAAGTTTTCACAGAAGCATTGACTGTTTTGATTGTTTTCTCTCCCCGGTCACTCGTCTTGACCGTCTGCTTTGGAAGTTCCCGGATCTGTGCTCCTTTCTTTCCCGCCTGTTCTCCGGCTGTCCGCCCGGTCTGCGCTCCTGTCCGGTTTTTCCTCTGCTCTTTCGGCCGGTAAGTCTTTTCTGCACCGGACGAAAAAGAAGAGGCGGAAGGCTCTCCGTTCTTCTCCCGGAAAGCCTCTGCCTCTTTTTTCGCCCTGCCCCTCTCCCGGACAGCATGGATTACCTTTTCTCCCTGTTTTCCTGCCTGCTGAACCGTTCCACGGGCGGCTCTCTCCCCTTTCTCCATAACCTGGTCTTCGGCATAACCTACCGGGGTTCCCTGTTCTCTTCCCTGTGTCTGCTCTGCGCCGTCTCTTGTCCGGATATAGGCCCCTTTCATATGCTCCGCCGCTGTCACGGTTTTATCCAATACTTTGATATCCTTCTGGACGTGGCGGGTTTTGATCGTTCTTCCCATCGCCTGCCCTCCTTTCGGATATGAGATTTTCAGATCTTCTTAGCCACAACCACAAGCCTTCCATTGGTATTGGAATATTCGCAGGTCGACAGGGTAAGCAGCTTGTCTCCATATTCTGCTGTCACTCCCGTATCATAAAGGGCAAATTCCCTGCACTGCTCCACATAGTCCGTAAACTCTTTCTCCGTCTCTGCATGAGAAAAGAGATAGAACTTGAATCCGGTATCGTCATAGACCGTGGTCTTGAATACTGTGATCACTTCGTATTCCGCGGTTTCCGTCAGCGTATCAAAACGGACCGTTTTATGCCGCTCATAGAAATCCCGGTCCTCATAGTTCATCAGTCCGGCGAACATGGAACCGTTATTCATGTGGTGTCCGTAGATGATTACATTGTCACTGGGTTCCATCGGATCACAATGCTCTGCGATATAAGGAACACCATAAGCGCTGGACTCCTTGTAAAAATTGTGTTTCAGATAATAGTCCGGATTGTCCGGCGTATACATAACCGGATAGTTGATCGGCGTATCCTCAATCCTGATCCATCCGGCCATATCGTTATTCATGGAAAACAGCTCGGCATACCGCTCTAAGGGAGAAATCACTTCCTGCTCCTCTCCCGCCGGTTCTTCCTCCGGCGTATCTTCTGTCTGCTCCACGATCTCCGCCAGTTTGGTAAATTCTTTCTCCGCTTTCTGTGCGCCCGTATAATGGCTGATCACTTGAAACAGCGACACGCCAAACAGCAGGACGCATACCGCCAGTCCTGCCAGATACCATTTTCCTCTGATCTTCTGATTGTTCATTCTGCAATTCGCCTCCTCATTCTCTTGCCTGCTGTTTGACCGGAACCGGCAACTGGGGAACCATTTTCTTCTCCTCTTTCAGCTTTTTCAATTCCACTTTCACGGACGGTTTCTTTTCCTCCTTCTGCACGAACTGTTCCAGACGCCGACGCAGGTTCTCGGTGGTCTGTTCCATACTGAAGAGCCTGCCGCTGATTGTCAAAAATGACTTGCGGATTTTTGCTGTAATCCCCTTGTCTGTGGCCTGTGGTTCTACTTTCTCCCGTTCTTTCCCCCGGAAAATCCTGCCCGCATTTTTGAGATGGCCGCCTGCGGCGTGAAGTTCCCCGTTCAGGACTTTCATTCTATCTGCCTGACGGTTCATATTCTCCACTGCCCCGTGAATTCCCTCCTGTATCCGGGCAAGAGCGGATGAAATTTTCATGGATGATACGGCTTTCCGCAGAGCGTCCTTCCCTTTCTTTTTATAGGTCTGCAAAGCATTTCCTGCGGACTGGATCAGATTTTTCCGCACCGTGTTTAACTGTCCGCCCACTTCCTGCACTTTCCTCTGTGCCTGTTCTGCGATCCGCAGAACGGACGCTTTCATGCCTCCGTCCTGGATCTGAGATAACTGTTCCTTCACATCCCGCAACTCCTCCAGCACCTGTCCAAACTGGACTTCCATTCCGTCCAGATACTTTACAAGGGATTCCACTTCTTTCTGTTCTTTTGTAAGTCCATTCCCTTCCAATACCCGGAACAGTTCCACGATCTCCGGCTGTTCCATCAACGCCGTCTGTCTTGCTGTCTCCATCTGCGCTCCCTCCTATCGCTCTCTCTGTGCGGTCTGCGGTTTCATGGCGGGCAGTTCCCGGCAGCAATCCGGATATTTCAGCCGGATCGCCTCAAAGAAGTAGGGAGCGTACCCGCAGTCAAATATCTCATACGGAGTGGACAGCCGCTCATACCTATTCTCCGTATATCCATTCCAAAGATTGAAGGCAAGCCTTGTCAGACGGATGGAGCCGCCTGTCTGCCACCCTTCGTGCAGGCCCTCCGGCCGGATATGCCCCTGCTTAAAGTCAAAAATCCGCTCCACGTTTCTTCTGGTAGTGTCGGAAATCCCCACACAGTAGAAAAACGCCTGATGATAGCTGTCCGTGTTTCCGGTTTTCCTGAGCATGGAATAAAAGAAATTTTCATGTTCCTGTGATTCAAATCTGATTGTTTTCATATGATCCCTCCATTAGAAAACAGCCTGCGGGAAATCTCTTTCCTCACAGACTGCTAACATTGATTGTATTATGATTCCGGAAGCCCGTCTTCCGGACTACCCCACGTTTTCTCAAAGTCCTCTGGTTTTGTTGACATCAGCTTATAGATCTCAGAGTTCTTACTCATCTGGTTATAGAAAGGAACCAGGGCGCTGCCGATCCTGGCAAGTCCGTTCCCGGCTCTGGCATTTGTGATATACTTCATCTGTTCCCCGGAAATGTGGAGAAGTTCCGCCAACTGCTCCCGGTCAGAGGCGGACTGGTTCAGCATGACAATAAATTCTGAGTTGGAGAGCATGGTCCTTGCGGTCAGGGAGTCCAGCACATACTCCACGTTCTGTGTCAGACTGGTCGTCCATGCGTTTCGCTTACGGAACCGCCGGTAGGCGCTGTCAAAGAAGTTTGCGCTGTACTTATGCTGCAGCAGCGTGTGGAACTCATCCAGAAAGATATGGGTTCTCACACCATTCTCCCAGTTCTGGGATACCCGGTTGATCATATGGTCCGTGATCACAAGCTGCCCCAGGTCTTTCATATCTTCCACCATGCCCCGTGTATTAAAGCTGATCAGACGGTTTTCCGTCTCAATGTTGGTAGGATGGGAAAAGTTGTTCAGCGTACCGTCTGTGAACAGTTCCAACATCAGCGCCAGGTCTTTCGCCTCCGGCTCGTCCTGCTCCTGCAGCACCCGGCGCAGCGTAAAGAAGGTCGGGATTTCGTACTGGCGTTTTCTGGAATAGACACGCTCCACACAGCGGTCAAGGATACTCTTTTCTTTCGGCCCAATCACATAGCGGTCGTCCGTGATCCGCTCGTACAGAGAAAGGACGAACTGGGATTTATCCACAACCGGGTTCTTATCGCCATAGCCTTTTACCATATCCATAGCGTTCAAGTGAATATCACTTCCCGCACAAATCGGCAGGCTCACACCGCCCAGCGCCTGCACCAATGGTTCATACTCTCCTTCCGGATCGTACACAAGCACCTGATCTTTTGAGGTGGAAAGGATGATCAGCAGGATAAACATCTTCGTCAGCATAGACTTTCCACTTCCGGGTACGCCTAAGATAAATGCGGACGGATTGAGCAGAAGCCCACGGTTTACTAAGATCAGATTGTGTGAGATTGCATTGATCCCGCAGTAGATCCCGCCTTTGTCCATGACTTCCTGCGTCCTAAAGGGGATCAGGCTGCCTAAACTTTCCGTGGTCAGCGTCCTCATGCTGTCAATCTTCCTCACGCCGATCGGGAGTGCGGTATTCATCCCGTCCATCTGCTGGAATTTCAATACTGCCATCTGGCACATCCGGTTTCTCGCAAGGGACAGAATGGTATGGGTGTCTGCGTCCAACTGTTTCTTACTCTCCGCTGTGTGCATAAAAGTCACGACAGCTACCATCATCCGCTGATCCCTTGTGGTCAGATCCCGCAAAAACTCCCGGCTTTCCTCTTTCTGCAGTTCCATGTCATAGGGCACGGTAGCAGAAAAGTTCTGGTTGGCGTTCTGCCGCCGCTGCCAGTTCGTGATATTCGTCTCCACGCCCAAAAGCCGGTTCTGTGCCTCATTGACCGCCTCGTCTGTGGGGATCGGGATAATATCAATGCTGATCATCATGTTCTGGTTGATATCCGCAAACTCCGACACCATTTCATCAGAAATATAAGAGGCATAGTCTTTCAGATACAGCACCCTGCCGTACCGCTCCCCCACTTTGAAATAGTCCTTTTCAAATTCCATCGTATCCGGACAGATATGGTCCTTAAAGCTGTGCCCCAGTTTTGCGGACGTTTTCAGATCAAAACAGAAATGACTTTCCTCTCCGGCCCGGTAAAAGCTGTACAGTACATGGAGTTTTTCCTGTGCGTCCAGTTCCTCGCACTTGGAACCCAGGTTGCTGAAATGGGAAATCAGCCCGTTTCCGGTACGCAGGAAATAATTCCTTGCGTCCTCCACGTTTTTCCGGTATACAGAGATCGTCACATACAGCTCCCGGATCATGCCGTTGGCTCCCACTGTCTTTTCCATAAGCATATCGTTGACTTCCTCCCGGTACTTATCCAGACGGTCATTCTGCTTCGGGATAAAAACTGCCTCTTTCAGTTCCTCTTTGTTCAGCCTGCGGATAATGACAGTCAGCTTGGTGGTCGCTCCGCAGTCAAAGAAGTTAAGGATATTGGTATACTCCAGAAACATCGCTTTCTTATCTTCCTCAGACGCCACTTCAAAGTTAATGTCTGTAAACCGGTACGTCTTCGCATACTTGTTTTTCCCTACCAGAAAGATCCCGTCCTTCCAGATCGTCTGGATCGGGATCGCCTGCTGTACGCTCTTCGGGATTTTAAACTTCTCCTTGTCCTGCCGCATGACGGTTTTTAGTGTTCTTAACATGCTTTCCCATCGCCTCCTTTTCCTGTTTTCTGATCTCGTCTTTTATCAGCTCGTAATATAAGTTCTCCGGATGGAATACCAGATACTTCGGCATGAGGATCTCACTCTTGATCCATACCCACAGAAATTTCTCTGCGGTCATTCCGTGATATTTGATAAAGCCAATGGCCGCAAAGGGAGCCGCTCCCAACATGCACACCCAACTGACGGTTTCCATCCCCATATGGGGACGGAGCAAAAAATAAAGGCCCACAGCAACACCGCAGGCCAGAACCGCACAGATAAACTGGCGGAGTGACAGGCCAAAATACATGGCCTCCGTGTATTCCCGGATTTCCCGGTTGATCTTGATCTCCAAATGATGACCTCCTTTATCTGAAAATTTCTCAATCGCACATTTGTCTCCCCCGGTTCTTCCTGTTATACTCAAAGAAAAAACGCAAAGGGGGCTTTTATATGCCATACACTGTTTTTCTCTCTCTCGGTATCTCTGCTGTCCTGCTCATTCTCTCCTTACTCTTCCGTCTGGCGGGAAAATTCAGGCTGACTCTGCCGCTCCTTTACTTTCTCCTGACCGCCACGGTTCTGAACCCGTGGGCTGCCGCCCATGAGACGCTTGCTTTTGCAATCCTTTTTTGCCTGCTCGCTCTCTCCGTCATAAGCTGGCTCTTTTCTCTAAGAAACGCCCTCCGTGACCGGAAGTATTACAAGGCTCTGGAAGAGGATATGAGCTGGCAGGTCAGATGTGCCAGAAACAATGGAATCTCTATGGACTCCGTGTACTTTGACAGCGCCGGGAACATGCGGTACAAAGATACCAAAGAAATCGTAGACTAAGGCACGGGATTCCGTGTCTTTTTTCTTACAATCCCATCATCTCCCGTACCACACGGTCCGCCATCTTCACAGCGCCTACCAGCACCAGCATGTTAAAGATCAGTTCCGCAATGTAGCTCCACACCATTGTAACTGCCGCTGCCTCCGGATCAACCACTGGCGGGGATGACGCAAACACGGAGAAAATAATACAGGCCAGGACGATAATCGCTCCCTCCAGACACACCGCCGCATAAGATTTCAAAAAACTCTTTCCTACGTTCTGTGTCGGCTCCCCGGCAAAGGTAGACAAGGGAACCGGGGCGATAGCGGTATAGAGATACAGCCGGAAGAACCGCCCGTACACGCTCATGATCATAATAAAGCTCAAAACTGTGATAAACAGACCTCCGATCAGCGTGACCGCCCATAGAGGGATACTTTCAAAAAATCCGCAGTCTTCCACTGCGGTAATGATCTCCTGCGGCAGCACCGTCTCCTGTGCGCTCCCAAATCCGGCAGCGTCCATGATGGTGCTGACAATCCCCTGCACAATACGGAACAGCGCCATCATCAGTTCCAGACCATAGGTAATCACGCCTTTTGCCAGAGCGAAACGGATAAACAGTTTCAGTGCGTGTTCCGGCTTTTTCACTTCTGTAAAACTTCCGCAGGTCTTGACCACGCCCACCACGAAAAACAACACCAGAAGGGCATACCCGATTGCCTGCAGCGCACCGTGGATACTGGCGATCACATTCCAGATGTCTCCGCCTTTGAAATTCTCCGGAGACTGGGTAATGATCTGCCAGATTTCCGCCAGTTTGCTGTTCCATGTGTCCAGGGCGTTCTGAAGGTTCTGAACCACCCAGTTATCACTCAAAACACATTCCTCCTTTCCGGCAGAAGCAGGACAGACCGTTTCCGGCCTGCCTCTCTGCCCGGTTACTGGATGTTTCTTATCCTGCGATCAATGTCAGGATTTCTTTTGCAAACGTGATGATCACGCCTCCGGCCAGTGTCAGAAATCCATTCGCCCGCTGCGACGGATCATGGGATTTTAAAGACAGTCCGATCTGCACGATACCAAATCCCAGCAGGATCATACCGATAGCACGGATCAACCCAAAGATAAATTCGGACAGGTTATTGATCACGGTCAGCGGATCATCCGCTGCAAATACAGTTGTGGCTCCTGCCGTCATTATCAGCACCAGCGCCGCATAAATGACCATGAGCCGCTTTCCTCTGCGGCTCATGGGAAGTTTCCGGGTTTCTCTTTTCTCATCTCTCTGTTTCATTGTCTGAATCCTCCTCGTTCTTATTGAATAGTTCCTCTAAATCCTCATCGGATAAGAGTTCATAGCCTTCTGTGTCCGGCGGGACCTCTGCGATCTCGCCCTCCAGACTGTCTCCCAACGTAATGCTCGCCACTGCCTGCGTCACTTCTCCGTGCAGATAGGGTCTTCCTTTCCCGTCTGTGGTCAGAGCAATGTTCGGGTGTTTTAAGATATCAAATTTTTCATCCATGACCGGACGTTCTCCCCGGATAAAAAGAAGTGCGTAGCGGTTGTCCAGCATACGCACTTCATCCGGTGTCATCAGCTCCCGACCCGTGATCTGATAATTGGTGGAATAGTTCCCGGAGTGTCCGGTAGACTTTCCATAGGTGTTGGTATCAATGGTGGCTTTCCCCAGCAGTTCACTGACGTATTTGTGGGTTCCCTGCTCATTGCCGCCCAAATATAGGAATTCATCCGCATTTCCCATAATGCTTTCCCACTGTTTTTCAAACAATGCCTTTAGCTGCGCCAGATTCTGCAGGATGATGGAGACGCTGACTTCTCTGGACCGCATGACAGAAAGGATCTTATCAAAGTCGTCGGGCAGGCTGACGTTTGCGAACTCGTCCATCAGGAAATGGACATGGACGGGCAGCCTGCCCCCATACTTGTGGTCTGCCAGATAGAAAAGCTGTTGGAATAACTGGGTATACAAAATTGACACCAGAAAGTTATAGCTGGTGTCATTGTCCGGGATCAGGGCAAAGAGCGCCACTTTCTTTTCTCCCAAAGAAGGAAGATCCAAATCGTCTGTAGCGGTCAGCGCCGCAAGGCTGGACAGGTTGAATTTCTCCAGTCTGGCTGCCAGTGTGATCTGGATGGATTTCAGCGTTTTCGCACTTCCGGAGTGGTAATCCTTGTAATACTTTACGGCGATATGCTCCGGCTCCCGCATTTCCAGGCGTTCAAACAGTTCGTCCAGAGGGGATTGATATTCGTCATTGTCCTCATGCACTTCTCCCGCCCGCAGAAGCTCCATAACCATAGGGAAATTCTGCTCTTCTTCCGGAGCCTCGTATTTCAAATAAAAGATCAGCGCCAGAAGAAGCATGGACGCCGCCGTATCCCAAAAAGGATCATTGCTCTGGCTCCCTTTCGGCGTGGTGGCTTTAAACAGGTTGGTCACAAGCCGCTGCACGTCATTGTCATCCTTCAGATAGACAAAAGGATTGTAACAGTAGCTTTTCTCCATGTTGATCAGATCCAGCACCCGGACATCATAGCCTTTCGCTTTTAACAGAAATCCGGTATCCCGGAGATTTTCCCCTTTCGGATCCAGCACTACGAAAGAAGTGTTCGCCTGCATGAGATTCGGTTTCGCATAAAACCTCGTCTTGCCCGCTCCACTCCCGCCGATGATAATGGTCAGCAGGTTCCGCCGGTGTTTCCGGCTGTCATAGCTGATCCGCACGTTCTGCGTCATCAGTTTATTGGCCAGAAAATTTTTCTCACTGTATTTCCGGTTGATTTCCCGGACGTCTCCCCACACAGCGGAACCATGTTCTTCTCCCCTGCGGTACTTTCTCCGGGTGGACAGATAGATTCCGATCCCCAGTCCATACGCCAGTAAAAAAAGAAGGACAGTTTTTACACTGTCCTTACAGAGTTCCATAGAAAACGGGTGCTCCATAGCCTTCGGCAGCCCTTTCACGATTCCGATCAGTCCGCCGGACAGATAGGGCGCTGTCAACAGAGCAGACCAGATAACGGGGAAAATGCCGAGAATGGCAAAAATCCATGTGTTTTTCCTGCTACCGCTCTTCATGGTGTCTGTGCCCCCTTCGTGGTTTCTCCGGCGGCACCTCCATCTTTTCAATAACCTTTAAGAGAACATCGTCCACGGCGTCCGTGGGCCGCTCCTCTTTTAACATCTGGTTCCGTTTATCTTTCAGGGAATGGAAGATCACGCCGCATTCGTATTTATCCAGTTCCAGAGTTACTCTGCCTTCACTCAATCTTCACACCTCCGTCCTATCGTTCCTGTGCCGCCTCCCGGCGCTGCCAGTTTCCCCGTGGCTGTCCGGGTTCCCGGCCCTGCATATGCGTCCAGTTCTGGCCGCTTTCTCTTTCCGGTCCGTTCTCCCTGTTTTGCTCTCCTTCCTGCCTCTGCCCCGCCTGTTCCTGCTGTCTCTGGCTCATGCGGTTCTGCTCAAACACTTTCGCCATACGGGAAGAGATCTGATTTGCTGCGTCACGGGCCTTCGACAGCTCCGCCCGCACTTCCTGCGGCTCCATCCCCTCAAAGAAATCCGGAGCGTAACGGAAGTCATATGCCTGTGTATCGATCCCATACTTTTTACAGAGCAGATAAGACGCACAGTAGGCATGGAAAGCGTCCTCATCCCGGTCATACTCCGGGTCTCCGTCCGCAAACCCGGCAAGAGCCAGTTCCGGCGTCAGGCACTGGAAGATCTCTTGTGCGTTCATCCCTTTGCGCACATAGATACAGTTTTCCTCCGGTTCAAAGATTGCGCCCTTATCCTCCGGCATTTGATCCGGCTCCGCCGTTACGATACTGGCGGGAGGGTTGTTGATCAACGCCCGGATCAGAAGCCGCTCATCCATCTCTGTCTGCGGCTGCGGACGTTCTTTCATGGTAGTCTGGGAAATATCATACAATTCCCTGGCATTATAGTAGGTCCCGATACTTCCGTCTTCCCGTTCATATTCCTTTCCCGGCTCCATGATCAGAACCGGGTTCTGCCGCTCCGCACGTTTCACGAATACGCCCTGTTCCCTCCAGTATCCATAATCTCCCAGACGCTCTGCGTCCGGCCTCTGAGCCAGGATCAGCAGGGCATTATTGGCGGTATAGCGGTCAAACCGGGCCTGTACGTCCAGATATTGCTGAAACTTCCCGCTGTCTGCCGCCACTTCATTCGTGATCTGCTCAGACAGCTCATAGCAGCGGTTCCGATTGTTTTTACTCTTCGCAATAAAAGCGGCTTTTTTGTCGTCCTGCGGCACTGCCGATACATTCAACATGGAATCAAAGTTGTTCTCCATACTCTCTACCTCTCTTTCGATTTTCTTGGTTTTTTCCGGTTCTGCGGCTGCGTATGCTGCGTCTGCCTCGTCCTGCCGGGTTTCTCTTTTGAAATTGGCTCTTTTCCCTTGCTTTCCGCCTCTTTCTTCCTCGCTGCCTGGATTTTCCTAAGCTCTTTCCGCACGGACGGCTTTTTCGGTACGGACGGGGCATACAGCTTAGAAGTACCCTCGGCGGTTTTGTCTGGCCTCACGGAGATAGGCTCGGACAGACGGGATTTCTCTGTCTTTGCCAAAGAGGGGTTTTGCTGTTTTCCCTCTTTCTTTACCGGCTCTCCAAACAGTTCATCCATGAGCCGGTCCTCCTGTGACTTTTCCGGACGCTCCTGCTGTGGGGTTGCCGGTGCTTTTCCGGATGTTTCTCTCCAATCCGATGGCTGTTCCGCCCTCTGCTTTTTCTTTCCGGTATCCGGTCCCTCTTTCACAGGGGACGTCTCCCGGCTCTTTCCGTGGGATTTTTCCTCCCTGCTCTTTTCGATCTCTGTCCTGATCTGCGCCGCTTCTGTAACAGAAGCAAACTTGAACCGCTCCACGATCCGGTTGATCCGGGGAGCGTCCTCTTCCTTGACCACCACATCGACCATCCCGTCTATGCTCCCTTTCGGATTCCGCACCGCACAGTATAAGATCCCGTACCGCTTCGCCTCTGTGACGAACTGTTTCAAGTCGCTCTCTTTCACGGAATACACCGTCAGCGGTTTCCCGGAACGGACAAGCGTTTCCAGCCTTGCCCGCCCCTTGGTCTTTTTCTGCTCTTTCAGTACCGCATACAGAATGACCGCAAGCTGTTTTGCCCCGGCTCCTGTGATCTTTAGGGCCGCTTCGCCTACTTCCAGCGACATCCGCACCACCTGGTCAGCGGCCTCACCTGATGTGTTCATGGCTTACTTCCTCCTTTCCCTGTTTCTTTTCCTGCCGCACGATCTGGATCTTCTGCCGGATCAGGCCGGAACGTGCGGCGATCCCGTCGCAAAGCACCACCTCCTCTCTCAGTTCCCCGATCCGGGCTGTCAGTCTGGAAATTTCTACTTTTACTTCCGCCAGATGGTCTTCTTCCCGGATACTGCGGCACTGATACCGAAGCTTCTGACGTTCTTTCGATAGCTGTGTCATCTGCTCCTGCAGCGATTCTTTGTAAGAAAAAAGCTGCACGTCCGTGTCAATGTGACAGCGGCAGAGCAGCCTTGTCTCTCTGGAGATCTGTTCCAGTTTCGCCAGATCCTCCCGCAGAAGGAAATGAAGTTGTTTCGGAGATACAGGCGGGCGGTTTTTCGGCAGGATACCTAAGAGAAAACAGTAGTGCAGATACAGCCCCCGCAGTCCTCCGATCTTTCTTTTCGGCAGGTTTCCCCGCACATGCGCCACATACCGCTTTTTCTCCGGCAGTCGTGTTTCCTGCGGGATGGCAGGCGGATCTTCCTCCAGTATCCTCCTCCGGATTGCCTCCAGTGAATACTCCTCTCCAAAGTTCCGTTTCAGTTTCAGCCCCCGTTCCCGCCCTTCCGGACGGAGCGTGATGTCTTTCCCAAACTTGATGGAATACCCTTTCTCTTTCAGATAATGGAAGAACTGTTTTTCCGTCCTTGCCTGTGTGATCGCCTCATCCACGTCCTCCCGGACGATACTGCGGTAGGTGGGCCTGCCTTCCTGCTCTGCCCGCCATTCTCCATATTGCTTAGACATTCCCGGATGAGGATGTTCGATCACGGACAGACCGTACTCCCGGCAGAGCCGGTCAGAGGTTGCTCGCATATCCCGGTAGTCCCGGTTGGTTCTGTGATACCGTTTCCCATCGAGATAGGAAACAGAGTTGACCACGAAATGGTTATGAAGATGATGGGCTTTGTCCAGATGGGTGGCCACCAATACCTGAAAACGCCCGCCCCACAATTCCTGTGCCAGACGGACGCCGATCTCATGGGCCAATGCCGGGGTACACTCTCCCGGAGCAAAGGACTGATACCCGTGAAATGCCACGATCCCCTCATCCTTTCCATACCGCTTTTTAACAGCTATCATTTCATTACGCGCGGTGGCGGGCGTGCAGTTGATCCCGGAAACATACTGCTGCATGATCTGCTCCGTCTCACTGACGATCCCCTCCTCTCCCTTTTTCCCTTTCCGTCTGGTCTTTTCTGCATTGACCGCATAGGCGATCACATCAGAAAGGCTCTGCATTTTTTCTTCACGCTGTACCGCCCCTTCGTTTTCATATCTCGGAAATTTTGCGATCTCCGGAGCGGTGGTCTTTTCCGGGTTCTCTACATAGATCACGACTTTCCCCAGCCAACCTTTTACACTCCAGATGGATGTGGTAGCCACCTTACACTCCTCTCCGGTTTTCATTTTTCATCGGTTCCGGCAGGATCACCGCCTCCGTAATCTTCTTTACAGTATCTTCAAACATCCGCATATCCCGGTCATACCGCTGCACATCAATCACATTTAAAGTGTGTGCCTTCTGTGCGATCTGATTTAGGTTATTCCCGATCCGGTGGAGTTCCCTCATCATGGAATAGTAATCCGGCGGCGGGGCGTCTCTCGGAACCACGCCGCTGATCAGATGACGGAGATATGCCTCCCGGCTTAGACCACTCTTTTTTACTTTTTTATCCAGGATCTCCGCCTCTTTCCGGTTCAGACGGAACAAGATCGCCACATTTCGTTTTCTCATCGCTCCATCTCCTTTTCTTTTTCTATGGATTCCGGTATCTGACGCAACTGCCGTTTCTCTCTGTCAAACTCATATACCCGGTCTGACAGGATTTCGTCACGGGCTACTTCTTTCTGATTCACTTCGCGCACCATCTCTCCCATTTCTTTCGGTGTCATACCGAGATCTTTTGGAATGATAATCATCTCATGCAGAGACGAAGGAAGGAGATAACAGCCCTGTGGGAATACGGACTCCAACTGCTCCTGCAGATTAGGATAGGCAAGGACAGAAGCACCATTTACTCTCATGGGGTTGCTCAGAACGTACATGCCATCTTTAGGAAACTCCTCCCCTTCTTTTAACTGAAGCAGATTTTTTGTCTCAAAGGGAAGGCCCATCATCTCCATCATCAGGTCGTCCATGCTCATCAGTACAGCCGGACTGCTCTTGACTGCATTTTCCACCGCCTTCTGGTAAACTTCCTTCGGGTGTACTCCCCACTGACTCAGCATTTCATGGGTTACTTTGACACTCCCAACTCCCTCCCCGGCGGGCGAAGGGAATTCAATCCGACAGATGACAGACAGGTCTTCCATTTGCTTATGCGGAACCTGGGATAACATCCGCTGATTCGCTTTCGTATTGATAACCTGTACGGTTAAATGATCCTTCACAGAATCATAGTCCGTAAAGTCCAGCGTTTCCGGCAGTTCACGCACAGACAAAGACTGTCTGCACACATCGGCAATCCGATTCATGATCTGATCCATCGGCTCTCCCTTTCGGACCTGGTCATAAAAAGGTTCCATATAGACAACCGGGGCAATCTTCTGTCCCGGCATGTTGAGGATCATTCCGGTCAGCACTACTCCATTATTCTTCTGTTGCTCTGAAATCTCACACTGCATGTCCTGATATTCTTCTGGCAGGTAATCTTTAATCTGCTGTGTCACGCCCTCTGCGAACGCCTTCACTGCTACCGTGCTGCTCATGCTGTCCAGCCCCCTTTCCTGCTAATATCTGCTGATACTTTTTCAATCTGTTTTCCACAGCGTCTTTTCCTGTTCTGATCATTTCCATCCGTATCATTCTTCCACCTCCCGGTCATGCCTGTACAGACGGTTGATCTGCATAAGGCACATCATAACCACGCCGATCATACCGCCCACCATTGTTCCACAAATAAACTGGATCATCTTCATTCTTACCTCCGTATTTTCTAAAGGGTTTCAGGGATTTTTCCCTGACAAGCTGCCGCAGGACTGCCGGATGACAGTCTGGCAATCCAAAGGCGTTGCTTGCTGGTATTGTGTATCCTACTCCGCCTGCGCTCCGTTCCCGCCTCCGGCGGTTCATTACCTGCCGACAAGAAAAGCTGTCACGGCTGTTTTTCTCCTTCCGGATGGGTACATCCGCCGCACTCCGGGCAGCGCCAATGGCAGCTTTCACACTCCTCATCTCCGCAGACACCATAGTCAATCAGACTGCAAAGGCCGCATTTCTCACAGCCATACTCACAGGACCGGCACCGATCTTCCAGATCGTCCATCATGCAGTCCTCATTTTCCGGGCAAAGATAGGGACAATGGTCACAGTCTCCAGGACAATCCCGCTCCCCTTTTTCTTCAACCACAATGCCGACCACTTCGCCTCCTTCCATGTTCAGAGCCTCTCCGGACGTGATCATATCCTGCAGAATCCGGTCAATTTCTTTCCGGTTTATAGCTCCTATCGCAACCTTTTTTCTGTGAATGATCCTCAGATCATACTGAACTGTCTTCATAAAATCCTCTCTTTCTACCGTTCAAAGTCTCTCCCTCTGTGTCTTTTTTCCCGCTTTGTCTGCCGGATTCCCAGCCGGATACAAAGGCTGTCGTTGCAGTCATTCCCCTGCTTTGGCGGCTCATCTCTTGTCTGGTATTTCTTCGGAAGCACCGTTCGAATGGCCCGTGTCGCAAGCCTTCCTGTCCGGTCATTGTCCAGATGGGACACCACCCGATCCACCTCCAGATGTTCTTTCAGAAAGCGTGTCAGCGCCGCCGGAACCTTGCTTTTCTCGATTTCTTTGGCAGGCTGGTACACGCCCGCAAGGGATAACAGGTGCGTTTCTCTCCAATTTCCCCCGTCTAGTTTTTGCTCTGTGGCGTAAGATAACAGGTCAATCGCCGACTCGAACAGATGGACTTCGCAGCATTTTTCTTCTGCCGGGATACAGAAAGAATAGTTTTTGTCGCTCCCGGACGCCTCCCCGACAAAGTCTGAACCGATCCCACGCAGAGCCGCATAACGTGGAATCCCGCTCTGATCCATCCCTACAAAAACAACGTTATGGTAGTTCTCACTCTCATAAATCTGTCCGGTTTTCAGACAATACCGGATCAGTTCCATGTCAATCCCACGGTTCTGCAGGTAGGAAACCGCATACGTCTGATAGCGGTAAGGCTTTGGAAGGATCAGCTTTTTCTCTGTTTTCTTTTCGGCTGGTACGGAAACAGGCGGCTGGATCGCCGCCTGTTCCGCTATGGTCTGTACCGCCTGCACGAAATCATATCCTCTCACTTTAATCAGATAGTCCAGTGCGCTTCTGCCCCCGATCCCCCGGCTCCACCACATCCATTTTCCGTTGGAAATCTTCAAACTGTCGTGAGATCTGGTGGTATAAACATTCCCAGAGAAATGCACCAGCTCAGAAGGTTCATAGGTTTTCAGATAAGTCAGAAGGTCGATCTGTTTCACTCTCTGCACCACTTCCGGCGCAACATAAGGCATAAACTTCATCTCCTTTCCTGCCCATGATTGGATATTCCATAACTCATTTCTTATATCCGGGCATAAAAATAGCCGGATGATCTTCTTTTTTTGAAAACCATCCGGCTATGTAAATATATATCGCAATATGAGTTTGAGCATGTCGGCAAATTAAGATTAATGTTTAATATTCTCTGATAATAACTGCATTAATTCTTCCGTCTCGTCTTTTGATAAATCATTTTTATCTACCAAAACCAATTTATTATCTTTTCGCTTGACGTATATATACTGCCCCATTGTGCCATATTTCTTAAATGAACTCCAATAGTTTTTGCCATAACCAGTTTGTGAAACAACTTCTATTCCTTCCGTATCGAAAGTATACTCCACTATTCCTGTACGGAAAGACTTATCTAAAAGTATTTCTGACTTTTTCAATGCAAATTTTTGAAACGATTTTGTCTTCCATGCAAGAAGTATTATCAATGCTCCGATTACTAAAAAACTAAGTCCAGATACGAACCTGGAATTAGTAAAAAAATATACTGCTAAAATAATTTCAAGTATGCCCAAAATTAATAGAATCGGAGTTGCAATTTTACGTTTACGAACATTCCTTTCACTTTCCAAGGCAATTTGAATTGTAGCTTCTTTCTTTTCATCACTCAAGTCCAAACGATATTTGACCACTAAATCACCACCTGATATTCTTATTCTGCGATACCTATATTCTATCAAATAATTGTATTGGACACCATTACATACATAGAAAATTCATATAAATTAGGGTTTATTATTTTCCTTATCGTTAAAATATTCTTTTAGTGCATCTTTCACAGCCCATTTAACAATAAAATATATACCCAATATAATAATTAGTATGCCTATTACAGCAAGTGGTAACCATTCCATTCATCTATCCTCCTATAAACTTTGAAGTTATCTCTTACTTAGAAATCAGCATAAAAACCATGGGAACAATGAGAATTAAAATCGCACCTACTACACATACAACAATTACTTTTTTAAAACTTCGTTTTTCTTGTTTAGTCATATCATTATACCATTTCATATGCGAGAGCCTCCTGAATTTCCACTTTTCTGTTCTATAACTTATCATTTGTCGCTGACTCTATTTTTGCTACTTGCTTTTTTGAAAACCATCCGGCTATGTAATTACTTTACATAAATAAAACTATAACGTAGAAGATATATTATGTTCTCTTTCCCACCTATCGCACTCTACTTCTAATTTTTTAAAATCACAGCATGTCTTATTAAAAAAATAATAATTTCTTGATTCTTTATCGTATCTCTCCCGATAAACTGCAATAGACTTAGTATTTATTTCAACCCATTTCTTTCTTATCTGTCGTTCCTCATTTGCCAGATATGTATCGACTTTTGGATCGATCTGTATGGGTTTTATCTGGTCGTCTGGTACTGGAAACATGTTATTGTGCAGTAAATTTGCTATCTCCTCGCCTGCCACCTTGAGAAAGGTAGTAATGGCAGCGCTTCTTTTCTTCTTTCCTCTTGCAATTCTTTCCTTTGTTGTTTGTGATGTTAATGGAACTACAAACATTCTACCATTAATTTGTACTGCTAAACCTACAAATTTTCTGTTGTTATATTTGACGCTGACACGCCAGTCCGCATCGTGCATATATTTTATATAATCCCGTTGAATCTCACATAAAATAGGTGTGGTTTTTCTTATGTCCTCTTCTAATAATCTCATTTATCTCCTTTGAAAATAGCCGCTTGTCAGCGGCTATCTTTTTCCCACTAAGTAGGGAAACACTCATTTTGAATCGTCCACTAAGCAGGACCACGCTCATTTTGAATCGTCCACTAAGCAGGACCACGCTCATTTTGAATCGTCCACTAAGCAGGACCACGCTCATTACTTCTTTATCGTCTCCCATTTCATAATCTCAAAGATTACTAAGGCAGGGAATCGCCTTTCTTTAATTATAATTATACACGCTTTCATATTGATGTCAAGATACCCTCGCTGCTCCTACTTGTGTCTGCGTGTATATAATAGTATATGCGATAATTTAAAAATTACAAGACTTTTTTAGATTGCCCCGATCTTTTTCAGATACGCATATCCGTCCGTATGTCCCCGGAAATAGATCTGGCAACGCTCTATCGTCTCTTTCTCAAACATCCTGCTCATATATTGCCTCACAATCTCATGTTCCTCGGCTGTAAGGCTGATGGCTCCGCTCCCTTCTGTCACTTCCAAAATAAACGGATATCTGCTTTCCATCTCTCCCAGCTCCTGGCACATATTGGCATAGTCCTCGTCCTGTTTTTTCAGATCCACCATAATATCGCTGTCAATCTCCATAAAACTGTCTTTGATCCGCTCTGCCAGATCATAAAAATCTGTCTTCTCCAAACCGCCCATCCTCTCTGTTCTGTTAATCTGCTTTCTTATCTTACTATATCCAGTTTTGAAACTTTCTACAATCCAGTCTGCTGTTTCCTATAAAAGTTCCAGTAGTTGCAGCATTTCTATGGTATGCTGACATCCCATGAGATACAACTGTATCCGTTCATAATCTTCCCGGTCTGCGTCCAGTGCGAGAAATCTGGACAGCGCTTTTGTCTGTTCCAACGTCAGATTCATTGGCGTTTCTATTTTATCCCGGTCGATCAGTGTAGAAATGAACGGATATTGGAAAAGAAGTTTGTCGCTTTCCTCTACAATCCGGCTGTATTGCGGGGATGTTTTCAGACGCTTTTTGCAGTTCTCGCTGACGGAATCTACGACAGCACACATCCAGATCGGCAGATCATCCGTATCAATCTCTGCTATCTTCTTAGCCTTTCTTTCCCTCCCTTCCTCTGCCACTATAGCAGAGATTGCCTCTCCCGGCGATTGTGCGTTTGTGCTGCTCGCACATCAGGCAGGCTATGTACCACGGTATCAGTCTCCCGATACCGCTTTTCTTACCGTACCCAGGCCGCTTTTTCCCGTTCCGGCTCAATCTCCTCTGTTTCCGGTTCTTCCTCCATTACAACCCGGTCTTTCTTATCCATATCCAGAAGCACATTCAGTTCTCCCAGCCGTGCCACCTTCTCTGCCAGCTCCTGCTCCTGCGGGAACTCTTTCTGCGCCTCCGCTTTCGCTGTCTCCAACTGGCTTTTCGCTGTTTCAAGCTGTTCCCGGCTGCGGGAAAGATTGTCCGGCAGCTCATTCATCTTATTGTCAAGCCTTGTGATATTTCCATAAATATCTGTTCCAAGCGGCACTTTATAAGTGCCTTTCCCATGTAACGCAATGACAAATTCCTGACTGACAGAGGAATAAGACAATTCCATAGACAGCCCACGGTAGCTTCCTAGAGGCACAGGCTCCGGGGATTTCATGGCTTTGCAGGCGTCAATGATCGCCTGACCTGCCTCCTTTTTCTCCGTATAAAAATGTTCCCCGATCTGCATGACCGGAAATGCCTTCCGGTCTGTCGGCGTATGCGCCTTGACCTGTCGGATGTCTTCTTCATACTGGCGGATCAGAAGTTCCTGCTGTCGTATCTTCTCCGGGAAATATTTCGCAACTTTATCTTCCATTTCATATTTCTGATTTAGAAAACTCTGCTTTAATAGCTGCAGCCTGGATACCTGTATATCCAGATCCATCTTTTCCTTAATGTGCGGGTTTCCGGTGGCAAGCGCCTTGATCTCCGCATAGGACAGAGCCACTTCGTCTATGTCCTCCACACTCCGGGCCGGACTTTTGGACGTCATGATCTGGCTGATATATTTCTGCTTATTCTCAATGGTCTGATAGAGGTATGCGTCAAAGGTTCCTTCTGTCACATACCGGATGATCTCTACTTTCGGGTTCTGATTTCCCTGCCGGATGGTCCTGCCCGCTCTCTGCTCCAGATCCCGTGGACGCCACGGGCAGTCCAGGTCGTGACTGGCAATGATCCGGTCCTGCACATTCGTGCCTGCGCCCATCTTAAACGTACTGCCCATAAGGATACGGACAGCGCCCCGCCGGACTTTGGAAAACAGTTCCTTTTTTCGCACATCCGTATTGGCGTCATGGATAAAGGCAATTTCCTCCGGCGGGATTCCCCTTGCCAGAAGTTTATCCCGGATGTCATTGTACACGCTGAATGTACCGTCTGTTTTTGGTGTGGACAGGTCGCAGAACACAAGCTGCGTCAGCTTTTTCTCTTTTCCGTCTTCCCAGTGGCGGTAAATTTCTTCCACGCAGGCGTTGACCTTACTCCTCGGATCATCCGGCAGAAGCGGATTGGAAAGCCTCTGGTCAAGGGCCAGTTTCCGCCCGTCATTGGTTATCTTGAGCATGTTGTCTTCCCTCGGATTGACTTCATTGTTCCGCACCCTCTCCGCACGGTTTCCCAGTTCCTCCACCATTTTCTCCTGCAATTTGGTAGGTTTTACTTTTACCACCCGGTATTCTGCCTCCGGCACAGGCAGATTCAACATGTCTGCCGTCTGGATATCTGCCACTTCCCGGAACATCTGCATAAGTTCCGGCAGGTTGTAGAACCGGGCAAACCGTGTCTTTAGACGGTAGCCGTTCCCCTCCGGCGCAATCTCCAGAGCGGTCACAGTTTCCCCAAAAGTGGACGCCCATGCGTCAAAATGCTGTAAGTTTTTCTCCACCAATGTTCCATACTGCAGATAGCGCTGCATAGTATAGAGTTCATAAGGTAGGAAACGCCACGCCATACTTCCTTTCGTCCGTGGTCTTGGCGTAACCCCCTCCAGAACCGTGCTTACACCTCTCGATGTACACGGCTCGCCATCTTTCATAGTTTAAGTGATTTTGT
>FCNR01000025.1 GCA_900016875.1 Eubacteriaceae bacterium CHKCI004 | reverse complement strand
GACATAAAGATTACCTTCTTTTCTAGGATAGCTCTATTATACAGCAAGAGAAGCATTTCGGCTTGTATTTACTACAAAATATATGAACTTTTCAAGGTGCTATAGACAGGCTTTTGACCCCAATATCATAATAATATATTTATAAACATTATTCAACAAAAGGTATTCCTTCTCATTTCTAATATTTATATTAAATAATAAGTATAATTTTCCCTTTTAATTTTCCTTTATAACTTTAATCTATTTACCCTTCTATACTGCCTCATCTTCTCCGCATCATGCAGTGCAAAGTATGCCTTTATCTCCTTATCGCTCAATCCATCTTCCATCCCACATATAATCTCCTCGATCTCTTCTGGAGATAGCTGTTCCGCATAACGCAGCAGACAATCCACCACACTCCCGGACAAATCCCAGGGCTTTTCTTCTTCGATTTCTCTGTCATAATCCTCTTCTTCCAAAAGGGGATACACATCTGCTGGCGGCTCCATCTTCGTGATATCTTTTTTGGGGATATTCTGGATCATATTGCGTATTTCTTCATCTGTCGGATGTGGTACCTCCTTCCAGTTTGTATACAAAAACTGCTGCATGTCCATTTCAAATGTCTTGATGGAATCATCCGTCTTTTCCGCTTCCTTAAAGAAAGCAAATTCCTCTTCTGATAAGATACGCAGTTTTTCTTCCCCTTCCAGTGTTTTATATTGGCCTGTTTTTTCATTATAGATAGCCCGGACAGGATTGGTATATCCCTGTTTTCCTGCTGCTCTTTCTGCCTGTTGGAACTCTTTGGTATGGAAGGGCCAGTTCTTTTTATCATAAATAGGGCGGTATCCCTCCAGGAATAAGATGCAGTCATCTTTGGGCATCCGGCTCACCTGCCCCGGAGTCATCAGCTTCATCCCTGCCTTTTGTATCTGCAGGTTGGAATTGCTGTTAGCTGCCAGTGCATATCCCATACTCTCAGAACGGGTGTCAATAGTCATGTCTTCTAACATGTCCGAGATCCATTGATGGGTGGTATGGGCCGTCGGCCCGGAACCAAGATAGATCATGGCCGCGCAGTTTCCGGTAAATATCTCCCATTTATCGTTGGGAAAAAGGGTCTTGATCTGTGCGATGTCCTGAAGGATTGGCACCATGGACATATTCCGGCTGCGGATCTCCCCCAAGAGCATTTCGGCATCTGCCGGTTTCGGGCCGGCATAGAATTCATCCGCCCACAGCCGCACGTGGATCGGCAGCTTTCCTCCCGGGCAGTCGTTATCCGCGATGTCACGGAGGACACGGAAAAGCAGGGTATAAAACATATTGATGAAGAGATTATAGGACGTATCTCCCGAACGCATGACTAAAAATAAAGCTGTCTTTTTTTCCGGGTTGTTATCTATACCTAGCCCCAGGGATGGGATATCGATATCATCATCCTCAAAGATCCGCCGGATCTCCGGGATCTCAAAAAGCTTCAGCTGGGCATTTACCATGATGATGATCGAGCGGACCGTCTCTGTTGCTCCTTCTTTTAACTTCCGATAATCCCGCACCGGGGGATAATCCTCTCCATATACTCTTGCCAGGCTGTCCATTTCCTGCTGCAGGGCGGTCGTACCATCCTCATCCACGGTCTTTGTTTCCATGTTCACCAAGTCTAAGATATGGTTCATTGTCCCGGTGCGACCTTGTTTTTGTGAAAGGAGCCATTCATATTCAAACAAAGACTGCAGGTACAGGGCAACCCCGTCATCCCAGAACGGGTCTCCCTTCATGGCATCCGACGGTTTGACAGACTGCTGGATGTTGGTGATGATGCCGATCAGGTCACTGTAGTTTTTGATGTAACAAAAAGGGTTAAAGCGGTGGGATTCCAAAGGATTCTTAAAATTGATGGCTTTCACTGCCACACCGATGTGTTTTAAGTACGCTCCATATTTTTTTAGAAGATCCCCTTTGATATCCAGGATGATATTCGTCATGTTGGCATGGAGCAGGTTCGGGATCAGTTCAGAAGTTGTCTTACCGGAACCGGAACCACCGATAATGAGCATGTTCATATTCGATAATGCGTCAAATCCAATCTTTATATTGCGGCTGACATAGGTATTCCTCATTTCTTCCTTATCCCGCAGCCGTTTTGCTGCCTTCCCCACATCTTCCCATTCTGCCACACCATGTTCGCTTTCCGGATGAAAATTCCGATGATAGGTCAGATAATAAGAGACTCCCATCACCCACAGGATCACTCCCACTCCCATGAGTGCGGGAGTCCTCTCATTCCACCATGGCGTAAATGGATGGAAAAAAATATAAAAAAGTTTTTCCTGATAGTTTTTCATCGTCACTCCATCCATCATAAACAGACCGGAAACCAGATAGGACCCCAATAAAACAGCAGCCAGAATAATGAAAAAAAATCCCCATGGTATCTTCTTTTTTTGCGTCATGATTTCCTTTCCCGCCAGCCGGACTCCCTCATCCGGCTGGCGTATGTTTTATTTTTTTAAGACCGGCGGCGGCAGGATCTGCTTCGGTCGGCCAGGGTCTGGCTTATAATGGATAGACAGATCCGGCTGTTTCTTTTCTTGATTCTTAGTAGAACGATCGATTCTTTCTGGAGAAGGACCCTGTTTTCTATCTGCATCTGCCAGGTTCTGTCCTCTCTCCATGGATGATCCCATCACCGGGTCAAAATACTTTTTGGCAAAAGCACGGCCGGACATTTTCTTGATCCCCTGCATGGCTTCCCCGGTTCCTGCATGGATCACAGTGGGTGGATTATTTTTGCTGATAAATGCAAGATAAGAATTCTTTTCCTTCTGGATAAACACCTGTTGTAACGGCAGGAGGAGCAGATACTCCCTGCTGCCCCAGGTTCCGGGGATCCGGCAGGCAAACTTCCCTTGTTTCCAGAAATCCTGCAGGTTCCTGGATGCCTGTTCCACCAGTGTCGTACGGTCAATGCTCAAGGGAATATACTCTGGATCGTTCTTATATTTTTCAAAGGATACTGCTGTTTCATCTTTGATCCTCTGGTTGTTTTCTACCGTTTTTTCTATCTCCCCCTTTTTTGCCCCTTCATACTTCTGGTTTGCTTCCTGGTATTCGGAAGATGCGCTGTCAAGATACGATTGTTCGGTCATCTGCCCCATCTGGGAATACTCTGTCATGGAGATAGTACTGTAATCGTCCAGGGCGATGCCTTCTTTTTTCAAGTCTTCCCTTTTTAACTGATACCACTGCTCCACCTGCGGCAGGTCACTGTTTGCGACAATGACCTGTATCTGTCCATCGCCGACCCGAAGATCCGGCAAGGAAGCATAATTCACCCCCATGTTCTTGAAATCTTCCTTCCATCCTATATCCAGCGCCTCCACAGGCAGGGAAAGGATGCTCGTCCTGCCGGCAGTCAGGTTTCTAAGGTCACGGACTTCCTGTTCCCCGCCCTGCATTTGATGGAGGATATGCCGCTGGTACCAGGCACCAAACTTATCCCTGTCCGGCTGATACACGGCCACTTGCAGCATCCCGTCTTCCTTATCAAGATCCGGCAGCACCATATGGCGCACACCAAGATCATGTAACTCCATACTGATTCCTTCTGTATCCACTGCCGGTATGTTCATGATGTCATATTTCCCGTCCGTCAGACGGATAAACTGTTGAAAATCCTGAAAAGTACCTGCCCGCAGCTTCTTTTCCATGACCATGCGGGCGAAATACTGTAAGAGCAGGATACCGCCCATGGCTGTCAGCTTGAGAAAAGGATCCATCCAGGCAGCCGCCCGCTGGATACTTAAAAAGATCTGCTGCGTTTCCTGATCAATCTCCATGGTCTCCCCCCCTCCTTTCCCTCTACCGATCTGGAAGTTCTTGTAAAAGATTCCTGGATCTTTCGGCATACGTCTGGATAGGGCTCCTCTACTCGGATGTGTCTCCCGTTTTCAAAAGTAATGATACAGCTGGTATTATATTCCTTCTCCACACTCTGTACCAAAGCAGGAGAAAACATCACCTGATTCAATTTCAAAAATAACCGCATTGTTGGTTCCTCCCATTTCATAACTGCAGTCTTTTTTTCTGTGTCTTCTCTGATGTACGACTGCCCGTTTTCTTTTCCATGGCTGCCGGAATATCAAATCTTTCTGTCACCGTCTTTTTGCACTGGACATCATATTCTTCCTGGCCAAACTGTATATATTTTCCCAGTCCTTCCTGCCGGCATTCCTGCTGCAGTGCCTGTAGTTCCCCAAAGTGCAGGGTTCCCTTTTTTACAGTATAGGTATCGGCATCCATCGCTGCACACGCCAGGATGATCGAGCGTAAGACAGGGCTGACCTTTTGCACATCCAGCTTCCTGTCTTTTTGTTCAAAAGCCACGGCATTGACCAGTGTCTTTCCTTCTGCATTATAATACTGGACTTTATTCGAAAGCCTGTCCTGGATATCAACTTCCTTTGCATTGATCTCCTGGACAAAGGATTCCAGGGTCTTTGCATCGACTGCCCCGTCAGCCGGGACGACCAGCAATTCGTGGACAGAAGAAGGGAGTACGTAATAATCCCCTCCCAGAAGTTCCGAGAGTTTTTCCGTCATCCCCGGCTGATACAGCATGCCTGCCCCATTTTTCCCTGACTGGCTGGTCAAGACAAATAACGGCAGGTTCCATCCTTCCATATCCAATGTTCCTTCCCTTTTCAGCAGATTTTCTTTATTTGAGCTGCCGTACAGGACGATCCCCAGTGCATCATCCATGTTGTGAAGGACCGGTCCTCTTTTTGCATCGGCTGCCAGGGCATCCTGGTAAACGGTATCACGGTCTACGCCCCACTGTTCCAGCATGCTTTCCATCACCCGGAATCCTGCCTCCATCTCCTGGCTGCTTTCCAAAAGCACATGGCACGTCAGGGCAAGATCTCCCTGTCTTTCATAGACCGTCCCCTGTAACCGTTCTTTGTTATCCTCATAATCACAGACCCGCAGCTGCAGGCGGTCTTTTATATTGTCATAATCCATGATGCCTTTGATCATATCCATATGTACCCGTATGTTATGTTCTTCCCGGACCCGCAGCTGTGCGACTGCTTCCAGACAATCTTCTACCGGCCGCCCATTCTGGTAATCCCGAAATAGGTCATCCATATAGATGCTCGGTACGATGGATACCCCTTCCTGCCGGATCAGCAGCGCTGTCAGATGCACATCATTATGCTTTACCGTTTCTTCTGTCGTGATCCTTGCATCGGCATACTCTGCCGGGAGATAGGTACGGATATGTTCTCTCATATAATTAAAAAATTCGTTCTTATCCATCATGCCTTCTTTCCTCCTTCTGTTTTTTTCTCACCGTTTGTGCATCCTTTTATCCTCGCCTGATACGCGGACATCCTTTCCCTCTGTCTTTTTTCCCATTTTCTGATATCCTGTGTTTCTGTGATATACTCTTTCATTTTCATTCTTCCTTTCTTGCTTTTTCTGTGCTCGTAATAACGGCAGCCGAATATCGATCCCTGTGATCATTTCCCTGGCTGTACTCCGGATTATTTCCAGGGAAGAGCGCAGCTCTGGCAGTTCCTTGCCCGAACTCCATCCCGCCACATACGCAAACGAATATTCCGAGGTGTCCAGGCCATAATGCTGGCAGACCACGTAAGCGACACTCTCCGCCTGGACTTCCTTTGTATGCCGGTCCAATGTCTCCTGCCCTTTTGGGGCATCCGGGTCCATGACATGCAGTTTTGCGTGGGCAATTTCGTGGAGGAGGGTCTTTACATTCTGCAGTTCACTCATCCCTTCTGCCACAGCGATCCGCTTTTCTATCTGATGGTAATACCCATGGGCTTCCCCTTGTATGGTCTCAAAGGATACCGGAACCGGCGATATCTCCCTGGCTGCCTGAAAAAATTCCGCATATCCTTCCACATCTCCCTGCAGCATAGGAACACCATATGTGGGAAGTTCCTTCCCTTCTGTCTGGGAAATATCAAAAACAGATACCACTTTAAAACCCGTGAGGATCTTTTCTGTCTTTTCTTCTTCCCCCGGCTGCTCTGCCGCAAGCTCTACTGTCTCTCTGCTTCCCTCCTCTTTTTTCGTTTTTCGGAACATCGGCGCCAGGATCTTGATTCCTTTTTCTCCTTTTTTCACATACCGTCCAAACTGTTTCTGCCAGGCTGCATATCCGGCAACCAGGGAGGCATCCGGTTTCTGCATGGCGATCAGGAGCACGTTGTTGAAACTGTAATCATAAAACTTGGCCATGACCTGCAGGTACTCCTGATACTGCCTGCTTTGGAATACATCCCGGATCCCCTGTTCCAGACGGTCTGTCAGTTCTTTCATCTTGTCAGACGGATCACGGGAAGTAAAGAGGAGGGGCCGTACCGGCTGCGGTTCCATCGGTCTTCCCACGTCATTCCTCCTTCCTTTGGCCAGCGGATGGTTTCCTGTTAAGATTCCGGAGTCGTTCCATCATGGGGATAGTAAGTCCCGGAGAAGCAAATGTCTTGATCTCTCGGAGACTGTCCCCACTTTCCAGACACTGCAGCAGATATTCCTTCTGTTCCCTGCTGTATTCCTTATTCTCCAGATACGCCGCAATAAAAGCATCTGCCTTTGCTTTTCTCCGGACCTTCCAGCATATGCCCCGGAAGCCCTTTGGCCGGGCATCCCTTTTTTTCACATTTTCCTTGATCTGCTGGTTTTCTTTCTGCAGCCGGTCACACTGTTCTTGCAAAGAGAATATCTGCCCTTCTAGCTCCTGTATTTTCTCCTCTTTCTCCTGGATCTGTTTTCCCTTTCCATTAAGAGCCGTCTCACTGGTCACTTTTTGCCCTTCCAGTAAAGATTTCTGTATAGCCAGTGTTTCTGCCATACCCTCCTCTAACTTTTTCCATATCTTTTCACTGTTGGCGAACATCTGCTTTGTTTCCCGGTGCAATTCTTCCTTATGTCTCTCCCTGTCTGGATCATTTCCATAGATTTTCTGTAAAAATATCTGGCGTTCTTTCCAGATCATGACTGCTTTTTCCGTCCGGTCTTTTGCCGGCAGGGCATCAAGCCTCTGCAATTCATCCAGTTTCATCCCATCCAACGCACAGAGATAAAACAGTTCGCACAGTAGCCCGTCTGGTATCTTTTCGATAAACTGCTGGATTTCTTTTGCACAGTCTGCCCAGGCCATCACCGCCTGGTGCTGGCGTATTGCGGAAATATTATCCATCTTTTGTTTTTTCCAAAAAGAAATGCCTGTACTTTCTTTCCCGTACAGACATTACCTCTTTGGCCCATGCTCCACCCCTTTCTCTGTTTTTTTCTCTTTTTCCTTTTGCTCTCCTTCCTGCAGCATCCGTTGTACCAGCCTTTTCTCTTTACGGATGTCCCGCAGGCTGGCATCGATCTTTTCTTTTTCTTTTGCAAAATCGGTGAAAAAATTTTCCGGCATTTCCTGCTCCAGCTGTGCCAATCCTTCCTGCAGTGTCTCAAAACAGTCGTCCCAGGCCGGAAGGAAATCCAGTTCTTTTTTCATCTTCTGATATTTCTTCACCAGCTCCTGGTCATAGACCGCCGCGGATGTACTGCGTCGATTTTTCCACACGCTTTCTTCTTTTTTTAATTCCAGCAAACGTTCCTGCAGATCTTCTGGATTTTTGATACCGCTTTGTAGTATGTACCGGCATTCTTCATAAAGCTGATTGATATGGATAGCATGTTTCCGGACATCGGCCCGGTCCCTGCGATACGGATTTCTATCCTCTAAGTAACGGCCTGCCCGATAAAAAATCCGGAGTTTTTTCATCTGGTATGGGGACAGAGTGGGAGAAAGATACTGGGACAATCCTCTCTGATATCTGTGGAAAAGTTTTGGGGACAGCAAAGGCTTCCCTGGCATTTCCTTGTCTTTTTGGGCAATCCTCCTGATGATCTCTTTTTTTGTATATCCCGGCCCGAGCCGATAATCCCGACGCCCGTTTCCATACCCCGGCGCTTTGTAAGTCACATATTTTTTCTGCCGGATCTCGTATCCACACCGTTGCATCTGTTCCACAAAATCTTCCCAGTTCACTGCACGCTTGATAAAATAGTCCATGTCTGCCTTGATGATCTTTGTCTCTGTCGGCCTTCCTTCTTTTTCTGCGAAATGCTCCGCATATGTCTTTCCTTTCCTCTTTCCTTCCTTTTCATAAGTAAGAGGTGGCAGCCCATACTTTTCACAGATGCGGTCTGTGATCGGCTGGATGCATGTTTCCCAGTCGCCTTTCTCATAACGATACTTATATCCGCTCATCCGGTTCACAGAATTAAAAATGACATGACCGTGCATATGGGCCTGGTCTGTATGCACAGCAAATACGTAATCATAATTTTCCCCCAGATATTCTTCGCAAAAGTCACGGATGACCGCATAGGCTTGTTGTACCGTTGCTTCCCCCGGTGGAAAGGAGATGACAAAGTGATATCCCTGGCGCCCGCCTTCTTTTCCCCACTCTCTTTTTGTATCCAACATCGTCTGGTATACTTCCCTCGGCGTGTTCCCAGCATTGCCGCCGATCCACACATCGTTTTCTGTCTTATCCGGGTTCATGATATAGACAATGGCATTTTTCAAGTGAGCGGCTCCGCCGCCTTTTGGCATCCCGATGTTACTCAATTTTGTGATTGCCATATGTTTTTTCTATTCTTTTTTCCAACTGGATAAATGCCTCTTCTACTTTTTTGAGATAAAAAAACAGCTGATTCCTATCTGAGGGGGTGCCATATCCACTGTTGATTTTTGTCACCACCTGATTGATATTGACACCAATTTTCCGCACTTGATACGTTAAGTTCTTTACTTCTTTTTTTAAGGCCAAAGGATTGTCTGTCTTCTCAAAAATACATTTTCGGATAAAAGCAGATACATTTTTCCCTTTCATTTTTTGATGCCCTGCCCCACTGTCTTTTCCTGCCAGATAGAAAAGCTGCTCATATTCCTCCTGTGTAAAACGGATCAAAAATGTCCGGTCCCTGCCCAGTGGTCCTCCCTCCTTTCCTTTTTATTTTCCTGTGACTTTTCCTCAAAACTTTCTATATTTCCCTGGATCTCCCCCGCGTGCTGCATCAGGAAATTCTTTAACGCTTCCATCTTTTGCTCACTCATTTCTCCCAGCTGTTCCTGCACCATGTCCGCCAGTTTCCGGTTTTCTTCTTCCTCCTTTTTCTTTTTGATTTCCTTGAGTTTTTCCAGTACTTCCTTTTCTTCCTCTAAGATTTTTTTCTTTTTTTCTGTAATCTTATACAATCTTTCCTCCAGCCGGATGATCTGTTCCTGCCAGTCCATAAGTTCCACCTCCATCTATCCATCAAAAATAAAATCTTTTTCCATGACTAGCCGTGTACTCATTAGTATGAAAAATTTTTCCCATAAATATCACTGTCTGCAGAAAAACCATTTCTGCAAAACACATGGATTTCCTCCACTCTGTTCCGGATTTCCAACAGCTCTTTTCGGATTTCTTCCTGTTCCTCATAAACCGAAAATTTCCGGATTGCCATACTGACATAGCTGTTTTCTGTCGGATATTTTCCCCTGTCCCTGCTTGCAATCTTTTCCACCACGTCTTCCGGCAGTCGGAAATGTTTCTGCACCGCCATCCCTTTCCCTCCTCTCCGTTTTCCTACCATTTTCGCTCTGTTTGGGATACCAATTCTGGTAAATGGATACCAGCCCTGGTAGGATTTCCAACCATTTCCGGTATTCTTTTGCTACCAGTTACGGTAAATCCCTACCGGTTTTGGTCTTTCACCGCCTCTGCTATGACATAAAAAGCCGCAGGCTTTTTGCAAGATACGCATTTTGTATATACAAATGCCTCTTGTCAGGGGACACCCCTGAGACCCCGTTTTCCACAAAATCTCATTTTCCAGCGGCCAAGACGCCTCGGTAAAACACATCCTGCATCCACTCTGCGGCAGCCCTGTCATACAGATCCTGCAGCTTTTTTTCATACTTTTCTAAAAAGAAAAGATAAAAACGGTCTGCCGCGTCAGAGACCAGTCCCAGATAAGTCCCCTCCCCCAATACATCTTCTTTGTCTTTCAAATGCTGGAAGAAATTCTTTTTACAGTCGATCTCCCCTGCCCGGATATAAAGACTGGTCTTACTCTCTTTCATCAGATTTAGAAAATATTTCTCCGATTCAAAAATAAGATCTTCTTTGTCCATCATGCTCACCTTCTTTCTTATTTTTCTGTTTACTCCACCAGGGAAAAATGATATTTTCCATTTTCAAAACGTACACGCACTTTCTTCCGGTCAATACGGGCTGTCTCAAATTCTAAAATGGTTTTATAACCCGTTTCTGTTTTTTTCATTGACAAAACGAACAGATTCCTTCGCTCTTCTCCATTTTCACTTAAGAAAATCCCCAGGTTATGTTGCAACGTTTCCATATCTGCCACACGGGACAACGTCTGTTCCACATCTGTGATATTGGCATTACCAAAGTTGATGACTTCTGTCCCTTCGCTGGAATATTCCGGTCCTGTCCCAGATACATTTTGGTTGGCTTCCGTTGTTGCAACGCCGCCATATTTTTCTACCTCCGGGATAGGGTCTGAGATAGACAAAGTAAATGCTTTTGCTTTTTTATCATAAGCTGCCTGGAGGATTGTCCCTGCCACATCATCAAGCTGGAGATAAAAATTTGCCGTTCCGTCTGGGTCTTCCTTGTTATCTTCCACCTTTCCAAGTGCCAGTACTGTTGTGGCGGTCAGATGATTGTTTTCCATAAAGGCTGCCACCTGGTTTTTGAAAGCCGTTGTATCCAGTGGAAGATAATAAATTTTTCCTAAATTCAAAAATGCATATGGATTTTTCTTTTTCTCCGTTGTCGTTTCCGGCACATTGGCTGCCTCTGTTGTTTTCTCTTCTGCTGTGCTTATGCCAATCTGTTCCCCTGTCGTTTCTGCTCTGTTGGGCTCTCTACCGTCATCCCGCCGTAATAAAAAAAGCCCCAGGCAGATGCACAGGGCAGTAAGTACGACAACGAAGATTGCAAGCAGGAATGCTTTTTTTCTCATCGGGTCTTCACTTCCTTTCTCAAATCTGTTACCACTGATGTTTTCATGTGTACTGATTTTCAGTACATCCTTTTTATCCTATTAATCGTCAAAAAAATTTTTCTGCAAGTTCACAGCTTTTACAACAGTGGTATCCGCCCACTCCGGATGATACCTAGTGATACTCTTGCCGTAACCATACCAGGAAGATTTATTTACACAAAACTCCACGACACAGTGACCGTATTCATGTCCCCAGGTGTTGCAGTCCGGGTCATCAAAACTTTTATACTCTCCAATGATCGCATGGATGACTTTTCCATTGCCGAGGACAAAATCAACCTCGTCTCCAATTTCTCCAAAGGTAGAAGTGCAGGCAACCACATAGCGGCCATCGATGACACCAAAGCCATTCCGGTCATACGGTTCGCCACTCTGGATCCGCAGTTCATACTGTCTTGTTCCACGGGATGTAATCATCTCCCAGCCCATGTAGGAATACACATCGCCCAGTCCTTTTGGCAGAGTGATCGTCTTGCCGGAACCATAAGAGTCCTGGTCTTTTAAGCGGAGCACTGCCGTAAGTTCTGTCCAACCCATATTCCCGACACGGACGCCGCGGACAAACGGCCCGCTTTCTGCTTTATTGTCGGATGTCTGGTTGTGTCCAAGATCATACCAGAGACGCTTTCCCTGGCTGTCTTTTCCGGCATAGACATTGGTATGCCCTTTCCACAGGCAGATATCTCCTGGATTCAAATCCTTTTCTGAAAAATCGTTTCCCACCTGATAGATATCATAATATTTCTCCAACTGTTCCCGTACTGTACTGCTGCAAGTGAGTTTCCCATCCCAGTTGCTGTAAAAATATTGTCCTTTTTTCAGTGTGCCAAACTCCTGCATACACCAGGCAACATACATCGCGCAGTTTGTTTTTCTGGCTTTTTTTCTGGCATCCTCAAAATTATCCTGGAGCCTCCAGTTGGAATACACCCAGTCTCCATCCCCAACGATGGTATCCACAATCCGTTTACACTCCGATAAAAATTCTGATGCCGTCCCATAATTTTCTACCCCTGTATCCGGATAAGCGGGCTTACCGTATCCCATGATACCTACATAATTCAGGTTGTAGTGTGCCCGCATCACTTGGTCATTTTTATTGCCTTCAATGGTATGTACTACGCCATTTTCCGTGTATTCTACAATGCCTACATGGTGAGAAACGCCTTCTTGTCCATAATCAAAATAAATAATATCGCCCGGTTTTGGCTCGTAAGTTCCATCTGATGCCTGGTATTGCTGATGGCCGATAAACCACTGCCGTCCGATTTCACAAGACGCCGTCTTTGGAAATATTCCCATATCGACAAACCCACATTCGTTAGCGCACCAACTCACAAAGGCGTGGCACCAGGACATACCGTTGGTGCCCGTATACTCTCCATATTTCGTTTCGTTCCCGGCTCCCTCATGATAGCCGATCTCGCCCATCGCAACGACTACGATACTCTCACCGGTGCTAAAAGCATAGATGGGATCTACCGCACCAAAGATACTCGTCAAAACAGATACAATGGTACTGATGATCAGTGCGATCACAAGCACGGGAAGGAGTATGACCAAAAAGGCGGAAAAAATGGCCGCAAATAATTGAAACGCCATGAGTGCCACCGCCAGCAATCCCGTCGCCGCCACCGCCGTTACATAAGCAACTGCATCGGATGGCGTCCCCATCTGCTGGTGCGATTCTTTGACATGATCAATCTTTGACTGCAGCCGAATCCTCTGGTTTTCCAATGCGCTATTTTGCATCTTTACCCGCTCCGCAAACATGCCGGCTGCTTTTTTTGCTACGGTAACTGTCATGCCAGCCTGCAAAGGGACAGAAGCGGTCGTTGCTGCTTTTTTCCCTGCCATCCCAGACATACGGGTCGGGGTTTCTATGACAGACAGTCCAGATTGACGAAAGGCTGCCTGGCCGCCCTGCTCCGTTTTTGCCGCGATCTCTTCTTCTGGATTTTTGTCATCGGCTTTTTTTGTTGCTGTGGCCAAGGCAGCGACTCTTGCTTTTTTCTTTGCTGCCTGTCCTGGTATGCCATCAATTCCGATGATCTTTTTATCTTTTGGTCTCCGCCATCCATGGGTTCCATAGGCTTCCTCTTTTATAAAAAGTTTTGCGGCTTCCTGCACGGTTTCTGGACTTGCTATCCCCGGCTGTTCCTGGCTGAAAGCCACTCCCTTTTTTCTGGTCTTGCGTTGGATTGTCCGTCTTGCCTGCTCTTTATAAAATTGCTTTTTGACTTCCGGCAATTTCATCCACTTCTTTTGTAGCTTTCTGGGTAAAAACTGGATGGGATCTGCCCTTTGGTCCTGGTCCTCATCAATTTCTCCAGAGGAATCTACATATTTTCCAGCCCGGCGGATACCATTTCTCGATGCACGAAATCCACTGTTGATCACATGAAACGTAGATTCTTTGCTCTTCTTGATTCCCATGTTCACCCCGCCTTCTTATATTTTGTGATACCCTCTGTCTGGATCTCCAAAAGCTTGCCCTTCTCAACAAGATAAGATAACTGCAGTTCCGCCTCATCTTGCGAAATATCCAGTACAGATAAAATATCCCTCGCACTGATTTCCGCAAAATCCGCCATCTGCAAGATGATCTGCTCCGTCCGGCTGGTTTCCGTATAGGCGGCCTCTTCTGGGGCTTTGCTGTCTTGCTCTTTTACTTGTTGTTCGACTGCCTTTGCCGCTTTCTCATGGAAATTCGTTGATATCAATGGATACAAGGGATTATCCTTGGATATCCGCATATCAAACAAGACAACCTTTTTCCCCCAGACCATGACACCCTGTCCGTACCCTTCCGCGTTTAGTGCGTCGAACTCTGTCTGCGACAACTCCTGAATCTCCCGCAAGGCATTGGCATCCACACCACCTTGATCGAGAAAGCATTTATAATCGCAGTTACTAAATAACTCTGTCAGTTTTTCATCGTGGAGCGCCGCGGTCAGGTTCTGCATCGACATGGTACAGATCCCACCAAATTTCCGATAAGTCGTAACCGCTGTGTTGAGCTGCGCCGCTGAGGTCCCCTTCTGGCAGATGACCTGGGTCTCATCTACAACGAAATGGACCGCCCTTTGCAGGGATTGATTATATTCGATACGGGATGATGTGTAATGCATCACCGTCAGCATCACCGCCTCCCAGTTATCTTCCGGCACATTCTTAAGTCCAAATCCCACCAGCCGGTTATCCAGCCGGATGGTGGATGGATGGGCCAGCATATCACAGCTCCCTTCTGTGTATTCTTCCAGACAGTTATCGATGGTCTGTAAGATTTCCCGGTTATGGCTGTCCTGTCCGGCCTCTCCGGACAAGATCGTATCGATCTCTTCCCGGAGCATCTTTAATGTCGGCTGTTTTTTCAGTCTCTTTTGTGCGAATATCTTTTCGTACATGATTCCAGTCGCCCGGCTCACATAAGTGGCATGTTCCTGTGTAAACAGGATGTTATTCATGGTGGCAGCTACGAGACTTTTGGCATAGGCGGTCTGGGTCGCCACAAATTTTTCTTTTGTCCTTTTATCCGCATAAAAGACTTCTTCTGTCACTTCAAAGCCATTTAAGTTCATTCCGCTCTTTGGCGTCAGATCAAAATAGGCTCCACCCAGCATCCGGATGACCGCTTCAAATTCATTCTGTGGGTCCAGGATCAAAACATCATCATCCGTCGCGATCAGGGACTGCAGGATTTCTGTCAGCTTGATGATGACCGATTTTCCGGAACCGGTATGGCCGATGATGATGCCGTGGGGGTTTTTCAATAATTTGCGGTTACCAAAGATCAGCCGTTTTGTCGTCCGGTTGATCCCCATAAAATACCCGCCCAGGTCGATGACATCCTGTGCATAATATGGCTGCAATGCGACAACAGAAGAAGACAGAAAAAAGCGCATATAATCCACCTGGCGCCCTCCATATGGCAAGGCGGTATTCAGCGCTTTTAACTGATTCCAGTCTGCCGTCTCGATGGATACCCCTTCTTTGCGCCCGATGGCTTCCATCTGGCCGACACGCTCGGACAGCGTCTCCTCATCCGGAGCGGTGACGACCAACAAAAAGTTGACAAAAAAACCGGTCTCATCATTGTCATTGATCTGGTCGGTATACTCCTCAATACTTTCTTTTCGTTTTTGCAGACGGTAAGACGGCCCGGTAGAGATCATGTTCCTCTTTCTCTTTTTCTCTTCTTCATTACTGATCGCCCGTTCATTATTCATGGATGCCGCCCCCAGTTTATCTTCGATGATGTCTGGGGCAACCGGAGCATAATCCAGCGTGAGATAGGATGGAAATTCCATATGGGAAAAGCTGCGGACAAAGCTGTCCGCATCTATGGCTCCCCGGTATTTATGCCCGAACAAGACGGATATATAGGTTTCATCCAGGACAAGGAAATTTGTTTTCTGGCGGACCTTCCGGGGCAGGATATCATTTTTCCAGTCATGGCCTTTTCCGTAGGACAGATATGCTTCTTCGTCCATCCGGCCGGGGCGGAGCAGGGAATGGAGACAAAGCAGTCTTTCCCTGGCAGACAGCCGCATGACCTGGCCCCTCCACATCCGGAACATATCGTGGATGACCGTATCAATGCTGTTTAACAGGATCATTGCCTCTGTCTGGGTCTCTGCCCGGCAGGAAACGGTCAGATACCGATATGTCGTTACATTGGGATTGGATTCTCCCATCTTCTCTTCGATCCATTCCCGAACGCCTTCTTCTGCTTCCGGATATTTGTCCTTATTTTTATTTGACCGATATTTTTTGATAAAATCAAACGCACTTTGAAATTCGTTTGCCACAGTTATCTTAAAATCAACGTTCATCGCCTTTAACCATCCCATGAACTGATTTAAAAACCGGGTCTTTTCCCCGTCATCCTTGTTGATATAATTGATCTCCTCCAATAAGTAACAACGGTCATACAGACAGTTTTTTTTCCCTTTTTCCAGTTTGGCAATCCCATTTGCAAAAAGGGTGTCGATATGAAACGCTTCCCGGACATTCTTCGGAACTTTGACAATCGGCAGGCTCATCCGCTTCTGTTCCCGGAACCGGATGTCCGCATTAAATATGGCCATCGTCCTTCCTCCTTTTCTGCTTTTTTGGCAGAGTCCTTTTCATGGTAAAGACTCTGCCCATTGTCTCCTGCCGTTCTGCCGCCTGATACGTCAGTCGTGCGGTTTGCCGGACATACCATATGGCTTTTAACAACTGCAGGGGAGACTGGCCCTGATATGTGAAAAAACCAACCGCGCAAAATGGAACCATCACCGGCACCATCACATAACTGCACTGTACGACAGGCATACCGGTATAATGCCACAAAGCTACCATCGTACCCAATCCTGCCAACAGGCCGATGCCCGCACATATACACTGGCGTGAGGTAAAACCGGCAAAGATCTCATTTTGAAAAACGGCTTCAAAATCCTCGTTAATATCAATCTTCATCTGCTCCTCCTTATAATGCAAATGCTCTTGCCAGCAGGCTGTTCGCCCCTTTGACACTGGCTGTCATAAAGATCATTGTAAATAAAGCATTTAACGCATCCCAAAAACCGTCAACCGCCTCTTCTAGCAGACCAGAGCCTTCAAATACGGAAATCCCAGCATCAATGATCTGAAACGATATCACCATAACGAGGGCAATCACTACGATCTCAAACACACTTAACAAAAATGTTCTTAGCCAGGCATAGAAACTCCGTTCCGTTTCCCGTCCGCCGATAAGGGCAGGCACCGCAAAAGGGGCCAGCACGATCAGCAGGTAGATCTTGATGTACCGGCTGTAAACCGTCAACAGCATCAAAAAACTGCACACGATTGCTGCCAGGACAAAAAAGATGCCAAAAAGCAGGTAAAACAGCGTAGAACCGATATCCATCTCATCAACGATCAGGTCCGGGTTCTGTGTCGTAAATATCTCTCCCACCATGGCAGATGCAATGGATAATACCAACCGCATCAACAAAAAAAGATTGAGATAAATGACATTGGCGACTACAATCTTTATGAACGCTTCAATGATCATTTCCAAGGTGATATTGTGATGTAAGTCACTGACGGCGCGGAAAATAGCAATGATGAAAAAAAGATTCAATAAAGAAACACCTATAGCTAAAGACCAGGGATAAAGGGTCTGCTCTACAAAATTCCAGGTATCCGGAGAGAAATCCTGCGGCGCTGTTCCAAGCAGCCCGCCAATCAGACCCATAGCTGCCTTCCAAATGGTGTTGGCCAATCCAATGGAAAATCCTCCAAAAAAGTTCATCACCCAATCGGGCATCTCTATCTTCCCCCTTTTTAATTTCCACCTGTCCCTGCTCCAATGTTGATCAACGGAATGATCTGCGGAGCAATGCAGGCAATCAGGCCGCCGCCAACTCGCTTAAACGCGGAAGACTGTGCCATGCCATCCTGTGTATTCATGGATGCCGCCATCTCAAAAACACCCCAGAGCAGGAATAACTGTCCGATATTGGATACAATCGAAGCGACGACCTGATACAGCGAAGTAAATCCTGTCTGGATGACGCTCTGGTCTATGCCCTGGTTCTGCGCTTGTACATGAAGGGAAATAAAAAAGGCTGCCATGCAGACGGACAGCCCTATTGTTAGTACTTTTCTGCTTATTTTCTTTAGTATCGTTTTTAAATTCTTTTTCTGCATGATTCAATCACCCCTTCTGTTTAAAAAGCCAATCATTAATACGATCACAACGGATACCACGATCTGAACCAACAAGGAAAGGAACCCTGTCAGTGACAGCATGTTGTCTGGAAGGATATGCGGCAGCAACAGATTCCGTGCCGCTATATTCGCAAGTAACCCTATGGCAAACGCCACGATCACGGCGATGCCTTTGATAAAACTATGTTTCTTCATAATGTTCTTTTTCACTCCTTCTTACAGGAAGCCCGCGGGTTTTCTGGACTTCCAACTCTATCAAGTAAGTAAACAGTTTATTACAATCCTCGGAACTGTCCGACGCATAAAAAAGCAGGGCCGTCTCATAATCCTGATACCGGCTTTCCTTTAAGTAACTGACCGCCGCCCGGAACCGCCTTCTCGCCTTTTTCTGCTGACATTTCCGGGATACCAGCAGGAGAGTCCCTTCTATGCTTCCTGCCGCCCGGTAGGAAGTTTGCAGGCACTCTATCGTATCCTTCCCGTATCTGACTGCCGGAAGCCCTCTTTTGTACCTCGGCACCGCATCCCGTATCCCCTGCACCCATAGGAGAAACAAGGTCAAAAAGAGGGCAAAGCCAAAAGACAGACTCGCGATGACCATAAGCTCCCGGCTCATTCTTTTCCCTCATCCTGATGACCAAAGTACATACGGGCAGCCTGGTATACTTTATGGACAAGTTCTTCCGGAGACATCGAAAGAGAAAACTCTCCGGAACCGATCAGTTCTTCCTCGATTTCATCATAAGAAAACGACAACCCTGCATTATTTTCGTTATAACGCTTCATGAGTTTTTTCATGCCCCATCCGCCCTTTTGTTTCTTTCTAATATCAAACCAGGGTGTCTCCCGGAAAGAAAACATGATATTCATTCCTTCCAATGTAACAGCGACCAGCTCCCCGTCCCGGGAATGAAGGAGGCGGGCATCTGTTCCGGTTTCGATCCAATAGGCTTGCAAAGTTTCTGCCGTCAACGGACTGTCTTTCACCCACGTTTCGTCTGTAGACCCTGTTTCTCTTTTATCCACCAAAAGGTCATCCTGCTCTGTGACCAACTCTTCTTTTAAGCGGTGCTCTTTCTGCCCATTTTTCTCCGTCACGCTTTCCTTCCCCATCAGTTTCCGAAACAGTTCTCCTTTTTCTTCTTGCAGGCGCCGGCTCTCTTCTTCCAATTCCCGGTTGGTTTCCGTGAGACGCTGGTTCTCCTCCTGCAGTCGTGCATTTTCCTGTTCTATTTTCTGAAAATCTTGCTCTGTCTTGCCCTGTTGGAAGATAAAATCCGCACCGTCCCCTGGAAGTCTTGATAACTTTTCTTCATACTCCTGGACCAGTCTCTGGCACCGGAGCTTTTCATTCCGGGCTTCCTCACGGGCTAGGGAAATTTTCATCCACTGCTCTGTTTTTTCTTTCTCAAACTTTGCCTTTGCTTCCTGCATCGCCGCTTTTTCTACGGCCAAAGTCTCCTGCAAAGCGACTTCTTTAGCATCCAGCGTTTCTTTCCGTTTCTGGTATGCACTTTCCATCCGGGCATATTCCTCATCCCGTTCCACAAAGACTTTCCGCATCTTCTCCAGCATATCCGCCACCGGAGTGGACTGCGGCAGCTCTTCGTTCCGATCTGTCTGCTCTTGATATTTCTGTGTTCCTTCCATCCATCAATCCTCCTTGCTTTTCTATCTACACCCATCCAGACGAAATCGCCATATCCGATCTGTCATTGGGATACTCATCTAAAAAAACACCGGCGGAGAATGAGCAGCAGGGACAAAAAGGCAGATGCCAGGAACAATGCCGCATACCCTGGAAAACCGTCCCAATCCCCAGTCTGCGGCGGTGTAGTGTGCGCCGTCTCCTTCGCGTTTTTCTTTTGTCCTGCCTCTTTCTCTTTTTTCTGCCCGGAATTTTTTTGCTGTCCCTCTGTTTTCTCCTGCCCTTCTGCCATGGTTGTACTTTCCGATGCCGTTACCGTACAAGTAGTCTCTACTTCATAAGTCTTTCCCCGTACATCAGTATAACGATAGATAATAGGGTATTGCCCAGCCGTCCCTGTATCAACCGCACTGGTGTCGATCTCTACTCGTTCCACTGCGTCATTGACCCCCAGTCCTTCCTTCAGGTCTGGCAAAGATCCTCCGATATCAATGACAATATCCCTGGTCCCTACTAGACGGGGACCTATCTGTATTGCAGGAGGCTGCGGTGCCGACTGGTAAAAAAATAGAACAATCCCAATGCCACAAAGCAGGCATAAAAACAGGAACAAAGTGCCGGGCAATAGCTTTTTTATTCTCATTCTTTCCCATCAGCCCGTACGGGAATGCAGTACGGGCCGTCTCCTTTCCAGTTTTTGGGCACAAAAAAAGCAGGCTCCTTCTTTCCTGCTCATCTGTTTCCTATTTACTTATTTTTTTCGTCTTCTCCGGATAAGGAAGACTCCAGTTCCGCCAAAGGCTGCTGCTGCCAGTGCGAACCATCCGGCATAACTGATGACACCCGTCTTTGCTCCTTTCGGGCCGCTTGTTCCCTCATCATCCTCTTTAGACGAAGCTCCATCTGGATGAAATGTTTTCTCCACCACTTTCTCCAGTGGGGATTTTGGTACCTTGACGGTGACGGTCGCCTCTTTTTCCGGCGTTTGATCTGTGATGACCGTTGCTGTATTGTGAATCTTCTGTCCGGTCAGGTCTTCACTGGTGACAGTCGCATGAAATGTAATCTCAGACTGGCCAGACAAAGTCGGATATACCACTCGAAATCCGCCATCCGTGCGTACCATATGGACCGTATCGGCATCCATCTCCACCTCATCCTTTTCCGGTACGGCTGCATCATCGACTTTGATAGAAGTATAATCAATGTCTACGCCTTTTGTTAAGTCTTTATCTTCCACGATGGCATTGGTCACTGTTGCCCCTTCGGTATCCTGGCTGACGACAATCGTATACTGGATCGTCTCTCCAACGGAATATACGGTAGCATCTGCTTTCTTTTCGATGGACACATCCGGGGTTCCCACACCAACTTCGTGTTCTGTCACGACCCAGTTGTCCAGTGGATGAAGAGTTGTATTCGTATCGTGGAATCTGTCGCTGCTCCATACTTCTTCCGGAATGGTGCCGTCTTCCCCTACTTCGTCCTCTGTCGGCACGTAGACCTGTGCCACGTTTTTGATGACTTCATCCTTATCGACATCTTCCTTTACGGTCACGGAGAAGGAAACTTTCTGCTCCGCCCCGGCAGCGATAGACGGGATAACAAAGCGGACATACGGCTGTTCCCCAATCATAAATACTTCTCCGCCACTACCTTCCTCATAAGTAGTGAATTCCGGGACAGCATCACGGACGAGGATATTGTTTTTTTCTTTGTCGGATGTGTTTTTCACAGTAATGGTATACTGGATCGTCTCGCCAGCTTCCACAACTGTGCCGCTCACCGGGTCTGCTTCTTTTTTGGCAGAGAGATCATCTCCCACCGGGATCAGTGGTACTTCATGGTCGGTCTCTGCATAGGCATTATCGGCCTTTGCTTTTGCCGTGTTTGGTACAGTACCATCCATCAGGCTTTCCGATACAAATGATACATCGTAATTTACTGTGAGGATGTCACTGTCAGAAAGGTCCATGCCTGTCTCGATCCGATAGCCTTTGGCATCTGCAGTTACAGAGATTGGTGTGATCTCTGTATCGTTGAAATATACTTTGATGGTATCCGGCTGGATCTCAGCGCCATCTGCCTGCAGATCATCTTTGACTACAATTTGTTTTGCGGTGAGATCTTCTTTCGTCTGGGTGACAGTGACCGTATAGTGTCCGGTCTCCCCTACCTGATAGACGTCTTTATCCGAGGTCTTTTCGATGGCCAATGTCGGGGATACCACATCGACTTCGTGGTCAGTGATGACCCAGTCATCCAGTGGATGGGTGATAGTGTTGGTATCCTCAAACTTATCACTGCTCCAGGTTTCTTCCGGAATCGTTCCATCTTCCCCGACTTCTTCTGCTGTCGGTCCATAGACCTGTGCCGTATTGCGGATGACATCATCTTCCGTCGCTCCTTCATTACCCGTTACGCTAAAAGAAACCTGCTGTGCCTCGCCTGCGGCAATCGCCGGGATGACAAACCGGACATACGGCTGTTCGTCGATTGTGAACAATTCCCCGCCACTTCCCTCTACATAAGTTGTTAAATCTGGAATGGCATCACGGACAAGGACATTCGTTTTTTCTGTATCAGAGGTGTTTTTCACTGTGATGGTATACTGGATGGTATCTCCTGCTTTTACAACGGTGCCGCCTGCTGGGTCCGCCTCTTTTTTGGCTTCTAAACCATCTCCTACTAGTGTGAGCGGTACTTCCCGGTCCGTCTCTACTTCTGTATTTTGTGCCTTCGCTTTTGCTGTGTTTGGTACGGTCTGGCCATTAAGACGTCCGGATTCAAAGTATACATCATAAGTGACTTTCAGGCTGTCCTTATCGGTCAAGTCTTTCCCTGTCTTTATGGTATAGCCATTTACGTCTGAAGTGATATTCGCCGGTGTAATCTCCACATCGTTAAAATACAGCTTAATGGTATCCACCTGTATTTTTGCGCCTTCTACTTGCAGCGCATCTTTGATCACGACCTGCTTTGCAGTCATGTCTTCTGTGGTCTGGGTAACGGTGACGGCATAGTGTCCAGTGTCCCCTACTTGATAGACATCTTTATCAGAGGTCTTTTCGATGGCCAGTTTCGGCACCTTTTTCTCCGGGATAAACGGCACACTATCATACTTCCACTCCGGGTTGTTACTGCAGCTCACACCAGCAGTATTCATAAGTTCCACATCCCCGGCTTCCGGCAGCACCTTTGCCCGGTATGTGACAACGAGGGTATCGTCTTCGGTCAGGTCAAGACCGGTATCCATGTCAAATCCATCCATCGTCTCATTATAAGAGATCTGTACCTGTTCCGTAACATCTTCATCATTCAGCTTCACAGACATGGAATCCGCATAGATGGTGACCATCCCAGTCTGATCCAGGGAATCCATGATCTGCACATCTTCTGCGGTGGTATTCTGGTTTTGATTGGTAAATGTCAGGGTGAACGTCACGTCTTTCCCGACTACCGGGGAAGCATTGTCGATCTCTTTTTCTACTTTCGGGTTCGGGCCGTCTGGAATCACTGTCTCATCCGTTGTAACTTCTAATGCCTCGTCAGATACCGCGGTCGTAGTATTCAAGATTTCCTTCCCTGCCATGTCTTTATCCGTGATCTTCATGTCATATTTGATGGACATTTTTGTCTCACTGGTGACATTCACATATGGCGGGTTCCAGGTTCCCTGTTCCTCCGGATTTTTGCCGTTTCCCAGGTCATAGAGATCATAATTGCCATCCACCACAAGGTGCTTATCGGAACGCAGGATAAATGCATCGACTTTCGCTGTCTTCGTATAATCATCTTCTCCGGCCAAATCGGTTCCTTCACGAAGGGTATAACCATCTGTGTCGTATAACTCGATCGTACCTGTCAAGAATTCTGCACCAGGTGTCTGCAATACATCAGTGAAAACAAGATTACGTGCGATTGTACCTACATGTGTGTTGATTACATCGATTGTGTAGGATACGTTGTCACCAATCTCATACTCATCGGAATCTGCTGTTTTAACAATTTTAAGACGTGGGGAGTTAATGTAAACGGTAGTATCATCTTTAACTACAACGTTTTTACCACTATCGTCCTTGTCTAAATTGTCAGCTGTTGCTGTTGCTGTATTGGTAATTTCTGTACCGTTAACATCAACCTCATCATTTTCCAGTGCATTGGCATCATACTTAATTGTAAGGTATGCACCTTTCTCTAAATAGGTATCTCTTACAATGAATCCGTTGCCAGATTTTTCAATTGTGATTTCTGGTGTACGGTCTTCTGTCTCATTGTAGATTTCTGGATTCAGCTTATTGGTCTCATCTGCAGTACCTGCAACTTTGTATTTGAAGGTAGTACCATTTCCGCCGGATGCCTTTTCAAAAGTTTTAACAGTTCCGTCTGCTGCTGTTTCGGTAATTACAATATCTCCATAATTCAGTGCTAAACCTTCTGGTAAAGTCACATCATCAATCACCACATTTTTTGCAACTGTACCGTCATCACCAGCACTCTTTACTACAACCTGATACTGAACTTTCTCAAATCCAGTCTCTTCTTCGTAAATACGGAATTCGTTATCACAACGATTATCTTTCTTTTCATCCTTGTAAGGATTGATGTACTTCTTGTCAATTGTCAGTTTTGCAGTGTTGATATAGAACTCAGCATCATCCTGTACCTTCTGTGCATTATCTGCTGTTACTGTTACAACGTTCTGGCTTTCTTTACCATTGCCTTTTTCATTGGCTGTTGCTGTGTAGGTAATGGTTGCAGTAGCACCTGCTGGGAAATAATTGATTGTGTATTTGAAACCATTATCTCCGCTTTTAGCCTTTTCTGCTGTAATGTTACTTACTTCTGTTTCATTTCTTTTATCTGGATTCAGCTGATTTGTTGGGTCAACTGTACCTGCAATGTGTCTTGAAACACTTGCTGGCAGACCAGAAATCTTAACAGAATCGTAGTCTAAAGTCATGCCTTCTGGCACATTATCTGTAATCACTACATTATTTCCAAGACCTACGCTGTTGCTTACTTTGATGGTAAATGTAGCTTTGTCGCCAATTTCATACTCATACTTATCGACTGTTTTATCTACTGCTAATTTAGCTGTATTGATATAAGTCTCAGCATCGTCATCTGCATGACCACCAGAATTTTTGATATTCCAACATGTGCTCTGTGCTGTATTGTAAAGCTCTTTTGTGTTTCCTGATTCTAAAGCTGTACAAGTTACTTTAATAGTCAGGGTTTCGTTGTAGGCTAAATCAGCACCACTTACTCTGATGTTCTGTCCATCTACAGAAGCAGAACCTTTGCTCGGTGTAACATTTGTCACTTTAAGATCAGATGGAATAGAATCTGTAACAACAACATCATAAGCAGTTGCATTAGCTGTTACGTTCTTTGTTGAGATCGTGTAGGTAACTGTGTCGCCTACTTTGTACTCATACTTATCTGCTACCTTGTCTAAAGTTAACTCTGCGAGAGGTACTTTGACGGTAACAGTGTTTGACTCAGAACTCATTGTGTCATCTTCGCTGTCTGTGTAAGACAGGTAACTCTTGTTAGGAATTACAAAATAGTCACCCTGTTTGTAACTGCTTAAGTTAGCACCATCTCTGATTTTGGCTGCAACATTAATAGAAATTGTTCCTGTAGGGTTAGTTGCAAGGTAGGTACTCTTTGCGCTTACCGTTACAGTTTGTCCATTAATGCTTACATCAAAATTACCAGATACATCTGCACCACCTTTTGTAATAGAGGTAACAGATACTGGCTGAAGAACTGATTCTAAAGTATCAGTAACTGTGAATGCTTTTGCTCCAGTTGAGCCATCTGCGATTGTTGCATTCAGTGTGTAGGTAAAATTTTCTTTAGCGTTGGCTAAAGTAGCATCTGTTGTGCCATTTACCTGTTTGCTTAAAGATGCATCGAAGAATTTTTCATCAGGGTCTGGGAAATCTAAGTTTCCATCAAAGCTAAAGAAAGCACCGTTTTTCTGAGAACCAGTTCCACCTGCGGAATTAACACCACCTGCGTAGTAGCGAACCTTAAAGGTATTTTCTGCACCTGAAGGAGGCGTGAAACCTAATGTAAAGGTGTATTTTTTAGCGCTGTTATATTGATCTTTATTTGTGGATTGAATATTATTATCTGGTTCATCATGATCACCATCAAACCATACTGTGTTGCCTTGAGTAGCACCGATTGCATTACATTTAGAATCTCCTGCCCAAGAAATCTTTTTACCTCTGTAAGCCCAATCAACACGACCTGGAGTTAAGATTTCAATTGCCTGATTACAGTCGATATCGATAAATCTCAGGTGCATCTTACCAGGGTCACCACTTACCAGATTTTTTGTACCGTGCTCATAGATGTAAATAGCACAGTCTAAACTCTTGTATCCACGAAATCTAACTGCGCCCAACTGTCCGTCAAATACAGCGATATCTTTTCCATCAGCACCACTGATAGCACCTTTTGGATTATTGAAAACAGCACGAACGTCATAGGTACCTAGTGGTCGACCATCATTATCAAACATTTGAATTCCATTGTACTGAATCCAATAATTCTCTCCACTTTCTAAACTTGAGATATAAGCATTTCCAAGATTTTTAATAGAATTACTACTACCTTGATCTCTATCTTCCCAAATCCAATCTTTATCTCCTGTCTTCTTTGCTTTGGTAAGATTTTTAGAGTATTCAACCTCATACCCAGAAGAATCAGATTCAAGATTAAAATGACCATAACCCTGGGTTACTGCTTTGTCTAATCTACTAATACTAACATCTTTTACTGTACTTGCAGCATACACGGTCATAGGTGTTACTGCTGTGGTTATTGTAGACATTGCTAAAACAAATGTTGTAAAGAAAGACAACATCCGTTTTAACTTAAATTTTAATTTGTTCATTCTCCTACTCTCCTTTTCTATAGAATTTTAATTAATAGACTAAAGAGTAGAAAAACGGCGGAGGTCTTTCTTTTTTAATTATCATCAACTCCTTTCTTTTCTAAATTAAAAGCTTACTGACTGTCCAGAATTAGATAAAATACATTGTCTAGTCGTGGACTTGTCTAAAGCTATAAATAGAAAAAGGGAAACCTTTGGATAGCAACACAACTAGGTATTGCATTAAAGGTCTCCCTTTTCCAAAAAGAAATCCCAAGATTTTACTCTTGAGATTTCTGGAAGTTATTTAATTAAATTAACTATTTACCAAAGCTCATAATAATTTGTATCTGGATAATAGTAAATTCCATTATCTTTATTTTGAATAGAATATTCTAAACAAAATCTGTAAATGCTGCTAGTATTAAATACTCCACCTTTTGCGCTTAATCTAAATAGAATAGTTTTCGATGATTTTGCAGGAATAGTAGTTTTACTATCATCTACAGTATGGAAATACCACCAACTACCTGTTTGAATATCAAAAGTATTTTCAATCACAATTGGAGAATCAGAATTATTGGTTACTGTAACATTTACATAATTGTATGCTCCAGGTTGATTCATACTTTTAGTAACTGCTTCATAATACTTTGGTGATAAATCAACCCAATCCTTGTTTAAACCATACGCAACTGTGTAAGTTACGTTACCTAAATTCTTGACAGTGATTGTACCAGTTTTTGATGTAACCCATTCACCCTGCTTATTTACTCTTTTGAAGTATACTTTAGATTTTCCTTCTTTATGGGCTGTTGCTACGCCATACTTATCAATAGAGATAACACTTGGATTTGAGCTATACCATTTGTAATAATTTAATTTAATTTCGTTTGATGGTGTTGGAAGTGTGTCACCAGCATTTCCAACACATTTAAATAAATCAGTTGTTGTTCCTAATGATAAAGTTTCTGGGTAATAGAAAGTTGTATAATCATCACCATACGGAAGTTGCTTTTTGATTTCTTTACTCAAATTAAGCTTCTTATTCGAGGAAGAACTCTTATTGCTACTCTTCTTTGTAGAAGATTTCTTTTTAACAGTTACTTTGCATTTCAGTTTCTTCTTACCTACTTTTGCAATGATAGTAGTTTTACCTTTCTTTTTACCAACTACCTTGCCTTTCTTGTTTACGGTTGCAATGGCTTTGTTCTTTGTAGACCATTTAACCTTTTTCTTTTTCACATTCTTTACTTTGAGTTTCTTTTTCTGACCTACCTTAATAGTAATTTTCTTACTACTTAACTTAGGTTTTGCCTTTGCCTGAGTGTTAACTCCTGCACCTGCAACAAACAAAATTGCTAACAACATAGTTACTTTGATTAAATTGGCTTTGAGATTTTTCATGCTCCTTTCCCCTTTCTTTATACTAATTGTATTATATTACTATAATCGAGGAAAAACAATATGCCTAGGATTTTTGTAATCTCTAACTGCAAATAATTCTCTTGCTTTCTACATACCAGATTTCAGTATGCACTTTTACTTGATGAAAAACAAAAAAGCCTTTATCTCAGTCAAAGTATCATAAGTATATCATATCATCCTTATTTTTAGACTTCCACCTCCACTTACCTCCATCTGTTTTCACTGCTTTTTCTTATTCTTTTTATAATCCTTTTGGCTAACTTTATATGACACACTTTCTCCTTTTAATCTGTTTCGTTATAAAGAAACATTTCTTTATAACGAAACATTGGATTTAAAATACTGCATATAATCAATCTATATTCTGTATAACATAGTGGAAAAAGAAAGGAATTATAATGCAGAAAATCAGACCAGATATGGATATTGGTCGCAATATCAGCTATCTTCGCCAGCGTGCTGGTCTGACACAGGACCAGACAATCGCTCGTTTACAGCTTATGGGGATCAAGATATCGAAAAGCAGTTATGCAAAAATCGAAACCAACCGCATGAATATTAAAGTAAGCGAACTTATCGCATTATCCAAAATTTTTTGTGTAGATATCTCAGAATTTTTTCAGGGATTAAATTAAGAAGAAACATCGTTCAGTTCCTTTTTCCTTTTTGTGATGGATTCTGATAACTCACTCAGGATTTTTTCATCCGTCTCTTCCTGCAAAAAAGAAACAAGCATTTTTTTAATCAAATCACCATACTCGTTTTTCCCCTGTTTTATCTGGATCAAACTCCATTGTTCCCTTGTCATTGTCGGTTCAAAAACACGTGCATAATTTTTTGTTGTCTTTTTGAAACCAGCCACTCTAATCATCTCTTTATCCAGCAGAGACTTGATCATGATATGAATGTAACTAGGTTTCCAGGTTTTGTCTACACTCAATTTCACGATTTCTGTCGAACTAAGGGGTTCCCCCATATCCCACAACAGATTAAGCACTTCCCGTTCACTATCTGTTATTTTTTTCAATAGTAAGCGCTAAATAATAAACCGGCTAGACTTTTGCTAAGTGTTCTACTATAGTTGAAACAAACTGCTCCAACTTCAATGTTTGTTTTTGATCTGACAGCTCTGCTGTATCATGTCAGACCAGGGCATCAGCTCTTCTATACCTTCGGGCTCATTTTTGTAGTCCGGCATATAGAGCAGTACGGTCTCCAGATATGCGTAGATGTTCAGATTGTTGAGTTTTGCAGTTTCTACTAAACTGTAAATGATGGAACTGGCACGGGCGCCTTTTACAGTATCGTGGAACAGGAAATTTTTCCGTCCTACCGCATAGGGGCGGGCTATATTTTCTGCGATATTGTTCGATATGGAGCACCTCCCATCCAACAGGTAGTTCTCCATATATGGCTTCTGGTTTTTCGCATAGGTCACCGCTTTGGCCAGACGGCTTCCGCCAGCTGGGTTCACAGTTTCAAGCCATGACCAGTAAGCCTCCCATATGGCAGGCTCCGTCTCAAGGCGCTTGGCTTTCCGTGTATCGGCATCCAGATCCGCATACTCCTTTTCCAGTTCGAATAACTGGTTGCAGTAATCGAAACCAATCTCTGCCGGAGTCTTATCCGGGGATTTCTTCGATTTCCCGGGAAGTGCATCATGCCAGTACCGTCTCATATGGGCAAGGCAGCCGCAGCGGATGACATCCTTCAGCTTATTGTAGCCGTTGAAGCCATCACAGGTAAGGTATCCGGAGAATCCTTTCAGGAATTCTTCCGCATGATATCCGCCCCGGCTGGGCTGGTAATCATACAGACGGATCGGCGGCAGCCCGTCATTTCCGGAGCCATACAGCCACATATAGGACTTGGACTGTGCCGTTTTCCCTTCCTCCTTCAGTACCTGGCAGGGTGTTTCATCTGCATGGATGATGTCCCTCTTCAGCAGATGCCGGTGAAGCTGTTCATACACCGGCTCCATATAATCTATGCCGCATTTGATGACCCAGTTCGCCAGTGTCGCCCTGGAAAGCTTCACTCCAAGCTGTTTCCAGTCCGCTTCCTGGCGGTATAACGGGATGCTGTTCACATATTTCTGGTACATCACGTAAGCAACCGTGGAAGGAGACGCAAGGCTGTGCTTCAGCAGCGGGCTTGGTGTTTCAGCTCCAACGATAACGGAAGCGCCGTCTTTCTTGCATTCTGGACAGCCAAGGACTTCCTGGACATACTGGATCCGTTCCACTTTTGCAGGGGTAATCCGCAGTTCCTCACGGACAACCTTTTTCCCGATGACTTCCATCGGAGTATTGCAGTAGGGGCAGTTCCTGTCCTCGTCCGGCACTGTACATGGGACTTCGATCACCGGCAGTCCTGCCAGGATCTCTTCCCTGGCAGCCTTCGGTTTCCTTGCCTGGCGGTTATAACCACGGACGGCTTCTTCCAGAGTTGGTTCCGGAACCGATGGATCCGCGGCAGCTTCTGCCTCATTGAACAGATTTATCTGCCCTGGAAATACATCCTTGTTTGATTTTTCACTGGATGACGCAAACAGCTTTTTCTTCAGATATTCGACTGTTTCATTAAGATTTGCAATCGTCTGGTTTAGCTGTGCGGTCTGCTCCTCGTGGCTTTTGGACATCTGTTCAATGGTAAGACGCTGGCTCTCTACAAGCTGCCTTAGGGATTCAATTGTCTCTTTCTGAAGCTGCAGGAGCGCTTCCATTTCTGACTGCGGCATGAAGGGACCACCTTTCTTTTTACTGGTTCCTATTATACCGGAAACTCAGCAAAAAGGCGAATTTCCCGCAGTACTGCCACCGTCATTTTAACGAAAAGAAAATGTGGATAACGGACGGATTTTACAGGTAGTTACCTGGGAAAAAATTTATGGTTTCCACATATAAATGACAATCCAGTGAGAAATAGAGCCTGTTATCCACCACCGGGGCTTTTAACTGTCCCATTATCATGTGGATAAGTCATCCGCAGTTTTTTTATCAGCCTATAAGAGCAGGAAAAAATTTCTCCCTTTTGCACAAAGATCAAAAATCCTTCTTCCTGGCCGGGCGGATCGCCTTAGGCTGATCAATAGACAGCCCTTCCAGTAACCATCGGTATTCCTGGCGGGTAAGGTTTCTTACTTCGGAAGAATCCCTGGGCCATTGAAACCGACCGTTATCCAAACGTTTATAATAGAGGCAGAATCCATCCTTTTCAAAATGAAGCGCCTTGATCCGGTCGCAGCGTCTCCCACAGAAAAGGAACAGGGAGTTACTGTATGGATCCAATTCATAGGTGTCCCGGACGATTGCCATTAACCCGTCGATGCTCTTGCGCATGTCGGTGTAGCCTGTCACCAGGAAAAATTTTGCCACACCGGACAGCTCGCCTAACAAAGTTGCCGCAGGGCAAGCAGTGTATTACGGATCACATCTGCCCCGGCCTGTTCATGGATTTCGATACGGATCCCCTGCATTTCGAGGCAGACCGATGGTGAAGAAACCGGAACGGTATCCGGATGTGATTCTGTTTCCCAAAGCGGGATCTGGACCACCTCCTGTTTCTGTGTGGCAGCAACAGAAGTTTCCGGAATCTCACAGGCTTTCTTTCGCAAAGCCTTTACGTGGTAATAAAACGTGCTGGTAGGGATTCCGTTCTGAATACACCACTGACGATCCGTAAGTCCGCTGGATCTGCACTGGCTGATCAGTTCTAACCAGTGATCCTGCGAGATTGAAGCTGTACTCATTTGATTCATCTCCTGTAAAGTTAAGAAGTTAGACTTTGGAGTAATCAGGTACAACAAAAGCAACGGTAGATATGAAGTGAAATCGCAACTTTTGTAAATCCAAGATCCGGATATGAAGTGAATTACTCCAAGTATCTGAAGTATCTCATAAAATCCGATTCATTGCTATCCGGTCGATTATTTAGCGCTTACTTTCAATATATTTTCCTCCTTACATTTTTTCAAAATATGTGCGAATCTTTACACATATTATTATATACGAATATTTCTCTATATTCAATATTTCTTATACTGGAAAATAACTGTTATTCATCTCTTTCCTCTTATATGTATGAATATTCACACATACCGATTTTTCATACATATACATATAATTAGGTATAAACATATGAGGTGATGTGTGGGTATGATCAGTTACGAACCATTATTTGAGACAATGAAAAAGAAACATATCAGTTCTTACGAACTTGAAAAAAGAGGGTTTTCCCGTTCCACTTATTATGCCCTCAAATATGGCAGAAGTGTTACTGTCAATACCATTAACCAGCTTTGTACCATTCTCAACTGCGATGTATTCGACATCATGAAATACATCAAAGATGAATCATAAATCTTATATTGGATTTTGATCTTTCATTTTAGAATCTATATTTTCCTGATCTGCAAAATCAATGACCTGACAGTCTGTCACAGACAGTTCTGTAAAATAAGTCTTTGTTCCATCTTTTTTCACATAGCTGCCTGTCCTCATTTGTCCAATTACCAGCAGACGTCCTCCTTTTTTCGCATAGGATACCAGGTATCTTGCCCTGCCGCCATAAGCAATACAGTTAAAAAAATCAGCTTCCTTTTCTTTTGTATATTCCCGATCTACTGCAATCCGAAACCGGCACCAATAAGTGGTACTATCAACTTTTTCTTTCATTTGCAATTCTGGTTCATGAACAAGCCTTCCCAACAAAACCGACAGATTCATCATGATCTCTCCTTCTTTCCATAATATTTTTAATCCACATCGTTTGTAATCTCTTTTATCACACTGTGTACAGTATATCTTGAATCTTCACTTTTACCTGTAGAACAAGTAGACAGTGTGATCACCCTATCCTCTTTGACAGGTACCACTCCCATATCATAGTAATTATCCTTCACAGTCATTGTCAGCCAGGTCACCCATTCTTTCTCCGTTTGAAAATATGTCCTGTATGTTTCACTGGCATCCTCACAATCATAGGTACTGTAAATACTGGCATGGATCGTCCTTCCCTGCTCATAGATATATACGTCAGGATGTTTTCTCGCAAAATCTTTCGATTCATAGTCATGAAGAGAACCAAACATCGCCCGGCTGGCCATGTTATGTCCATAGACCACGACATGCTGGTCGAAAAAACTCACACCCGGCTGGATAAATATAGAGCCAGGGTAGCTATACTCGCCTTTATAATCTTTATGCAGATATTCATTCCAAGTGTAACACTGCAGCACCGGATAATCGATCTTTGTCCCCGGCACCGTGATCCAGGCTACGATGTCAGCATTGATCTTACGCAGTTGATCTCAATGGATGTTATCTCCTGTCATTTTTTCCCCGTTGGGATCGTTCTCTTCTGTCTTCACCTCCTCCCGCAGCTGCCGGATCTCCCAGTCACTTTGATACTAGGATAAAAATAGTACAAAATAAACGTGACCATCTAAATCTTTTATTCCATGCTATACTAAAATAATAAAAAGAAAAGGAGTTTGGTCATGTCAAAGGGTTCAAAATATTCTCAACAGTTTAAAGAAGATGCTGTCCGTTATAAAAAAGATCATCCTGAACTGACAGCAAAGCAGGCGGCAGATAATCTCGGAATCAGTGAATCCGCACTCAAACATTGGATTCACTCTGCAAAAGTAAATAACGGCTCTGTCCCTTCTCCCGGTTCCGGTAACTATGCTAGTGAAGAAGCCAGAGAGATCGCCAGGTTGAAACGGGAACTGCGGGATACGAAAGATGCCTTGGAAGTATTAAAAAAAGCAATCAGTATCCTGGGAAAATGACACAGAACATTTATACTGCTGTATCCAAATATACAGCAGAAATGGAACAGCACTCTGGGAAACACCCTGTCTGTGTCAGCGGGATACTGCAGCATCTGGGTGTTTCGCGTTCCGGTTACTATGCATGGAAAAAACGTGTGCCCTCTGCGGCACAAAGATACCGGGGAAAAATCAAAAAGGATATCCGTCACATCTATGCCGATTCCCACAAAAATTACGGGGCACCGAAGATTACGCAGGAACTTCTCAAAAAAGGAAGACATATTTCAGAAAAGACAGTAGGGAATTATATGCGCCAGATGGGGCTGCGCGCCCAGTGGGTAAAACCTTATATACAGACAACGGTGCAGCCTGACTTCAGTGCCGGTCTTAAAAATATCCTTGATGAGCAGTTTTCTCCGGAACGTCCGGATGCGGTATGGGTATCGGATACTACATACATATGGACATTGGATGGTTTTGTCTATCTGACCAGTATCATGGACCTGTATTCCCGGAAGATTATCGCCTGGGAACTGAGTACGACACTGGAAGCAGTCCATGTGGCAGATTGTGTGAAAAAAGCAAAACAGAACCGCCGCATCAAACATCCCCTCCTGATACATACAGACAGAGGAAGTCAGTATGTATCAAAGATTTTCCTGGAAGAAACAAAAGATATGACAAACAGTTATTCAAGGAAAGCATATCCATGGGATAACGCATGCATCGAATCGTTCCATGCGCTGATAAAAAGGGAATGGCTGGGACGCTTCCGCATCTTTGATTATCATCAGCATGCATACAAACTGGTATTTGAATACATCGAAACCTTCTATAATACAAAAAGGAGTCACAGCCATTGTGGATATCTTTCCCCCAATGAGTATGAAAAAGAATATAATTCTTCTCTGGAAAAAGAAGCAGTAAGATTAGCGGGATAGAGGACAGAAAAGGGCATGTTTTATTTGTACAATTTCTTGACAGAGGACCACTCCGGTTTTCGGTATCATCTTAGCGAGCAGACTATTTTTACTCCCACGGTCGTAAAACAGTCTTTTCTCGTTAGGGCGCTGCCCTAAGACCTTCTACCTGACTGTTTCGACAAATCGTAAAGGAGACAGCTGTTTAATGAGTAGAGGGATGACGACCTAATATAGCATTGCTATGGTTAAGCTTATACTGATTGCTATTATAACGGACGGTTCTTTCTGAACAAAAATCATTTCATTACTTTTATAGTTTCTGTCTTTATTTCAATAAGCCCCTTCTCATCGAGTGAATCCAAAATTTCATTCAAATTTTCTTCGTTATGTAATACTGCGTTCACTTTTGAATACTTTCGAAATACTCGGCGAATATTAACAATACTTAGTTCATCTCTGCCATCATAACTAAGAGCCCTAAGCAAAATTATCATCGCTTTTTCATGTTCTGTAAGCTTTACAATTGAACCTTTCATTTTGACACATAATTCCCCGGCCCCATGTATAGTTCCAAAAACAGGTATTAACCCCAATAGAAATAAGAGGACTTCTAAGGCTGCTTTAGAAATGTTGATATTCATCTTATGAATCATAACCATTAAATGCATTACGCCTGGTTTTGATTCTGGGAATTGCATGCTACTGTTATATACCTCTTGTGACGGCTGCAACTCTTGTAAACAATGAATTAAGGTTTGAGAAAGTTCTAAGTCACAATTCAAGTTCGTTGCTATAGCATTAATTGCTTCTTGCTCCGTGGCATTATAGATTTTTATAGCGCTGCCTGTATCGGAAGAATCCTGAGCGGTTATTGTATTGTCTCTGAGCTTCGCATATACATCCTCCAGAAACACCTGCATCAGTTCACGTTTCTTTTCGTCATTATCAAGCAGGAGCGCAAAGAAGTCCTGGTTCTGCTCATACCCGGCAATCAGAGCATCCTGTACGGCATCAAAATAAGCGAAACGGAAATCTTTCAGTGAGTTATTTCGTGCACTGTCCCGCAGATGCCCGTTCTTCAACAGAATATCCCTCATTTGCAGAGCGGACTTGGAGGCCACATCAACATCAAAGTTTTTGTTATACGCTGCATTGATCTCATCGATGATCTCAGACAGCTTCTTTTTCACGGCTTCATCCATAAAGACCTCGTTAGGTGTAGGTAGGCTCACTTCTGGTTTTGATTCGATCTCATGTGTGTTTTCCCCAGTTTTTTTCTGACGGAAGTTAGAAGCAGTGATTTTGTCTGCAATATCAAAATCATTTCCGCCACTGCCCACTTCAATCTCCTTAACTAGATACGAAAGGAAATTGTACTTCTTATGCAGATCCACGCTTTCAAAACAGGTCGCCTGAATCAAGAAACTGTAAAACCGCAGGAAACGCTTGATTGTTGCACGAATCTCCAACTTTTCCAGTTCCATGCAGCGATTGATGATTTGCAAGGACTTGTCCAACAGCGCCCACATCCGGGCTTTTTCTTTGGCTGTCCGCTTGTCCTGATACAGATAACCGTTAAATTCCTCAATATCATCAATATCCAAGAAATTGTACTGATCCACCTGGGCTTCCACTGCTCGAATATCTGATGGCGTAATCGTCTCGTTCAGAATTGTCTCCGTATAAAATGGGGCAAAGGCTGCTTGAATATCCTCATATTCGTTTTTGAAATCAAGAACAAAAGTCTTTTTATCATAGGGCGCACAAATGCGGTTCAGGCGAGAAAGGGTCTGTACAGCATTGACTCCACGTAGGCGCTTGTCCACATACATGGCACAGAGCTTCGGCTGGTCAAAGCCGGTTTGATATTTGTTCGCCACCAATAGCACCTGAAAACTGTTACTGTCAAACACTTCCGATAAATCTTCTTCCTTAATGCCGTTCATCACCGCTTCGGTGTATTCGTGGCCGTCCAGAGAGACCTTGCCCGAAAACGCCACCAGTGCACGAATGCCCGTGTACCCATGCTTGGAAATATAGGTTTCAAACTCGTTCCGGTATTTGACTGCTGCTTGCCGTGATGAAGTAATGACCATCGCTTTTGCTTTTCCGCCTAACTCTTTCATGATGTTATTGCGGAAGTGCTCAACAATAATCTCAACTCTCTGGGCAATGTTTGTATCATGCAATTCAATATACTTGGCAATCTTGCGCTTTGCGGCAATTGTATCCAGCTCCGGGTCATCCTCAATCGCTTTATTGAGTTCAAAGTAGGTCTTATAGGTCACATAGTTTTGCAGCACATCCAGAATGAAACCTTCCTCAATCGCTTGTTTCATGGAATACAGGTCAAAAGCAACCTTTTTTCCTTCTTCATTCAGGCAGCCGAACAGCTGCAAGGTAGTCGGCTTCGGGGTTGCGGTAAAAGCAATCATAGAAACATTGGGCTGCTTTCCACTGCGGGCAATTTCGTCCTCAATGATATCTCCCATGGATTTTTCTTCTTCCGACACATCAACAGGGGTGGCCTCGCTCAGTTTGCGGCTTTCCGAAAGAACATACGTCACCGACTCCATAGCAGTTCCGGCGGTAGAAGAATGAGCCTCATCGATGATTACAGCAAAGGTCTTGCTTTTTAGCTCCTGTACCAGTTCCTGAATGTACATAAACTTGTGGATGGTAGTCACAATGATTTTTGTATTGCCGTTGAGGGCATCTGCAAGATCTTTAGAAGTGCATTTTTCATCCATGACCTTGATCAAACCGACCTTGTGCTCCAGCGACAGTACGGCATTCTGAAGCTGACGGTCTACCACGATACGATCAGTGATAATGCAGACCGTATCAAAAATAACTTTATTTTCCCTGTCGTGCAAAGAGGCGAGACGATGGGCCAGCCATGCAATAGTGTTGGTTTTGCCGCTGCCGGCCGAATGCTCAATCAGATAATTCTTCTCGCTATTGTGTTTTACTATATCTGCTACCAGCTTGCGCACGGCATTAAACTGGTGATAACGAGGGAAAATCAGCGTTTCCTTGGTGACACGCTTACCGGTATCCGGGTCCTTCTTAGTTTCCTTTTGCAAGAAAATGATCTTGTCAATGAGATACAGCACCGTATCTTTTTTAAGAATATCTTCCCACATATAAGAAACATTGATGCCGTTTTCATTGTGCGGGTTGCCCTTGCCGGAGTGAATGCCAACACCACAGCCTTTATTAAACGGCAGGAAAAAGGAAGACCGCCCTTTCAGGTGGGTACACATATAGACTTCGTTCAAGTCCATGGCGAAGTGAGCCAAGCAGCCCGCCTTAAATTTCAGCAGACGGGTCTTGTAATCCCGCTCCAACTTATACTGACGGATTGCATCCTCATAGTTCTGTCCGCTGGTGTTGCATTTCAGCTCAAAGGTGAAAATGGCAATGCCATTGAGGCAGATTACAAGGTCAATGCGCTCGCCCTCTTTGTGCCAGACTTCTTCCATCACCGAGAGGATATTCTTCTGATACAGCGCCTCCGCTTTTTGGTTGAAGGTGGTGGCAGGCTTGCGGTACATGAAGGTCAAGGATACGCCGTTATCAAACTCCACGCCATGTTTCAGTACATCCAGCAGACTGCGTCTTTTCTTATTGACCTCATTATTGATGTAATTGAGGATGGTCTGGCGGGTTTTGTCACCATAAAGCTTTTCCAACCGAGCCATTGCCTCTGCCTGGGTTGCTTCCAAAAAGGAAAATAGCAGCTCTACATCCATACCATATCCGGAATCGTAAGCGGTAGAGGGACGCACCTGATAGCTGTTTTCTTCACGCAGCTTTTCCAGTATGTACGCCTGATAATCTGCCCGTTCCTTTAATTGCCCTGCTTTGATAGCCATCTCACTGCACCTCCTTTACTCGTTTTTTGCCGGTAACATATTCGTAGATGAGGGATTTTTTGTGTTGTTGAACGATGGAAAGCTGGTTTTGTTTACCTATTATTAGTTCATCAACTTGTTCACAAGTAGCATCTAAATATTTCACAATTCTTTTCTTTTGATCTTGATTACAATCAACAAAAATCAAATTTCCTAACACTTCTAGTGATACAAACGATTGCACGCCACCTCTTGACATTAAGGCAAACTGTTCAGAGAGAAAATTAGAATAGAATTGATAAAATATATATTTCGCTTGTACTAAATCAAGTCCAGTTTTAAAAAGTGCAACATTTTTAATTGCAAACTTGTTATGTGTAGTTACAATAACAGGATTTCCAATAGTTCCAATCATCGGCATAATAATATCTCCATATTCTACATCTGATCGTTTATATATAGCTTCAAAGTCCGATTTTGATATATGATTAGCTGAAGAAAAATTGATTTGTTTTGTTTTATAATCAATATGTTTAGCTGTAATAAGAGGATAAGTATCTTCAGTTTCATCTACATAAGCGGGAGTATCATGAGTACCGTCTTTGATTGTTGTTAAATATTTCAAACGGCAAATATAATTTGAAGATGCTATCTGTCCAATCCACTCAACCCCACTATCCTTCATCGGAGCAGACTTACCCAGTCCCTTGGTTACTGTTTCGGTAATCAGGGACTTTTTGTATTGCTGCAAAAGAGCAATCTGTTTTTCCAAATCTGCGGCAATGCTATCAATTTGGGCACATTCTTTGTCGAGAAAATCTGCGATAGCCTGTTGTTCTTCAATATTTGGAAAAGCAAGCCAAAACTGTCCCAGTTGGCTTCGACTGATTCTCGACATTGTTGCACCACGGGCAATCATATTGGCGTGTTCAGCATATCCATCAGCATTCATCCCATACATAATAAACTTTTTATTATAGTTGGCATTTGGACGCAAAATAACGTTATCAACAGCCACAACATAACGGGATTCAGTATCCGGAATAATGCAAGCTCTTCCAATCGGCTCATTAAGCCGTGAAATCATCAAATCACCCGGGTACACATTCAAGCAATGTAATTCTGAGAAAGTCTTTTCGGAAATGTGTCCGCTCCCTTGCTCCTTATAAAATCCAGCGCCAACGTTTCCGGTAGTTAGATAACGAATCCCACTTTCTTCTATAACATCGCTTTCTATCCAGTCACCATCAAGAAACAAAGTTCCAGGTTCCGTTGCCAAATATTTGACCTTATTGATATCCCATGACGATGGAATATCCTTAATCCAATCAATCCCACTGGGTTTCATCTTCTCTGTCATTACGCTTCCTCGCTTTCTTGCAAGGCTGCAATTTTTTTGGAAAGGGACTTTTCCAGTTCCATAAACTGGTCCAGCAAATCATCTGCCTTTTCCGGCTCCTTGTACTCATAGAAGAATCGGGTAAACGGGAACTCTGCACCCAGTTTTTCCTTATTGGTGGAACTTTCCTTTTTCTCCGGATCATATTCATACGCCCAGATAGCGTCAGGTACATGGGGATACACTTCCCGATAGAAATATTCCTCCGGGTCCTGAGTGAGCTTGATGATCTCTGTATCCTTGGTGGTGGTATCCTTGATAATTTTTCCTTTGCGGTCTTTCTGCACCACAGCGGTTTTATCCATCATCGCCAGTACCATTGCAATGCCGTTCAACCGGCTAGCAGACATTCCCTCAACTTTGCTCAACAGGGATTTCAGGTGCTTTTCAAACTCGCCGTAATCCATAAACACATGGTCAGAACGGTTGGCTTCCAGAATGGCCAACACATTCTCCACAAACTGCTGCCCCGCCAGATATTTCTGGTATTTCTTCTTGTCGGCAGCACTGCGCGGATTCATCTCTTTCAGCTGTTCAAAATCCGTCTTGTTAAAAATGTTGGAGTTACTGGTGAAATAACTGCTGGTACGCAATCGTTCGATGCTCTCCTCATTTAGTACGCCTCGGCGCTGCAACGGTTGATAGACCGCATATTCCTTATACAAAAACTCCTCATTTGGAAAAATCTTACAATACTGATTTTCCTCGAAATTGGAGTACAGTTCAGTAATTTTCTTCATACTTTCCCGGTCAATTTCACGACGTTTTTTCCCCAAAGATTTGCGCAGGGGCTTCCACATATCCACCGCATTGATCAGCTGCACCTTTCCACGGCGGTCAGGGCGCTTGTTTCGGGACAAAATGAAGATATAAATGCCGATGTCGGTGTTATAGAAAAGCTGGGTAGGCAGGGCAATAATTGCTTCAATTAAATCTTCTTCCAGCATCCAGCGTCGGATCTGGCTTTCGCCGCTGGTGGTTCCGCCGGAAAAAAGAGGCGAGCCATTGGTAATGATTGCTGCACGCCCGTTTTTCTTGTCCAGCTTATTGATGGCGTGTTGCATGAACAGCAGCTGAGAGTCACCAGTTCCGGGAAGACCGTGTTCAAATCGTCCGCCTTTCTTATTTTCCTCACGAACAGCCTTCTCCTGACCTTCCGGTGCATCTTTGCCACCCCAGGGTGTACCAAATGGAGGATTCATAATCACCAGCCGCATCTTCTGGTCCGGGAAACAATCTGTTTTCAGGGTATTGGCTTCCTCATCACCCATGATATTTTTAATGTCTTGTCCCTTGATTAGCATATCTGCCAAACAAATGGCATAGGATTCTGGGTTGATTTCCTGTCCAAACAGGCGCACATCCACATAGGGATTTTTGCGGCGCAGGAAATCATAGGCAGTGGAAAGCATTCCTCCCGAGCCACAGGCAGCATCCAGTACGGTTGCAATCTTTCCGTCTTCTGTCAGCAGGTCATCACAACCCTCTGCCAGTAGCACATTGACCATTAAACGGATCACTTCACGGGGTGTATAGTGATCACCAGCCTCGGCATTTTCTGAAAATCGGCGGATAATATCCTCGAAAATATAGCCCATCTTCATGCTGTCCACATGAGAGGGGTATAAATCCAAGTCAGAGAACTTTTTAACCACGCTGTATAGACGGTTGCTCTTGTCCATCTTGTCAATCTGGGTGCTGAACTTCAGCAGTTTTTCCATAATCAACTGGATATTGGCAGAAAAACCTTCAATGTAAGATTTGAGATTGGACGCAATATTATCACTGTCATCCAGAAGACGTTTGAGGTTGTATTCACTATAGTTGTAAAAAGGATATTGGGAAACCTGACAAAGAATCGCAGCCGGGAGGTTAGGGTTCTGTTTGTGCTTTGCCACAACTGCATCTTTGGTAGCTTCCAAAGCGCACTCAAACCGGCGGATAATAACCATGGGGATAATAACATCCTTATATTTATCCGAAGTATAGGCACCACGGAGGGAGTTGGCAATGGACCAGACTAATCCGACTTCCTTACTTACATCAATGGATGTATCATCAAACATAACTTCGTAAAAATATCTATCTCTCATTTTAGGGTTTCTCCTTCTCTATTCTCTTGAAAAGACGCAAACAAGGCAGCAACACTTTTGATCTGATCGGGTGTCAGATTACAATCTTCCAGTTTTCGCATTGCATCTACTAAATCCTTGTTTTGTGTAATGGTTCGGCAAATGTCCGGCGGAGGGACTTTTCGAATTGCCATGTACAGACAATCCATGCGACGACGTGTCTGCCAATCTGGCTTTAGCTCCTTAATCAGCTTGTCGTAGACCTCTGCTGTCGGAGCATTGACGCCGTCCTCTATGTATTTCATATTGGAACGAGGCAAACCAACTCTTTTGGCTAATTGAGATTGACTGATCGTTCCACGGCACTCACGAATCAACATGCCTAGTTCTATTATCATGTCTTTAGCTTGTTGATCTACAGCCACTATGTTTGGCAATTCGATACCTCCTTTTACTTTTTGTTCTATGTTCTATAACATAGAACAATTTTACCAGTATAACACCAATAAATCAACAAAATTTCTGATTATTCTATATTATATATTCCAAAAAAACTCGCTCTATCTGCACGTAGATTATAGCTAGAGCGAGTGTGTATATTATTAGGATTTCTCGAAGAAATCTAAGCCATCACATAATCTGAACCAAATCCATTTTCGCAAGCTCTTTTTCAGTCCTGGATCGGTCTGTAATTTGGATATAAACTTCCATTCCGCTTTTTACTTCTTAATTCCAATGAAGAAGATATACTAAGTAACACATAATTGCTATCAACCCTACAAAAAAAGTTAGGATAAAACTTATTTTTACGATAAGAAAAAAATAATAATTATCTGTTAAAAAAGGTACTAAACACAACGGTAAAACAATATTTAAAAAAGAAAAAATTGCAAATAATAACAATCCCGCTTTCATTCCTTTAGATTTTTCAAGTGCTTTTCTTCTGGTAATCAGTTGTTTTTTTTGCAATGTAAGATAGGAAATTTTGTTGTCTACAGATATCCTCTTTTCTTGCGTGTTAGCATACCAATTCCCGTGTGAAACATTTGAATTCAAATAATATCTCGTATTAGAAAAGCAAGTTTGTTGATATAAATAGTCGCAAATTTTCTCGCATACGCTATATTCAAAATTTTGCGTAATTATTTTTGCTATTTTTACAGGGACTCCATCCTCATTCCACTTACAATCATGATTATTTTCATCGTGAAAAAAACTTGTTAAGATTTCGTTTACTTTTTCCGCTCTACTCCAATATACTTGTAAAACATCTCGTGGCAATTGAGGACGGTTTTCCTCTTTGTAAATATTACTGAATTTTTCTTTCTGTATCAAACACTGAACATTTTCCTCTATAAAGTCTAAAGCATCATCCTCATCAAGCTGTTCTTGAAGCATATCACACTCCTGTGTGAAAAAGTCAATCTCTTCATTTAGCTCAGTAATTCGAGCCTTCACTTCATCGCGCTCTGTATTTAATGCTATTAATTTACTTGCAATTAAGCCACCCAAAATTGCAACAATAGATGCGGAACATGCTGCTATCGTTGTCAAAACGGTTGTCAATTCATACATTGTCTCGTAAACCACCATTCACTTAGAATAATTTCTGTATCAATGATTTAATGGTATGGCATTAGTAGATATAGCCTTAAAAAAATTTTATCATTGACACCTGCCTTACCTAAAAGGCTTAATTGATGTTTAATACCACACATATTGCCGCCGCAACAACAGTAACAACAATAGGGACAATCAATTTCCACACTAATTTATGATACCATTTCTCCTGAACATGATCTTGATCAAATTTAATATTTTTCCCAATTACACTATTTTTAATTTTGTTTCCATTTCCAATATGTATACTATTATCTTCTACTTTTTTATCCATGTTTTTCTCCACTTTGAATATCCGTACTATCTATTCGATTTTTGTCTCCTATTTTGATACTTCGATCTTCATAAATATAATTAATAATAATACTATTTATTTTGCGAACTTTTTTTGGATCTTTGTGCGTAATATCAATATCTAATTTATCAAGACACCCATATTCTTTATCTAATGCAATCAACACTTTTAATAATTTGGATTTAATTGTACTGATAATATTCACAATTTCATTTATAGGGATAACCTGCTTAATTAATGTACATAATACTCCTGTTTTTGCTCTAACTATTCCCGCATAAGCAGTTAAGTCTTTCGCATATTCGTACTTATTTTGACTATTTACGAATGAGATTAGTGATTCAACACCATCAAAAATATAAAATTTATCATCTAGCTTGTCAGCTCCAATTATCTCCGTAAGTTGTAATGGCGCATTGGTCACATTTAAATTTCCATTTATTCCGCTGTATAGAAATCTAGTATTTTCAATAATTCTGTATACCGGAAGTTTAGAAGCCTCATGATAACCATTCAACTCATTTTCTGCCCACTGCGCTAATTCATCATTTTCTATATCACTAGCAATAATAATCAAACGATTCAATGCTACCTCCAACGATATTTCGTTGTTGGCAAATTCTTTGATAATTTTACTTTTTGCCATTTATAAACTTCTCCTCCTCTTGAAATAATGGGTTGCACTATTTGACACACTTTACAATGTTTGTGTAACAGCCATTTTTGTAAGAGCATCTGCTTTTTCTCGTTCTTCTGAATCGCTTACCTCCTTCATTAATTCATTTGCTATACGTTCCCTGTCATACTGGTGCTAGAATATAAATAGTGCAAGTCAAAATGAGAAAATTCCAAATAGACAATACGTGATACAATAAAAATATCGGACTGAAGGAGGATCTCATTATGGCAAAGCAACATGACAAACAATTTAAGCTGGATGCTGTCCAGTACTATCTCGATCACAAGGAACTTGGCGTCTGTGGCTGTGCCCAAAATCTCGGTGTAGGTTACAGCACTCTGACAAAATGGCTGAAGGATTTCCGGGAGTCTGGAGATATCCCTGTCCGTGGTTCCGGTAATTATGCTTCTGATGAACAAAAGGAGATTGCCCGACTGAAGCGGGAACTTCGTGATGCCCAGGACGCACTTGATGTACTAAAAAAAGCTATCAGCATTCTGGGAAAATAACAGAAGCCATTTATCTCGAAGTTTCTGAAAAGACGGAAGCTGCCACAAAGCAACACCGCCGGGTTTCCGTCTCCGGAATGCTGAAATATTTAGGCGTTTCACGGTCTGGGTACCGTTCCTGGCTGCATCGTACTCCCTCTGATACAGAAAAATGCATGGAATACATAAAAGCCAAAATACAGAATATTTATGATGAATCGAAACAAAACTACGGAGCTCCAAAAATCACCAAAACACTACACCAGAAGGAAGAGACCATCTCAGAACGTACCGTCGGAAAATATATGAAGGAAATGGGGATTAAAGCCCAATGGGTGAAACCATGGACGATCACTACCATAGATTCCGATTTCAGTAACGAACTTCAAAATATCCTGGATGAACAGTTTGCTCCAGAACGCCCAAATGCAGTGTGGTGCAGTGATATCACATATATCCGGACGACCGATGGTTTCGTGTATCTGACCAGTATCATGGATCTGTATTCCCGTAAGATCATCGCCTGGACACTCAGCCGGACATTAGAGGTGTCCTGTGTGATCGATACCATCAATAAAGCAAAGGCCAGGCGCAACATGGAATTGCCGCTCATTATCCATAGTGACAGAGGAAGCCAATATGTGTCCCAAACCTATCGGGAAGCCACAGCAAAGATGCAGCGCAGCTACTCGAAAAAAGCTTTTCCATGGGATAATGCATGTATCGAATCGTTCCATGCGCTTATCAAACGGGAATGGCTGAACCGGTTTAAAATACATGATTATCAGCAGGCATATCGTCTGATATTCGAGTATATAGAAGCCTTTTATAATACCAAACGGATTCATAGTCATTGCGATTACATGTCACCAGATGACTTTGAAAAACTATATGAGCAGACACAGACAAACGAACTGCTCTTAGTAAGTTAAGATGAGGAAAAATTTCTCATTTTAACTTGTACTAAATCTTGACATAGGACCAAACTTTTTCAGTGTCTTCATAAAATAAGGCTTTGCGGGCTCTGACGCAACAGGACAAAACCACCCCAAACGAGCCAAGAGGTGAGTGCTAATTTTTTAAATTTTAGAAAGCATTTGAAAATCTTAAATTTTAACTAGACTGAAAAAGTTTGAGTCATAAAAAAATTGGGGTTTTTCAATTCTCTTTCTATATAAAATATCCTCTTCATTCTCATTATATGTGCAGATATTTTTACATACTATTATATACATATTCTTGTTTTATTCAATATTTTTTATGATACAAAATTTTTTCAATTGAAATATGAAAAAAGCAAACCTTGATATCCCATATTCCGGTTCTGTATCAAATTATCCCTCTTTTTCAATCTTATCATCTGCATAGTCAATGATCTGGCAGTCTTCCACGACGATTTCCGTAAAACAGGCCCGTTTTCCCTCTTTATTGGTATAATCCTCATTTTTTACACGTCCCACAAGGAGCAGTCGACCTCCTTTTTTGGCATAGGACACCAGGTATCTTGCCCTGCCGCCATACGCGACACAGTTAAAAAAATCTGCTTCCTTTTCTTTTGCGTATTCCCGGTCCACTGCTATTCGAAACCGGCACCAGTATGTCGTACTGCCATCTTTTTCTTTTCTCTGCAATTCCGGCTCATATACAAGCCTTCCCAATAAAACTGATAGATTCATCTTAATCTCCTTCCATTTGATCTTCATCTATGTCTTCTGTTCTCTTCTGTACCACACTGTGTACCGTATATCTTGAATCTTCGCTTCGCCCCATAGAACAGGTGGAAAGTGTGATCACTCTATCCTCTTTGACAGGCACTACTCCCATGCCATAATAATTTTCTTCCACTGTCATCGTCAGCCAGGCCATCCATTCTTTCCCCGTTCGAAACTCCGTTAAATATGTCTCACTGGCATCTTCACAGTCATAGGTACTGTAAATCCTGGCATGGATCGTCCTTCCCTGCTCATAGATATATACGTCAGGATGTTTTCTCGCAAAATCTTTCGATTCATAGTCATGGAGAGAACCAAACATCGCCCGGCTGGCCATGTTATGTCCATAGACCACGACATGCTGGTCGAAAAAACTCACACCCGGCTGGATAAATATAGAGCCAGGGTAGCTATACTCACCTTTATAATCTTTATGCAGATATTCATTCCAAGTGGAACACTGCAGCACCGGATAATCGATCTTTGTCCCCGGCACTGTGATCCAGGCTACGATGTCAGCATTGATCTTACGCAGTTGATCCCAATGGATGTTATCTCCTGTCATTTTTTCCCCGTTGGGATCGTTCTCTTCTGTCTTCACCTCCTCCCGCAGCTGCCGGATCTCCCAGTCACTTTTTATAAAAGGGGCCGCATCCTTTACGGCAAATACCGCACATACCAGTGCCCCTGTAAAAATTCCAAGAATTAACATATAATATACTGTTCTTTTTATCATTTTTCCTTCATCCCATCCTTTCCTTTATTCCTTTTTTCTTCTCTTCTTGTTATATCCTGCAAAGAATGCCGCAGAAGATATTCATTGGAATACCCACTGTCATACATCTTCTTGATATTATTTAATCCTCTGTTTACAAGGCGCAAAAAAGTGGATTTCGATTCTTGTGATTCTTTTTCCACCTTTTTCCACGGCTGTTTATGGACATAGATTTCTGTGAGCACCCGGTACTGTCTTTCCGGCAGAAGCCGGTAACAGATCCACAGCCTGTGCAGCATCTCTTCTTTTCCCAAAAGGATATCTATTTCATAAGATATCTCTTTGTACCAGTTTCTCAGCTGTCTTTGGTGGCGCAGGATGATATCGGATAAATCCTGGTTCTTTCCCACATCTCTTTTTGTTCCAGGCATATCACTGATTTTATTTTTTCTAATTGAAATCACCTCAATCAAATCATCGGTATCGTGTAAATCTCGATACAAATCAAAGATTTGCTGCCTCGTCTGTTCCCGAATCGTACTATAATCCATTAAAATTTCTTTGATATCTTTTACATCCAGCTCATACATTTTTTCTTACCACTGCATTCCATACTCAATGGCAGCATGCCTTTACCCAGCACCTGCTGCCTGTTATCTTTTCTGCCATACCGCACTTCGCGCCATGTTGGCGCGAAGTTATTTCCCTATCAGAAAAAGCAGCCCGGTCTCCCGGCAGGCTGCTTTTTCCTGTTTCCGATATTAATTTTAAATTCAGATAAATATTTTTACATCCCTCCATACAGGTCATGGTTCACTTCTGCCTGGTAATAATGGTTCATCGTCATGGTCGCATTATAAAGCGTCGTCAAAAGATAGGCGCGGATATTTCCTACTTTTGTCGTATTTTTATGTAGGCAGGAAAGGATATAATCCACATGGGAAAACCGTAATTTCATAAAACGGTTCTTTACGATTTCCGCCGCCTTATTCACTCCAGCAATCCTTACAACACTTTCATCGGGAAGGATCATGATCTCCACCATCAATTCCACCAGTTCATCCACCTCTTCCCGTTCCAGCGGACTTCTTCCAGTGAAACTGTCATATTCGATATTTTCCCTTATTTTTGCCCTATATACTTCCATCTCATCCATCTTTTTCTTCCCGGCAGGATTTTCCCGTCCCCTCTTTAGCGATTGATAGGATATGATAGATCTATCCTTATCGGTATTATTATCCTCAGTATCATTACCGTTTGATTTTCGAACTTCTGGAAGTCCGTTTTTCATACTTCTTGAAGTTTGATTTTCATACTTCTGAAAGTTCGCATATGGCTCCTCCTGGGTTCTATCCTCTATGACCGCGGCAAAATCATTTTTATATCCCTGTGCCTTTTTTTCTTGAGTATCATACCTTTTTGTGACTGTTTTCTCTGAAATAGCCTGGTATTTGTGCTGTTTTTCAGCCGATATTTCCCGATCTCCGGCTTCTTCATTCCCTGAAATCCGGCCTCTATCTTTCTGGCAGGCACTTTCTGATACTTCTGGAAGTTCGTTTTTCATACTTCCAGAAGTTTGATTTTCATACTTCTGAAAATCTTCCTGGACTGTACCATCTCTTGTCCCGGCATCACAGTCCTCCATGACAAAATTTTTGACATAGATGATATTCGGCCTTCCCTGTCCCATCCGTTTCTTTTCGATCAGCCCAATACCTTTTTCCCCATCGAGTTCCGCAATGCTCTTGACCGCTTTCTGCCGCCCGCATCCCAGCAGCTCCATGATCTCTTCGACGGTAAATATGATATAGACCCGGTTCTTCTCATCAAACCACTGGTTCTTCACACTGAGCCCCATGCGGTCCAGCATAAGGCCGTATAATATTTTGGCCTCACAGGAAAGAGACTGAAAACATGTTTCCGTAAAAAGCATCTTCGGGACCCGGTAAAAACTGTATTGGTCTGCTTCCATTCCATAATAATATTCAAACTTCAGCCCCTGCATCTTCTTCCCCTTCCTTTCCTTTTTTCCATTGCTCCAGCAGTGCATAGATCACTTCTTCCATCTGTGCACTTGTGTATGTCGGCGGGAAATACTCCCTGATCTTTTTTGGGGCCAGTGACACACAGACAGCTCGTTTTTCTTTTTTTGCCAAGATCTCATATACCACTGTTTCTTTCAGGCTTTCATTTTCACTGCATTCTTTCAGCTTCCCTGCCTGGGACAAAGTCGGATATCTGCCGGCGTCCTGACAGGCTTTCTGCACCCATTCCTGTTCCTGTCTTTTCAGATACGACAGTTTCTCTGCTGCAGTCATCCCTATATTCCCGGCATCTACCATAAAAAGCAGTTCATCGGTCAGCTCTGCCAGGCGAATGTATCTTTGTACTGTCCGCCCACTGTCTCCTGCTTTTTCCCCGACAACATCCGCGGTACGTTTTTCTCCCCAGCTCCCCTGGTGCTTCATTGCTTCATATTTCATCTTGTATGCCTTTGCCTTTTCACTGGGACGCAGGTTTTCCCGCTGGATGTTCGTGTCTACCATGAGGACTGTGGCCGCATCGTCATCCAGTTCCCGGATGATGACAGGCATCTCCTCTATCCCTGCCAATTCACAAGCACGCCACCGGCGGTGCCCGGCTATCACCTCATACCCATCGGTACAGGGACGGACAATCCCCGGCTGGATAACCCCATGCTGTTTGATGCTCTCCACCGTTTCCTGCATCTTTTCATCATCCAGAACCAGGAATGGGTGTCCTTTGAAAGGACAGAGTAAACGGAGCGGAAGAACCGTATACTCTCCCTGCACACTGTTTTCCCCGATGCCAAACAACTCATCATAAGAAGTCAGCTTGATCTTTTGTGCACTTCTACTTTTCATCGGCGAGCACCTCCCCTGTAAGCAGACGGTATCCTTCGGCAACATTTCCTTTCGGGTCATGCAGATAGATGCTCTTCCCTTCTGCTGTCGTTTCGGCCGCCCGCACCGACATCGGGATGCAGTGGGCAAAAATATGTACCTTATCCCCATAAACTTCCCGAATCTGTTTTTCAATATCTTTTGCAAAATTGGTCCGCCGGTCCACTTTTGTCAAAAGGATTCCCAGGATGGAAAGTTTTCTGTTCAGCTGTCTGTGTACTTTTCCGATCGTCTTAATCAGCTGCTGCAGCCCTTTCACAGGAAGGTATGCCGCTTCCACCGGTATCAGGACACTGTCTGCCGCCACCAGGGCATTGATTGTGATCATCCCCAGAGACGGCATGCAGTCAATGAGTATATAATCATATCTGTCTTTGATCTCTTCCAGATACAGACGCAGGACCTGTTCCCGGCTCATCACGTTCACCAGCGAAGTCTCCAGCCCGGCAAGCTCGATATTCGCCGGAATAAAGTCGACGCCTTCTTCATGATGACGGATTCCTTCTTCCAGATTGATTTCTTCCTCATTGATTACTTTTCCAAGGATCTGCACCAATGTCATCTCCAGTTCATCGGGCTCCTGTATTCCAAGGCTCACCGAGAGGCTCCCCTGGGCGTCCGCTTCTACCAGAAGAACTTTTTTCCCTTTCCTTGCAAGTCCAATCCCTAAATTTACACACGTCGTCGTCTTTCCTACTCCACCTTTTTGATTTGCAACTGCGATTACTCTGCACATATTTTCTACCTACCTCTCTTCCTTCTCAATCTCTGCATAAACACGAAAGTATTTATTTGTTCCTTTATTTCTAAATGGTTTTGACACTTGCAGAACTTTGATTTTCCTATGTCGTTTCATAATTTGCTGGAACCATTCCATATCACTGATAGTTCCTTGCAATCTAATTTTCAGCATACGTTTCCTCCCAATTTACATAATAATATTGGTCCTGATATTGGCATTTTAAAATTACCTCTGAAAATTTTTTCGTGTTTTCTCTTCTTGAAAATAGTTGTGCGAGTACTCTTCTCATTTGCACTTGTCGCTGTGTTTGCCATTATAATTTCCTCCTACTATAATATTTTCTATGTACTTTTTAATCTGGAAAATTTCAAAAACACTGATAATTTGAGTAAACTTCGCCAAAGATTGCGGATACTCCATTTACTCAATTTGCGACTTGAATAATACTCAACTTGAAGTGATTTTAGACGGTTTTAGACGGTATTTAGCGATATTTCCAATCTCTTATTTACCGATAAAAAAAGGCCCCAAAAATCTCATAATCACAGGGATATACCGTGTTTACGAGGCTTTTGGAGCCCGTTACTACTTTAATGAAATATGATTAGAAAACTTCGCTTACATGCCCATCTGAGCTGCAACTTCTGCTGCGAAGTCTTCCTGTTTTTTCTCGATTCCTTCGCCTGTCTCCATGCGGACAAATCCTTTGATGGTGACTTTTGCATTGTTTGCTTTGGCAACTTCTTCTACGTATTTGCCTACGCTCTGTTTTCCGTCTTCTGCTTTTACATATACCTGGTCAAGCAGGCAGATCTCTTTTAACTCTTTGTTGAGACGGCCTTTTACCATACCGCTGATGATCTTGTCGTTGGCGTCCGGTTTCTCGTTTCTTGCAGCTGCCATTAAGATCTCTTCTTCTTTTGCAAGATAGTCCTGATCAACTTCGGCTCTGCTTGTGTATTTCGGTTTTAAAGCTGCAACCTGCATGCAGACATTTTTTGCCATCTCTTTGATCTCGTCGTTGACAACGTCAGTTACAACGTCAACAAGAACACCGATCTTGCCGCCCATGTGAGTGTAGGAAGCCACGAATCCGGCGTCCTCTTTTACCTGCTCATATCTGCGGATGTTCATGTTCTCGCCGATGATAGCAATCTGTCCGGCCAGCGCTTCTTTTACAGTCTTTGTCTCGTCAAACTTCCATGTTTCAGCAAGGAAAGCGTCCAGATCTGCAGCTGTTGTGTCCATTGCCTGCTCAGCAACCTGTCCAACGTATGCCTGGAACTTCTCGTTCTTTGCAACGAAGTCTGTCTCAGCGTTTACCTCAACAGCGACAGCTTTGTTTCCGTCCTCGGAAACGAGAACTTTTACGATACCCTCTGCAGCAATTCTTCCTGCTTTCTTCTCAGCAGTAGCAAGACCTTTTTCTCTTAAGAACTCAATCGCTTTATCAAAATCGCCTTCTGTAGCTGTAAGAGCTTTCTTACAGTCCATCATTCCGGCACCTGTCATTTCACGTAATTCTTTTACCTGTTTTGCTGTAATAGCCATTTTCATTCCTCCAAAATTATCAAATCATTTTTTGTGTCCGGTATTCCCGACGGCTGCCCCGACACTGCCAAATGGCAGGGGTTCGTTACCGGGAATGCGCAGGTTACATATCACACAAAAATGCCCCGGCCTGCGAGATGCAGGCTGAGGCGTATGGAACTGCGGTCAGAATTAAGCTTCTTCTTCTACAGCTTCCTCTTCTTCTGCAACTTCTGCATCCTGTCCCTGATTGCCTTCGATTACTGCGTCAGCCATCTTGGAAACGATTAATTTGACTGCACGGATTGCATCGTCGTTTCCTGGGATCACGTAATCCAGTTCTTCAGGATCGCAGTTTGTATCACAGATACCAACTAAAGGAATACCAAGAGTATGTGCTTCCTGAATACAGATTCTTTCTTTTCTTGGGTCAACAACGAAGATCATATCAGGAATATCCTGCATCTCTTTGATACCGCCCAGGTTCTTCTCAAGCTTCTCCTGCTCTCTCTTGAGCTGGATAACTTCTTTCTTAGGAAGTACTTCAAAAGTTCCGTCCTCTGCCATCTCCTCGATCTTCTTTAAGCGGGCAACACGGCTCTGGATGGTCTTGAAGTTAGTGAGCATACCACCTAACCATCTCTGGTTTACGTAGAACATTCCACATCTCTCAGACTCGTTCTTGATAGAATCCTGTGCCTGTTTCTTTGTACCAACGAAAAGAATCTTTCCTCCGTTTGCCACACAGTCTCTGATTGCGTTGTAAGCTTCGTCTACTTTACCTACAGACTTCTGAAGGTCGATGATGTAGATGCCGTTACGCTCTGTGTAAATGTACGGAGCCATTTTAGGGTTCCATCTTCTTGTCTGATGTCCGAAATGAACACCTGCTTCGAGTAACTGTTTCATTGAAATTACACTCATGTCAATTCTCCTTTTTTGTTTGTCTTCCGTCATCTTCATATTCCTCAGCCACCCCGAAAGGCACACCGACCGACAGAATCCGATAACGTGTGTTTTATCCTGCCGCGAAAGTCACGGCATGACTGTTACTTTTTTACCGAAGGTAGTATAGCATACAAAAACTCCCTTGGCAAGAAGTTCCGTTTAAATTATTGCAGAAAATTTGTACACCGCCGGAGCATTCCCTGAATAAAGAGTTCTGCTTGTCAGAACTCTCGCGCCGAGCGCGGTCGCTTTAGCGACAAAATTCTATTTCGCGCGAGTGCGCATCCCGCCCGGAGGGCGTTATATATTATAGGAATCTCCTATAATATATAACAGCGGTCTCCTTTTTCAGGATTCCGCTGTCTGTATATATCATCTTGTTGAATTCTATTGTTTTGTTGGTTTCTATAAAGAATAATAATGGTTCTGAATCTTCCGGGCCATTTTTCTTCTTCTCTCCGCCAGAATCTCCGGCACGCTGCCGGTGTCCGCATCAAAAATATTCTCCGGAATATCGTTGGCAGCCAGAGACGCCTGAATCTCCTCTGCGGAAAGCTGTTTTTCCAGTTCTCCTCTGTAATCGGCCGGAGACTTTCTCCTGACGATTGCTTTCACTTCTTTGGAAATGTATGTCAGATTCGCCACCTGTCCATAGGTCTCTCTGGTCTTGAAACCACATTTTTCCAGATAATCCTTCGGCAGAATCTGGTATGCTTCCGCTTTAGCGGCGTAAAGTCCGCCCACCGTATTCTCCCCGCTGTAAAGGGAAAGAGTGCCGGAAGCTGTCTGCGCTGCCAGATAAGCAAGATATGGTGCCGTCCGTGCCGTGGTGGAAGTAAATTTTTCCGGAAGAACCGAAGCAAAGAATTCTTCGCCGAGACGAAGCTCTTCAATCTGGCGCAGATAGCTTTCCATGCCGGCTTCCCTGATCTCCTTGTAATCTTTCATGACAACCGTATCCGGCGCACTCTGGTAATGCCCGGTGATCAGGCACATGGTCATCCACCGGCCCATGAGACTTTCTTTCTTATCGGAAGAAAGTCCCTCCATATCCATGAGAAGATACATGGCATAACAGTAATTCAACACCGCCTGGGAATACAACAGCCTCTCGCTGGTATATCCCGCTCTGCGGAGAGCTTTCAGAAAACCTTTATAATTCTCTTCGCTGACGAAAGCTCTGACTCCCCGTCCCAGCGTCTCAAAGGCTTCCTTCGCCACTTTCTGGGAAACCTCTCCTCTGGCGAAGGTCTTATCTTTCGTCTTGCCGGACAGCAGATTGACCAGATCGCCAATCTTGCTCTTTCCGAATCCAGCAATAAGTACAACCTTCAGCACATCAGAATAAGAAGGAACATAGAGCAATTCCTCCCCTTCTTGCAGCCATCCCAGCAGTCTGCCGTATTCTGTCTCCATAAATTCCTTTTCATTTGCTTTGAGAATCGTCATAAAGGATGGTTCTTTTATAAGATGACAGAAATAATCGATGCAGTTTCTGATAAGATCTCCGTCATACTGCTCGTTGACAGATATCTTTGACATGGCGAAATCTTCCTGATTGAGCGGCTTGCCCTGTAGATTAATGCGGATAAATATTTCCGATACCACATCAATGTCCAGCAGGAAGGACAGTTCTATGACGCCAACCTGATGTTTGACAATTCCTTTTAACCGGTCTATGGCAGCTTCCAGAAGGGAAGTGTCCAGATTCGGATTCTTTTCTTTATATTCTTTTTCAAATTTACGGAAGGAAAAATCTCTCCGGAATAAAACGGAGATGTCCGGAATCCATCCCGGCTTATCCTCATAGGAGGCGTCGCTGACCGCAAACTTTTCCTCTCCCGGCTGCGCCAGAGGATAAAATGCGATCTTGATCCGGTGAGATCTGTACTGGGAGTCCAGTACTTCCCTGCCCAGAAGAGCCGCCATCAGCGCCGTCACTCTCTGCTGGCCGTCTATGAGGATTTTTTTCGTTCCGCCTTTACCAAATCCGCGGATTCTGACCTGAGAATTCTGCCATACAATCAGATACCCGATGGGATATCCTTCATACAGGGAGTCGATCAAATCTCTGACCTCCTGCCCCTTCCAGACAAATGGTCTTTGAATTTCCGGAATGGCAATCTGAGAATTCTCAACATATCCTAAAATTGTACTGACTGAATACTGGGTTATCTTATAATTATCCGCCATGATGTTACTCCTTTATCCTATCGTAGCCTTTCTCTGTTATTCATATATGCAGGGTGCAAATCTAATGTTTCATTTTCTTCAGTTCGTCAAATACAACATCGTTGAGTACCTTGATATAGGTTCCTTTCATGCCGGAAGAGCGGGACTCTATCACTCCGGCACTCTCAAACTTCCGGAGAGCATTGACAATGACAGACCTGGTGATCCCCACCCGGTCGGCAATTTTGCTGGCCACCAGGATGCCTTCTTCCCCGTCCAGCTCATCGAAAATGTGCTGAATAGCCTCCAGCTCTGAAAAAGACAGGGTGGAAATTGCCGATTTTACGATGGAGACCTTCCTTGTCTCCTCCGCATTTTCTTCATTGACAGAACGCATCATCTCAAGCCCTACCACCGTGGTGCCATATTCCACCAGAATGATATCGTCAATCTCATAATGTTTCTCTTTTCGATACATGAAAACAGTTCCAAGTCTCTCGCCGGCAATATCGATCGGAGTAATAATTGCCTGATACTCGGAAATGTCTGAAAATTCAAAACCCAGTGTTTCCAGATTCACATTTTCTTTTGTCGATAAAACTCCGAGGAGCCTCTCATTTAACAGAGGGTCGATATATTCACCCACTTCATTATTAATGAGTTCATTGATCGTCTCAATATCTGCTCTGTCCTTAATTCCAAGAACCTTTCCTTTCTTGCTGATGACCAGAACGTTCGATAAAAGAATCTCGCTGAGAACTTCACAGATGTCATTAAATACTACTTTGTGTGAATTGTTGTTGTGCAGCAGTTTGTTAATTTTTCTCGTTTTATCAAGCAATTGGACACTCATAGAAACCTCCATATTATTAACTGACAATTCTTTATTAAAAATTATTTTAACACATCTACCGCACAATCACAACGATATTATCTAAAAATTCAAGAATTTATTAATCCATCCAATTATTAAAATATTTCAGACAAACATAAAAAAACATCTGCAGCTATGTTATTTCCATAACTGCAGATGATCCCTGTCTGATAGCAGACTCTGCTTATCCTATGGTATCTGCCAGCTTGTCTTTTCCGCACATCCGGCAGCTGCTGTCTATTCCTCATCCGGCTTATCGGTCACATATCCGCACTCCGGATTCATACACACAAGTTTTTTGCCTTTTTCCACCATAAGACCGCCGCATTCCTTACATGGTATCTTTGACGGCTTCTGCCAGCTCATGAAATCGCACTCCGGATTATCAATACAACCATAATATTTTCTGCCCTTCTTGGTCTTCTTCAGCACAATATCCTTGCCGCATTTCGGGCAGGCAACGCCAATCTTCTCGTAGTATGGCTTCGTATTCTTACATTCCGGAAATCCCGGGCAGGCCAGGAACTTACCGTGCGGTCCGTATTTGATCACCATGTTTCTGCCGCACTCTTCACAGACCTCATCGCTGACTTCATCGGCAATTTTCACTTCCGCCAGTTCCTTCTCGGCCGCTTCCACAGCATCATTGAGATCCGGGTAGAAGTTTTCCACGATGGTTTTCCACTTTACTTTTCCTTCCTCCACTCCATCGAGAAGCGACTCCATATTGGCTGTAAAATTCACATTTACAATAGAAGGAAAACCTTTCACAGTCAGTTCGTTGACCGCTTCGCCAAGCTCCGTCATGTAAAGATTTTTATTTTCCTTCACAATATATCTTCTGGCAAGAAGCGTAGTGATAGTAGGCGAATAGGTACTCGGGCGTCCTATTCCCAGCTCTTCCAGAGTCTTAACGAGACTGGCCTCGGTAAAATGTCCCGGCGGCTGTGTAAAATGCTGCTGCGGTTTCAGTTCTTTTAACGTAAGCTCTGAATCCTCGCTGATCTTTTTGAGGGCGGTGTCCAGCGTGGACTTCTCATCATCATAATGATATACCGTCATAAAACCGTCGAACTTAATCCGTGCGCCCGACACGCTGAAACGATAGTCGCCGGCTCCGATCTTCACAGACACGGTCTCATATACAGCCTCTGACATGCGGCTGGCAATAAAGCGGGTCCAGATCAGATTATACAGACGATACAGATCTCTGGACAACTCTTCTTTCAAATCCGACGGCGACAGGCTGCTGTCCGTAGGCCGGATGGCTTCATGAGCATCCTGAATCTTGCCGGCTCCCGTCTTCCTGGCAGTGCCGTTTCCCACAAAATCTTCTCCGTACCGGGTTCTGATATACTCCCGGCAGGCTGCATCCGCTTCCTCGGATATTCTGGTGGAGTCTGTACGAAGATAAGTAATGAGACCGATGGTCCCGCGGCCTTTCAGAGAAACGCCTTCATAGAGCTCCTGCGCCAGACGCATGGTCTTCTGCGTAGACATATTCAGCTTCTTGGAAGCTTCCTGCTGCAGGGTACTGGTAGTAAATGGCAGCGGCGGTTTTTTCCTCCGCTCCCCGCGCTTGATACCCAGAACTTCATAGCGGCATCCTTCCAGTTCTTTTGTGATACGCTCCACATCTTCTTTGCTGCGGAGCTCGATCTTACCATCTTTGTCGCCTGTAAAATGCGCTTCCAGCGGTTTTTTCGCGCCTTCCACCTGCAGATCCGCATCTATGCTCCAGTATTCTTCCGGAATAAACTCATTGATCTCTTTTTCGCGGTCAGATATGATACGCAGCGCCACTGACTGCACACGTCCGGCGCTCAGTCCTCTCTTAATCTTTGACCAGAGAATCGGGCTGATCTTATAACCCACAATACGGTCCAGCACGCGCCGTGCCTGCTGCGCATCCACCAGGTTCATATCAATATCCCGGGAATTCTTAATCGATCTCTTCACCGCATCCTTCGTGATCTCATTGAAAGTAATCCGGCTGCATTTTTTTCCTTCCAGCTTCAGAGCGTTATAAAGATGCCAGGAAATCGCTTCGCCTTCCCGGTCCGGGTCAGTTGCGAGATAAACTTTATCTGCCTTTTTCACTTCCTTGCGAAGCTGAGCCAGAATCTCTCCCTTCCCCCGGATTGTTATATATTTCGGTTCATAATCATTATCAAAATCAATTCCCATAGAACTTTTGGGAAGATCACGGACATGTCCGTTGGAGGCAATGACCTTATAACTTTTTCCCAAAAACTTCTGAATCGTTTTTGCCTTTGCAGGTGATTCCACAATCACTAACTTGCTTGCCATTTACAATACACTCCCAACTTATATATAGATAGATGGCATAAAAAAACTCTTAACCTCATATTCCAGGACAAATATTTTGCTATATTATTCTGATAAAAAGCCTTGTCCTGTAAAACAATTATCAATAATACACCATTTCACATGGGTTCGCAAGAAAAAAATTTTTAAAATTTTCTCAGATAAGTGTTCTGTGACGGCTGATAAATATACTGAGAAATCTCCATTTCCAATAAAATATACTGCAATTTTACAAAATTATACCCGCTTTTCTCTAAAAGTTCATTAAAACTTGTCGGATTTTTTGCATCCAGAAGTTCATAGATTCGCTGCTGTTCCGGATCTTCCAAAAGACACGCTGCCCGTTCTTTTGCAAACTTTACCTGTTCTTTTCCATTCTTTTTCTCAGATTTTGCATACTTGGCAAGTAACTGACCGGCAATGTCTTCGGGACACTGTACCAGAGAGGCTCCTTCCGCGATGAGTCTGTTGCATCCGGCGCTCAGCGGATCCGAAACTCTCCCCGGCATTGCGAACACCTCTTTCCCTTGTTCCAGCGCCTGGTCTATGGTGATAAAAGAACCGCTTTTTTCTCCTGCCTCCAGCACAAATACTCCGTCCGCGATTCCACTGATCAGACGATTCCTGAGCGGAAACAATCCCGGACTGTTGGGAACGCCGAGATTATATTCTGACAGCACACCTCCTCTTTCATACATTTGCATATATAAAGAAAAATTCTCCCGGGGATACATACTATCGATGCCTCCGCCCAGAATTCCAAGAGTGTATCCTCCGGCCCGAAGTGCTCCTCTGTGGCTTGCAGCATCAATTCCCGCTGCCAGACCGCTGACGATCTGGATGCCCTGCAGCGCCAATGACTCCGCGAAGCTCTGCGCCATATGAAGACCATAGGGAGTCGCCGCCCGGGATCCCACCATGCCAAGCACCGGCATATCCTCTGCCGGAAGCCTTCCTTTGACATATATGCCATACGGAGGATCAAACAGCTGCCTGAACTTCCGGGGATACTCCGGAGATTCCCAATGCACAAAACGCACGCCGGAAGCCTCCAACTTCTGCATCGACTGATTTATCCTATATGTATTGCGGGAGTTTTGTAAATATACGCACTGCTTTGGACTCAGGATATCTTCGTACTCTCTTTTTCCCGCATGATACAGGACTGCCGGATGGATAAAGCGGTCCAGCAGCTTCTTTCTGGACACACTGCCTACTCCGGATATGTTCACAAACCAATACCAGAAAAACGCGTTGTTTTCTTCCACTTTATAATCTGTCTCTTTATCGCTCATATCTGCCCCCCGACCATTCTCACCTGGCGCCCCTGCGTCCCGCGGTATCACTCTGCCGCAAAATACCTCCGTGCGGAACGCTCTACGATGCTACGGCGTATCCGGATCTTGCCCAAAAGGCGCAGTCCGGCGGAACATCAGCGCCTCCCGCAGATGTTCTTCCCTGATCCGGGCGGAGCCTTCCATATCAGCGATTGTTCTTCCCACTTTGAGAATACGGTTGTATGAGCGGCCGGTCAGCCGCAGACGGTCAAATACTTCTTTCATCAGCTTCCGTGAATTTTCATCCAGCACGCAGTATTTTTTCACTTCTTTCGGCGTCATACGTCCGTTAAAATTACTTCCGCCTGATTTAAAACGTTCCTTTTGCATTCCCCATACCTCCCGGACTCTTTCCCGGACCATCGCTGAAGTTTCTCCTTCTTTCTCCTCCGTCATCGTCTCATAAGACATTTTGTCACAGCGCACAAAAAGATCCAGACGATCCAGAATGGGCCCGCTCAGACGATTCTGATAATGAAAGATCTCCCTCGGACTGCAATGGCAGTATCTTCGGTCAGGAAAATATCCGCACGGGCAGGGATTGGCCGCGGCAATAAAAATAAAATCCGCCGGAAATGTCACCGTTTTACCGTTTCTGATCTGTCTGACCTGATGATCTTCCAGCACTACCCGGAACATCTCAATTAATTCTCTTTTAAATTCCGGAAACTCATCCAGGAATAATACCCCATGATGTGCCAGAGTCACTTCCCCGGGGCTCGGATTCTTTCCTCCTCCGAACATTCCGGCCATGGTGACAGAAGAAGACGGAGCCCGGAAAGGTCTGTTCTCCACCAGAGAAAAACCTTCCCGCAGCAACCCTTTCACACTGTATACCATGGTAGCGTCTATCATCTCTTCTCTGGTCATTCCCGGCATAATCCCCGGCGTGCATGACGCCAGCATGGACTTGCCCGCTCCGGGCGGCCCGTCCAGAAACAGATTGTGATATCCGGCCACAGCAATCTCCAGCGCTCTCTTAGCCATACGCTGTCCTTTTACCTCCGATAAATCAGGATACCCGGCCCCTCCGTCCGGACATCCCGCCGCTCTTATTGTTTTCCCCACATCTTTAACACAGGTTACGATTCTTCTTTCGGAATATTCATCCTCTGCCGTCCCCCTCAAAAAGGCGGTCACTTCTTTTAAATTGGCAAAACCCAGAACCCTCATCTCCGGCAGGAGAGACGCCTCCTGCACATTGGCCGGAGGAACTACACAGGTATGGTATCCCGCTTCCTGCGCAGTCCTCAGGATAGCGAGCACACCCGTAACAGGCGACAGCATACCGTCAAGAGCCAGCTCGCCCAGAAACACAATTCCTCTGACAGCACTTTGCGGTATCAGTCCCATGGCTGTCATAATGCCGACGGCGATGGCTATATCATAGCAGGTACCGCTTTTTCTCACATCTGCCGGCGCAAGATTCACTGAGACACGTCTGGGAGGAAGATGGCAGCCTGTATTCTTCAGGGCAGTGCGAACTCGTTCCTTTGCCTCCTTCACTTCAGAAGACAGATGTCCGGTCAGACCAAAAACCGGAAGACCGTCACTAACATCTGCCTGTACTGTAATGATCTCTCCATGTACGCCCTGTACCATACCGCTTAAAACTTCTGCTACCATGTTTCACCTCCTGACTTTTCCAGATTTTAACATATTATTTTTACATTTTCAAGTGCATTTTACATTATTTTACATTTTATATTCTAAAAAAACTCCGGTATTGCTCATACCGAAGTTTTTTAATGTTTTATGCTTTACACGCCTTTTATTTCTGACTCTCCCTGTCCGCCGGCATCGCTGCTGGAATCCAGCATCTTTTTCAGTTCATTCATAAATGTATTAACATCTTTGAACTCCCTGTAAACCGATGCAAATCGAACATATGCCACCTGCTCCAGTGATTTGAGTCGTTCCATGACAATCTCGCCGATAACCTTGCTTTCAATCTCCTTATACTCCAGATTGAAAATGTCATTCTCGATCTTATTGACAGTCTCTTCTATCTTCTCCACAGGAATCGGCCGCTTGTGGCAGGCACGAAGAACGCCGGCCATGATCTTGCTCCTGTCATATGGCTCCCGGCTCCTGTCCTTCTTTATGACAGTGAGAGGAATGATCTCTACCTTTTCGTATGTGGTAAAACGTTTCCCACATTCATCACACTGTCTTCTTCTCCGGATGGACGCATTGTCATCCGCAGGTCTGGAATCAATCACGCGGGTGTTATCCATACCGCAAAATGGACATTTCATACATGTTCCTCCCTGGCTGTATCTTATGTATCCCGGTCAGTGCAGTGCGCGTTCCTGAAAACGGGAAAAGCACTGCACTGGGAAAAGGAACCAATCAGCTTAATTTCTCTCTCAGTGCCAGGTTGATTCTGCCCATCTTGTCGATCTCGAGAACCTTTACTCTCACCTTGTCACCGATATTGACCACATCTTCTACTTTATTTACTCTGTCTCTGGATAATTTGGAAATATGAATCAGTCCGTCTTTGTTCGGAGCAAGCTGTACAAATGCACCGAAATTCATGATTCTCACAACTTCGCCTTCATAGATAGCTCCGACCTCTACCGGCTCCACAATAAGACGAATCAGCTCCATAGCCTTATGAATCATATCCTGTTCCACGCCGCAGATATCCACTCTTCCGTCATCGTTGATATCAATCTTCACGCCGGTCTCATCAATGATGCCGTTGATAGTCTTGCCCTGTTTGCCGATGATCTCGCTGATCTTATCCGGCTCCACATGCATCTGCTGAATCTTAGGCGCGTATTTACCAACCTCCGGTCTTGGCTCGGCGATTACCGGCTCCATAACCTCAGTAAGAATGTACTCTCTTGCAGCCTTTGCCTTTGTGATGGCTCCTTTGATGATATCCGGCGTCAGGCCGTGAATCTTGATATCCATCTGGATGGCAGTGATACCATCATGAGTTCCGGCAACCTTGAAATCCATGTCTCCAAAGAAGTCTTCCAGCCCCTGAATATCTGTAAGGATCAGATAATCGTCATCAGTATCTCCGGTCACAAGACCTGTGGAGATACCAGCTACCGGTTTCTTAATCGGAACACCAGCTGCCATCAGAGACAGGGTGGAAGCACACACGCTGGCCTGTGAAGTGGAACCGTTGGATTCCAGTGTCTCGGATACGGTACGGATTGCGTACGGGAACTCATCCTCGCTTGGCAGCACCGGTACCAGCGCCCGCTCTGCCAGAGCGCCATGTCCGATCTCCCGGCGTCCCGGTCCTCGGCTCGGCTTGGTCTCGCCCACAGAATAGCTAGGGAAATTATAATGATGCATATATCTCTTGGATGTTACATTTACATCTATGCCATCCACCTTCTGTACTTCGGATAACGGCGCCAGTGTCGTGATCGTCATGATCTGTGTCTGTCCTCTCTTGAACATACCGGAACCGTGTACTCTAGGCAGAATGTCGATCTCTGCGGACAGCGGGCGGATCTCGTCGATCGCTCTGCCGTCCGGACGTTTGTGATCTTTTAAGATCATCTTGCGGACAGTCTTTTTCTGGAACTTGTACACAGCGTCGCCGATCAGCGGCAGCCAGTCTTCATGCTCTTCCGCATATCTTTCTTCCAGTTTCTCCTCAATCTGGCGGATGTTTTCTTCACGCACCTGCTTCACATCGGTAAATACCGCTTCTTCCATGGCTTCCGGTGTAATGAACTCCACCATGTCGTTCCACAGTTCTTCCGGTGTGTCCACATGCTCATAGTCATGTTTCTCTTTACCGCACTCATCAACGATCTTCTGAATAAATGCGATGATCTCTTTGTTGACCTCATGGGCCTTAAAAATAGCGTCGATCATCACATCCTCCGGCACCTCGTTGGCGCCCGCCTCGATCATGATAACCTTCTCTGCGGTGGATGCAACGGTCAGCGCCAGGTCGGATACCTGCTGCTGATCCGCTGTCGGGTTCACGATGAACTCTCCATCAATGAGTCCCATCTGTGTGGCTGCGATCGGTCCGTCAAACGGGATGTCGGAAATACAGGTGGCAATGGAAGAACCGAGCATCGCTGTCACCTCCGGTGAACAGTCCGGATCCACAGACATCACCAGGTTATTTAAAGTTACGTCATTTCTGTAATCCTTCGGGAAAAGCGGACGCATCGGACGGTCAATGACACGGGATGTGAGCACAGCATGCTCGGACGCCTTTCCTTCTCTCTTATTAAATCCTCCCGGAATCTTTCCGACAGAGTACATTTTCTCCTCAAACTCCACGCTCAGAGGGAAGAAATCAATTCCTTCTCTCGGCTTATCGGATGCAGTGGCCGTAGACAGTACCACCGTATCTCCGTAATGCATAAATGCCGCGCCGTTGGCCTGAGCGGCAACTCTTCCGATCTCGACCGACAGAGTTCTTCCTGCCAGTTCCATGGAAAACTGTTTTATCATTCTGATACCTCCTAAATCCATTATGACAAACATAATACGGGAAGGTTAAAAAACACTGCCCGTATCCACGCATCATTGGGAAGGCTCCGAAACAACTGAAAAATACACTGTTCACCAATGTGCTTTTCAGAAGTCCCGGTCACGCACTTCCCATTGTTTGTCTGCTATATTATTATTACTATTGCCTAATCTTGCTTATTTTATCACACCGCGCAGAAGAATACCAGACTTTTTTTCTATTATATCCCTTTTTATTTTATTCCGGTTCTCATTGTTCTCTTCATTGACAACCCGGAGATTTCATTTTATCATACAATCATTATAAAATATTCCGGACAAGCAATCTGACAAATAATCTGATATTAAAAAATAATTCGAGGTACTGCCATGAAAGAAACACAATTATTACAAACACAGGCATACGATTATCTCATTGAACACATCAAAAAAGGAGAACTTCAGCCTGATACCATATATTCTCTAAATCAGCTGGCAAAAGAATCAGGATTTTCCCGGACGCCTTTCCGGGACGCCGTGCTGCGTCTTGAACAGGAACGTTATCTTGACATTCTTCCCAGCAAAGGATTTATTCTCCACAAAATGACAAGGGAAGACATTATCGAAACTTATCAGATCCGAAACGCCATCGAAGTCTACTGTTTCAAACAGCTTTCCCAAAACCTTCACACGGACCGGGGACAACAGTATTATAAAAAGCTCTTTTCCAAAGTTGACAGCCAGAAGGAGATTGCTGAAACCACCTGCTCAACTGAAGATTTCGGCAGAAAAGATTATGAATTTCACCGCAGTCTTGTCCAATACGTGGGCAATGAATCCATGCTGGAAATTTACCGCCGGTTTATGTACCGGATCTTCTGGCTGAATGTCACCTCCTTCTCCAGAGAGGGACGTATGGAAGAAACTATCACAGAACATGAAGCATTTCTCCGGATGCTCCGGGAACATGATATGAACGGTCTGGAAAATATGGTGGAGCACCACCTGACCACCGCTCAGAATATCAATCTCAAACTTCTGGAATCCTAAAAAAACAGCGGCCGCTATGCGAACCGCTGTTTTTTTATTCTTTTTTTGATGATCAATCTTCAATCTCTGCAATGCAGACTACCTGACTGGAATCCAGCCCCTTGATGCGAAGCGGAGCGTTAAAGAATCTTGTGATCTTTGCTCCTTTCGGAATCTCGGATAAATGCATATCCTCCACGCCGGTCACAAACTTGCCTGTATAGTAACCAAGCATATGTCTGTGACAATCCGGCGGCAGCTCGCCTTCCGGGCATTTGGAAGAAGCGGAACCGATGGCCAGGAAATCCATGCCGACGCCTTTCAGGTTCGGGAATTCCTCTGTCAGATAATCGCCGGCGCTCGGCGCAATGTAAACGCCTTCGTTCTGGTAAATGTTCTGATTGGTATCGCGGTATTTCTCCATGCCGGTGCGGATCAGCGCAAAAGATACTTTGGATAAAGTATCTGCAAATGGCTCCAGATCTTCTTTATAGATACCTTCTGCCGGTCCCTTCGGAATCTCCAGCAGCGCCACCTCCGTATGGCAGAAATACTCAATCGGCAGCTCGTTGATGCTGAGACCGTCCTTCACAAAATGTCTCGGAGCATCCATATGTGTGCCGCAGTGATTCGGCACTTCGGATATGAAGCTGCAGAACGGACAGTCATCGGAAACATCCGTACACTGTTTTACTTTGACAACAGGCTCACCCGGCCACGCGTAACCCTCCGGATCCAGTGGATGTGATAAAAACATAAACATAACAAAAACCTCCTTCTCAATCGTTCGATATTTGACTTGTGTATTTTATTATGCAGCCGGCAGACTCATCTTCCAGTCCCTTTTCTGCGGTTCTGCCGCCGGCAGCACATTTACTTCCTTATCAGAATCTCCGCCGCTTCTTTCAATGTACTATCCTCTCCCACGTTGCCCGGAAAGATGACATACGGCGTCTGCGGGAACTTGCTCTCATCGCCGGTCTGCCACACCGGAATGCCTGGTTTGATCTGTCCGAGCACATTGGCACGCTGCACAGCCAGCGCCTTCGTTCCCACATCCGAGGACGTGATACCACCCTTGGCGATAACAAAGCTCGGCACGATAGACAGACGGCCCACCAGAGACTGCACGGCGTCAGAGATGCGAACTGCCAGCCGCAGGTCGTCTTCTTTATCTCCGGTATCTGCGGTTATCAGCGTCCTGGTAGTGTATACGCACACGGTCCTGCCGGAAGAAATGTACTCCTCTTCCAGAGCCAGACATCGCTCCACCTCTCTGGCAAAAGCCGCCTCGTCTCTCACCAGCCTGGCGTTAAGCTCCACAAAGGCAATGTCCGGAATCTCTTTTAACATCTCCATCTGTCTCGTGGTCTTTTCCGTGTGGGAACCGATCACAATGACGCCGCCGTTGTCGGTCTCCTTCACAACCATCTGCTCTCTCGTAAGCAGAGGCTGGTCGGACACCCCTCCCATGACCTTGACGATGGCTGCCGCCGTCCGGAACATGAAAGTCTTTCCTTTTGCCATGGCCCGGTACAGCGCCACACAGAAAATCTTTACATCCACGTAATCAATGGCGTTGACCACAATCTTGTTGAAATCCTCCACCGCCATGAGCTGCTCCTCTATCTTATCGAAGGCGAGAGCCCGGATATCTTTGAGCGAAATGGCGGTAACATTCTCCTTCTTATATACGCCACCGGTCTTTTCCTCCACATATTCCTTCAGATCAGACACCGTGTAACCAAAGGTTTTGTCTTTTGCAAACTCTGTCTCCGCCGCAGGAACAAGCGTATCTCCGTACCGCACATAATGCACATCGTCGATGGTATAGCGCCCGCCTTCCTTAAAGAATGGACAGAGAATCTCTCCGTCTATCTTATTTCCCGTGTTTTTTTCGTATTCTTCCTTGAGGATAATAGTCTCCAGCGGATAATGTCCCCGCAGTGTGGAATCGCTGCGGCTGATGAAAATGTACTCTTTCCCCGTCTCTTTAGAGACCGCATCCACCGCCTTCGCGATCTCCCGGTGCGCTATTTCCGTCTGCGCCGCAGTGAATCCCCGCGAATTGGTCAATATGTAAAACAGTTTGTTTTCCTCGGCAAAGCCCTTTCTTATGCTGTCTTCAGACCAGTTCGTATAGACCGAAATATCATGGACCGTCTGCACTCCCGTCGGGTCGTCGTCCAGAACTACGATCTTTTTATTGCTGCCAGCAATCTCTTTTGCCAGCAGCTCATCCACCGCCTTCTCATTAACCGGTGGATATGATGATAAAATATCTGCTTTTAATGCCATATCAATCCTCCGCCTTTTTCACCTGCACGTCTGCCAGAGCCTCGAAATACTGAACGATGCCTGCATGGTCATCATTCATATGTCCGTGTATCTTCAGTGTCTGCAGAATCTCATAAAGCTGTGCGGAATATGGAATCGGTACATCGAGGGCATGGGCAGTATTCACCACATTTTTGATATCCTTATGATTGATGGATATTTTGCCGCCAGGCACAAAATTTCTCTCCACCATCATCGGAACCTTCGCGTCAAGAACGGCGCTTCCCGCCAGGCCGCCCCGGATGGCCTCATACACCTTCACCGGATCCGCTCCCGCCTTCGTCGCCAGCACAAAGGCCTCAGAAACGATGGCAATGGTATTATTGACAATGATCTGATTGGCAAGCTTCGTCACGGAACCGCTGCCGCTGTCTCCGATCAGCACGGCTGAGGAGCCCATAATATTAAAGTACGGCATCAGCACGTCGAAATCTTCCTGCCTTCCTCCCGCCATGAACGCCAGCGTGCCGCCCACTGCTCCCGGCTCGCCGCCGGATACCGGAGCATCCACAAATCCAACTCCCTGCTCTGCCAGACGTTCAAAACATTCTTTTGATTCCACCGGCGTCACAGAGCTCATATCGCAGACTACCTTTCCCGGCGCAAGAGCAGAAGCCACTCCATCCTGTCCAAACAGCACCTCCTTGGAAATATCGCCATTTGGCAGAATCAAAAAAATGATCTCACACTGTCCGCCGATCTGAGCGTAACTGCCCGCTTCTGCACCGGCGTCCACAACTTCCTTCACTGCTTCCTCATTGAGATCGCAGACCAGAAGTTCCACGCCGCCCTTCAGAAGATTCTTCGCCATGGGCCTGCCCATAATGCCAAGTCCGATGAACCCTACCTTACTCATCACTATCACTCCTCCCTTTTTTGAGCAGTATTACCAAATAATTTCTGCATTTTTCTTTCAGAACTATGCATTCATTATACGATATACCGGTATATCAGTCAAGGTTTTATTTTTAGCAATATGAGTTCTGCCTGGAGAACTTTTATATTACAGGAATTTATCATAGAAATTCCAGCGGAATTTCCTTTGACAAAAAAAGAGAGGAAACACCTCTCTTTTCCGGCGGCACACGCACCTGTGCGCCTGCCGTCAGCATTGGTATTTCCTCTTCTGTATCTGTTATTTGAAGTATTTTACTCCGCTCTCAAACAGCTTCATATTCTGTTTCACATAGATGTTCTTTGCCACGTATTCTCCCATACGCTCGGAGTGTCCCATCTTACCAAGGACACGGCCGTCCGGGCTGATGATGCCCTCGATGGCGTAGTAAGAACCGTTCGGATTGTACTTGATATCCATGGTCGGAGTACCCTGCATGTTGACATACTGGGTTGCCACCTGACCGTTCTTAAATAATTTCTCGATCCACTCATCGCTGGCAACGAAACGTCCCTCTCCGTGGGATACCGGCACCGCATACACTTCATCGATGACTGCGCCTTTGAGCCATGGGGACTTGTTGGTGATCACCTTATTGTAAACCATGGTGGACACATGACGTCCGATCTCGTTGGTTGTCAGTGTCGGAGAATCATCTGTCTGCGGCACGATCTCGCCGTAAGGAAGCAGTCCCAGCTTGATCAGTGCCTGGAATCCGTTACAGATACCCAGCGCAAGACCGTCTCTCTCCTGCAGAAGCTTCATAACCGCTTCTTTAATCTTCTCGTTGCGGAAGACGGAGGCGATGAACTTCGCGGAACCTTCCGGCTCGTCACCGGCGCTGAACCCGCCAGGGAACATGATGATCTGCGCCTGGGAGATGGCTTTCTCGAATGCATCCACAGACTCCAGAATATCAGATTCTGACTGATTGCGGAATACGATAGTCTCCACATCAGCTCCTGCCCGGCGAAACGCCTTCTCAGAGTCATACTCACAGTTTGTTCCCGGGAAGACCGGGATGAATACCTTCGGCACGGCAACCTTATTTTTGCAGAAGAAGAACTCCCGGCTGCTGTACAGCGGCTGAGACATATTCCTTGTGCCGGCCTTTGTCTTCGTAGGGAATACGGACTCCAGCGGAGTCTCCCACGCCTCAAGCATCTCGTCAAATGAAATCTCCACGTCGCGGATCGTAATACACTCATCTTCATTTACCTGTCCGATATACGTGCAGTAGTCGCTGCCCATATCAGCGATGTGGGAGGTCTCAAGCTCCAGAAGAATGGAGCCGTAACGTTTTTTATTTAATTCTTCCAGTGGAAGATCGTCTACAATCTTCACGCCGTAGCGGTTTCCAAAGCTCATCTTGCTGATTGCCTCGATGAGTCCTCCCGGTCCCATGGCGTAAGCGGAAATGATCACGCCTTTTCTGGTGAGCATATGAATTCTGTCATACAGCTCTCCTGCCTTCACATAATCCGGAATACCGAACTCGTCAAACGGAATCTCCACGAGAAGAAGGCTGTTGCCCGGTTTTTTAAGCTCCGGAGATACGATATGAGAAGCCTTTGTATAGTCAACGGCAAAAGACACCAGAGTCGGAGGCACGTCGATATCCTCAAAGGAACCGGACATACTGTCTTTTCCTCCGATGGACGGGATGCCAAAACCTTTCTGCGCGTCATAAGCACCCAGCAGAGCCGCAAACGGTTTACCCCAGCGGTGCGGGTCTTCTCCCAGCCGCTCAAAGTATTCCTGGAATGTCAGGCGGATCTTTCTGTAGTCGCCGCCGGCAGCCACGATCTTGGCCACGGACTCAAGCACTGCATAGACAGCGCCGTGGTACGGGCTCCAGCTGGACAGATACGGATCAAATCCGTAGGACATCATGGTTGTCAGGTCTGTTTTGCCTTCCATCACCGGAAGCTTCGCCACCATGGTCTGGATCGGTGTGGTCTGAGTCTTTCCGCCGTACGGCATCAGGACTGTGGCTGCGCCGATGGAGCTGTCAAACATCTCCACCAGACCTTTTTTGGAGCAGACATTCAGATCAGACAATGTATCAAGCCATGTCTTCTTCACATCTGTGATTGGCTCCTGCTTCTCGTAGTAATACTCTTCTCTATCCGGCATCTCCACAACAACATTGGTCTCCTGATGAGCGCCGTTGGTATCAAGGAATGCTCTGGACAGGTTGACGATCTCTTTTCCTCTCCAGTTCATCACCAGACGTTTCTCTTCTGTCACCTCTGCCACGGCAACAGCTTCCAGGTTCTCCTCTGCCGCATAAGCCAGGAACTGTTCCACATCTGCCGGAGAAAGAACTACAGCCATACGCTCCTGAGATTCGGAGATGGCAAGCTCTGTGCCGTCCAGACCGGCATATTTCTTCGGAACTTTATCCAGGTCGATCTGCAGACCGTCCGCCAGTTCGCCGATGGCAACGGACACGCCGCCTGCACCGAAGTCATTACATTTCTTAATGAGACGGCTGACTTCCTCTCTGCGGAATAATCTCTGAATCTTTCTCTCAGTCGGCGGGTTACCTTTCTGCACCTCCGCGCCGCAGGTATCAATGGAAGAAGTGGTATGTGCTTTGGAAGAACCGGTGGCTCCGCCGCAGCCATCCCGTCCGGTGCGTCCGCCCAGCAGCACGATGATGTCGCCCGGATCGGAAGTCTCACGGATCACATTCTTTCTAGGAGCCGCTCCCATGACCGCTCCGATCTCCATACGTTTTGCCACGTAACCCGGATGATAAATCTCATCCACAAGACCGGTAGCAAGACCGATCTGGTTGCCGTAAGAGCTGTAACCCTGAGCTGCACCCACCGTCAGCTTTCTCTGCGGCAGCTTGCCCTTCAATGTCTCAGACATCGGCACGGTTGGATCTGCACAGCCGGTCACACGCATAGCCTGATATACATAGGAACGTCCCGACAGCGGGTCACGGATGGCGCCGCCCAGACAGGTGGCAGCTCCACCAAACGGCTCGATCTCTGTCGGATGATTGTGCGTCTCATTTTTAAAGCTGATCAGCCATTCCTCGGTCTTATCCTCGAACTCCACAGGAACGACGATAGAACAGGCATTAATCTCGTCACTCTCTTCCATATTGTCAAGGATGCCGTCTTTTTTCAGCTTCTTCATGCCCATGACAGCCAGATCCATCAGACAGATAAACTTATCCTTTCTGTCTCCGTAGACATCGGCACGATCCTTCTTGTATTCTTCAAATGTATTCTCAAACAGCTCCTTGTAGGCGCCATCCTCGAAAGTAATATCCTTTAATTCCGTAGAAAATGTAGTGTGACGGCAGTGGTCAGACCAATAGGTATCCAGTACGCGGATCTCCGTCATGGTCGGATCGCGGTGTTCTTCGCCGCGGTAGTAATTCTGAATGTGCAGGAAATCCTTAAATGTCATGGCAAGCCCAAGAGAATCATAAAGATCTTTTAATTCTCCCTCAGGCATATCCTGAAATCCGTCAAAAACCGAAACATCTGCCGGCTCCTCGTACTCCATCACCAAAGTCTCCGGTTTTGTCTCATCGGTCTCTCTGGAATCCACCGGATTGATGCAGTATTCTTTGATCTTGTCGAATTCTTCGTCTGTGATCGCTCCGGACAGCACGTAAGTGGTGGCGGAACGGATGATCGGCTCTTCCTTTTCATTCAATAACTGCAGACACTGTACCGCAGAATCCGCTCTCTGGTCAAACTGTCCCGGAAGATATTCCACACTGAATACGCGGTCACCTTCGTCCATCGGAAAACTTTCCTCATATATATAATCTACCGGCGGTTCAGAGAAAACGGTTCCCTTCGCCTTCTGATAGGTCTCCTCGGAAACGTTCTCCACATCATAGCGGATCAGTACTCTGACTCCCTGAATATCTTTCAGAAACAGATAGGACTGCAGTTCTTCTGCCAGTTCTTTTGCCTTCACCGCGTAATCCGGTTTCTTTTCCACATACACTCTTCTTACCTGATTCATACTTACCTCCAAAATCTATAGAAACATCCATTTTCAAAACCTGCCGCCCATAAAATTCTTTTTCTCCGTGACAGCAAATCCGGGCATAGTTTCTCCTATTCATGATAACATTTTTTGCCGCTCTTTCAACCCGGTTTTTCCTTTTTCACAAAAAAAGGGAATATTGACGAAAAATGCGGATAATTCCAGTTTTTTTTGGACATTTTACTACCAGCATACTGTTTCTTTTCTTTTTATACCGCCGTTTTTCCGTCCGCCGGACGCACATTTTTCCGATATGCGGCGCGGATTTCACAGTTGACCTTTTTTAAAAAATTATATATCATGTACATGATATTGGTATCATACCGTTTGTAAATCCGCCAGACTGACATAAGAGTCTGGCCGGCACACCTGCGGCATTATTATCTTACAATTTTATTATTTTATAAATGAAGGAGACTACCATGGAAAAGATTGCAAGTTTTACTGTAAATCACCTGGATCTGATTCCGGGCGTCTACGTATCCAGAAAAGATTATGTGGGAAAAGAAGTTCTCACCACCTTTGATCTGCGCATGTGCGCGCCGAACCGCGAACCGGTAATGAACACTGCCGAGCTTCACACCATCGAACATCTGGCCGCCACCTATCTGCGCAACGAGCCGGACTGGAAAGAAAAAATCATCTATTTCGGACCGATGGGATGCCGCACCGGCTGTTACCTGATCCTTGCCGGCGATTACGAATCCAAAGACGTGGTAAGCCTGGTCCGCGATACCTTCCGTTTCATCGCGGAATACGACGGTGAGATTCCGGGCGCAGCTCCAAAAGACTGCGGTAATTATCTGGACCAGAATCTGCCGATGGCAAGATTCCTTGCCAGAAAATATCTGGCCGAGGCGCTGGAGAACCCGACTGAACAAAATCTGGTGTATCCGGAATAACAGCTTATCCGGGACGCCGGCTTTCGGAATGGCGCATCCCCATAATTTTTTTATGCAACACCCTGAATCCTGCATAATATTTTTCTTTTTTCACATACTACTTCCTGAGCCCCATGCGGCGAAAACGGCAACGCAGCTAAAGCAGTCATTTTAGCATGGGGAAAATCTTTTTAGCGATACAGGAGGAAATGTATTATGAAAAGTTCAAAACAGACTTATCAGGAAGTGGCGGAAGCCTGCAGCAAATATGATCCGGTTTCCAGTGAATACGCAGCCAAAAACTCCAGCTGCGACTGCAAAACACCGAGCTGCTTAAACTGTGTTCATTTTGATAAAAATGAACACTGCGTTCTCGATCTGTACGATCAGATCGTAGAGCGGATCCGCTGACAACTCATCACATTGTAAAAAAGATACTAAAATGACGGCCGGCAGAGACATAACGTGTTTCTGCCGGCCTGTTTTCTTGCTGGTAAACCGGATAACAGACATTCACCCCTTCACAAAACATTTCTTTTCATCAATATCAACCAGGATAATATCCACGCCAATTTTGACGACACATCCATAGGGAATCCTGTATTCCCCTTTTTTTCCCATACAGCCGCAGTATTTGCTTCCCACGGGAACGAAAAGACAGGTAATACATCCATTTCCAAGATCGATCTCAATATCTCCCACGCATCCCAGTCTTCTTCCGTCTTTGCAGTTGATCACTTCCCGGTTTCCAAGTTCCCAAAATCGAACATGCATAAAAAAGACTCTTTTTTTCAGTATATTCCATTCATGCTGATTGGTTCCTCCGCATAATTTTTCATCCAGTTGAGCATATCGTTAAAAATGATCTCTCTGTCAGGATCTCCCTGCAGCTCATGGCGGATGCCGTCATACAGTTTCATTTCTATACAGCATCCTTCTCCGGAAAGCCTGCCATATATCTCTTCGATGCCCTTTCCAAAGTTACCGATGGGATCATCCTTTCCGCTGACCAGAAGTATCGGCAGCTCTCTATCAATCGAATGATACCATTTTTTTGTGGAAACCAGTTCCAGCATCTTAAAAATATTTTCGTAGGCACTTAAAGTAAATTGAAACTGGGAACGTTTGTCAGCGCCATAGCGTTCCCTGACATCTTCATCGGCACTGAACCAGGAAAGGTAATCTCTCTCACCACGGTACTTCCTGTTCAACCGCCGGTATATCATATTTTCCACCAAACGGCTCCGGTGATTGAGACCTTTAAAGCGCCGCATCACTGCCGTAAACAGAATAGCGCGCCGGCAATATTTCTGGCGGCTGCTGGTGCCCGAGAGAATGACTCCGTCCCAGTGGGACTCGTGGAGGCAGCAGAGCCTCGTTACCAGAGAGCCCATGCCATGTCCGTACAGGAAAAACGGAACGCCCGGATACTCTCTCCGGATATAGGAAGCCAGCCTCTTCACATCTTTCACAAGACAGGACCAGCCGTCCTCTTCCTCCAGCTGCCCCAGATCCTCCTCTCTGGAAGATCTGCCGTGACCGATAAAGTCACAGCCACATACCATAACGCCATGATCTGTGAAAAACTGAATCAATTCTTCATTTCTTTCTATGTAATCTTTCCATCCGTGGGTAATCTGCAGGATCGCCCTGAGATCGGTTTCCGGTTCAAATATATAATAATGAATTCTGTTTTTATGATTTGCACTGCGGTATGTACCGCGGAATTTTGAATATGCCATTGTTTTCTCCATCCATCTTCTCTTATATTTCTTTATACATAATACACCCAAAGTATGAAAAAAAAAGACTGTTTCCCTTGCGTTTTTATTAAGGGAAACAGCCTATTTTATGAATCCTGTTACAAAACGTTATAAAATTGTAAAGATTACAGAATTACTTTCGCCGGACATTTCTCGGCGCACTTGCCGCAGCCGGTACATTTGCTGTAATCGATATGGGCAATATTATTCTCCACGGTGATGGCGTCGTATTCACAGTTCTTCACACAGAGCTTACAGCCGATACATCCGGCGGAGCAGACTTCTTTCACTGCCTTGCCGAAAGCTTTGGAGTTACATGCCACCTTATGCTGCGCGCTGTACGGCACCAGTTCAATTAAGGATTTCGGACAGGTCTCCACACATTTTCCGCAGGCCACGCATTTTTCTTTGTCCACCAAAGCAATACCGTTTACAATGTGGATCGCATCAAAATCGCAGACTTTCACGCAGCTGCCGAATCCGGTACAGCCATACTCGCAGGCCTTCGGGCCGCCGCCAGGCACGCTGACAGCTGAAACACAGTCCTCATTGCCAAAATATTTATATTTGGAGGAAGCCTTCTCGCAGGTTCCCGCACATTTAACAAAAGCAACCTTTTTTTCCATATCACCGGCTTCCACGCCCATGATCTCTCCAATCTTTGCCGCCACGGCCGGACCGCCAACCGGACAGGCTCCTACTGCCGCCTCGCCCTGAGCGATAGCCTTAGCCAAAGCGTCACAGCCGGCAAAACCACAGCCGCCGCAGTTGTTGCCCGGCAGACATTCTCTTACTGCGATTTCCTTTTCATCCACAGGTACTTTAAACTTCTCGGAGGCAATGCCAAGAAGAATGGAAATCACAAGACCTGTTCCTCCGACAACAGCTGCCGCAAGAATAATTCCAGTTACACTCATCTTTTTTCCCTCCTGTTAAATAATACCTGAAAATCCGAAAAAGGCAATGGACATGAGCCCTGCCGTCACAAGAACGATCGGCATGCCTTTCCATGAAGCAGATATCTCATTGTATTCCATTTTTTCCCGGATACCCGCAAGAATAACGATGGAGATAGTAAAACCAAAAGAAATACCAAAACCATATATTGTGGATTCCAGAATGTTATAACCATAGGTTACAGAATTTAAGGCAACGCCGAGTACCGCGCAGTTGGTGGTGATCAGCGGAAGATATACGCCCAGCGCCTCATAAAGAGACGGCACAGATTTCTTCAGGAACATCTCCACGAACTGTACCAGAGCAGCGATGACAAGGATAAACACGATCGTCTGCAGATACTCAAGCCCTAAGGTTACAAGAATAAATTTATAAATCAGCGATGTTATGAATGCCGATATTGTAATAACGAAGATAACGGCAACGCCCATGCCCAGAGCCGTATCCACCTTTTTGGACACGCCGAGGAACGGACATAAACCTAAGAACTGACTGAGGACAACGTTATTTACAATGGCGGAACTGATAATGATCAATAACAAAGTTTCCATGCTCTTTTTCCCTCCTATTCGTTATCCTTCTTCTGGTCAACGGTCATATCGAAGAAGCTGCGGCTTCCACAGGCACTGTTGGTACACTGAGAGCAGTCTCCGCAGCCGCCTGATGTCTTCGGCTGACCAGGTTCCTTCGGTTTGCGGTTCTTGATCTTATTCTGGATGGCAACCAGGCATGAAAGTACAAAGAACGCGCCGGGAGCCAGAATAAAAATGGTGATCGGTGTATAGAACGACTCAGACAATACGGTAAGACCAAAAATGGTTCCTGCTCCGAGAAGCTCACGGAACGCACCGAGAATTGTCAGGGAAAGGGTAAATCCAAGTCCCATACCAAGACCATCGAAGAAAGAATTTACCGGACCATTCTTTCCGGCATAAGCTTCTGCACGGCCAAGGATGATACAGTTAACCACGATCAGCGGAATGTACACACCGAGAGAATCATTGACGGACGGCACGTACGCCTGCAGAAGGAACTGCACGATGGTAACCAGCGATGCAATAACAACAATATATCCCGGAATCCGGACTCTCTCCGGAATAAAATTTCTGAGAAGTGAAATCACCAGGTTGGAAAACATCAGCACGGCTGTTGTGGACAGTCCCATACCGATACCGTTGATGGCGGATGTAGTCACCGCCAGAGTCGGACACATACCAAGGGTGAGCACAAGAGTCGGATTTTCTTTGATGATACCATTAACAAGTCTTTCGACAGGATTGTTTTTCATCTTTAGTTCCCCCCTTCTAATGTATGGAAATAGATGATACAGCTGTTCATGGCGCCGGCCACAGCCTCACTGGTGATGGTCGCACCGGAAATGGCGTCGATCTTGGCGTCATCGTTGGCGCCGGATCCGTCTTTCACTACTGTAAACGCATCTACATTTTTATCTGCAAACTGGCTTGCCCACTCTTCATTTTGGGCGTTCATACCAAGGCCGGCGGTCTCGTTGATGGAAAGGATGGAATAACCGTTGACCGTTCCGTCTGCCTGAATTCCGACAGTGAGGGAAATGTCTCCGCCATATCCTTCCGCCGTAGTCACATTGAATATATATCCAAGACTCTCTCCGGAAGCGTCAACTGCTTCTACCACGGAAGTGATTTCATCATCGTCATGACCGGCAATGGGATTCTCACCGGACGCCAGTACTTCTGCAGCCGCTTCCTGAGAAAAGCCTTCTACTTCCGTGAAATCGGCAGCCTCCGGAAAGACAGCCGCGTAAGCTTCCATCTGCGCCTTTTCTTCCTGGGCTGCGATCGGCGCCTTTGTGATACCGTAGACTGCGCCCAGAGCCGCGCCGGCAATCACCGTGATGGTCACCAGTTTGATACAATCTTTAATCAATGCATTCATTATTTCTTACCTCCTTTTCCAAATGCGGCAGGAGTAGTAAATCTCTCGATCAGAGGCACCAGCAGATTGCAGAAGATGATCGCATAAGATACTCCCTCTGCAGAGGCCCCGAAGAGACGAAAGATTCCTGTAAAAATACCCAGCAGGATACCGAATACAATCTTTCCGTTTGATGTGATCGGAGAAGTAACGTAATCGGTCGCCATGAAAAATGCACCAAGCATCAGACCACCTCCGAAGAGATGCCCCGCAAGATATGTCATATCAAATCCATGTCCGCCGAACAGCAGCACAAAGATTCCGAGAGTCACGATATAGCACACCGGTATCTTCCAGCTGATGACTCTGCGTGCGATCAGATACACGCCGCCGATGATCAGCAGCAGGGCGGAAGTCTCGCCAATGGTTCCCGCAGTCAGTCCCAGAAACATATCCTGAATATTAACCGCTTCTCCCGCTTTTAATGCCGCCAGAGGAGTGGCGGAGGTTGCAGCATCGAAACTGCCGCCAAAACCGTTATAGGAGAAGTCTGTCATGATTCCCGCAAAGGAAATGAGCAGGAAACAGCGGGCGCCCAGCGCCGGGTTCATGAAGTTCTGTCCCAGACCGCCAAATACCTGTTTTACAACAATGATGGCAAACACGCCGCCGATCACCGGAATCCAGAACGGAACCTCCGGCGGCAGGTTCAGTGCCAGAAGAAGTCCGGTCACAGCCGCGCTCAAATCATTGATGGTTATTTTTTTATGCATGAAACGCTGCCACACATATTCACTGACCACACAGGTAAGAATACAGATGACAGTATTGATAATCGCTTTTACGCCGAAATTCCAGAAGCCAAACACGGTGGCCGGAAGCAGCGCAATCAGTACATCGCGCATAATGCTCTGTGTAGAAGCCTTATCCCTTACATGAGGATTGGCTGACACGTTATATAATTGTTCGTTCATTTTTCACCTCTCCTTATGCTATGCTTTCTTCCGTCTTAAAGCCAGCGCCTCCCGGCGTCCGGTCTTCATGGACTGGGTTAATCTTCTCTTGGCAGGACAAACGTAGGAACAGCATCCGCATTCCACACATTCGCATCCGTTTAATTTATCAAACAACTCAAAATCACCGTGATCTGCCACTTCAGACAGCTTCGTCGGCATCAATCCCGCAGGACAGACTTCCACGCAGCGCCCGCAGCGGATACAGTTGCCCGGTTCACAGGCAGCCACTTCGTCTCTGGTGAAACATAACAGCGAGGAAAATGTTTTGCCGCATGGCACATCGAGAGTGCCCAGAGCCATTCCCATCATCGGTCCTCCGGAGATGACCTTTTCCGGTTGATTTTTAAATCCGCCGGCCGCTTCCACTAACTCTGCCGCGTTGGTCCCGACCTTTACTTTAAAGTTGCCCGGACTGTTCACTGCGTCTCCGGTCACTGTCACCACTCTCTCATACAGCGGTTTGCCCATGGTCACTGCTTCATGTATAGCAATGGCAGTAGCCACGTTATCCACAATACACCCGGCATCTGCCGGCAGCATACTGGAATTGACCGAGCGTCCCGTCACCGCATAGATAAGAGAACGTTCTGCTCCCTGCGGATATTTGGTCTTGAGCTCTGCAACCTCAATACGGGATTCTCCCCGGCATAATTCTTTCATCTTTGCGATAGCTTCCGGTTTGTTATCTTCTATTCCAATGACACCCTTCGCTTTTGGAAAAAGAGACAAAATCAGATTCAATCCGGAAAAAATCTGTTCCGGAATCTCCATCATGCAGCGATAATCCGCTGTAATATACGGTTCACATTCCGCACCGTTTATGATGATGGTATCAATCTTGTCCGGCTCCTTCGGAGAAACCTTCACATGCGTAGGAAATCCCGCGCCGCCCAGGCCCACGATACCAGCGTCTTTTACCGCCTGTATGATGGCTTCCGGCGTCCGTTCCCCGATCGGAGTGAACGGAACCTGCTCATACTCTCCGTCATTTTCCACAACGATACAGTTCACCTTCGCCCCGGAAACTGTCACACGAGGCTCTATGGCCTTCACTGTTCCGGAAACAGAACTGTGGATGTTTGCAGAAACAAAGCCTGCGGCTTCCGCGATTCTCTGGCCGACCAGCACCCTGTCGCCCTTAGCCACACAAGGAGCTGCAGGAGCACCGATATGCTGGCTTACAGGATAGACCATCTCTCCCTTTGGAAGGTACTCCAGTATCGGCTTATCCTTACTCAGTTCCTTACCGTCATAAGGATGGAGGCCGCCTTTAAATGTCAGTAGTCCCATTTTTTAACCTTCTTTCTTTCATTCACTTTTTGTCGCTACATCTACAATTATAAAGAAATCTGTCAGATTGAAGTAAGCTAAACTTAATAATATAGTAAAAAAAAACGAAAATCAAGGTACGTTAATTAAATAGCAAACAATCAAAACCTTTATTTCCTCGCCGCACAAAAAACCCATGGGGTTTCTCCATACTTTTATACAAATACCAAATCAAAAGTCAGAAAATTTCTTGTTAAATGTATTAAAAATAAAACAAAAAATTATTTAACTCACCACATTTTTGTTAAATATATATCAATTTTAATTCGTTGCAACAAAAAAAGAGCTGCTGCCAAACACAATATCTGCCGGGAATAGCACATTTTCATGTCAAGAATATCCCCTGGGGAATGCGTCTGGCACAGCAGCTCTCTGTTTTCAATTTTATCTGGTAATCACATCAAAATCCGCATTGTCCGTCTCTCCGTCAGAGGAGACAATTTCCACCACCACCCGATGCGGCAGACAGACAATAGATTCTCCCACATCAGAAATCGTGGCGTGATTGACACATATCTTATCCGGACAATCAGCGTCGGTCATATCCGCCTGGCCATCCCTGATCTTGAGGGTATTGTTTCCTCCAATCCCCTCAATGCGGATTGTATCGTCGCGTTCTAAAGGATATTCTCCGATAACCGTTCCATCCACTGTTACCTGAACGGTATCCCCGCGCTCTCTCCCGGCATAAAGCCAGAGAAGTCCGGCGGCAGCGATTATCAGAAAAAACAGGATCAGAAACATATCCTGTTTTCTGAACACTCTAGTTGAATCCGATCCATTTCTGCGCAATCTTATATCCTCCCATTGTCAGCTTATGGGACAGCTTGCCATGAGAACTGGAAAACTTGCCCAGAAGGGAATGTTTGAGAATCTGATATGCATTAGGCGATTGCTCGTTCAGATATTTCCAGACATCGTCTCTCATCTTTATAGATTCCTCTGTATTCATCTTCATAAGTAAAACAGAAGTAACCATCATGATCGTCTCAAGATAATGCTGCATATATTCTTCCAGCTGCGGGCAGGAAAAACTGCCTTCATGTTTGGCATAGATATCTATCATGATCTTATTGACCCGGATCTGCTGGTCGATACGGGACATCATAATCTGTTCATTGACCGACTGGTCTTCCCGTCCAATGAAATACCGGTAAAAATCTGTATCCAGATAAAACATTTTCCTCACATAAGGAAGCGGCCAGTATACAAAAATATTATCCACATAGAAAGTATGCTTCGGGAGTTCAAAACCACAGTCACGCAGAAGCTGCGTGCGGTAAATCACCGAATGCATCAGGATATTCTGGCTGACGCCGAAATGCCCGATCTCTTCCCATCCAAAAAAACGATTCTCCGGCAGAATGGACCGGTACTGAATCACTTTTTTTCTTTTGGCTCCCTGTTTTTCATACACATAGTTGGAAATAAGCATATCAAGAGGTTCTTCTTCTTTTACCGCCTGACGCAGAAAAGAAAGCACTCTCTCGTAAGATTCCTGATCTACCCAGTCGTCACTGTCCACCACTTTATAAAAGAATCCGGACGCATGACGGAGTCCGGCGTTCACCGCCTCCCCGTGTCCTCCGTTTGGCTGATGCACGGCCCGCACAATAGACGGGTACTTTTTTGCATACTCGTCTGCAATCTGCGGGGTCGTATCCTTCGAACCGTCATCAACAATAAGAATCTCCACTTCTTCCCCGCCAGTCAACAGGCTGTCAATGCAATTCCTCATATAATCCTCTGAATTGTAACTCGGGATTGCTATGGAAAGTAGTTTCATAAATAATCTCCTTCTGATATTCTCTCTCAGTATGGATGCCGCTGGCATCGTTATCTGTCAACATCAAAATCTTCTGTCAATCATACTGTACGGTAAATGATATCTTCACGTCCCGGTCCATTGGAGACCATGGTGATCGGATATCCAATCTGTTCTTCCACAAATTCAATATATTTCCGGCAGTTTTCCGGCAGATCTTCGTATTTCCTGATGCCGCGGATATCGCTCTTCCACCCTGGCAGAGTCTTAAGCACCGGTTTTGCTTTCTCGAGAAGCGGAGTTACAGGAAATTCTGTAGTCACTTCGCCATCAATCTCATAACCCACGCAAACCGGAATCTCGTCCAGGTATCCCAGAACATCCACAACGGTAAAAGCTACATCGGTGGTACCCTGCATACGGCAGCCGTACTTGGATGCCACACAGTCAAACCATCCCATTCTTCTCGGTCTTCCGGTCGTCGCGCCAAATTCGCCGCCGTCACCGCCGCGAACCCGAAGTTCCTGGGCTTCGTCGCCAAAGATCTCGCTTACGAAAGCTCCTGCTCCCACAGCACTGCTGTAAGCCTTGCAGACAGTTACAACCTTCTCAATGGAATATGGAGGCAGACCTGCGCCGATCGCTCCATATGCCGCCAGTGTAGAAGAAGATGTTACCATCGGATAGATGCCGTGATCCGGATCTTTCAGCGTTCCCAGCTGTCCTTCCAGAAGGATATTCTTTCCCTCTTTCAGAGCCTGGTCCAAATATAATGATACGTTGCACACATACGGTGCAACCATTTCTTTATAATCCATCAGCGTCTGATACAATTCATCAGCATCAATGAGCGGCTTATGATAGAGATGCTCCAGAAGCACATTTTTCTGGCTCAGCACCCGGTCAATCTTTTCTCTGAGAGCAGCCTCCTCCATAAACAGTTCATTCACCTGGAAACCGATCTTTGCGTACTTATCTGAATAAAACGGCGCTATGCCGGATTTTGTAGAGCCGAAAGACTTTCCTCCCAGACGCTCCTCTTCATACTGATCGAAGAGAATGTGATACGGCATTACGATCTGCGCTCTGTCAGAAACCAGAATCTTCGGTTCCGGCACCCCTTTGGATACGATCTCCTTCAGCTCATTAAACAATACTGGTATATTCAGAGCAACACCATTACCGATGATACTGGTGGTATGATCATAAAATACACCAGACGGCAATGTATGAAGAGCAAACTTGCCGTAATTATTTATAATTGTATGGCCTGCATTGGCACCTCCCTGGAAACGGATAATGATATCAGAATCCTGGGCAAGCATATCTGTAATCTTACCTTTTCCTTCGTCTCCCCAATTGGCGCCTACAATTGCTTTTACCATGCGTTCTTTCCTCCCAGTTATCTAAAAATCTTCAAAAAACAACGTTCTTATTATAGCCCAGTTTCCTCTATAAGTAAAGGAACATCTTTTCTATAGAATAAAATCTCGCTTTCACGCTTCATCACATCAGCCGGAACTTCCTGGCGTAACGGACAAGCACATATCCTTTCGGGAAATTCCGAAGCTCTTTTTCTGACACACCGCGAAGCTTTATCAGCAGTGCAAAATATACAGCCACAGCAAATACGATGGAAACCATCAGGCACACAAACACAAGTACCCGCGCCGGCAGCACTATTCCAAAAATGCCGTCCAGTATAAAATACAGTCCCTGATAGAAGACGTAACAAAATACTCCCATTCCGACAGCGGAAATGGCCGGTATCACAAAAGTCTTTCTGACTTCCTGCCGGTATCCCAGATACCTGTGTACGCTGATGCTGTTCAGCAGACACATCAGAAACGCATAGAGCATAGTCGCAAAAACCAGCGCCAGCAGATCCATATTTGTAAAGTACAGCAGACCCGCCAGGAAAAGTACATGAATCAGCAGAGATACTGCCGCATTGCGAAGCGGCACGTTTACTTTACCGATTCCCTGCAGAACACCGTTGGTCACCGTTGACAGACAGTAAAACACAACGCTGACACAGCCGATGCGCAGAAGATTCACCGCAAGATTAATAGTATCCCTCTGCGGGAACAGAACCTGCATGACCGGATATGCCAGCACACACAGACCCACGGCGCTCGGAATACTGATCATCATAGTAAAATGTATGGACTGTTTTACCTGAGCATTACATTCCTCATAATCTTCCAGAGTGTAGGCCGATGACACTGCCGGAATCATTGCCGTGGACATGGAATTGGCCAGTGCCACCGGCACATTGATCAGCGTAAGATACTTCGTGGAAAACACTCCATAGAGAGCGGCAGATGTTTTGGAAAGCACTCCTTTATAATCCATCACATCCATGAATATCGTCTGATCGATAGTAGCGCTGATATTATACACAAATGTACTGAGAATGACCGGAGTGATCATCAAAAACATGACTTTAAAAATGTCTCTGTAAGAGCTACTTGTCCCGGACACATCCTGCATACGATGTTTTGTAAAGTACAGACGGTTCTGCCGGTATACAAAGACCATGAAGACCAGTCCCGCCGCCACGCCGATCACAATACCTGCAGCGCTTCCCATAGCGCCGAATACCGGAACCTTATCAGCATCGCCGCCGGCAAAGATCTGTATAAACAGAAGCGCCGCACCGATGCTGACTATGGCGTTGAGCACCTGCTCGATAATCTGTGAGATTGAAGTCGGCACCATGGTGGAATGCGCCTGAAAATATCCTCTCAGAACGCCGAGAAATCCCGACAGAAAGATGGCCGGAGCCAGCACCTGCAGAACAGGTATCGCTTTCTGCTGACTGTCAGGAACCAATACAGATGCACCGAGAAAAGTGAACAGACTGGCAGCAGCCCCCACAATCAGTACATATACAAGCGCGCACCTGAAAACCTTGTGCGCCTCCTTGTACTGTTTCAGAGCCAGTTTTCCGGAGACCACCTTCGAAACCGCCATTGGTATGCTGTAGGAGGAGATCAGCAGCACCATGGAATATAAATTATAAGCTATTCCATAATACCCGTTTCCCTCATCACCAATAATGCTGGTAACCGGACTCCGGTACAACACGCCGATGATTCTCACAAGTATCCCCGCCACCATCAAAATGGATGCCTGCGCTATTACATTTTGTTCACTCGAATTATTTCTTCCCACTGTATCCTTCCTCTCAGAGCTTTTCTCTCTGAATCCTTCCTGCTCTTTTTTCCTGCACCCTGATTTCTGTCCGTCTCATATTTTGTCGTTCTTTATACATTAATCTCCGCTTTCATACCAAGGATTTCTTTGTTGGCTTCAAGCACCGGACGGATATATTCATCAATATACTCTTCCGTCTGCTGCGGTGCACGTCCCACAAAGTTCTCCGGTTTCATGATGGCATTGAGCTGTTCGATGGTCATGCCGAAAGCCGGGTCAGCAGCGATCCGCTCCAGAAGGTCATTATCTTTCCCTTCCTCTTTTACCACACGGCCGGCAGCCATGGAATGCTGGCGGATCTTCTCATGAAGTTCCTGACGGTCCCCGCCTGCCTTCACCGCATCCATCATTATGTTTTCCGTTGCCATGAACGGAAGCTCGCGCATCAGATGCGCCTCGATAACTTTTGGATAGACAACCAGGCCGTCCACCACATTCAGATAAAGATCAAGTATACCATCTATAGCCAGAAATCCTTCCGGTACAGAGAGACGTTTATTGGCAGAGTCATCCAGCGTCCGCTCAAACCACTGTGTAGATGCGACCAGCGCCGGGTTCATAGTATCCGCCATCACATAGTCTGCCAGAGAAGCCATACGCTCGCTGCGCATCGGATTTCTCTTGTAAGCCATAGCGGAAGAGCCGATCTGATTCTTCTCAAACGGTTCCTCAATCTCTTTCAAATGCTGAAGAAGACGGATATCGTTGGAGAACTTGTGAGCGGACTGCGCGATTCCTCCCAGTACATTTAACACACGGCTGTCCACTTTTCTTGAGTAGGTCTGTCCGGAAACCGGATAACAGGAATCGAATCCCATCTTTTCCGCGATCTTTTTATCAATCTTGCGGATGGTCTCGTGGTCGCCGTTAAACAACTCGAGAAAGCTTGCCTGTGTTCCGGTAGTTCCTTTGGAACCAAGCAGTTTCATAGAGCCGATGACGTAATCCAGATCCTCCAGGTCCAGCATCAGTTCATTTAACCACAGAGTCGCTCTCTTTCCAACGGTGGTTGGCTGTGCCGGCTGAAAATGCGTAAATGCCAGCGTCGGCAGATCTTTGTATTTCATGGCAAAGGCAGCCAGCTCGCTGATGACATTTAATACTTTCTTCCTCACCAGCTTTAACGCCTCCGTCATAATAATAATATCGGTGTTATCTCCCACATAGCAGGAAGTCGCTCCCAGATGGATGATACCCTTGGCGTTCGGGCACTGCACCCCGTAAGCATATACATGGGACATAACATCATGACGCACCTCTTTTTCACGCTCCTTTGCCACCTCAAAATTAATATCGTCGGCATGAGCTTTCAGTTCCTCGATCTGCTCTTTTGTCACACTGTCAAGCCCCAGCTCATACTCGGTCTCTGCCAGCGCAATCCAGAGCTTTCTCCATGTTTTAAACTTTTTGTCCGGTGAAAAAATATACTGCATTTCCTTGCTGGCATACCGCTCGGAAAGCGGACTCTGATATCTGTCGTACATTGGTTTCCTCCTATTTCTCTCTGTTCTGATATTTTTTTATTTTCTCCTCAGCCCTGCTCGCCGCGGATATCGTGTTTTGGCGGTTCCAGAGGATAATTGCCGCTGAAGCAGGCGTCGCAAAACGGCAGTCCTTCGCATATCTCCGAAAGCCGTTCCATGCGCAGATACGCCAGAGAATCGGCTCCAAGAATCTGGCGGATTTCCTCCACACTCTTTCCATTGGCAATCAGCTGATCTTCTGTCGGGATATCTGTCCCAAAGTAACAAGGATGCAGAAAAGGCGGAGAGCTGATTCTCACGTGAACCTCTTTGGCCCCGGCATCCTTCAACATCTGCACGATTCTGCCGCAGGTAGTTCCCCGCACGATGGAATCATCGATCATGATGATCCGCTTTCCCCGCACATTATCCTTGAGAACATTGAGTTTCACCTGCACGCTGCTTTCCCGCATACTCTGTTTCGGCTTGATGAACGTCCGTCCCACGTAGGAATTCTTAATAAAGGCGATACCGTAAGGAATCTTCGATTCGATGGCATATCCCTGCGCCGCCGGGTTGCCGGACTCCGGCACTCCCACGACCATATCGGCCTCAACCGGAGAATCCTGCGCAAGAAAACGTCCCGCGCGAATACGGCTGGCATAGACTCCCACACCGTCAAAGACCGCGTCTGGTCTTGAAAAATAAATATATTCAAAAATACACCGGGCCTGTTTCTTCGGGTCAGCAAAACACATCTCCTTATTGGAAAGAATTCCTTCCTTTGTGATGGTCACAAGCTCTCCTGGCTCCACATCCCGGACAAACTCTGCCCCTACCGCGTCCAGAGCGCATGTCTCTGAAGCCAGAAGATAGGCATTATCTCTTTTGCCGATACACAGCGGCCGGAAACCGAAAGGATCTCTCGCTCCCATGAGCTTTCTCGGGCTCATCACGATGAGGGCATAGGCTCCCCTGATCTTGCGCATGGCGGCAAGCACCGCTTCCTCTGCCGTGTCAGAACTGATACGCTCTTTTGCCACGTGATAGGCGATAACTTCCGAGTCAATGGTAGTCTGAAAGATAGCTCCGGTTTTTTCCAGTTCCTCTCTGAGTTCCAGAGCATTGATCAGGTTGCCGTTATGGGCAAGAGCCAGCGTTCCTTTATAATAATTTAAGACCAGCGGCTGCGCATTTTCCCGGGTACTGGAACCGGCAGTGGAATAGCGGACATGCCCCACGCCGATATTGCCCTTCAAATGCTCCAGATCCTCACCGTGGAACACCTCGTTGACCAGGCCCATTCCTTTGTGAACCTGAATATTTTTCTTCGGACCGTTTGTATCAGAAACGGCAATACCGCAGCTCTCCTGTCCTCTGTGCTGCAGAGCAAAAAGGCCGTAATACACGGTGGAAGCCACATCTCCTCCATCCAGGTCGTACACGCCCATGACACCGCATTCTTCATGTAATTCTGTCTCTGTCTCAAACTGCTCTCTGCTGTCAAATGGCATTTTAATCCTCCTATATGCATCATCCTGTTACAGATTGTTCAAATAATTTGGCGTCTTGTATACTAACATAAAAACCCCCGCAGTACAAGAACCCTTTTCCGGATAACCGGATACGTGCCGGCGCAGCTGCTGACCGGCACGCTGCACACCGATGGCAGTACCCAGCGAAATCTCCGTTCTCCGCTACTGTACGATCTCTTCCAGCAGCGGTGAGGAGAGCGGCAGAATTCCCCGGCGGATCTTCACCGTCAGTATCCGTGATACCGCCTGGTCGATCTGCCGTTCCGTGAGTGTTCCGTCCTGCACCGCTTCATAGACTGCATCGTAAGCACTCACAAAATCATCCGGCATCAATATCATATCATTGCCGGCTTCTATGGCCATAACCGCCGCTTCACCGGCGTCATAAAACTTTGTGATAATCTTCATGTTCATGGCGTCGATAATTATAATATTGTCAAACTGCAGCTCTTCGCGCAAAATATCTGTCACCATCAGAGACGACAACGAAGCCGGCACCTCATTCTGAGTGATATTGCGGACCGCCACATGGGACATCATCACCACATCCGCTCCGGCAGCAATGCCTGCCTTAAACGGAGTAAATTCCACATCACGCAGCCGGTCGATGGTCACATCCAGATTTACAAAGCCCTTATGGGTGTCATCACCTGAGTCTCCCTGTCCCGGGAAATGTTTGAGCGTGGCGCTGACGCCGTTTTGCTGCAGGCCCTTCACCTCTTCGCTGACCATATCCGAGACAAGCTGCGCATCCCTGCCAAAGCTTCGGGAGCCGATCTCCGTATTATCCGCATTGGTGGAAATATCCGCCACCGGCGCAAAATCCAGATTAAATCCCAGCTCCGAAATCTCTCGGCCAATGGTCGCGCCCACATTATAGGCGTTAGCTGAATCTCCGGTACTTCCCACCTCCGACATGGTCGGAAATTTTGTCGTTCCAAACGATTCTGAATTGGCAACCCTCGAGACGGTTCCACCTTCTTCATCCACTGACATAAACATCGGAACCGTCGAAGCTTTCTGCATTTTCCGGATAAACTTCTTCAGATTTTTTCTGTTTTGTTTAATATCCTCGTCATTGGTGAAATTAAAGGAAAAGAAGATAACGCCGCCCGGCTGATACTTTTTTATATTTTGCTTCATCTGATCCGTCATTTCTGTCTCAGCGTTAAAATCCAGAGAATCTGTACTGACAATAAAAAGCTGTCCGATTTTCTGTTCCAGCGTCATCTGTCCGAGCACCTCTGACACAAGACCTTCCATGGTTATATCATCCAGGCTTTCCGGGTCTGCCTCCAGGATGGATGTGCTGCTCTCCGCCTGACTGTTATCAAACGCTGCTCTTCCACATCCGGAAAGGGTACACAGCACAAGAACAAAGACCCAGCAGAAGACGGCCCGGATTCGCTTATATCCCCGCATAGATCACGATTCCTCCGTATTTATTTATGTTCCGGCGCCATTCCAGGCTCAAAATGGCGTTTCGGCACTGTCGGCTGCACCTGATTTCTCTCCATGGCTTCCCGACAGAATTCTTTCTGCGCTTCCAAAAGAACCTTTCCTCTTTTGTCCACTTTCTGATAGCTGTTATCCGGCTGCAGGCAATGAGCCTTCATGGTATCTGCCAGCTGCAGATCCAGAATATGTCTCGCTTTTTTCTTCAGCTCCTCATCCTCAATCGGGAACACAATCTCCACACGGCGGTCCAGATTTCTAGGCATCCAGTCCGCGCTTCCCATATAAAGCTCTTCATGCCCGTCATTATAGAAAGAAAAGATTCTGGCATGCTCCAGGAAGCTTCCTACAATAGATCGGACGCGGATATTCTCACTGATACCCGGAATTCCCACAACAAGACAGCAGATACCGCGCACGATAAGATCGATCTGCACGCCTGCCGCAGATGCTTCATACAGGGCAAGGATGATCTTCTTGTCACAGAGGGAATTACATTTTGCGATAATGTGCGCTTCTTTTCCTGCTTTGGCATTCTCGGTCTCTCTCTTGATCAGCTGAAGGAAACGTTTTTTCATCCAGATCGGAGCCACCAGCAGACGGTTCCATCTTGCCGGCTCTGAATATCCGCTCAGCATATTGAAGACTGCCGTCGCATCTTCGCCGTAGGCGTCCCGGCAGGTAAACATACCGGTATCTGTATATTGCTTCGCTGTGGAATCATTATAGTTTCCGGTTCCCAGATGTACATAACGGCGGATACCGTCGGATTCTCTGCGGACAACCAGCGCGATCTTACAGTGCGTTTTCAATCCTACAAGGCCGTAAATAACATGGCAGCCGGCTTTTTCCAGTTTTTTCGCCCAGTTGATGTTGTTTTCCTCATCAAATCTCGCTTTCAGCTCCACAAGCACCGTAACCTGTTTTCCATTTTCCGCCGCAAGAGCAAGGGCGGAGACGATCGGAGAATGTCCGCTGACACGATAGAGTGTCTGTTTGATAGCCAGCACATCTTCATCTTCCGCTGCCTGGCGGATAAAAGCGACCACCGGATCAAAGCTCTCATATGGATGATGGAGAAGCACGTCTCCCTTTCTGATCTGCTCGAAAATGTTCCTGTCAGCCCGCAGTTCCGGCGTGATCTGCGGCACGTACGGCTTCTCTTTGTATTCCTGGAATCCTTCCAGACCGTAACATTTCATGAGGAAAGTCAGATCCAGCGGGCCGTTTACCGCATACATATCGTCCGTATGCACTTTAAACTGTTTCTTTAAGTATTTCACCAGACGCTTGTCCATCCGGTCTTCATATTCAAACTTGATGACCTCGCCCCACTGACGTTTTTTTAACTGTTTTTCAATCTCCTTGAGCAGATCTTCCGCCTCGTCTTCTTCAATGTCCAGATCGGCGTTCCGCATGATACGGTAAGAACTGGAGCAGATGATCTCATGATTTAAAAATAAATCCGGCAGGAAATGCTCGATCAATGTCTCAAGAAGCACGATCCTCGTAGTTCCCTCTTCGTTTTTCGGCAGAGTGATAATTCTCGGAAGCACGGAAGGTACCTGTACCGTTGCCACGTCATACTCTTTTTTGGCTTTCTTTCCCTTATTCTCTATAAGCGCCGCGATATTCAGCGTCTTATTCTGTATAAGAGGGAACGGACGGGAGGAATCAATGGCCATCGGCGTCAGCACCGGATACACATTTTTGTGGAAATACTGATCCAGATACTCCACCTCGTCCTCCGTCAGCTCATCATAGTTTACGATCCACAATCCAGCGTCCCGCAGCTTCGGAAGCAGGGAACGGGTGTATACAGAATACTGTTTCTCAATGAACTCATGAGTTACTTTATAGAGGGCTTCCAACTGTTCAAGAGCCGTCATTCCCGCGATATCCCTCTTGTCATATTGTGCATTTACCATATCTTTCAGGGATGCGATTCTTACCATGAAGAATTCATCCAGATTAGAAGCGGTAATACTCAAAAACTTCATCCGCTCAAAAAGAGGATTCTTTTTATCCTTTGCTTCGCCAAGAATTCGTTTGTTAAACTCCATCCAGCTTAATTCACGGTTACTAAAATTACTTGGTTGATCAAAAACAATTTTTTCTGCCATGGTTATTCCTTTCTTTGCTTCAACACACACGCAATCCATAAGAACAGTGTCGCCGCAACAATATACTAAAATACTCTTTTCTGTTTAAGTACCGGTTTTACGCCTAAAATTTCATTGAAATATTTTGCCTTCTTTTCAAAGAGGCTGATCTCCAATGTAATATCCTGATCAGACTCCACCGTGATAATCAGCTCTTTGCCTTTTCGCACGATGTTCCTGTTCTGATATTTCTGTCCATGTCCCCTGTCCAGAGCATTGGCAAGACGCAGAATGGCGGAAAGCTTCGCGATACGCAGATATTCTTCCCGAAGGAAAACACTTTCCAGGCGGTCTGTCTCCGGCAGGAATTCCGTATTATACCGCACCACATTCGCCACTTCCTGTCTCTCTCTGTGTGAAATTCCCATGATCTCTGTGGAAATGATGAGCTGATAGCCGTTCTGTCCCGGCTGATTCATATTGACATATTTACCTATATCATGAAGAATCGCGGAAATCTCCAGAATCAGGCGGTCACGTTTTGACAGACCGTGGAATTTTACCGTCCTGTCAAAAATCTCGCACGCAAGCTCGGATACATATTCCGCATGCACCTTGTTGGAACGATAGCGTTTTCCGATATATTTTACTGACGCGATAATATCCTGATAATAGTCATGATTGATCTTGATCTTATTTGATTTTAACGCATAGTCCACCACGCTTCCGTCACAGAGATCCGTATCACAGATATAGACGGTATCTGCTTTGGAAAGTTCCAGGAACTTCTTATAGATAATAACCGATGGCAGCGTCATTCTGGCATCCTCGATGGACATACCGTACTGTACTGCCAGATCCTGATAGGATGCTTTTTTTATCTTCTTAAAAATATAACATATTTCTTCATAGTTTAATGTAAGAGAAGGATTCAGTTCCGGTACGATTTTCTTAAGATTTTTAATCTCATCACCGATAGCCACCACATTTTTTATGGCCTTATCCTTCAGATACGTATTGCGGAACATATCGATTTCATACTGGATATACTCTTCCATGACGGAAATATAATCCAGGGCGTTATGTTCCACAGACTCCAGAATCTCCAGAATCTTTACTGTTCCAATGGCCATATTCTGCGTCAGGTACAGCGCCTGCTTATCAAAAAGAGATACCTGCACGCTTCCGGAACCGATGTCCAGAATGGCCGTATTTTTCTCAATAATGTGGTCAAAGTCAATTTCAGACACCTGAATTCCTTTGTACATCAGAAAACGCAGCTCGGAATTGGAAAGCATCTGTACAGTAATCCCCGTCCGGATCTTGATCTGATTCAGGACAGAAAGCTGATTCCTTGCATTGCGGATAGCGCTGGTAGCATAGCACTGGTAGTCTTTAACATCATATTCCTTCATAATCTGCAGGAAATTATTCAGTACGTCGCTGATTTCCTCAATCTGCGGAAAGGAAATCCGCCCGGTGCCATAAGCTTCTTTGCCCAGCTCATATTCATGGCATACTCTGTTAATTTCCCGAATGCCGCTGGCCTGCGAAATCTCATAAATCTTCATCAGGAGATTTTTAGAGCCAATCACTATAGCTGCATAACTGGAATATCTCATTTGCTCCTCCTTACTCTTTCAAATAAAAGAAAGAATTTACAGTGTGGTCAGTATCAATTAAATTATTATATTGAAGAATCTGGTACTCCTGCACCATATCGTTGTACGGTGTTTCTTTCGCAGATTCATAATAATTACCCTCCGCATCGTAGGCGCCCATGGCGCTCAGCACCGGAAGCTTCTCATAAAGACGCATGAGGAACTTCTGGTAAGGAGTCATCTTAAGTCCTGCTTCCTGCATCACGTAAGCGCTCAGATAATTGGCGCTCATCTTCTCGATAGTTGTCTCCTCAATATCATAATTAGCCCATATAATAAACGGCGTCTGATATTTTTTCATCAGTTCCTCCGATGTGAGCTCGTCCGATGATTTGCCAAAAATGCTGTCATAAAAACGGCTGGTCACCGCCGGCTGGTGGTCTCCGAACATCACAATGATAGTCGGCTCATCCACCTCGGAAAAATACTCTACAAGGTATTGAAATGCTTCATCGGTCTTTTTGACCAGAGACAGGTATTGTTCCGCCTGTTCATTTTTATGATTATCGGTAATCTGCACATCGTTGGTAAAATTACTGTAGCTCTTATCAAAGCCGCCGTGATTCTGCATAGTGACATTGAAAAGATAAAATGGCTTTGAAGTGTTTTTCCTTTCCTCATAGAGTTCAATAATTTTTTCCATGTTGGATTGATCGGAAATGTATTTCCGGTACATAAGAGGATTGGTAAAATCGCTCTCACTGTAAAAATGCTCAAAGCCCATATATCCGTATACCTCCGGTCTGTTCCATCCGGACGCCAGATACGGATGCAAAGCCACATTGCCTTTGTATCCCTGCTGTTTTAAAGTATAGGTAAGATTCGGCAGTTTATCTTTCACTACCTGCGTATATGCTATAATGCCGTTTTGCAGAAATGCCATGGTATTGCCGGTGAGAAATTCAAATTCAGAATTGCAGGTACCGGAACCAAAAATGGACATATACAGATTGCCCTTGATAGTATCCTCCTCAAGATTATGGATAAACGGCATATAATCCTGATTCGTGGTAAAATCTCCCACCACCGACAGATCAGAAAACGCCTCATTCATGATAGCGATGATATTCGGTCTTGTGCCGTCCGAAGTCTCAAGGCGTCCGTCCTTCTTCTCTTCTTCATTGGCGAACTCTTCTTCATATCTGGCCGCAATATCCGCCGCCGCCTCCGCGGAATAATCATCCGGCTTATCCTGCACCAGTGAATTCATGTTCAGCACAAATCCGAAAAAGAAACCGTTTTTAGCGTAGCCCTTTTTCTGATCCCAGACATTATTTTTGATGCCGTAGCTTCTGAGCGTTCTCTCTTCCACGACAAGATAGCCGAGGACGCACACCGACAGGGCGATGACACATCCCATGATAAGACGTTTCTTCCATCCGGTCTTTTTCCTCATCGGACACCGCCACAGGACGGCGAGATACAGCAGAAGGAATAACGCATTCCACACGAATATCGGCTGAATACTGTAGGTATAATTTTCTGCAACTCCGGCTGCGGTAGAAGCAGACATGATGTCAGACGGCACAATTGGCGCGCCTTTAAAATTGAGAACATAGTAGTTGGCCAGACCGACCACGTAGAAAAATATGGTTCCGATGGTTACGGCCGCCTTCCTCGATACGAAAATCAGATATAAAATTCCAAAAAACAGATAATAGACTAAAACATTCAGCCAGAATTCTGCCGCATTGATCCTTGTTATGGAATTATTGGTAAATCTCTCCACAAACCAGAAAGTAAACACGGGGGCTGCAAAGAATAACGCATATCCAATAACCGTCTTTACTCTCTCCGGAGCCGGAATCGGAAACAACACGAGGAGGATCACCAGTCCCAGCAAAGCGCAGATTCCCACCCACTGCTGATAGATCGTCACCGGATAATAGAACTGGGCCACCAGATATTTCTGCTGTTCCACCCGGTTCACCTGCAGCTTGCCCTGAAAACCGCTCTCTCTGGTACTCCACTGATAGACGATAGGCTCCTTGCCGGACTCCGTTCCCACTGTGGAAATCTGAATGGAATATTCATTACCTTTCTGGAGCTGCACATCTGTCTTGAACTCCGTATAATCATTATCCATGAGATTACTGATCTTTTTAGACACCCGGGAAACACTTTCCCCCGTCTGACGGTCAATAATGTTGAAAACCAGCTTTCCCTTTGCCACTCCGGTATAATCGTTGCTGAAATAAAGCTTGACTGTTTTTAAATGGGTATGCTTCGCCACGAAATTCTGATTGACCACGCTGCCTTCTGATAACAGGCACACCTGATCCACCCTGTATTTATTAACCTGACTGGTGGCGTTTTTCTGATAATCCATGAAATTATGGCACAGATACCACATGAAAAAGAACAGTACAGCTACAACTGCAATCCGTACTCCCAGAATCATTTTTTCTTTTTTGCTCATCGGGCCTTTTTTCTGCGGTATAAATCTGCGAATCTTTTTTATATCCATTTATTATCCTACTCCAAAATTATTTTCATCGCCGGCGGCAGCACCGGCATTCCACTCACACTCAGCATGTGACCGCGGCAGTTCCGCCACGATCAGTAATTACCGAGAATTCTGAAATTAGCCGCCTCCGCCCGTACTCCCTGCAGAGCGTTGCGCACCTCCGCATCGTGCAGATTGCCGCTGATATCTACATAAAAGCGATATTCCCACTGGCGATCCGGCAGCGGCACTGACTCAATATGGCTCAGGTTCAAATCATTGTAGATAAAATGTGAGAGTATATTATAAAGGGTTCCGCTCTCATGGAGAACCGCAAAGGAGATACTGATCTTTGAAGCATCCTTCGTATACTGACGTTTTTTAGAAAGAATAACAAAGCGGGTCTCATTGCTGGCGTCAAAGTTAATACTTTCCTCCAGAATATCAAGCCCGTAAAGTTCAGCAGCACGCCGGCTGGCGATGGCTGCCTCCCGCGGATTATTTCTTTTTGCGATCATCTCCGCCGCAATGGCTGTATTCTCCACACTTTTTTGCTCCACGCCCAGTTTTTCCAGATACGGGGCGCACTGCATTAATCCCTGCGGATGAGAATATACTGTCTCAATCTCTTCTATTTTACTACCCGGACAGCCTAAAAGGCAATGGTCGACTTTCACAAAAACTTCGCCCACAATGCAGACATCGTGCTCCAAAAGGATATTGTATACACCCGCCACGTCACCGGCGGAAGAATTTTCAATAGGAAGCACGCCGTAATCGGCCTCTCCCTCGTTCAACGCCATCGCCACCTCTTTAAACTGCGCCACTCCATAGTGGTCAATATCTCTCCCGAAAAACTTCTCACAGGCCATGCAGGTAAACGATCCCGGCACGCCGGCGTAGACTACCCTTGTATCGGGAAACATTACCAGTTCCGGCACTTCAGTAAAATAATTTTCAATGTACCGGTCTCTTTGATGCACCAGATGGTACTGGTATTTTCTGCTGATGGACATCATCTGAATAAAAATCTCTTCAAGTCCCTTTACAATAAATGGATTGGAACGGTTTCTGGTGATATCCGCCAGTTTCTCATCCTCTCTGTTTTTATCATAAATGGGAGCTCCGATCTCCTTCTTGGCCTCCGCCAGCTCTGCGGCGCATTTCATGCGTTTTTCGAACAGTTCCGCAATCTTATAATCTATCTCGTTGATATTTTCTCTTACCTGTCTGATATCTTTCTTTATCTTATCCATTTAACAGTTCCTCTATCAATACTTCTGCCTGATTCTTTTTATTTATTCTCCTGCTGTTCCAGAGCTTCCTTATATTCTGCAAAACGTTTCCGGTACAGCGGATGCACACCGTGAGGATTCAGCTCACACAGCGGAATGAGCACAAAGAGCCTCTTCGTCATCTCCGGATGCGGTATCGTAAGTACCGGACTTTCTGTTATCCGGTTGTCATAGAGCAGCAAATCCAGATCAAGAGTCCGCGGACCCCAGTGAATCTTCCTCTCCCTGTGCGCTTCCTTTTCAATTTCCTGCATTCGGAGCAGCAGTTCTTCCGGCTCATACAGAGTTTCAAAGGTAAATACCGTATTCAAAAACTTATCCTGCTCCAGATAGCCATACGGTTCTGTCTCGATGACCTGCGCCGACCGGAAATTCCGGTTATTTCCGTCAGACCGCAGCGCTTCCGCCGCCATATCAATCCACGCCTGCCGTTCTCCCATGTTGGAGCCGACTCCCACGTACACCCGGTGCCATCCTCTCTCGATGGACACCGAGGCGTAATCCAGATGCATCATCACCGGCGCCCACGGCTTCTTCACTTCAATCCGCACGGAATCGATCAGCGGAAACTCTTTCAGGATCTGTCCGGCGATCCGCTCCGCCGCGCGCTCCAGAAGCTTGTCATTCTGTTTTTTCATCTCCGCGGTGATCAGACGGCTCACATCGCCATAGCTGACGGAATCCTCCAGCGCGTCGGACAGTCCTGCCTTTCTGGTGGAGAGAGACAGCTCCGCACTGACCAGAAACTTCTGCCCCAGTATATTTTCTTCCTTATATACGCCGTGGTTGCAGAAAACTTCCAGATTTTTAATTGTTATTTTATCCATTCTTTACACCAAGTTTCTATATTTATTATCAAAATTTATCGTGCTCGCCGTTTGCCGGCATACGCCCGCAAAATCCTGCCTTGCAGGCCAGCCCCCACCGGCGGCGATTCCGTCATCGCGATACGGTCGCTGCCTCTGCGCGGCTTCACTCTGCCGCCAGAATCGCCTCCGCCATCTTCATGGCGCGGTAATTCTTCTTCACATCATGAACCCGGAAGATCGTTGCCCCTTTCATCCGGCCCATAACAGTGGTTGCCACCGTCCCTTCTTCTCTTTCGTCCACCGGCAGATCAAGGGCCGTACCGATAACAGATTTTCTCGAAGTTCCCAGAAGAACCGGAAGGCCAAACTCTTTCAAAAGATCCAGATGCTTTATAATAGAAAGATTCTGCTCGTAGGTTTTGGCAAAGGCAAAGCCCACACCCGGATCCAGCATGATTTTTTCCTGTTTTATTCCGGCGTCATCGGCGATCCGCAGGGTTTCCCGCATATCATCCATAAAATCCAACAGATAATCTTTATAATCCATCTGCTTTCTGTTATGCATCAGGCAGCATGCCGCGCCGCTCTCTGCAATAAGCGGAGCAAGACGTCCGTCCCATTTCAGCCCCCAGATATCGTTGATGAGATCCGCGCCTGCCGAAAGTCCCGCTTTTGCCACCTCATATTTGTACGTATCGAGGGAAACCGGCACATCAAACTGCCGCTTTACTGCCTCAATGACCGGCACAACTCTCTCAATCTCTTCCTGATCTGTAATCTTCTCATGACCAGGTCTTGTGGATTCTCCGCCGATATCAATGATGGCAGCTCCTTCCCCGATCATTCGTTCCGCCTGAGAAAGCGCCGCGTCCAGCGTCTGATATCTGGAGCCGTCGGAAAATGAATTCGGTGTGACGTTCAAAATCCCCATGATGTATCCCTGATGCTCTAAATCCAGATTGTATTTTCCTATTTCCACGATGTATCCTCCATTTCTTCCATAAATGAGAGCGAGCCGCAGATGACGATCACATCCTCCTGCTCTGCCTTTTCCCGGCCCCGGCGTATCGCCTCGTTGACGTCCTGACAACAATGCGACGGAACGCCGAAACGCTGCGCACAGGCCGCCAGAACTTCTCCGGACAGCCCCCGTTCATTATTCGGACGGAATGTATATATTTCAGACGCCAGCGGCATAAGTTCCGCCAGCATCTTCTCATATTCCTTGTCTTTCAACACTCCCATTATATAGATGATTCTCCTGTTTGTAAAATGTTTTTCCAGAAATTGCGCCAATTTCCGCGCCCCGTCCGGGTTGTGAGCGCCGTCCCGAAAAGTATACGGACGTTCGCCGAGCAGCTCCAGACGTCCCGGCCAGCGGGCGTTTGCCAGCCCTCTCTCCATCTCCGGCCATCCCAGCCGTTTATCTGCCGCCGGAATAAACCGTGCGTTTTCTCCCGGCTCCAGTTTTCTCCTGCCCTCTGACGGCAGCCGTTCCATCAGTTCTTCCGCAGCCGCCAGCGCAGTCACCGCATTGGATATCTGATGTTGTCCCGGCAGAAAAATAGAGAATCTGTGTTTCTTCCATATAAATGTACTTCCAGTCACAGATTCTGTTTCCACCTGATAATCAGCGGCTCTGATCAATGTGCATGGCGCATGCTTCCGGGCTGCAGTCTCCTGCATAATCCGGCAGACCTCCGGTACATTTTCCTCAACAACAACCGGTACGTTCTCCTTTATGATTCCTGCCTTTTCCCCGGCAATCTCCTCCAATGTATCACCGAGAAATGCTTTATGATCGTAACTTACGGAGGAAATCACCGTAAGAAGCGGATGTTCTATAACGTTGGTGGCGTCATAAGTTCCTCCCATACCGGTTTCAATCAGCGCCACATCCACCTGCTCTTCTGCAAAATACAAAAACGCCAGAGCCGTCTCCACCTCAAATAAAGTAGGCTGCCGCAGCGAAGGCTGTTGCGTTCTCTCCATCTGCTCCATGGCGCGCTCCATGCGGACATAGTACTTCTCCAGTTTTTCCGGCGATATCTCCTGGCCATTGATCTGAAACCGTTCCTCGTAAGAATGAATCGTAGGGGAAATGTAACGACCCACCCGGTATCCGCCCTCCTGCAGGATAGCCGAAAGAAATGAAAAAACAGAACCTTTTCCATTTGTTCCCGCAATATGCACAACAGCAATCTTTTCTTCCGGATGTTTCAGAGCAGCAAGAAGCGCCCTGACCGGTTCCAGGCCAGGGGTGCTTCCCCGCTTTTTTAATTTTTCTATGATTTTATGATACTGATATTCCATGTTTCCTCCTGTCTCATAACTTATTACTATAGCGAAGGAAACAGCTTTTGTCAATTTTTATGGTGTTTTCCAGCAAAATTTTGAAATTTGAAAGCGAAATTCCTGCATATACCAGCCTACTCTGCTGTTCCTTCTGGCCGTTCTGTTCTTCTCTGCCTGCCGTTCTTCTCTTTCTACCGGCCTATTCTTCCAGCCGGCTGTCTTTGGTCAGCCGATCAAAAGCGTAATCCTCTTTGCGGAGTCTGGCAATAAGCGGGCGCACCGCGTTCAATGTTGTTTTACAACAATTGAGATCATGCATTAAAATGACGGCTCTATCATGCTTTAATGCATCTTTCAGCACTCTCGCCATCAGAACACCGGGCGCGGACTGCACACATACAGCGTCCTCCGCTGTGGCATTCCAGTCAAAATAGCGGATGCCTTTTTCCTCCAGATACTTTTCCCCCTCTTTAAGCGGAAACTTCATCTGTGTGGTACTGCTGCCGCCCGGAAAACGGTAGATATCGCAGCTTACACCGGTGATATGATAAAGATAAGTTTTAAGCTTCCACAAATCTTCCCGAAAGTTATCCACAGAGCTGTAGATCTGCTTATAAACATGAGAGTAGGAATGAAGTCCCAGACTATGTCCTTCTTTCACAATTCTCCGGTAGACCTCTCTGGATTCTTCATCCTCTTTTCCTACCACAAAAAAAGTGGCCTTTACATTTTCTTCCTTCAAAATGTCCAGCAGCTCATCAGAATGGGTGGACGGTCCGTCATCGAAGGTCAGGTAGGCGACTTTTTTTGCCGGAGACTCTGAGTTCAAATCAGCAGCGGCGGTACTTTCTCCAGCCGCGGAGCCTTCACTCTCCACTCCCTGTCTCATCACTTCCGTATTCTCTTTGGTTCGTTTCACGGCACATGAAAAAGCCACTTCCACTTCTCTGGCGTGCGGTGCATATAAGCAGCCAAAAAGGCATATTCCCATCCACAGTGCCGCCCTCCGTCTCCATTTCCTGATTTTCCTTTTCACTGACATCACTTCTTCCGCCTTCTTTATAAATAACAGTATATGAAAAAATCCGGCTCAAAATGAGCCGGATTCTCTGTATTTATGTCTTACCTGCGTTGTTTTATTCTATGCATCCTGCGGACGCTTCAGCACTTTTTAAGGAGGAAAATCATCAAACTGCTGTCTGCCGGATGTTTTCAGACTTCAAAAATCAGATCGCCATAGCTTGGGAACGGCCAGGCTTCTTTGGCAACAAGCATCTCCAGACGATCAGCCGGAGCGCGAAGAGCGTTCATTGCTTCAAACACCACGTCATGATAGTAACGGCCCTGCGCTTCCACATCATCAGAAGCTTCTGCATTAGCTGTTACTTTTTCCAGCTCTTTTAACGCGCTAAATGCCTCTTTTACATTTGCTGCAATATCGGACATCAGTGTCTCCTGAACAGAGGTATCCACCGATGGAGTAGCAGTCTTGATAGCGTTGATGGAATCAGCCAGGCTGGTCTGATACTTGATGCAGGCCGGGATGATCTGTTTTTTAGCCATATCGATCATAGTGAGCGCCTCGATATGAATAGTCTTTGCATAAGTTTCGTAAAGGACTTCTGCCCGGGCTTCGAGTTCTGCTTCTGTCAATACGCCGTGTTTTTCAAACAGAGACACAGATTCCGGTTTTGTCAGAGCAGGAATCGCATCTACCATACACTTGATATTCGGAAGTCCTCTTCTCTCAGCTTCTTCCACCCACTCCTGCGCATAACCATCGCCATTGAAAATGATTCGTTTGTGCGCAACCATGGTCTCTTTTATCATATCATGAAGCGCCATACCAAAGTCTTCTGCTTTTTCCAGCTTATCAGCCATATCGCAGAGAACTTCTGCCACGATAGTATTTAATACTGTATTCGGATCCGCGATGGACTGTGTGGAACCAACCATACGGAATTCAAACTTATTACCTGTGAAGGCAAACGGCGATGTTCTGTTACGGTCTGTGGCATCTTTCTTAAAATGCGGCAGAGAATGTACGCCGGAAACGTATTCTTCTCCTTCCAGAGAACTGGTTGCCTCTCCGGCATCCACAAACTGCTCTACTACATCTTCCAGCTGCTCGCCCAGGAAGATAGAGATGATGGCAGGCGGCGCCTCGTTGGCCCCCAGGCGGTGATCATTACCTGGTGTAGCCGCGGAAATACGAAGCAGATCCGCGTGTTCATCCACAGCGCGCAGAACCGCTGCCAGGAAGAAAAGGAACTGCATATTTTCGTGAGGAGTTTTGCCCGGATCCAGCAGGTTTTCTCCGGTATCTGTGGTCATAGACCAGTTGTTATGTTTACCGGAACCGTTGATGCCCGCAAAAGGCTTCTCATGAAGGAGACATTTCAGCCCCTGTTCATCTGCGATTCTCTGCGCGGTTTCCATCACCAGCTGGTTATGATCGGTGGCCACGTTGTTCTGATCATAGATTGGCGCAATCTCATGCTGTGCCGGAGCCACCTCGTTATGCTGAGTCTTTGCGGAGATACCCAGCTTCCAGAGTTCTTCATTAAACTTGCTCATGAAGCCAAGGATTCTTTCCGGAATCGTTCCGAAATAGTGGTCATCCATTTCCTGTCCTTTTGGAGGCATGGCGCCAAATAATGTACGTCCTGTGAAAATCAGGTCTTTTCTCTTCAGATATGTGTCTTTATCCACCATAAAGTATTCCTGCTCTGCACCGACAGATGTGGATACATGCTGCGCCTCGGTATTACCGAACAACCGCAGGATACGAATAGCCTGCACATCAAGCGCCTGCATGGAACGAAGCAGCGGCGTCTTTTTATCCAGCGCCTCTCCTTTATAAGAGCAGAACGCTGTAGGAATACAAAGAATTGTGGAATGCGGCGTTTCCTTAATAAAGGCCGGCGAAGTACAATCCCAGGTAGTATATCCTCTTGCCTCACAGGTGGCACGCAGCCCGCCGGACGGGAAGGAAGATGCGTCCGGTTCACCCTTGATCAATTCCTTACCGGAGAAACGAAGCAGCGTGGTGCCGTCGCTCTGCGGGTCGATGAACGCGTCATGTTTCTCGGCGGTAATGCCGGTCAGCGGCTGGAACCAGTGTGTAAAATGCGTCGCACCCTTTTCAATGGCCCACTCTTTCATCTCGTGAGCAACGATATCCGCCACTTCCGGGTCAAGTTCCGCTCCGGCGTCAATGGTGGCTTTCATCTTCTTATAGGCGGCTTTCGGCAGACGATCTTTCATCACCGCATCGCTGAATACGTTGGAACCAAAGATTTTTTTGACATCTGTTTTCATAGTCGTAACATCCTTTCCATTATCTTCCATGATAGAACAGCATCTGGTTATGAGAAAAAACTCTGTATAATCAGAAAAGCGTCCGAGAATCTGATGATTCACGAACGCCCTTGTTCTCGTTAAATTATGTGTCTTTCGCAATTGCTAGATATAAAATACAACCATTGATTCAAAAAAGCAAGTGTTTTTTGTGCATTTTTTCAGATTCATAAGATTTGACGATTTTCGCTTGCTTTTTTTAATCGTATTCTTATATTATTACCACATTTATTTTTTTCTGTACTTAATAATATAATGTTGTATATATATTTTACTTAATATAATTAACCGTCATCTTCCATGTTTGTTTCACTCCGGAAGTTTTTGTCACATTTCACAGAAATTGCGAAAACTATTCCATCAGCCATCTCACCGCCGGCTGCAGTTCTTTATTCCAATAATCCCAGTCATGCTCGCCCGGCTGCTCGTGATAAAGCACTGGAATCTGGTTTTCTTCCAGATACGCCCGGAAACTGCGGTTTTCATCAATAAGGCTGTCCTCTGTACCACAGGCAAGATACAGATCCGGAATCTCTCCGCCCGCTTTTTTGATCTGCCCGATCAGATACTTTGGATTTCTGTCACTTTCCCGGAGCTGTCCCGGTTTTCCGAAAATCTCTTTCAAATACGCCTCATTAAACAGCTCATGGGTATAGTCTCCCCCTTTATCCACCATTTCATCCAGATGCAGCGCCGAAGAAAAGGCCATAATCTTCCCGAAAGTTTTATAATACTTCATGCCATTCACAATAGAACCATAACCGCCCATGGAAAAACCACCGATAAACGTATCCTCTCTCCGGTCAGAGAACCCGAAAACCTTTCTCGTGTATTCCACCAGCTCTTTTCCAATAAAGGTACTGTATTTCCCTCCGGTCATTTCCCGGTCCAGATAAAAGCTGTTGTCACCGCAGGGACATACCACCGCAAAATTATATTTCTTGCACAGAGTATGGATATTAGTTCCACATATCCAGTCTGTATCATTTCCTGTGAATCCATGGAGAAGATACAGCGTCTTCATCCCTCTTTCATAATATGCGTTTCCTTCTTTCTCTTCCGCCGACACATCGTTGGGAATCACGATGCTCATCGTTGTAATCTTCTGAAGCGCTTCTGATAAAAAGTCCATTCTTAAATATGCCATTTCCACTTTCCTTTCGTTTATGTTTTTCATTCAGCATACCGCAGCCGCCAATAATTTGCAACATTCTCAAAAAAATTTGCCGGAAAATGATAGATTTTCCTCTGCATTTGCGAATATAAAGTACAAGCGGTATACTAAATCAATAAGGCAGCGACCGCAGGAAGGAGGGGGAGGCTTATGAAAATAACAGAACAAAACTTTGTTCAGGAGCTTTCCAGGAGAAATGAACAGGCTCTTGAATACGTGATGATTCATTACGGAGGTCTCGTGAAGTCTGTGACGCACCGGTATCTGAACGTCCTCTCCCAGTACGAGGAAGAATGTATCAGCGATGTATTCTTCGCCGTCTGGAATCACATTGATTCTTTCCGCCCGGAGAGAAACCCTTTTGCTAACTGGATCGCAGGCATTGCAAGACTGAAAGCGCTGGACTACAAGAGAAAGTACGCCAGACAGCTGATGGAACGAAGCCTTGAACAAGCCGACAATATTTTGAGCGGGCAGCCGCAGGATACAGAGATGTCGTTCTCCGGAGAATCCCCGGAAAGTATACAGACGCAGTTTCTGAAAGAATTCTCCAGAGAAACGCAGGAAATACTCGCCTGCCTGAAGCCCAGAGACCAGGAGCTGTTCTTGAAACTGTATGTGGAAGAAAAATCCTTTGATGAGATCTCTCAGGAAACCGGAACAGAAAAATCCGTACTGTACAACCGACTGTCCCGCGGCAAACGGAAGCTTCGCAATTTATTTTCCCGCGCAGGACAGAAGAATAACATAGAATCCCGGGAAACCCCGTCAGAAGACGAGGCGGCCGTCATAAGAAAAAGAAACGGAGGAGGTCAATAGCTATGAGAGAAGATATTTACATTTTACTCAATGAAATAGATAACCACACGGAAGCCTTTGAGTCCTCCCCGATACAGGAAGAGGAAATCAAGAGGTGGAAACAGGCGGTATCAGCAAAGATACAGGCTCATTCGGCTGCCGGCAGCACACGTATTGAAAAAGATTTCCCGACCGCCAACCATACACCTGCCGAAGAAGATTCCACAGCTGTCGATAGTGCACGCACCAGAAAACTTTCCTGGAAACATTACGCAGCGGCAGCAGCCGTCCTCGTTTTTCTGGCAGGCGCCTTCTGCACACCAATCCGGCAGCGTGTTTACGCAGAATCACAAAAACTACTGTATAATCTGGCTATTTTCCTCGGCATCACAGGAGACATCAGTTCCTATCAGACCGTCGTGGAACAATCCTTTACTAAAGATGGGATTACCGTCGTTCTCCACGACGTCATCTGGGATGACGATACTTTGCTGGTGTCTTACACGGCTTTCCTGGGTGACGATGCCGATCCGGCGCTCAACGAAGATAATTTTGATATTCATCCACAGATTCGCATGAATGGCGAAGTTCTCTCCCGCGGCGGCGGGGGCACTGGACACCACAAGATGGGAGACTCTGCATTTTACAACCAGTATGATTTTAACATTCCATCCGCGGTCTCTCTGTCCGGAGAACAAAAAATGGAGCTTGTATTTTATCTGACGGATCCTGACGCTCCTTACAGCCCTTTCCCAACCCGTCTCGGCAGTCTGAAATTTACCGTATCCCCAGACGCCCTGCGAGCTGACACCAAAAACGTTGCGCTGAATGTTCCCGCCACTCTCCCGGATGGCACTTTGATCACTTTCCAGAGTTACGCCGGTAATCCTATCAGCCAGAAAGTCAGATATGTTACTGAAGGCAGCGCTCACAATCTCAACTATACTATTATATTAAAAGGAGAGGATAATCTCGGCAATATGGTGGAGCTGTACACAAGCCACTACGAATATGATGATAACGGAAACGGGAAAGGCGAAATGGTCAATGATTCTTATATCGATACCTACACCATCGCCACAGAAGCGTCCTCCATCACTCTCACACCATATGCTGCCAACAATTCTGTCCTATATTCAGACACAGGCTACATGTCAGAAGAAGATATTTTTTATCCGATCGGCGATTCCTTTACGATTTCCCTGCGCTAATGAGGAAAACCGGCAGCGGCCAGAATCCCACTGGCCGCTGCCGGTCTTTTTATTCTCACAAATCTTCATTCATTCGCAGGATCAGTAAGCGAATTTCTCTGCGAAGTATGCCTGCAGATCTTCAATCTTCACTCTCTCCTGCTCCATGGTGTCACGGTCACGGATGGTCACGGCGCCGTCTTCCACAGAATCAAAGTCGTAAGTGATGCAGTAAGGAGTACCGATCTCGTCCTGACGACGGTATCTCTTACCGATATTTCCTCTGTCATCGTACTCGCAGTTGTAGGTCTTGGACAGTTCCTGATAAATCTTCTCTGCTCCCTCAGCAAGCTTCTTGGACAGCGGCAGCACGCCGATCTTCACCGGTGCGATGGCCGGATGGAAGTGCAGCACGTTACGCACGTCGCCTTCCTTGATCTCCTCTTCATCATAAGCGGAACACAGGAAAGCCAAAGTCACACGGTCAGCACCCAGAGACGGCTCGATAACATACGGAATGTATTTTCTCTTCTCCTCATCGTCAAAGTAGCTCATATCCTCTCCGGACACTTCCTGATGACGGCTCAGGTCATAGTCGGTACGGTCTGCGATACCCCACAGCTCGCCCCAGCCGAACGGGAAGAGGAACTCGATATCGGAAGTTGCCTTAGAGTAGAAAGACAATTCTTCTTTCTCATGGTCACGAATCCGCATTTCCTCGTCTTTGATACCCAGCTCTTTCAGCCAGTTCACACAGTAATCTTTCCAGTAAGCGAACCATTCCAGATCTGTATCCGGTTTGCAGAAGAACTCCAGCTCCATCTGCTCAAACTCTCTGGTACGGAAAGTAAAGTTACCCGGCGTAATCTCGTTACGGAAGGACTTACCGATCTGTCCGATACCGAACGGAACTTTCTTTCTGGAAGTTCTCTGTACATTTTTAAAATTAACAAAGATACCCTGGGCAGTCTCCGGACGAAGGTATACCGTGTTCTTCGCGTCCTCGGTAACACCCTGGAAGGTCTTGAACATCAGGTTGAACTGACGGATGTCGGTAAAATTATGCTTACCGCAGCTTGGACACGGCACATTGTGCTCGTCGATAAACGCCTTCATCTCCTCCTGGCTCCAGCCGTCGATGGAGGATGGCAGTTCGATGCCGTTCTCTTTTGCGTAATCTTCGATGAGCTGGTCGGCACGGAATCTTTCCTTACATTCCTTACAGTCCATCAGCGGATCGGAGAAACCGCCCAGATGACCGGAAGCCACCCATGTCTGCGGGTTCATGAGGATGGCACAGTCCACACCTACGTTGTACGGGCTCTCCTGGATGAACTTCTTCCACCAGGCTCTCTTGACATTGTTCTTAAGCTCCACGCCCAGATTACCGTAATCCCATGTGTTGGCAAGGCCGCCGTAAATCTCGGAACCCTGATATACGAAGCCTCTCGCCTTGGCAAGGGCAATAATCTTATCCATTGTTTTTTCCATAATGTCTACCTCTTTTTTCTTTTAATTTGCCGCTCTTCTAACATAATGCCGGCGCATTTTATAATCGTTTTCTATTCTACCGTGGATAGTGGTTCTTTTCAAGACTTTTTTCCTGTCCCACGACATTTTGAGCTGCGTTTTCCCCGTTTTCATTTTAACCGCGCTTCTTGCCGCGATCCCCTTCGTCCTTCACAACTCCTCCAGCATCTCCGCCGACTTGAACCGGTGCTCCACATGAATCCGGAAGAAACGCTTCACGATCCACTGAAATTCCAGAAAAATGTCTTCCTTGAGCACGAAGCTGTAAATCCGCTGCAGCGGGATACTCAAAATGTACTGCATGGTATAGAGTACTGCAGGTTCTACATGAGTCCCGCCCCGGGCGCTTCCATGGGCGCAGTCACGGCACAGCACGCCTCCCGCCTCAAAGGACAGCGTATCCAGATTTTCCGTCTTTCCGCAGGAAATGCACTGGAATACCTCCATGCCGATGCCGTAATACTGAAGAATCTTCAGTTCATAGATGCGTCGAATGAGCGGAAGCGGCACCTTGCCTTTTTCCATGGCCGAGAAGGTCACAAAAAGCAGATTCAAAATGTTTCTCTCGTCCATTCCTTCCACGGTAAAATATTCCGCCAGCTCTGCGAAATACGTGCTGTAATAAATGTTTTCCAGGTCTTCCTTCAGATGGGGAAAATAGTTCTTTCCGTCGGCAGAATTCAGATAATTGAACCTTCGCCCCTCAGTGATCATAAATTCACAGTAGATAAGGGGCTGGGTCACGCCAAAAAGAGGGTGATTCGGCTTGCGGCACCCTCTGGCAAATACCTGAATCTTCCCTCTTTCCTTCGTCAGTATGGTCAGACGTCTGTCATTTTCTCCGACGGGATACACGGATAATACAATTCCCGTCACCTTTGTCTGTTCACTCATATCCTCTGCCTGCCTTACCTGTCCTGCTGCCAAACATTCTTGCCCGGCTACAGCTCTTTCTTATTATACCCGTAATTCTTCAGCAGCAGGTCGCTGTCCCGCCAGTCTTTCTTGACTTTCACCCACATTTTGAGATTCACCTTCATGTCAAGAAGATTCTCGATCTCCTGCCGGGCGGTGGAACCTATTTCTTTGATCATAGCTCCCTTCTTTCCGATGATGATGCCCTTGTGGGACTCTCTCTCACAGATGATGGTAGCTTCAATATCCACGATATTTCCTTTCGGACGAATTTTCATGCGCTCGATGACCACAGCGATGCCGTGAGGAATCTCCTGACTTAAAAGACGCAGCGCCTTCTCGCGGATAAGCTCCGCCACGATCTGTCTCTCCGGCTGATCGGTCACCGTGTCCTCGTCATAGTACATCGGCCCCTCTGGCAGATATCTGAAAATAGTATCGATCAAATCCTGAGTATTGGTTCCCTCCAGGGCGCTGACCGGGATAACCTCGGCAAAATTTACTTTATCCTTATAGGCGACGATGGCTTTTAAAATTTCCTCCTCTTTTGCCAGATCCGTTTTATTGATGACCAGAAAAATAGGAGTCTTCACATTCTGAAGCTTTTCGATAATGTACTGTTCGCCGCCGCCGATAAATGTAGTCGGCTCCACCAGCCACATCACCAGATCCACCTCATTCAGCGTGCGTTCCGCTGCCATCAGCATGTAATCGCCCAACTTGTTTTTAGCTTTGTTGATACCCGGCGTATCCAGAAAGACGATTTGTCCTTCCTCACAGGTGTAGACTGTCTGAATCCTGTTTCTCGTGGTCTGCGCCTTGCTGGAGGTGATGGCGATCTTCTGTCCGATCAGACGGTTCATCAGTGTGGATTTGCCAACATTTGGTCGCCCGATGATCGTTACAAATCCTGATTTAAACTTACTCATATATTCTCCTCTCATAAATGCTCCGGCAGCAATCTTCATTGACGATCACTGTCGGAGCTGTACCATGTTTTTATTACATCAACATCCGTGTATTTTCAAAAATCTCCGCTTCCTGAATCTTCTTGTCATTACCGATGGCGCAGACAGTGCCCGCTTCCATGAGCGCTTCCATGTACGGAGCCAGATCACGGATACCGTCCTGGGTGGTGTTCAGCACCTGCTCTCTTTCTTTCTGGAGCATTTCCGGCGTAGTTCCCGTAAGATATCCCATGAAGGAACGGTCGCCAAGAGCCGACGGCTCCAGAGGCTGATCCATGGAACTGATGGTTCCGATAATATATTTGGTCATATCCCGGTCACTCACATCGAAGGTGCGCACATAATCCGCCGCATTCTTGTAGACATCCAGGGTGGCGGTCAGATGCGGGTCACGGTAAGAAACCAGATAGCCGTAGCCATTTCTGGAGAAACCGCACATACATCCGTAAGCGCCTCCGGTGACACGAATATTTACCCACAGATAATCATAGGAGAAAATAGTCTTTAACACCCGAAGTGCTCCGGTATAATCCTGTCCTTCCCGCTCAAACCGTCCGGCTGTAGCCACATACTGCACTTTACTGGAGGTGCGGAAGCCTTCGTTTAATCTGCACATTTCCATCTGCGGAGCTGTCTTGACGCAAGGCACGTCATAAAGCTGTGCGCCAAAATGCGTAAAATGCTCTTCCAGAAGGGACTTAAAATTAAACTCTCCTGTCAGACTCACGATCAGATTCTCCTTTCGGAAAATGCACCGGGCGGCGTGGAAAAGATTCTCCACCAGCATTTCTTTTTTCTCTTCAAACTGATGATCCAGGCTCTTTACAAAATCATAAAAATCTATACCTTCGGCAATTTCTTTGTATTTCATCATTGGATCCACATACGACAGTGCGCGGTTGGCCGCATACACATGGCCCGCCGCAGGAATGCGGGTATCCATTCTTGTCCGCATCTCAGAAATAATCTCTTTTAATCGTTTCTCATCATGAAGCTTTGAAGTGAAAAGAATCTCTTCCATAAGCGCCATGCCGTCCGGCACCTGCTCGCCGAGACATTTCATGCGTATACTGAAATACGGACGGAAACCGTCTCTTTTCCATATCAGAGGATAAATACCGGTCTGGAACGCAATGCCGCCGATTTTGAGATTAATCTCTGTGGCGAGATCATTGTAGCTGTAATGCTCTGTATCGACGTAACGATACAATTCCACCAGCAAGGTTGCATACGGAATCAGCTCTTTCGGCAGCTCCGTGGTATCAAAGGAGAAATCCAGATACACAATACCGTTAGTGCGGTAATCGTGAACAACAGCCGGAATCCCTCCTATAATCATCTCTTTATTTTTATACGGAAGAGCTTCTCTTCCGATATCGGACAGCTTCAGCATAGGAATCTTCTCCAGTTCCTCCTGGGTGGACGGCGTCTCCTGAAACTCTTTCAGTTTTCTGGTCTGTTCTGTCAGAAAATATAATTGTTTCTTATCCAGAGTTCCTTTGATACCCGCAAGCTGCCGTTTTAACTCCGCGTCTGCACGTTCATTTTTGCCCTTTTCCGGATACAGGTTCACAAACGCTTTGTGGGTGTTGTTGAGAAGATATTTCTTCACCAGCTCTTCAAAATAGCCGGTATCTACTTTTTTCTTGAGGTTCGCCAGAGGCGTCAGTGTATCTCCCAGATCCATAGCTCTGTTATCGTCATAGAGCCATGTATTTAAAAAATTCAGACCGTATATGAGACCTTTTGGATAGCGGCCGAAGCTTGCCTCCCGGTATTTGAACTCAAAATTATTAATAGAAGAATAAATTGCCTTTTTATTCATACCATTTTCAGCCTGCTCTGCGAGAGCCTGCTCTATAACTTTTTTGAACAATTCCTCTTTCCCCTGCTGTACATTTTTAACGATAACAGAGAAAACAGGCTGTTGAATACCGGCATCCAGGTAACTGTCCACGTCTTTTCCGATACCAGCGTCAATAATCGCTTTACGCACTGGAGCTCCCGGCATGGAAAACAGCACATACTCAAGAATCTGCAGCGCCAGCATCTCCTCATTATCACTGCTTAATCCGGCCACAGTATTATAACTGAGATAAATACCTTCCCCGGCGTTTTCTTCATCCTCGGACACCGGATACGTATCCGTCACAGTAACCGGCGTCTCAAACGGCTTCTGCAGCGCAATCTCCGAATGAATCTCCTTCTTATCAAAACGGCTCAGATACTCTTCATCAATGAACGACAATTCCCTGGCAAAATCCACATTTCCATACAGATAAATATAGCTGTTGGACGGATGGTAATATTTGCGATGGAAATTCAGAAAACCTTCTCTGGTCAGCTCCGGAATAGCGTCCGGGTCTCCGCCTGACTCGTAGAAATACGGCGTATCCTTCAGAAGCGCCGCCTGAATCTTTCTCTGCAGCAGATCGTCGGCAGAGGAGAACACACCCTTCATCTCGTTGTAAACCACGCCGTTGAACTTCAGCTCCCCGTCGGCGCTGTCCAGCTCGTAATGCCAGCCTTCCTGCTTGAGTATCTCGTCTCTTTTATAAATGTTCGGATAAAAAACCGCGTCAAGATATACATGCATCAGGTTATGATAATCCTGGTCGTTGCAGCTGGCGATAGGGTATACCGTCTTGTCCGGATAAGTCATGGCATTTAAAAATGTATTGAGCGAGCCTTTGGCCAGCTCCACGAACGGGTCCTTGGACGGAAACTTTGCGGAACCGCAGAGCACCGAGTGCTCCAGAATGTGCGCCACGCCGGTATCGTCCGCCGGCGGCGTCCGGAACGCAATGCTAAACACCTTGTTGGTGTCATCATTGTCGATAAGCAGCACTCTGGCGCCCGAACGTTTATGCTCCAGTACATATCCCACTCCATGCAGTTCTTCTATTTGTTTGCGCTCTTTGAGCACATAGCTTTTTAATTCTGAAATATTCAGCATACAAAACCTCCTGAATAGTTTTTCTTACAGTATCTGCAATACTTTTGTTATCTTGACACTCCCCATATCCAAAACAAAGGGATTCTTGTTTCTACCACTACTGCATTGATCCATACCTTACGGTACTACAATGACTTACACAATGTCCACAAGCTAGATTATACTGTTCCCGTATGCCCTACGGTGCAGTCTTTTCTTTGACTATAGCGGTGTGCTCACCTTGTTGACTGCATTTGCAGTCCTTTCTTCAAGATATTTATGCTTGCATTGGTATCCCTGTTATGGGCGGTATGACAGTTCGGACACTCCCATACACGGATCGCCAGATTTTTAATCAGTGGGTTTTTGTATCCACAACAAGAGCACGTCTGACTGCTTGGATACATGGTTGGCACTTTTACAATTTCATTCCCATACCAGACAGATTTATATACCAACATATCAAAAAACTTACTCCATGATGCAGAAACAATGTGCTGTGCCAGTTTATGATTGCACATCATATTTCTTACTTTCAGTTCTTCTATGCAGATTGTTTGGTTTTCACGGATCAGCATAGTAGACTGTTTTTGTAAGAAATCATTTCGTTGGTTTGTAATCTTTTCATGGATTAAAGCAATCTTGACACGCTGTTTATTGCGGTTATTAGAGCCTTTCTGTTTTCTTGAAAACTTACGCTGTTCACGAACAAGTTTACGCATGGATCTTTCCAGATATTTGGGATTTGGCTGAACATTTCCGTTGCTGTCGGAGTAAAACTCCTTAATACCAACATCAATACCTATTACACCACCATGATTTTCTCTTAGCTCAGGCTCAAATTCCACGTTAAGGACTGCAAAATACTTCCCCGTAGGAGTCTTTTCAATCGTTACGTTGTTAATCTTTTCTACTTCCATTGACTGACGTATTTTGACAAGACCAAGCTTGGGAAGTTTGATATATCTTCCCACAATGCGGATATTCTCCCTTTGATTTATTGTCCTATATGACTGATGGCGGTTGTGCTTGCTCTTAAAAATTGGATGGGCAGCACGTTTCTGAAAAAAATTTACAAAACTTCTGTCAAGGTCACGTAAAGACTGTTGTAACGCAATGGAATCCACCACTTTAAGAAAAACAAAATCTTCACTTTTTTTCAGTTCTGTCAGCATTGCGGAAGTTTGGGAATAGCCAATCTTCTTACCATTCTCATAGGCTTCATTGCGCATGGCAAGTCCTCTGTTGTAAATGAGTCTGCAGCAGCCAAATGTCTTATTGATTAAATTTCGCTGTTCCCTGTTCGGGTAGATTCTAAATTTGATACCCTTTCGCATTATCCCATTTTATCCTTTTGTCTTTGCGATGTCTTCTGATTTTCAATATATTGTTTAATGACTTCATGTGGAGCATCGCCTACTGTAGATACAAAATAGCTGTTTGTCCAAAGGGTTGGCATTTTGGTCTGCAGGAAAAAGAACTCCTGTCTTAAAACCCTGGAAGTATAGCTTTTTAAGGATTTTACAGCTTTATGGATACCGAATTGTGGATCCACCTCCATCAACAAATGCACATGGTCCGGCATAATCTCCATTTCCAGAATATCCACAGACAGATTTACAGCATACTCTTGAAGCAATTCCTTTAATCGTACGTCTACACCATTCGCTAATATTTTTCGTCTGTATTTTGGACACCATACTACATGGTATTTACAAGAATAGACAATGTTGTTATTTGATTTATATATTGTATTCATGTTCGTATTATACTACAATCTATCACCTAATACAAGCTGTTAATTTGCTCCATCTCCGATTACTTTCGTAAATTCGATGGACGCATCTAATACCCCCATCGCTAAAACAAGGGGGCTTTACAACACATTAGATACAACCTCTACATATTCTTGCTTTTGTTCTTCCTGTTCTATTTCAACTATTTCCTTTTTAATCTGTGTCAAAGTACAATTTTTATCCAGCCTTCGAATAAAGTTATCATATTTCTTATATGCATCGCTGCGCCTTTGACAAGATTTGTGGCAGTATCTGTTAAGAATTTTCCATTCTTCCAAACTCCGTTTAATCCTAATATTTCATTCAAATCTTTTCTATTTCTTCATCCCGGAGATCAGTTTTTATAAAACCGACTTTGTCGTATTTAAATATACAGCACTTCTCTCACTCCTTCCAACCATTCAGACGCAGCTCTTCTCTCGCATCACGCACATCCGGATGGTCTGTTCCAAGAATTATTTCCATCTCTCCCACAGTTTTTTTGGCTTCTTTTAATTCATCTTCGTCCAGTGCCTTTTCAAACTGCTCTGATAATTTCTTGATTTCTTCCGGCTTTTCTGTTGTTCCCTGGCGGAAATTCAGTACATCCTGCACGGAATATCCGTAAGCATTAGCCAGATATCGCACTTCTTCATCCTCATCAATCAAAATGAGATGTTCATTTTTACATGAAGAAATGACAATTGGAGAATGCGTTGCTAAGATAAACTGCATGTTCGGAAATGTCCGTTCCAAAGCATCTACAATATTCCACTGCCATTTTGGATGCAAATGCATATCAATCTCATCAATCAGAACAATTCCTTCGCTCTCTCCCAGATTATCCGTGCTTTCCGGGTTTAACAAAGCCAGACGATAAGCCAGATTCATAACCATCCATAACAAAGACTGGTATCCCGCGCTCAAATAAGAAATAGGCATTAGCTGGCTTTTTTCCTGATACACAAGTTCACCTAACTGGCTGGAATAATGAATTTGCGGTTTTTCTTCCAACTGACTGATTTGCTGCATAAAACAGGCAACGATATTTTTAAACGCTTCATACTCTTTAATCGGCTTTTTTTTCTGAAAAGCAGTCAATTCCATTTTCAGACACCATGCCTGGATTCCCTTCATATCCAAAGAATAATCCAGGCATCCAATATAACCGCACCGTCTGTCATCCAGCTTTTTTTTCAGTTCTTTACCAAAATCTCCTCTGCGTGTTTGCCATACCCGTGCATCGCTTTGAAAACATAATAGAGGCAGGGAATCTTCCGGATGATTAGATATGTGCTGCATCCATTTCACAATACCGTCATCATCCATCTTTGTTCTTTCTTTTCCATCCTCATTCAACCGATATCTTCTCCAATGATAACTTTCATTTTGCATTTCTAAAGTGCCTGCTATTTCTGTCGGTGTCCAATATCTGATTGCAGACGAAGCATCTCCTTTTTCCTCAATGGTAAAATGAATATCATCCTGCAAAATATTTTTTGTAGGAACTCCCCTGATTCCTTTTAACATTCCAAACAAAGCAACGGCAATGGCTTCCAAAATTGAGCTTTTTCCCACTCCGTTATCTCCTATTAAAAGGTTTACTCCCTCCGTAAAATCTATTTCCATATTGGTGATTGCTTTAAAATTTTTAATATTAATTTTTTTAAGATACATTCAAGCACCTCCTTATATCCAAAAGCATACGCACTCTATATCCAACCATGTATTCCATTGTATCATAGATTTCTATTTCCTGATATGCGAAAATCAGCATCCGAAAAACTTTTTATTTTTCTGCAACATCTGCTTGAATCAAATTTTCAGTATTCAAGACTCGCCCCATAGAATCAGCTTCTTCTTCCACCCTGGCCACCATCCATTCAGAGGGAGCGGGCGAACTGTCATAAATATCAAGCAGCTGACTGCAATGATTTTTCACCGACGTATGGGTTCGGGCCGATACATTTTCACTCTTAACGCCAACGTAGGTCCCGTCTCTTTTATCAAACAGAAACAGACCATCCAAAAATCTGTATTTTCCAATCTCCTCTCCAAAAAAAGCTTTCTTTTCCAGCAGCACCAGACCGCTCACAATGACAAATAATCTCTTTTTCAGTTCCGATAATTTTTTCATTCTGCCGTCCTTGCGTTCTGCCTGTATTCTTTGGGCGTCATGCCAGTCTCCCTCTTAAAATGTTTTGCAAAATAAGCGGTGTTGGAATATCCTGTGCTGGCCGCGATGTTGGAAATAGAAGTATCTGTATAAATAAGCATCTTTTTTGCCTTGTCCATTCTCGTTTTTATGACAAAGTCCTGGAAAGTGATCCCTGCCCACTCTTTAAAAATGTGCGACAAATAGTCCGGATGGATAAAAAACTGTTCCGCCACCTCCGCCCGGGAAATCTCCCTGTTACTGTTTTCTTTAATATATATTTTGGCTTTCTCTACAATTTTTTCTGCGTTGAGCGTTTCTGTATTTCCTTTAAAATCCGGTATATTTCTGGCAGCCTTCTCCAGAGCTCTCATGAGATCTTCCTGCTCCACCGGCTTTAAAAGATAATCCACTGCTCCCAGACGCAGCGCCTCCGTGGCATAAGAAAATTCCGCATGCCCAGTAAGGTAAATCACTTCCGCTTCCACCTCATTTTCTCGAATCCAATGAGTCAGATCCAAACCACTTCCCTGGGGCATTTCGATATCACACAAAATAACCGAAACGGGATATTTACGCAGGATTCCCATGGCCTCCTCCATGTTCTGCGCCACATACACGGCAGAATAAGGAAAGCGTTTTCTGTCAATCAATTTCTGTATAATTTCTGCCTCAAGTATCTCGTCATCCACAATTAATATATTCATGACACACGCTCCTTCCCTGGCATTTCTATTCTTAAATCATAGTATTTCACTTATATATAACAATATACAACTTTTCCACTTCTGATTCATAGAACGATTCCGCTGAAAACTATAACGATTCAGACATAAAACAGCATTTTTCAGGAAAGATTCATCTGCACTTTTCCGTGGGATAGATTTTTAAAGATATTTTCTGCCATAATGCTAAAAAAAGAGAGCTCTTCTTCACGAAAAACTCTCTTTTACTCATAGTTTATAACATTTTTATAACCGATGAATTCCGCCGGTCTGTTATGCTGTCATTCTATTCCGTCCCTCTCAAACCTTCCGGAACCCGCTGAAAACTCTTAGTTATTGATCAGCTTATCTTCATCGCTCCAGCTGTAAAGCTTACGAATCTCTTCGCCAACTTTCTCTGACGGATGCTCTGCCGCAAGCTTACGCATTGCCTTGAAGTGAACCTGTCCGCCTGCGCTGGACATATCTAACAGGAAGTCTTTGGCAAAGGTTCCGTCCTGAATGTCGGAAAGAATCTTCTTCATTGCCTTCTTTGTGTCCTCTGTGATGATCTTCGGTCCGGTTATGTAATCACCGTACTCTGCTGTGTTGGAGATGGAGTATCTCATTCCTGCAAAACCGGACTGATAAATCAGGTCTACAATGAGTTTCATCTCATGGATACACTCGAAGTAAGCGTTACGAGGATCATATCCCGCTTCGCACAGTGTCTCGAAACCAGCCTGCATTAATGCGCATACGCCGCCGCAGAGAACTGCCTGTTCACCGAAGAGGTCTGTCTCAGTCTCTGTACGGAAGGTAGTTTCCAGGATACCTGCTCTTGCTCCGCCGATGCCCTGACCATATGCGAGAGCCAGTTCCAGTGCTTTTCCTGTGTAATCCTGCTCAACAGCAACCAGACAAGGAGTTCCTTTTCCAGCCTGATATTCGGAACGAACAGTATGACCAGGAGCTTTAGGCGCGATCATAGTTACATCCACATTTGCCGGCGGAACGATACATCCGAAATGAATGTTGAAACCATGGGCAAACATCAGCATGTTGCCTTCTTCCAGGTTCGGCTCAATACTCTCTTTGTAAAGCTGTGCCTGTTTCTCATCATTGATCAGAATCATAATGATGTCAGCCTGCTTTGCAGCCTCTGCTGCTGTATAAACTTTTAATCCCTGTGCCTCTGCCTTTGCCCAGGACTTGCTTCCTTCGTAAAGACCAATGATAACATTACAGCCGGACTCTTTTAAGTTCAATGCATGTGCATGTCCCTGACTGCCGTAACCGATAATCGCGATCGTTTTTCCATCCAATAAAGATAAATCACAATCTTCCTGGTAAAAAATCTTTGCTGCCATGTTTATTCCTCCTAATGTTAAACAATATTTGCAGCTATTTATCTATATCTGAATCATCCTGATGTTCCGAATTCTTCTGATATGCCGGATCTTTGCATAAATATGCAAAAATCTTTCCAGAGGAACCTTCCTGATATGATAAATAACCTGTCTGTTATAATACTACTCTTGCTGTGAGAAATCAAGGCATCCTTATGATTTTTTATAATATTTCTTTCTCCATTATGCAAAAATACTTTTCTCATCCTGCAAAATGAACCGTAAAAATGCCTGAAGGGACATGAAAAACCCGGCGTTTTTATCGTTTCAAAACGCTCATTCCTCTTCCCAGCCCGGTCAATCCGGTTCTCACCAACTCGAGAACTTCATAATCTGACAGCAGATTCAAAAAAGCATCCAGCTTATTCTGATTGCCTGTCAGCTCAATCATTACGGATTCCATGGAGACATCCACCAGCTTTGCCCGGAATACATCAGCAATGGCAATGATATCCTGCTTTTCTTTTTTATCTGCCATCACTTTAACCAGCACAAGTTCACGGCACACAGATTCTTTATCATCCAGTACGATAATTCTCCGCACCTCCTCAAGCTTCTGAATCTGATTGCGGATCTGCTCGAGAATCTGATCATCTCCGCTTACCGCTACAGTGATCCTGGTATATTTCGGACTGTCTGTCACTCCGGCCGACAAACTGTCAATATTGTAGCCTCTTCTGCTGAACAAAGATGCCACCCTGGCCAAAACTCCCGGATTATTGTCAACCAGCAGGGAAAGTACTATCTGTTTCATACTTAACACTCCTTCAACACGTAAAAAATTCTCTTTATACATAGTGCTCTGTGACTTGCAAAAAGACACAGAGCACTGTTGTTGCTATCTTCTTGATATATTTATCAGTACGTGGAGATACCTTCTGTCTTCTCCGGATAATATCCGTCGATAAAGTTATCGTTGCCCACGCCATACTCATCATTGACTCCCGGGTCTTCTCCGGTTCCAAAGATGAAATACTGCAGTGCCTGACTGTTGGCCTCATAATCCACCTGCATAACCCAGGCGCCTGTTCCGCCCAGACGTCCTTCGGTGTAAGATCCTTCATACGGGATTCGCAGCTGCTCAATCTCGGTGGTACCCATAGTGATCACAGATGTCATCAGGCTTCGGATCTGTGTTTCTGTCAGGTCTGTCTTCACATACTGCAGCGCCTTCATGCAGATATTGGTGATTGTCATGATATTCTCACTCTTCAGCTGATTAAATACAGCCATCAGCACCTTCCTCTGGCGGTCCGTACGTCCGAACTCACCGGAGACATCCTGACGGATACGGCAGTATGCCAGCGCCTGATACGGCGTAAGCAGATTGGAACCTGCCACTACATTTTTCTCACCATGTTTGGATGTGGCGTAAGCAGTCTGCAGGAAGTTAGCCTCAGCCTCCGTCAGATCCATCTGTACGCCGCCGAGAAGATCAACTACTTCACGGAAGGCTTCCATATCTACCTCCACATAGCCGTCCAGCTTAATGCCAAAATTCTCGGCAATGGTCTCATAGACAAGCTGTACGCCGCCGTAAGCGTAAGCTGCATTAAACTTGTGATATCCGTACCCCGGAACATCGATGTACATATCTCTCATGAGGGAAGTCAGCTTGAGCTTCCCATTCTTTAAATCCACAGTGGCGATCATGGTCGTATCTGAACGTCCCGCTTCCGTCTCGTCCGCACGTTTGTCCGCACCGATCAGAAGGATATTTACCACGTCCTGGTCGTATACCAGATCGGTCTCTACCACGTCGGCATCTTTGAGCGCAGTCTCTGTGTCAGTCTGAATGGTATTGGTCGCCGCAGTATAATACGCAGCGGCCGCACCGCCAAATGCAGAGACCGAAAACAGCACCACCAGGAGCAGACAGACAATAACCTGCGCGGCGATTCTTCTTTTTCTGCCGTGCCGCCGTCCCTTTTTTCCCTGTCCATCTTCTTTGTCTATCGTATTCTCCAAGATATTTTCCTGTTGATTATCCAAAATCCGTAACCTCCTATAGAATGATTTAGATAAACTCTTTTTATACATTATACTAATTTCTATGGGTTTGCAAGATAAAAATTCTTAAAATTCAGTGTTTTTCTACATTTTCCAGTAAGACGGATTTAAGGAAATTTTCAGAATCAGCCATTTTGGCAGGCGTTTGTAATTCTGTCCCAGCTTATACCCCAGATATTTCATCCCGTTTTGCATGATGATATGAGGAATCAATGCATACCTGTGTTTTTTTATGAAATAAAGCAGAGTGGTCTTCACCAGACGGATACCTTCCGACTCGGATTTTACCGCAGCAAAAAGTCCGCCGTAATCCACCTGGGAGACCGCCAGGTCAAAGTTCCTCTTGCACTGCTCCACAGCGCTGTAATTATGCCAGTGCCAGACTTTTGCATCCGCCGCGTAGGCGATCTTCTTTCCCGCCTCGATGAGCCTCGATGCAAAGATCATATCTTCATTGAAAATGGTATGAAGAGGAAAGCCTCCCATAGCGTCATAAACAGATTTCCGATAGGCAGCACAGACATTGGAACAGAAAAATGTCTTGATTCCCAGCACCGGAAGATCCTCTTTTGACTTAATCCTGCTTTCTTTCGGATAGTTGAACGTCCGGGTATACGCTTCCACCGGATTATCTTTCCAGTCCGCCATCTGCCGTCCGTAGGCAGCACAGACCTCCGGGTCTTCAAAAGGCTTTGTGAGGTTTTCCAGAAGATACTCGTCCGCCGGAATGGCATCCTGTGTGAGAAGCACAATGATATCTCCGTCGCACATGGCCGCCGCCCGGTTCCTCGTACCGCCGTGGTCAAACTCCGACTTTTTGATATGGATGATCTCCCCCTGCGGCAATTTTCCAAACTCTTTGCTGTGAAAGAGAGATTCCTCCGTATTGATAATGAGGATGCGGTCCGGCTGCAGAGTCTGCCGCCGGAGCATCCGAAGATTTCTCTCAAATTTTTCATCCGGTTTGTAGGTGGGAATGATTACATTTATTTTCATAGTCCGTCCTCCTTGTGAAAGATATCGCCGGCATTATGCAAAGACCGCACGTCGCCGCTTTATTCGCCCAGCAGCGACTGTACCAGCTTCACAGCCTCGGCGGCGTCTTTTGAATATCCGTCGGCGCCGATCTCATCAGCAAAACTCTGAGTGGTGACCGCTCCTCCAATAATCACCTTTGCCTTCAGATTCCTTTTATTTCTTAAGCGAATAGTATCCTTCATCCGCATCATGGTTGTGGTCATGAGGGCTGACAGGGCGATGATGGAAGCGTCATGTTCTTCCGCTGCCGCGATAATCTTCTCCGCCGGCACATCCTTGCCCAGGTCATACACCTGATATCCATAGTTTTTCAGCATGAGCGCCACCAGATTCTTTCCGATATCATGGATGTCTCCCTCCACGGTGGCAATGACAATGACCGGTTTTTCCTCCCCATCACTGTCCTCCTGCAGCAGCGGCTCCAGATAGCCGATACCTTCCTTCATGGCGTTGGCGCTGGCAATGAGCTGCGGCAGGAAATACGCTTGTATATCAAAGAGTCTTCCTACCTCGTTGATGGCAGGAATCAGCATACTGTCAAGGATTTCCTTCGGAGATGAGCCTCCTGCCAGGGCCACCTTCACCCGGTCCACGATTTCCTCCACATTCCCTTTCAGCACCGCTTCAAACACCGGCGTCCGCTCTGCTGTATCCGTACCGGCTGACTGACTTTTCAGCGCGCCCTGCAAAGAACTCTGTGCGCCCTGCAGGTTTCCTGCTCCGGCAGTGTCAACTCCATTGCTTCCGGCGGCGCCGGCGTATCCGCCTTTTCCTGGCTCTGTGTTTTCGGCGGCGCCGGCAGGCCCGGCACTGGCCGCCTGCTTCTCTTCCATCCGTTTTACCTGCTCAATGTAGGCAATGTCTGCCTGCGGTTTGTTTTGAAGCAGGTCAGAGGCGTAGGAAAGTCCCATCAGCAGCGCGTTGGACGGATTGGCGATGGCCATGGTGAGACCATTTTGAATGGCCATGGCCGCAAAGGCTCCGTTGACATACGCCCGCTCCGGCAGGCCGAAAGAAATGTTGGACAGCCCCACCGTAGTGCACAGTCCCAGTTCTTCCTTACAGTAGCGGATGGTCTCCAGTGTCTCGAGAGCCGCCTTTTTGTTGGCTCCAATGGTGGTGACAAGACCGTCCACGATAACCCGGCTGCGGGAGATGCCGCAGGCCTCCGCCTGCTCAAGCACCTGATGGATCAGCGTCTTTTTCTCCTCCAGACTCTCCGGCAGGCCCTTGTCGGAAAGCGGCAGCAGAATAAACATGGCTCCGTATTTTTTTACCAGCGGCAGAAGTTTCTCAATCTTTTCCTTCTCCATGGAGATGGAATTTACCAGCGCCCGGCCCGGATAAGCGCGGAGCGCCGCTTCCATGACTTCCACATAGCTGGTGTCAATGCACAGCGGCAGGTCGGACACCATGGTTACTTTCTGAATGGCCTTCAGCATCATTTCCTTCTCGTCAATGCCGTTGGTTCCCATGTTGATATCGAGAATGTGCGCGCCCATTTCTTCCTGCTGCTCCGCCATCTCTTCCACCATATGAAGGCGGCCTTCCCTGAGTTCCTGCTGCAGTTTTTTCTTTCCCGTCGGATTGATCCGTTCTCCGATAATGAGGAAGTTTCCGTCCAGAAGGATCTCCTGGCTCTTTCGCTCGGAAGCGAGCATGGCCGGATGCCTGTTGTCCGGCGGAAGCACCGCCAGGTCTCTCACCGTCTCTGCCAGCCGTCGGATATGCTCCGGCGTTGTTCCGCAGCAGCCGCCAAGAAGCCCCGCCCCGGCTTCAATAAACGCCGGCCCCCAGGAAGCGAACTCTTCCGCATCCATAGGATAGACCGTCTCGCCGTCCACAAGCTCCGGCAGACCCGCATTAGGCTTGACCATGATTGGCACTTCCGCATATTCTTTCATTTTGCGCACCACCGGAAGCATCTGCTCCGGCCCGGTGGAACAGTTGACGCCGATCACATCGGCGCCGATACTCTGGAGCACCACCACCGCCGTCACCGGGTCCGTTCCGTAAAGGGTTCTGCCGTCCTCCTGGAAAGTCATGGACGCCATCACCGGCAGATCGCAGGTTTCCCTGATGGCGATGACGGCCGCTCTGGTCTCCGCCAGACTCATCATTGTCTCCACCACAAAGAGATCCACACCGGCCTCATAAAGGTATCGGGCCTGTTCTTTATAAATATCAATGAGTGTCTCCAGCGGCATCGGTCCCACCGGCTCCAGCGCTACGCCGGTCATGGTCATGTCTCCAGCCACAAGCGCCCGGTCTCCCGCCGCTTTTTTACTGATGCTCACCAGTGTTTTATTGATTTCTTCCGTCCGCCCGTCCAGACCGTATTCTTTCAGCTTCTCCCGGTTGCCGGAAAAGGTCGGCGCATAAAGGATATCCGCACCTGCCTCCACATAGGCTTTCTGCAGTTCAATAAGAACCTCCTCATGCTCCATGATCCAGAGCTCCGGACACACACCTGTGGGCATTCCCGCCTTCTGCAGGTTGGAACCCGTGGCGCCGTCCAGGATAAGAGGGCGTTTCTCTATCATCTTATACAATTCTTCTCTTGTCATACTGTCATCTCCGTCTCTTTTCTGGTATGTAACATTTCCTTCTTCTGTCATCCAGCACTTCAATCACTCTCCGGTACGTGGATTACCATAATCCTTTTTACTCCGGCACACAAGTTTCCATAATCCGCTTAATCAGGGACACCCTGTGGAACGGCGTCATAAAATAATATCCTGCGCCCACATCTTTCCCCGCAGTGATTACCGTCTTTGATATCTCTGCTGCGGTCTGTTCCCATTCTTCCCGGCTTCCATCCGGGCTGTACTGCGCCAGCACCTCATCGGGCACGTGAATGCCCGGCATCTCGTTCTTTATAAAGAGAGCGTTCCGGTAGCTCACAAGGGGCATAATGCCGATGAGAATCTTCGCACCGGTCTCCTTTTGCAGGAAAGCAAGCCTCTCCAGCTCTTCCTCCGAGTACACCGGCTGCGTCAGAAAGAACTGACAGCCGGCATCAATCTTCCGCTTCATTCTCTCGGCGATCTTATCAAGCCGCGCGCCATTTTGGTTCAAAGCGCCGCCATAGCAGAACGGGTCGTCCGCGAACAATTCACCGTTAAGACTGTTCAAAAACTCCATCAGCTTGATGGAATTAAAGTCAAAAACACTTTTGGTAAACGCCCGCTCGTCCCGTCCCACCGGGTCGCCGGTCACAACGAGCACGTTGCGGACATCATTAACATAAGCTCCCAGCAGGCCGCTCCGGATGGCAATCCGGTTCCGGTCCCGGCAGGCCAGATGCGGCATCACAGGAATTCCGGTCTCCTGCTGAATCTTCACCGCCGTAAGAAGCGCGTCCGCCCGGGATCTCGCCAGCGGAGAGTCCGCGATGGTAATAACATCCACAGGAGTGTCCGCCAGCAGACGCGCGCCGTTCACCAGCTTATCCATCTGCGCGTCAAAAGGAGGATCCAGCTCCACGGCAATGACCGACTCGCCTTTTTTCAGCTTCTGAAGAAATGTATTCTGCCGCAGCGCCTTTGTTTCGGAAACATTTTCTTCGACTGTTCTTTTATCTTTTGCTCCAGCTTCAGCCGCTCCGGTCACATGTTTTCGTCTCACAGGGCGAATCTTCGGCATCTCTTTTCCTGTATCGCCCCGCAGTTTTCCGGCGATCTCCCGGATGTATTCCGGCGTCGTTCCGCAGCAGCCGCCAAGGATTCCCGCACCCAGCTCCGCCAGATTTGCCGCCTTCTCTCCAAAGTAAGCGACGCTGTCAGAATACACCGCATGTCCCCGCACGATCTGCGGGTAACCGCAGTTCGGCAGCGCCGTGAGAACCACCTGCTCCGGCATGCCGGACTCCTCCAGCCAGGAGCGAAGGAAACGCTCCATGTGGGCGGCTCCGATGCCGCAGTTTAATCCCACGCCGTCCAGAAGTCCGCTGCCCGCCGCCTTCTTTAAAACCGTTTTATAATGAAAACCGGTTCTTCCGTATCCGGTAGGAACGAAAGAAAACTGCCCGATCACAAAGGCGTCCGGCCGTTTTCCCCGAATATATTCTGCCAGAAACAGGACATACCTTTCATCCGGAAATGTTTCCAGCACAAAAATGTCTGCGCCCATTTCAAGAAATGCATCAACAATCTCCCGGTATTCTTCCTGCATTTCTTCCTGGCTGCTCTCGCTGTCCTCGTAGATGGGCCCGATGTCCGCCGCCGCAAAAACCACCTTTCCATCACGTGCCGCAGACTCTGCGGCTTCTCTGGCAATGGCGTACCCTTTCTGCACAAACCGCACAAAACCGGCGTCATCCGCTTCCTGTCCATGCTTACTCATAATCTCCCGGTATGTTTTCCTGTTGGCAGAAAATGTATTGCTCCGTATGAGCGCCGCTCCCGCCTCAATATAGGATTGGTGAATCCCGGCGATTATATCCGGCTGGAAAAGATTTGCTTCCTCCGAGCAGACAAACTCTCCGCCGGTCTGTTCATCAAAATATGTACCCATTGCACCGTCTGTCAACAGGATATGCTCTTTTAAATAGTCTCTTATCTTCATGGTCTGATATCCTTTCTACAGAAAAAACCTGCATAGCCATTCCGGACATCCGTTGTCCGAGGAACCGGTATGCAGGCTCACAGCAATTATAACGCGGTAACTTTTCCTTCATATTCAAGATTCAGCCGCCCCTTCATCTTGCAGGCAAGGCCGATTTTTCTCATGCAGCGCATCATGGAGCGGTTATCATCCACACCGTAACGGTCAATGATATCCACAAACTTGTCGATCATCTCCATGGCCTCCGGGTCGGAAAGGTAAAATGTCTCGATGATCTGCTGAATATTATCCTTCTTGGAAGTGGTAAACAGAAGCAGCGTGATCTGCAGTCCCACCAGAATATGATACAATTCTCTGTTATAATCGGACATGCCCGCCTTCAGGAAGGCAAACAGATCGCTCAAGCGCATGGTATCAATATCGTCAATGTGCATATCGTTGGCTTTTAACGTATTCTCCACGTCTATATCCATGATCACGGAACTGATCATCGTCGCTGTCTGATATGCGTCGATATCCTTGTCGGACACCGGTGTGAGCACCGGAGCCTGATTGCTCATCTGCCGGCAGTAAATCAAATCCCTTACCAATGCATTTTCAAAAAGATAATCTTCCAGTCCGCTGTCCACCTTGATGATGAACTCTTTCTTGCCGGTATCCATGGCAACCGGATGGCTGCAGTCCTCCTGGTTCTCCGGGTCCATCTTCAGTATCGTGACCGGATAAATCAGCTCTCCCGCAATCTCACTGTACAGTTTCTCCGTTTTCTCTGACAGAGTCTTTCCTAAAATCTCCATAACTGTTGTTCCAACCTTTCTTCTTCCTTGCCGGATCCTCCTGCGCGCAGCCTGCCGCCGCCGTCAGCCTCCCGGCTCGCAATACATTTCTTTCATTCTAACAAAATAGAACTTGTGTTTCAAGTATGTTTTTTCTCTGATTGAAATTCCTGAGTTTTTTAAAACAAATGAGGAGCGTTTGCCGGGAAAATGTTTTGTCTTTTCCGGCTCAAATTCGCGGCAGCGATGCACTTTCATGGAAGTGAATCTTTTTCGTCCATTGACTTTTTTTCCTCTTCCGGGTTATAGTAGGCAGTAAACAGTAACGTGACAGGAGGTATCAACACAATGGCAGATAAAATCACAGGAACAACCGTGCTGACCGGCCTTCTTGGCAGTCCGGTGGCGCACAGTCTCTCTCCCCTCATGCACAACGAAAGCTTCCAGGCTCTTGGCCTCGACTATGCGTACCTCTGCTTCGACGTGGGAACCGACCGGCTGAAAGAAGCCGTGGAGGGTCTTCGCGCCATGGGCGCCAGAGGCTGGAACCTGACCATGCCCGACAAAAATCTTATGTGCGAACTTTGCGATAAACTCTCCCCCGCTTCGGAGATCAGCGGAGCGGTAAACACAGTGGTCAACGACGGCGGCGTGCTGACCGGCTACACCACCGACGGCACCGGCTACATGCGCGCGGCAAAGGAAGCCGGCTTCGACCTGCCGGGCAAGGTGATGACGCTCCTGGGCGGCGGCGGTGCTTCCACCGCCATCCTCGTACAGGCTGCCCTGGACGGCATGAAAGAAATCCGCGTCTTCAACCGCAAAAGCCCTTCCTTCGACCGCCTTATGCACATCGCCGGACAGCTGAACGAGCGGACAAACTGCAAGGTAAGCGTCCTTCCTCTGGAAGACACGAAAATCCTTCGGGCATCCATCGCCGAAAGCGATATCCTGACCAACGGCACCAGCTTGGGAATGGCTCCCCGCACCGACGCCTGCCCGATTCCGGAAAGCTCCTTCCTGCGCCCGGATCTCATCGTCTCCGACGTCATCTACAACCCGCGGCAGACAAAGCTCCTCAAAATGGCCGAAGAAACCGGCTGCCCGTTCTTCAACGGCCTTTATATGCTGCTCTACCAGGGCGCGGCCGCCTTTGAGCTGTGGACCGGGCAGGAAATGCCGGTGGAACACATCAAAGAGAAATATTTCTCAGAATGAGCATCTTTTTATAAAGAAAGGGTAATACGCAAGACATCCGTCCTGTATATTACCCTTTTACAAATCACAATCCCGCAATATTGCATCCCATTATGTCCGACCGGTACTTCCAAAGTCTCCCGCAGCTGCTCAATGGCTTCCTCGGAAAGCGCTGTGGCTTCCATAATAAATGCATTATCTTTTCCCATTTTTATCAGATTGCCCGCCACTTTAGTAACGCCACGTTCTATCCCTCGTTCCATGCCGCGCTTCATCCCGCGTTCCTCAAACATATCGGATAAATTGCACATCTCATCGACCTCCCTTCCGTAACCGTTATCCATAGAGATGCCATATTTGTCTGACAACTCTCTTTTTATCTCCTCTTTTGACTTTCTCGAAGAAAACAGCGTGTTCAGCATCTGAATCAGCGCATCATCTTTTTCATCCATATCTTCCCGAAGACAGATTTGAATCACTTCCAGTTTATCATATGCAGATTTTTCATCGGGAATCCCCGGAAGTAAATCTTCTTTCTTCATGGAATACCGGCTGATGGCATTACCTATGTACGCCGGCGGATTAAAACAGATCCAGATAGAATACACTTTTTTCACATCGTCATAATTATCCAGAGTGAACTCCTGGTTGATCTGAGAAGAAATCATTCTGGCACAGTATACGATACCCCTTGTCACAATCTTGTATCCCGGATAAAAATCTTTTTGTGCTTCCACATCAAACAAAATCTTTAATTTATCTTTATCATCTATCACAATATAAAAACGGATATCATAATAGATTGTACTCTCATTAACGGAAACTCCCTCCGTATTATCTCCCGTAATCCTTTCCGGAGTTTCCAACACCGGAACCTCTCCGGACCGCATATTTCCTTCAATGGATGCACGGATCTTATCAAGCTCCATGTCCGCAACCTCAGAGACTGTCCGTTTCAAAATCCTGGCCAATATCGATTTATGAGATAACACCACTTTACACTGTTGATCCAGCTGTCTCTTCTGGGGATTCTCATCGATACTTGCCGCAACTGATGTCTGCATCAATCCTCTCCTTCCTGATTATAACATACGCATCGGCTCCTTTCTACCTTCCGGCATTTCTCTTTTGATTAATATTTTTAATATATATTATCTATTATAAATAATATAATTTTCAAAATCAAGCAAAAAAATATAAAATATCCCATGAAAACTGCGCAAAAAAGGTTCCGTCGCAGTAACGGTCTAACGACCGTAACTGCTGACGGACTTTTTGTGCGCATTTTCAGCAGAATCTGTTTGCTTTGGCTACAATTACAGCGCTTGCGCTGCTGAAAAAGCGCACTGATC
>FCNR01000073.1:38461-46248 GCA_900016875.1 Eubacteriaceae bacterium CHKCI004 | reverse complement strand
TGAAACTGCACAATACACAAAAAGAAGTCACTTTAGAGATACCAATCCTGTCCATTGTAAACTATACCGCCGACGAGCTGTTTCAGAAGAACCTTCTGATTCTTCTTCCTTTTCATCTTTTTTATTATGAGAAGCAATTTCCAAAGATGGAACAGGACGCGGCCAAGCGGGAGCACCTGAAAGGAATCTATATCAACATACGATTACGCCTGGAAAATATGGCCAGACAAGGCACGATTACAGAATACACCTGCCGGACCATTCTCGATCTGAGCCGGCGGGTCGCCGAAAGCCTGTGCCAGAAATATGACAACATCAGAAGGGAGGTCATTAGTATCATGGGTGGAGAAATACTGGAATATGAAGCAAAAACGATACTGAATGAAGGAAAGAAGCAGGGCTGGATTCTCGGACGAGAGTCCGGACGCGCCGAAACATATCTGGAACTTGTAAAGGAAGGTATATTAAATATTCAGGAGGCCGCGATGCGCATCCCTATGGATGAGGCGGAGCTTCAAAATTTACTAAATAAATGACACTGTGAACAAAAGTCTGTAAATAAAATTTTAATTTAATTCATCACAACATATATTTACTGGACAATTGCAGAAACTCCCGGAAATACTGAACTGCCCTCCAAAAGTTAGTTTTTATGTCTAACTTTTGAGGGTACCTCATACAACAATTCCGGGAGTCTTTTCCAATAGCATCCACTGTTTTCACTTAGTATACTTCAATGGACTTCTGGTTCATCTATTTTAATTTTCTGAAACGGAAATACCTTCTGGCATACTCTCATTATCACCATCTGGCATTTGCTCTGCAACTGCTTTCTCTTCTTTCGGCTTCCGGTATATCAATTCTACCGCCACAAAAGCTGTAATCGGAACAGCAAGAACGATACCCAGACTGCCGGCAAGGCTCTGCATGATCTCAATGCCGATGTTGTTGGAGTTGATAAGCTGATTGTAGCTTAAGTCGTAAGCATAGTTGGTAACCAGTGTGGAGAGGGCCGTTCCCACATAGGCGAGGATCAGGGTATCCACCATGGTTCCCATCATGTCGCGTCCCACATGGATACCGGACAGAAAGAGTTTCCGCTTGCCGAGATTCGGGTCTGTCTGATGAATCTCCTGAATGGTTGAGGCCACGGACACACCTACATCGGTGACTGCGCCCAGAGCTGAGATGATAATTCCCGAGAATAACAGCTCGCCCACTTTAATAGAAGTTATTTGCCGTACATAAATTAAATTTTCTATATCCGATACATTGTATCCGCTGATTCCCGCAAAATGCCCGAACACCATGGCCGCCACTGCGGAAGCAATCACGCCAAACACCGTACCGATGGTGGCCGCCGCCGTCTTCGTAGACAGTCCGCCAATCATCATCATGGAAAAGATGGTGGCGATGGTACATATGATCACCGACATGAGAATCGGCGAATATCCCCGGTACATCAGCGGGAATAAAATAAACAGAATCGTCACACCGGTAAAGGCAAGACTCAAGATTGACTTAAATCCTTTCCATCCGCCCACCAGACAGACACAGAGAACAAAAAATGCCGCAAAACCATAGATGGCCATACTCCTGTCCTGACTGTACACAGTCACCAGATTGTTTCCATCGGAGATGCTGACAATGGCAATCACCTTCATTCCCACCTCGCAGGTAGCGCCAAAGAGCATACCGTCCGGACTGGTCGCTTCCACTTCCTGTCCTTTCAATTCGCCGCTGTTGATGCGCAGGATCACTTCCTGATTACCGGCACGGCTTCCATCTTTATAGAGATTATCCTTTGTAATCTCGGTAACCACCGCCTTCTCGAAGGTTCGTCCATCGGTAGAAACCATTTCCTTCTTATCTATATCGTTACAGACGATCAACACAGCAAGGTATACGACTGCCATCACGACCACTGCTGCGATTTTTTTCCAGTTTAATTTTATCTTATTCATTATGACGCTTCACTTTCTATTCTTTCAAACAAGAAATACCTTTTTAATCAAATGCTTACTTTTAATTTTTAAATAGATAACCGGGATATCCCTCCATGGATACCCCGGCCATCTGTCTATTACAGGAAATGATTCCTAGCGAACAGTCACGTTCTTCACTTTGCTGAAGTTACCGTATACTTTCTGTCCGTTTACGTTCTGGAAAGCACGTACTTTCACGTAAACTTTCTTGCCGACTTTCATCTTCTTGATCACTTTGGAAGATTTGTTTGCCTTGTTAACATTGACAGTCTTCACCTGTTTCTTGAAGCCCTTCTTGTAGCTATACTGAATCTGATAACCGTCTGCTGCGTCAACTGTATTCCACTGTACTTTCACTTTGTCGCCAGCTTTGTTTGCAACTTTCACGCCTTTTACTTTCTTAAGTGCGGTTGTGGCAGCTGCAGGAGTCTGTGCAGACTGACCTGCCTGTGCATTCTGATCATCACTCTTATTTACAGTGATGTTATAGTTATTATTTGTGATGTTGGTGATGTTCTGTTTGTCATCATCAGCCGGTGGAAGTTCTGCAGGTTCTTCGGTTTTCTTAATGGTATAAGTAGAAGTACCTGCCAAATCTAATCCATCTGTAGAATCGTATGTGGTTACGGAGAAAGTATCCTCTGTCACATTGATTACAGAATAAGTAGGTGTATAACTCTGACTCTTCTCAGCGATGTAATCCTGTACTGGATTGAGGAGAGCATAGTATTTAGAACCTGTTGCGGAGTTTGCCTCATAATATACAGTTCCTTCCGGATTTGTCACTGTTCCACCTACGACATCACTCTTGATATCATAACAGAGATTTTCTTTTGCGAATTCTTCATCTACTTTATATCCATTTCCAAATTCTTTATGATTTTTTCCATCTCCAGTTAACTGATAAGTTCTGGAATAGGTATGATCATGTCCCTGCAGAACTACATCAATATCATATTTATCAAAAATAGGAGTCAACTGTGTACGGAGTACGATACCATCTGAGGCAGAATGAGGTGCTCCTGCTCCATAAATATCCTGATGGAAGGTTACCACACGCCATTTCGCATCCGGGTTCTCGGCAATGGCCTTACGAATTACATTATCATGGGTTGCACAGTTATAGTTATTGGTGTCAATAACAATAAACAGTACATTACCATAGGTATAGTAATAATCTGTACCGGCGTCTGTTTTACCTGTTGTATATCGTGCCAATTCACCTTCCTGATTGTTTGGATAATTAAAGTGATATCCATACTTTGCAGAACTAGAATCGTGATTTCCAATCGTCGTTGCCACCGGCAGAGACCGAAGAGCATTTGCGCCCAGATAACCGGAATACTGTTCTTCATTAGTTGCCTTATCTACCTGGTCACCGGCAGATACCATAAAGCTCACATCATGGTTAGCTGTTGCCTGATTCAGTACGTTTTCCCAGCTTCTAGAATCATTTTCATTAGCAACATCCTGTGATGTATCCCCACCCTTACTTGCTCCAATCTGTGGGTCACCTACATAGAGGAAGGAGAAATCGGAAAAAGATTTTGTTTCATATTTCTCAGCTGGCTGCTCCACACCATTTTTGTATACCTGATAGTAATATGTAGTGTTCTCTTCTAATCCGGTAACTGTAACTTTATTGGCATAATAATTATGTTCTACGCTTTGATCATCTGTTTCAGAATAAATCGCATCGTCTGAGCGAGTACCCGTGAAAACTTCCGCATTCTCCATATTGGCATTTTTAGAGAATAATACTTTTGCATCATCTGTGCCTTCACTGTACCATGCAAAATTTAATTCTGTTTCATTCTCACCTGGTGCAATAGAAACAAAAGTTCTGTCCTTGCTTACTGTCGACCATTCCCAATTTGCTTCCGCTGCCTTCACATTTGCCGGCATTGCTGCCATGCCAAGTCCGAGACATAAGGATAAAGCTGCTACACCTGCAAAAGCTCTGAATTGATTCTTTCTCATACCTTAAATTACCTTTCGCCCTTTCTGTTTTGTTTTTGTAGATTTTCTTCACATGCATGTTATCTTTATTTTAGGAATGCATCGTAAAGGATTCTACCTTGCTTTCGTAAAAAAAAAGTAAAAATTAACAGAAAAAGCAAAAGGTAATTAGCTTTTTTCTTTATTAAATTTGTTATTTTATGTTTATTTCCTTTTTAATATAAAACAGTGATTTTTACGGCATAAATCAAAAGGAAATCTGGAATTAACTGATAATTAATATGTCTTTTTCAAATATTTCGCCAGTTTCTTGCAAGCTGTCTTGTTCAGGTCGGCGTAATCGAAAACGATAATGCCGTCTATGTCGTTTTTGACCACGTATTTCGCCATCTTTTTGAGGAGCGTCTTGCTTTTCAGCTCTTTCCGCTCCGCTTTTGTGGTTCCGTTGGACGGCTGACCCATTTTGTAGGCAGGGATTCCGATGTATAGTTTCACCTTGCTCTGATCCACCATGTCGGCCCAGCGGTCTGTCATTCTGTCGAACTTCGCGGTCTTGTGGGAGAAGCCCCAGTAGATCTGCGGAGCGATGTAATCAACAAATTTTGTAGAATTTGTCCATTTTTTGATGTTGACGTAGTAGGAATATTTGCTGTTCAGGCTGTCGATGTTGCCAGCCGGGCTGATGCCGAACACCACGTCCGGATCAATGGCGTCGATGGCCTTTTTGATGCCTTTTACCAGCTTGTTGACCTGTTTTCTTCTGTAGTTTTTGATGGACATACCGTTCTGCTTCTCAGTGGAAGCGTTATATTCCTGGGCGTCAAATGTTTTGTTGTAGTTGCTGGATGAGAAGCTTGGATAGAAGTAGTCATCCATATGTATGCCGTCCACGTCATAGTTGCGCACAATCTCTTCCACGCCGTCGATGATCAGCTGGCGTACCTCCGGTTTGGAAGGATTATAGTAGAGCTGACCATTGTAGGACAGTACATTTCTCCGCTCGGAAGCGTTGCTGGATTCGTGCCATTTTCTGGCCAGATTATCTTTGGAAAGCTGTGAATAGCTGGTGTTAAAAGATACCCGGTACGGATTAATCCACGCCTCAATGGCAAGACCCTGTCTGTGAGCCTCCTCCACCATGATTTCCAGCGGATCGTAGGAAATGTCCCGTCCCTGTTTTCCGGAAATGTACGCAGAAGTCGGGAAGATGTCAGAATCATAAATGGCGTCGCCGGTCGGACGAACCTGCACGATGATTCTGTTCATTCCACGGGTTTTACATTTACTTACTACGTTCCGAAAGAAGCTGGTAAATTCTGATGCATTGTTGGAATCCGCAGAGTCCAGATACTCTTCATAATCATAATAAGAAAACCACACAGCTCTGTAATCGTCTGACGATGCAGCCGCTTCCGTCTGTACCGGAGCCAGTATGCCGCAGACCATAAGAAGAGCCAGCAGTACAGCTGTAATACGTTTTTTCATTATCTTCCTCCTACTCGTTTTGTTCTTCTCTTCGTCTTATTCTTTGCCGTCAGGCTTCTGTCACACAGGGCTGCTACAGGACAAAACGCAGCAGTCCCAGAATCAAAAGGTGAACCGGATAGAACAGATAGAAAAACCACTGGAAGAACTTTCTTCCCTTTTCCATCCGTTTTCCGTTGTACCAATACAGAATGCAGTAAGCAGACAGAGCTACTCCCGCTGTCGCCCCCAGCGCATAAAAAAGCAGCCCGGCCGGTGTAAAGCGGCCGATGCCGGAGAGCAGCGTGAAGACGCCGAACGTTCCCACCGCCCAGATGTATGCCGACCGTCTCCTTTCCTCCGAACCGTCTGCCCAGACAAACAGCCAGGTAAATACGGCTGCAAAAACAGCCCAGTCACAGAAAACGGTGCAGCACGTCAGAAGGAGCGCAGCACCTTTGCTTTGAGCCGGGTTTGGAATCTGCTTCAGCGCACAGACGATGAGGAAACAGAAAAACAGGGTGAACATCATATTCAGACTGGAATACCGAAGCTTCCCTCCTTCTGCAAAAGCAAGGCTGAACGGAATCTGCGACAGCAGTGCAAAAACAAGAAGCCGGAGCGCGTATTGTTTTCTGGAATGGGTATAATGCCAGCCTTCCACCAGAAAGTAGCACATGGTGATGGCTGTAAAATATCCGATGTCCAGGAACAGTTCATAAAGAAATGTTCCCGGCTCCATAAACACAGTCGCCACATGATTGAGCAGCATGGTTCCCATGGCGATGAGCTTGATCTCATCCCGGTTCAGTCCACGGCTCATCTGCAGTTTCCCCCTTTATTCTTCATCGTCGTCATCTTCTTCCGGAAACAGCATAGCCTCCATCACTTCCGGATCGCTCATGTAATCGGCAATATTGTTGATCACATTATCAAGATATCCGTTGTCGGCCATCTCTTCCATAAGACTTTCAAACACATCCTCGAATCCCTCGTCCAGGGCGGATTCCGGGTTCATGACTGCCACTACTGTGTGGAAGAACTTTGTAAATTCTGTCTGGATCACGCCGTCGAAGATGGAGACCAGATCCTGCTCTTCATCCTCATCTTCCACCGGAATATGTAAAAACAGAGCAGCCGGAACGCCTTCCTTCTTCCGGAAAATCTCCGTATTCTTCAGGAAATCATGAAGCACATCCGGGCTGAGCATCGGCGCCATCAGAGACTCCTGCGCTTCCACATCCACCGGATAATAGAAATAATCCTGCGCCGTCATCATCTCCATAAAATACGGACTGGTGACAAACAGCCCTGTGACCAGATCTTCATGCGGCACTTCCAGCTCCACAGAGATCTCTTCCTCCTGCTGATTCTTCTTAGGCATATTGTCGTTGGAATATACTTTGAATTTATCCTTGTTGTTTTTCATGTTGTCCTCCTTAAAATCTTTTTTGTCTGGAATACAGCCCCATTATACCGGATTCACAGGAAATATGCCATAGAGAATTTTACCACAATTCTGTTTTGATAGAATTTATCTTACACCGAAATTATTTCAGTAATATGATATTCATAAAAATCCCCTTTTCACAGAAAATGTATTCTGCAAAAAGAGGATTCTTTTTATTCCACGTAATATACTCGTTTTTCTTTTCTCGGCGCGGCCTCCTTCGCCGGCTCGTCGGCATAGCCTAAAATACAGTGACCGATGCCCTCGTACTCTCCCTCGATGCCAAGGCTTTTCAGCAGTTCTTTACCTTCTTTCTGTTCAAACTCTTCTTTTGCCCTGTGAATCCAGCAGCTCCCGATACCCTGATCGTGAGCGGCAAGCATGAGGTTTGCCATCACAAGGCTTCCATCATAGAGATAGGTCGGAACCTTTTTATCTGCCAGAACTACAAGCACCACCGGCGCGCCGTAGAACGGATCGGTTCCATCCGCTCCCATGATACCCGCGTTAAGTTTAGAAAGACGGTCCCTGACTTCCTTATTTGTAACAGCCAGAATGATGACCGGCTGACGTCCCATGCCGCTCGGCGCATACAGACCGGCCTCTATTATCTTGTCGATGGTCTCCTTCGGAATCATATCCGGTTTATATTTGCGCACACTTCTTCTCGTAATCATTTCCTGAATCAAATCACTCATTGTCAAACCTCCCTTTGTACCGGCATATTTTTATTGCCAGAATCTATTATAGTCCTTTTGAAAGAAATGTGCCAGAGTGAATTCCATTCTCATATTTTGCCGCGTGTATAGGTGTCAATGATTGGTAACACTTCACCTGGAAAGAAATGTCAAGGGTAAGGGGGAGATTCCCGTAGGGAATACTACCTGACCTTGACTTTCTCTTTGTGATATAATGGTTCCCGGCGGCAG
>FCNR01000073.1:0-38424 GCA_900016875.1 Eubacteriaceae bacterium CHKCI004 | reverse complement strand
CTTTGCTTCTTTTCTAGGATAGCTCTATTATACAGCAAGAGAAGCATTTCGGCTTGTATTTACTACAAAATATATGAACTTTTCAAGGTGCTATAGACAGGCTTTTGACCCCAATATCATAATATAGAAATATTGTACAATACAGAGAGGAATTAACTAAGCAGGAGGTACAAAATGAAACACAATACAAAACGCCTGGCAGCAGCAGCTCTTACAGCAGTTCTGGCCGTCGGCGCCATGACCGGCTGCGGCACATCCGGCGGACAGGGGGAAGTAACCCAGAATGGAAATGAGACGTTGTTCACTTATGACGGCGTGGATGTGACGCTGAAAAAAGCGTGGATATACGGTAAAATGACTGCTGCCCAGTATGAGTCATCCTATTCTTCCTATTTTGGAGAGAATTTCTGGACAATGAGTATGGGTACGGATGAGGAAGGCAATACAACAACATTTGAGGATTATGCGAAAGAGCAGATTATTGCCCGGATCAAACAGATCATCGTTCTCAATAACCATGCCGAGGAGGCGGGAGCATCTTTGACTGAAGATGAACAGACACAGTGTGAGGAATACGCCGCCGCTTTTGCGGAAGATACATCCGGCGCTGCAATTCTCGCTGAGTGCGGAGCTACCGAAGACGATATGGTGGAGATCTACGAAGAAAATGCATTGGCAGCCAAAGTGCAGGAATACATGATAAAAGACACCGACACCAATGTCAGTGACGATGAGGCAAGAGAAACCACCATCACCCGTGTGGTATTTGCCACCACAACCACAGACGATGAAGGAAACACCGTAGACATGAGCGACGAAGAAAAAGCGCAGGTTCTCGCTACTGCACAGTCCGCCCTTGCCAAAGTACAGGCAGGCACCGACATCGCCGATGTGGCTGAAGAACAGGAATACACCAACACCACAGAAACCTTCGCCGCAGGCGAATCCGAAGAAGGCGAAGAATTCGAACAGCTGCTCTCCACCATGAACGACGGCGACATCACCCAGGAAGTACAGGAATGCGACAACGGTTACGTCATCGCCAGACTGGACGCCTACACCGACACGGACGCCACAGAAAGCAACCGCCAGTCCATTATCGCCGAACGCCAGCAGACCAAATTCACAGAAGTTTACGATGGATGGACCGCGGATCTGGAAGAAGAATGGAACTACGACGAAGACGTCAATCAGGAACTCTGGGCAGAACTTGTCCTCCACGAAGACACCGCCGCAGAGTCGACCACAGCTGCCGGTGCCGCAGATACAACCGCGGCATCTGATACAACCACAGCAGCAGCGACGACCGAAGCCGGAGCGGCGGACACAACCGCAGCAGCAGATACCACAACAGCGGCAGATACAACCACAGCAGCAGCAACAACTGCAGCCGGTAATTAAAACTGCCGTGTAAATCGGTGATAGTCGGCTGTATAAAAAGTTTTTGAAAATAAAATGCCGGATACAAGCTTCTGGAAAGAGTTGTATCCGGTGTTTTTCTATTTCACATTTCCAGGAAATCCTGTTGGAATTTCCAGGAAAATAGATTTGACATTAGACTATGCTTTGTCAGATACATCGCCATGCAGGGAAGCATGCTCCTTCACCAGTTCATCGTGAAGAGAAACAGAATCCCACACAGCGTTATGCTCCGTCAGAGAAGCCTTTAAATCAATTTTCGGCACCCGTTTTTTTGCCATCTGAGACAGAAACTCATTAAGCCTTCCGCCAGAGAATCCGGCAAACACCAGCATGGCATCATCAAAACCCGCAGGGTCTTCCGTAAGATACTCTTTCTGGTCGTCCGCCTGACCAAATGCCAGCAGCCCCAGAGGCATACGATACTGAGAAGGAGACACCGCCCGGACACGAACCTTCATCTGGACGGCAATCACCTGGATGGCACTGCGGGCTTTTTTATCATCAATATTATATAACAAAACTGTTTCTCTCATAAAACGCAACCTTTCCTATTATGAATTATGCCAGAACAAAAACATACAAAAATAAGTCTGACATTTTCAAAATTATAACATGGGGTGGGAAAAGAAAGCAATTGGGATTTGTGAATCTCCGGGTATGTCTCGCAGGCTATTTCAGAGAAGGCAGACATTTATAGAATTTTCCTCCTCCACCTCGGCAGGCGTTATTTTCGTTCACATGAAACATTATGCATCAAACGCCTGCGCTCACAGTCGTCGTCAAATTACATAAATGTCTTGCCTTCTCCTAAAAAAGAGGCGTGAAGGCACTCGGAAATTCACAAATATACAACGTGGCAAACCAGAAGTTTCTGGAAAAAAAGATGCCATAACAGCTTGAATTTGTGCTAAGAAATATGTAAACTGGAGAGCACGCTACAATAGTACAGATGCCATCGAGTTGAAGCGGGTATTTTTTGTAAACTGAGTGATACAGTTAGACAGGGAATGGCGGCGTTGTACTTCATGGTTTCATAGCACAGACGGCTCCTGCGGACATAAAATTCGAGCCGTCCGGCCTGTGAAGGAAGACATGGCACAAACTATGGGAGAAGCAGGGAGGAACCGCTAATTGCGGTTCCTCCCTGCTTATCAATTTCTCTCTAATGTCTGAACTGAGGGCGTCGGCGGCTGAATTTTTATGTCCGTCCTGCCGTCGTCTGTGTATCATTCCTTATCACCTCGACAAATCCCTATTTTACAAAAATATGAAGATTTCATGAAGGTTCTGTATTTTTTCTCCTAAAAGCCGCCAAGTGTGGTATGATAAGGCAATGATGAGAAAATAAAAGAAATGCAGGGAGGGTGACATGAATATTTCTTTTTTTCTTCTTCCGAAGAGTGAAGTGACATACATTGAGCAGGAGGATACCGTCGGCAGGGCGCTGCGGGTCATACATAAGAACGGATTTCAGGCGGTGCCGGTCATCGATGAGGAAGGCCATTATGTGGGAACTGTCACAGAGGGGGATTTCCTCTGGAATCTCATTGAGGACTATCATATGGATATGGAGGCCATGCGGAAAGTGGGAGTTGCGTCTCTGCGGAAGAAATGGGATTATAAGGCAGTGAGTATTGATGCGAATATGTCCGAGCTGGAACAGTATATTATGAATCAGAACTTTGTTCCGGTGGTGGACGGAAGAAATGTATTTATCGGAATTGTCACACGTAAACAGATTATCAGTGAGATGATACGCAAGAAAAACAAAAATGGAGAGAACCAATGACACAATTGCAGTTACCGGAATCTTTTCTGGAGATGATGAGGCAGCTTCTCGGCGAAGAGTTTGATGCATTTCTGGAAGGATTTGACGGAAAAAGACAATTTGGTCTGCGGGTAAACACATCAAAAATGGAACTGGAGGAATTCGAAAGAATTGCTCCTTTTCATTTGAGAAAAATCCCGTGGATTCCGGAAGGATATTTTTATGAGGAAGAGGATGCTCCGGCCAGACATCCGTTTTATGCGGCGGGGTTGTTTTACCTGCAGGAGCCGAGCGCCATGACTCCGGCTTCCCGGCTTCCGGTACAGCCTGGAGAACGGGTGCTGGACCTGTGCGCCGCACCCGGCGGCAAAGCGACGGCTCTGGGAGCGCGGCTCAGAGGCGAAGGACTTCTTGTGGCTAACGATATCAACACTGCGCGGGCAAAGGCACTTCTGCGGAATCTGGAGCTGTTCGGCATTTCCAACGCCTTTGTGACCAATGAGCCGCCTTATGTCATGGCGGAACGCTATCCGGAATATTTTGACAAAATCATGGTGGATGCGCCCTGCTCCGGCGAGGGCATGTTCCGGAAGAATCCGGCGGTCATTGACGCGTGGCAGGAGAAGGGACCGAAATATTTTTCCCGGCTGCAGAAGGAAATCATCCTTCACGGCGCCGATATGCTCCGTCCCGGCGGGCAGATGCTCTACTCCACCTGTACATTTTCTCCGGCAGAAAATGAAGCGGTCATCACCCATCTTCTCCGGGAGAGACCGGAAATGGAAGTCATTCCCATGGAGGATTACGAAGGATTTTCCCATGGTCTTACCAGTTTTGACGGCGAATCTTTCCACGAAAGCTGCAGCCTCTGCCGCCGCATCTTCCCGCACAAGATGGCGGGGGAAGGACATTTTATGGCTCTGCTGCGCAAAAAGGAAGAGGAAGAGGCCCGCTCAGATAATATGTGGTCAGAAAATGTACAGCCAGGAAATGCACAGATGGAAGAGGACAGTTGCGGCAGACGTAAAAAAGATAAGAAAAAACTCAAAAAAACGTCCCGTCAGAATCAGCGGGATGATCAGAATAAAAACTGGTGGGATGTCTGCAGAGGTCTTGATAAAGAACAGCGCCAGGCGCTTGCCGAATTTTTCGCCCATGTCTGTCTGCCGATTCAAAGCGAACGCATCGATATCCGCGGTGATAAAATTTACTATGTGCCGGAGGAGACCAGCGCTGACCGCATGAGCGGCCGGATACATTTCCTGAGAAACGGCCTGTATATGGGAGATTTGAAGAAAAAGCGTTTCGAGCCATCCCAGCCTTTTGCTCTTGCGTTGTCCCGGGAGACTTTTGACAGCTGCCTGAATTTCTCGGGCGAAGACGAACGGTTGCAGCGCTATCTTCGGGGAGAGAGTTTCCAGCTGAATGCGGAGGAGCAGGCAGGAATATCCTTTGGCCGGCAAAAGGAACCGGCAGAACAGATAGAGCGACAGTCGTCACAGACCGCCTTACCGAACGGCTGGTATCTGATTCTTGCCGACGGTTATCCGTTGGGCTTTGGCAAACTGGCCGGGCAGACCGTGAAAAATAAATACCCGGCGGGCTGGAGGAAGAATTAATTGAAAGTTATCGCGTGATGGTTTGATTCTCCGAATATAACAATAGCTGTCTTATAAGAATAGGTGGCTTATAAAAACAGCCGGCGCAAAACTGTTTTCAGCATATGCGTCGGCTGTTCGTTCTTTTATTAACATTAATTCATTTGGCGGTTGAGCCACATTTATTTTATATCCATATCCTTTATCATCCGCTGTACAGTATCCCGAATCTGTTTTTTCAAAAATATCTCCTGAAATGATTCACTGTACGGCGGATATGCAATACCAAATTCAGTGACAATGCCTGTGATCAGATCGTGGTCGGTCACGTCGAAAGCAGGATTATAAACGTTTACGCCGGGAGCGGCCATTGGCTTTTCGTACCACATGTCAGTGACCTCTTCCGGTTTTCTCTGTTCGATGACAATATCATCGCCGGTGGCGGTGTCCATATCGATGGTGGAGGTCGGCGCGCACACGTAGAACGGTACATTGTATCTCTTAGCGGCGAGAGCCGCCATGGAAGTACCGATCTTGTTGGCGGTATCTCCGTTGGCCGCCACACGATCGCATCCTACGAACACAGCTTGAATCTTGCCTTCACGCATTAGGGAGGCGGACATGTTATCGCACAGCAGCGTAACGTCCAGACCGGCGCTTGACAGCTCGAAACTGGTAAGTCTTGCGCCCTGAAGCAGCGGACGAGTCTCATCACAGTATACTTTGAAATTATAGCCTTTTTCCTGGCCAAGATACATCGGGGCGGTGGCGGTGCCGTATTTTACCGTGGCAAGCTGTCCGGCGTTGCAGTGGGTTAGCAGGCCGTCGCCCGGTTTCACGAGAGACAGTCCGTATTTGCCGATGGACCGGCAGACCAGAATGTCCTCTTTGCGGATGGCGAGAGCCTCGTCATGCAGAGCATCGACAATCTGCGGCACAGAAGCTCCTTTGTGATCAAGCACCACATTTTCCATGCGTCGAAGAGCCCAGGACAGGTTGACTGCCGTCGGACGGGAAGAATTCAGATACTCAGAAGCTTCGCGGAAACGCCGAAGGAACTCATTGTAATCCGGAGTGGGTTCCCCTTGCCCTGCGGCATCGCCGCTCTGTGCTGTCATGGAAATAGCAATCTCTCTGGCTGCCAGATATATGCCGATGGCGGCTGCTACGCCGATGGCCGGAGCGCCGCGCACTTTCAGCAGATAAATGGCGTCCCAGATATCCTTCTGAGCAGTGAGCGAGAGAATCTCAATGCGGGAAGGCAGCTTGGTCTGGTCGATGATCACAAGGGCGTGTTTTTTATCATCGAGTGCCACTGTGTCATAATCAAGAATGGTTTTCTCCGGGCCGATGAGAGGATTGTCCGGCTCCACGGCACGGATGGCGTCTGTCATGGCGCGATAATACTCTCCGGCCGTCTGGAAATCTTTCTGATGCATGATCAGATCTTTGGCGAAGGTCAGCAGAATCTTCTCTGCTGTCGCACGTTTATCCATATCTTCAATAACAGTAATATCTTTATTATGCGCCATGCCCACAATCCGGCGGATGCATTCGGTACCGGCGTATCCGGCTGTGTCGGCAAGGATTTCTGCCAGATAAGATGCTTTGAAGTCGTCGGACTTGGCCAGCGGCTCTGTTACCTGCTCGTCATAAAGACGAAGAAACTTCTCTCTGAACAGATCAACGATTTCCATGATGGCGCACATACACCAGCCGCAGAACTGCGCCTTTTCCTCTGGAACGCTGATGGTGGCGTTGCCGTTTGCCCACGCAAAAAACAGGTTGGCTATTACATTTCCTATGTCATAACCCATCGGGCCGAAGAAGGCAAACTCCGGATCAAATACGAAAGTATGCTCCTGGTTGATAAATACCGAACCAGTGTGCAGGTCGCCGTGGATCAGCGACTGGGCGTGATTCATAAAACGGAATTTGAGCCGTGCCACCTCCGCTTTCAGGGCCTTGTCGCCGTAAATTTCCTTCTCCACAAAATCTTTCACAGGAGGAAAGACGTCGTTTCGGCCGTTGTAGTTGAGGATCGGCTCGCCAAACACGAGATTCTCCGTGATGTCGCACAGTTCCGGGTTGGAGAACTCACGCACCAGAGCTTTACGTTTCTGATGATCCATGACGATATCGGTGGTCATTAGAAGACTGTTCACAAGAAATGTACTGATCTGTTCCGGAAACTTCGGATACATCTCATGATGAATCAGTCCGGTGCGCATCATTGTATGCCCGATCATATCCTCCATGATCATGGCGCACATTACCCCGTCATAGAGGTATACCTCAGGAACCAGTCCAGGGCACAGAGCGCCCTGGAGTTTCAGAATACTGGCCTCAATCCGTCCCCGGTCTGTGGTCAGAGTCATTTTATCAGAAATGCGAAGATGCGTTCCCGCCTGCTTGACAATGATGGAACGCCCGCTTTTTTCATCCTTCACCCGGAAAACATAATTAAGATTGCCGTCGCCGATCTCTCTGCAGGTAAGAGACGACTCCGAGTCAAAATAATGGAGCTTCGCCTGCACGTAATCGATGACGTCCGGCTCCTTCATCAGAAAATAGCTGTTGAAATCAGACAAAATATGTACCCCCTTTGCATATGTGTACGAACTCGTTCATTATCATAAAAATACCGGTTATCCTCCCAAAATGTACTGTTTTTATTATAGAATAGCAACGCCCGAAAAACAATGAAAAAACCGGGGGATTATAGTATAATTACTTGCAGGATAAAAAGCGACAGATAGAAGACAGAGCAGAAAGGAAACAAAGGACCAATGACAGGATTTGATATGATCACAGGAATACTCGCCGCGGCGGTTCTTGCAGCCTACGGAAAAGGATACATATTGTTTACGGAGAGCAGAGGAGAAGAGTGTGTTCTGTACACCATGCTGTGCGCCGTCGGATTCGTCCTTCTTGTCCGCAGACTAATTAGCCGGCGCTATCTTAGAATGTCCATGAGGAAGGTAGACAAATTAAGCGGCAGGGCCTTTGAAAAATATCTTCGGGTACAGTTTAAGCATCTGGGTTACCGGGTGACGCTGACAGATTACAGTCACGATTATGGAGCCGATCTGATCGTCCGGAAACGGGGAGAAAAGATTGTTGTTCAGGCGAAGCGCTATGAAAAAAATGTAGGTATCGCGGCCGTTCAGGAAGCGGTGGGATCCGTGGCATATTATGACGCTGACAGAGCCATGGTAGTTACTAACAGCGGGTTTACAAAGAGCGCCCGCAATCTGGCGCGGCAAAACGATGTGGAACTTTGGGGACGTTATGATATTCAGAAGAAGTTCAAGATCCGAGAATAACTGTGATTTCGAAATTATCAGAAAAATATTAAAATAAAGAGATGAAAACTAATATTTATCAGAATATTTAATCATTTTTGAAAAACAAAAATTTTTTTGAAAAATAGTATTGACAAAAAATGAGCTTTATATTATAATGCAGATACAAACAAAGAAAGGACGGATTAGTCCATTATATAAATCTTGTAGTTGTTAATTTTCAGTTTTTTGTCAAAGAAAAAGAGGTGAGACCACCAAGAAGGTTAATTTAATTTCAAGATTTAAATAAGCACAGGAGGTACAGACCGCCAGAAAGACTAATTTGAACTCAAAACTATACTAAGTAAAGGAGGTACAGACCACCAAAAACTTTAATCTGACACTCAAACGATACTAAGACAGGAGGTACAGACCACCGGAAGTAGTAAGTAAGGAATTCAGGAGAAGCTGAAGGAAGAGGTACAAGAGGTAAGGGGTTATCGATAGCAGAGCCTGATGAGTTGAGAAGCAGAAGTTGTACAGGTCACCGCGCAGTTTGTCTTAGGATTCAAAGGATTGGCACTTTGAAATTGTGATTACAGGAAAGTTCGCTCGAGATTTTAAGGAAGCTTGAAGGTGGAGGAGAATAACCGGTTATAATTGTGTAGGGATAGGTAAATGAATTGGTGAAAGTTTCCCGGAGAGTTTTTCTTAGAGTTAAGAGGAAAAGTATTTGAGGTACGGTCCGAAGAAAACATAACGTAATATTCGAAACGATATTATGAACAGGAGGTATAGACCGTTGGACATAATAAGTGAACAGTGAAAGGGAGCATCCGAATTGGTAGTCAGATGCTCTCTTTTACTTTGCCTTTAAAATCCTTTGTTGACGATTCTTCTTTTTTAATGTAAATTATTAATAGAATGTTACAGTTATTTTACAATTTTACAAAAAGAAGAAGGAGAGACAGCAAATAATGAATATTGTAAAAAGGTTACGAACATTTCTGACTCTGTGTCTGGTTCTGGGAGTTATGATCTGGCTGGGACATGGGATGGAGACGAAGGCAGCCATTGTATCGACAGGGCATCAGAAGTATTCATACACGGAATACCGGAAGGATCTGCAGCAGCTTCAGAAGAAATATCCGGAATACTGTCAGGTCAATGTGATTGGAAAATCAGCTGATGACCGGAATCTCTATGAAGTGATTCTGGGCAATGCGCAGGCAAAAAAGCATCTGGTCGTGATTGCAAATCTTCATGGACGAGAATATATGACAACACAGCTTTGCATGAGCCAGATAGAGTATTATTTGAAAAAATATAATAAAAAAATCAACGGCACAAAGGTATCTAAGGTGCTCAATGAGGTGGCTATTCATTATGTGCCTTCCAGCAATCCGGATGGAACGGCAATCAGTCAATTTGGGTTCGGTGCGATACGCAATAAAAGTCTTCGGGCTGCCTTGCGGAAGATGCCGGGAAGTACTACCAGGTGGAAAGCCAATGCAAGAGGTGTGGATTTGAACCGGAATTGGGCCGTGGCGTTTCGTAGAGGAGGAACCCGTGGCTACGCCGGATTCCATGGCAATAAGGCAGCTAGTGAGCCTGAGGTAAAGGCTCTGGTGAAGATGGTCAATCGTATTGAAAAAAGAGGGAAAATTGTAGGGGTTGTCAGCTATCATTCCACAGGATCGATTCTATATGGAAGGTGCGCGAGCAATGCCACATCAAAGGTGGAGCAGATTACAACCCGGATGTATAAAACAGCTCAGAGTCTGACGGGTTACAGGCTGATGCCGACGGAAAGTATCAGTTCTGCCGCCGGATGCTCCAGAGAGTATTTTCTTTATGAAAGGGATATTCCATGTATAACGCTGGAAATTGGCCGCGGCGCCTGCCCGCTGAGTATCCGCGAGTTTCCGTCCATCTGGAAGAAAAATAAAGATGTTGTGATCCGGGAAGCAATGCTGTTTGACTGATCCGGATAAAAATCAAAAAGGAGCGCTGTCCCCGTAAAAAGCGGTTGACAGCGCTCCTTTTGTATCCTCAAGGTATTCTGTGCAGAAAGATATTGGGATATCACTTAACCAATGGCGGCAGGATGCCTCGTCTCAATGAGGATATGTACAATATGCCGTTTGGTTTAATAACTCTTATATGGTTTCTCCATTAATTTGACAAACTCGTATAATGTCATGGCGGTAACGCCGGTGCCGCCTTTGGAGTAGATCTCTGTGTCGGCGTCGGAATCTGAGGTGCCGGCGATATCCATGTGAATCCAAGGCTTGCGCTCCACGAACTCATTTAAGAATCTGGCAGCTGCGATGGCGCCGCATTGTGTACCACAGTTGGCGATATCGGCAACGGAAGAAGCGTTCAGATCTTTATATTCATCGTCGCCGAGAGGCATACGCCAGATATTTTCTCCGGCGAGAATGGAAGCCTGCACCAGCTTGGCGATGAGCTCGTCGCTGTTGCTGAATACGCCGGTGTAACGGCTGCCCAGAGCAACCTGACATGCGCCTGTCAGTGTGGCAACATCAATGAGAGATGTGGCGCCGCATTCGCGGATGGCGTATGTAATGGCGTCAGCCAGAGCCATGCGGCCTTCTGCGTCTGTGTTGGCAACTTCAATATACTTGCCGTTCATGGAAGCGATGATGTCTCCCGGTTTCATGGCTTTGCCGGAAACCATATTTTCGCAGGCAGGAATCACAGCAGTCACATTGATGCCGAGCTTTGCCTGAGCGATGGCGCTCATGGCGGCGATGACAGCGGCGGCTCCGCCCATATCGCCGTGCATTCCTTTCATGGAAGCGGAAGGCTTCAGATTATAGCCGCCGGCGTCAAAACAGATGCCTTTGCCGATCAGAGCAATCTTTTCTTCGTCTGTCACCCGTCCGTTATACTCCATGACGATAAACTTCGGAGGCTGTTTGGAGCCTTTGGCAACAGACAGGAAAGCATTCATGCCCAGAGCCTCGCAGTCCTCTTTTTCAAGGATAGTACATTTGATGTTATGTTTGTCGCAGACAGCCTTTGCCTCCTCAGCCAGAGCAGAAGGAGTCATTACATTGGCCGGTTCGTTGACCAGATCGCGTGCCAGCGCTACAGCGGAGGCCATCATATGGGAATACTGCTCCTCTTTCTTGAAAGAGGCGGAATCTACGCCGGTCAGAATACCAAGATTCAGTTCCGGAGTCTCTTTTTTGTCAGAATGATATTTATCAAAGGTATAGTCTGCCAGGAGAATTCCTCTCATGGCGGAATTAAGCCAATAGGAAACGTCGTCACCGATGGCGGTCATCAGAAGATTATGTCCTTTCAGCTTCTTGGCCTCTTTCAGAGCTGCCCCGAACTGAAGCTGATATCTTCTCGGCGAAGCATGTTCCGGAATGCCGATAAAAATCAGATTGTAGTAAGGCTGCCCCTGGTAAGAAAAATCTTTGCCGCGAAGTCCGTACACCTTGCTCCCACCAACCAGCTCATCTTCCTGAAGTCCCTTAAAAATCTCGCTGACTTTGCCAAGTTCGATGCTCAGGCGGTTTTTGTGGTTATATGTAACGAGCAATGTATCAAATTCGTAATCCTCCAGGTCTACGAGACGTTGTATTTGCATTTTGATACGCTCCTTTCTTAATATTGACATCTGTTTTCGATGAATTGCCGTCTGTTATCCGGAAATGGGGAATATATCTGTCTGTGCCGGCATACCGGCGTACTTTCCCCTTATAAAAGATAGCTTTAGTATAGCACAATTAGAATTTGAAAAACAGAAAAAACTTGTACATAATACATAAATTTTTAGTGATGAGAAATCTGTTTTTGCATAAACTTTTTATGTACAGGGTAATTTTTTGCTTCTTTTATCGAAGATTGACAAGAAGAAATTTTTCCAGTATAATAATTAACATAGTTAATTAACAAGACAAACTAATTTGTGTATGATTTGGTTTTATAGAAAGGGGACTGACAGACATGAATGAATATTCTGCAATGACACCGGAGATTCAGAAGCTGGCTTCCATAAGTATGGAACATGGTCAGATACCGGCGGGACTGTACGACACCTATCACGTTCTCCGGGGTCTCAGAGATGTAAATGGAAAAGGAGTCCTGGCAGGACTTACAGACATTTCCACGATCATATCCTCACGGATCGTAGATGGAAAGAGTGTTCCCTGTGAAGGCGAGCTGAGATACCGGGGATATGATATCAAGGATCTGGTTGCCGGCTTTGCCAAAGAAGAACGATTTGGTTTTGAAGAGACAGCATTTTTAATCTTATTCGGACGTCTTCCGGACGCAGAGGAGCTTGACAGATTCCAGAAGCTGCTGGGAAGCTACCGTACCCTGCCGACGAATTTTGTCCGGGACGTCATTATGAAGGCGCCGAGCAACGATATGATGAATACTCTGCAGAGAAGTATTCTGACTCTTTACAGTTATGACGATATGGCGGATAATATCCAGATTGATAATGTCCTGCGGCAGTGCCTGCAGCTGATCAGCACTATGCCGATGCTGGCGGTATACGGCTATCAGGCTTACAACCATTATGTGGAAGGCAAGAGTTTCTATGTGCATTCCCCGAAGCCTGAACTGTCCACAGCGGAGAATATCCTACGGCTCCTGCGTCCGAACAAGGAGTATACTAAGCTTGAGGCGAGGATTCTTGATATCGCTCTTGTGCTTCATATGGATCACGGCGGAGGTAATAACTCCACGTTTACAGACCATGTGGTGACTTCCTCAGGAACAGATACCTACTCAGCTATCGCTGCTTCCCTGGCGTCCTTGAAAGGACCGAAACACGGCGGTGCAAACCTGAAAGTAGTCCGCATGTTTGACGAGATGAAGGAAGAGGTTAAGGACTGGAAGGATGAAGAAGAGATCAAGGCGTATCTGCTGCGTCTGCTGAATAAAGAAGCGTTTGATCACAGCGGACTGATCTATGGTATGGGACATGCCGTTTACTCTATCTCCGACCCGAGAGCGCAGATATTTAAAGGATATCTGGGCAAACTGGCTATAGAAGAAGGCTATGAGGATGAGTTCCATTTCTATGAGACAGTGGAGCGTCTGGCGACAGAGCTTATCACGAGCCGCAGAAAAATATACAAAGGCGTCAGCGCCAATATTGACTTTTACAGCGGATTTATGTATCGTATGCTCGGTCTGCCGGATCAGCTCTTCACACCGATGTTCGCCGTGGCCCGTGTAGTCGGCTGGAGTGCGCACCGCATTGAGGAGCTCATGAACTGTGATAAGATCATACGTCCGGCGTACCAGAGTATTGCGGCAGAGGAAACATATGTGCCAATCGCTGAAAGAAAGGCAGAAGAATAAAAGATCTGGGAGGAATTATGGAATTCGAAGAAGCAGGATCATCGGAACAAAAAACGCAGCAAGTTCAAAGAAGAGATGATAATCAGAACGGAAAATGTCAGGAAGAGAATGATGACAGCGGCTGGCCTGCCGGCAGCGTCAGTACGGATGATTATAAAGAACTGATCGTACAGATGCGCAAGTCCAATCTGCTGTTTCAGCAGATGAGCAGCGTGCCGCTGGGGGAACTGACGATGCTCCTTGCCATCAGCCGTCAGTCGGAGAGAATCGGCGCCGTCCGGGTTTCGGGATTGGGTAATGCCATGAAGCTGTCCCGTCCGGCTGTTTCCCGTATGCTTCATGTTCTGGAGAAAAAGGGATATATTCAGATGAAGAACGGCGAGGAGGATCAGCGGTACGTTTTTGTTTCGCTTACTGATAAGGGACAGAAACTGCTGCACCAGGAGATGGCCTATGGCTACCATGTGCTGGAAAAAGTGCGGGAGAGGATGGGCGATCGGTGCCTCCATGATTATCTGCACTATTGCGGGAAGTTTCACGAGATTCTGTCAGAAGAGATTATAAAGCTGAACAGCAAATAAAGCTGAACAGCAAATAAAAAGAGCCCCATAACCCATGGGTGACGACCGTCTGTCAACAGTCAGAGAATATCCGGCTTTTGACAGACGGTTATCAGCAGGGTTATGGGGCTGTCTTTTTGTTATTCCCCAAACACAGCAATATAGTCTTTCTTAAACTTCTCAATACCTGCGTCGGTCAGCGGATGTTTGGTCATTGTCTCAATCACGCTGTAAGGAACCGTTGCGATATCAGCGCCTGCAAGAGCGCAGTCTGTCACATGAATCGGGTTGCGGACGCTGGCAGCGATAATCTCTGTATCGATATCAGATACGGCAAAGATCTCAGCAATCTCACGAATTAAATCCACGCCGCGTACATTGATGTCATCAAGACGTCCCAGGAATGGAGAAACGTAGGTGGCTCCTGCCCGTGCAGCCAGAAGTGCCTGATTTGCGTTGAAGATCAGAGTTACATTTGTTTTAATGCCCTCTGCACTTAACACTTTAACAGCCTTCAGTCCTTCCACAGTCATAGGAATCTTTACAACCATATTCGGATGAATGGAAGCAATCTCCCGGCCTTCCTTGATCATACCTTCCGCGTCGGTGGTGGTAGCCTTTACCTCGCCGCTGATCGGGCCGTCCACGATGGTGGTGATCTCCTTGATAACTTCGTTAAAATCCCGGCCTTCCTTTGCAATCAGGGAAGGGTTGGTGGTCACACCGCAGATCACACCCATGTCATTTGCTTTACGGATATCTTCTACTTTAGCTGTGTCAATAAAAAATCTCATAATACAGTCCTCCTCACACGTGTATTGCCCTGATGGCTGCACCTTGATATGTAAATGTGCCGGCCGTAATAAAATGCGCTGGACACATAGCACGAATGACAGATCTGTCGGGACAGATGTCAGAAAATGCAGTCATCATAAATAAAAGTATCTATCGCAACATTTTTTCAGAAAGAAAAATGCAGTTGCCAAATCTTCGTAATGGCCGGAAACCGACGCAGAACCGTCAGCGCTTATTGTCGTCAATAAACTTCTCGGTCTCCGCCGTCAGCGCCATTTCGCTGTGAATATTGTAAAGAGCCGCCAGTTTGCTGACTGCAAATAACATTTCCCCCATTTTTGCCGTCAGCTGATCTTTGTTCTCCGGGCTGGCAGCGGCCTGCTGCAGCTTCACCACAGATTCCAGTATTTCCTTGAAAATGTCTTCTTCCCGGAAGGAAACCAGACCGCTCTTGTTTGCCTTCTTTAAAACCTTCTGGCTGCGGATCAGAGCCGGAAAGGCAGCCGGTACATTTTCAAGTTCGGAACGGGGCGTCGGCGTCTGCCCGTTATCCTGGTGTTCCTGCGCTTTGATAGCTTCCCAGGCTGCCCGGCGTTCTTCATCGTTCTCGTAAGTTTCTCCGCCAAACACATGAGGATGCCGACGAATCATCTTCCGGGTGATGCCGTCGATGACATCCTCCAGGGTGAACTCTCCGTACTCCTCGGCAATCTGGCTGTGAAGCATCACCTGCAAAAGCAGATCGCCCAGCTCCTCGCACAGATTATCAGGATTGCCGGTGGCAGTCAGATCGCTCACCGCCTGATTCACTTCATACGCCTCTTCTATCGTATTGCCCTTCATGCTCTCGTGGGTCTGCGCCTTGTCCCAGGGGCAGCCGTTTTCGCCGCGGAGAGCGGCAACTACCGCATGAAGTTCTTCAAAAGTAAATTGTCTGTCCATTTTACACTCCGTTTCCTCACGTTCAGTCATTGTGTAGGCAAAAGAAAAGCGAAAAGATTCGCTTTTTTGCTATCGGATTACTTTATATTCATTATAGCAATACGGCTGGAAAAAATCTACGTACTTTTCTTGTGTTTTAGCTGGAATCTATTATAATATTTAATAAATATTCCTTTCCGGGAGAGCGCTTTTTTGATGTTCGGGCTGTCAAACACCAGACAAACTCCTGGTATTGGAATTATCGGAGGATCATATGAAAAAATTTAATTACAGAACAACCGTCAATATCACCGATGATCTCATGCATCTGGGATTCCGGTGCAAATTGCCGGACGAAATGCAGAATAAAAAAATACGGCTGCAGGCCATTTTTGCCCAGCGGCAGGTGGACCGGCGCTTTCCTTTGGAAGTGCGTGTGGAAGAGAGTGAAAACGGTCCGCAGATACTGGCGGACGCGGAAATCGAGCTGCCGTACGTATTCCGTCAGCCGCCAAGACACAAGGTGACCGTTACCTTTGCCCTGTGGTGCGGCGTACAGGAATGGATTCTTGACGATCAGCCATTCCCGATACAGAGAGAACTCTTTGCCCGGCCGGAACAGACCAGCAAAAGAAATCTGTTTGTCTTCGGCTGCTGTACGATCGGGCTGCCTTTTTTCATTGCCCGCGCATGGCTCAGGGAAAATAAAAATCTCTCTAAAGCCGTCAAAAAAGCAAATGAAACGGTATACCGCCTGAGCGGCTATAATTACAGTCCGAGGCAGCGGCATACGGATTATTTTGCCGCAAAATATGAGCAGTATGTATCTCTTCACAAAAAACTGTCTGGCAATAAGGTGCTGTTTTTATCCGAGCGTCTGCCGGAAGAAGGCGGCAATCTGCAGCTGATCCGGGAAAGATTTGCCGGCGACCCGGACATAGAAGTCACAGAATTCATCAACACCCACACCGTGGATGCATTAAATAAAAAAGACCTGAAGGAGTGTGCCAGAAAATGTGCCGAAGCCCGGGTAATCATCCTGGAGGACTTCTACCCGCAGCTCCACCAGCTGAACATCCGCCGGGAGACCAAGATTGTCCAGCTCTGGCACGCCTGCGGCGCCTTTAAGACCTTCGGCCTCACCCGAATGGGTAAGCCCGGCGGCGCGCCGCAAAGCTCCATGAATCACAGAAACTACGACTTCGTCAGCGTCAGCAGCGAAACAATCCGCGACATCTACGCGGAAGCCTTCGCCATTCCGACCAGCAAGGTGAAGGCTCTCGGCGTGCCACGGACAGACGCACTCTTCGACTGGGAGCGAAAACGTAAAACAAGGGAGGAACTCTACAAGAAATATCCGTTCCTCCGCGACCAGAAAGTCATCCTTTTCGCCCCGACCTTCCGGGGCGACGGCAACAAGGACGCCTATTATCCGGAAGACGCCTTCCGCCTGGAAGCCTTTATGGAAAAAATGCCGGAAGACACCGCATGCATCATCAAACATCATCCGTTTGTCCATCAGCCGGTGGAAATTCCGCCAAAATGGCAGAACCGCGTGCTTGACCTGACCGGAAAAGACCATATCAACGACCTGATGCTCATCACCGATCTTCTCATCACCGACTACAGTTCCAGCATCTTCGAGGCAGCGATCCTGGAAGTGCCGATGCTCTTCTACTCCTTCGACGAAGAAGAATATATGGCGAGCCGAGACTTCTACTTTGCCTACGAAGAAATGGTTCCGGGCCCGGTGGAGCACACCTTCCCGGCCATGACAAGAAAAGCGGCCCGTATGGTGGCCGGACAGTGGGATCCGACGGAAGAAGAGAGAAAAAAAGATGTGCTGGCAGAGTCAGAGGACGCAGCTCTATCCCTGTCGCAGCGGATGGAGCAGTTCCGGGAAGCGTTCCTAAGCGCCCTAGACGGGCACAGCACCGAACGGATTGCGAAATATATCAAGGAGAATTATCTGGAAAATGGTGAGTAAAAGAATAAAAAAACTGGCGACAGCCGTCTGCATGACGGTTGTCGGTCTGGCAGCGGGAATAATGACCGCGGCGGCGCCTCTCCAGACGCAGGCAAAGGCCATTACCACAGTGAAGCAAAAACAGAATATTAAAATGAAGAAACTGACGCCGGCCTTGAAGCGTAAAATCGCAGCGTCCACCCCGGCAGAGAACGCCGGCAGCGACCTGACGCTGTGCTATCCGGCCGCCCGGCTCACTACGGCAAGACTGCCGCAGGGTTACACCCATGACGATACATATTATTATTACCTTTCCCAGCTGGCCAACACCGGAAAACAGAAAAACGACCTGCGGCTCACCCGCATAAAATACAAAGGATTCGGGAAATATACCATAGACTATATGACCCTAAAACAGTTCGGCCACGGAACTAACCTGGATTGCGTGACCGTGGATGGAGTCACCTGGCTCTGGACCGGCAGCGACCCCGCCGGCAGCAGCCGGAGTACATCCACTGTCACCTGTTTTACCTTCCACGCCGGTACAACCCTGCGCCGCCACGGCCAGTATACTTACCGCATCCTGGTCTCCGGCTCCGGCGGCAGCCGTTACGCCGCCAACTGCTTCCCGGCCATCAGCGCAGACGGCCGCCAGCTGGCAGTACGCTTTACCAGTAATGGCGGTCAGCAGTTCCAGATCTACGATCTGACAGACGGCACGACCATCCGCCCAAAGAAAGTTAAGAAAACCGTAAGAATAAAAAGCACACCCGGCGACTTCCAGGGGTTTGACATCTGCGGTACAACCATATATACTTTGGAAGGCACCAGAAGCAGGAGCGAAATGCGCGAGTTGGGCAAAGTCTCCGACTTCGCCCCGATCCGCATCCGTGCCTACGATTACAAAACGAAAACTACCATGACCCGCAAAATCAGAGGCGCCAAAGCCATAAGCCACCGGGAACCGGAAGGCATACAGGTGGCAGCGGACGGAACCATCGAGCTTATGATTGCCTCCCATTACAAAGAACTGTACACCTGTGTCAACATATATGAGGTAAAGGGCGGGACAAAATAGGCAGTTTTCCGTTGTCTAAAAAGAAAGAATATGATATAGTATATGAAATTAATTTGCTAAAATATGACATTTTAAAAATATCCATAATACAGGAGGAAATGTAGATTATGAAAGGTATTATCCTGGCAGGCGGTTCAGGAACCAGACTGTACCCGCTTACAAAGGTAACCAGCAAGCAGCTGCTTCCGATTTATGACAAGCCTATGATTTATTATCCGATGAGCGTGATGATGATGGCGGGAATTCGTGATATCCTGATTATCTCCACACCGATGGATACGCCGAGATTTGAAGCCCTCTTGGGAGACGGCCATCAGTTTGGTGTTAATTTAAGCTACGCCGTACAGCCGAGCCCGGACGGTCTCGCACAGGCATTTATCATCGGAGAAGAATTTATCGGCAACGATTCGGTTGCCATGGTCCTCGGCGATAATATTTTCCATGGACATGGTCTTAAAAAGCGTCTTCGCGCAGCGGTAGAAAGAGCAGAAAAGGATTCCGGAGCGACAGTATTCGGATATTATGTGGATGATCCGGAACGATTCGGCATCGTGGAATTTGATAAAGAAGGAAAAGCTATTTCCATCGAGGAAAAACCGGAACATCCAAAGAGTAATTACTGCGTAACTGGTTTATATTTCTATGATAACCGCGTAGTAAACTATGCCAAGAATCTAAAACCATCTGCCCGCGGCGAGTTGGAGATCACTGATTTGAACAGAATTTATCTGGAAAATCAGGAGCTTCATGTGGAACTGCTGGGACAGGGATTTACTTGGCTGGATACCGGAACCCATGAGAGTCTTGTGGATGCAACTAACTTTGTGAAAACCGTTGAGCAACATTCTCACAGAAAAATTGCCTGTCTGGAAGAATTGGGCTATATCAATGGCTGGATTGGCGAGAAAGAAATGCTGGAGACTTACGAGATCATGAAGAAAAACCAGTACGGTCAGTATCTGAAAGATGTGTTAGACGGAAAATACCTGGATTAAGATTAGTTTTTATATTCGCAAAAAATAAGATTAAGAATAAAGAGGAAAGAGTTATGACAATAATTGTAACCGGCGGAGCCGGATTTATCGGAGCAAACTTTGTATATCTGGAATTAAAAGAACATCCGGAAGACCGGATTGTCTGCATCGACAAACTGACCTACGCAGGTAATCTGGAGACATTGAAAGATGCCATGGAGAATCCAAACTTCCGTTTTGAGAAGATGGATATCTGTGACAGAGAAGCAGTATTTAAATTATTTGAAGAAGAAAAACCGGATATCGTTGTGAACATTGCAGCAGAAAGTCATGTGGATCGTTCTATCGAAGACCCGGGTATCTTCCTGCAGACCAATATTATCGGAACCCAAGTGATGATGGACGCCAGCCGTAAATATGGTGTAAAACGTTATCATCAGGTGTCCACAGACGAGGTATACGGAGATCTTCCTTTGGATCGTCCGGACTTATTCTTCACAGAAGAAACTCCGCTGAAAACCAGCAGTCCGTACAGCTCATCAAAAGCAGGGGCAGACCTCCTGGTAAATGCATATCATCGTACTTTTGGGCTGCCGACTACAATCTCCAGATGTTCCAATAATTACGGACCATATCAGTTTCCGGAAAAATTAATTCCGCTGATGATTGCCAATGCCCTGGCGGACAAACCGCTTCCGGTATATGGAGAAGGATTGAACGTCCGTGACTGGCTCTACGTGGAAGATCATTGTAAAGCTATTGACTTGATTATCCGAAAAGGTAAGGTCGGAGAGGTCTACAATATCGGTGGACACAATGAGATGAAAAATATTGACATCGTAAAGATTATCTGTGAGGCTCTGGGCAAACCGGAATCTCTGATTACCCATGTCACCGACCGGAAAGGGCATGACATGCGCTATGCCATTGACCCGGCAAAGATTCACAGAGAGCTGGGCTGGCTTCCGGAAACCATGTTCAAGGACGGAATCAAAAAGACAATCCAGTGGTACCTGGATAATAAAGAATGGTGGGAAAGAATTATTTCCGGCGAATATCAGAACTACTATGCATCCATGTACGGCGACCGCTTAAAAGACGCCGAATAGACAGAAGAAATGATACGCCCTATTTTGATGAAAGTTGAGATAGGGCTTTCGCTGCGTTCAGGGATAATTCATAATTCATTTATAGACACAATTCGAACAGAATAGTAGTATATGTTGACAGATAACAGATGTTGACAAACACAGGAGGCAGAAATGAAAGTATTTGTTACGGGTGTCAAAGGACAGTTGGGCTACGATGTGGTCAATGAGCTGGAGAAACGAGGACATGCAGCTATCGGCGTCGATATCGAAGATTTGGATATCACAGATGCCGCAGCAGTAGATAAAATGATTACAGAAGCAGCGCCGGAAGCGGTTATTCACTGCGCAGCCTGGACGGCGGTGGACGCTGCAGAGGACAACGAAGAAAAATGCCGTCAGGTTAACGTTAACGGCACAGAAAATATAGCGAAGGTCTGTAAAAAACTTAATTGCAAAATGATGTACATTTCCACAGACTATATTTTTGACGGAAAGGGAACCCGCCCATGGGAACCGGATGACCCGGTTACAACTCCGCTGAATGTCTATGGTCAGACAAAATACGAAGGCGAGCTTGCCGTTCGTAATAACGTGGAAAAATTCTTCATCGTCCGCATTGCCTGGGTATTCGGCAAGGGCAAAAACTTCATTAAAACCATGCTGAATCTCGGAAAAACCCATGATCATCTCACCGTGGTAAATGATCAGTACGGAACCCCGACCTACACTTACGATCTGGCAAGACTTCTGGTAGATATGATCGAAACCGACAAATACGGCAATTATCATGCAACCAACGAAGGCGGCTATATCACATGGTATGACTTCGCCTGTGAGATATTCCGCCAGGCCGGTATGGATGTGGACGTAGAGCCAGTGAGCAGCGCCCAATATGCAGCCAAGGCAAAACGACCGGAAAACAGCCGGATGAACAAACAGAAGCTGGTGGATAACGGATTTGAGCCATTGCCGGATTGGAAAGATGCGTTGAAGAGATATTTGAAAAACTTAGAAGAATAAAGAATAGAATAAGAATAGTTTTTAAAGAAAAACAGGATGAAATAATGTGTAATAAGCATGAGCAGGAGGAATTCATGGTTTCGGATCAAAAGCAACACGTATTTATCGTTGGATCTAAAGGAATTCCGGCAGCCTATGGTGGATTTGAAACTTTTGTAGAGAAATTGACAGAATACAGAAAAAGTAAAAACATTCAATATCATGTGGCGGTATTGTCAGATCATACAGAAGAATACACACATAACGGAGCGCATTGTTTTTGTATAAAAGTACCTGATATTGGTAGCGCAAAGGCTGTTTATTATGATGGGGCAGCATTGGACTATTGTATCTTTTATTGCAAAAATCATAAGGAAATCAGACATCCGATTTTTTATGTACTTGCCTGTAGAATAGGACCGTTTATTCCTTATTACAAGAAGCAGATTCAAGCATTAGGAGGGAAATTATATGTAAATCCTGATGGACATGAATGGAAAAGGGCAAAATGGAATAAAGTTATCCGAAAATATTGGAAATATTCTGAGAGAGGAATGGTTCGGCAAGCAGATTTGTTGATTTGTGATAGCCAAAATATTGAAAAATATATTCAAAAGGAATATGAAAAATATAAACCGGATACAACGTTTATCGCTTATGGTTCTGATACCAGCAGGTCTGCGCTGTCTGATAATGATAAGATATGGGTAGAATGGTATCAAAAGAATCATGTAAAGCCCGGAGAATACTATTTAGTAGTAGGGAGATTTGTACCGGAAAATAATTATGAAATAATGATTCGAGAATTTATGGAATCAAAAACAGATAAAGCGTTTGTTTTGATTACAAATGTCAGTGATAAATTTCTTGCTGCATTGAAAGATAAAACTGGCTTTCATAAGGATTCCCGCATTCATTTCGCGGGAACTGTTTATAACCAGGAATTGCTGAAAAAAATAAGAGAAAATGCATATGGGTATTTCCATGGACATGAAGTTGGAGGGACAAATCCGAGTCTTCTGGAAGCGTTGAGTTCTACCAATTTAAATCTACTGTTAGGAGTGGGATTTAATCGGGAGGTGGCTGGGAAAGCCGCTCTTTATTGGTCAAAAAGAAAAGGAAGCCTTTCAAAATTGATAGAGAAAGCCGATGCCATGTCTGAAAAAGAAATAGATAGCTTTGGAGAAAAAGCAAAAAAAAGGATACAGGAGGCTTATACCTGGGAGAATATTACAGAACAATATGAAAGATTATTTTTGAATAGTAGCAAATAAAGATCAATAACAGAAAAGTGGAGGTTAACTATGGGTCAGATTAAAGTAGAAAAATGTCCAATAGAAGGATTATATGTCATTGTGCCAACGGTACATGGAGATGACAGGGGATATTTTATGGAAACCTATAATCAAAATGATATGCATGAAGCAGGACTTGACATGGTATTTGTGCAGGATAACCAGTCTATGAGTAAAAAGGGCGTTCTGCGTGGGTTACATTATCAGAAAGAATATCCGCAAGGTAAACTGGTGAGAGTAATAAAAGGAGCAGTTTTTGATGTGGCAGTGGATCTTCGTGTTCACAGTAAAACTTATGGCCAGTGGTTTGGTGTAGAGCTGACAGAAGAAAATAAAAAACAATTCTATATCAGCGAGGGTTTTGCACATGGCTTCTTAGTTCTTTCTGATGAGGCAGAATTTTGTTATAAATGTACAGATTTCTATCATCCGGGTGATGAGGGTGGAATGGCATGGAATGATCCGGACATTGGAATTGAATGGCCACAGCTTTGTGGAGAATACAAGGGAACTCCATCTGCAGAAGGATATCATCTGGAAGATGGTACTCCGCTGAATCTTTCTGACAAAGATCAGAAGTGGCAGGGATTTAAAGATACTTTCAAATTTGATAAATAGTTATTTATCAAATGAGTTCCAAACATAGTTGAGGAGAATGTGAGAACGAAAGCAGGCAGATAAAAATGACAAATGACAACAACAATCAGCCACTTCCACAAATTTTAATTTGTATGGCCACTTACAATGGAGAACGATATCTGGAGCAGCAATTGGAATCTCTTTGCAGGCAAACCTGCCAGGATTTCCTCTTGTTTGTTCATGATGATGGATCAACAGATAATACAGGGGATATTCTCAAAGCTTGGGAAAGAAGTGATAAACTGAATATGGTGGTGTTGGATGATGGCCTTTGCTTTCATGCTTCTTCAAAGAATTTTGTTCATCTATTATCCCAGGCAGAAAAGAGATGGGGCGAATTCCCCTACTACATGTTTTGCGATCAGGATGACATTTGGAAAGATGATAAAATCGCGGTCACATTAAAAAGGATGAAAAAAGCAGAAAAAAAATACAAACAGCCAATTTTGGTGCATACAGATTTGGAAGTAGTGGATTCCGATTTACATTCGATTGCGCCCTCTTACCTGAAATATCGCTCCATCAATCCTTGTATTAAAAAATTAAATCGATTGTTGATACAAAATAATGTGACAGGCTGCACCATGATGTGGAATCAAAAGTTAAATCAAGTTCTTAATTGGAAAAATGTGAAGCCTGCTATGCACGATTGGTGGATTACTTTAATTGCAAGTTTGTTTGGACAGATTGTTTTTTTAGACAGAACAACAATTCTGTATAGACAGCACGAAGATAATGTGGTTGGAGCAACAAAAGTGAAATCGATTTCTTTTGTGATATATCGTCTTTCCAATTTACAGTATGTCAGGATGAAGTTCCGACAAGCAGTACAGCAGGCAGGAGATTTACTAAAAATATACGGGCCAACCTGTGACAAAGAAGAGAAGATGCTTTTAAGACAATTTTCCAGATTATATGATGTGAATAAGTTTAAAAGGACATATCTGGTAGTAAAATATAAATTTTTTAAGCAGTCTCTGATACAAATTGTAGGGGAGTTATTGTTTATATAGTAACAACTATTTACTATGAGTAAAATAAACGGGAGAAGAGAAAAGAATGATTTCTGTTTTTTCTACAATGAAACAGTCTATTTTTTATATTAAAAGATATGGAGTGTTTGCAACATGTAAAAAAATAATTGGTAAAATTAATTTTTCGAAAAGATATAAAAAATGGATTATAAATCATGAAAAAATAGACAAAGAACAAATTTTGCACGATATTGAGAGCTTTTCTTATCTCCCTACATTTTCTATTTGCATTCCGGTGTACAATGTAGAAGAAAAATGGCTTAGAAAATGTATTCAGTCGATACAAAAACAATGGTATACAAATTGGCAGCTTTGTATGGCAGATGATTGTTCTACGGATGAAAATGTAAGAACAGTTTTAAAGGAATATGCTCAAGTGGATAATAGGATCAATATAGTTTACCGTTATAAAAACGGCCATATATCTGAGGCAACAAATTCGGCTCTTCAAATTGCAACAGGAGAGTTTATTGTTTTGGTAGACAATGATGATGAGTTAGCGCTAAATGCACTATACGAAGTAGCAAAAATTTTGCAGGATCATAGAGATTTGGATGTCATATATAGTGATGAAGATAAGATAGATGAAAATGGCAATAGAACAAATCCCTATTTTAAGCCAGATTATTGCCCGGATACGTTACTGTCTTATAACTATATATCACATATGGGAGTATATAGAAGGACCTTGATAGAACAGATAGGTGGATTTCGGAAAGGTGTAGAGGGTTCGCAAGATTATGATTTGCTTCTTCGAGTAATTGAATTAACAGAAAATATTTATCATATTCCTAAAATATTATACCACTGGAGAGCGATTTCCGGTTCTACTGCTTTAGACGGTGCAGAGAAAAGCTATGCATATATTGCGGGTAAAAAGGCTTTGGAGGATACAGTAAAACGACGAAAATATAGTGCAGAAGTAAAATATTTGGAGAACTGTCCATGCTATAATGTTTTATTTTATCCAAGAAAGAAGCATTTCATTTCTATTATAATATTAGTACACGATCAGTCAGAAAAAATAGAATGTTGTTTAAAATCAATAAATGAAAATATAATAGATAATAATTATGAAGTAATTCTTGTTGACTGCCATTCAGAGAAAAAGAAAACGAAGAAATTTTTGGATAAATATAAAAAGTATCCAGAATATAGTGTGATTAAAATACATCAAAAATTATGTTGTACTGCCATTCAAAATTTAGCAGTAAAAAGAGCAAAAGGGGATCTTATTGTCTTTCTAAATAGTGAAATAGAAATTCAGACTAAAGAATGGCTGCTGCACATGGCGGGAGAAGCGGAAAGAGAATGTGTAGGTGCAGTTGGAGTGAAAATACTGCATCCGGAGAATGTAATTCACAATGCGGGAATTAGTTTAGATAAAGAAAAACTATGTATAGATATCGGAAAGGGCAGAAAGAAGAATGAAAGCGGATATATGTATTATTTATCCACCAGAAGAAATTACAGTGCTGTTTCCGGTGATTGCTTAATGGTAAAGAAAGATATTTTTGAACAAGTAGGAGGTTTTGACGAAAACTTAAAAAATAATTTATATGATGTCGATTTATGTCTACAATTACAGAAGAGGGGATATCATAATATTTTTATACCTGATGTACAAGTATACTTAAATATGAAGAAATTTAGCTTAAATACATTAAATAAAAAAAAGAATAAAGAAGAAATATTTTATTTGAAGATGAAATGGAATGAAACAATTCTGGAAGATCCATGTAGAAGTAAAGTTACTGAGTTAGATCCGACCAGAGTTTAAATATATGGTAGATGAGTTTTCGGATAAATAAAGGAGTAAAAATAAAAAATGAACATAGTTAGTTTTATTCGCAATTTATATGAGAATCGAAAATTGATTGGAAATCTGGCAAAAAATGATTTTAAAACAAGATACGCCGGTTCCTACTTGGGAATTATGTGGGCGTTCATCCAGCCAATAGTGACAATATTGGTATATTGGTTTGTTTTTACAGTGGGATTAAAATCTGGAACTGTGAATGACTTTCCGTTTGCCCTATGGCTCATGGCAGGAATTATTCCGTGGTTCTTTTTTCAGGATGCGTTAAATAGCGGTACTTTAGCATTAGTTGAATATAGCTATTTAGTTAAAAAAGTAGTTTTCAAAATTGACATATTGCCGTTTGTTAAAGTGTTATCAGCGCTATTTGTACATGTTTTCTTCATATTCTTTGTGATACTTGTTTATGCTCTAAATGGATATATGCCGACGCCATATACTTTGCAAGTATTTTATTATTCATTTTGTCTTATCTGCATTGTAACAGGTATGGTGTATTTTACCAGTGCTATAATGGTTTTTTTTAGGGACTTAAACCAGTTAATCAGTGTTATTTTACAGGTGGGAATCTGGATGACTCCGATTATGTGGAATATTCAGATTCTTCCGCAAAATCTTCTCTGGATTTTTAATTTGAATCCGATTTATTATGTCGTTGTAGGATATAGAGACGCATTTATTTACCATGGGGTCTTCTGGCAACGGCCGGAAACTACCATTTATTTCTGGGTATTTACCATATTAATGTATATTATCGGGACTAAAATATTTAAGAGCTTACAGGTGCATTTTGCGGATGTATTATAGGAGGAACAAATAATGAGTGAATATGCAATTGACGTACAGAATGTCAGTAAAATATATAGGCTATACGATAGATCAAGAGACAGGCTGGCAGAAGCATTGCATTTGACAAAAAAGAAATTATCCAAGGATCACTATGCTCTTGATCAAATTAATTTTCAGGTAAAAAAAGGGGAGACAGTAGGAATTATTGGAACAAATGGTTCTGGTAAATCTACGATTCTCAAAATCATTACCGGAGTATTGAATCCAACGGCTGGAAAAGTAGAAATAGACGGAAGAATTTCTGCCCTCCTGGAATTAGGAGCCGGTTTTAATATGGAATATACAGGGATACAAAATGTTTATTTGAATGGGACAATGATTGGATTCAGTGAAGAAGAAATAAAAGCCAAATTGGATGATATTCTTGAATTCGCAGATATTGGTGACTTTGTTTATCAGCCGGTTAAGACTTATTCCAGCGGTATGTTTGTCCGACTTGCCTTTGCCGTGGCCATCAATATCAATCCTGAAATATTAATTGTCGATGAAGCTCTCTCTGTGGGCGATGTATTCTTCCAGGCAAAATGTTATCATAAATTTGAAGAATTTAAAAAAGAAGGTAAAACTATCGTTATTGTAAGCCATGATTTGAGCAGTATTAGTAAATACTGTGACAGGGTTATTTTGCTCAATAAAGGACATAAGCTGGCAGAAGGTGAGCCAAAGAAGATTGTGGATCTTTATAAGAAATTATTAGTGAATCAATTGACGGATGATGATTTGGAGGATTATGAAGAAGAAGCCGGCGAAAATGTAGAGAAGAAATTAAAAAAAGAACATAATGAAGATGCACAGGACAATCTGGATGCAATTACTGATGCTTCTGCCATAACACCAGAGTCTGTTGAAAAAGAGGGGAAGTTGTGGAAAGACTATATGATGGAGAATCCGGATGTCATAGACTATGGCACAAAAGAAGTAGAGATTATAGATTATTGTATATTAGATGAGAAAGGGTATATATCCAATAATATTGAAAAAGGTTCCGAATATACTGTAAAATTCAAAGTGCATTTTAATGAGAAAGTGAATGAGCCGATTTTGGCGTTCACGATTAAGGATATAAAGGGAACGGAAGTAACGGGAACGAATACAATGTATGAAAAAATTGATTTTGAGTCAGAGCAGGGGCAGACATGTGTTGTTAGCTTTACACAGAAGATGAATCTGACAAAAGGAGATTATTTAATTTCATTTGGGTGTACAGGGTTTCGTGATGGAAATTTTACAGTATATCATCGTAAATATGATGTAATGAATCTATTAGTAATTGCAGATAAAGAAAATGTAGGTTTTTTTGATATGTTTTCTGAAGTAACTGTAAGTCAGGGTTGATAATGGAGACGGATAGAGAGAGTTTGAGGAAATAGAATGGAAAAAAAAGAGATAATTGGGAATGTTACATTGGACTATGAGTTCTACTCCGGTGAAGATTATTATTCAGAAGGAGATATTGAGGATGAGTTATTAAAAATAGTGCAGAGCAATGATGAGGATGGATTATATACGCTGATTAACACAAAAAACAAATGGGAATATCTTTATCATTTTTCGCAATTCAGAAAAAATATTGTGAATTGGATTCCTTTTGCGGAAAATGCCAAAATTCTGGAGATTGGTTCGGGATGTGGAGCAATTACGGGAGCATTGGCAGAAAAGGGAAGCAAAGTGGATTGCGTGGAATTATCCAGAAGAAGAAGCTTAATCAATGCCAATAGGAATAAAAAATATGAGAATATTACTATAAAGGTAGGTAATTTTGAGAAAATTGAGCCATATCTGGACAAAGATTATGATGTAATTACATTGATTGGCGTATGGGAATATGCAGGAGTGTATTTGTCATCGAGAGAGCCATTTGGTGATTTTTTAGATTTATTGAAAAAGCATATTAAGTCAAATGGAAAAATTGTCATTGCCATTGAAAATCAATTTGGCTTAAAATATTGGGCTGGGTGCAGAGAGGATCACACAGGACTGTTTTTTGAAGGTATCGAGGGATATACAAAATCTAATGGAGCGGTAACATTAGGAAAGAATGAGATGACACAATTATTCTATGAAAAAGGATATTATTCTCAATTTTATTACCCATATCCAGATTATAAAATTCCATTTCAAATTTTTTCTGATGATTATCTGCCAAAATCGGGAATGTTAACAGATAATGGGAAGAATTTTGATAATTCTCGAATGGTACTATTTGATGAAGAAAAGGTGTATGATTCTATCATAAAAAATAATATGTTTCCTTTCTTTTCTAATTCATTTTTAGTTATTTTAAGTGAAGTTAATCTGGAAAAGGTCGAAAATAAAGTAGTTTATTCTAAATATTCTAATGAAAGAGTAAATTGTTTTCAAATACGGACAGATATTATCAAAGATATTTCCGGACATTTTTTTGTTTATAAAACGCCGTTAAATGAAACAGCAAAGTCACATATACAGAATATTTATAAAATGTATAAATTTTTAAAGTCTAATAATACAGATGAACAATTTCAATATAATAAATGTCAGTGGATCAATGATACAGCGAAGTTTGAGTATATTGAAGGAAAGTCTGCTGGAGATATGTTGGAAAGCTATCTTTCTGTTGGTAAAAAGCAAGAGGCAAAAGCTTTGATTGATGAAATAGTGAAGATTATTCAAAGTATGCAAAATACCAATTTTAAGGAAACCAAAGATTTTGTTAGTATTTTTGGACATTGTCCATTGGAAGGGGTTCCAGCGATTTGTGGAGCAGATATAGATATCACTTTTGAAAATATGATTTATAGGGAAGGCATTTGGAATATCATAGATTATGAATGGTCGTATGATTTCCCGATTCCTGTAAACTACATTATATATAGATTATTATACGATCAAGCACCAGATGAAATAAAAAAATGGAATCTTTGTGAAAAAAATGGAATTAATAAAGAAGAACAAGCAGTTTATTTTCAAATGGAACGACATTTTATGGAGGAACATGTTTACAAAAATAGATATGTTTTATCTGGATCCCAGATTATAAAGCCCAAATTTATTATTAATGATGCAACTATTAAAAATAGAATTGAAGCAGGATCTGAAATCAAAGTTTACTATGATTATGGCGAGGGATTATCAGAAATGAACATTAGCTATTTTTCATATGTGGCAAAAGAAAAAATGTCTCTGAATATCCCGATTAATAAGGAAGTTAAGAGTATCAGAATTGATCCAATGGAATGTGCAGGAATTGTAAACTTAATAAGAATTCAGGCATGTTCTGATAAAGAAGACTATGCTCCGTTTTTTAATGTAAATGGAGTGATAACCGATAAAAATTATATTTTATATAATACTAGTGATCCTTGGATACACATTCCAGATATAAAAGAGGGGACAAAATCTATTAATATAGAAATGATAGTAGATAAAGTTTCTTCTGTATTTCTCGAGGAAAGTAACCGACAATATAATAGAGTTCAAAAGGAATCGGAAATAAAAATATATTTTGATTGTGGAACCGGATTATCTGAGTCAAATACATCAATATATCATTATAAGGATAACGAGAATATACAACTGGATATCCCTTTGACAGATAATATAACAGGGATTCGTATTGATCCAATGGAATGTGAGGGCATTATTCGTATAAAGAATTTAACTGCCATAGTTGGAGAAGAGACATATGATCCAATATATGAAATAAATGGAGATGTTTTGGAAGAGCATTGCTATATATTTGATACAGAAGATCCATGGATATATTTGACACAGTTAAAAGAGGGAACAAATAGTATCCATGTAGAGCTGAGCTTGGATAAAATATCAAAAGAAACTATAAAAAAATTGCGCAGTTATTTAAAAAGAATGCCAAAACGAAAAAGAAAATAAAAATGGAGAGAAAAATGGAAAAAATGAAAAGAATTATAAGTTACATTATAAAAGGTTTGAAAATGACTTTGCGCGAAGGTATTTTAGTAACTTTGTATTTTTGGAATGAAAAAAAAAGGACTTTTGCTGCAGAAAAAAATGAGTATGAAAAGTGGATAGAACAAAATGAAAAAAACTCTAAAGAACAGAAAAAGTTAGATTATCAGCCATTAATTTCAGTAGTAATTCCAGTATACAATGTGCCGGAAAATATGTTGGTTGATTGTATTGAATCTATTTTTCATCAAACTTATACGAATTGGCAGCTTTGTATGGCGGATGATAATTCTTCATGGGAAAGCATGCGAGAAATATTAAAGAAGTATGAAAAGGATCCACGGGTAAAGGTGGTTTATCGAAAAGAGAATGGACACATTTCCAGAGCTACTAACAGTGCCATTGAATTAGCAGATGGAGAGTTTATTGCTTTTATGGACTGCGATGATTTGATCCCTGAAAATGCACTTTATGAGGTGGCTTTAAAACTGAATGAAGATCCAAAGTATGATTTTATTTATACAGACGAGGATAAAATTGATGAAAAAGGTGAAGTTAGATGGGAACCGCACTTTAAACCTGACTGGTCGCCGGATACACTTATGACTATGATGTACACTTCTCATCTGGGAGTATATCGTACGAGCATAGTTAAAGAATTAGGTGGTTTAAGGGTAGGATTTGAAGGTTCTCAGGATTATGATTTCACTCTTCGTTTTGTAGAAAAAACATCATCTGATCGAATTGCTCATATTCCTAAAGTGCTTTATCATTGGAGACAAAGAGAAGGTTCAACGGCTGTGACGCCAGAAGCAAAACCCTATGTATTTGAGGCATCCAGAAAAGCTTGTGAAGAATCAATAAAAAGAAGATATGTAGAAGGTAAAGTGGATGATGAGTTGAAGTTATATCAAGCACATGTAACATATTATAATTCATCTAATCCTCTAGTTAGTATAATTATACCATCTAAAGATAACTTTAATGTATATAAAAGATGTGTGGATACACTTCATCGATTGACAAAATACTCTAACTATGAAGTGATTCATGTTGATAATGGAAGTAACAAAGAAAATAAAAGAAAATATGAAGAGTTGGATAAGCAATATCATCATATTTATCATTATGAACAGATGGAATTTAATTTTTCAAAAATGTGTAATACTGGAGCAAAGAATGCAAAAGGGAAATTACTGCTTTTTTTGAATGATGATATTGAGATATTCAAAAAAGATTGGCTGGATATCCTTGTGGGACAGGCGTCGCTGGATTATGTGGGAGCAGTGGGAGCTAAATTGTATTATCCTAATAGTACTATTATTCAGCATTGTGGAATCATTAATATTCAGCAAGGACCAGTGCATATGTTTGGAGGTTGTGATGACAAGAATATATATTATTTTGGTAGAAATAGATTAGATTTTAATGTAATTGCTGTCACAGGTGCTTGTCTTATGGTGGATGGGAAAAAGTTTCAAGAGATTGGTGGATTTGATGAAAAACTGGCTGTTACTTATAATGATGTGGATCTTTGTTTCAAACTTTTAGAGCATGGATATTATAACGTAATCCGTAATGATGCTATTCTTTATCATCATGAATCTATCAGTAGAGGTAATGATGTGCTGGATGATAAAAAAATGAGAAGATTAATCCGTGAAAGAGAAAATCTTTATAAAAAGCATCCAAAATATTATTATAAAGATCCGTTTTATAGTCCGAATTTATCACAGATGCATAATGATTTTCGTATTTTTGTGGACGCTGCAGATGAACAGAATCAACAAAAAATGAATACGATAAAAAAAGTGAATTCTGCTGTGCATTTTGATAAAGATACACATATCAGAGCGAAGTTTGACTGTATTTCCACGGATTGTTGGGATTATATCTTTTTACAGGGATATGCTTTTTTTGAAAACCGCATTAATAATAATAAACGAATTTCCCAGTTGTTATTTGAAGGTGAGACAGAGATTTTGTTAATTGATACAAATAAAATATATCGTCCGGATTTACAACTACTGGCAAACACAAAAAAGTATGTCAATCTGACAGGATGGAACTGTTATTTGGATCCGCAAGAATTTCATGATAAAACATATATTATGAAAATTGTTTTGGATGGTAAATTGGCTGATGTGGAGGAAAAATTGGAATTATAAAAAGAAAGTTATCCCCATTTTTATGAGTAACGATAATGTTTCAAAAGTTAACTTGAAATAAAAATGGGGAATGAAAATCACAGATATAGAAGTTCGCCAATAATCTGTATAATTCCCTGCTTTAGAAAATGATATTTAAAAGCAGTGATAATACGAATAAATTTATTTTGTTTTGCTATGTTGATGAAAACATTTAATATGCGAATTTGTTCAGGAGATAGTTCTTTGCGATAAACGTGTAAAAAAGTTCGAGCCTGAACAATAGAAAGATTTAAAGTTTCTTTTATTTTTGTATCGCCGGATAATCTTTTAAGAAGAAAAAGGGGAGTGTTAACTTTGGTCGCTCCAATTACATTTTTTTTATGCTGGCGATAAAGAATGGTCGGTTCCTGAATACAGACAATTTGTCCAAAACAGGAGGCAACCAGTGTAATCCACCAATCATGCATGGCAATGTTTTCATTATCAAGATGCAATATGTTATTCAGAGCTTGATTCCACATCATGGTGCAGCCAGTGACGTTATTCTGGACTAATAGATGAGGTAAATCCGTTATGGTAGGATTCAGTGCTCTATATTGGAAAAAAGATTTTCCCAATAAATTTAAATCCTGATCAACAACTCTGAGGTCAGTGTGGAGGAGAACTGGTATAGATTTGGACAGGAGGTTTTCTGTTTGATGTAACTTTTTAACAGAATCCTCAATCTTGCTTTCCAGCCATATGTCATCCTGATCAGAGAACATATAGTAATCAAAAGAATAATGCTTATTTACCCACTTTAATATAGAAGCAAAATTATTTTTGGAACCGGAACTTTTTCTGGCAGAATTAGGGATAATAATTATTTGTTCAGGGTAACGGAGCGCGTAAGATTGTAATATCGCCAAAGTGCTGTCTTTTGAGCAGTCATCGCGTATAAACAGCGTCCAATTATGATATGTTTGAGTTAAAATGGAGTTAAGCTGAGCTTCTATATAAGATTCTCCGTTATAGGTTGCCAGGCAGATAGCGATACGATTGCAAAAATAATTCATAGTATTCTGTAAAATCCTTTCATATTCGTTGATGTGTTTTTATAATGAATAATAAGTTGATGTTTTTAAACAGGTCAAGATTTAGTGTCTTGACCTGTTTTGATTGTTTTAATCAAAATAGGAATGACGTAAACGGTAGATATCTCGTACCTGTACAAATCTGGAGCAAACCTGTATGATAAGGACAGATTTGCTCCAATCTTTCGCTCACTTCTCTTTTCCGGATTTCCGGCAGTTCGCCGGCAGGTTCGGTGACCACGGGAGCAGGTCTTCCAGAAATCCACGGTCCGTGTCATCCAGATGTTTCGGGATCTCTGTGAGAAGATGCTCAAAATAATCATATGGTTTCAGTCCGTTGGCCTTCGCTGTTTCTGCAATGCTATAGATTATGGTGTTGCTGATTTCATGAGCTGTCACCAGACTGCTCTCATGAGTTGTCTTTAAACTGCTAAGTTTACTGTCACCGTGATGGTTGATGTATGGGCCGTCCGGATTCCGGACGGCACCTTCCCTATCCGGTTACGGTTCCAAGCATTTCGTGTTCCACTACATACTTGATCATGTAATCATCGATCAGCCGTTTTTGCTGTTGGAACGCATACATAAGCGATTTTTCGCACACCCGGTTGACCATTCTCGGAATCCCGGCCGAAGCTTTATGGATCTCGTCCATTGCTTTGGTTGTAAAGATCTCCTGGCTGCATTCCGCATAATCCATATGGCTTTTGACATACTGTTCTGTCTCTGCCCGGTCCAGATGCGGGAGTGTACAGTACATATCGATCCGCTGGCGGATCGCCGCGTACCGTTGAAGTTTCAGCTTGTTGTCCCACAGTTCTGTCTGCCCTACGAGCACGACAGCCATGGGACTTACAGAATCGAACCTGTAGTTTAGAAGGAAACGGAATTCTTCCAGTGTTTCTTTCTCCAGCAGGTGTGCCTCATCCAAAACGCATACCACTTTTTTATGCTGGACACCATGGATGATCTCGATCTGCTGTTGGAGCTGACGTTTGGAATCGCCGCGGTAGAACCGTGCTTCCAGCCCCAGCTGGTCCAGCATCCCCTTATAAAACCACCGCGGAGTCAGCTTGGAATCGGAAAGATACAGGATGATATATTCTTCCCTCGGAAGTTCCGAATAAAACCTGCGGATCAGCGTGGATTTTCCACAGCCGGGATCTGCTGTTACGACCGCAAACATCTGCCGGTCTGCTACATAGCAGAGCCTGCCGAGCGTTTCCCGGAATGCATCAGACTCATAGAGTTTCTCAGCTGGGATATCACGGACAAAGGGTGTATGCTCCATTCCAAAGAAGGATTCATACATGATCATCCACCTCCTTCCGATAGGAAGCAAAGGAGATTGCATCGGCCATCTGGCGGGTCGATTCCGAATGTTTCTTTTCCAGCGCATCAAGGAAGCGCGAGGTTGTCGGAGTCTGTTCCTGCATCGCAGCAGGAAGTGTTGGGTTCTTATCACAGAACTCGCCAATCCTGACCGGCTGTGCGGTAAACGGCTCGTATCCCGGATAACTTACCGTAATGGTTTCGGGAGCTGCAGGATCATAGGAGATCTCAACCTTATATCCGATCAGAGCCGGTTTCGTTTCATACTTTCTGCCCCTGAAACTGATACAGGCGCCCTTGTCCACTTTACGTGTCTCATGGTGCAGAAATGCTTCGGATACAACAGAGACATCCAGATAGGTCAGGGGACGGCTGTCACGGTTCCATTCCTGAAGGGGAGTGATCCCTGATTCCGGGACTGCCGCACCAAGGCTTTCGTAGTATTCGCTGATCCCTTCATGGGGCTTTTGATGATAGTACGCATCAAGGAACACGGCCCACAGCCAGTTCAGCTCTTCCAGGGTTTTGATGTTTTTTAGTTTTGCCTCCCGGTTAAACATATCCACTACCTGATGGAACTTTTCAATCTTCCCTTTGCTTTTGCCGCTCCGCGGTTTTGCATGGAGGACCCGGATCCCCAGTCTTGAAAGAGAGAGCCTGATCTGTCTGGCGATATACTGGGAACCGTTATCAAAGTAGCAGGCATCAAACTTTCCGTATCGGAGGATCGCCTGGCGGAACGTATCCTCAACAATGGCTTCCTCCTGGCTGTCATAGAAACGGGAAGCCAACAGTAGGCGGGAATGGTCATCGATTGCAGAGGAAAGATACGTCTGTACTCTGGCACCATTTTTCCCAATCGGAAGTTTCGGGCCGTACTTGATATCCCCCTGTACCAGCATCATACGGTGCGGTTTGCAGAAACGTTTGGAAGAACTTCCCCGTGCATCGCGGTACATCTGCATCTGTTCCCTTCCGTAACCAGCCCGGTACAGGTGCCGTTCCAGAGTGGAGCGTTTCAGGACTCCCGGTGCAGCATAGCCTTCCAGTTCCAGGATGCAGATGATCTGTGCGACAGACCGCTCCGGGACTTCTTTACGGAGCTGGACCGCCTGCTCAAGCAGAAGATCAAAGTTTTCCGGAAGTTTCTGTGAACGGCGTTTTTCGCGTGCGGCTGGTTTTAAGCCGGCAAACTGTCCTTCACGGTAGGCCTTTTCATAGCGGTAGATGGACCGGACGGAAATATCATTGTCCTGAGCAATCTGTTTCCGGAGCTGCAGTCTCTTTGCATCGTCCAGATCTTCCTGAAGCAGCGGTGCGATCAGCTGGAATCGGGAAAGGGCTTCCTGTTCCTGCCATTGTTTGATTCTGTTTGTATTGGTATTCATATATAGTGACCTCCTTCTGAGACCACTATACCTGCTGATCCGGTGACAGACGAATCAAAACAGGTGCAATAGCATCACCATGGTACAGCAGGTAAAAAGCCGCCGCTGTTGTAGATGATACGGAGGATACGCTCCAGCCAGTCCTGATGTGTTTGGCGTATGGTATCGAGCAGTGACGCATGGGAGAAAAGAAGTTCTTCTCCCAATCCAAGTATCCGGTATCCGGCATTGCGCAGGAATCCTTCAATATTTGCGAGGTTCATCCGAAACCACTGGAGCCATCGTAACATGGTCAGCAGGGAAGGAGAGTCTTCCGAATCAGCATCCTCCGATGTTACGATCCCGTCGAGCACGCCGGAGATCACCTCGGCTTCATAATGCTTGTGGGGTACAAGGCAATCAGGAGGCTCGTTGTGATGTCGGTGGCATTCCGTACAGCGGAGCCTGCGGATCATAAGATACTCTTTCACGCCGCCTTCCTTCTTCCGGATACGTAGTCTGGTATCGCGATACTTCAAAGTACCGCCACAGACGGGGCAGACAGGGGTGTCATCACTGCTCATAACAAAAAACACCGGAGTCCGCCTTGTAGGTCAGTGTGTATTCTGATATAATAACCATGGTTTTTATAACCGGGTCTCAGAGTACACGACTTTCCAGGGAGGGTGCTCTGAGACTTTTTCTTTCTGTAGTCTTATGACAGTATACAGAGCAATCCGCTGACAGGCAAGTAGATCATAAATATGCTATTTTAAGAAATCAACAACATATGGCACTGGCCTTTGCCCCTGCGACCGTATCGATCATCACCCAATTCTTCTTACCGATGCAGAATCCCCGGATCGACTGCTCCGCAGCATTATTGTCCATCGGGACTTCTCCGTCATCGAGGAACACTTTCAGGTATCTTTCCTGGTGGATGGAGTATTGGAAGCCTTCCCAGGTCTTGCTCTTCTGCGGCACTTTTGGGAGATTTTCTTTTATCCACGCGAAATAGGCCTCCACCAATGGGCGGACGCTCCGCTGGCGGCGGTCCCTGCGCTCTTCTGCCGGGAGACCCTTTAACTGCTTTTCCTCCCGATAGATAGCCTGTATCATAGTCAGCGCCAGGTACGCGCGGCTGTCTTT
>FCNR01000009.1 GCA_900016875.1 Eubacteriaceae bacterium CHKCI004 | reverse complement strand
AGGTTCTATTCTTCAGGATGGCGTCTCCGCCGCATTCATTATCTTGTCTGGAACAGTGATTCCCTCTTTTCGGACAGGTGATTTCCAAAACACCGGACAGGCGCTTTCAGCGCACCGGTATATCCATCAACCATAGTATACGCAACTGCACTTGCATGGGCCCCTTCCGGTGTGGCGCAAAAGAGCCAGTTCTTTCTTCCCACGGTAAATGGCCGGATCGCATTCTCACTTAGATTGTTCGACAGGCTGCACCGCCCGTCTTCCAGATAGGTATACAGGTACAGTTTCCGGTTTTGGGCATACTTCACCGCTTGATCGAACCGGGTATTTACCACCGGATGCTGTTGTTCCAGCCAGTGAAAGAAACTGTCTATGACTGGTTTGGATCTTTTGTTTCTGTATTCTTTTCGTTGTTCAAAAGTATACCCATGTTCCTTGCAGTATCTTTCGTGCATAAACAGTTTATCACAGTATTGGACTGCCTGCACAGCGGGAACACTCAGGTCATCCTGCTTTCCCTTTGGGACGGCATCCATGAAATATCTCCGGACATGGGCCTTATTCGAGAACTGGAACAAGTCGCATTATCCCAGAAGTATTATTATCCCAGAAGTAAGTCTTCATGTGGCATAAATGTTGCTTTTTACAGTATATTTCTTGAATAACGATAGTACTCCTTTACAATGAAAATGTAACTAATTCATCTCAT
>FCNR01000040.1 GCA_900016875.1 Eubacteriaceae bacterium CHKCI004 | reverse complement strand
CGCAAAACGCAAGTCGTCTGCGATTATGCCATAGGTCCCACGCTTATTCAAAAAAATATGGCAGCGATTCCATGCAAAGCATGAATCCCTGCCATAGGGCATAAGCTGTTTTTGGTGCGACAGCCCCTTTTCTTTCGTAAAGACAGTTTAGAAAAGAGGTATATGAATAATGGCAGACAGTGCAAAAGTAATTGAGATTATCAAAAAAATAATTGCAGATGTAGATGAGCAGAAGTTATTCCTCACTGAGCTTGACAATGTAATCGGTGACGGAGACCATGGTATCAACCTGGCGCGTGGTTTTGACGCAGTCAACGATGTGATTGGAACATTTGAGGGAAAAGACATCGGAGCCATCTTAAAAGCTGTGGGAATGAAGCTTGTTTCCACCGTAGGCGGCGCTTCCGGCCCGTTATACGGCACGGCATTTATGAAGGCCGGAGCTTACCTGAACGGTAAGACGGAGATGGACATGGATGATTTCATCGGCATGATGGATGTTGCCATTGAGGGCATCATGAAGCGCGGTAAAGCTGTGAAAGGCGAGAAGACCATGCTTGACGCCATGATTCCTGCTCTTGACGCCATGAAGGCTTCCTATGAGGCTGACAAAGACGCTAAGAAAGCGCTTGACGCCGGAGTGGCAGCGGCAGAGGAAGGTATCGAGTACACAAAGACGATCATCGCGACAAAGGGACGTGCCAGCTATCTGGGAGAGAGAAGTATCGGACATCAGGATCCTGGAGCTACTTCCTTTACTCTGATGCTCAAAGCAGTGCAGGCACTGGCATAGGAGGTCATATATGGTTGGTATTGTAATTGTATCGCATAGTCAGAAGCTTGCGGAAGGTGTTGTTGATCTGGCTTCTCTGATGGCGCCTGAGACTCCGATGCGGGCTGCCGGCGGCATGGACGACGGCGGATTCGGAACCAGTTTTGAGAAGATCAATACAGCTATCGATGAGATCTATTCCGACGACGGCGTGATTATCCTGATGGATATGGGAAGCGCTGTCATGACGACGGAGATGGTTCTTGAGATGATGGAAGACCGTAAGGTAACAATGGTGGATTGCCCTGTGGTGGAAGGAGCGATCGCGGCGGCAGTAGTAGCGGCAGGAAATGCGCCGATGGAGGATGTCATTCAGGTGGCGGAGGCTGCAAAGACAACGGCAAAGTTCTGAGAAAGGACGTCAAAATAATATATCAGATGAAAACAGACCACAGTATCTGGCGGTTTATGCACCGCCAGCGCTGTGGTTTTTTATGTAGGTGTCCATAAATGTATCGAAGCCGCATGGCTGCCCGAAAAAATATCCCTGAATATAGTCGGGCGAAAGTTCGCAGACTGATAAAAGCTCTTCGCTTGTTTCTACCCCTTCGATGCAGACAGAAAGCTTCAGTTCGTGAGCCATGGAACTGAACAGAGATAAAAGCTGATACTCATATTCATTATGAAGTGCACGAACCGTAAAACCGCGGTCGATCTTGATTGTGTCCGGATGAAGGCTGGCAAGGTAGGCAAAATTGGAATACCCTGTTCCAAAATCATCGAGAGCGAGACTGATTCCTTCTTTCTTCAGCTGGGACCACATTTGATTCAGATGAGAATCTGTTTCCAGGAGCCCGCTTTCTGTAAGTTCTATGATGATGCTTTCCGGGGTGATGTCATATTCTTTTACGGCGTTTATGACATCGTTGCCAATACGGCTTTTTAAAACCTGTACGTGAGAAAGATTGACGCTGATTTTAAAATCGGGGATATATTGCTGGAATTTTTTGCAGGCGGCAGCGGACTGGTTCAGTATCCAGCGCCCTGCCGGAATAATTAAGCCGGTCTCCTCGAGGATCGGTATGAATTCCGTAGGAGAAACTGTGCCGAAACTGTCCGAATAAAATCGCATTAACGTTTCTGCACCGTATATCTTCTGTGTATTTGAATGGACCAGAGGCTGAAAATATGCCTCAAATCCTTCGAAATGATTGCTGATGGACTGGCGCAGCTGCTGGGTCAGAGCGTTTTTGCGGAGAAATTTCTCATAGTCCTCCTTTTCAAACAGATAATATTGATTTTTACCCCGCCGTTTTGCCTCATTGAGAGAAAATTCAGTAAGTTTCATCACATCAGAGTAGGAAAAATCATCGATATCTTTGCAAAGAATAATACCGCAGGAAATAGTGAACATTGCCTCGTAATTGTTGGCGATGATAAATTCCTCAATGTTGTGAGATACCTGCCGATATAACTGAATGGAAGTCTGTGCGCTTTCGCTCTGATGGTCGGTAACCATATATTCATCTCCCAGGATGTGATAAAGCTGCTGTCCCGGAAGCAGGTTTGCGGAAATATATTCCGTTGTCTTCTGAAGAATCAGATTGCCGTACTCGATGCCGTGATGTGCGTTAATACTTTTCAATCCGTCTATGCCAAAACGCAGAAAGGCGCCCCGGGACAAAAAAGGAGTAATATTCCTCAGATAGGAATGAAAACCTGAGGTTCCCGGAATAATTTTACTGTTTTCTGTTTTTCGCTGGGAATTGATTTCGCTGATACAGCCGGTCATATAAACAGCCTGTCCATTTTCCCGGATAATATTGCTCCGGCAGTTGATCCAAACGGGAGTACGGTCCCGGCTGAGCCACCGGTACATCATATTATGTGTGTAACGGTTGCCGGTGCGGAGCTCATGAATCTCGCGTTTCAGCAGAGAATAGTCCTCCGGGTAAACAAATTGTTCATGAACGTGCATCACATCATAAAAAGAGTTATTTGGAAGACGGAAACGGCTGACGGCAGAAGGAGAAATGTAATAAAAATCATTCTGGAAGTCATAAACATATAGATAGTCATCCATAGATGAACTCAGCAGATGAATCATTTCACATAATTGTTGTACTTGAAGGGTAATATTGTTTGATTCCATAACACTTTTCCTTTATTTTTCGATTTATTGTCTCAAATGTAATTCTATACTTTATTCATGAAAAATTCAATTCAAAAAATGTGTTTCCGGATATTTTGTTCTGATTTCTTATTTTTTGCATACAAATGGAAGAAAGAGTGCTGGTGCAGAAGAGACAGTCAGGAGGGATTGGGTGTTCATAAAAAGGAAAAAGACAGAGAAAACGGTGCCGAAGCCATCCATAAAAGAGAGTTGCCGGGCATTTGTGTGCACCATGAACGGAACAGGGGAACTTAACATCGAAAACTACGGTTCTCTGGGAGATTATAATGAAGAAAAAATTGTATTGCACTGCTATAAATGCAGCATGATCATCGAGGGAGAAAAATTATTGATCGAATATTTTACAGATATTGATATGAGAATTACCGGAAAGATTCATTCTATACATTTTTAGTGTGCCGGGAGGAAACATCTATGATTTTTTCCATACTGCATTTTTTGAGCGGCTATTGTAAAGTGATTTTAAGCGGCCGAAATCAGGAGAGGTTTTTGAATATCTGTGTGAGCAAACAGATTCTTTTATGGAAACTGTCCAGACAAGACGCCCATTACGTTTTTTTTGTGAGCAGGGCAGGGATGGAAGACCTTGAGGACATATCTGCGAAAACTGGTTGTTCTTATCGTATTATCTGCAAAAAAGGGCTGCCATTTTTGTTTTACCGATACAGAAAAAGAAAAATACTTCTGGCGGCTTTTTTGTTTTCGGTGCTGAGTCTGTATGTTATGTCTTTGTTTCTCTGGCAGATACAGGCAGTAGGATGCCGCAGCCACTCGCCAGAGGAGATTCTGGATTATCTGGAAGAGCAGGGGATTAAAAGCGGCCGGAGACTTTCGGGCATTTCCTGCCACCAGCTGGAAGAACAAATCCGCCGGGATTTTAAAGATATTGCCTGGGTTTCCTGCGATTTAAAGGGAACGCTTCTGACAGTGACCATCAAGGAGACGCTGGATAAGGAGGCGCTTTTATCAGAAACCGAGGACGTACCTTGTAACCTGGTGGCTTCCAAAAAGGGAACTATTGATTCTATTGTTGTGCGAAGCGGCAGCGCTCTGGTAAAAAAGGGAGACAAGGTAAAGAGGGGAGATGTGCTCATATCCGGAGAAGTGGGACTTTATGATGACAGCGGGGCATTGACGGAAACAGCGCTTGTAAAGGCGGAGGGGAGCATTTTTGCCATTACCAAGATAAAATACGAGGATTCTTTTTCCATGCTCCACTATGAAAAGAGGTACACCGGGCGTTCATTTAATATGTATCAGCTGCTGGCGGGCAATACGCTGATAAACTTGCCCGGCCGAAAAGAAACCTATCGCTATTATGATGAAAAGACAAAACATAGTGTATTTCATATAGGACCTCAGCTGTATCTTCCGGTGTCACTGCATGTGACCACCCGCTCGGAATGCCTGATCACGGAGAAAATGTATAGCGAAAGCCAGGCAATGAAAGAGGCGGAAAAAAGGCTTGCTGTGTTTCTGGAGGAATACAAAGAGAAAGGAGTGGAGATTATAGAGAACAAAGTAAATATCCAGTGCGATGCGGACACATGTACGGCAAAAGGGAAAATAATCGTGCGTGAGGCTTTTGGGAAGATTCAGGAGATTACTGCGGCGCCGGAGTAATTCTCTTTTTCCCTCATTCAGAAAGTCGCGTCTCTGCCAGTCTGCAGCTGACAAAAAATCTTCTCATATTCGCTGCCATAAACGCTCCCTTTCTGCCAGAGAAAGGCAAAGTCGTGCCTTGGATGAAAATCTTCCAGAGGTATGACACGCAGCTGTCCTGTCCGCAGATAAGGGAGAACAGCAGTCTTATAGAGAAAGGATATGCCGCAGTCGGCAAGGAGAAGCTGCACGATGGCATACATGCTGTTGATTTCTGTGATGCGCGAAAAGGAGGACAGGGAAATGTTGTTCAGATCCAGCGCTTTCTCCAGAATGTCTCTGGTGCCCGAGCCGGATTCGCGCAGCAGAAGAGGTTCAGAGAGGAGATCTTGCATGCGCGACGGCTGTGCCTGCAATGACGGCATTTCGGACGGTGTTCCGGCGAAAACACGGGAGGCTGAACAGACTGCAACGAAATCTTCTGTGCTGAATACACGGAACGCAAACTCATCCCGGGGAAAATAACCTTCCACCAGAGCAAAATGGTAATCGCCGCGCCGCAGACCCTCCAGAAGTTCTTCTGTGTTGGCCATGGTCATCTGAATACCTGTTTTTGGATTGTCCCGGAGAAATCTCGCCAGCGGCCGGGCGATGACAAACTCGCCTATAGTAGTTGTCACTCCAAAATGATAAGAAAAAGTACCGGTGTCCGCTGTCAGCAGCGACTGTTTCAGAAGGATTTCGTCATTTTTCATGGCGGAGGCCTTCTGTAGCAGAAGCCGTCCGGCAGGCGTCAGTGTCAAGGTCTTGCCGCTGTAGGAAAACAGGGAGACGCCGTAATATTTTTCTAGATAGCGAATGTGCTGAGAGACGGCTGGCTGGGTGATAAAAAGCTCTTGCGCCGCCTTTGTGTAATTCATGTATTTACATACTGTTAAAAAAGTATGAAGTCGATGATCGATCATGGGAGCTCCTCTTCTTTTGTTTTGATTTTATCATAACATATATTTATCTATAAATAAATATTTATAATTTTATCTTCTGATAATACTATGGTAATCTATGGAAAGATTCAAATATTGATGGGTTATCTGTTGTAAAACAAACGAAAAGGAGAGAGAAAAATGAGTGCAATACAAAAAAATGTAAAAGGGCTGCTGCTTTGCCTGGTCATCGCCGTGCCGTCCTGGTTTCTCGGAAAAATGTTCCCGGTGATCGGGGGAGCGGTCATCGCCATCGTGGCAGGTATGGTGACCACCGTATTCTGGAAGGATAAGAACAGCTTTGCGCCGGGGATTACATTTACTTCAAAAAAGATTCTCCAGTGGGCGGTGGTGCTTCTGGGATTTGGCATGGATCTTGGCGTGGTATTCCAGACGGGAAAACAGTCTCTGCCTATCATCGTGTGTACCATCACCACATCGCTGGTGCTGTCCTTCGTGCTTCACAAAGCGATGGACATCCCTTCCAAAATATCCACGCTGGTGGGCGTCGGTTCCTCCATCTGCGGAGGCTCGGCCATCGCGGCCACGGCACCGGTCATAGATGCGGATGATGAGGAAGTGGCACAGGCCATCTCGGTCATTTTCTTCTTCAATGTGCTGGCGGCCATCCTGTTCCCGATATTCGGACAGATGATCGGCTTTGATACCACCTCCGGCGAGGCGTTCGGCGTCTTTGCGGGAACCGCGGTCAACGATACCTCCTCGGTGACGGCGGCGGCCTCCACCTGGGACAGCATGTGGGGGCTTGGCAGCCAGACCTTAGATAAGGCCGTTACGGTTAAGCTCACAAGAACCCTCGCCATCATCCCGATCACGCTGGTTCTCGCCTTTCTGCGGACAAGGAAAGCCTCGGAGAACGGAGAAAATAAAGTCAGCATGAAACAGATTTTTCCGTTTTTCATCCTGTACTTTATCGCAGCGTCCGTCATTACCACCGTGGCGGTGCAGTCCGGCATTTCAGCAAATGTATTTGCGCCGGTAAAAGAGCTGAGTAAGTTCTTTATCGTCCTTGCCATGGCGGCCATCGGACTGAATACGGATATTGTAAAGCTTGTCAAGACCGGGGGCAAGCCTCTGGTCATGGGCGCCTGCTGCTGGGCAGGAATCACGGCGGTGAGCCTTCTTATGCAGCATCTGATGCATATCTGGTAGGCCGCCGGAAAAAGGGGCTGGAAATAAAACGAAAAAATGTTAAAATAGACAAGGATATATTTGTATGAGGCAGAAGGGAGTGGAAGGATGAATATATCGGAAACAGAGTTTTCTTTTCCTGCGGCGCATGCGGGCAATGTGTTTGGTCAGTTTGACGCTAACATGAAAAAGATTGAGAAGGCGCTGCATGTGACCCTTATATTCAGAGGAGATAAAATAAAATTAATTGGAAGCGAGGACGACTGCCGCAGAGCGAAAGAGGTAGTCGAGGAACTTCTTGTCTTATCCGAGCGGGGCAATGTGATATCCGAACAGGATGTTAATTACGCCCTGTCCTTGTCACAGAGCGGCGAGGTTGCTGCCATGACGGAGCTTGACAGCGATATCATCTGTCATACGGTCATGGGCAAACCGGTGAAGCCGAAGACCCGGGGACAGCAAAAATATGTGAAGGCCATTGATGATAAAATGATTGTTTTCGGCGTTGGTCCGGCGGGAACGGGAAAAACCTATCTTGCCATGGCTAAGGCGATTACCGCCTTTAAAGCCAACGAGGTAAACCGGATTATCCTCACGCGGCCTGCCATTGAGGCAGGAGAGAAACTGGGATTTCTGCCGGGAGACCTGCAGAGCAAAGTGGATCCGTATCTGCGTCCGCTGTACGACGCTCTCCACGAGATCATGGGAGCGGAGACTTTCCAGAAGAACATGGAAAAAGGGCTAATCGAAGTGGCGCCGCTTGCTTACATGCGCGGACGGACGTTGGATAATGCCTTTGTGGTTCTGGACGAGGCGCAGAACACAACGCCGGCCCAGATGAAAATGTTTCTGACCAGAATCGGTTATGGCTCCAAAGCCATCATCACCGGCGATATGACCCAGAAAGATTTGCCGGACGGCACCAGATCCGGCCTTGACGATGCCCTCCGGGTGCTTAAAAATATCGATGAGATTGGCGTCTGCATGCTGACAAGCCAGGACGTTGTCCGTCATCCGCTAGTACAGAAGATCGTATCTGCCTACGACGCCGACGAAAAACGCCGCGAGGCAAGAAGCCGGGCAAGGCGGGCAGAGATGGACGGCAGAGGCGAAAACAGAAAAGAGAAAGCTGCGCACCGCAGGAAACGGTGACCGGCTGCCCCTGCACGAGTTATATTGGGAGAATAATCATGCATATTGAGATCGAATACAGTTATAAAGAGAAATTTATCCCGGATTACGAGAAAATCATTAAAAATGTCGTGGAGACGGCCCTCGATTATGAGGACTGCCCGTATGAATCACAGGTGTATGTACTCCTCACGGACAACGAGGAGATTCATCAGGTCAATATGGAACAGCGCCAGATTGACCGTCCTACGGACGTGCTTTCTTTTCCTATGGCAGAGTATACCCATCCGGCGGATTTTTCTGACCTGGAGGAGCGGGAACCGGATGCCTTTCATCCGGAGACCGGGGAACTTATGCTGGGCGATATCCTGATCTCCATGGATAAAGTGAGGGAACAGGCCCGGGAGTACGGACATTCCGAGCAACGCGAGCTGGCATTCCTGGTGGCCCACAGTATGCTCCATCTCATGGGATACGACCACATGGAAGACGGAGAGCGGGAGGAAATGGAACGAAAGCAGGAAGAGATTCTGACGCAGTGCGGATATCTCCGAGAGGTGAAGTAATGAAAAAATACGATACGATTATTGTGGGGGGCGGCCCGTCAGGTATGACGGCGGCCCTTTGGTGCGCCAGAGACGGGCAGCGGGTGCTGCTCATGGACCGGTGCGACCGCATCGGGAAGAAAATTCTTGTGACCGGCAATGGAAAATGTAATCTGACCAATTTCCGGCAGAGTCCGGACTGCTACCGGAGTGAGACGCCGGAGGCAGCGGCGGCGGTGCTGTCTGCTTTCGGGCAGGAAGACGCCATGGAATTATTCCGCAGCCTTGGCATCCTGACCAGAGACCGGGACGGCTATGTCTATCCCTACAATGAACAGGCAGCCTCTGTCCGTGCGGCCTTTGAGAGCGCTGTTCTTAACAGAGACGGCCTTGAGGTGCTGACAGAAACCTCGGTGACCGGCATACGGAGGATAAAAGATGGATTCCAGGTGTCTGCAGAGGCGTATTCTGCCGGAAAGAAAGGAAACGCACCTGGCAGGCAGTTTTTTTGTCGTAGTCTGCTCATCGCCACCGGGGGCTTAGCAGGCGTAAAGCTTGGCTGTGACGGCAGCGGTTACGGCTTGGCAAAGGCCCTGGGACATCATATCATCCCGCCGCTCCCGGCGCTGACGGCCCTGAAGTCTTCGGCGCCGTTTTTGAAGAAATTGAGCGGCGTTCGCAATCAGGCGGCAATCACTCTGCAGGTGGACGGCAGGAAGGTGTGCCGGGAGCGGGGAGAACTCCAGTGGACCGATTACGGCATCTCCGGCGTGGCCATCTTCCAGATCAGCCGCTTTGCCATCCTGGCTCTGGAAGAAGGAAAGGCAGTCCAGCTTTCTCTTGATTTTATGCCGGAATACTCAGTGGGAGAGGTGGAGAGCCTCCTTCATTCCGGACTGGAAGCCTGCCCGTATAAATCCTTTGAGGAGCTGCTGGGAGGCATCCTGCCGGCAAAGCTTGTGCCGGTGGTCCTCAGGGAGGCGTCGCGCCAGGCAAAAACGCAGCCGCTTTCCGGGGACGCATCTTCGGCGAGAGCAATCCAAATCCGTCACGGCGGAGCGTCCGACAGCGATTTCCAGAGACTTGCTGCGGTGATCAAAGGGTTCTCTCTGCGCATATCCGGTTATATGGGATACGAAAAGGCGCAGGTTACCCGGGGAGGCGTTGACATGACCGAGGTGACTGAGAATCTTGAGTCCTGCATCTGCCCCGGATTGTTTTTTGCCGGAGAGGTACTGGATGTGGACGGAACCTGCGGCGGCTACAATCTCCAGTGGGCTTTCTCCAGCGGAAGCGTTGCCGGAGAGGCTGCATGGAACAGAAATCGCCGGTCGTAATGACCGGCGATAAAAAGAATCGGTTCAGGAAAAACTGCCCGGAGAATTAATCCATGGGAACGCTATCCGCCTGAAAAAAATCGGAGTATTATTGAATAATAATTTTGCCCTTAAAGTTACTCTGCTTCTGTATCATTTTCTTTACAGAGGCATTTTTTACGTAGATGGTGCATGTTTTCGGGATGCCGGTAAAGTTGGCTTTGTTTAACTTCGGAGAGTTGATATAAAGCTTTTTTAGTTTACAGAACCGCTTTCCACCAAAACCATCTGTGACTTGCCGGATATTTTTTGGAAGAACAAGAACTTTCAGATTGTTGCAGCGTTTGAAAGAACCTCCATATATTTTCCTTATAGAATTACCAAATTTTACTTTTTTCAGATTCGTCATATTATAAAAAGCCTTACGTTCGATTTTTCTGACAGAATCCGGAATGATAATTTTTTTAATATTGCTGTTGCCTGCCAATGCTCCAAAAGCGATGCGTTCCACTCCGTCTTTCACGACATATTTTTTCGTAGTGGACGGGACATCATACAGTGTCTTTTCGTTTCTGGAGTAAATGTCGCCATCGATAATCTTATATTTCGGATGATCCGGCGCATAGATCACAGAGGCATTCGGACAGTCACGCAGCTGAGGAACAGAGTCCACGTTGGAAGGAACATAGATATCCTTTAATTTCGGACAGTCCCAGATACTAAAGTGGGCGTAAATAGATTCTGATGGATTCTCAATTACGATTTCCTCTAGTGCTTTATAATGAGAAAGGCTGAGGATGATGTCTTGTACACCTGACTCTATTGTGATCTTTCGCAGATGCTCTTTGTTGTATCCGTACAGACGGCCTTTTCTTCTGGTCAGCTCTCCGATATCATCAGTCGTATCGGACCGCAGGCTGGTTACCGGAAAAGTTATACCGTTCCAGGTAATTTCACTGCGCACGGTAATTTCATCCGGAGGCACCTCCGTACTGCCTTCCGGAAGTTCTAGGGAAGCGCTAGCTGTTCCAGTATAATTACTGCCCCAGATTATGTGATAATAATACCATGGAAATATGGCGATGACAATATAATTATATGTGGTGGGAGCTGAGTTATAAAATATACAGATATGAGGGAAAAACTTGTGAATTTTTAATGTGGAAAATGGAAGAAAATAAAAAAGAAAGTGGAAGATGTTTTGCTAATGCACGCATAAATCTTTCTTTTTTTGACTTCTTATTGAGAAAACGATTTCCGTGTACATACATAAATATTTCTGTGATAAAGATAAATAAGTGCTATCAATTGCTCATCGCTGAGCTTTAAGATTTCCTGAAGACTTGCCATTAAGGCATCCATCAGGATGCCTAGTAATCTGCTAAAAGTAATGTCTGCCATTTCTAAAACGGAGCCAGTTCGTTGCTGCATATACATGCTTCTTCCGACAAAAATGTTGCTAAGTTTGTAGCGGAGCAGAGAAACAGGTGAAACACCTTTGTCTTTCATCCCATTGCATTTGGCGAGAAGCTTGCCGACATGATGCCAGGAAAAAAATCTCTGAACACAATCAATTAACTTATAAAAAATAATACATCTCATCATAAAATGCTTGAGGAAAGCGATAAAGATGTGTATCATATTACAAGAAAGAAAAAGTGCGGATTAAGATAGAAAAATACATTGAGCGGGGGATTATTTGGAAGGAGGGCGTGTATGTTTCGGATGGAGAAAAAGAAGTTGCCAGTCGGTATAGAGAATTTTGAAGAAATTATTACGGAAGATTTTTACTATGTAGATAAAACAGAAATGATAAAAGATTTACTGAATAAGTGGAGTAAAGTAAATTTATTTACAAGACCAAGGCGTTTTGGAAAATCTCTGAATATGAGCATGCTGAAAGCGTTTTTTGAAATTGGCTGTGATAAGGCTTTGTTTGATGGATTGAAAATAGCGGAAGAAACGATGCTTTGTGAAAATTATATGGGTCGCTTTCCGGTTGTCTCCATCAGTTTAAAGGGGATTGAGGAGAAGGATTACCAGACTGCCCGGAATTTGATAGTAAAAGTCATCAATGAGGAAGCAAGACGGCTGCAATTTTTGCTGGAGAGCAGCAGACTTACGTCAAAAGATAAAGAATTGTTTTCTGGTTTGTTAGAAAAAGAAATGGACAATGAAACTTTGGTTTTCAGCTTGAGGGAATTATCTGAATTGCTTCATAAACACTATGGAGAAAAAGTGATTATTTTGATCGACGAATACGATGTGCCATTGGCAAAGGCAAATGAACATGGATATTATGACCAGATGACCATGCTTATCCGGAATCTTTTTGAGCAGACGTTAAAAACCAACGACAGTTTGTATTTTGCAGTTCTGACGGGATGTCTGCGAGTTGCAAAAGAAAGCATCTTTACCGGTTTGAATAATCCAAAAGTTTTGTCCATTACAACAGTACGGTTTGATGAGTATTTTGGGTTTACAGACAGTGAAGTGAAAGATATACTATGCTATTATCATTTGGAGGAAAAGTATGAGCAGATTAAAAGCTGGTATGATGGATATCATTTTGGAAATGTAGATGTATATTGTCCGTGGGATGTAATCAGCTATTGTGATGAATTGACAGATGACAGAGATGCAGAGCCAAAAGATTACTGGTCAAATACCAGCAGCAATGATGTTGTAAAACATTTTATAGAGCGGATGGATAAAAATGAGACTACAGAGGAAATGGAGGAACTGATGTCCGGTGCGACAGTTTCCAAAGAAATCCATGAAGAATTAACATATCAGGGCCTTTATGATTCTGTTGAGAATATTTGGAGTGTACTTTTTATGATCGGATATCTGACATATCGTGGAAAACCGAAGGGGAAAATATATCATCAGAATATTTAAGCAGGACGATTAGTATACGAGATACTTTTGTCAGAAAAAAATATAAAGAAAACTTTTATCATGGTATTTTATTGGGAATACTTGGATACAAAAAAGGATGGTATGTAAAATCCAATGAGGAATCCGGCGATGGATATAGTGATATTTTGATTAAGATTCAAAGCCTGGGGATTGGCATTCTCATTGAGATAAAGTATGCAGATAAGGGAGAGTTGGACAAAGCTTGCAATTTTGCATTAAAACAGATAACTCAAAAAGGGTATGCGGAGAAGCTGACAGAAGAAGACTGTCATATTATTTTTCGATATGGCATTGCCTGTTATAATAAAAGATGTCGTGTAGTGGTAGAAACAGAACGGAGGTTCTCATGATACGAATATCACAATTAAAATTACCTGTGGATCACACAGAGAAAGCGCTGGCGGCGGAGATTGCCAGGCGGGCGTACGGTCAGCAGCCGGTGGAATGGAAGATTGTCCGACGGTCCATCGATGCCCGGAAGAAGCCGGAGCTTTTCTATACATATACCATTGACGCGGCTTTTGCCGGTGAAAAGAAGGTGCTCCAGCACAGAAACAGTAAGTGGAGCAGGGTAAAAGAGGAGAGATACCGGTTCCCTGTTCATGCGGATGATGTTGGCGGCGGACAGCGGCTGCCGGAGGAGGAGCGCCCTGTGATCATCGGCGCCGGCCCGGCGGGGCTGTTTGCGGCGCTGGTGCTTGCGAGGAACGGTTTCGCGCCGGTTGTTTATGAGCGGGGGGACGCTGTGGAGCTTCGGACGAAAAAAGTGGAACATTTTTTTAAGGAAGGAGTTCTTGATACGGAGTCCAATGTGCAGTTCGGCGAGGGCGGCGCCGGTACATTTTCTGACGGAAAGCTCAATACCGTGGTGAAGGACAAGTCCGGCAAGAACCGGTTTGTCCTGGAGGAGTTTGTGAAGCACGGCGCGCCGGAGGAGATATTGTACGAGGCAAAGCCGCACATCGGGACGGACATTCTGAAACGGGTGGTGGCGTCCATCCGGGAGGAAATTCTGTCTCTGGGCGGAGAGATCCATTTTGGCACGAAGCTTGTGGAACTCCTGACAGAAGAAAAGGGAGAAGAGCGTATGCTGACCGGCATCCGGCTGGAAACGGCCGCGTCGGCATCCGGTAACAATGCGGCCGGGGTGAAAGTAAATCCTGCCGATCGCGACGAAAAGCGGCATATCATAGAGAAATCCTGCCGCACGGTGATTCTTGCCGTCGGCCACAGTGCGAGAGATACATTTTATATGCTCTATGACAAGGGGCTTTTCATGCGGCCGAAGTCCTTTGCCATCGGCGTTCGGGTAGAGCATCCGGCGGCGATGATCAATGAGAGCCAGTACGGGGAGAAATACGCCGGAATCCTTCCGGCAGCCAGCTATAAGCTGACCCATCAGTGTAAAAACGGCAGAGGCGTGTATTCGTTTTGTATGTGTCCCGGCGGCTACGTGGTCAATTCTTCTTCGGAGGAGGGGCTGTTGTGTGTCAACGGCATGAGTGATTACAAAAGAGACAGTGCCAATTCCAACAGCGCCATCATCACCACGGTGACGCCGGAGGATTTTGCACTTTCGGAAAACGGCACAACCCGGGCGGGTGATCCGGTTCATCCGCTGGCCGGAGTGGAATTTCAGCGCCGGTATGAGAAGCTGGCGTACGCTTCCGCCGGAGGAAAGATTCCGCTGCAGCTTTACGGTGATTTTAAGGAAGGAAAGGTCAGCACCGGTTTTGGCGGCGTGACTCCGTGTATGAAGGGGCAGTGGCAGTTTGCGGACGTAAGGAAATGTCTTCCGGATTATGTGGTGGAATCCTTGATAGAAGGTATAGAAGCTTTCGGACATAAAATAAAGGGATATGACCGGCCGGACGCGATCTTTTCCGGCGTAGAGACCAGGACGTCTTCTCCTGTGCGTATGGAGAGAGACGAGTCCGGTCAGGCAAATATCCGGGGGCTGTTTCCGTGTGGAGAGGGCGCCGGATACGCGGGCGGCATCACCTCCGCGGCCATGGATGGACTCCGCATGGCAGAGGCAGCAGCCCGGAAACTTTCAAAAATGATTTTGTTCTGATGTGCAGAAAACGGGTAAGTTCCATAATTATGAATAAATTATTACAAAAATAAATTTACAATAAGAGAGTTTTCCAGTATAATGACAGAGAACTGTGAAGAGAAAAGATAAAAGGAGATAGGAATGAATCAGAAAGATATTGATCGTATCAACGAATTATATCATAAATCAAAAAGCGTGGGTCTCACTGATGCGGAGGCCGCAGAGCAGAAGAAGCTCCGGAGAGACTATGTTCTGGCGATCCGGAGAAATTTAAGAGGCGAGTTAAACAATATTTCCATTCAGAATGAGGATGGCTCCATCACAAATCTTGGAGAAAAATACGGCAAAAAATATTCCAGCAATTAGCGGGAGAAAGCAGGTGATACCATGTCACAAAGCAGCAGCAAAGAGGCATTGAGAAAAGAGATGCGCAGGCGGAGAAATGATCTTACGCTGACGCAGATTCATGAGCAGACCAGAAAATGTTTTGATAATCTCATCGAACTTCCAGAGTTCCAGAAAAGCGAGTGGATATATTCTTATATGGCCATTGGTTCGGAAGTAGACACCATTGACCTGATCTGTGATTTTATCCGGATGGGTAAAAAAGTGGCGGTACCAAAAGTAGAGGATGATGAGATAGCATTTTATGAGATTCAGTCTATCAAAGACTGCCGGCCGGGCGAGTTCGGGATTCTGGAGCCCGCTTCCTATAAAGCGCCGGCGGATGATCCGGGATTGATTTTACTTCCGGGACTTGCCTTTGACGAGAGGGGCAACCGTCTTGGTTATGGCGGCGGTTATTATGATAAGTTTTTGAGGAGTCATGCTGATTATCCATGCGCGGCGCTGGCCTACGAGATTCAGATTCTCAATAATCTGCCTCATGAAGAGCATGATAAGCCGGTGGATTACATTATAACGCCGGAGAGGATCATCAACTGCCGCAGATAAAAAGTACTTATACTCGAAAACATTTTGTGATATAGTGACAGATGCAGCCGAACAGGAAGAGTTGTTTGGCTGCATCAAAACAAATAAATACAGGCAGATGAGAATGGTAGTGAGATTATTTCCGTAATCGCAGCGAAGGTTATTATTACGGGAGAACTCACTGCCTTTTTTGTTGCCGGAAGCAGATAAAATGATTTTTGGAAAAATTTTTGCCAGAAAAGATGAAAAAACTGTATAGGACAGAATGCTTTTTAACGCTGTTTCTGCGGGTGTTAACATCAGAAAGATTTAATAAGCAAAATATTACAAAATGAAAGACTGACAACAGAAAAATTCATTATCTTAGAACGTAAAAATAGATAAAAAATGAAATCAGAAAAAAGAAAGAAAAGTAATTGTGCCAAAATTTATACAATGTATTTTGCCTATTCTGAAATAGTACATAAAAAAATAAATAATTTAAGAGAAAAATCATTAATTAACACCAAAAAAATACGAAAAATCATAAAAAATGGTCAATGAAAAAAATTTGTTTAAGATTTGTTTAAAAAATAAGGTTGACTTTTTGTTTGAAAGGGATATGATTAAATCAACAAAAGTCGAGATACAACTTTTGCCATTTTCAAACAAAAAATGAAAAAGGAGGTTGTAAAAACTGCAAAAAGAAAAAATAAGTGAGAGAAGATTTTAAAGGATTTTAAACAGAAAAATGAAGGAGGATATGCCAGTGGAAGCGCTCGTAGGGCAATTGATGGAAGAATTGAATTGCGAGGTTGTCTTTACACTTCCGATATTGGGTGGTATTCCCGTATCAGAAGCTGTTGTTGTATCCTGGATAATCATGGCCGTTCTTTTTCTGGTCTGTTTTATTTTTGTCCGGGGATTTGATGTGACACATCCCGGTAAAAAGCAGATTGTTCTGGAAACCGCCGTTTCCGGTATCTATCATTTCTTTGATGAGATTCTGGGAGAGGCAGGAAGAGATTACGTGCCATACCTCATGTCTGTCGCTATTTATGTGGGTGCGTCCAATCTGATTGGATTGTTTGGGTTTAAGCCGCCTACTAAGGATATCAATGTGACAGCGGCACTTGCTCTGATGAGTATTGTGCTCATTGAGGTTGCCGGCATACGAAAAAAGGGCGGCAAAGGGTGGCTCAAAAGTTTTGCGGAGCCGATAGCCATTGTTGCACCGATTAATGTTCTGGAAATCTTTATCAGGCCGCTGTCTCTGTGTATGCGTCTGTTTGGCAATGTTCTTGGTTCTTTTGTCATCATGGAACTGCTCAAACAGGTTGTGCCGGCTGTGCTGCCTGTGGTCTTCAGTGCATATTTTGATATCTTTGACGGCATCATTCAGGCATACGTTTTCGTTTTCCTGACAGCATTGTTTGTAAAGGAAGCGATCGAATAACAACTGATCATGAAAGACAATAAGCAGTCTTTTATGGTAAATGGCGTGCTTCATAATTGAAAACAAAGTGTATGAACAAATGAAGCAGCAGACATTTAAAAATGAGTAGTAGAAAAGGAGAAACAAATTATGTCAACATTATTAGTAGCAATCGGAGCAGGTATCGCAGTTTTAACAGGTCTTGGAGCAGGTCTTGGAATTGGTAAGGCAACATCTTCTGCAGTGGATGCCATCGCAAGACAGCCTGAGGCAGAAGGAAAGATCAGCAAATCCCTTCTTTTAGGATGTGCTCTGGCAGAAGCAACTGCTATTTACGGTTTTGTTATCGCTCTGCTGATCATTCTTTTCCTGGGATAATGATATGCAGGAATCCGGAGGGCTTATTAATCAGAGAAGAAACAAGAATGCAGGTGAAAGTACATGCTTAGTTTAGATGGATGGACTTTATTTTTTACTGTTCTCAATGTGATTGTCCTGTTTGTGGGGCTCAGGCTGCTTCTTTTTAAGCCGGTTTTAAAAATCATCAGCCAGAGAGAGGAAATGATCAAAACCCAGCTGAAGGAAGCTGCCGCCAAAGAACAGCAGGCGGAACAGTTGAAAAATGATTATCAGGAGAAATTAAAAGATGCCGGACATAAGGCAGAAGAGATCATCGCGCAGGCTAAGTCCAGAGCAGCCCGGGAACAGAGTGAGGCTGCTGTGAAGGCAAAAGAAGAGGCCGAAAAAATGCTTGAAAAAGCAAGGGAAGAGATTCGTACCGAGCAGGAGCAGGCAAGAAAAGAGGTGCAGGCGGATATCGCAATTCTGGCCATGGAGGCGGCAAGAAAAATAATGAAGACAGGTGATGTTCATGACGCAGCGGGCAAATAATTATGCGGCGGCACTGTATGAGCTGACAGATGACAAAGCTGCAGTGGACGTGCTGCGGACGCTGTTTGAGGAAACGCCGCTTCTGGGGGACGTTCTGGCAGATCCAATGATTTCTCTTGACAAAAAGCATCAGATTATTAATGATATTGCCGATCAGGCGGAACTTCCGGTAAACATAAAGAATTTTCTGAAATATTTATGTGATCATACGGACAGTGATCTGATTCTGGAGATTATCGGAGAATATGATATCCTGTGGGAGGATAAACATAATATTATCCGGGCAGAGCTTTATTTTGCGGAGACACCCGATGAGGAAGAAATGACAAAAACCATGGATTTTCTCCGAAAGGAATATCCCGGCAGGGATATCCGGACAAAGCTCTTCATCAGGGATGATCTGCTGGGAGGACTTCTCATCCGCGTCGGACATATGGAATACGACTGGAGTTATGAAGGACGGCTCAGACAGCTTGAAAGAAAGTTAACAGTGAGGTGAAGATTGTGGGTGCAATCAGTGCGACAGATATTATATCTATTATCCGCAGTGAGATAGAGAATTATGACTGGGACATGGAAAGCCGGGAGACGGGAAGCGTTATCTGGGTGGGCGATGGTATCGCCACCATTTACGGTATCGACCATGCGATGTATGGTGAAATTATTCTCTTTGAGAACGGGGTAAAAGGTATGGTTCAGGATATCCGCGAGAACGAAATCGGATGTATTTTATTCGGAAAGGATACCGGAATCAAAGAAGGAACAAAGGTAACTAGAACGAAAAAGAGAGCGGGAATACCGGTTGGCGATGCTTTCATCGGAAGAGTGATCAATGCGCTTGGAGAACCAATCGACGGGAAGGGCGCGATCAAGGAGGACGGATACCGCGCGATAGAAGAGGATGCGCCGGGAATTGTTGACCGGCAGCCGGTGGATGCACCCATGGAGACGGGAATTCTTTCCATTGACGCCATGTTCCCGATTGGCAGAGGGCAAAGAGAGCTGATCATTGGAGACCGTCAGACAGGTAAAACATCAATTGCGACGGATACGATCCTCAATCAGAAAGGCAAAGATGTCATCTGTATTTATGTGGCCATCGGACAGAAGGCGTCCAGTGTCGCCAAACTGGTATCCATGTTAGAGACTCATGGCGCTATGGATTATACGATCGTGCTGAATTCCACTGCCAGTGATCCCGCGTCATTGCAGTACATTGCCCCGTATGCCGGAACGGCTCTCGGCGAGTATTTTATGTACAAGGGCAAAGATGTGCTGATCGTTTACGATGATTTATCGAAGCATGCGGTGGCGTATCGTGCGATTTCTTTGCTGCTGGAACGTTCTCCGGGGCGGGAAGCGTATCCTGGCGATGTATTCTATTTACATTCAAGACTCCTGGAGCGCTCCAGTCATCTGAGCGATGAGCTGGGCGGCGGTTCGATTACGGCGCTGCCAATTATAGAGACGCAGGCGGGTGATGTGTCCGCTTATATTCCGACCAATGTGATTTCCATCACGGATGGTCAGATTTTCCTGGAAAGCAACTTATTTAATTCCGGTATTCGGCCGGCGGTCAATGTTGGTCTGTCTGTGTCCCGTGTAGGTGGAGCTGCTCAGACGAAAGCAATGAAGAAGGCGTCCGGAAGTATTCGTATAGATCTGGCCCAGTACAGAGAAATGGAAGTGTTCACGCAGTTTGCTTCTGATCTGGACGATGCCACGAAAGCGCAGCTTCAGCACGGAAGCGCACTGATGGAGCTTTTAAAGCAGCCGCTTTGCGCGCCGCTTTCCCTGTGGGAACAGGTCGTCACTCTCTGTATGGCCAGCGACGGTGTCTTTGATAAGGTAGAAACCAGAAAAGTGAAGGCATACCAGAAGGAAATACTTGATTTTATGAGTGTTCATCACAAAAAACTTTGTGACGCCATTGAAAATGACAAGGTACTCACAGATGAGATGAAGACCGAGATTAAGGAAGCTGCGGTACAGTTCCAGGCAAAGCAGAGTGAAAAATAAAAGATAAGCGGGTGTTTGTATGGCAAATATGAAAGAAATTCAGGAGAGGATGAAGAGCATTCGTGATACTATGAAGATTACCAATGCCATGTATATGATTTCCTCTTCCAAATTAAAAAAAGCAAAAAAGAGTCTGGAAGATACAGAACCGTATTTTTATACATTGCAGTCAACAATGGCCCGTATTCTCAGGCATATTCCGGAGATGGAAGATATTTATTTCGAAAATCCTGCCTGTGTAAAAACGCTGGAGGATACCCGTGCAGGTTTTCTGGTGGTAACGGCGGATAAAGGAATGGCCGGCGCTTATAATCATAATGTCATACGTCTGGCAGAAGAGGAGATGGCGAAATACAGAGATCCGCGTCTTCTTGTGGTGGGCGAACAGGGAAGACATTATTTTGAGCAAAAAGGTGTCGACATCTATAAAGAGTTTCGCTATACTGTCCAGAATCCGACACTGCACCGGGCAAGGTCCATTCGAAATGAGATTCTTTCTCATTATCTGAACGGTGAGCTGGATAAGATCTTTATTGTGTTTACCAGACAGATTAATGCTGTGCAGGCGGAAGCCGAGATGATGCAGCTTCTGCCTCTGAAAAAGGCGGACTACAAAATGGAACTGCCGCCGGGAATCACCATATCAGAGCTTCTGCTTCGTCCGTCGCCAAATGAAGTGATGGACAAAATCGTGCCGAACTATATCGTAGGTTTTATCTATGGCGCGCTGGTGGAGGCTTACTGCAGTGAACAGAGTTCCCGAATGGCAGCGATGGAGTCGGCGACTACCAGTGCAAAGGATATGCTCCATGAACTGGATATTCTTTATAACCGGGTACGTCAGGCAGCTATCACGCAGGAGATTACTGAGGTGATTGGCGGTGTCCGGGCTCAGAAGAAGAAAAAGCGCTGATCCGACGCAAAATACCCGTCGGACGGCATTCTGCCAGAATGTGCACGAAGCATTCTGATATAATTATTTGACCGAGAGGAGGCTGCATGTTGAAGATCGGAAAGATTGTGCAGGTCATGGGACCTGTAGTGGACGTATTATTTGAAGATAACGACCTTCCGGCTATCAAAGATGCACTGGAAGTAGATAATAATGGAAAAAACTGTGTCATGGAAGTGGCACAGCATATTGGAAATAATGTGGTGCGCTGTATTATGCTGGCGCCAAGTGAAGGGCTGCACCGGGACATGGAGGTTCGTGCCACGGGCAGCGGCATCACAGTCCCTGTGGGAGAGCAGACGCTGGGACGTCTGTTCAATGTTCTCGGACAGGCCATTGACGGGGGCGAGCAGCCGGAAGGTGAGAAATGGGTGATTCACCGGGACCCGCCTTCCTTTGAGGAACAGAGCCCTGCCGTTGAGATTCTGGAAACCGGTATCAAGGTTATTGACCTGCTGGCGCCGTATTCCAAGGGAGGTAAGATCGGTTTGTTCGGCGGCGCCGGCGTAGGAAAGACGGTGCTCATTCAGGAGTTGATCCGGAACGTGGCCACAGAGCACGGCGGATATTCCATCTTCACCGGAGTCGGTGAGCGTTCCAGAGAGGGAAATGACCTCTGGAGAGAGATGAAAGAATCCGGCGTCCTTGAAAAAACAGCGCTGGTATTCGGTCAGATGAACGAGCCGCCGGGAGCACGTATGCGTGTGGCTGAGACGGGACTGACCATGGCGGAATATTTCAGAGACGAGAAGAACCAGAATGTGCTGTTGTTTATTGATAATATTTTCCGTTTTACGCAGGCCGGATCTGAGGTATCTGCCCTGCTGGGCCGTATGCCTTCTGCGGTCGGCTATCAGCCAACCCTTGCCACGGAGATGGGTGACCTGCAGGAGAGAATTACCTCTACAAAGCATGGCTCGGTCACATCAGTGCAGGCTGTTTATGTACCTGCAGATGACCTGACAGACCCTGCCCCTGCTACGACGTTCGCACATCTGGATGCGACTACAGTGCTTTCCAGAAAAATTGTGGAACAGGGTATTTATCCGGCCGTTGACCCGCTGGAGTCTACTTCCCGTATTCTGGAAGCCGACGTTGTGGGCGAAGAACACTACATGGTGGCCAGAAAGGTACAGGAGATTCTGCAGAAATATAAAGAATTGCAGGACATTATCGCGATTCTTGGTATGGAAGAGATTTCCGACGAAGATAAGGTCACAGTATACCGGGCCAGAAAGATCCAGAAATTCCTTTCTCAGCCATTTCATGTGGCTGAGCAGTTTACCGGTATTTCAGGAGTATATGTTCCTCTGGAGGAAACGATCCGCGGCTTTAAAGCGATCATTGACGGCGAAATGGATGAATATCCGGAAAATGCTTTCTTTAACGTGGGAACCATTGAGGATGTGAAGAAAAAGGCAGAAATGCTCACTGCGCAGCAAGCTTAATGGAAACTGGGAGGTGTCCGGATGGCCAATTCATTTTATATGCAGATATTGTCTGTGAATCGGCTCTTTTATTCTGGCCGTTGTGAATCTTTGATTTTTCAGGAGGAAGACGGAGAGAGGGAGATTCAGGCATATCATGAGAATATGATTATCGCTGTTCACGAGGGCGAAATCCGGTTTCGTCCGGAGGACAGCAAAGAGTGGGTTTATGGCGTTGTGGGCGTAGGCTTTGTACAGATCGCCAACAACCGTGTCACCCTGTTGGTAGAGACTGCCGAGAGTCCGGAGGAGATTGATATCCGCCGGGCAGAGGAGGCGAAAGAACGGGCCCTGGAGCAGCTCCGGCAAAAGCAGAGCATTCAGGAATATTACCGCAGCAATGCATCCTTATCCCGTGCGATGTCCAGGCTTAAGGTGGCAAAACGATTCCACAGTTAAAATAACATTAACATATAATAATAAAGTAAGGAAGTCTTTTGGCAGACCCGGAATACTCCGGCTGCCGGAAGGCTTTTTTTTACAGCAAACTGTATTTTTATGTGATGAAATCTGTGGGAAATTCAAATGAATTACCATATTATTTTTACAAATGTAAATATAATAATAAATTTTACCGCAAAATTAAAGATAAAAAAATAAATATTGAAAAAATGATAAAATAATCCCTTGTTTTTGTTGACATCACACTCTCGCTGACGTATAATCAAGAAAAAGGAGGGCAGGTCGGATGAGGAAGGTAGTAGATGATATGCGTCTGATGATTAAAGTATGTGATTTATACTATAATCATAATGTCAGCCAGCAGCAGATTGCCGGCATGCTCAGTCTTTCAAGACCCACGGTTTCCCGGCTGCTTTCGTCAGCCAGAGAAAAGGGGATTGTGCAGATTTCCGTTTCCAATCTTGGCCTGATCAAGTACTGGGAGATGGAGAGACGGCTGGAAGAGATGTACGGTCTTCGGGAAGTGCTGATCGTGGATTCTTCAGATGATTCGGACAGACAGAAAGATCTGCTGGGTAAGGCGGCAGGGCGATATCTTGAGAGTACGATCAAGGATGGCAGTGTTGTGGGGGTTTCCATGGGCTCCACTTTGTATGAGGTTGTCGCTCACATTAACCAGCCTGCGGCGGAGGATGTGACTTTTGTACCGCTGATCGGCGGGATGGGGCAGCTTCGGATGGATCTGCATGCCAATAACCTTGCAGAGACCCTTTCCTATATCTATGACGGAAGATTTGTTCCTCTTCATGCACCCGCCAGGGTGTCAAGCATGAAGATTCGGGAGCAGTTTTTGAAGGAAGAGAGTCTCGCGGAGGCACTTCGTATGTCAAAGAATCTGGATATGGCGATCATCGGCATCGGATGTCCTTATGTGAATTCATCTATTATGGCGACTGGATATTTCAAGGAGAATGAGAAGGAGTCGTTAAAGGAAAGAGATGCTGTCGGAGATATCTGCATGCAGTTTTACGACATTGAGGGAGATACTTCCCGCTTTGAAAAAGATAATAATGTAATCGGCATTGACATTCACAAACTGCGGGATATTCCATATTCCATCGGTGTTGCCGGCGGTATGGATAAGTTTTCTGCAATTCTTGGCGCTGTCAGAGGAGGTTACATTAATATATTAATCACTGATATCCAGTGCGCAGATGCACTGGCTGTCGCACAATAATTATAAGGGGGCAATTATTATGAACGAAATTCTTAACATGAGCATTAACGAGATGCCGCAGACCGAGTTTGACTGTTCCTGTGGACGCCATCACAATTTCAGTGTCCATGATATGGAGATCCGCAAAGGAGCCATCGAAGTACTGCCAAAGATGGCCGCGCCATTCAAAGATGGAAAGATTCTTGTAGTATTTGATAATAACACTTACAAGGTAGCCGGCAAAAAGGCAGTGGAATTGCTGAAAGCAGATGGTTTCAATGTAAAAGAACTGCTGTTTGATACTGGCGATGACATTCTTATTCCGGATGAGAAGACTCTGGGAAGAATTCTTCAGGAACAGGATCTGGATGTGAAGCTGATGGTTGCTGTCGGTTCCGGCGTTATCAACGACTCTGTGAAGTTTGTGACCTCCCGTACCAATCTGCCTTACATTATAGTGGCGACAGCACCGTCCATGGACGGCTATGTGGCAGATGGCGCTCCGATTATCTCTCACGGATACAAATATTCTCCGGTTGCACATCTGACCTACGGTCTCATCGGTGATACAGATATTTTACAGACAGCACCGCAGGATTTGATTCAGGCAGGCTACGGTGATGTGATCGGTAAGATCACTGCCATTGCAGACTGGGATCTTGCAGTAAAAGCCAACGGTGACTATCGCTGCGATACCTGTGTGACTCTGGTTCAGAGAGCTCTGGATAAATGTTTTGACAAGGCGGCAGGATTAAAGACCAGAGATGCAGAATCCCTGGGAGCTCTTCTGGAAGCTCTTACGCTGACAGGCGTAGCTATGGCGCTTGTTAATATTTCCCGTCCTGCATCAGGCGCAGAGCATATGCTTTCTCATTTCTGGGAAATGGATTACATCGCACGCGGTTTGAACCCAAATCATCACGGTATTCAGGTTGGCGTGGCAACTCCTGTGATCGCCCGTTTCTTTGAAGAACTTGAGGACATTCTGCCGGAAGGAACAAAAGAACTGTGTCCGTCCGCAGATGAGATTAAGGCATTACTGGAAAAAGGCGGCGCACCGACCAGTCCAAAAGAGATCGGCATTGACAGAGAGCTGTTCCGTCAGAGCCTCTTAAAAGGATATACGGTTCGTCCGAGATACTCTATCCTGCAGTTTGCCAAGGATCAGGGACGTCTGGAAGAGATCGCAGAGAAGATCACCAAAGAGATTTACGGATAATAATATAGAAGAAATAAGAGGTACATGTATGCTGAAAAAAGAAGAAGCGCTTAATGGTGTAAAATTATTTGTTCTCGATATGGACGGTACTGTGTATCTGGGCGATCAGCTCATTGACGGAGCGCTGGATTTTATCCACGACGTGGAACAGTCGGAGGACCGGGATTTTATCTTTTTTACCAACAACGCTTCCCGGGTGCCGTCGGTCTACGTGGAAAAGCTTCATAAACTGGGGCTTGATGTGGATGAGAGCAAGGTTGTTACAGCAGGAGATGTCTGTGCGGAGTTTCTGAAAGTAAACTATCCGGGAGCAAAGGTGTATCTGAATGGCACTCCGGTTCTGGAAGAAAACTGGAAAGCAAAAGGTATTCATCTTGTTAAAGAAGATCCGGATGTGGCGGTACAGAGCTTTGATACTACCCTTACCTATGAGAAGCTGGATCGTATCTGTCATTATGTGAGAAACGGCGTACCGTTTATCGCTACTCATATGGACACCAATTGCCCGACAGAGTACGGCTTCATGCCGGACTGCGGAGCTATGTGCAGTCTCATTACAGATTCCACAGGAGTGAAGCCTCGTTTTCTGGGCAAGCCTTGGAAAGAGACCGTGGATATGGTGGCGGAGATTACCGGATATAAAGCAGAAGAGATGGCTTTTGTCGGTGATCGCCTGTATACGGATGTGGCGACCGGCGTCAACAACGGCGCAAAAGGATTTCTCGTACTTACAGGTGAAGCGGACATGCAGACGGTAGCAGAATCTGACGTAGAACCGACCTGTATTTACGATTCGCTCAAAGAGATGAGAAAATATCTATAAATATTGTACAAAATAACCAAAGATGTGATATACTTATCTATAGCAGACATCGCGGCGGGAGCCGGAAGGGTTCCCGTCTTCAAGAGAAAGGAGAAGACAATGAAGATTGTATTTGGATGTGACCCGAACGCGGCCGATTTTAAGTTGCAGCTGATGGACTATGTAAAAGGACTGGGACATGAGGTGGCTGATTTTGGCAGTGACGACCCGATTTATGCCAACGTTGCGATCAAATGTGCGAAGGCAGTGGCAGCCGGTGAGTTTGACCGTGGCATCGTAGTATGCGGAACCGGTATTGGCGTATCTATCGCCGCCAACAAAGTAAAGGGAGCTTACGCTGCATGTATCCACGATGTTTATCAGGCTCAGAGAGCAGAGCTCTCCAATCATGCCAATATTATCACTATGGGGGCACAGGTGATTGGTATTGAGCTGGCAAAATGCATGGTTAAAGAATATCTCTCCTGCACTTATGACCCGAACAGCCGGTCCAAAGACAAGGTACAGAGAATTCTTGATTTTGAAAACGAAGAACAATAAAGGCTTTATAGGAGAAAGGAAGACCTGTGTGAAGCGGGTCTTGCAAATAAAAATGTAAAGAAAAACGGAGAAGGGAGTTTAATTATGGCAGAATATTTAATGGGTATCGACGCAGGTACGGGCAGTGTGAGAGTTGCGCTTTATGATTTCCGCGGACAGAACCGTGCATATCATATTGAAGAGTACGCGACCACTTATCCGAGGAACGGATGGGCAGAGCAGGATGACAAAGGCTGGTGGGCAGCGCTTTCCAAAGCAATCCCGGAATGTATTAAAAAAGCTGGTATCGGGCCAGACAATATTGCGGCCATTACCTGTGATGCCACAACCAACACCCTGGTTTATCTGGGAGAAGATGATGAGTCCGTGCGTCCGCCGATTCTCTGGATGGATGTTCGTGCAACAGAAGAAGCCTCTTTTATTGACGAGATTCGTGAAGATTATGAGGCGACCAGATTCTACAAACCAAGTTTCCGTGCCGACACCATGGTGCCGAAGTGTATGTGGGTTAAGAAACATGAGCCGGAAAACTGGGCGAAGACCAAGACGATCATGGAGTTTGAGGACTGGCTGAACTGGAAACTCACCGGTAAGAAGAGCGTTTGTATGTCCATCGCTGCTTTCCGCTGGAATTACGATGACAAGAATGGCGGATATCCGGTAGATTTCTACAATGCGGTAGGCCTTGATGATGTGATTGATAAGTTCCCGAAAGATATTTACAGAGTTGGCGAAGTGATCGGCAATGTCAGCCGCGAAGCTGCGCAGATCTTTGGCCTGAGCACCAAGACAGTCGTTGTGGAAGGTACGGCGGACTGTAATGCATGTATGTTCGGTGTCGGCGGTGTAAGACCGAACGGAATGACATTAATCGGCGGAACATCTACCTGTCTGCTGGGACTTTCTGAGAAAGATTTCCATGTAAATGGCGTAAACGGAACTTATCCAAACTGTATGTATGAAGGAACCAGCCTTCTGGAAGGCGGACAGACCGCAGCCGGATCCATACTGACCTGGTTTAGAAATAACCTTCTTCCTGGTACCTGGGCACAGGAAGCCATGAATAAGGATATGAACATTTATGATTATATCACCGAAAAGGCAAAGACTGTTCCGATTGGCTGTGACGGTCTTGTTATGATGGATTACTTCCAGGGCAATCGTGCGCCTTACTCTGATTCCAAAGCAAGAGGTATGTTCTGGGGACTTTCCATCGGAACCACAACGGCACATCTGGCAAGAGCTATCTACGAAGGCGTTGCCTATGGTGCAAATCACTGTATCGTCAGCATGAAGGAAGCAGGATATGACGTAAAAGAAATCTATGCCTGCGGCGGTCTGGCACAGTCTGATTTCTGGATGCAGATGCATGCGGATATCATCGGCGTACCGATGTACACAACTGTAGAGAACCAGAGTGCAGGATGTCTGGGCGACTGTATCATTGCGGCAAAGGGTATCGGTGTTTATCCAAGCTTTGAAGAAGCTGCAGACAGCATGATTCGTGTTGATAAAGAATATATTCCGGATATGGAAGCTCATAAGGAATATCAGTTCTATATGGAGCGCTACATGGAGACATGGCCGCAGATGCGTGAGATCGTACATAAAACTGTTGATCATAACAATAAATAAGTCGGCCGAAACCAGGGCGGCGGTACCGGAATAGAACAAAAATGGGGCTGTTGCATAAAGATTTTTACTTTATGAGGCAGCCCCTCGTTTTTGTAAAAAATAAAAAGTGTAGAAAAATTACATTTAATCTGAATGCGAAAAAAATAGAAAACATACAGAAGAAGCCTGACGAAAAGATATCTGCCGCGGATGGATGCCGATATCTGAGGAAGCTTTGCTGTAAGCAGGAGGAAAAATAATGAATGAAAAACTGGAATTTACCATAAGGGAGAATTATTCTTCTTTACGAAAATCCGAAAAAAAAGCTGCTGACTATCTTCTGTCTTATCAGGGAGATGGCCGTGAACTGACTCTTGAGCTGTTCGCAGACGGAGCAGGCGTCAGTCAGCCTACGGTACTTCGCTTCATTCGTGCGCTGGGATATCAGGGATTTAAAGATTTCCGCTATGAACTGGTGCGGGAAGAAGACAGAACAGAAAAAGGATATTTTCTGTATGGATCGTCCATATCAAAGGACGATAAAATCGCGGAGCTGCCGGCCAAGCTGATCGGAACTGCGGTAGGACAGCTGAAAGACACGTTAAAAAATCTGTCTGCTGACAATCTGGAAAAGGCGGTGAGGGCAATCACTGGAGCGCGGAATATCGCGGTATTTTACGTGGAGAACTCTTCATGTACGGCCAGCGATCTGGTTACAAAGCTTACCTATCTGGGTTTTAGCTGCTGTTCTTATTCCGATTATTATCTGCAAAATGTCAGTGCCGGTAATCTGACAAAAGAAGATGTGGCCATCGGCATCTCTTATTCAGGATGCTCGATAAGTACGGTAGATGCCATGCGGATTGCAAAAAAAGCGGGGGCGAGGACCATTGCGATCACCAATTTTGAAAATACTCTGCTGGAAAAATATGCGGACATTGTTCTGATCACAAGCGGACAGCATTTTATTTACGGTGATGCTATTTTTTCCCGGGTGTCTCAGCTTGCGGTGGTGGATATGATCTATACTGGTATTCTCCTCAGCGATTATGAAAAATACACAGCGATTTTGGACAGGAGCAGTAATACGATCCGTAAACAGGCATATGATGCGAAACCGTCTGAAAAGTAGGACGTTTCTAAGACAGAATTCCCATGAAAGGGTTGAAAATAAAATAAAGAATATCTTTTACGGCGGAAATATTTCCGCCTTTTTTTGTATAAAAACTAAAGAAGATTTCTAGAAAATTATGTAGAATTTCTACAACTTTTTTACAATTAATTTACAAAACTTTTTTGGGAAAATGATAGAAAGGCATTTTGTCTCTGTGTTATCATGCGGTTGTTTCGCGGAGCGGACCCGGCATAAGGGACGGGACAAGAGATGTACCTGCTGCTCTTGCAGGCGGTAAACGATTTTCCATGCCTGCCGCAGATTGCCGGAGTTCTAGTTTGGAATAAATCCTTAAAATACCCCCTAGGTATTTTGAAGATGTCTGAAAGGGAAAGGAGAACATTATGCTTGAAATTAAAAATCTGAAAAAATCATATGACGGTGTTACAATTTTACACGATATTAATCTCAGTATTGAGGATGGCGAGATAGTTTCGATTCTCGGACCTTCCGGATGCGGTAAGACTACATTGTTGAATCTGATTCTTGGATTGACTGACGCCGATGAAGGAGAGATCATTTTCCAGGGACAGAACGTGCTGGATATTCCGATGGAAGCAAGAGGATTCAACATTGTATTCCAGGATTACGCCCTGTTTCCAAATCTGAATGTCTATAAAAACATTACATATGGATTAAAAAACAAACCGGACATTTCCACACAGCAGGAAGTGGAGGATATGATTGATCTGCTGGGATTAAGAGAACATCTGGATAAGAAGATCGAACAGCTTTCCGGCGGTCAGAAACAGAGAGTGGCTCTGGCAAGGACCATGGTCATGAAACCGAAAATTCTTCTTCTGGATGAACCGCTTTCCGCATTGGACGGAGTGATCAAAGAATCGATTAAAGATAAAATCAAACAGATTGCGAGAGAATTTAAGCTGACAACCATCATCGTTACCCACGATCCGGAAGAGGCGCTGACTTTATCTGATAAGGTTCTGATTGTCAATAATGGAACTATTTCTCAGTTTGGCAAGCCAGATGAGATCATCCAGACACCGGACAACGATTTTGTCAAAGAGTTTATTCTTAATCAGCTTGTGATTAAAAGAAATAACATCTTTACTTTGTTCAGTCAGGAAGCGCAGCCGCAGATGGCAATGTAATAAAGTGAAGCGAAAAGGTGAACGAATATGGGTACACAGAGAAAAGAAAAAGAGATTAAAGGCATTTTTATTATCGTCACGGCGTTGTTTCTCGTATTTTTGATGATTCCAATTCTCCGGCTTCTCTTAAAGTCCTTTGAGGGACAGGCCAGAGGAGTATCTCTTGGAAACTACGTGGAGGTATTGACAAGCCACGGCTTTATGAGCGCTTTCGGGCACAGCCTGATTATTTCTTCCGCCAGTGCGATCATTACAACATTGTTAGCGTTTTTGCTTGCATATACAATTAATTATACAAATATTCCAAAAGCGTATAAAGGATTCATTCGAAAGGCGGCTGTAGTTCCAATGCTGCTGCCGACCATCACGTATGGTTTTGCCATCATCTATTCCTTTGGAAAGCAGGGACTGATCACACAGCTTGTGGGACGTCAGCTTTTTGAAATCTACGGATTTAACGGCCTGCTGTTAGGATATGTTATTTATACACTGCCGATATCCTTCCTGCTTGTGTCAAATACCATGGAATATATTGACAAAAAGTTTACCATCGTATCCCGCATTATGGGGGATAAACCATTGACCACATTTATGGCTACGGTGGTACGCCCACTTCTTGGAACGCTGGCTGCATCTTTTGTACAGTGTTTCTTCTTATGCTTTACCGATTACGGTATTCCGGCGTCGGTGGGCGGCGAGTACGATGTGGTGGCAACAGTACTTTATAACGAAATGCTTGGAAGTATCCCGAACTTTAATACCGGTTCTGCAGTGGCTATGATGATGCTTATTCCTTCCGTACTGACGATCGCGCTTCTGCACTATCTGGAAAAATATAATATTCGCTATAACAAAATATCCAATATTGAGATTCGGAAAAATACTTTGCGGGATGTGATTTTCGGAGGAGCCAGCGGTCTGGTGCTTCTGGCGGTACTCTCTGTCTTCCTGGTCATCTTTGCGGTGCCGTTGGTGGAAAACTGGCCGTACCAGATGAACTTTACCTGGGAACATGTTCAGGCAGTCTTCGCAGACAGAAGCTTGATCAGTGTTTATGAAAACTCCCTTCTGGTAGCCGTTCTCACGGCGCTCCTCGGCTCCCTGCTCACTTATGGAGCAGCACTTACGACTGCGAGAAGTAAACTGCCGGGCAAAGTAAAACAGGTTATTGAAAATATTTCATTAATTACAAATACAATACCGGGTATGGTAATTGGTATCGCCTACATGCTTATTTTCTCCGGCACACCGCTGCAGAATACCCTGGCCATCATTATCATCTGTAACGTCATCCATTTCTTCTCGACGCCTTATCTGATGATAAAGAATTCCCTGGCAAAGATGAACGCTTCCTGGGAGACAACAGCCATGCTCATGGGTGATACCTGGCTTAAAACTATCGTGCGGGTGGTAACTCCGAACGCTATGGGAACCATACTTGAAGTGTTCAGCTATTATTTTGTAAATGCGATGGTAACAGTAAGTGCGGTTATTTTTATCGCAGGAGCAAGAACCATGGTTATTACCACAAAAATTAAAGAGCTTCAATATTATACAAAGTTCAATGAGATTTTTGTTCTGTCCCTTCTGATCTTATTTACGAATCTGGCAGCTAAATTGATTTTTGGATACTTTGCGACAGACAGAAGTAAGGTAAAGGAAGAGAAGAGAAAGAAATTTTTAGCAGCAGCAGTAGCAATGACCATGGCGCTCTCCGCAGTCCTGACCGGATGCGGCGGCTCCGCCAGCGATGAAGTGGTGCTTTACACCAACGCCGACGACGAAGCCATCGAGGCCATGAAGAGCACTTTAGATGAAAACGGATATTCCGGACAGTACATCATTCAGTCCTTCGGTACTTCCGAGCTGGGCGGAAAGCTTCTGGCGGAAGGAACCAACATCGAAGCTGACTTGGTGACCATGAGTTCCTTCTATCTGGACAGCGCCCAGGAACAGCAGAACATGTTTAAGGATCTGACTTTTGAGACAGGCGCTATGGATGAATATCCTTCCTTCTATACGCCGATCACTGCTCAGGAAGGAGCAATCCTTCTGAACACAGAAGTGATGGCAGAAAATAATCTGCCGACTCCGACCAGCATCAAAGATCTGGCTAACCCGGTATACAGCGGATTTATCTCCGTCACAGACATCGCAAGTTCTTCCACAGCATGGCTTCTGTTACAGGCGCTGGTAGACAATTACGGTGAAGACGAGGCAACCCAGATCCTGGCAGACATTTACAAAAACGCAGGCCCTCACGTGGAGAGCTCAGGTTCCGCACCTCTTAAAAAAGTGCGTGCCGGCGAGGTAGCCATCGGATTCGGTCTCCGTCATCAGGCAGTGGCAGATAAAGCAGACGGACTTCCGGTAGATTATGTTGACCCGACAGAAGGCAACTATTCTCTGACAGAATCCATCGCTGTTGTGGATAAAGGTGATGAAAGCAAGGATCTTGCCATGGAAATGGCTGAATGTATTATTACAAAAGGAAGAGCAAAATTACAGGAATACTATCCTCTGCCAATCTATGAGGGAGAAACAGCAGACTCTGCGTATATGTCTGCAAATCCAAAGGTATTCCCGGAAAAACTGACAGTTGATTTATTGGAACAGCATCAGCAGATTTCTGAGAATGCCAAAGCGCTGGCTGAAGAGTAAGAAAATAAAAAAGAAAGAAGAGATACAATTATGAAAAATTATAAACTTTTAACACCAGGCCCGCTGACAACCACCGACACTGTAAAAGAGCAGATGTTATTTGACCACTGCACCTGGGATGATGATTATAAAAAAATTACGCTGGAGATCAGAGACAAGCTTCTGGAGCTGGCTCATGTCAGTGAGCCGGAATATACAGTTGTTCTCATGCAGGGCAGCGGTACTTTCGGTGTGGAATCTGTGATTACGAGCACGGTAGGCAGTGATGAAAAACTTCTCATCGCCGCCAACGGTTCTTACGGCCGCCGTATGGCAGATATCGCAGAACATGCCGGCATCAATTACAGATTATATGAGGTTAATTATAATGAGATTCCTGATGCAAAAAGAATCGCTGAAATACTGGAGGAAGATCCGGAAGTAACCCATGTTTCCATGGTTCACAGCGAGACTACATCCGGCATCTTAAATGATATCGCTTCTGTGAGCAAAGTTGTAAAGGCTGCCGGAAGAACTATGATCGTGGACGCTATGTCCAGTTTCGGCGGCGTAGACATTCCTGTGGGTGAACTGGGAATTGACTTTATCATCAGCAGCGCCAACAAATGTATTCAGGGAGTGCCGGGCTTTTCCTTCATCATTTGCAAAAAAGACTCTCTTATGGCCAGCAAAGGCAAAGCAAGAAGTCTTTCTCTGGATCTCTATGACCAGTGGGAGACCATGCAGGCCGACGGTAAGTGGAGATTTACCTCCCCGACCCATGTCGTTCTGGCTTTTGCCCAGGCGTTAAAAGAAATGGAAGAAGAGGGAGGAATTCCGGCAAGAAATAAACGCTATACAGAAAATAATAAGCTTCTTACCAGCAGACTTCGTGCTCTTGGTTTTGAAACTTACGTGGGAGATGAATATCAGGGACCGATTATCACCACATTTTTCTATCCGGCCAATAAGAATTACACCTTCCAGGAAATGTACCAGTACATCAAAGAGCGCGGCTACGCCATCTATCCGGGCAAGGTGACAGACGCGGAGACTTTCCGCATCGGTAACATCGGTGAAATCTATCCGGAAGATATCAACAGAGTCTGCGACATCATCGAAGAGTTCATTAAAGCAAAAAGAGCCGCAGCGTAAATGGACGGAGAACAATATCAGGAGAAAGAGAGACAATAACAATGAAATATGAAGCAGTGATATTCGACTGGGCAGGAACGACAGTAGATTACGGATGCTTTGCGCCGGTGCAGGCATTTATGGAAATATTCAAAGAATACGGTATCACACCGAGCATGGAAGAGACAAGAAAACCTATGGGAATGTTAAAATGGGACCACATCAAGACCATGCTGTCCATGGAGCGGATTCGTGAAGAATTTAAACGTATCCATGGCAGGGACTTTACTGACAAAGATGTGGATGAAATGCACGAAAAATTTGCCGCCAATCTCATGAAGATTCTCGATCAGTTCTCTGACCCGAAAGACTACGTGGTAGAAACTGTGGCAAAGCTCCGCGACGCCGGTCTGAAGATCGGTTCCACTACCGGCTACACCGACGCCATGATGGACATTGTCACAAAAGAAGCGGCAAAAGCCGGTTATGAACCTGACTGCTGGTTCAGCCCGGACTCCACCGGACACGCCGGCCGTCCGTATCCATACATGATCTTTAAGAACATGGAAGCGCTGCACATCACCAGCGTGGATAAAGTCATGAAGGTGGGAGATACCATCTCCGATATCCGTGAAGGTAAAAACGCAGGTGTCTTCACCGCAGGCATTATTGAAGGAAGTTCTGAGATGGGGCTTACCAAAGCAGAGTATGAAGCGCTCACTCCGGAAGAGAAGGAAGCGAAAGTGCAGGAGGTGACAAAACGTTACATGGACGCCGGCGCCGATGCTGTTGTGCAGGATATCCGGGGCGTGCTGGAGTTGATCTAGTGTATTTTGTCACTATACTGAAAAGAGATGAGGCAGTACACTAATATCAATGCAGCGCAGACATAATTAATCTATTTGAATATTGTATAATTTCGCGGGAAATACTATAAGATCAGGGACAGAGCCGGCATGGGCAGGCTTTGTCCCTGATTTATAGTGAGGAATAATTATAACGATTTTTTTCGTTTCTGCACATTCCATTCTACATATTCCATACCGGAAGATGATTGACCGGAATCAAAGAAAGGAGTAAGATAGAGCAGGTGCAAAAGAAATAAGAGGGGATGAGAATACATTGCAAAAGAGTAAATATGAAATTGACATGACAAATGGTTCTATAATGGATAAGCTGGTCTCTTTTTCGCTGCCTTTGATGGTCACCAGTATTCTGCAGCTGATGTTCAACGCGGTGGATATCATCGTGGTGGGACGGTTCAGCGGCAGCGATGCGCTGGCGGCGGTGGGGGCCACCACGGCGCTTATCAATATTTTTACCAACCTGTTTATCGGAATCTCCATGGGAGCAAATGTATTGTGCGCCAGGTATTATGCTGCGGGGCAGGATAAGGAAATGTCAGAATCGGTACATACGGCCATCGCGCTCGCTTTGATCAGCGGCGTCCTCATGGCAGTGGTGGGATTTGCGGCTGCCGGATGGGCGCTGGGGCTTATGGACACGCCGCCGGACGTCATCGGGCAGTCCACCCTCTACATGAAAATATATTTCCTTGGAATGCCGTTTTTTATGCTCTATAACTACGGGGCGGCAGTCCTTCGCGCGGTGGGAGATACCAAGCGGCCGCTGTTTTTTCTGCTCTTTGCGGGCATGGCAAATGTGGCGCTTGATCTGCTGTTAGTCATCGTTATCCCTCTGGGCGTGGCCGGCGTAGCCATCGGGACCGTGGCTTCCCAGATGGTATCGAGCATCCTTGTGCTTCACTGCCTTTATAAATCCGAAGGCAGCTATCAGGTGAGATTCTCCAGGCTTTCTGTCAAAGGATTCTATGTGAAGCGCATCTTTCAGGTGGGCATCCCGGCCGGCATTCAGAGTACGGTCATAAACTTCTCCAACGCGCTGCTGCAGTCATCGGTGAACTCCTTCGGCTCCATCGCCATGGCCGGCTACACGGCAGCCAACAACATCCTCGGCTTTCTGTATGTGTCTGTCAATGCGGTCACTCAGGCGTGCATGAGCTTCACCAGTCAGAACTACAGCGTGAAGAAACCGAAGCGGATGGACCGGGTTCTTTTAGACTGTATCCTTTTATCCGCAGGAATTTCATTGATTCTGGGCGTTGGTGCCTGGGCCTTTGGGTCCCAGGTTCTGAGAATCTACACAACTGAAGCGGACGTGATCCAGTGCGGACTGGAGATACTCTCCATCACCACCGTCCCATACTTCCTCTGCGGCATCATGGATTTGTTTCCTGGCGCCATGAGGGGGATGGGATATTCGGCAGTTCCCATGGTGCTGTCCATCATCGGCACAGTGGGCACAAGAATTCTCTGGATATATGGTTTCTTTCCTTATCATCGGTCTTTACATTTTCTGTTCATTTCCTATCCGGGTTCCTGGATCGCCACCATCGTCATGCAGGCGGTGTGCTTTTTCTTCGTCCGGAAGCGGTGCCGGAAGGTACTGGGGGAGACGGTGTGAGAAAAAGCTTCTTCCATATAATAATCATTTTCAATTGTTTCTTTATAATTAGAAAATCGGATTGGGAGCGGCATCCGATTCTGAAGTAAAAACTGTCTGAAAAATCAACGAAACAGAATTGTATTATATCCGCATCATCTCAGACATGATGCATCCGCCGGCAGCTCCGCAGGAAAGCACTTCTGTGAGCTGCCCGGTGCCCAGATGGATGCCGCCGATGGCATAAACTGGCACCGGGGACATCCGGCAGATTTTTTCTAAAAAGGAAAGTCCCCGGGGCGGCACGCCTTTTTTGCAGTCGGTGCTGTATATGTGCCCCGCCGTCAGATAGGTGGCGCCCAGCCGCAGCGCCTCCTCGGCTTCTGCCATGGAATGGACGGAAGTGCCGACGGCAGTGAAAAAGGAGAGGGGTGTTCCCGCCCCGCCGGAAACGTCTGGCCGGCGGGGATCCGCCGGTTGCAAATCCGCCTCGCCGGCATACTGCCGCAAAACCGGGAGAGGCAGATGAATTTCTTTGACACCGGCGGCCCGGGAGGCTTCCGGATAGGTGTGGTAAATGCAGCGCACGCTGTATTGACGGCAGATGGCCAGCACTTTTTCAGCCAGGCGGGCGTATTCTTCTTCTGGCAGATCTTTTTCCCGTACGATCACCGCCGCCGGGTGAAAACGGCAGATGCGGGCAATTTGTTCTTCATAGGGACGGACGGAGAGGGAGCGGTTAGTGACGGCGATGACGGAGAGGTTTTCCGGCTGCCGGGTATGAGGGGCGCTCATACGTAAATGTACTCCGCCATGACCGGCTGCAGATGTTCGGCCACCAGGGCATCATAGACTTCCCGGACGGATCGGCCGTCGGAGATTTCAAATTGTTCGTCGCCTTTATCCTGCACTTCCTCGCCGTGTTCACCGATGCCGGTGCTGACGCCGGCAGAGATTTTGGTGGCGGCAATGTTCACCAGATTGTCCCGCACCCTGGCACATTCCCGGCTGGAGATGGTGATGCTGGCGAAAGGCATAAACAGCCGGTAGGCGCAGACAATCTGTAAAAGCTGCGCTTCGTGTACATCCATAGGGTTGATCTTGTCGTTGTTGATGATGGGCCGCAGCCGTGGGCAGGAAAAGGCAATCTCTGCATGGGGATACTTTTTTTGGAGAAGCCAGGCGTGCATGCCGGTGGCGAAAGCATCTTTCCGGAAATCATCAAGACCCAGGAGAGCGGCGAAGCCCACACCCCGCATGCCGCCCATCAAAGCCCGCTCCTGGGCGTTAAACCGGTACGGAAAGATTCGTTTGTGGCCGGCTAAGTGGAGGGTTTCGTATTTGTCAGAGTTGTATGTTTCCTGAAAAACAGTGACGTAGTCTGCCCCGCACTGATGTAGATGGGCGTACTCGTCGGAGTTCATCGGATAAACTTCCAGACCGACCACCCGGAAATATTTCCGGGCGATTTCACAGGCCCGGCCGATATATTCCACAGTGGAACGTTTCCGGCTTTCACCGGTCAGAATGAGGATTTCCTGCAGACCAGTTTTGGCGATGGCGGCAAACTCCTTCTCGATTTCCTCTTCGTTGAGCTGGGCCCGTTTGATGTGATTGTGGCAGTTAAACCCGCAGTAAATGCAGTAATTTTCGCAATAATTGGCGATGTAGGCCGGAGTGAACATGCAGACAGAATTGCCGAAATGTTTCCGGGTCTCCGCCTGGGCCGCCTGGGCGATGTCTTCCAGCAAAGGCAGCGCCGCCGGGGACAGCAGCGCCTTGAAATCCTCCAGGGAACGGTTGTCGTGGGAGAGGGCGCGGCGCACGTCGTTTTCGGTGTAAATGTCATAATTGTAGGCGTTCATGGCGGAAATCACCTGATCCATCACATCGGAACCGATGTCTTCCATATCCGGCAAATAGGTCATGTGGTCGATGCGGTTTTCTTTCTGATGTTCGCGGATTTCGTCGCTTAAAATACTTTCGTTGATATGAGTTTCTGTGTTCATTCTTATCCTCCTCGCTGTTAATCTCTCAGATAGCCGGTGAGGGGGGAGGAAGCGCTGGCTCCTTTGGCCCGTACATTTCCCATACCGGCAAGGTAAGCGGCTCTGCCGGCCTCCACGGCTTTTTTCATGGCACCGGCCATCTGTTTCACATCACCGGCGGTGGCGATGGCAGTGTTTGCCATGACCGCCGCGGCACCCATTTCCATGGCCTCGCAGGCCTGGGACGGACGGCCGATACCTGCGTCCACAATAATCGGCAGATCAATTTCATCAATGAGAATCTGGATGAATTCCTTTGTGCACAGCCCTTTGTTGGAACCGATTGGCGCGCCCAGCGGCATGATGCAGGCGGCACCGGCCTCGGTCATATCCCTGGCCATATTTAAGTCCGGGTACATATAAGGCATGACGATGAAACCCTCTTTTGCGAGAATTTCCGTTGCCTTAACTGTCTCGTAATTATCCGGCAGGAGATATTTGGTATCCCGCATGATCTCGATTTTGATGAAATCACTGCCGCAGACCTCTCTGGCAAGCCGGGCGATGCGGACGGCCTCATCGGCATTTCTGGCGCCGGAGGTGTTTGGAAGAAGAGTGACATCTTCCGGAATGTAGTCAAGAATGTTGGCGAGGCCGCCCTCGTTGGCCCGGCGCAGAGCCATGGTCACAATCTGCGCCCCAGCCTCCTCCACAGCCGCTTTGATGAGCTCCAGGGAATATTTGCCGGAGCCCAGAATAAATCTGGATGTAAATTCGTGGTTCCCTAATTTCCATGTATCCTTTGTCATTGTTTCGTCCTTTCTTTTAGTGTTTTTTATGGTTTTCCGGCGGAGTGGAGATGGTGTCATGATCCCTGTCCCCGGGTTCCTGCCTGTTTCAGGATCAGTTCCACCACCAGGTTTGCCTGGTGGGCCGCACAGAGCGCCACCCGGGGTGCCATCAGACTGTGGCCCTCGGAGACTTCCGCCGTTTCATCTCCGCAAAGATAGAAATGCGAGGAGATTTTTCTTGTGCGGATTGAGTTGCTGTCTCCGTAGCCCGCCATACCGCTGGCGGCGATGAGATATTTTTCCGGGAAATGCTCCAGCACCGCTTCAGCCAGCATTGCCTTATTCTCCGGCACGTCAAAGGCCTCGCAAATATAGGTGTCATCCCGGAACAACTCCGGCACATTTTCCCTTGTGACCCGGACACAATCCTTCCGGATGGTCAGGTAAGGATTGATGGCCAGAAGGATGTCCGTCAGAGCCTCGGTCTTTACCATGCCTATCTGATGAATAAAATATTGCTGCCGGTTCAGGTTTGTGATATCCACCCGGTCAAAGTCAATGAGATGCAGATGCCCCACGCCGATGCGGGCAAGGAAGATGGCAATATTGGAGCCAAGGCCGCCCAGTCCCGCCATGGCAACCCACGCCTTTGAAAGATGGCGCTGCACCGCCCCGGTATGGCGGCAGACCAGAGCCTGATGAAGCTCTTCCCGGGTGGGAATCGGCGCCGGACTGCCCGGATGCCGCCCTGAAATCGTCATTTCTCGTTCATATTTGTCAAAATACTCAGCCATTTGCTATCATCCTCCTCCCACAAAACTTACGACTTCAATCTGGTCGCCGTCTGCGATCACGGTATCCGCGTATTCCCGTTTTGGCACGATGTTCCCGTTCTTTTCCACGGCAATACGGTTTGTTCGGTAGCCGTGGCGGGAAATGTAGTCCTGAATGGTCAGGTTTTCTTCCCAGACTTCTTCCTGTCCGTTGACCCGTATCATAAAGAATCCTCCTTTCTGAGGTAGTGCGATTGGATCCGAAGGGGTTGGTTCAAACAAAAAATCAGTAGAATAACGTATGCACCTGCGCCGTAGCTTTCTTTAGGAATTGTAGTAAAAATCCTATAAAAAAAGGTTCACGAAAGAATACACCCGCGGTGGTGCACCCCTTCATGAACCAGAAATTGTCTCCGTTCAATCACATGTTCTACCTTATGTTATTGTGTAAATATCCTGATAATAAGCAAAAATCGGGAGGTGGCATCTGCCATCTCCCGCAATTGTCATCTTATTCCTACGTTGGCATTATCCAAATCAGGTTCCCGGGTCGAAATTCACAACTTCCTCTCAGCCTGTTTACAAGCTCCCCATATTTATTTACGTTTTCTAATATAAAAGTATTTTAAAGAAATGTCAAGAAAAAAATGTGCGTTTCATCAAAAGACTGCCTTTTGTCAGGAGAAAGAGAGGATTGTAGCGTGGGTCTTGTATTTTCCCCCAAAACACGATATGATAGGCGCAAACACTGCGATTTTTGGGCGGCCGGAAGATCCGGCGCGGCGAAAAGAGAGCAGTGTGATCACGATACATTTATTTCAGGGAGGATACTATGATTCAGGCAGTTGTTTTTGACATGGACGGCGTCATTTTTGACTCCGAGACTCTGTTAACACAGTGCTGGGTGGATGTCACAAAGAAAGACGGGATTCCGGATGTGGAACATACCAATTATCTTTGTCTGGGCGTCAATGATGCGGAGACCAAAGGGATATTTCTTGATGTGTACGGACAGGATTTCCCGTACGATGCTTATGAAAAAGAAGTGATTCGCCTGTTCCGTGAGCGGGCCAGCGGCGGCAAGCTTCAGAAGAAAGCAGGCGTGGAGGAGCTTCTGTCGTTCCTGAAGGAGCAGGGGATTAAGATTGCCCTCGCCACCTCTTCCAGGGAGGCCATCGTCCATGACGAGATCAGGGAGGCAGGGCTGCTGCCGTTTTTTGACGTGATGGTCTGCGGCGATACCATCACAAAAAGCAAGCCGGACCCGGAGATCTATCTGAAAGCCTGCGGACAGCTGGATGTGGAGCCGGAAAACGCTTACGCCGTGGAAGATTCCTTTAACGGCGTCCGTTCTGCCACGAGGGCCGGGCTTTCCTGCATCATGGTGCCAGATATCAAACAGCCGGATGAGGAGATGCGTGAGCTTGCCTGCTGTATTCTGCCGTCTTTGATCGAAGTAAAAGAATATCTGCGGGAGCGGCTGAGAGAAGGGCAGGTATAACAGAAGCCGGTCTGTCGAATAAAGATGAATAGTTAAGAAATAGCCGGGAAACCCTAAAGCTTAACTGCAAAGTTCATTTATAAAAAAGAGTGAATGTCTATATGCATTCAAAGAAGCAGAGAACTCCTTTGGGAGTCAATTTTCTTTGATGCACGGAAACATTCACTCTTTTTATTATGCTCTTGATTATGTCTTTTTATTGCCCATTATTTTGTAATGAGGGCTGCCTGTCAGTCTTCATTTATCTGCCAGGCTTAATACATCCGGTAGGATTAGATACACCCGGCAGGATTAGTCCTCCACCGGAATCTTTGAATTAAAGGCGTCCAGTGCCAGCGCAGCCACGATGCCGACCACAATGCAGATGATATTTGTGACGGCGGAGCCGACGGAAACGGTAAAGCTGTCAACCGGAATGATCATGATGGTAGCGGCGATGACGATACCGATGATGGCGTGGAACGCATATGGATAATAATGATCAAACAGCGCGTCCACAGCTCTTGCCAGGCAGATGACCGTTACCACAGCGCCGATGCCGGCCGGAACGATAATTCCCATCTCCAGATTGCCGATGCCGTCAACGAACGGCGTGTACAGGCCAAGGGGCATCAGCAGTGTGGAGAAGCTCATACCCGGAGCGATCACGCTCAGCGCCAGGCAGAATCCGCAGAAAATGTACCATCCGAAGTTTGGTGTGATCGTCACGGAAAACAGGTTCAGGGAAATCAGCAACGCCAGAATGATGGCGAAAGCAACGACCAGTGCGATCCAGCAGCCTTTTGGCCGTCCCTGCTCGCCTGCCTCCCGGAATAAGGATGGCAGCATACCGGTAATAAGTCCGATAAACAGGCAGACGGACGGTTCCGGATATTTTTCCAGGAAAAATGCCAGAATCTTTGCCACGCCGAGAAAGCCGATGGCGCCGCCCACGATGACCGGAAGCAGCTTTGGAACGTGGGTTTTGAACCGTTTGAACGGGCTTCCCAGAAGCTCCATGACCGGCTTATAAATACCAAAAACAACACAGAGAACGCCGCCGGAGATACCGGGCAGCACAGCGCCCACACCGATCAGCATTCCCTGAAGGAGACGAAGAATCAGATGCAGCACACCGTTATTCTTGTTTTTCATAAAATCTGTCCTTTCTCATAGCATAATTTTACACAGTGAAGCAGGAAGCACACTGTGATTTGGAGAGCAAATGCGGCGCAGTGCCGTACATTTACTACTATATTACAATACGATACAATATATCACACCCCCGGCGACAAGGCAAGCGCGATTATTCGATTCGCGGGAAACATTTTTTGCATTTTTTGCAGAAAATGCAGAGGATGTGTTATAGTAGACGGGAGATATGCAGACAGAACAGGAGGAGACAACATGCGGATTCAGATTGTGGAGGATGACAGAGCGCTGAGCGATGGTATCCGTCTGGCCCTTCGGGAAGATGGCATTACATTTATCCAGAGCAGCAGTGTCCGGCAGGCGAAGGAAGACTTCGGAGCAAATGTGCCGGATATCGTGATTCTTGATATTAATCTGCCTGACGGCAGTGGCTACGACTATCTGCAGTGGGTGAAGGAGCGCTCGGACGTCCTTGTTCTTATTCTGACGGCCAACGATATGGAGACGGATGAGGTGATGGGACTGACGCTGGGAGCCGACGACTATATGACAAAGCCCTTCAGTCTGGCTGTCCTCAGGGCAAGGATTCAGCTTTTTATGAAACGTATCGCGGCCCGTAATGGCGCGCAGCAGGACGGAGGACATGAGCAGGGAATCCGGCAGAGACAGGCGGCGGATAGCGCCGTGTATGAGGAAGACACTTTTCGGTTTGACTTTGACCGGCTGGAATTTTTCCGGGACGAACGCGCTGTTTCCCTCAGTGTCAATGAACAGAAGCTTCTGAGACTTCTGGTGGAGAATGCCGGAAGGATTCTGACCCGCAATGTGCTGGTGGACCGCCTGTGGAGCGACGGCGGGGAGTATGTGGATGAGAATGCCCTGTCGGTGACGATTAATCGTCTGCGCAGGAAACTGGAGAATAAAAAGGATGGTGCATCCTATATCCAGACCGTTTACGGACAGGGCTATATATGGAAGAAAAAGAAGAAAGAGTCGGAAAATGACGGTAAGGCCGGAACGCGGGAAGAATAGGAACCGCCGGACTGATTCCGATGACAGGAGGATTACGCATGTTTGAAAACAGAACGATCAACCGGCTGGACCGGATGCTTGACGCGGCGCTGACCGGCGATTTTCGCGAGAGCGATTATGACGAGACAAAGCTTTCCCGGCTGGAAACGAAATGGAAGCGTTTCCTCACCGCATCGTCTCTGTCCAGAGATGCTCTGACCCGGGAAAAAGAAAATGTAAAAAGTCTTGTTTCAGACATTTCCCATCAGACCAAGACGCCCATGACCAACATCCGGCTATATGTGTCGCTGCTGGAAGAACTGCTCCTGACGGAGACGGGAATGACACGGCAGGAGGAAGCGCTTGGGATGTTAAAAGAACTCACGCGACAGACCGAGAAGCTGGAATTTCTCATCCAGTCTCTCACAAAAATGTCCCGGCTGGAGAGTAATATCGTGGAGGTTCGCACTGAAAAACAGCTGATTCTCCCTCTGCTGTCAGAAGTGATCGACGAGGCTGTCGCCAAAGCGGAGCAAAAACGTATCACCATTCATAATACCTACGAGGGAGAAGCCTGCGCCTCTTTTGATTTTAAATGGACCAAAGAGGCCGTAGGAAATGTACTGGACAACGCGGTGAAATATTCCCCGGCGGGAAGCACGGTCACCATTTCTGTCACTGAGTATGAGATGTATCTGGCGGTGAGCATCAAAGATGAGGGCATCGGAATCCGGGAGGAAGAAATCTCGAAGATTTTCGGCCGGCTCTACCGGGCGGAGGAAGTCAGCCAGGAAGAAGGCGTGGGAATCGGCCTGTATCTCACCCGGGAGATCCTCAAAAAAGAGGACGGCTACGTCAAGGTGAAGTCGAAGCCGGGGGAAGGCGCAGAGTTTATGATTTATCTCCATAAAGGGAGATAGCATTGGAAGCGCCGGCAGCCTGTGAAATAGCATGTTTTATCGCAGAAAGAACAGCGAAAACAGTCTGTAAAAGGTTCTGTTTTATCATATATATGGTTTATCATATATATGGAGAGAATATATAAGGAGAAGCGAGACAATGCAGGAAATAGAAGAACAGAAAATAATTCTTGTGGAGGACGACCAGGGAATCTGCGGGATGGTACGTGATTATCTGAGAGGAGAATCTTTTCAGGTAGACGTATATCATAAAGGAGAAGCTGCCCTCCGGGCCTTTGCCGACGGAGATTACGTTCTCGCTCTGGTTGATCTGATGCTGCCGGATATGAGCGGCATGGAAGTCATTCGTGCCATCCGGGAAAGCAGCAGTCTTCCCATTATCATCATTACGGCAAAAGACACGGATACAGATAAAGTGATGGGACTGAATGTGGGAGCGGACGATTATGTGGTAAAGCCCTTTTCTCTGATTGAGCTTACGGCGAGAATCCGAGCAAATATCCGCCGCAGGATGCAGTATGACAACACCGTCAGAAAAGACAGGATTCTCACATATAAGGATCTGGAGATAAATATCTCGAAACGCACAGTGACCCAGAGCGGGCGGCCATTGCAGCTGACCCGGACAGAATTTGATATTCTCTCACTTCTCGCCGCAAATCCGGGCCGGGCGTTTTCAAAAGAAGCTCTTTATGAGCTGGTTTGGAAGGAGCCGTATTATGGGGAAGAAAATGTACTGAATTCCCATATGAATCGGCTGCGGGCAAAGCTTAAGAATCCGGCAAATCCCGAGATTGTATATATTAAAACTCTGTGGGGTATCGGCTATAAAATGGAGGAAGAATAAATGAATATCTGGATGATGGCAGGATGGGCGTTTATATCCTTCTGCCTTTTTTCTTTGTATGTCTGGGAGAGAAATAAATATAAAGAATTGCACCGGGAAATCCTTTATCTGGATGAACGGCTGCGGGATCTTGCTGCAGGAGAGAAAGGCGGGTATATTCTGGTGCCGTCCGCACATCCGGGTATAAGGAACATGACGGCTGACCTGAATCGGATGCTGGATGTTTTTTACCGGCAGCAAATGGAGTACCAGCGTACCCGGCGCTCCATGGAACAGGTTCTCACAAACATTTCCCATGACCTGAGGACGCCGCTGACCGTTCTCAAAGGATACAGCGAGATGCTGGAAAGGGAGATGGCAGAACATATTTCGGGAAAACATGTTTCAAAAGGAGATACCGAGGACAAACCTGCTGTCAGAAGCAGTAGTTCAGAAGAAAGGCTCCGGGAGATGACAGGAAAGATTTCTGAGAAAGCGGACGAGCTTGCAGTGCTCATGCAGGACTTTTTCACTTTGTCCAAGCTGGAGTCCGGAGATATGGTTTTACATTTACAGCGAATCAATCTTTCCCGCATTTGCCACGAAGTACTCCTTGATTATTATAATCTGCTGGAGAAAAAACATTTTGAAGCGGATATTCGGATGACAGAGGAGCCCTGCCCTGTGCTGACGGATGCAGGAGCTGTGGAGCGGATTTTGAAAAACCTGCTGGATAATGCCATAAAATACGGAGAAGAAGGACAGTACCTCGCCTTCCGCCTCTGCCGGCAGGACGGAAAAGTTTATGTGGAAGTGGAGGATCATGGAGAAGGAATCGCTCCGGAAGAACAGGAAAAGATCTTTGCCAGAGCCTACACAAAGGGAAGAGGGAGCGGTCTCGGTCTTGCCATTGCCGGCAATCTTGCCGCTCAGATGCGGGCAGACCTGACAGTTCGCAGCGAGAAGGGAGAAGGAACCGTTTTCCGGCTGACATTCGCATCGGGAGGAGAAGGGAAATCAGTTCCGGCGCAGGAGACAGAAAAACAGTGAAAATATGTTGCAATAAAATGAATAGAGTCATTTGACAAAATCCTATAAGAATAAAACCGTGGTGGACGGCGTCAGCCTCCACGTAAAACGTGGGGAGATATATGGATGCGTGGGGCCCAATGGAGCCGGAAAGAGCACGATAATGAAGATGCTCCTCAATCTGATTCCGGCGGACAGCGGCGAGATTTATCTTTTTGGAGAAAAGCTCACAGATCGCAGTTATGAGTGTCTGAAACGGATGGGATCGATCATCGAGAATCCATATTTTTACGACAGGATGACGGCACGGCAGAATCTGGAAATGTACTGTGATTATATGGGGTATCATAACCGGGAACGTATCGGGGAGGTTCTTGAGGAAGTGAGTCTTCATCATGCGGAAAATAAGCCGGTTTCACAGTTTTCTCTGGGTATGAAGCAGCGTCTCGCCATTGCGCGGGCAATTCTGACAAAACCGGAACAGACGAAAGACAGTTTTGCTTCCATGTTTCAGATGACATCCATTCTGCTACCGTTTCTGTTTCTGGTGTACGCGGCAGTTCTCACAGCCACTTTTGTAATTGGAGAATATAATACCAGAACCATCACGATTCTGTTTGCCTGCCCGCTGAACAAAAAGCAGCTGATTGCAGCAAAACTCATCATCATAGCAGGATTTACAGCAGCTGCCATGGCGGCCGGGTATCTGCTATGCTGCGGGTATCTCATCGGAGCAGACGCGGCCTTTGACATGCTGGAAGATTCCTTTCAACCAGCACTTTTGCCGCGATTTGCTTCTGCGGCGGGAAGTAGTATTTTAGCCTGCGCAATCTTATCTCTCTGGTCATTTATCGCAGGCATGATCAAGAAATCTGTCCCTGCCGCCATTATAAGCATCCTCCTCGTTTTCTTCCTGCGTCAGGTGATGCTTTCCAAAGATTCTCTTATACAGGAGAGCATCGGGCAAATTGCTGCGGCGGCACTCATCACGGCCATTGCCATGTATGTCGTCTTCCGGAAGAAAGTTACAGCCATCGACTGATTGCCCGGACTGAAAAATGCGCTGCCCTGATCTGAAAGAACTTCTTCATTCAGGGACAGCGCAATTCTTAATGTTGATTAAGTACCTCTTCTCTGCCTACTGTGGCAGCATCTCCCTTTCACGCAAGACTTCAATCACGGTATCCATTTTGTCGTTCAGTGAATGGAACTCTCTTTTTACACTGGCTTTGAAAATATCAAAATCCAGTCTCAAGTCGTCTATTTTCTGATTGGTCAGCGTGATTTTATAATTGAGCCTTCGCATCTCTTCTCTGGCCTCTCTGGAGAAAGTGTTTAGATCAGAGACATCGTGTGTTAAAACATCGGACGTATCCTTGAGTTCTGAAACATCAGTTTGAAGAACAGCGACATTGGTTTTCAGCTCAGCAACGTCAGTTTTCAGAATTTCGGTAGTATCCTTGAGTTCAGCGACATCAGTTTTGAGAACCATGACATCGGATTTCAGTTCCGCCACGTCAGCTTTCAGAATCTCGGTAGTTTCCTTAAGTTCCGCCACATCAGCTTTTAGAACCGCGACATCAGTCTTAAGTTCTGCAACATCAGATTTCAGAACCGCGACGTCAGTCTTGAGTTCCGTGACGTCGGATTTCAGAACCGCGACGTCAGTCTTAAGTTCCGCGACGTCGGATTTCAGAACTGCGACATCAGTCTTGAGTTCCGCGACATTGGATTTCAGAACCGTGACATCAGTCTTCAGCTCTGCGACGTCGGTTTTAAGCTCTGTCACGTCCTCTTTCAGCGACCGGATGTCTTCTTTCATTGGTGTCAGTTCCCGATGGAGCAGTGTTTCCATCATTGTCTGGAGTGTGTTTAAGTCATCATTCGTCAGTGACATAGTATTCACCTCCTTTTATTTGTGATATTATTTATAACATATTATAAGTATAAAGTCTATATCTATTTATATTATAATTTGATTTAATTGGAAAAGAAAGGGATTTCTGTGGGAAGGTTCCGATAAAGAATGTCTCATTCTTTCACATCTGTTAGATTCCGGAAAGATTGTGGTAAGAATGAAATGTTAGAATTAGTACAGAGTAAAGAAAGCAAGGAAGGGAAGGCGAAGGTTATGAAAGTTTTGCGTACAGAGAATCTGAAAAAGTATTACGGCAGCGGGGAGAGTCTGGTGAAGGCGCTGGACGGTGTGAATCTGACTGTTGACAGGGGAGAGTTTGTGGCTATCGTGGGTACCAGCGGCAGCGGAAAGTCCACGCTGCTCCATATGCTGGGAGGTCTGGATTATCCTACGGAGGGCAGCGTGTTTGTGGACGGGAAAGATATTTCCGGGCTGAAGGAGGATGCGCTGTGCATTTTCCGGCGCAGGAAGATCGGTTTTGTGTTCCAGAGCTATAATCTGGTGCCGGTGCTGAATGTCTATGAAAATATTGTGCTGCCCATTGAGCTTGATGGAAATGAGGTGGACACGGAGTATGTGGAGCAGGTGGCGGAAGTGCTGGGGCTGAAAGAGAGGCTGCACAGTATGCCGAACCAGCTTTCCGGCGGGCAGCAGCAGCGGGTGGCCATCGCCCGGGCGCTGGCTACGAAGCCTGCGATACTCTTATGTGATGAGCCGACTGGGAATTTGGACACGAAAACGAGTCAGGATGTGCTGAGTCTTTTGAAGGTTACGGGAGAGAAATTCAGCCAGACCATCGTGATGATCACTCATAATGAGGAGATCGCGCAGCTTGCCGACCGAATCGTGCGTATTGAGGACGGAAAGATTAAAGGTGGTGAGCAGGATGCGTAAAGTGAAAAACAAGAAAGTTATCCGGCGGCTGTCGGACAGAAGCTTCCGGGAGGCCAGGACGAGAAATATTATCGCGGTCATAGCCATTGCCCTCACAGCCATGCTGTTTACCACGTTGTTTACACTGGGAATCGGTACGGTGGAGAACTTTCAGAGGGAAACCATGCGACAGTCCGGCGGCGATAATCACGGAGTAATCAAAAATATCACGAGAGAGCAGTATGAGAAACTGAGCCAGGATCCTTCCATCGTGGAGGCGGCAGACTGTATACTGGTGGCCGACGGTGTGGAGAACGAAGAATTTCTGAAGCGGCACATGGAGGCCTGGTATTATCCGGAGTATCATTATGAACACTGTTTTGTCGATATCATAGACGGACGGGCGCCGGAGGCGGCCGATGAGATTTTGATGGATGACATGTCCATGGAGCTTCTGGGGATGGAGCCGAAGGCAGGGCAGCAGGTGACGCTGAAGCTCCGGGTCAAAACGACGGACCAGGAGGTGACCGAGCGTACATTTACGATTGCCGGTGTGACAAAAGCGGACCCGGCCCTGGATGTCGGTTTTGCCATCGTGTCCGAAGCGTATCTTGACGCCCACGCCGATGAACTGGTCTACACGTACGATCAGGATTATTCCCTCACAGGAACCATCCGCATGGACATTACATTTGCCAACTCATTTTCCATTCAGGAGAAGCTTGACAAAGTCATCGAGAATGCCGGCTATTCCACGGACGAATCCAGTCCCGATTATGTGGCGAGCAATGCAAACTGGGCGTACGTATCGGGAAGCGCCGAGTCGGACCCGATGACCATCGGAGCTGTCGTGGGAGGACTTCTGCTCATTATTCTGACTGGCTACCTGATCATTTATAACATTTTTCAGATTTCCGTCATCCGGGATATTCACTATTACGGTCTGCTGAAGACCATCGGCGCCACGGGACGGCAGATCAAGAAGATCATCCGCCGTCAGGCGCTGCGGCTTGGCATCATGGGGATTCCGTTCGGACTGATTTTCGGTTATCTGATCGGAAAGGGAATCCTGCCGCAGATGATGGCCATGACCTCTTTTACGGGAAATGATGTGTCGGTATCCATTCATCCGCTGATTTTCATCGGCTCGGCGGTATTTACGCTCTTTACGGTCTGGATATCCACCGGAAAGCCGGCTCGCATTGCGGCGAAGGTTTCTCCGGTGGAGGCGGTCCGATATACCGACAGTGCCGGAGGCAGGAAGAAGAGCAAGAATTCCACCAACGGCGGGAAGCTTCCGAAGATGGCGCTGTCCAACCTGGGCCGGAACAAGAAGCGGACGGTGCTGGTGGTCTGCTCTCTGTCGCTGGCGATCATTCTGCTGAACAGCGTGTTCACGCTCACCCATTCCTTTGATCTGGACACGTATCTTAAGAGATTTGTCTCGACGGACTTTCAGGTGGCCAATGCGGCGTATTTCAATGTGATGAGCGGATACTCAGGGGCGGATGAGGAGACGATCAGTGAAGAAAATGTAACAGAAACGTTTGTGGATTACTGCAAGTCCCTGGATGGCTACCAGACCGGAGGCCGGCTGTATATGACGCAGATGATCGGGCTCCGCAAGGATTCCTGGACGCCGCCGGACTATTTCCCGAGAACGGCAGATGGACAGCCAGGCCAGAATTTTGGCGGAGAAATCGTGGAGCTCAATCATTTAGATGAGGAGAACTGGCTGACGTCTTTTTATGGCATGGAAGATTTCTTCTATTCTATTATAGAGGTGTACAAAGGAGAGTCCGATCTGGAGACCCTGAAAGAAAAGATGGCGACCGGAAAGTATATGCTGGTCAGTGTGGGGACTGACGATTATGGAAATGTAGAGGAAGAAACCATCGTCCATCAGCCGGGCGACAAAGTGACGCTCACCTATGGCGACGGAAGGACCAGGGAGTTTGAGGTGCTGGCGCTCATCAAAGACAATAGTTATGCGCTGAGCAACCGCAGCTTTATGACGCCGTTTTGTTATTACGTTCCTGCCGATGTGTTTAAGGAGATGGCGTCTGACCAGTTCCTCATGTGCTTTTCTTTTAATGCCGATGATGATAAAGAAGCAGCAATCGCATCTGCCCTGGAAGAATACACCTCACAGGCAGAGCCGACCATGGACTTTGAGTCCAAAGGCTACTGGCTGGATCAGTTTGACGGCGTGATCGGTCTGTTCACTCTGATCGGCGGCGCATTGTCCTTTGTCATAGGAATTATCGGCGCGCTGAACTTTGTGAATTCCATCCTCACGGGAATCGTCACCAGACAGGGTGAGTTTGCCATGCTGGAAGCCATCGGTATGACGAAACGGCAGCTGCGGCGGATGCTCATACTGGAAGGGTTGTACTATGCCATTGCCACCATTGCATTTTCTCTGGTATTTGGCTGCCTGTTTTCCTGCACGGCGCTGCGGGTACTGTCCGGAGGTCTGTGGTTTATGAAATACCATTTCACCATCGTGCCGATGCTTTGTGTATTCCCGGTTCTGCTGATCCTCGGCGCTTTCGTGCCGGCGATTTCCTTCCGGTTCTTCAAGAAGGAGAGCGTGGTGGAACGGCTGCGGAGGTTCAATGGATAAGCGGCGGTTTAACGTATTTTTCTATCCGGCGCAGTAGGAACAGCTCTCCCGGACGATGAGCCGGCAGGGAAGTTCCAGCCGCACGGCGTCTTTGTGGCCGCCTCCGATATGGTCAAGGAGCAGCAGGACTGCGTGATGGGCCATCTCTTTTTTGGGAATATCGATGGTGGTGAGCATAGGCTTCGTCTCCTCGGATTCCTGGATGTTGTCGATGGAGATCACCGAAGGAATGTATCCCCGTTTGCGGTGCTTTTTCAGGCAGTCAAAGACGCCCAAGGCGGTGCTGTCATTGGCGCAGAAGATGGCGGAGGGCAGTTCCTTTTTCTGTAAGATCACCTGCATCATCTGCATTCCCTCCTGCCTGGTCTGGCTGGTGGGATAAATGTTCGAATAATCCAGCGGCAGATTGTGATTGATCAATGATTGATAATAACCGATATATCTCGCCTCATAGGAGCAGTCTCCTATGTAGGCGATTTTTTTATGTCCCAGGGAGATCAGGTAATTCATGGCGGTCACGGCGGCTGCGGTACCGCTGCACACCACCTCGTCGTAGTCAAAGTCCGTCGGATTCCGGTCGATGCCCACCAGATGATGATAGTAATTTTTCAGTGGAGAGATCAGCTCCGAAGGACATTTTCCAAGAAGAATCAGTCCGTCCGCGTGAGGAGTGTTGCCGGCGAAGGGCGTGGAAGCGTTCATCATGGTGGTGATGTCCGGCACGGTCAGAAGCCTGCCCAGCAGACAGCGCTGCTTCAAGAGCTCCTTCTTCAGCGCGTCATAAAGCTCGCGGAAGAACAGATCCTGGTCAAGAGAAGGAAAACGGGTGAGAAAAATATCAAAACAATAGGTATGTTCTTTGGACGCGGCCTGCTGATCGCCGCCCTTTTGCAGCGCCCTTGCCGCCGCGTTGGGAAGATATCGAAGCTCCTGCGCCGCCTGCCAGATGCGTTTCTCCAGCTCGGCGTCAGAGCACTTATAATTTTCATTATTTAATACGCGGGAGACCGTGGAGACGGATGTTCCCGCACGTTTTGCGATTTCTTTTAATGACATAGAAACCTCCTGTTGGATTTGAAAACGTTATCACAAAAATGCGATATAAAAGATGGAATACATTTTATTTTGTTTAAGTATACAGGAAAAACCTTATAAAATCAACAAAAATGAATAGAAAACGTTTTCAAAAATGCCAGTTGTGAGAAAAACTGTTTTTGCATAAGATATAGGTAAGTTAAAAACATTGCAAAAAAAGTGGAGGTTATCATGAGAATAAAAGGATTAAAAAAGATAGTAGCAGCAGCGGCAATCATCGCAGCCATGGCCGGACTGGCAGGATGCGGCGGCGGAGGAAACAGTGATGGAAGCACGGATGTGAACATCGGATATTTCAATAACGTAACCCATGCGCAGGCATTATATATGAAGGCCAACGGAACATTGGAAGAGAATCTGGGCGATGACGTTAACGTGAGCTGGACCGCTTTTAACGCGGGGCCTGCCGAGGTGGAAGCGCTGTTTTCCGGTGACATTGACATCGGATACATTGGACCGGTGCCGGCCATCAGCGCCAATGTCAATTCCGAAGGAGATGTTTCTGTTATCTCCGGTGCAACGCAGGCAGGTGCGGTTCTTGTGAAAGCAGCCGGTTCGGATATCCACTCTGTGGCTGATCTGGACGGAAAGACGGTCGCCATTCCGCAGATTGGAAACACGCAGCATCTTTGCTTATTAAAACTTCTGTCTGACAATGGCCTGTCCACCGTGGAAGAGGGCGGCACTGTCACAGTCACCGCCGTGGAAAACGCCGATGTGCAGAACATGATGGACCAGGGCAACATTGACGCGGCCGTTGTGCCGGAGCCGTGGGGTTCAGAGCTTGTAAAGGGCGGCGCGGAAATCGTGCTCGATTATAATGAGCTTTACATGAACGGCGACTATCCGGTGGCAGTTGTGGTAGTAAGAAATGAATTTATGGAAGAGCATCCGGACATTGTCAATGAGTTTCTCGCGCAGCACGAAGCGGCAACAGAAGCTATCAACGCCGATATGACAACGGCAGCCCAGACCATCAACGATGAGATCAACGCGGCCACGGGCAAATCCCTGGAGCTTGATGTGCTGACCAGCGCCTTCCAGAAAATCATCGTCTCCACAGACATTAATCAGGACGCCATGAATGATTTCGCGCAGATTTCTCTTGATGAAGAATTTATCGATGAACTGCCGGGAGATAATCTGATCGTCACCGTGGAGCAGTCGGCGGAATAACAGACAGTGATATTCTCAGGATTGCATAATGCGGTCCTGAGATTTTAATGAAAAAAGATAGAAAGGACGATCCCATGTCATTAGTTTTAAAAAATGTGAGCAAAACCTTTGACGACACCAATCAGGCGACGTTAAAAAATGTGGATTTGGAGATAAAACAGGGCGAATTTCTCTGCGTGGTCGGACGAAGCGGATGCGGCAAGAGTACTTTGCTGAATCTCATCGCCGGCCTGGAAAAGCCAACCTCCGGAGAGATTCTTCTCAATGGAAAGCCGGTCACCGGACCGGGAGCGGACCGCACGGTCATGTTTCAGGAACATGCGCTGTTCCCTTGGCTCAACGTCATCCAGAATGTGAAGTTCGGTATGGAGATGACCGGCGTTCCGAAAGAAGAGCAGGAGAGAAGAGCAGACAAGTATCTGGAGATGATGCAGCTTAACGATTATCGCGAATACGCCATTCATCAGCTTTCCGGCGGTATGCGCCAGCGAGTGGCTCTGGCAAGAGCGTTTACCATGGATTCGGAAATTCTTCTGATGGATGAACCGTTTTCCGCCCTTGACAAGCAGACATCCAACCGTCTGCGCAAGGAGCTGCAGGAGATCTGGATGCAGACCCAAAAGACCATTTTCTTTATTACCCACAGTGTGGAGGAGGCCGTTTTCCTGGGCGACCGCATCGCGGTGATGTCCGCCACGAAAGGCTGCATCCGCAACATTGTAAATGTGGAGCTGGAACGGCCAAGACATGTTTATGACGAGAAGTTCATTGAGTATCGTCATAAAATTTTAGATGAGATACAGGGGGAGGATGAGAACGCATGAAAAAAAGAAGTCTGAAAGCAACAGTCATACAGGAACTTTTATTTCTGGCGGCCATCGTCGTCCTCTGGCAGCTGATATATATGGTCGGCGTGGACGGCCTGTCCATCTGGAAAGCCTACGCCATGCCGTCGCCGGCCGGCGTCTGGGAAAGCTTCGTTGATCTGATGAGCGATGGCAGCCTGCTGTCCGCCATCGGCTACAGCCTCCTGAGAGGCGCCATCGGTTATGCGATCTCGCTGGTACTTGGCGGAATCCTCGGTATCTTAATGAACCATTTTGGATTCCTTCACCGGAATCTCCGGCCGCTGGTCATGGGCGTACAGACACTGCCGAGCGTCTGCTGGGTGCCGTTTTCCATTCTCTGGTTCGGCCTGACCCAGACAGCCATCGTTTTCGTTGTTGTGATGGGATCAGCCTTCAGCATCTCCATCGCCGTGGATAATGCCATCAACAATGTGCCTCCGATTTATAAGAAGGCGGCGCTGACCATGGGAGCCAATCAGAAACAGATCTACCGTAAGGTTGTATTCCCGGCCTGTCTGCCGGAACTCATCGCCGGCATGAAGCAGGGATGGTCCTTTGCATGGAGAGCGCTGATGAGCGGCGAGGTCATGACCACTTCCATCGGACTGGGCCAGACCCTGATCACCGGACGAAACCTCGCGGACATCAACCAGGTTATGCTTGTTATGGTAGTGATCGTTCTGGTGGGTATCTTCATCGACCAGGCGATCTTCCGCACGATAGAAAAGAAAGTGCTCCGTAAGAGAGGGCTGGAAAACTGACGGCTATCTTCATTTAGCAAGTAAAGCTAATATATGTGGGTGGACGCCTTTCCCGGGCTACGGCCTGCAAACAGATTTGTCAATATAGGAATTCCACCGGAACTTCATATGAAATCAAGAACTCTTGCCAGAGACTGCAAATGGTCTTTGGCAGGAGTTTTTGTCGTTAGTCTGTTATTTTAAATTCATCTATAAAAGTATTTTCATAATCTTGCAGCTGGTGATATATTGCATCCACATAAACGGGTAGATTTACTGCTACAAGAGAAAGTCGTTTTCTTGTTTCCAGGGCATCCTGCCAGACGTTGTTGGCAGCAGATACATTCAATAGAGTATATTGAATATAATCAATGTAACGATTTAATTGGGACAAAGCGTTTGGAGAGATGATTACATCAAAGGAATCCATGTTCCTGTCCCAGTTTCATCAGCGCTTCTTCCATATTCAGACCTTCTCCGCGAGATATCTGCTCCCGGGATATTTCAAGGTCCGAAAGTACCTGCCTCGAATCAACAGGTAAAAAAGGATTCGCTGATTTGTTGGAAACAAAAAGCTGTTGTGTATATTTAAAAACTTTTAATCTTTCGTCTTCTGGCATCGCTTCCAGCATGGATACCGTGGCATCTAAAGTGTTCATAAGAAACCCTCCTTTTATTGTAACACTGGAATACTATGCTTCGACTAATATTATACATGAATCAAATACACAATTCAATGGCAGGCCATTTTATTTCTCCTGCTCCCGGCAGTAAGCAAGAAATTCTTCGCGGGTTACCCGGGCAGCGCCCTCTTTCTGGATATCGGTGCGGATATCAATAGGAACGCCGTATTCCCGCTCCATGATGGCTTTGATCCGCGGGCGGCAGAAATCTCCCTGGCAGTAGCCCATGGAGGCGCGGGTCCGTCTCTTGACGCCGTCCACTGAGAGAACAGGGATGCCCCGGTGGAGACAGTCCACGATGGTCTTTTCTTCCACCTGCTCGCAGCGGCAGATGATTTTTTCCGGACAGGACGGGATGTCGAGGAGCGGCGCAATCTCGGAATATGGACGCATTTCTTCCTTGCGCTCGATGATCGGCGCCCGGTAAGGGTCGTAGGACGGATCTTCTTCCAGAGTAAGTCCCTGAGCGGCCAGCTCCTCCGTAATCATGTCGGCGATGGCCGGAGATGAGGTGAGACCCGGCGACTGGATGCCGGCGGCATTGAGGAATCCCGGCGTCGCGGTGGCGCCCACGATGAAATCATCGGTGCTTGCCACGGCACGGAGACCGGTAAAGCTGCGGATAAATGTCTCGATGTCCATTTTGTCGGTGGTGAGAAGCCCTTCTTTATAAATCTTATAAAGCCGTTCCACATGGGTGCTTCTGTCTACACCGCCGTCCTCGTCGATGGCGTCCGGGCCCAGCAGAAGATTGCCGTGATAGGTGCTGGTGACCAGAATACCTTTGCCCATCTTGGACGGCATCTGGAATACGACAGTATTCAATGCCTTGCCGGTTCCCGGCGCAAATAAAATGTACTCGCCAGAGCGCGGGCGGATCTCAAAAGTTTTTTCATTGACCATCTGATCAATCTTGTCAGAATAAAGTCCGGCCGCGTTGATGACGTAACGGGTTTTGAAATCCCGGTTTGTCATATGAACCACAAAATGATCTTCTTCTTTATCAATTCCCACAACCTCGGAGAACAGGAACAGCTCTACGCCGTTATGAACAGCATTTTCCGCCATGGCGATAGCCATCTCATACGGGGAACAGACTCCGGCGCCCTCGCAGTACAGGGCGTAACGCACGTCCGGATTAATGTTCGGTTCCATGGCCATGATCTCATCGTGACTGAGGATCTTCAGATCGGTAAGGCCGTTTTTCTGACCGTTTTCCAGCATGGCCTCCAGCTTCGGCAGATTATTTTCATCGGTGGTGATGACAAGGCTGCCAGTTTTGCGGAATCCGAAATTCAGCTCCTTGTTAAGCTGCTCATACTGTACCCGCCCCTTGTAGCAGAGCCGGCCTTTCAGCTTGGCGTTGGCCTCGGCGTAGCCGCCGTGCACGATGGCGCTGTTGGCTTTGGTGGAACCCATGGCTACGTCGTTGGACTTCTCCACGAGACAGACAGAAAGCTTATAGCGGGACAGTCTTCTGGCGATGGTCGTGCCGACGATACCGCCGCCGATGATCAATACGTCATACATAATAGTCTCCTCCTTTTTTCGTTTCTTATGGGAAACGCACATTTTTGATAACAGTAATCGTTATTAATTTTGATTATACTACGGAAATCCCCATGTCACAAGGGAAAAAATTGCGAATCATATCTCCCGGGTTGTCTCATATATATAAAGCATAAGAAATCCGCGTGCCGGCAGAAGACAGATTATGAGGCGCAGTACGGGCAGAAAACCGACGGTTGCCAGAAGCAGTATGGCAGATATAAAAAAGACGGCATGCCAGGCAGGAAGGAGGAGAACCAGTGGAGAAAACAGAGCTTTCCAGAGAAATCCTGCACATTTTTTCCGACAGTATCCGGAAACGCATAGAGGGAATCCTGTGCCGGCCGGACTTGACGGAAATCCGCCTGCGGGCGAATCTCCCTCTGATGATTCGGACGCTCCGGCGGGAATATTATCTGACGGATGAGGGGGAGCTATCCTGCGGGACGGGAAATGCATACATAGTCACCCCGGAGGATATCCGCATCATTTTTCAGAAAATCAGCCAGTATTCTCTTTTTGCCTATAAAGAAGAGGTGCGGGAGGGGTTCATCACCTTGAAGGGCGGCCATCGGATCGGCCTTTGCGGTAAAGTATATTATGACGGGGAGGGGAAGCGGCAGCTGCAGCAGATCTCTTCCATGAATATACGAATCGCCAGACAGATCACCGGATGCTGCCGGACCTTTTTCCCTTATCTCACGGAGGACGGCTGCTTTTTTAACACCCTGCTGATTTCGCCGCCGGGTGGAGGAAAAACCACTTTTTTGCGGGACATTATCCGCATGCTGTCCGACGGAACCGACTATTTTGCGGGGCAAAATGTATCGGTGGTGGATGAAAGAAGCGAGATCGGAAACCGGACAAGGCTCTCGGAGGGATTTTATCTGGGGCGGCGTACCGACCTTCTGGATCACTGTCCAAAAGCCGACGGCATGCTCATGATGCTTCGTACCATGGCGCCCCAGATTATCGCCGCCGATGAGATTGGAGACGCGGGCGATATTGAAGCGCTCCGGTACATACGAAACTGCGGCTGCCGTCTGCTGATGACGGTGCACGGCAAAGATGTGGGAGACATTCTGGAGCGCCCCTTTCTGGGGGAATACCTCAGAAAATACCCTTTTGAGCGTTATGTGCAGATTCAGGCGGAGAAAACCGGTCGCCGCCGCGTTGACATTTTTGACGCCAGGCAGAACCGGGTGTGGAGGGGGATAACATGAAGTGGTTCGGCGCATTTCTTCTTCTTGTTTCCGGGTATCTGTTAAGCCGCCGCCTGGCGGAGCCCGGCATAAGGCATGTGGAGCTGCTGGAAGAGGGGGAATATTTGTTCCGCCTGCTGGAATCGGAGATCAGAAACGCAAAGATTCCCCTGCCGGAGCTGTTTGCGGACATCAGCCGCCGCACCGGCTCTCTCTGGAAAGGATTCTTTGCCGATCTGTCGGAAGAGATGAAAGAAGAGGGGGATTTTGCTTTCGGGGATGAATTTGAACGCCTGCTCACATTTCATTTATCAGAAATCCTCACGGAAGAAGAGCAGCTCCTTTTTCTGCGGGCGGGGCGAAACCTCCTGTCCGACGATCTGATTTTTCACAAAAATACATCGGAGCAGCTTTCCCGGGAGATCCGCGAACACGTCTCCGGCATGAAAAAACGGCTGGACAGCCAGAAAAAGGTATACCAGGCTCTGTGTCTGTCCATGAGCGCACTGATTGTTATTATTCTGATATAGGAGAGACGTATGACCATTCAGCTTATTTTTAAAATTGCAGCCGTGGGCATTCTCGTGACCATTTTAAATCAGGTGCTGAAGCACGCCGGACGGGAGGAGCAGGCTTTCCTTATCAGTCTTTCCGGGCTGTTTATCGTGCTGTCGTGGATCATTCCGTGCATCAACGATCTGTTTTCTCAGATATACAGCCTGTTTCAACTGTAAATGTACGGACAGCGCTGCCTGTCCCGGCGAAGCTTACGTTACGGGGGAATCCATATGGTTATTTTAAAAATCGCGCTGATTGGCATCGGAGGAGCCGTCCTCGCCCTGGTGGTCCGGCAGTTTCAGAAAGAATACAGTGTATTTGTCCTTCTGGCCGTCTGTCTGTTCCTCATTGCCTACCTCACCTCAAATGTCTCGGTCATCGTGGACTTTGCGGAAAATCTGGGGGAAAAGATTCACATCAGCGACACCTATATCAAAATACTGTTCAAGCTGCTGGCCATCGCCTTCATCTGCCAGGTGGCCTCTAACATCTGTCAGGATTTGGGGTACCAGGCCATCTCCTTTCAGGTGGAGATCATCGGGAAAATATCCATTTTTATCCTGAGTATACCAATCATCAACTCACTGCTGGAGACCATCGAGTCGGTCATGTGACGGAACTGTTTCCGGCCGCCGGGAACTGAGCCGGCATCTGTTGGACAAGATGTGTATTCCAGATAAGAGGCGCGTCAGTGAAAGCCTGCCGCCAGCTGCCGGGAGAAAGGAGGACCGCTGTGAAAATAAAAAAAACTTTGCTGCCGGTCGCCCTTCTTTTTTCGGTTTTTTTGTTTATGACCTGCGGCTGCCTGCCGGTGCAGGCAGCTGTGTTGCCGGTGAGCCAAGAATCCGAAGAGTCTGCGGACAACTCAACCGGTCAGGAATCCGAAGAGACCGCAGAGAGCCAGCTGGACATTGACGCTCTGGAAAGAGAGATGGAAAGTCTTGAGGAGGAGTATGAATATCCGGATTTTTCCGCGATTTTTGACGCGCTGCTGGACTTCCGGTTCGTGGACGCGCTGGAAGAAGCCGGCGTGTGGCTCGTGGAAACGCTGACCTATGAGATTTCGACTTCCTGGGTGTTGATGGGGGAGCTGATCGGCGTCATATTATTTGCTGCCGTCTTTAATAACATTTCCTCCTCCTTCCGGCAGTTTGCCATCGGAGACAGCGGGTTCCTCATCTCGTACTTTATAACCTTTACGATTATCTTTGCCAACTTCACCATCATGGCGAATCTTTTTGAACATACGGTGGAGACGCTCTCAAAACTTTTGAAGATGGTGATTCCCGTGTACACTCTGGCGGTCACTCTGAGCGGCAACCTGTCAGTGGGCGTGGTGTTTTACGAATACTTTGTGATCGTGGTGCTTGTGGTGAACTGGATCTGCCTGACGGTGATCCTCCCCATGATTCAGTATTATCTGCTCTTGGAGCTGCTCAATAATTTCTCCGCCAGACAAAACATTTCCAGACTGTGCGAGAGCCTCTACCTGCTGTTATCCAAGAGCATGAAATTCCTTTTCGTGTTGTTTTTCGGCTTTCATCTGCTGGAAACCATGGTGGTTCCCTCCTTTGACGCCACAAAAAATGCGGTGTTCAACCGGATTGTGGGGATGATTCCCGGCGCAGGCTCTGTGGTGCAGTCCGTGGCTGGAACGGTGGTGGGCTCCTCCATCATGATAAAAAATACCATGGGAGCCACGGCGATTATTTTTATCCTTCTGTTGCTGGCAATCCCCATCATCAAGCTGCTACTGTACTGCCTGTTCTACCTGCTCCTGTCCATCCTGCTGGAGCCGGTGGCGGACGAGCGTTTCATCCGCTGTATCAGCGCGGCACAAAAAAGCGGCATCCTTCTCGTGTATACTTTAGGGATTACCGCGGCGCTGTTTATTCTCACCATCGCGGTCACGTCTCTGGCGACCAACAAAGTGTGAGCCGGCGGCCGGCAAGAGCGGCAACGGAACACGGCACAGGAGAACGCCGGCTGTATCGGCCCGCTAAAAAGGAGGTGCATCCCACGGAATACTTTAAAGACTGGCTGAAAACTATTCTCTATATGAATGTGCTCCTGCTTGTTTGTGACAGCTTTATTCAGAAAACAAAATATGAAAGCTACCTCCGGTTCTTCTCTGGCTTTCTTATGATGCTTTGTCTGATGAAGCCCCTCATCGACCTGGCGGGAGCCGGACAGTATATGGACGCCTCCTACATTATCAATCAGCTGAAAAACGAATGGCAGGTTATCGAGCAGTCGGAGGATTTGCAGGGCATGAAAAAGGACATTCAGGAGGAATATGACGACACGATACAGAAGCAGGTGACAGAGCTCGCCGCTTCTTTTTTCATTGAGGTGACCGAAGTCCGCGTCCGCTGGGAAACCGACGGAAGCGCCATAAAGGAACTTGACGTCGAAGGGAAGGAGACAGGAGAGGAGGGGGAGACGCCGCAGATTCATGATCTTCGGGAAGCGTTGATGGAATTCTATAATCTGGAATCCTCGAATATAGATATAACGATACGTGACTGAAATAAAGCGAGGCGGGTATTAAAGCGCCGGTACTGCCGGTGATAATATTCACACGCCTGCGGGCGCATGCACAGGAAAGACGGGAGTCGGTATGGAAAAGAAAGAACGCAGAAAAATAACGCTGAAGGATTTTGGTGTGGAAAAGATTCTCCTCATTGCCATTGCCGGAGTCATCCTCCTGGTGACCAATGTTTCGGAATGGCGGGCGAGGGCTGCGCCGGATGAGACCACAGAGACACAAAATACTGCGGCAGTCAGCGAAAATGAAGCATATATTGAGAGTCTCGAAAATAAATTAATACATATCCTGGAAAATGTTGACGGGGTGGGACAGGTGGAGGTGATGATCACTTTACAAGCTTCCAGAGAATCAGTTCTGAATAAAGATGACACGGAGGAACTGGAAACGGAGACAGAAACCTCCGATGGGACACAAAACGAGCGGCAGAGCAGCAGAAGTGAAAATGAAACGGTTCTCTCCGATGAGAACGGGGAATCAGCGCCGTACGTGATTAAAGAGCTGGAACCGGAGATCGCCGGCGTAGTCATCGCCTGCGAGGGGGCAGACAACAACACGGTGGCCGCGTCGGTCACCGAGGCCGCACAGGTTCTATTTGGAATATCTGTTAATCGCATCAAGGTTTTAAAAATGGAGGTCCATCAATGAAAAAAATATTTAAGAGCAATCAGATCGCGATCACATCCCTGGCCATTATGATTGCCGTAGCCGGGTATCTGAACTTCACAAAATCAGAGGCGCCGTCCACCGCCAGTTACGAAAATGCGGAGGAATCCCTGGATACCATCGACACCATGGACATATCCGACGGCGATTCCCTCATCAGTGAAAAAGTGGACGATGAGATTCCCACAGAAGAAACCGAGACCATCGGCGACGCTGTGCTGACCCAGGCGCAGGTGGGAGAATACGTGGCCGGAGCCAAGATGGAACGGGAGCAGACCCGCTCCAAGACCCGGGACTCTCTGAACGAGATCATAGAAAATGAATCTTTAAGCGACAGCGAAAAAGAAGACGCCGTGGCAAAACTCACCAAGCTGGCCGAAGTTATCGAGAAAGAAGCGGCAGCCGAACAGCTTCTGGACACCAAAGGGTACGGAGACTCCGTAGTCTCCATCGGCGAAGACAGCGTGGACGTGGTGTTAAACTACAACGAACTCAGCCAGGCAGACCGGGCGCAGATTGAAGACATCGTCACCCGGAAAACAGGCTGCACTGTCAGCCAGATTGTCATCAGCCGGATGAACGTGTCAGGAAGTTGATGCGATAGTCTCTGACATAAAACGGGAAGCACATACAGTGACGGAGCCCCTGTTCCACAGAATTCAATCTGTGAAGCGGGGGCTCTGCTTTTGCCTGCTCCTTTCACTGTGTCCCTTTCACAGGATAAAATGCAATGGGATTATCTTGTATTATCCATGATATCTTGCTATATTTAATTCACTAAAGAAAGATAAGGAGGCCGCCTATGCCTTTTGAGATAGTACGAAATGACATTGTAAATATGCAGGTGGACGCAATAGTAAATACTGCGAATCCGGACCCGGTCATCGGCTCCGGCGTTGACAGCGGGATACATAAGGCAGCCGGAGCGAAGCTGCTGGCAGCCCGGCAGAAAATCGGGTGTATTGCTCCCGGCGATGCCGTTGTCACACCGGCAGAGATGGAGCAACCGGCTCCGTGAGTCTGCCCGCTCCTCACAGATGTCGGCGGGACGTTTCGACGGGGCCGTCGGTCCGGGGGCTTCGATGGATGCCGATGATTGGGAAAAAATGCTGGAAGATCTGGACGCAGGATTTTCTGAAACTCTCCTGAAGCTGATCGACCGCACGGGCAAAAAGGATTCTGAGATATACAAAAAAGCCAATGTGGACAGGAAGCTGTTTTCAAAAATCCGGAATAATATGGATTACAAGCCGTCGAAGACAACGGCGCTGGCATTTGCATTTGCGCTGGAACTGGATATTGATGAAACAAAAGACTTTATCGGCCGGGCAGGACTTGCCTCTCCCATAGCAATAAATTTGACGTAATCGTGGAATATTTCCTTGTGAACAGAAATTACAACGTGTTTGAATTGAATGAAGTTCTGTTTGCCTTTGACCAGCCGTTGATCGGCGCGTAAAATGTCGCCTGCCATGCGACCGATTTTTTGCTTGTTTTATGTATAATGAAGCCAACAATAAAGAAACAGCAAAAAAATGGGAGGATTATAAAATGACAGAACTTGTATTTATCTTAGACCGAAGCGGTTCCATGTCAGGACTGGAAAAAGACACCATCGGAGGCTTTAACTCCATGTTGGAAAAACAGCGCAGAGAACCGGGAGATGCCCTGGTATCCACCGTGCTATTTAACAGAAGAGCACAGGTTGTCCACAACCGCACAGCTATTAGAAACTGATGGTATGGAGAATGCCAGTCGCCGTTACACCTACGATATGGTTCGACATATGATCGAACGACAAAAACGACGCTATGGATGGGAGTTCCTTTTCCTCGGCGCCAACATTGACGCGGCAGCGGAAGCAGGCAGATTCGGCATTGACGAATCAATGGCCGCAAATTATCACTGTGACAAGACTGGAACTGCCCTCAACTATGAAGTGATCAGCGATGCAATCACCAATGTAAGGACACACGGTGCGCCGCTGTCAGCTGATTGGAAAAAAAGATTGATAAAGATTACAGAGAACGAGGAGGAAAGAGATGACCGGAGCGATCCTGTTCCATGGTCCTCCAGACACTCACAAAAGGGGTCTGCTGCTTCATAGACGATATCTGTGAAGCAGAGGTTCCTTTTTTACTTTTGTTGTTCTTCTGACAGGGGAAATACCACATAACAGCTGGTTTTTGGTTTCGCTTATCGAAAACTTATTATTTAGAGAGATATAAGTGACAATGACTTGTCATTTTTCATTATACTCAGAAATAAGTTCTTCTGTCAGATATTCATCACTCATACAGTGAAGGTCAGATACCCCTTCACTGATTAAGCGGTAAATTTTTGAGTGATAAAAAAAGCTCAGGGCATCGTTCAAAGAAAGTTTTTCTTTTTTCGCAAAACACTCGATAATCCGAGTATATTTTTTTTGCAGCAAAACAGGATTAGCCGTCAAATTTGTTCACTCCCTTCATAATGCAAATAAGTTTCCAGCGCTTTCTGTGTCCGGAAACAGAGCTGCAAGTTAGGATGAAATCTGACTCGCACTACTTGAATTTTTTGCGCCATTTTGTCATACTTTAATACCTCTTTCTCGCATTAAGCTGATAATGTCATCAATAATGTAGTCTTTACTCTGCGTATGCAGCATTTCATATTCAGGTATGATGTAGCCGGACAATATATTGCTTTCTTCTGTTAGCATTTTATAGATTTCTTCAGCATTTTTTTCAAGCCTGATTGCAATGTTTTCGATACAAAAAACAGCAAATTCCAGCTGGTTGGTGTTCTCAATTTTAGCATCTTCTAACATGGCGCTGATTCCTCTATTATTCATACTCATAATAGGAATTATCATAATTGTATATCAGAAGTTACAGGAAGTCAAAAAGTTCTGATAAAAACTTCGGATTATACACTCTGCATCATAAACAGCGTGGGTGATAAAAGGTTATTTTATATTTATTAAAAATATAAAATAATATTAATAAAATAAAGTATTGCAATCAAAAAAATTTATTGAAAAAAATTCAATTTTTTTGTCACAAAACCCCTTCCTCATCCGTTTATATAATAGAGGGGAAAATATATCAGGGAGCTCTTATGATACATTATTTACAATTATTAAATACACAACAGGATAAAGATAAATTTGTCGCACTTTATCAAAGGCATTTCCAGCCACTTTACAGTACAGCCTTTGAGATGCTGAAAGATCACGCCGCATCTGAGGATGTCGTGCACGAAACATTTTTGATACTAATCGACAATATAGACAAAGTAGATGAACAGGAATCCATGAAGACATGGAATTATCTTGCGACCATTGTTCGCTGCCTTTGTATTGATTCACTGCGAAAGCAAAAGAAAACGATACTTCGTGATATGGAGTTGGAAAATGCCTGGGCTGCTTCCGACGACGATATCGAATCGGAATTCATCGGAAAGGAGATGACCGAACAGGTCAAAAGCCTGATCCAGCAGATGGACTACCCTTACAAGCAGGTTCTCCTGCTGCAATATTACAATAAAATGAAAGGCAGGGATATTGCAGAAACCCTGGATCTGAAACCGGAAAATGTACGGCAGATCGCAAAGCGTGCCAGGGAACAGCTGAAAAAACAGTTAAGGGAAAGGGGGTATATCTGAACATGAGAAAGGTAAGATTGACGGACGCCATTCTGGAAAAAGCGGCCCGCATGGTGGTCGAAAAAGACTTTCAGGAACAGAACGAAAAAGCAACGAAAGCCCCTCACATTTTCAGCCCGGAATTCCATGAGAAAATGAACCGGGTGTTTGCATCGGCCGATGCATTTACTGTACATAATCAATCGGACGCCGAAAGTGAAGACGAACCTTTTCTGCAACAGCTGAATCATAAACGAAAAAATCATCCTTCCCCCTGGTCATACCGCAGATATATCGCGATCGTGGCTCTGCTCATGCTGGGAGTATCCGGGGCTGCACTTGCCAGCGATGATATCCGGGAAGGCCTGCGCCGGTTAAGCCTTCAGTTTTTCTCCGATAATGTCACCATTGAATCCGCTCCGGAAAATACCACAGAACAGGAAGGTGCGAACACCGCCAGTGAAGAATTTCATGCTTACAAATGGAAGGAGGTGCCAGAAGGGTATCAGGTGGTGTATGAGGAGGAGAATGCAGAATTTGGCTATTATACTATTACTTACGAAAATACCGAGGGCAATTTTATTGATTATATGCAAAATGATGCCTCACTATTTACATCATCCATCACTTACGATGAAAAAGAAGGCTATAAACATCAAATTCAATTAACAGATGAACTAGAAGCGTACTCTATTTCTGACGGAAGAAGAAATACAATTTTTTATGAACAAAAAGGATATTTGTTTAGATTCATGTCCGACCAACCAGAAGAGGTAATCTTAGATTATATAGATATGTCTGGAATATTAGATTAGACTACTAGACTATGAATACTAAATTGTCGAGCTTTTCCTGCCTGACTTACGAAGAGAAGTCTGATTATTACAAAAACATGGTCTGATTTATCACTACAAGCGGCACAGACGATTTATTATGGTATAATGGAAGCAACGGAATGACGGTTCGAGTTGTATGCAGTTTTATATCATGGGAAGGGGGAACACACTATGAAAAAACATCTGAAACTATTCATTTTCACCGCGTTGGCCTGTACATTTTTATTTGGTGCAGGCGTGTCTGCGGAGGCGTCGTCGAAGGTAGCCATCAATGACACCAATTTTTCCTCAGCAGTAAAAACATATGCAGAGGAGGCTGATACCAATAGAGACGGATATCTTTCTAGGAAAGAAGCTTCAAATGTAAAGGAAATCCATTTTGGCCATTCCGATTATGTTGATTCTTTCAAAGGAATAGAGAATTTCACCAATCTGGAAGATTTTGACTATGATGAAATGTTCTTCGATGAGAGTGAGGGTATTTATCAGAAGGCTACTGCATCGGTGATTGATTTCAGTAATTTTAAGAAATTAAAAAAAGTGCAGATTCACACCATCACCGGCTATCTGAGAACAATCAATCTTCGGGATTGTACTAATCTGAGAGAAGTATATATCTCAGGCGGGCCTGATAGTTGTATTGACGCTCTGAATCTGAAGGGCAGCACCGATCTGCGTGCCATCGAACTTAGCGGCCTTAATATAACGAAATTAAATCTTGCCGGTTTTCAACATTTGAAAGAAATTTCTATATCGGATAGCACCCGCAGCTTACAGACTCTTAATTTGAAAAAATGTTCCAGCCTGAAAACAGTTTCTGTGTGGAGCGACAGTCTGACAAAATTAAAATTAAAGAAAGCAAAAAATCTGGAAAGTCTGAGAGTGGGTGGCAGAGCTCTCACTTCTGTAGACCTCAGTACTAATGTGCAGTTAAAGACACTGCATCTTGGCTGGGAAATAGGAAGGACTGGAATCACTTCGACGGATTTAAGCAAAAATAAGAAACTGGAGACCTTGAGATGCCACTGGACTGAACTGGTTTTTTTAGATTTAAGTAATAATCCAAATCTCACAAAAGTAGACTGTCACAAAAATCCGAATCTGACGAAAGTAAATGTGAAAGGATGCAGAAAGTTAAAGACTCTTCGTCTCGAGAATACCAATTTAGCAAAGTTAAATGTAAAGACAAACACCAATTTGCAGGTACTGCGCTGCAAAAATACGAATCTTGAGAAATTAAATTTAAAGAGAAATGTAAATTTGCGGAAATTACTTTGTGAAAATACCCGTTTAACGGAGCTGGATCTCTCCAATACCCGCATCCGCGAATCGTCAGCACTGGAATGCGACCCGGATGTCACGGTCACCTACGCAAAATAACCATCCGTCAAGGACGCACATGACCGGGCGCGGCAGCGTGCCCTGTGTCTCATTCTGTCCGCCAGCGCCCCTCTTTTCCCCGCCGGAAAAAGAAGTTGCAAAACATGGGATGTCTGTTATAATATAGGAAATAAATCTATGTCATTTGTTTATACTATAAGAAGAAATATATAGAAAACAGATGGGTATGGCAGGTATCACAAGAAGGAGGTTTCCATGGATAAAGAGAATAAAGTGAATCATTCCGGTTATGAAATAGAGGATGTGGGACAGGTGCAGATTGCAGACGAAGTCATCGCGGTGATCGCGGGTCTGGCGGCCACCGAGGTGGACGGCGTGCAGCAGATGTCCGGTAATATTACCAATGAGATCGTCAGCAAGCTTGGCATGAAGAACCTTTCCAAGGGCGTGAAGGTGAGCATCGACGGCGAGCAGGTGGATGTGGATCTGAATCTGATCCTCCAGTACGGCGTCAGCATTCCGAAGACTTCCAAGGAAGTGCAGGAGAAGGTGAAGGGCGCCATTGAGACCATGACCGGACTTACGGTAAATGAAGTAAATATCCGCATCGCGGGTATCCAGACAGAAAGCGAATAACAAAAGGTCCGCCGTCCCGGCAAAACGGGGCAGGCGGACTGTATATTGACCCGCGATAACAGCGGGCGGCATAAAATAGACACGAAGGAAGATAGATGGAGGTTCCTACATGAAAATGAGCAGAAGAGAGCTGAGGGAGAGTATCTTCCTCTTGCTTTTCCGCATAGAATTTAATACCAGAGAAGAACTGCAGGAACAGACGGAGATGTTTTTGGAAGAGAAGCCGGATATCAGCGAAGCAGACAGCGCGTACATCCGGAACAAGGTAGATGCGATTCTGGACATCCAGGATGAGATTGACCGCACGATCATGAAGATATGTACCGGCTGGCGTCTGGAGAGACTTGGAAAGACGGAGCTTGCGATTCTCCGGCTGGCAGTGTATGAGATGGAAAAGGATGAGGACATTCCGAAAGGAGTGGCCATCAATGAGGCTCTGGAGCTGGCGAAGATATATTGCAGCGAGGATGCGCCGCGTTTTATCAACGGGGTTCTTGCCAAGCTGGCGTAGACCTGCGCATATGCTTTGCAGTGACCGGTCAGGGAGCGGAGTTCGCTGAATCTTGAACGACGGACTGTTCGCCCGGGTGATGCGGTCACGGTAAATGGTACTTTGAATTTAGTAAGATAGAATCTTTCAGGCGGCGTGAAAACGGAATATGGGGTTTGCGCCGCCTGTTTTTGTACAGGACAGAACATGAAGCAGATATTTACCGTCTCACAGATAAATTCATACATTCGCCGGATTTTTGACAGCGATTACGCATTACGAAAGATATTTTTAAAAGGAGAGGTGTCCAACTGCAAATACCATTCCTCGGGGCACATTTATTTTACTCTAAAGGACGCGCACAGCACCATCCGCTGTGTGATGTTTGCCAACGACAGGGCGAAAGGACTTCATTTTCGTCTGGAAAATGGACAGATGGTTATCGTACAGGGCAATATTTCCGTGTTTGAGCGGGACGGTTCCTATCAGCTTTACGCAAAGGAGCTGGAGCTGTCGGGCGCCGGAGAACTCCACGTCCGCTACGAGCAGCTGAAACGGGAGCTTTCAGAGCTTGGATATTTTGATTTTGAGCGGAAGAAGCCGCTGCCTTCCTATCCGGAGCGTATCGGCATCGTCACGGCGCTCACGGGAGCGGCCATCGAGGATATCAAGAGCATCGCTGCCAGGAGGAATCCGTTCGTGCAGCTGTATCTCTTCCCGGCAAAGGTGCAGGGAGAGGGAGCGGCCGAGAGCATTGCCCGCGGCATCCGGTATTTTGACGACAGCGGCGTGGACATTATCATTATCGGGCGGGGCGGCGGCTCCATCGAGGATTTGTGGGCGTTCAATGAGAGGATCGTGGCGGACAGCATCTATGAGGCCAGGACGCCGATTATATCCGGCACGGGCCATGAGATTGACATGACCATCGCGGACTACTGCGCCGATGTGCGGGCGGCCACACCGTCGGCGGCCTGCGAGCTGGCGATTCCCGATGTGTATTCCATCATCCAGCAGTTTGACCGGTACAGGGACGAGCTTGCCGGCAGGATGCTGTACCGGGTGCAGGAATACCGGCAGCGATTGCTGGGAGCACAGCGCCTGCTGGAGGCCCGTCATCCCGGCACGAAGCTTCTAAGACAGAAGATGCTCTGTCAGACACTGAGCGAGCGCCTGCATCAGACCATGGACGCGCGACTCAGGGAGGCAAGGCATGAGCTGATGCTCCGGACGGAGCGGCTCCACGGACTGTCACCGACGGCCAGGCTGACCGGCGGGTACGTGTTTGCGCAGGATAAGGCCGGGAGACCGGTGGCGTCGGTGGAACAGCTTACGCTGCACGAGCCGTTTTCGCTGATTTTTTCCGACGGTGAGGCGGAGGTAACGCCGGTAGCCGTCACAAAAAGAAGGGGAATCCCTTCCGGGGCGAAGACGAGGCAGCGCAGAGAAGACATTTCCACAGAGCAGAAAGAGGAATAAACGATGGCAAAGACAAAGTTTTCCATAGAGAAGGCATTTGAGGAACTGGATGAGATCCTGAACCGGCTGGAAGATCCGGAGCTGAGTCTCTCCGATTCCATGGATTATTATAAAAAGGGTGTGAAGCTTTTGGATAAATGCGGTCAGACCCTGGATAAAACGGAGAAAGAGATTATTGTATTACAGGAGGGAAAAGATGGAAGCATCCCTGAAGGAGAAGATTGAAAAAAGAACAAAAGAGGTGGAAGAGATTCTGTATTCTTATCTGCCAGAGGAAGAGGGATATCAGAAGACGGTGATAAGCGCCATGAATTATACCATGCGGGCGGGCGGCAAACGGCTCCGTCCCATGCTGATGGACGAGACGTACCGGATGTTCGGCGGCACCGACCGTGCGCTGATCGAGCCGTTTATGGCGGCCATCGAGATGATTCATACGTATTCGCTGATTCACGATGATCTGCCGGCTCTCGACAACGACGATTACCGGAGAGGAAGAAAGACCGCCCATGTGGTTTACGGGGAGGCCATGGCGATCCTTGCGGGAGACGCCCTTTTAAACTATGCCTTTGAGACGGCGTCGAAGGCGTTTCGCGGCACGGAGGAGGATATCCGCACGGCCAGAGCATTTGCCATCCTCACAAGAAAACCGGGCATATATGGCATGATCGGCGGACAGACGGCCGACGTGGAGTCCGAGCAGCGGGAGATTCCGTTTGAGGAGCTTTTGTTTATTCACGAGAATAAAACGGCGGCGCTCATCGAGTGCGCCATGATGATCGGGGCAGTGCTCGCGGGAGCGTCTCAGGAAGAGGTGGCGACTGTGGAGCAGATCGCCAGAAAAACAGGCGTCGCTTTCCAGATTCAGGATGATATCCTTGATCTGACCAGCACCCAGGAAGAGCTGGGCAAACCGGTGGGAAGCGATGAGAAAAATGAAAAAAATACCTACGTGTCCATGAAAGGACTGGAGCAGTCCGGCAAAGATGTGATACAATACACCAAAGAGGCAATCGACGCCTTTGATTCTCTGCACCGGGATTATCCATTTCTTCGTGACCTCCTGCTGTATCTGAGCGGAAGAAAAAAATAAACGAGCCCGGAGGATAAAACGTATGGGTCAGATTTTAAACAGAATACAAAAAGCGAATGATATAAAGAAAATACCGGCAAAGTACTATCCGGTTCTGGCGCAGGAGATCCGTGATTTCCTCATTGAAAATGTCAGTAAGACCGGCGGGCATCTTGCCTCCAATCTGGGGGTGGTGGAGCTTACGATGGCGCTGCATCTGTGTCTCCATCTGCCGGAAGATAAGATTATCTATGATGTGGGGCATCAGTCCTATGTGCATAAGCTTCTGACCGGACGCCGGGACGGCTTTGCCACTCTGAGGAAAAGCGGCGGCATGTGCGGCTTCCCGAAACGGAAAGAGAGCGAGTACGACTGTTTCGGCACGGGACACAGCTCCACGTCCATCGCGGCGGCCATGGGATTTGCGGCGGCCAGAGATCTAAATAATACGAAAGAGACCATTGTGGCTGTCATTGGAGACGGTGCGCTCTCCGGCGGCATGGCGTACGAGGCGCTGAATAATCTGGCGCTGTTTCGGAAGAAAAAGAAGAACATCATCGTCATTTTAAATGACAATAAGATGTCCATTTCAGAAAATGTGGGAGGCATGAGCCGGTATCTCAACGACATCCGTTACCGGAAAAGCTACGGTGAGTTCAAGGATAACGTGGAGAATGCCATCAAAAATATCCCTGGCGTGGGAGACAGCATGGTAAGGACCATCAGGCGTTCCAAGGACTCCATCAAGCAGCTGCTCATCCCGGGAATGTTGTTTGAAAATATGGGCATCACCTATTATGGCCCGGTGGACGGCCATGACATTTTTGCCATGACCCAGGCCATCAATCGCGCCAAACATATGGAGGGACCGATTCTCATCCACGTGATGACCAAAAAGGGAAAAGGATATCCCATCGCGGAGAAGAATCCGGAGAAGTTCCACGGTATCGATCCGTTCGATATAAAGACAGGCCGGCCTCTTAAAAAGAAGACGGCGGACAGTTACACGGATGTATTTTCACGGACGCTTGTAGAGATTGCCGGGGAGAAAGAAAATGTGGTGTCCATCACGGCGGCCATGCCGTCCGGCACCGGACTCAACGCATTTAAGGAAGTCTGTCCGGAGAGGTTTTTTGACGTGGGTATCGCGGAAGAGTACGCCGTCACATTTGCGGCGGGCATGGCGGCGTCCGGTATGAAGCCGGTGGTGGCTGTGTATTCTTCCTTTTTGCAGAGAGCCTATGACCAGATTCTTCACGATGTCTGTATCCAGAAGCTTCCGGTCTTTTTCTGCGTGGACCGTTCCGGGCTGGTGGGCGCCGACGGGGAGACCCATCAGGGGATTTTTGATATTTCCTATCTGTCTCACATCCCGAATCTGGTGCTGATGGCTCCGAAAAACAAGGATGAGATGGAGGACATGATGCGCTTTGCCGTGGATTACGACGGGCCTGTGGCCATGCGGTATCCGCGGGGAGAGGCCTTCGACGGACTGAAGGATCACCGCCCTCCGGTGGAGCTTGGCAGAAGCGAGAGTATCCGGGAGGGAGAAGGCGTGGTCATTCTCTCCGTGGGCAACATGATGGATGAAGCGCTGAAAGCGGTTGAATTATTAGAAGAACAGGGCGTGGAGCCGGGACTGGTCAACGTGCGGTTCATTCGTCCAATGGATGAGGAAATGCTTCACGAGCTGGCGGAGCGTTATCCGCTCCTTGTCACCGTGGAAGAAAATGTACTCTCCGGCGGATTCGGAGAGGCAGTCTCTGCATTTCTTCATGAGAACAGCTACGAAAATCATCTGCTGTCCTTCGGGATTCCGGACTGCTTTGTGGAGCATGGCAGTGTGGAATGGCAGAGAAAACAAATGGGAATCGACGCGGCTTCCATTGCCGGCCGCATTTTGGAAAAGGTGAAAGAATTATGAAGCAGCGTTTGGATATGATAATAGTACAAAAAGGTCTGGCTCCTTCCAGAGAGAAGGCGAAGGCCATGATTATGTCCGGTATCGTTTACGTGAACGGACAGAAAGAAGATAAGGCAGGCAGTACATTTGATGAGAAGGCGGCGGAGACCGTGGAGGTCCGGGGAACGACGCTTCGATACGTGAGCCGCGGCGGACTCAAGCTGGAAAAGGCCATGCAGTGTTTTGACCTGGATCTTGACGGAAAGGTGTGCATGGACGTGGGGGCTTCCACGGGAGGTTTCACGGACTGCATGCTTCAGAACGGAGCGGCGAAGGTCTTCTCCATCGACGTGGGCCGGGGGCAGCTTGACTGGAAGCTGCGCAATGACCCCCGGGTGGTCTGCATGGAAAAGACAAATATGCGTTATGTGAAGCCGGAGGATATCGGGGAACCGGCGGACTTCACCTCCATCGACGTTTCGTTTATATCCCTCACAAAGATTCTGCTTCCGGTGAAGCAGTGTCTGAGAGAGGGCGGCGAGGTGGTCTGCCTTATCAAACCGCAGTTTGAGGCCGGCCGGGATAAGGTCGGAAAAAAGGGTGTGGTTCGTGATACGAAGGTACACGAGGAAGTGATCGCCATGGTGATGGACTACGCGGCGTCCATCGGATTTTCTCTGCTGCATCTGGATTATTCTCCGATCAAAGGGCCGGAGGGCAACATCGAATATCTGCTGCATCTTAAAAATGTGGAAGGCGAGAGCAGTGTGGACGCGCAGGCGATACCGGCGGTGGTACAGGCTTCCCACGGCGCGCTGGATCACTGATGTCATGCGATTTCACAAAGACAGGATGAGTGAGACATTATGAAGAATTTTTTGATTATCCCAAACAGACAAAAGGATACGGGGCTTGCCCTGACCAGCCACATCAAGGACACGTTGATCGGCATGGGGGCCGAGTGTCACATTTATGACGGATATTATAATGACGTAAGTCCCATACAGGTGCCGAAGGGAACAGAGTGTATTCTTGTCATCGGTGGAGACGGCACGATTCTCGCGGCAGCGGGACGGCTGGTGGGACAGAATATCCCGCTGCTTGGCATCAATCTCGGAACCCTTGGTTTTCTGGCGGACGTGGATCTCAAGGAACTGCCGGAGACGCTTAGAGATCTGGTGGATGATAAATATGAACTGGAAAAACGTATGATGCTCCGGGGAGAAGTCTACAGAAACGGCGAGCGTTCCGGCGCTTTTACGGCGCTCAATGATTTCGTTATCAGCCGCCGCTCCTTTTCCCGTATGATTGGCCTGTCCATTGAGATCAACGACGTGCTCATTGAACAGTATCACGCCGACGGCGTCATCGTATGTACGCCGACCGGTTCTACCAGCTATAACCTTTCCGCCGGAGGGCCGATCATTAATCCTACCTGCAAGAATTTTGTGGTGACGCCGATCTGTCCGCATTCGCTGGCTATCCGCAGCGTGGTGCTTGCCAAGAGCGACGTGGTGACCATCACTCTGGAGAATATCCGCCACGGACAGAGAGAGGAAGCGGTGATCTCGCCGGACGGCCGGGAGGGCGTGGTGCTTCGCCCCGGCGATCAGGTGCGCATTTACAAGGCGGAGGAGAGCACGCCGTTCATTAAGATGAAGGAAGTTAGTTTCGTTAGAATATTAAAAGAAAAACTGTTGTGATTGTATAGAGAGGTTGATATGAAAGGAAAAAGGCAGAAAAAAATACTGGAACTCATTGAGGCGTATGACATTGAAACCCAGGAGGAGCTGACCAGACGTCTGCAGGAGGAGGGCTTTCCTTCCACGCAGGGCACGATTTCCAGGGATATCCGGGAGCTGAAGCTGACCAAGGTGGCAGGAGAGGGCGGCAAACAGAAGTACGCCCCGATTCTGACAAAGGATCTTCACGTTTCTGACAAATACCGCCGCGTGCTTTCCGAGGCCATCGTACATATGGAAGGCGCGGGAAATCTTCTGGTCATCAAGACGGTTTCCGGCATGGCCATGGCCTGCGGAGCCGCCATCGACTCTATCTCCATGAAGGGCGTCATCGGCTGCATCGCCGGGGACGACACGCTGCTTTGCGTGGTGAAGGATGCGTCCATGGTCACAGACGTCATCAATGAGATTCATTTGATCATAAAAGGATTGGAATAGTTTTGCGGAGGAAAACATGCTGATTAATTTACATGTAAAGAATCTTGCACTGATTGAGGAAACGGATATTGACTTTACCAGTCATCTGAATATCCTGACCGGGGAGACCGGCGCCGGTAAGTCGATCCTGATCGGCTCCATCCAGTCGGCCCTCGGCAGCAAAATACCGAAGGATATGATTCGAAACGGCTGTGACAGCGCGCTCATCGAGCTGGTGTTCCACACCGAGAGCGATGTGGTCAAACAAAAAATGGATGAATTTGACATTCCGTTTGAGGACGGAGAAATCATTATTTCCAGAAGAATTACAAATAATAGAGTCATAAACAAGGTCAACGACTGCAGCATCACGGCGGCGCGTTTGAAAGAACTGTCGCCGTTTCTTCTGGATTTGAGCGGACAGCACGAAAATCAGCTTCTGCTGCGGCCGCAGAATCATCTGCGTATCCTTGACAATTACGATAAAACGAAGATCACTCCGGTGAAAGACGCCGTCGCCGTCCTGTATCATCAGTATCAGGATACCGAGCGGCAGCTCACGGAGGAAAACATTGGAGAGGAAGAGCGTATCCGTGAAATCGAATTTTTAAAATATGAGATTCAGGAGATTGAAAGCGCAGCCCTGCGTGACGGCGAGGACGAGGAGCTGGAGGAGCTGTTCCGGAAGATCTCCCATTCCAGAGACATTCTTGCCGCCTGCTCTGCTGTCTACGACATGACCAGCGGCAGCGCCGCCAGCGCGGAGAGTATTCTCGGAAAGGCCATCCGCTCCCTGTCTGATGTGACAAACTACGACGAGGGCGTCGGCGGTCTCATGGAAGAGCTGTCCACCGTGGACGGCCTGCTCAATGACTTCAACCGGGATCTGTCCGAGTACATGTCCTCCATGGAGTTTGACGAGGAAACGTTTGTCAACACGGAGGAACGGCTGGACCTGATTCACCGGCTGAAAGCCAAGTACGGTGATTCCATCCCGGCGGTGAAGGAATATAAGGCAAAGGCAGAGAGCCGGCTGGAGGCGCTGCTGCATTTTGACGAGCGGATGGAAGAGCTTAAAGCAAAGCGGGACGATCTTCTTAAAAAGCTGGACAGCGAATGTGCCCGGCTCAGCGAGCTTCGCAAAAAAGCGGCCGGCCCGCTGGCGGAGTCCATCAAACAGGCGCTTCTTGATCTGAACTTTAATCAGGTTCGTTTTGAGATTGCCTTTACGGAGGCAGCCTCCTACCGGGCGGACGGCAGAGACAATGTATGCTTTATGATATCCACCAACCCGGGCATGGACGTTCGGCCGCTGCAGGAAACCGCCTCCGGCGGCGAGCTTTCCCGTATTATGCTGGCCATCAAATCCGTTCTTGCCGACGAGGAACAGGTGGAGACGCTGATCTTCGACGAGATCGACGCGGGAATCAGCGGAAGAACCGCCCAGAAAGTCTCGGAGCGGCTGTCGCAGATTGCCGGCAAACGGCAGGTCATCGCCATCACCCATCTGCCGCAGATCGCCGCCATGGCAGATTCCCATTATTTAATTGAAAAAACCAGCGACGACCATTCCACCATCAGCCGGATTTACCGGCTTTCCGAAGAAGAATCGGTGGAAGAACTGGCAAGAATGCTCGGAGGCGCAGAAATTACCAGCACCGTCCTGGACAACGCCAGAGAAATGAAAAAGTTCGCTGCGCGGCTTACCCACGCCGTGTCAGAACCGTAAGAACTTTGTCGAATAAAAAAATGTAGAATAATCTGTCTGTGTGAATTCAGAAAATGCCCGCCATACTAAGGTCAGAACTTTAGCATGGGGGTATTTTTTTATGGCAGAGAATTCATGTAAGGCACAAAAGACGAGAATAACAGAAAAACAGCAGAGAAGCAGACTGCGAAGAATCTATTTTTTACTGCTGACCGCAGTTTTATTTGCCGCCGGCGCACAGGCAGGCCTCCTGTTTCATGTGGAGGAACGGCTTGCAGGTATGGCAAATGCCGCGGCAGTAAACAACAATGCATCGGCGGGGGAAGAGGACATAAGGGAGACGCTGGCGTCGGGCGGGGATAAAAAGGAGACAAAAACCATGGTGTATGCCGCCGGAGAGCCGGTGGGCATATACATTAAAACAGAGGGCGTTCTCGTTCTGGGAACCCAGGAAGTAAAAACGGAGAACAACCGCAGCTGCTCACCGGCAGAACATAAACTGGAGTCGGGCGATTATATCCTCGCAGTGAACGGAGAGGCTGTCACATCCAAACCGCAGCTCATCTCTTATCTGCAAAAAAATGAGGATAAGGAAGCAGTTCTCACGATAGAAAGAAACGGGGAAAAGCAGAAAATAAAAATCCAGCCGGCATACTCGGAGGAAGACGACTGCTATCAGATCGGCGCCTGGATCCGCAACGACACCCAGGGCATCGGAACCGTCACCTATATCACCGAAGACGGAAACTTTGCCGCCCTCGGTCACGGCATCAGCGACTGTGACCTGGGTGTCCAGATGGACATCTCCGGCGGGAGCGTCTACCAGACAGATATTACGTCCATCACCAAAGGAAAAGCCAAAGACCCGGGCGAGGTCATCGGAACCATCGACTACGTTCCCGAAAAATATCTGGGCAACATCCGTATCAACACCGCCTGCGGCATCTTCGGCGTCATGGAAAACCAGCAGCAGACCTTCCAAAACGGCCCTCTGATGGAAGTGGCCGACGCCTCATCCATCAAAACAGGAAAAGCCTTTATCAGAAGCAGTATCAGCGGAGAAAACAGGGATTATACCATCGAGATAGAAAAAATTTCCCTGGGAAGAAAAGACGCCCAGAAAGCGCTCCGCATCAAAATCACAGACCCGGACCTCATCGCCCTGACCGGCGGCATCATCCAGGGACTGAGCGGCAGCCCCGTTATCCAGAACGGGAAGCTCATTGGCGCCGTGACCCACGTGTTCGTGGACGACCCGACCAGGGGGTACGGCATCTGTGCGGAGACGATGGTGGAGGAAGCGGGGGAGAGGTGAGGAGATAAAACTGTCGGAGGGGAAGCCATAGGAATTCATAGAATATGAAGTATTTAATTGACAGAAAAGTCAGCAGATAATCGCCGGGATTATCTGCTGACTTTTTGTAACGTAATATTTGACTTGTAACATAAAATGGTTTAACAGAAAAATATTACTTTGTTCTTTGATAAATGTTGTTGTTATAGAGCGGAGGGAAGTATTTAGTGAAAAAGTTATTTTTGTTGTACTACAATTTTCCCTTTATATCCTGAATTTTTTACTTGATTTCTTACGGTATTATTTTTCACATAGACGGTACATTTTGACGGTATGCCGGTTAAGTCTATTTTTTTCAGCTTTGATGTTTTGATGTAGATTTTCTTTAGTCCGCTTAAACTGTTTCCGCCATAATATGCTGAGATTTTACGGATATTTTTTGGGAATGTTAGAGTTTTCAGTTTCTTGGAACGGCGGAAAAGGTAAGGTTTTGCTGTCTTCATATTTTTGCTGAGTTTGATAGATTTCAATTTTTTCATGTCGCCAAAAGCATATTGTTCCACTTTTTTAACAGAAGAAGGCAACTTGATTTTTTTGATATTATCATTTCCGTAAAAAGCATAAAGTCCGATTCGTTTTACTGTCTTTTTAACTTTATAATCTTTTGAACCGTTTGATACATCGTACAGAATCTCACCATTCTTACTGTAGGTATCTCCGTTTATTACCTGATATTTCGGATGATCCGGCGCGAAAGTCACCGTAGTATTCGGACATTTCCGCAGACACGGCAGCACATCAATATCAGTCGGGATATAAATATCTTTCAGATTCGGACAATTATAGAAATATAATCCGCATCTTTCCATATCTTTCGGATCCTCAAAAATAACTTCTTCCAGTGACATGTAATTAGAAAATCCTATATTTAAAGTAAAAATTCCGGATTCTATCGTCAGTCTTTTCAGATATTTCTGATGATACCAGAGTGTGCTAGGTTCCCGGATAATCATCCCTTCCACTTCGCTGTTGACGTCATGGCTTATATCAAAGTTTCTCACGGTATACGTTTTGCCGTCATAAGTAATTTGATTATGGACTGTTACTTCTGAGATATCTGAACCATCTGAAGATTCCGGGGTTATTGTCGTTTCGATAGTTGCTTCAGCAGTACCATAATCTGTGTCCAGATAATAGCGTACTCCATCAATGACTACACCTTCGGTAGAAAGTTTTGCTTTTTCAATAGCGCTGTCCTCTGCGTTTGCTTTCATTGAAAATGAAAGACACAGACAGAGAAACACTGCCGCAAAAAATGTGTAGCTAAAAAATGTTGAGAGATGCTTTTTCATAATGTTTCCTCCTCTTTTAATTGCGCAGCAACGGACAAACTATGGAACAGTTTTTTTCGTGTCCACGGCGGATAATTATTTCGCGTAGGTCACCGTAACATCTGGATCGCATTGCAGAGCGGATGACTTGCGGATTTTGGTGTTGGAGAGATCCAGAGTGGTTAATTCGGTGTTATCACAGCGCAGTTTTTTTAGATTTACATTGTTCTTCAGGTTTAATTTCTCAAGAGCCGTATTTTCACAGCGTAATCTTTGCAGGTTTGAATTAGTCTTTACATTAATTCGGCTTACTTTGGTATTGTCAAAGCGGAAATTCTTTAATTTTTTGCATCCTTTTACATTGATCGACGTGATATTTTTATTATTATGACAGTCAACTTTTACCAGATTTTTATTATGGCTGAAATCCAGCGCGGTAAGCTCTGTTCGATAACACTCCATAGTTGTCAAGTTTGTGTTATGGCTGAAGTCCAGGGAAGTCAGCTTGGTTTCCTGGCCAAGATATATTTTCTTTAGCTTAGTATTGGTGCTGAGATCTAAAGAAGAAAGGGCGCTGCCTGTCACAGTCAGATTTTCGAGATTTTTGGCGCCTTTTAATTTTAATTTTGTTAAACAGTTACCACCGGCAAAAACGGTTTTTAAGCTGGAACATTTTTTTAAATTTAGTGTTTCTAAATAATCTCCGCTTGCTGAAATATCTGTTAATTTTTTCAGACCAGATAAATTTAATTTCTTTACATTGATACAGTCCAGTGTGAGAGTGCGCAGGTTTGTGCATCCCTTTAGGCTCAGGTTTTCGACACAGCCTTCACGACGACCTTCAATCACTACATTTTTTAGATTGTTACAATCCTGCAGACTTACTGTTTTCAAATACGGATTCCGGCTGTCTATGGTTACTTGGCTTAACTTTTGAAATCCGCTGAGATCTATCTCGGGAGCAGTGGAAGTCTCATAGATATTTACGTCATCATAATCGTCGGTGGCGTAATCTGCCCGGTAATAAAATTCTTTAATGTCTGTAAAATATTCGATTCCTTTAAAAGAATCAACATTATACTGAGAGAAAAAACGTACTTTTGTTATCTTGGATGCTTCTTTTTTGGAAAGATATCCGTCTTTGTTGGTGTCTGCTTCTTCCGCATATTCCTTTACCGCTCTTGCAAAGTTGGTATCATTGATGGCTACTTTGGATGCCGCATCGATGGAAATCTCTGCGCTCAGCAGAAATGTACAAGCCAGTGCGGTGAAAATGAATGGTTTCAGATATTTTCTCATAATGCTTTCTCCTTTTTGTATAGATTATGGTGTCAATATAAGATGATTAGAATATATCATATCAAAAAATACATTGTCAATAATCAATACCTATTAATTATAGGTATTGATTATTATATTCAGTGCATTTTATAATTAGAACATAGAAATAAGATGAAGAGTTATTAGTTTGTTTGATATACGAATAACAAAAAGAAGGAGGAAAAGTGTGCATAGAAGAAATTCTTTTAAAAAAGGATCTATGGAGATGCTGATTTTGATATTGCTTCACAATGAGGATTGCTATGGATATGAACTTTCCCAGAAAATAAAGGAACAATCAGAAAATAGCATAAGTATTACAGAAGGATCATTATATCCGGCTTTATATCGTTTGGCAGAAAAGGGATATATTTCAGATTATAAAAAGCAAGTAGGGAAACGTCTTACAAGAGTTTATTATCACTTGGAGCCTGACGGCGAAATTTTTATGAAATCTCTTATACAAGATTACCTGGAGGTCCATCGCGGTATCCAAAAAATATTTTGTATTAATCATGTGAATATGGACAATAATGAGGGGAAAAAGATATGAAAAATATGAAAAGAGAAATAAAGAAAAGTTATATGAAAAAAATTCGACAATGTTTTCCGATTTATGGAAAAAAAGAACGGGAGTATTTAAAAGACTGGGATATTTATATTGATGAATATATGAATCATAATCCAGAAATATCTAATGAAGATATTATTAGGGAATTTGGTCCGCCATCCAATGTAGCAGCCGAATATATTTTAGGAGTAGATGAAAAATACTTATTTAAAAAATTGCGTACAGCACGGTTTATAAAAATATTTATTAGTATACTGATTGTTTTAATGTTATTATATAATACATATATTTCTTATTTGGCCTATTTAGATTATAAAGATGCTTTAAATTACCAGATATCTACAGAAGAGATAGTCATTGAAACAATTAAAGAGGAGTAAGCGTTATAAATCAGAAAAAATTTTGCAGTAAGACGTAAGTATTGAAATGGGACAAGAGCTTGTAAAGGTTGTCTTCTGTCTTACTTAGTAAAAGGTTTGATAACGCAGAAAACCTAAAGTATAATATATGTAGTATTGGTTTTATCGTGAAAGGAAGGTGTGCTTATGGCATTAGCGAAACGAACTATAGAGTATACGACAGATGATATCTGTTGTTTGCCGTAAGGAAAGCGGGCAGAAATCATCGATGGACAGATGTATATGGCGGCGCCTCCAAACCGCGGGCATCAACGTATTGTTGGGGAGTTATACACGATAATCAATAATTATATTAAAAAGAAGAACGGGAGGTGTGAAGTAGATATTGCTCCGTTTGCTGTCTTCTTAAATGAAGATGATAATAATTATGTCGAGCCGGATATCAGTGTCATCTGCGACGAAGACAAGCTTAATGACAGAGGATGCAGCGGCGCGCCAGACTGGATTATAGAGGTTGTTTCACCAAGCAGCCGACGCATGGATTATATAATTAAGCTTTTTAAATATCGCACGGCAGGAGTCCGGGAATACTGGATTGTTGACCCGGAAAAAAATCGTATAACGGTATATGATTTTGATGAAGAAAATGGCGGTGAGTATAGTTTTGACGATGTTATCTCCTGCGGTATTTATGAAGATCTGATGATTGATTTTAAAGATTTGCAAATAAAATAAATATGGGGTGTTACTGGCCATGCCCAATATATATTGAAAAAATCATCTAGAAATAAGTTTGATAGTGCCTGAGAAATCCCGTATAATAAAAAATACAAATATAAAGTAAAAGGAGGTTGTTGCCCCTATGACAGAAGAAGAACTTCTGAATATAATACAAGGTGGCGAAAACATCCAAGTAGAATTTAAAAAATCTACTCATGAAATTACGAAAGATGTATATGATACCGTTTGTTCTTTTTCAAATCGAGATGGCGGAATCATTATTTTGGGTGTTAAAGACAATGGGGAAATTTTAGGTGTCGCTCCTGATGCGGTTGACCGTATGAAAAAAGATTTTGTTACTTCTATCAATAATGGGCGGAAAATTAATCCGCCACTTTATTTACAGCCGGAGACATATTTAATCAATGGTCATATGATTATTGTTATTCAGGTGCCTGTCAGTAGTCAAGTATGCCGTCACCGTGGGCGTATTTTTGATCGCAATCATGAATCTGATATTGATATCACAGATAACTCAGACATGGTATATCAGTTGTATGCAAGGAAAAGTGGTAGTTACTTTGTTAATAAAGTAACTCGTTTTCAATTGTCTGATTTACGCTCCGATTTAATTGAAAGAGCCAGAATTATGACTTCCAGCCGTACAGCAAATCATCCATGGAAATCCATGTCAGATGAAGAAATGCTGCGTAGTACCGGCCTGATTTTGAAGGATGTTGAAAAGCAGATTGAGGGAATCACTCTTGCAGCCATTCTACTTTTTGGAAAAGACTCTACTATCTTGTCCATCCTTCCACAACATAAAACAGACGCAATTTTTCGGATAAAAAACATAGATCGTTATGATGACCGTGATGTGATTATAACAAATCTTTTGGAAACTTATGATAGATTGATTGCGTTTGGTCAAAAGCATCTTAGCGATCCTTTTGTACAGGAAGGAATTCATAGCGTTAGTGCAAGAGACAGAATCTTACGGGAGATTTTTTCAAACAGCTTGGCACACCGTGATTATTCCAGTGGGTATGTGGCAAAATTTGTTATTGAGAGGGATCGGCTCTATACAGAAAATGCAAATCGTTCCCATGGATATGGGGTATTACAGCTGTCTTCATTTGAGCCTTACGCTAAAAATCCACCTATTTCTAAAGTGTTTCGAGAAATCGGATTGGCTGATGAATTGGGATCTGGGATGAGGAATACTTATAAATATACACAGCTTTATTCCGGTGGGACACCTAAATTTATTGAAGGAGATATATTTCGCACGATTGTGCCGTTGACTCCAATTGCAGTCGAGAGAGTTGGTCCAGAGGAGACCCCCCAAGTTACCCC
>FCNR01000023.1 GCA_900016875.1 Eubacteriaceae bacterium CHKCI004 | reverse complement strand
TAAAACAAGGAGGGAAATACCCGGCATATATGCCAGAAATCCCAGCATAATACTACAAAATATGAATTTTTCAAGGTACTATAGGTACAGGGCGCAACTAATTATATAGTTTCGACCCCAACATCATTGTATAAAGAAATGAATATTTGCCTAACAGAACAGCAGCAGTAAAGGAAACTTTGATGATCCGCAATACAGAAAGCGACTATCTTTTGTTTGGATTGAAGGCAAAGTGATTGCTGTAATAGAGACAATATCATCCAATAAAAATACATCTGTTCAAGACTAAAAAGAATTACAAAGATTTGAATGGAAGCTGGAAATGGCAAAATAAGGAAGGATAAGATATAACGGAAAAACTGATGGGAAGGAGATATAGAAAAATGTGGAAGCAGCATATTTGGAATAGAATTCATAAAATGAAAATGGATGCAACCCTGGAACCATTGAATGATACCGCGAAGAGGGATCCATTTCTGGAAATATTTGATACAAAGAAGGCGGCAGAATTCTTTCTGAGAGAATTAGAATGTCTTGATAACGCGGTTTATGAGTTTGTAGGGCCAATGGGATACCAATGTATGATGGAGGCAAAGAAAAAGCCCGGCAATAAGGGCAATACAAATCGATATCATCTAGACATTGGAGTAACAAAGAAAGGCACAGATCGAATGTTCAGCTGCCTTGTAAAACGGTTTGAGAACATAGATGAATTGGTTGCTTATGTTAGTGGTCATGAAGGAGAGCGTACGCTCTGTGGTTATCTGTATATGTTGATAGACAGGGTGGAGAAATAAATAAAGGTAAGTTATTTACTATCTGGATTTTGCGTAGCTGCAGATGGTTTCGTTGTTTATGCATAAAAGATGCATGAATATGGACGGTAATAGTGTCAAATGTTTTGATAAGAATAACGGAAAATCATATTGATAGGTGCAAATATTACAGTTATAATGTAGAATATAATATATTTTTATGCAATTTTTGAAAACTACTAGAGAGATGGTTTGAGAGTTATGCGTCTCTATGTAGAGGAGTGGAGCAATGAAAAAGAATAAAAATCATAAGTGGATTATAAAAAACTATGTAGAAACTCCTTCAGAATATCCTTTTACTCAATGGCTTGTGTATGGCGCGGAGATTTATGGCTATAAAAAAAATGATCCCGTGGTGGAATTCGTTAATGAGGAAACGAAAGAGCGGAAGATGATTATCAATTGGGAGAGGGATATTGTAGATTTCCCCGGTATAGAGAATAAAGATGATATTTTGCCTTATATGGGAGAAGGATCCTTGTATCCTCAGGTTGCTTATGGTGCATGTTTCCAAAAATGTGAAAACGGCAACTATATGATGCTGTGGCAAGTACAGCCGGATGGACGGTTCTGGGAAGATGAGACAGGCTTTGGAAGCACCAGTGATGTGAAGATTATCTTATATGCTTTTTTAAATCGTGAGGGAGATTTTATCGGACCTTTCAGAATTTATAGTATTGGATCACGAAAATATTTCAGGGAGAGGGAGTAAATCCATGGAAGATTTCAGGTTAGAAACATTAGATGAATTTCGTAAGCGTACAAACAGCTTTAACCAGACAAGCCTGCCGGAGAGGGGGATGATTACAGGTTCAGGATTGTCGAAAAAAGTAAGTCCTACAGGGCGCCTCCTGAGATATGAGGGAAGCACAGTTGTTTTTGAACTTCCGGATGCAGTAAAGACTGAACTTGCCGGAATTCAGAAAATGCTGTATGAGGTGTGCCCGGATGTATTGGCGGATCCTTTGAGCAAAGACACGTTTCATATTACCCTTCATGACCTGATCAGCGGGAAACCATCTTCAAAGCTAAGCAGGGAAATCAAACAAATTGAGCCGATGGTTCTCCGGAGGGTTGGATACATTTCAACCCAGGAGCAGCCGATAAGGATGAAATCTACATATTTGTTTAATATGGTGAATACAAGCATGGTTCTGGGATTTGAACCGGAAGATGAAGATAGTTGTTATATGCTTATGGAATATTATCAGGAGCTTCAGCAGGAATTGCCGTTAAATTATCTGCTAACACCACATGTAACGCTGGCCTATTTTAGACCGGGAGAGATTCGGCCGGATCAGATTAAAAGATTGCAAAGTGTTGTTGACCGAGTGAAGGAATGTACGCCGTTTTATATTGAACTCATGGGCTGTATGGCAGAATATACCCTTTTTACAGATATGAACCATTACCAAAAGGGAAATGTTCAGGAATTTACAGACGCACAGCTTATTGACGGATTGATTCGGAATTTAAATGACAGTCAACTTTTAGAAATAGTTGACACTTTGGTAAAGGAACCGGAACTGGCCCAGGCATTTAAGTGGCGTATAAAAAGCATGAGAAAAGATATTTATGAAAAACATATCCCAATTGAAATAACTATTGAAAAGGCCATTGAAAAAAGTGAAGGCAGAACACGTCTCTTTTATCAGGAACTGCTTAAATTTGTAGAGCGGAGGGGAATGAAAGATTCAAAAGTTTACGGAGCCATTGATATGGACAGGAAGCTGTGGTATCGACTAAGAGATGATGAAAAGGCTAGCACAGCTAAAGAAAATGTGCTGAAAATGTGTATCGTCCTTCATCTGGACTACTGGGAAACTTTTTATCTGGTAAATTTGTCCGGCCATTCCTTTACACCGTATGCAGATATGTCAGTAAAAGATTTTGTAATCGGTCTTTGTGTTACCAATGGGGAATATGATCCTTACCGGGTGGATGAACTTTTGGTAAAGGCCGGAGAAAAAGCCTTGTTTGGGCAGGAGTAATTCGAAGAAAGGCAGTTGGTAAATATGCAGTTAATGGGAAATAATATATTATCAGTGGAAATGATGGATCAGTATTTTAACATGGAGGAGCTGTGGAAAAATATAGATAATGGAACATTATATACATTTGAGCAGAGAGCAGACAGTAGCAATACAAAACTTCAGAGTGAAATATTAAAAACTCTGGAAGCTATAGAAAAAAAAGAAACGCCCGATTTTCTCTTAAAAGGTCTGAGCCTAGAGGAGCTGGAGCAAAAGCTGAAGCCATTTACTGATGGGACGAAAAGCATTTATGACAATATGGATTTTTTTGAAAGAAACTGGAATAAAGTAGAGAAAATATCGGCATCTCTTTTGGATGAATGTACATCCGATCTCGCCTGGAGGCTCTATTTGATGTTGCTGCTTTTCTGCCAGGCAAGGCCTAAAAAGGCTGTGTCAGATGAAGACAGGACGTTTTTACAGAAATGCTTTGAACAGCAGACGTTGTCAAGAACGGTGGATAGAAAGCTGTTTTTGTTTGAGGGGTACCTGCTTTATGCAAAGGATTGTACAATTTATGCATGGTATAAGGGCAAATGGCATGATTTTTTTACCAGTGAACGCCCGGTGAAAAGTTTCGGCTACAGTAAAGATTTTGGGCTGATTATGTGTATGGATGACGGTTCTGTGCCGCCGCAGACCTATAAGATAAGAGCACTGAAAGAACTCATTGGAAATGAAAAGATAAAAGAGGTTTCAGTGTACAGCGGACAGGTAGGGCTTCTGACGCAGGATGGACGACTTCTGACCAATATGGAATTAAAAGAACCTCAGAAGAAAGTTTTAGAGTCTACAGGAGAAATCATGAGAATACATATGGGTCTTAACAGTATTTCAGGAATTACACGAAACGGATTTCATGCCTTTCAGGTTGGTCTAAACGAAGATTTTTCAGTATTTTCTAATGTGGAAATAACCGATACCCGGAAGGATGAAAACGAACGGTATGCCATTCTTGAGCAACAGGGAGAATTGTTTTTAGATCATGGAAGACGAATTAGCGGCGTATCCGCAGCCTGCTTAACGGCAGATGGATATGCCTGGATTACACCGGAGAAGGATGGAGATCGTCTATGGATTTGTAAAGCCGGGAACAGCCAGAAGCAGGTCGATATATTCCCTCAGGGTATAAGTATAAAGGAATTATGTTTCCGTTCAGGGCGTCTGGCGTGCCGGGGCAGGAAAAAAACAGAAGATCTTATATATCTTTATGAACTTTATGAAAACAGGGCAGATACTTCAAAAACGGTGCCCTTACCTAAAATAGAGGAATCGGATTCAGCAAAATAAGGATGAAAAATGCTTACCATATTCATATCATGAAAAGAAATGGAGGAGAGGTATATGATGCGTATTATAGCAGCCTTTTTTGGAGTTATAGCTGTGGGGACTGTCACCTTTTGGATTTGGAGCAGAAAAAGAAACAGTTTTGAAATTGGGAATCTTTCAGAAGAAGATCATCCTCAGGAGCCGGATCGTCAGCAACTGCTGAAAGAACTTTACCGGTGTCATCGTCAGGCTCAGGCTGTTAGAAATTGTGAGGCAAGCAGCAAACTGCTTAAGGAGATTTCTCCGCCGCTGCAGTACATGCTTGGTTTGGTAAGATTGTGTGAAAAAGACAGGGAGTCAGGCTCAAAGGCGCAGTCTTTGAACGAAATTTATGTCGTCCCGGACACATTAACGGCACAGGATTTACTCAAAGAATCTGTGATTGAAGAAATTGTGTCGGCGATGGTTTATCGAGGCGCTCGGATGGAGGGCAATCAGATCATCCTGCAGGAAAATCACAGTGAAACTGAAGAAAACATACAGGGGGCAGTTTCTGATGACTGGAGCGACAGGGACATTGAAATGTTTATACAGCAGTACAAAGCCGAGATTGCAGGCGGACAGGTATGGGTGCAGCAGAAAAAGTTTATCGAGGCTTTTTCACCTTTGTGGAGCAGGCTGAAAGAATTTGAAAACCAGGATACGATTCCTGTGGAAAAGTTTTTGAGTGTTGCCCGGGAAATCCGGCAGATGCTTGAAAGCTGTGGAATTTATCCCATTTTCTATGATGATCCGATTATACAAACCCGTCCGGAGTTAAAGGCGCGGTTTGTCCATGTGGGAAAAGCACGTCTGGTATATCCGGCATTAACAGTTAAAACAAAGGGAGGGCTAAAAATTTATGGCACGTTCACAGGAACATACCAATAAAAGCGGGCAGGGCATGGAAATAATTGAGGAGAGTAAAAATAATATAAACTGGTTACGAAAATATGCACAGAAACTGCAAGAAAATGATTACAAGAAAAGAGCACTCAAAATTGAGGAAGTTGCTCAAAATATCGAAGAATTGTTAAACCTCATTCAAATATCAGATATCTCTGGACAGATCCCAAAATATGAGGATGATGTACGAAAGTATCAGTATCTTTTGTTAGAAACGCTGGACTGTTCCCATAGACTTGCCAGAACGCTGGAAGAAAGGGATAAAGCATTTTCTCTGAGAGACGTTTTTCTCCCGGTTCAGTTAATTATGGGAAATCTTCACGGAGGGATGGATGTCTCTGTTGAAAAGGAACAGTTGGCGGTACAGCTGCAGAAAATTATAGCCAGTCCGATACCTGAGCCGGAATCTGAACCAGATCCGATCATTCGTGACACTCGTGAGAAATCAACTACTGTGTGGAACAGTCTTGAGGATGCAGAAGCGGCGGCGAAAACGGAATGGGACAAATTAAAAGAAATCATGCATCCGCCAATATACAGCCGCCAACTTATTGAAAAGTTGGCAGTACTCTTTAGCGGCTCTGAATGCAGCGAAGACGCCATAAAGACTGCTTTAGAAAGCTGCGGTATTTTTGTGAAATATTATGAAGAAGCAGATGAAGAAATGAAATGCTATTTTGCCAAGAGAGAGCACGGTCTTCCATATCCGGGATTGTTTGTTCTCGGACACGATGGAAAGCTCCGGAGTCAAAGGGGCGGAACCTATATAGATTAGGAAGGCTATGTCAGATAGGATAATAGCAGGAATGTTTACGGGAGGAAAAGAGTATGGTGGAGAAAAAAGACGTTTGGGCGAAAAATAATATAGAACCGGTAAGTGATAAAAATCAGGCAAATATTTTAGGTTATGACTATGGGGCGGGAAACAACTGTGCCTGTCTTGCAGGAATGCCGTATAACGGATTTGTGGCAGGACATTTATGGTATGACGTGGGTCATGCAGATGATAATCTGTATACAGTGTATACAGTTGGTGACGGTGTAGATATTGTGGGAGAAGAAGCAACAAAGCGTGAAGGAGAGAAAAAAATCGCTGTAAATTTTAAAATGCCGTTGACAGAAGAATGTGAAAAAGGCTGCAGGAACATTCCGGAAATGCCAAATAAAGAGGTAATGCGCAGATTTTTTCAGAGAGCTTTGATGAACATTTTTGAGAATAACGATAATCAGCTGAAAGGTAAAAAACGAACAGTTGTTTTTGTAGGACGGCCGTCCAGTCAGATTTGGGAGGAGACGGAGGAGGCTTACCGGCAGCTTCTGATGAAAGGACTTGAAGAAAAGCTTCATACAATTCCGGATTATGAAGACCATAAAGTGGATATTATTATATACTCTGAAGCGATGGCGGCGCTGGCTTATGAATATAGTCAGGGCAACATAAAACCGGATGAGGCGGTTCTTATCATTGACTGTGGGTCAAGTACCTTTGATGCGGTTCTTGTAAAGAACAGGCAGATTTTAACAGAATACAGCCGCCAGCTTGGCGCAGGCCAGATTGATGAGATTATGACGGATATGCTTCTTGCTCAAGGTGATCAGGAATGTATGACATCTGTAGCCGCCAGAGAGAAGATGAGAGAAGAAAAAAGCCGTCTTCTTTCCGGGACTGCGGGCAGACCGGAGCTGGTTATTAAAGCTAGGAAAGTTAAGGAGATGTTTTATGGAAAAAATGGCTTGGAAAGCACGCCACAGATGCTTTGCTGTACTTTTTCAGGAAATAAAAAATACGTTAGTCAAATCTTTGATGAAACATCTATGGAGCAGGTGATTTTTCACGTTCCTGTGGAAGTGCAGCCTTCCTATGATGACGATCATGAGCTTCGTCCTTTTTTAGATGAACACGCCTTTACCCATCACGGCTCTGAGTTTCCCAGCTTTTATGATGCGACAAAAGATTTTATGGAAGGTGCGGTAAGGGCATGTAAAAATAAGGGAGTGCAGCCGGATCGTGTGATTTTAACCGGCGGGGCCAGCGTCATGCCTTTCATTGATGAACTTGTAAAGGAATATTTTGGCCTGTCCGCCTTTGATGCCAGACAAAACGTTGCCCGGTCCAAAAATCCGGCATTTTCCGTAGGTGAAGGACTGGCTTTCATGGGTTTTGTGGAGGTGGCAAAGCGGGAAAGTCTGATAAATTACAGAAATAAAATTGATCAGTATATCGATCAGTCCACAGTGGCCCTGATTATCCGCAATGCTGTAAAGCAGGCGTATATTCAGGAAGGATGGAACAGTCTCATAAAAGATTTGGAGGTTTGGGCAGTATCGGATATTTATGGAAAAACTATAATCAGTGGTATTCGGGGAAGTGGATCATTTAATCGGCCGACACAAAAGATGGCTCAGGGTATTCAGACAACGCTGAATAACATATGTAAAGATATTTCCCAAATGCTTTCTGAGGAATTTAAAAAGCTTTTTAAGACGCAATCAGCCTTTACTTTTCATTACCGGCTTCCGGAAAATAAGATTCTGGAGATCATTAAAAAAAATGAGAAGATGAATAAGATTAACTATAGTCCCATCGACCTCTTTGGCTGGTGGAGTGCACTTGTCACAAATTTTAATACAGAGCGGACTCTGCCGGAAAGGCGGCAGTTTCTGACAAAGATAAAAGAACATGAGAGTCAGGTAAAAGAGGGGTTGGGCAAACAATTTTGGGAAAAATCCCAATGGATCGTGGAGGATTTTCAGAGCCTGCTAAAGACGGAGATGAAGGAAGCACTTGAAAGTTATATGGAAGACTGTACGCCATATTTTGTTGAAAAAATCCAAAATTAGAAGAGACTATGTATAAGTATGGAGGGATACGATGTCGCGTATGCAGGAGATTGGCCGGCGTTTGTCCGGCCTGAAACTTAACCGGAAACATTTGATTTATTTGATCAGCGAGGACCGAGATATACTGGAAGTGCTCTTTTCCCGGAACGCAGCAACAATGAAAGCGCTGGCCGGGAAAGGTCTTCAGGAAAACTGTAAGGCTTCGAATGAAAAGCTATACCGTTTTGTGCGACAAAATAACTATCTGGTGGATGTTTATACTGTAAAGGAATTTGAGGGAAAGTTCAGTGAGACGTTTTTTGCGGAAACATCGAACACTGCAAAAGGAATTGTTTATCAGGCAAACTTTTTGTTTTTTAATGACTTTCATATATTGAAAAAAGAAACTGCGTCTCATTTTTTAAAGCAGTTTTTAGATTATGCAAAAGAGCAGGAAAAAAATAATCATCCCGTTTATCTTTTCCTTATCAGCAATATTTTAATGCTTCCGGCGGGATTTGAATCAGTGACAGAAATTATTGACGTTCCGGAAATGGATGAGGAAGATATTACAGAGCTTCTTTCGGCGGAAGCAGTGAAGGAACAGAATAATAATAAAGCATTGTGGGAGGTGTATGAGGAAGACCTGTGCAAAGCGGACCGGGAAAGAATAGAGGAAGCGGCAAAAGATTTTAAAGGTATGTCAAGAAGGGATATTATGGAAATTGTTGAGGCTTTGCGCAGCAGTAATGGAAGTTTTTTTGGTATGAGCAATACGCCCTGTGGCAAGCCGGAGAATATAAAAGAGATTCAGGAAAAACGCCGCAGCTTGGTAAAAAGTTACAAAGAGGAGTCGGCACGCTATGACAGCACTGTGACTTTACTTGATCCCCAAAAATCTGTATCCGGTCTGGATGGATATAAAAACTGGTTGAAAGAAATTAAGGACGACATGCTCCATCCGGATGAATGCCAACTGTGGGGGATGCGTCCGCCAAAAGGGGTGTTGCTCTCAGGCGTCCCGGGAAGCGGAAAAACTCAGGCGGCAAAGCTGACAGCTTACCAGATGAATGTTCCTCTTGTACAGTTTCGTATGGACAATCTTTTGGGAGGTCTTGTAGGAGATTCCGAGGCAAACTTTAAGCGGTGCCGTAAACGGATCGAGGCGCTGGCTCCATGTGTTGTCCTAATTGACGAATTGGAGAAGCTTTTTGGTACTGAAGATATGGGTGGAAGCCATGAGGTGAAGATGAATCTTTTGGCGGCTCTTTTAGACTGGCTTCAGGAAAATAATAAGGCTATTTTCTTTTTTGCTACGAGCAACAGCGTTAAGGGACTGCGTCCGGAGCTTCTTAGAGACGGGCGGTTTGATATGCGGTTCTATGTATTTATGCCCGCCAAAGAGGAGCTTATAGAAATTTTTAAATTTCATCTAAAAAAAGCAGATCAGCTTTCCGGAAATATACTTTGTAATGATTTTAGAGACCAGTATGATAAACTGGCATCCGATTTTTTTGACAGAATCGCTGATTATGGAAAAAAAGAGAAACGCAATTTGTTTTATACAGGAGCCAATATCGAAAGTCTGATTCTTCAGACTCACCGAGCCCTGAGAAGAAGCTGCCATGACGTAAGTAAGATCACTTTCGAAGGGTACAGAGACGCGTTGTTTCAGACTGCAATCGGTGGCGATAGTCAGCCCTATGGTGAGACGAACATGAAGGATATCGCCCTTTCCTGGTTGGAGGCACGGCAGAATCAGTATATGCAGGCTGGCAAGGGGGATTTGTTTTCTTTCAGAAATTTTGATGAAGGTATCTATGATGAGAAGGAGACTTTACGCAGAAAACCTCAGTTTTTAAAAAGGCCAGAGACAGATAATGAATACGATCGGCAGATGTTTGAACGGATACAAGAGGAAATCTGTAATCTGCAGGAAAAAATAAATTGCAGAGACCGATTTTGAGGAATTCAGTTCCGTGTTTTTCTGAAAAATACATATTATAATAACAATCAGAAAGGGGGAGCGACATGAAAGCGTTGACACTACAGCAACAGCAATGCATTAAAGAAAAATATGAGTTGATCAAAGCCAGACTGGAAGGTGATCCCGCAGATATTGAGAATGTAGCCGAAATAATGGCTTATATGTGTCCTAACAGTTCAGATCAGGAACTGCTTGAAGCCTGCAAAGAGATTAAGGCGGGAATGGATAAGTTCAACCAGGTCTATGAGTCATGTCAGAATGAAGAATCTGTCATGAATAATCCTGTAGACCATCGGAGAGTACTGGAATATCTTACAAAGGATATGACCCCTTCTCAGGCGAAAGGGTTTTATCTTCAAAGTTATGAACAATTCCGGCAGCTTCATTTCCAAAATGGTGTTTTGGAAGCAGAGGAAGCGGATAGTGCGTCAGAATTAGCCGGATGGTCAGAAGAAGAAATGAAGGATATGGTAGCCGGACAGATGGAAACGCTGGCGGATCTGCTGACTTGTGATATTTTAAAGGATGCCGGTGGGAGAGAGGAACTTTGTGATGCAAATGCGGATATGATGATCTTGTCAGCAGCAACTTATGTGGCCGGTGTAGATGGGGAAGTGCCTATGAGTTTTCAGCAGCAGCCCTTCATGCTTGGGGTATGCATGGCTGCTTGCAAAGCATCGGCAGATGCAGTCCAAAATATACCGGATTGCAAAGACCGGAATGAAGTGGTTTTTAAAGTGATTGCCGGAGTTGTAGCTGTGGTCGTGGGCATTGGCGTAGCCGTGGTCGCCGGACCCCACATTGTAGCTGCCGGGAACGCTGTAGTTACAGGGGTCACATCCCTTTTAGGTCCTTCGGTAACACAGTGGTTAATGCACAGCACCTTAAGGCTTTGGATTCAACCGTTTTTATCTCTGATTCCATTAATGGGAGTTGGAACCGGTGTGGCGGCAGCGGCAGCGGCATATCTGGGATTAGGAAAGGCCAGGAGTTTTTATCAGGAACATACATCCATGATCGGAAAGTGGCAGACAGATGCACCTCATCATTTACGGCAGAGGGGTGCCCGCAATTCAACGGAGGAACAGGAAACTCAGACTGTAAAAGCGTAATATCTTTGAGAAAATGCAGTATGGAATGGAATAAAGGTTAAGTAGGAGGTTTTTAGGATGAAGAATAACAAAACATGGACAAAAGAGCAGATGGAAAAAGCCGAAAAACTGGTCAGAGAGCTGATGAATGAAGAAAAGACGGAACAGAGTGTGGAACAGAATCTGGCAGATTCACTGAACAGCCGTCTTGATGTTGACGGAGATAAGATTGTGTCAGGGCTTAAAGAAGGAATCCGGTCTTTTTATGAAAATTATGAAGCTGGAAAAGGCAAAGGATTAAAAGCTTTAGCGGATGAAAAGCTTTCCAGCATGCTTGAACGGTATGATGAAAATAATCAAAGAATGCTTCTTTTGGATATTATCAGTGCTTGCGCTGAAATCTCCGGTCAGGAAATGTCAGATGAAAAATTTCAGAAGCTGTCGCTTGGAGAACTTAAGGGAATGGTTCAGGAATATATTTGTGAATACGCTATTTTAACTATGGATTGTGAAGCGGCAGAGCTGATTGCGGATGAACTGAAAGAGAAGGATATAAAGGCATTAACAGATGCAAGCGAAAAAGAAAAGCAGGAACTTTACACAGCTTTAGCTATTTACATTCTTAAAGTGACCGGGGAACTGGAAGATATCCCGGCTGCCATATCAGAGCAGGAAATCGGTGTTTCCACTGCCGCATCTTTTGAAACACAGTTAGCGATCCACGAATGGCTTCTAGGGAAGCTTTCATGGGAAAAAGTGAAAGAAAAGCTGAAACTTATTGCAGGAGCCGCACTTCTGACACTTATGGCTTTTATTGGATTGAAGCTTGCGGTATTTACCGCTTCTTTTATATTTATTATCGTACAGGCTGTTGTCGGAATGGGAATCATCGGAACAGTGACTGCTTGTATTTTTGGGATGATTCACGGCGTAAGCATAATAACCCCTATTTTAGAGGCGGGAAAATGGATCAGCGAAAAAACCGGAATCAGTGATAAGGTGACGGAAGGTAAGGAAAGATTAGCCCTTTGGTATCACGAGACTATCGGTCCAAGGCTGGATGCTTTCTGGGAGAAAATCAAGAAAAGAATCGCTGCACTTGTAACGGATAATGCCCAGGAAGAACATACATCTCAGGCGCAAAGTACACAGGCAACCAGAAAAGAACAGGAAGAACTTACAGGAGAATATGTACAGGCATAATAAAACAGTGAAAATGACATGAATAAAATAAATCTTTACAGGAAAGAGTTGAACATTTTTTTAAAATAAGCGGGAATCCTGCCATTGACAGATGGAAAACAAAAAACGGCTATAAACCTGGCAATATAGGTGATGTAGCCGTTTTTTCTAAAAGCGCTTCAGAATAACAAAACACTAATTTTAGATTATTTTATGCTAGGATATTGTCTGTTTTCGTGAAGAATATGAACGCTAAAATTGGTATGATCAGGGATTTGCATTTATAAAAACCTGTTAACATTGAGCAGAAACAAGGCGAACAGAGTGATTCGTCAAAAAGCAGAGGGGAGTATTTATATGAAAAGTACGATGCAAGGTAAAACTCGCTTATTCCAATTGGGAGCAGTCATCACTATTTTGATCAGCGTTTCGATATATGTCTGGAGTCTGAAAAGCACATCGGTATCGGATCCTTATATTGCATGGGCCAGTAATCGTTATGGATCTAAATACATGTTGAGATTTTGTTATTTTCTGTTGTCAGGTTTTTTGTGTGTATTTGTATGGAAGATCAGTAAAAACAAAATCTATGTCGGAACCCTCTTTATTTCAGAATGTATCCTTTACTGTTTACTTAGGACATGGTTAGGATATGATTTAGGATATACGGTAAAAGGATTGTGTTTAACTCTATGGCCTGTATTTACATATTTGTTAGCTGTAAGACTGCTGGGATTGAAAAGAAAGAGCAAACCGTTGCCTTACATAGTGGAAGTGGTTCTTTATTATATAATTTTTACAGTGGGGATTTGGTTGATTCAATATAAACTCGTTATGTCAGAATTTTTCCGCAGGAATCCTGTGGAAATGATATATATGCTGGTGATAGGGATTCTGTCATGGATAGCTGCAGTGCAGGGCCAATCTGATTTGAATAAACATAAATATTCTCTGATAAACGGGATATTGCCAGTAATGAGTTGTGTATTTCTTTTCTGGGATCATGATAGAATACTACAAATCATAGGAAGCTTGAGAAATCCGGTTACATCGGTTGCAACAGACAATCTGGTAGAGATAAACTGGATCGGATACCGCATTTCCCTATTCTCAGATGTCTGGCTGGGCAATTTGTCATTTTTGAAAAATGGCTGGATTTCAGAAAGTATATATGAATGTCCGCTGTTTTGGATTAAGTACCAAAACGGCTGGCTTCCTGCATTGATTGTGATAATCATGGAACTTACTCTACTGTATTGTATTGTGATGATTGTGAAAATCAAAGGTGCCGGCAAAAAACCTCTTGTAAAAATTTTGATGGCATCCGTATTACTATATACAGTATTGGGAATTTTAGCGGATATGTTTTTGATTACTTCGGCAGATATTGGTATGCCGCTTCTTCGGAATCCTGCAGACATTTTGCTTGTATTATATTTGGTATTCGGAGAATACAAGATTCCAGTATTATTGCACGAAGAGTATGAAGCAGAGTCTGGGGGAAATGCCGATGAAAATGTACGATATTCATATGCACATCATTCCAGGGGTAGATGATGGAAGTTGGGACATGGACATGTCAAAAACTTTGCTGTACATGTCATATGAACAAGGAATTCGAAAAATAATTGCAACACCTCATAGCAGCGCATTTGTAGAATGTGGAAATCAGGAAGTAGAAACACTTTTTTTACAGCTTAAGGAGATGGCAGTAAATTATTTGCCGGATCTGGAGATTTATTTTGGATGTGAGATTCGGTGTGGTAATCAGGTGATTGATGAGATATTGACAAGTCTAAAAGAACACAGGATACCGGCTTTAAATAATACCCGGTATGTATTGGCAGAGTTTTCAACGTCCGTTGAATCAGAGGAAGTCATAAAATGTACAGAACGATTGTCAGAGGAAGGTTGGGTCCCGGTTTTGGCACATGTGGAAAGATACGGAGAATTATTCAGAAATGACAGCTGTATAGAGGAACTTCAAAGAAATGGATGTATGTTTCAGATAAATACATATAGTGTATTTGATGAAGAAAACGAAAACATTAAAGCAAATGCAATACAATTGGTAAAAGAAAAGCGAGTCACATTTCTTGGCTCAGATGCTCATAGAACAATATTCCGGCCGCCAAGTGTGAAATATGGATTGCAGTACTTATACGAGCATTTTGAAAAAGAGTATATTGATCAGATTGCTTTTGGTAATGCAGCCACTTTGCTTGGAATGGTGTAATGAAATTGCATGAGGATTTTGGTTTAGAAAGAGAGGGGACATTATGAAAGGGGAGATTTTGGCATGAATTATAATTTGACTCGATTTGTAGAAGCTCAGGAATACAGTTATGTGGATGCATTAAAGGAAATTCAGAATGGTCGTAAAGAAAGTCATTGGATATGGTATATATTTCCACAGCTAAAACAGCTTGGTCAAAGTTCCACAGCAAAATATTATGGGATAGAAAGCATAGAAGAAGCGACGGAATATCTTAAACATCCGGTTCTTGGAGAAAGACTCAGAGAAATAAGCCAGGCTTTACTTTTGCTGGATAATAATAATCCGTATCAGGTGATGGGGTGGATTGATGGAATAAAACTTTGTTCTTCTATGACCTTGTTTGCAGAAATTGCAGGATATGATTCTGTGTTTGGAAAAGTCATTGATAAATTCTTTGATGGCAAGAAAGATGAAAACACCATTCGATTATTACAAACAAACTAAGATTTATTTGATATATATAAATTGAAAAATACGAGGCAAAGAGCACTGAAAAAACCATTTTAGGATTTTCAGTGCTTTTTAATGCCATAATAGTCAAATACATAATGAGGGGAGATTTTAAGTTCTGCTAAGTTTCGCTAACTTCTGCAGAAAATTTTCTCCACTGCTTCATCGGTTCATGTTTCCCACAGTCATCACAGGTCTGCGGCCAGTTGATTTTCCATTCAAAATACTCGTCTTTTGTAATTTTACCGGATTTGAGTTCTTCTTTCCGGATTACCCATTCTTTCATGAAATTATTGACAAGCCCATAATTAATCCATAATCCCACAGGTGGATGTGCAGGCCAGTTATCGTTATCGTGATAACGGACAGCGGTATCTTCGGAAGAATTGCATTTTTCTCCGGAATAAGTTTCCATTTGGAATAAGTTGATTGCAGACGGATTGAATTCGTCTATCCAGAACAGAAGCTCCATGAATTCAGTAGCGTCCATTGTTGTGGCATCGTATAGTGCCCATGGATTTACATCCAGGATTTTAGCCATTTCTGTTACCAGTTCTTTTTTGGGAACCCGGTAATTGGTTTCATATTGGGCAAGACGATTCGCCCCTTTTTCACCCCACCCAAGGGCTGTACCAAGTTCAGCCTGTGTCATTTTTCGGAATGTCCGGATTTTTTTTATTTTATCTCCAATCGTCATATCAGATCCCTGCTTTCTTATTGATATTAATATTTTAACCTCATAATGCGGTTTTGTAAACAGAAACATTCGCTAAAAAGCGAATGGCGAGCTTGACATTAACAGAAAAGCGAAATATAATGACAGTATAATATAATTCGCATAAAAGCGAATGCTTGAACCTTGAAAATGAAATGAGCTGTATGATCTGCCAACAAGGATGCCACGACCCTGTAGTATTTTATATGCAGGCGAGCGTTGAAGATACTCCGGCAACGGCTGGTATGCCCTAGAGGAAGCTGCCAGTTTTCAGATTCAGGTCTGATAGAGGTCAGTTGTAACACTGACAGCAGATAGTACAAATGGAAGCCAAAACAAATGCAAGATTTTTAATCGAAGGGAGTGATGCCGAAAAATCATGAGGAAAGGGGGGGAAGAAGAAATGAGGAAAGAACTGGAATATGTAAAGAAAATAGCTTTGCTTGCAAAGTTATTCCGTTTGGAACTTCTGACAGAAAAAGAATATGAAAGAATCAGACGGAAGCTGATGGACAATTATCTGATTGCAGGGGAACGCAGCGATGATCCAAGGAAGGCAATCGCATAAAAAGTAGAAAGTTGAGAAAGACAATGGAAGACACAGCAATGCAACATTCGTTCACATTTATTATTTTAGATAAAATCATATTGCAAAATAAGAAACAAGTCAGATGGAAAAGAAGAAAAATGTGGCAGGTAAAAGAAATGGAGGTAGTTTATGGGTATGAGACAAGTTCAGATTTTAGAAGCAACGAAAACAACAACAAACAGTGTGGGAAGACGGAGTATGGGGATGCCGGTTCAGCGTATCCGTGTTGCGGCATACTGCCGTGTGTCTACGGACGGAGATGAGCAGCTTGGCAGCTTTGTATCTCAGAAGTCTTATTATGAAGAGAAAATACGTCAAAACAAAGAATGGGTGCTGGCGGGTATTTTTGCAGATGAAGCAATCACCGGAACGAAAGTGGACAAACGGGAAGGATTTCAGGAAATGATAAGGGAGTGTCAGAATGGGAAAATTGATATGATCCTTACAAAATCCATTTCCCGGTTTTCCAGAAATACACAGGATACGTTGAAATATGTGCGTATGCTCCGTGACCGGAATATAGCCGTTATATTTGAAAAAGAAAATATTAATACACTGGACATGAATGGTGAAATGCTCCTTACCATCCTTAGTTCTCTTTCGCAGGGAGAAGTGGAATCCCTTTCGGAGAATGTGAAGATGGGATTACGGATGAAAATGAAGCGGGGCGAACTGATTGGATTCAATGGATGCCTGGGATATGATTACGACCGGGAGACTAAGACAATTACTGTGAATGAACAGGAAGCAGAAACAGTACGTCTGATTTATGATCTGTATCTGCAGGGATACGGTACTTCAACTATTGCTAGAAGGTTGATGGAATTAGGAATCAAAAATAGGTGTGGAACTGTAGAATGGCATACGCATGGAGTGATGGGAATCATCAAAAATGAGAAATATAAGGGAGATGTTCTTCTTGGTAAAACATTTACGGTTGATCCCATATCGAAGAGACGGCTTGCCAATATGGGGGAAGAGGAGCGGTATTATATCAGGGACCACCATGAACCAATTGTTTCAAGAGAAATCTGGGATAAGGCAGAGCAAATTCGCCTGAAGCGTGTAAGACCAAGGCTGATGGAGACAACCGGGAACAGAGAACGATACACCAGACAATTTACATTCAGCAGTATGCTGGAGTGTGGGTATTGCGGTCATAAACTTTCCCGCAGAACAAGACACCAGACGACTACAACGAAAAAACCAGTCTGGCAGTGCATGAATGCAACCAAGAATGGAATCAGTAATTGTCCCAATTGTAAAGCGATTGATGAAGTAATTATTGAAAATGCATTTCTGGATGCATTCCGACTGTTGGCAGATAACTTTGATGATGTTCTGGATTCCGTATTGTGTACCATTGAAGATGTCTTGAAAGATGATACTGAATTAAAACGGGTAAAGCAGCTGGAGAAGGATATATCCAGTATTGAAACGAAAAAAAGCAGGTTAACAGATCTGTTGATTGATGGTAAAATAGAGCAGGAAGACTATGATGAAAAGAAGCTGAGTTTTCAGCGGAAACTTCATCAGATGACAGAAGAAAAGGCTTATCTGGAAGAAAATATCGGACAGCAAAAGAATATAAGCAAGCGTATGGAACAGCTTCGGAAGACACTGGAAAATGAAGATATCCTGGATGAATTTGACCGTATCGTGTTTGAAAGCATCGTGGAAAAGGTAATTGTCGGTGGCTATGATGAAAACGGCGATCCTTCTCCATATAAACTGACTTTTGTTCTGAAATGTAATCAGGACTTGAAAGTGGACGATGCAAAAGCAGACTATAAAGCAAATCAGAAAGGGAAAAAGGTGTCATAATGGAGCTGGAAAATAAAGATATTTTGGAAAGAAATGTATCAGAAAAAATGTGCTCATCAGGCAGTAACGGGGCTGGGGAAATATGTTCCCCAGGGACTGCCGACACATGTGGAGACTGTGTGCCTCCTTAGCAACCCAAAATACATGGAACTTAAATCGGAAGCTGCTGATGCGTAAATGCATTGGTGTCTGTTTTTTGGCAGCGGAGGATTGCAACGGGGGTTGATTGGATTTAAGTCGACAGACTGATTAAAATCCTTAAGAGGTATACAGAAGGAAACACGGATTATCATTACATTAATCACGCTAGTACGAAGTACGGGAATGTACCATTGTGGGTATTGATTAACGCCCTGACCTTTGGAAATATTTCCAAATTTTACGTGCTGTCCAGATACGATATTCAGGCAAAAATTTCCATAAATTTTGATGGGATTAATGAAAGTCAGTTGTCGAAGATTCTAATCGTACTGACTGGATTTCGGAATGTATGTGCTCACGGAGAAAGGCTTTACTGTTATCATACAAAACAGGCGATTCCTAATCTGGTACTACATAAAAAATGAATCTGCCTAAGCCGGGGCAGGAATATCTCAATATCGAAAAACATGATACAGGTATTTATACATGCTAAGACATCTGTATACATAGGTGTCTACAGTTTGAATTCCCCGTTTTGATATGATACCCTCAAGTAGGATACAAAAATAGAAAAACCTACTTGGGGGTGTTTTATGTCCAGAAAAAGTAAAATTGATGCAATAAAAAAGGCTACCAATTGCGAAAGCCAAATATGTGATCTGGGTTGCAAGAAACGTCGAAAAAGCTTTGCAGGTATGCTATATTATGGTTAAGGGTAGAAATACCTGTATATAATAAGGAGTTGAATAACTCATTTTCAACAAAAGAGGCAGATGACAACTCTTTCGCAGAGTGTGTTACATTTGCTAAAGTATAAGGAAGGAAAGAGTCACTATGAACAGATATGACGTAATCATAATCGGGGCGGGACCTGGCGGGATATTTGCGGCGTATGAGCTGATGCAGAAAGCGCCGGAACTGAAAGTAGCAGTATTTGAGTCAGGAAATCCTCTCGAGAAAAGAAGATGCCCCATTGACGGGAAGAAAATAAAGAGCTGTGTCAATTGTAAAACATGTGCGATTATGAGTGGTTTTGGCGGAGCAGGTGCATTTTCGGATGGAAAATATAATATTACCAATGATTTTGGCGGTACGCTCTATGAATATATCGGAAAAAGCACAGCCATTGATCTGATGCACTATGTGGATGAGATCAATGTGCGCTACGGCGGAGAGGGTACAAAGATGTACTCCACTGCGGGTACGAAGTTCAAGAAACTGTGTATGCAAAACAAACTGAAACTGCTGGATGCATCGGTACGTCATCTGGGTACGGACATCAATTATGTCGTACTGGAAAATATGTACGCTGAACTGAAAGAGAAGATTGAGTTTCATTTTAACAGCTATGTGGATGATCTGGAGGCCAGCGGCGACGGTTACCGGGTGATATGCGGGGATACGGTTTATGAGTGTGACAAGTGTATCGTCTCAGTAGGCAGGAGCGGAAGCAAATGGATGGAGAAAATCTGTGAAAGGCTGAACATCTCGACGAAGTCAAACCGGGTGGATCTAGGCGTGAGAGTTGAACTTCCTGCTGTGATCTTCTCACATCTGACCGATGAGCTCTATGAGAGCAAGATCGTGTACCGCACGGAAAAGTTTGAGGACAAGGTAAGGACGTTCTGTATGAATCCTTACGGTATTGTTGTAAATGAGAATACCAACGGGATTGTGACTGTAAACGGGCACAGCTATGAAGATCCTGCAAAGCAGACGGAGAATACAAACTTCGCCCTTCTGGTGGAAAAGCATTTCTCTGAGCCTTTTAAGGACAGTAACGGATACGGTGAAAGCATTGCACGGCTTTCCAATATGCTGGGCGGCGGAGTGCTTGTTCAGAGATTTGGCGATCTGATCCGCGGCAGGAGAAGTACGGCAAAGAGGATTGAAGAAGGATTTGTGCGCCCTACACTTTCAGCGGAGCCCGGAGATCTGAGTCTGGTACTGCCGAAACGTATCCTTGACGGTATCATTGAGATGGTGTATGCGCTCGACAAGATCGCGCCGGGAACGGCGAATGATGATACGCTGCTCTACGGTGTGGAAGTGAAGTTCTACAATATGGAAGTACAACTTGATGAGAATCTGGAGACGACGCACAAAGGGTTCTATGTGATCGGAGACGGAAGCGGCGTGACCCACTCCCTGTCCCATGCATCAGCCAGCGGTGTCTATGTGGCAAGGAAGATCGCGGAGAAGTAGAGGCTGCGATAGGTACTTGACTGTAAAGTCCCTTTATCCTTTATAATCGGATATCATATACAGGAGGAAATGTCATATGAAGATCAAAGAGGTGGAAGAATTGTCAGGAATGACAAGGGCCAATATCCGATTTTATGAGAAAGAGGGACTTCTTTCTCCGCAGAGAAAATCCAACGGATACAGGGATTATACAGAAGAAGACGTGGAAACGTTAAAACGTATCCGGCTTCTTCGGTCTATTCATATCAGCCTTGAGGATATCAAGGCGTTAAATGAAAACGTCTTTGAGCTGACCGAGCTGCTGCCGGCACATTTGATAAAATTAAAAGAAAAAAATCAGGATCTGGAACAGTCCAGATTCATCTGCGAGCAGCTGTGCGGCGCGCAGGCGTCTTACCGCAGTTTTGACGCACAGCACTATCTTGATATGCTGAACCACTCTTTATCGGAAGTCCCGCCGGAACTGAAAGAGGACTCGGTGCCAAAGGTGACCGCGCCGTGGCGCCGGTACTTTGCCCGCATGATTGACGAGAGCATCTATGCGCTTTTGTGGGATGCGGTTCTTGCATGCTTCTTTCATATCAATATTATGGAAATGAGCTGGCTGGGCTGGGTTGTGGAATTAATCATGACTGCCTGCATCCTGCTGTTGATTGAGCCCACGCTGCTCTCGTGCTTCGGCATAACTCCGGGGAAAATATTGTTCGGCCTCAGGGTGTCAGCGGAAAGCGGCGCGCGCCTCACCTGGAGAGAAGCCTTTCAAAGAACGTGGCTGGTGCTGGGCAAAGGTTCCGGTTTCCATATTCCGGTGTACCGGCTCATCCGGGAATATAAATCGTACCGGGATTGCAGGGTGGGAGAAAACATGGAATGGGAAGAAGAAAATGTACTCTGGCTGAACCGGCGATATGCGCCGGCAAAAGCAGTCGGTGCAGTCTTTCTCATGATGCTGCTGACCGGAGCGACATTTTACATATGGCAGGCAGGTGCAATCCCGAAAAACAGAGGAAATATAAGCGCGGCCCAGTATGCTGAGAACTTCAACGAGATGCAGACATTTTATCAGACAGACCGTCAGCTGAACCTGCCGGAATTCTATCTGACACCGGATGGAGATTCCAGCCTGCGGCTGACCGACAGCGGAACATGGGAGAAAAGGAACGGAGGAACCTATATTGTCAATACAGCCAACGCTTATGCCGCTCTCCCGCAGCTCCATTTTGAGGAAATGGACGGCGTGCTGACAGGAGTTTCCTTTTCCGCAGAATATAAGAATGAAAACATAGAAATTGCATCTTACGGAGATTTGATGGCGCTGACAGCGCTGTCTTTTATCTGCGCGCAGGATAGCTATAATCTGACCGCTGCCCCGCCATCTCTGCTTTACAGGCGAATCAAAGAAAGCGCCGACACATTTCAGGACTTTACATTTTCGGAAGCGGGAATCACCGTGGAGGCCGCCTTCCAATGCTGTGGCTACGAATTTCGCCAGGCTCAGTACAGCAGCAGCGAGGTGCTGGTGCCGGTATACGGGGAAGAGCCGTATTTTCAGGTGGAGTACAGGGTGTATAAAAGCGGGGATAAAATTGCTATAAATAATGAATTTTGATTAAAATAAAGGTTTTCTGTGATAAAATAATAAATCATAGAAAGCCTTTTATTATAATAAATAGATAAGAAAAGTTCGCGGACTGGAGATTGTAATACGGAGAAAGGGTGATTTGATGGCAGCAAGATCAATAGAATACTTAAAAAGTCTTGTACGGGAGCTTGCTAAGCTGCCGGATGAGACAGAGTGGGTTGAATTTAAATGTAATAACAAACAGCCTCAGATGATTGGTGAATATATTTCTGCTCTTAGTAATTCGGCTGCATTATGTGAAAGGCCCAAAGCATATTTGGTTTGGGGAATAGATGATGAAACTCATAAAATTGTAGGAACTGAATTTCAATATCGAAAAATGAAAAAGGGAAGTGAGGAATTAGAAGCATGGCTTTCCAGAATGCTTTCACCGAGGATTAATTTCCATTTTTTTGAGATTCCAATGGATGAAGGAATAGTTGTGCTGATGGAGATTCCGTGTGCCGAAAAGCAACCAGTTCGATTTTCAGGAGTTGAATATATACGGATTGGAACAAATAAAAAGAATTTGAAAGAATATCCTGATAAAGAACGAGAACTATGGAGGACATTTGATTCTACACCTTATGAATTGCGGATTGCAATGGGAGGTTTAGAAGAAGATGAGATGATATCACTGCTGGATTATTCTAAATATTATGATAAGCTTGAAATGCCAATTCCAAGAAACAGAGATAAAGTCTTGGAAGACTTACAGCATGAAAAATTTATCCAAAGAAATGATGCAGGTACATGGGATATTACAAATATAGGGGCTTTGATGATTGCAAAAGATTTGAAGAAATTTGAATCCTTGCATAGACGCTCCGTGCGAGTCATATGTTATAAGGAGAATTCAAGACTGGATGCAATCAGGGAGAAGGAATTTTCTGCTGGTTATGCATTTTCACATGAGGAAATAGTTCAGTATATTATGACCATTATTCCTCAAGAAGAGGTTATTGTAGAGGCTACCAGAAAATCTATTGTCAGTTTTCCTGAAATTGCGATTCGTGAAATGTTGGCGAATGCGATGATACATCAGGACTTTCAACAGAGAGGAACAAATCCAATGGTTGAAGTGTTTAAGAATAGAATTGAGTTTTCTAATGCTGGAGCACCGTTAGTGGCAATTGATCGTATTGTAGATTCTGTACCTATATCACGGAACGAAAATATTGCTGGATTTATGCATAAATGTGGCATATGTTAATTTTGAAGGAATTTCAAATGCCGATATACGTAAGATTTTTGGCTTAAAGGAAAAAGAAAAGTCCAAAGCATCAAGGATTATTACTAATACTGTTGAAAATGGCCTTATTAAAGTAATGGATCCTGATACAGCACCTAGATACAAAAAATATATCCCCTATTGGGCATGATTTAAGTTTCGCTAAGTTTTGTTTGAGTATTTGGATACAAGATTATTTTAGAGAAAAAGATTTAAGAACGCTGAAAAAGCGTTAATTTTTCAGATTTTCAACACCATTTTTATACTAAATAATTGAAAATAAAATAAATTTTAAGTTCTGCTAAGTTTCGCTGACTTCTGCAAAACATAGAGTATATAAGGAAAAAATAAAATTTCCAGTAACAGCAAAAAAGGACGTGGATTTCGACATACAAAAATAGAATTATTGCCGATAAAATAGCGTGTGTCAATTTTTATAGGAAGTCTCAATTTCATCTCGTAAATAAAGTTGAGGTTTCCTCCTGTTCTATGCTATTTTACAATATAATAGGAAATCACATGGGAAACCACGAAAAGGAGGAATGTTTTTATGCTTAATCCTATCGTTATGATTGCGTGAGCAAGGCTAAGCGCAATGAAAATAAAATATGTGTTGCGATATGCCTTGCTGTTCCCGTAAAAATGACGAAGGAGAGCAAGATGAGCTACAAAAAAGCAGCACACGTTCTGCCGGAAGAGCTGCTGCGGAAAGTGCAGGAATATGTGGACGGGGAATTTATATATATTCCCAGGGCTTCGGACAATAAAAAAGGCTGGGGAGAGACCACCACAACCCGTCAGGAGCTGCATGACCGAAACGAGCAGATATATGTGGAATATCTTGCTGGACAGAGAATGGAGGCGCTGGCCGATAAATATTTTCTGTCTTTGAAAAGTATTCAGCGGATCATCAGGCAGTTGAAAAAAGAACATAGTAAATAATCATGAGCCGGTATGGTTGAAAAATCATCCCGGCTCATATTTCTTTCGTAAAAGAGTATTCGGTTGGGTTCCCCACAGGCCATAAAACCGGAACTGCTGGAAGCTTTTTACGGAAATGACGAAGCCCTCGCCAGGCAAATATCTGTGGATTCGGACTTTCTCAGGCGAAACAAAGTGGAAACAGGTTTGTCTGTGTATCATGTAATCGGCGATACATTTTCTCCCGATGAAGAAGTGATGCTGGAAATTAAAAGTAAACATTCAATAAATATCAGAGTTGCTTCCATCATAAGAAAAAAGCTTCATCTGTCGCAAAAAGACTATTTAAAATTAATCGACGACGGAAGAGTGAGAAGTATCCCGGAAACTGATTTACGAAAGTGCAGGCTGAGGAAAGAGATAGTACTTATTTTTTCGGGCAGCAATTCTTAGCTGCTGGTACGGAAATATCATCGGAAACGTTTTTGGGGATGTCCTTTTTGATTTCAGTATGATGATACAGACCAGTTGCTACGTTGAATTCGAGAGTGTTTTTTGGTATACTCGGGGCAAGATAAAAAATATCTGCCAGAAAGAATTAACAGACAAAGGTGATAAAAATGTGCCGAAATAAAAAACGAAAAAACGATGCATGGCTCCACGCAAAGCCAGTGAAAAGAGCGACATTTGCGTGGAGAGAGCCCGAATAGTCGCTTGCATATGACTGGCTTTGCTTCCTGAATGATCAATCGGGGAAGGAGCCTGCATATGAAATATATCAATGCAAATGTAATTCTTCCTGATGAGTTGGTCGAGGAGCTGCAGAAATATGTTCAGGCGGGATACATTTATGTACCTGCCAGGGAAGAGCAGCACAAGGCCTGGGGCGAATTGTCCGGTTATCGGGAGGAACTTGAGAAACGCAACGGAAAGATTATATCAGAATACCGCCAGGGCGATTCTGTGGAAGAGCTGGCTGACCGGTACAGCCTTTCAACTTCTGCTATCAGAAAGATTATTTATCAAAAGAAACAGAAGAAGAGCAAAGAAAGCGGTAGGGAAAACGAAAATTGCCGCAAACAATCATGAAAGATAGGTTGGCGTTTAACTGTTATGACTGAAGTGTTGAATTACAAGAAAGGATTTCAGAAAATGAATGACAAAATTTTTACGATAACTGATATCAAAGCGTTAGTAAAGCCTATCGCAGAAAAATATAATGTAGATGAAATTTATTTGTTTGGTTCTTATGCGAGAAATGAGGCGAATCAAAACAGTGATTTGGATTTTCTTGTATTTGGCGGACGAAATTTCAAGCTTACAATGATTTTTTCACTTGCAGAAGAATTGCGTGCAATTCTAAATAAAAATGTGGATGTGTTTGAAATAAACGAAATCAATCAAGACAGTGAGTTTTATAAGACAATCATGAAAGAGAGGCTTCGCGTAGCATGAAATATTCAGATGAGCAGAGCATTAAAAAGATTTATGAAAATGCGGTAAAACTACACAATTATATTGTAGAAAACAATATCAAGAAGGAAGAATTGCTTACGAGCATTCCGTTACAGTGGCTTGTAACAACTCCTCTATACAATATTGGCGAACATGTTTATAATTTGTCTGATAATTATAAAAAGACGTATGATAAAATTCCCTGGTTGATGATTTCAGGGCTTAGGCATCGCCTGGTTCACGATTACGATGGCACGAATTGGAACATTATTGCAGATGTTGTTTTTGAAGAGTTGCCTGTCCTGATAGCAGAATTAGAGAAAATCAAATAATCTGTTATTACATCTACTAAACAATACAGCAGCGTTCTGTGGATTGAAAGTATATTTTCTGAAAAGTAAAATAGCCATGTATCCTATAATTCAGCACCAGGAAAGAAAGGATGAAGAAACATGGCTATGCCAGACAAAATTTACCCAAGAACCGGAGACACCCAGACCATTTATCTGAAAAATGTCATCACGAATCCAAATATCCAGGTGGGCGATTATACAGTATACAATGATTTCGTCCACGACCCGCGGGGATTTCAGCAAAATAATGTGTTATATCACTACCCGATCAATGGAGATAAACTCATCATCGGAAAGTTCAGCTCCATTGCCTGCGGAGCGAAGTTTCTGTTTAACAGCGCCAATCATACGCTGGATTCTTTATCTACCTATACATTTTCTCTGTTTTTTGAGGAATGGGGGCTGCCGTGGGACAAGATGAAAGACGCATGGGATCATAAAGGAGATATTGTCATCGGAAACGATGTGTGGATTGGCTATGAGGCGGTGATTCTTGCGGGAGTGACCATCGGAGACGGCGCAGTGATCGGCAGCCGGGCGGTTGTCACAAAGGACGTGCCGCCTTATACCATTGTGGGAGGCGTTCCCGCCAAGACCATTCGAAGGAGATTCGACGAGGATACCGTGGAGGAACTGCTGGGGCTCCGGTGGTGGGACTGGCCGGAAGAAGTCATAAGAGAAAATATTGCGGCCATCCAGTCGGGCTGTGTGGAGCAGTTAAGCAGGATAAGGTAAAGATAGGAACGATATAGGAAAAAATCATTTTTTAAATCCAGGAGTATTGGTAATGAGAAAAGAGCACATAATTCAGTGTACTTGTAGACATAATTATGCTATAATCATGTCAAAAGATGAAAGGAGCTGATATTATGCCGGTTATTATGCCAATCAAAGAACTTCGTAATACAAGTGAGATATCTGATATGGCCCATAAAATTCAGGAACCGATTTTTATTACTAAAAACGGATACAGTGATTTAGTTGTAATGAGCAGTGAATTATACGATAAATTTGCAAAAACCAATCGTATTGATCAGGCAATCTATGAATCTGAGAAAGAGATGGAAGAAGGTGGAGTTTCCATTGATCTTGATGAAGCATTTAATAAATTGAATAGAGAATATTATGGATAAGTATAGAGTCAGATTAAATCAACAGGCATTTCGGGAAATTAATGATATTTTTGCCTATATTGCTTTGGAAAAATTATCACCGGAAAATGCGAAAGGACAGACGAACCGGATTTGGGAGGCATTAAAAAAATTAGAAATTTTTCCCCAGTCGCATCAAGAACGGACCGAAGGGAAATATGCCGGCAAAGGATACCGGCAATTACTCATAGAGAATTATATTGCCATCTTCAGAATTGATGAATCGAATAAAACAGTTTACGTTGTGACTGTACAGTATCAGGGACGAAATATATAAGAAGAAGCCAGAGTAACAGAGAAAAACTCTGGCTCTTCTTCCGCATAGCAGGGAGGTCGCCGAAAGAAATGAAAACAATCCTCATTGTTGAAGACGATAAGAAACTGAATGACGGGATTAAGCTGGCTCTGCGGAACGAGTTTCGCTGCCTGCAGGCTTCTTCGCTCCGGTCGGCTTCGGACATATATAAAGAGCAGTCTGCAGATCTTATCATACTGGATGTGAATCTGCCGGATGGAAATGGCATGGACTTTTTGACGGAGATTCGGAAGACGGACGATGTGCCGATCATACTGCTGACTGCCAATAAGATGGAGATGGATATTGTATCCGGCTTGGAGCTGGGCGCCAATGACTATATCACGAAACCGTTCAGTCTGATGGTTCTGCGGGCCAGAGTCGGCGTACAGTTAAGAGATCGAAAGACTTCATCGGGCGTGTACAAAATCGATGATTTTAGTTTTGATTTTGGCAAAATGGAGTTCATGAGAGGAAATGACATCCTGGAACTGAGTAAAACGGAGCAGCGGCTGCTGAGATGTCTGCTGGAAAACAGGGGAAAGAATCTGAGCCGGAGCCAGCTGATTGATTACATCTGGCAGGGCGATACGGAATATGTGGAGGAACATGCCCTCACCGTTGTGGTGAACCGGCTTCGGAATAAGCTTGGCAGTCAGCCCGAATGTATCAAAACGGTGTACGGAGTGGGATATAAATGGGTGAGAAACTGATTATCAGAATCATCCAGAATAACCAGAATAATTTAGAATAACTAGAATAATCCAGAATAACCAGAAGAATCGGAGAAGGTATGAATGAGAATGTTGTAATCACTGTGCTGGCAGCCGTAATTTTGTTTTTGATCTGCGGCCTGGCGGGCGTAATCATTTACTTTACGAGGCGGGAAAAGAAATTCGCCGGAAGTATGGAAGACATGCTGGAAGATGCGGTTTCAGGAAGATTTCAGGAGCAGCATCTGGATGAATCCCGTATGTCTGTGATTGAAAATAATATGTGGCGGTATCTTTGCGACCATGAAAGGAAGATCAGCAGGATGACGAAAGAACGGGAGCAGATGCAGGAACAGATCTCAGATATTTCCCATCAGGCAGTCATCCCTATCTCGAACATTATGCTGTATTCACAGCTTCTGGAAGAGTGGACGGAGACGCAGAATCCGGAGGACAGACAAAATATCAGGGATGCACTGACGGCCATCGGAGAACAGGCGGAGACGCTGGATTTTTTGATTGAATCTCTGGTGAAGCTGTCCCGGCTGGAGACAGGAATCATCCGGGTTAATGTAAGGAAGCAGCCGCTGCAGGCTGTTCTTGATGCGGTCAGGAATCAGTTTCAGGCTATAGCGGCGCAGAAAGAGATACAATTGGAAGTGACCGACACCGGTGAGATGGCCGCCTTTGACCTGAAGTGGACCATTGAGGCAGTGGCCAATATTGTGGATAACGCCATCAAATACACTCCCCGGGGCGGAAATGTGACGGTGCGCGTGCAGTCGTATCCCTCACTGGTCAGAATAGATATTGCGGACAACGGGCCGGGGATACCGGAGGCGGAACAGGCAAAGGTATTCTTAAGATTTTACCGTTCTGAGACGGTGAGCGACAGCCCCGGCGTCGGCATTGGTCTCTACCTGGCAAGAGAGGTTATGAGAGCGCAAAATGGATATATCAAACTCTCTTCAAAAATCGATGAGGGCAGTACATTTTCTCTGTTTTTTATGAAAGAGGAAATGTCTCAAAAGTGAGAGATTGTGGAGACTGGTTTGTGATAATAATGTGGTATAGTCTGTATAGAAAACATACAGGCTATATTTTTTTATTAGGGGGAAAAAACGCGATGAATATTTTAGAGATAAAAAATCTGAGGAAGATATACGGCGCCGGCGAGACCCAGGTGCGGGCGCTGGATGGCATCAATCTCACAGTGGAACGGGGAGAATTTGTGGCGATCGTCGGCTCGTCGGGAAGCGGAAAAACGACGTTTTTGAATATAGTCGGAGGGCTGGATGTGCCCACCGGCGGCGAGATTATCGTGGATCAGAAAAAAATTCAGGAATTGTCCGATGATGAGCTGACGGTGTTCCGCCGCAGAAAGATTGGATTTATTTTCCAGCAGTATAATTTAATTCAGATGCTCAGCGTCTGGGAAAATATTATTCTGCCGCTGAAGCTGGATGGCAGAAAAGTGGACGAAAAGTATGTACTGGAAGTCACGCAGCTGCTGGGCATTGATAAGAAATTAAAATGTCTTCCCAATCAGCTGTCAGGAGGGCAGCAGCAGAGGGTGGCCATCGCGAGGGCGCTGGCAACGAAACCGGCTCTGGTTTTGGCCGACGAGCCCACGGGAAACCTCGATTCCAGAACCAGCCAGGACGTGTTGGGTCTGTTGAAAATCACCGGCAGTAGATTCAATCAGACGATCATCATGATCACGCACAATGAAGAAATCGCGCAGCTGGCGGACCGGATTCTGAGAATAGAAGACGGGCAGCTGGTCACAAGGTAGGTGAGACGGATGTTTGGGGATGGAAAAGATATCAGACTGCATAAACATTTCATAAGGAATTACAAGAAAAATACGCTGGCCGTTTTTTTCAGTTTTGCGTTGACATTTATGCTGTTGACGGTGCTGCTGACTTTGCTGCACACCAATCACAAGATAGAAAATGTACAGTTGAAAGCGGAGTTTACCCCGTCGGACTGCTATGTGGACGGGCTGTCCCAGGCGCAGGTTGATCTGCTGCGAAAAGACCCGGACATTCAGTGGACGGCGCTGCAGCAGGGTACGTATGACCTTTACAAATGTAATGAACAAAATGTATTTCTCACAAGAAATGATGATGCAGCGATTACAATGATGGCGAAGCTGACGGAGGGCAGGCTGCCGCAGCAATCCGGGGAAATCGCGGCGGAAAGATGGGTGCTCCTGAATCTCGGCATCGAGCCCGTCATCAATCAGGAAATCTTTATCACGGATGAGGAGACAGGAGAAGAAAAGAGATTTGTCCTGACAGGAATTTTGTCGGATATCTACGGAAATAAAAAATACGGAACCTTAAATCTGTATACTGCCATGGACGCAGGCAGCACAGATTCGTATCTTATTTACATGGGATTTCAGGATTCCGTGAATTACGAAAGCAAAGTTGAAGAATTGAGAGAAGTGCTGGGAGTCGGCAGAAACCAGATAAAAGAATGTCCGGCAAGAGAAAATCTGCGGGAGTTATATCTGATGGACGCAGGGCTGATCAGCGTGCTCTTGCTGATCTGCATGGTTGTGTTTTATGGCGTCTACCGCATCACGGTGTTGTCGAGAACGCAGCAGTATGGAATACTGAGAGCCATCGGCATGAAAAGAGGACAGCTTTGTAAAATGCTGCTGCTGGAATTATTTGATATTTACCGGATCAGTGTGCCGGTGGGAATATTGTGCGGCATTTTCGCTGCCTGGCTGGTCATGTTGGCATCGGGCGACAGAGACCTGGAAGTATATCTTTTGGGCGAGGCGGTACGTTTCCGGCTGGTGATACCGGTGTGGCCGATTCTTCTGTGCGTTGTCATTACATTTGCTCTGATCAGCGTAATCGGATATCGATTCGGAAGAAAGGTTACGGCCAATTCGGTCATTAATACCATATCGGGAAAAGAAACAGAGAACGGAAAGCGGCTTTTCCCAATCCGCCAGAAAGACAACAAAACGGGAACATTATTCCGGCTGAGCTGCAAGTATATTTTCAGAGACTTAAAAACAAGCGGTTTCGCCGTTCTGACCATCTGCCTCGGAGTCACGCTGTTCACAGGACTGGCTTACCGGGCAAAGACTTTGGAACTATACCGGGAAGATACGAAGGAAATGTACTATTTGAACGGGGAGTACGCGCTGACCATGCTGCATTTTAATAATGTGGAAGAGGGAATCTCGAGAGAAAATGCAGAGAAAATCAGGAATCTGGAAGGAATACGGTCGGTAAAAACCAGTTCGGGCTTCCCGATTCGTGTCGTTGACAAAGGTGATGTGCAAAGAAAAGATGCGTACTACGATGAGTACAATGAAAGATTGAAAGAGATATATGGATACGGCAAAAGCGGATACGATGGAACCAATCAGGTTTATCAGTCCATGCTGCTGGGATACAATGCGGAGGCACTCAACGCCCTGCAAAAATATGTGATCGAGGGCGAGTTCGCCCCGGATGATCTGGAGGACGATGAAGTGATTCTGTCAGTGCTCCGCATGGATGACACTCAAAATAATGATCTGCCCGGATATTACAAAGAAGGCACGCCTCTGATGGACTACCACCCGGGCGATGAGATTACTGTAAAATACCGAAAGGATCTGCAGACAAGCTCCGGCGAGTACGAGGCGCTCAAAGACCACGATGCGGAGTACATTTATAAGACTTACAAGGTGAAAGCAATCGTATCCTTTCCGTATATGTTTGAGTGCAACAGAACCATGTATCCGCTGCTGATCACCGGCGACCGGTACATACAGCAGATGGCGCCGGAGGGCGGGATTCAATGTATGTATTGTGACGGAAACACAGGTCTGACCACGCGGCAGCAGAACATTCTCGAACAACAGCTCATTCGGATTGGCAGCCAGGATTCCAACATATCAACCCGCAGCCTCATCGCGGAGATAGAGCAGAATGAAATGTTTTACCACAAGCAGATGGTGTACATTTATGGTATATCAGCCATTACATTGATGCTGGTCATGATAAATGTAATGAACAACTTCAGATACCGGATGCAAAAACGAACAAAGGAGATCTGTATGCTGCGCGCCGTCGGCATGAGCGTGGCAATGACAAGGAAAGTAATGCTGTTTGAAAATGTGATATTGGGAGCGGCGGCTGTTCTGGCAGCCTTCCTGCTTTCCCATCCGGTGCTGAGATACCTGTACCGTATATCAGATATGCGAGCGTTCGGTCATGGATTCCACTTCGCCTACGCGGAATTTGCCCTGGTGGCGGCGTGTGTGCTGGCAATCTGCGTGGCTCTTTCCTTTGGAATACTGAAATCCTGGAAGACAAGGCAGATCACGGAAGGGATAGGGAGGTTTGAATAAAAAAGTACTTTGACATAGCAAAACCTGTTTTTATTCAATGGGAAAAATCATCTTTTACAATATTCCAACATCTGTTATACTGGAAAATGCAGTTCAGACTGTAAGTTTTATTCTAAGGGGAAGAAAATTATGAGTTTGGCATTTCGTCTGTTTTCAGTGGGCTATACATTTTCTTTTACTGCTTTTGCGTTGTTTGTGCTCGCCGTGGGTATTCTGGGAAGGAAAATCCGGTGGGGCTATCTGGCGATGTTCTGGGGCTGTTCCTTTGCGGTGCAGGGGCTTGTGCTGGGAGTTCAGCTGCTTTTATATGTCATGGGCATTAATCCGGAGATTATTTCTTATTCTATCTATGATCTGTTTTGTTATACTGTTACCGCCATTATACTGGGAGGGCTGCTGTGCAGGGCGTACCGCCTGCCCTTTCTGCACACGCTGACGGCGGCGGTTCTCAGTACATTTATTATTCTGACAGCCGGTTCAGTGATTACCGATGCGGTGCAGACTTACAGCCCGCTCTTTGACCGGCAGCATTTTCTTGTTTTTATACATTTTTATGTTCCGTATACGGTTCTTTTCGGGCTGGCGTGCCTGGCGGCGCTGATACTGCGCAAATCAGAGTTTTACCGTTATTTTTCGGCGATGTTCCGCAGCCGGGCAAGGGCGGTTCTGACGCTGTTGGTGAGCTACGCCCTCATGTGTACGCTTCCGGTGATCGGACTGATCTCGCCCGATGCGGCGCCGGATGCGGGCTACGCCATGTTTTTCTTCGCACTGATCGTAGCAGGGTTGTTTTTGATGCAGTTTACCGCCATGTATGTGGCAGGTCAGGACAGGATTAAGGCACAGGAGGAGACCATTCTGCAGCAGCAGGCTCACATGGCTCTGCTGGAAGAACTGCAGCAGGAAATCCGGGCGTTTCGTCATGATGTCACCAATCTGTTTTCCGGACTGACCCTCCAGGCGCAGGAAGGAGATCTGGCAGGGATTCAGGAGTTTATGAAGAAGACCAGCAGTTATTTTGATGAGAAGCTGGGCAGTGAGATTGCGCAGATGGACGGTCTTAATAACGTCGGCATGTATCCGCTGCGAAGTCTTCTGACCACGAAGCTGGCAAAGATGCGGCAGGAAAATGTACGGGCGGTGCTGGAGGTGCTCCATCCCGTGCGTGAAGAGCAGAGTATGGACGTGAATGATCTGCTGCGGTGCGTGGGGATTCTGCTGGATAACGCTGTGGAAGCGGCCGCCGGTCAGGATGGTCTGGTGCGGATTGTGCTGCTTCAGGAAGAGAAGGAACTGTATCTGGCTATCGCCAATAATTATGACGCAGCGCCGAATCTGTCGGCGCTGACCCGAAAAGGCTACACGACGAAGGGCAAGGGTCACGGCACCGGCCTTTCCAGCTACCGTAAGATTGTAAGCCGGTATAAAGGGTGCGCCACGCGCACGTATCTGAAAGATGATATGTTTGTGCAGGAGCTGCATATTCCTGCGGTGTAGAAATATAAGGAGAAAACAATGATACCTGTATACATTTGTGATGATGAAGAGCCGGTTCGGGAGAAGCTTACGCATATTGTGTCACAGCAGATTATGATTCTTGACAATGATATGGGGCCGGTTCATGCGGTGGATGATCCGGAGATTCTTCTGGCGAGGCAGAAGGAAAATGCTGTGCCGGCCATTTATTTTCTGGATATTGACTTTCCGGGCAGAATCAGCGGGCTGGAGCTGGCACAGAAACTGCGGCAGTATGACCCGCGGGGATTTATCGTATTTATCACCGCTCACGGAGACCTGGCATTTGAGACCTTCCGCCTGCGGCTGGAGGCTCTGGACTATATTGTAAAAGGAGACACGGACTCAATGACCCTTCGGGTGCAGAAATGTCTTGAAAGCATCCAGGAGAGGATAGAAGCCCAGCGGCCCGGGCAGGGAAATTACTGTACCATAAAGATTCTCGACACTGTGCGGCATATCCCCGTGGATAGCATCCTTTACTTTGAAGCTGTGGGACGCCGGCATACTCTTCAGCTGCATCTGGACGAAGAACTGCTGGAATTCAACAGCAGTCTGGATCATTTTGCAGAGGAGTTGGGAGAGAATTTCTGGCGCTGCCACCGGAGCTTTCTGGTCAACCGCTCCCGCATCCGGGCAGTGCATCTGAAAGAGCAGCTGGTGGAACTTGACAACGGTGAGACCTGCCTGCTGTCCCGCAAAGCAAAAAGTGAATATCAGAAAAAGAATTGAGCGAGCTGCCTGCGAAAAGATTTTCGCGGCGGCTTTTTTCGTGGTTGTGGTAACCGTTGGCGAAGTGAAAAAGACCGTTGGCGAAAGAATCGGTCGTACTCTCCTTTGTTCTGATATACTCAGGGCAACAAAACAAAGGGGGACAAAAAGATGGCAACCGAAAAGAAAATCAATACTATTTTAAAAGAAGCAGGATATAACCCAATGGAAGGGCGTGCTATTATCGTGACTTACGCCCCGGCTAATCTCAGTGAGAAAATCACCCGTTTTTTCTCCAATGAATTTTTTGTTTTGCAGATGTGTGAGAATTCTTTGGTGCTGGTGCCGTTTAGCAAAAAGAGCTGAGCGAGTTCCGTTCCTCCGGAACCCTGGCCGCAGGCATGAGTGTTTTAAACACCGGTGCGGCTGCTTCCGGATTCCTTAAAGTAGAGAACTGGCACCGAACCAATCTGGATGCTGTGCTGGAGACGCTGAAAAAGTTATAAAGCGAAAGGAAAGGAATGGCTTATGGCAATCGGGCGGATTATGATAACTGATAAAAAGATGAAGGATTTACAGGAAACTAATTATTTACAGGAAAACGGATGGCACGTTAGAACCTATACCATGAGCGGCAGACAGACATATCTGCAGGGAATCCTGTTTGCACTCCCGTTTCTGCTTCTGGCCGGAGGTATGTACCGCACTTTTCTGCTGGAACGGGCGGTGCTGCTTGATCACACAGGAATCATTCTTCTGGCGGCAGCAGCGGTGAGCCTTCCGGTTCATGAGGCGCTTCATGGTCTTGGATGGAAATGGGGCGGACGGCTTAACAGAGGGCAGATTTCCATGATATTTTGCCATGGAATGCCCATGTGTACCTGCAGAGCGGTGCTTATAGTGCGGGCGTACCTTACAGGAACTTTGCTGCCTTTTGCCGTGCTGGGAAGCGGAAGTTTTATCTATCTCGTTATCTGTCCGGGAACAGTATCGCTGCTTACTGCATTGGTTAATCTGACCTTATCGGGCGCGGATCTTGCGATCGCATATAAGGTTCTTCGAAGCGGAGCGGACATGGTGGCAGACAGCCCGGATGAAGCTGGATTTGTGGCATTGTTTAGAGGAGAGGAGTAATAGCATGACGGATAAAAGAATGGATAAGAAAATGGAAGTCATTAACAGGCAGAAAGGTGAAAAGATATTTCAGATAATAACATTGATTGTCCTGCCGCTTTTCTGGATCGGGTACGGACGGGCGCTTTATATCGGGAATCAGAATAATATTTCCAGCTACTCGCTGCTGATTCTTACATTTTCTATTTTGAATTGCAAAGTGTTGTTTGCGGGAGAGAAAATGTATAACAGGGTGCTGGATGTTCTGGCAAAGTTTGATGGCTTTCTGTTTCTGGCCTGGGCTGTTATGACAATTGTTTCGTTGATAATGAAATAATGCGAAAAATGAAAAATCGTACAGAAGAATGAAAAGAAGTATAGAAAGATGAAAACCAGAACAAAAAATAAAATAGGTATTGACTCCTACGATGCGTTATAGTTTATGCTATGATCACACGGAAGGAGAAAAGGAAAATGATGACAATAAAGGAGGCCAGCCGGCTGGCCGGAGTGAGTATACGCACCCTGCAATATTACGATAAGATTGGATTGCTGCATCCGACGGGATATACAGAATCCGGTTATCGGCTGTATGACGATGCGGCCCTTGAGACATTGCAGCAGATTCTATTGTTTCGGGAATTGGAATTTCCTCTAAAAGAGATTAAGGAGATCATACAGAATTTTATACAGCTCTTTGCGGAGTTTGGCGAGATGAAAGGGCACAGCCCGGAGGAACAGGAGGTTCAGGAGCAGGTAAAGAAACTGCAGGAATACATTTCGGAACATTTTTATCAATGCTCCAATGAAATCCTTTCCAGCCTCGGAGAAATGTACGCGGCTAACGGCGAATTTACGGCAAACATAGATAAGGCTGGTGGGGAAGGTACCGCACGGTTTGCTGCGGAGGCGATTAAGGTGTATTGCGGGAGATAATAAAATTAAAAGTTTTCTCTACATTGACATATTTTCTTTCTTCCTGTATTATCTGAAAATATAACAGCACCATTCCGGCGTGGTTGTCATACAAGTTCTTATCTGCGTATATATTTTTATATTTTGCGGCAGGAATTTGTTGAAGCCGGGGTAGTTTGGAAAGATTTACTGGGAAAAGGAGAACCCGCCATGGGTATTTATTATACAGATCAGATTAAAGAGAAACTTAACTCTGTACAATTCCATCCGATGAAACATTGTACAGAGTATGGCGTATAGAGAGCGCGGCAGGATTTCATCGGAAAACAAGGGGAGTAGTGTGCCCGTGTACTCCCTTGAGAGCGCATAATAGAGTGCGCTGTTTTCCGAAGAAGTGATTTTGTGGTTGTAGAATCCTGGAATGAATATTTAAGGCTGTGGACAATGTTTTGTCTGCGGCCTTTTGTTGTATAGAGGGGTATGTTTTTTAGTGTATCGTATCTCATGGGATGATTCCAGGAGGGCAGAAATGCTGCTCTGAGGAATAGATGTATGGAGGCAGAAGGCTGATACATTTTGTGTATTTGGCTTTCTGTCTTTTTTTCATGGAAAACTGTGTTTCTATGAAAGAAAAAATGTTTTGCGGGACGCGAGCTCGCGCGAAGCAGGAATATTGTTTATAAAAATAATCTGGAAAGGATTTGAGAAAAATGAGTTTATTGGAAATAAAGGGACTTACCCATTCTTTTGGAGAAAATGTATTGTATAGAAATACGGCGCTGACATTAAATAAAGGGGAGCATATGGGGGTCGTAGGGCCAAATGGCACAGGAAAAAGCACTCTTATCAAAATATGTACCGGACAGATTTTGCCGGATGAAGGGCGGGTGTGGTGGCAGCCGGATATCACCATTGGTTATCTGGATCAATATGCGGAGATTAAGGGGACGCTTACTGTGAAAGAGTTTTTGCGGTCGGCTTTTGAAAACTTGTATCAGACAGAAGAGAAAATGATGAAATACTATGAGAAAGCTTCGGAATCCTCCAATGACAGCGAAAAATGGCTGCAATTGGCGGCGGAGTGTCAGCAGCGGTTGGAGACCAAAGATTTTTACGGGATAGATACTGCCATGGAACGGGTAGCGGAAGGACTGGGTCTGAGGACCATCGGGATGGAACGGCCGGTGGCAAAGATGAGCGGAGGTCAGAGGGCGAAAGTTATTCTGGCGAAGTTACTGCTTCAGAAGCCGGATGTACTGTTGTTGGATGAGCCGACTAATTTTCTTGATAAAGAACATGTCACCTGGTTGGCAGACTATCTTTCAGAGCTGGAAAATGCATTTTTGGTGGTGTCCCATGATTATGAGTTTTTGGAAAGAATCTCTGACTGTATCTGCGATATTGATAATGGGACGATCATGAAATATCATGGAACCTATTCGGAATTTCTTAAAAAGAAAACACTGTTGAGAGAAGAGTATATCCGCCAGTATGCGGCACAGCAGAAGAAAATCAGGGAGACCGAAGAATTCATCAGAAAAAACATTGCCGGAAGAAAATCAAAAATGGCCAGGGGACGAAGAAAGCAGTTAGAACGAATGGATAAAATGGAAGCGCCGGAGCAGGTAGAACTTCAGGCTTCTTTTCGTTTTCCGGCGCTGCCGTTGACAGATACGGATCATCTCATAGTGAAACATCTGGCTGTGGGATACCAGTATCCGCTCTTAACCGGGCTGAACTTTTCTGTGCGTGGCGGACAGAAGATCGTCATTACAGGTTTTAACGGTATCGGAAAATCTACACTGTTAAAAACGCTGGTGGGAGAACTTTCATCCATGCAGGGGGAAGCTATGTTTTCCTCTCAGGCCGTCATCGGATATTTTGCACAGGATCTTCTATGGACAGACAGAGAACAAACGCCGGTGAAAATTATATCGGATACTTATCCACGGCTATCATCCAAAGAGGTACGTCGAAGTCTGGCACGGTGCGGAATCTCTAAAAAACACGCACTGCAATCTGTCGGAACTCTGAGCGGAGGAGAGCAGGCAAAAGTAAAATTGTGCCTTCTTACCCTGCGGCCTTGTAATTTTCTCATTCTGGACGAACCAACCAATCATCTGGATGAACAGGCTAAAAATGCATTGAAAGAGGCGTTAGCAGACTTCCCGGGTACAGTACTTCTGGTTTCCCATGAGGAGAGTTTTTACAGGGGATGGGTACAAAGAGTGATTAATATCGGAGAAAAATAGACGGACGGGACGCCATTATGTTTTTGGCGTTCCGTCTGCCATGTGATCTATCTCTGTTATCAATGTTTTTGGCATACTCCGCGGTCCCCGGACCGCATAGATGCCGTGCTCTTTCAACTTGTCCCGGCCTATGGCGCCGTGCGGGTAGGTTTCCAGAAGCTTAAGCTTCATGGCCCGCTGCATCCGTATGTTTTTGTTTTCGGACTGCCGGGGAATGTCCACCTCCAGCGCGCGGCATTTAAACAGCAGAGAAGACACCGGAGCGGTGAGATAGATGTAAACGATATCGCCCACAAAAATGTTATTGCTCTGCTTCCAGAAAAACGGCTCGTCCGGATGTTCGGCGAGGGCTGTCTCAATGTCATAATATTTTGGATTGGCGGGAATAAGCCAGTCGGTATTATGAACGGCGGAAGTTTTTGCTTTGGCCTTTCTGGCAGTCAGCTCAAAGCTCATATCAAGGAATGTAAATATCTGTTCCACGTCCACAGTGCCGTCCAGCAAAATGGAGATCCAGTTCTCTTTATTCATATGGTAGGCAGGCAAAATGCCCGGCTGCATCCGCAGGGAGCCGGAGAGTACCGGATCACATTTTACATTTAAAATGTCCACATCCGGAGATGTCGGCAGATTTGCGCCGTCAGTGTCAATCCCCAGCCGCTTCCGGGGAACCTCCATGATGACCCCATACCATTTGCGGTTGTCTGTATGACGCAGGACGGCATAGCCGGGGCTTTTCGCCCAGGGATATTCCGGTATTGTGTTATATTCTCTGGCAGCGAAGGCAAAAACTTCCTCTCGGAGGGAAGAAGCTGCCGGCTGAAATGTATCGATGTACATGGGTATTTCTCCTAGATTTTTGTTATTTGAGTACATTTATTGTACTCTTTTTTTGATGAAAGAGAAACCCCGTTTCGGCAGCCGGCGGCGGAAATATAAGTAAAGTTCCGCTTAGAATAGCGGATAAACGTACACGCAAAGTTCTGTTTAGGACAGCGAATAAGCCTATACGCAAAGTTTCGTTTATAACAGCAAATAAGTCTATACGCAAAGCTTTACTCAGAACAGCGGACAGGCGTTTGTATTACGCTTCCGTTCCTAGAATCTGCGCCAGGTCCGCCTCCGGTGTAGTCGTTGGATGGATATTGTAGTTCTCCACAAGGAAATTCAGTACATTCGGGGACAGAAAAGCCGGTAAGGTAGGGCCCAGGTAAATGTTTTTCAGTCCCAGGTGCAGGAGGGTCAGCAGGATACAGACGGCCTTCTGTTCATACCAGGAGAGTACCAGCGTCAGCGGGAGATCGTTAATGCCGCATCCGAAAGCGTCAGCCAGGACGGCGGCCACTTTGATGGCACTGTAAGCGTCGTTGCACTGTCCCATATCCATGATCCGTGGCAGTCCGCCGATAGTACCCAGGTCAAGGTCGTTGAAGCGATATTTGCCACAGGCCAGGGTGAGAACGGCTGTGTCCGCAGGAGTCTGTCTGACAAAATCTGTGTAGTAGCTGCGCCCTTTTCTCATGCCGTCGCAACCGCCCACCAGGAAAATGTGCCGGAGGGCGCCGTCTTTTACGGCGTCAATCACCTTATCGGCCACAGATAACACGGCATTATGACCGAAACCGGTGGTAACGGCGCTGCCGCCGTTGATGCCGGTAAATGTTGTGTCTTCCGCGTAACCGCCCAGCTCCAGCGCCTTCTCGATGACAGGTGTGAAGTCTTTGTCTTCTCCGATGTGAGTGACGCCCGGATAGGAGACCACTTCGGTGGTGAAGACACGGTCAGCGTAGCTGGCTTTCGGCGGCATCAGACAGTTGGTGGTAAACAGGACCGGAGCCGGGATATTGGCAAATTCCTTCTGCTGATTGTGCCAGGCGGTGCCGAAGTTGCCTTTCAAATGTGGATAGGCCTTCAGCTTTGGATAAGCGTGAGCAGGAAGCATTTCGCCGTTGGTGTAAATGTTGATGCCTTTGCCTTCTGTCTGTTTTAAGAGAAGTTCCAGATCTTTTAAATCATGACCGGTGATGACGATGAATGGGCCTTTTTCCACAGTGAGCGGCACGGTGGTCGGCGCCGGGTTGCCGTAGGTCTCCGTGTTGGCCCGGTCCAGGAGAGCCATACATTTCAGATTGATTTCCCCGACTTTCTGGACCAGGGGAAGAAGCTGCTCCATATTGTAGTCCTCGCCCACAGCGGCCAGTCCCTCATAGAAAAATGCGTTGACTTCATCGTCGGTATATCCGAGAACCATGGCATGATACGCGTATGCCGCCATGCCGCGCAGTCCAAATAAGATGAGGGATTTCAGAGAGCGGATATCTTCATCGGCGTTCCAGAGATTCTGCATATCGTAATCAGAGATTTTTACGCTGCTATCAGAAATGGCTGCATCGAAGGAGGAAGATGTATTGCCGGAAATCGCATTGCCGGTTTCTCCAGCAGTGCTGTTGTCATTCCTTTGTGCCAGCAGAAGCTGTTTTGCCCGGTGGACATTTTCTATCTGCTGTCGCAGCGTTTCCTCATTAAAGTTTACATTGGTGATGGTGGTAAAGAGACCTTCTATCATAACCCGGTGAGTATCGGAAGAAGGTATGGCGCGGTCTGCCGCGCGGGCCAGTCCGATCAGTGCGCCGGTAAGCTCATCCTGCAAATTGGCTGCGACAGCATTTTTGCCGCACACGCCGGCGCCTCCGGTACAGCCGGTACACCCGGCGGTCTGTTCACATTGAAAACAAAACATTTGATTTGCCATAATATATCTCTCCTGTCTATTGTCAGTATGAAAGGGTTTTCTCATGTTTCGATTCAGATTATAGTATGAGAGATAAAAAGATTCGGTTGTTATAACAACAGAAATATAAGTTTTCGATACATTTCTTGCCATACTTTTTCAAATGAATTATTATAAAAACGTAGTGGCATTAAGCGAAAAATGAAAGAATGATTTAAAGTGACATACAGACGGAGGGAAAAATGTACCGCATTTTTATGATAGAAGATGACAAGGGAATTTTGGATGCAGTGAAAGACCGCTGTGCAAAATGGGAGCTGGAGGTGTACGGCGTGGAGAATTACCGAAATATCCTCACGGAATTTGTGGAACGCCAGCCGCAGCTGGTTATTATGGATATCGGTCTGCCGGCCTTTGACGGCTACCACTGGTGCCGGGAGATTCGCAGAATATCCAACGTGCCAATCCTGTTTCTTTCTTCTGCGGCCGACAATATGAACCAGGTCATGGCCATGAACATGGGCGGCGATGACTTTATCGCAAAACCCTTTGACTACGATGTGCTCATCGCCAAAATCCAGGCGCTGCTGCGCCGGGCTTACGACTTTGCCGGGCATATGCCGGTGCTGGAATGCCGGGGCGCTTTCCTCAATCTGGAAAACAATACGCTCCAATACGGTAACGCGGTCATTGAACTGACCAAAAATGAACACCGGATTCTGTCTCTTCTCATGGAAAATAAAGGAGCCATCGTCAGCCGGGAGCGCCTCATGGACGCCCTGTGGGAGTCAGACTGCTATGTGGATGACAATACGCTGTCCGTCAACGTGAACCGCCTTCGGAAGAAGCTGGAAGCCAGTGGACTGGAGAATTTTATCGGAACAAAGTTTGGCGTGGGATATTTTATCCAGGAAGAAAAGGCCGATGGGAAATAGAGGGGAAAAGGAGGACCTAAAATGCAATTCACAGCACAATACCTCTGGGATCATAAATATATCATTCTGCTGAAAATCCTGTCTGCCGGTATCTTTGCCGGCGTTTTTTATCTGTATCATCTGCCGCTGATGGCGGTGTTGTATCCGGCGGCGCTCAGCGCATTGCTGTGGCTGTTGTTTGCCGGCGCAGCCGTCTGGAAAGCGTACCGGCAGCATAGGCGTCTGGAAGAAATGCAGTATGTAAGCGAGGAAAGTCTGCGGGAACTCTGTGAGGAAAACCGGGGATTAAAAGATAAAGATTACCAGCGTATCATTGTGAATCTCTGCCGGGAAAGGCAGCGGATGCAGGATGAGGCGGCGCAGGCCAGAGATGACGCTTTTCAGTATTATACTTTGTGGGTCCATCAGATCAAGACGCCCATTGCGTCCATGGGCCTGCAGCTTGGCACGGAAGATTCTGCCCTGGCGAGACGACTCCGGTCGGAGCTTCTTCATATTGAACAATATGTGGAGATGGTGCTCACTTATTTGAAAATGGGTTCGGAAAGTACAGATTATGTTTTTCGTGAGGTAAGCCTGGACAAAATGATTCGTGAGGCCATTCGCAAGTTCCGGGGCGATTTTATCATAAAGAAATTACGGCTTGTGTATGAGCCGGTGGAGAAGACTGTGGTTTCCGATGAGAAATGGCTTTCTTTTGTGGTGGAACAGATTCTGTCCAACGCTCTCAAATATACGAAGGAAGGTTCTGTCCGGATTTATATGGAAAGTCCCGAAACGCTCTGCATTGCCGACACGGGAATCGGCATCGCGCCGGAAGATATCCCGCGCATCTTTGAGAAGGGATTCACCGGCGGCAATGGCCGCGGGGATAAGCGGGCCAGCGGCATCGGGCTCTATCTCTGCCGGGAAATCTGCCGGCGGCTGGGGCACCGGATTGCCATAAGCTCTGTGGTGGACGAGGGGACAACGGTGCGGATTGATCTGGCGCCGCAAAGTCCGGTGGACGGGCAGTTTTAAATCTTACAAAAATGTTAGAAGTGCCGGGGAAAATGTAAGCTGAATCCATGGAATGCATTTTCCCTTTTTTGGTATGATGCTGTCAGAAGGAGGTATCATTTATGAGTATTCTGGAAGTAAAAGCATTGAAAAAAGTGTATACTACACGGTTCGGAGCCAATCAGGTGACGGCCCTCAAAAATGTGAATTTCTCTGTGAATCAGGGAGAGTTCGTGGCAATCATGGGCGAATCCGGCTCCGGAAAGACGACGCTTCTTAACATTCTGGCGGCTCTTGACAAACCCACCAGCGGTTCCGTGCTGTTAAACGGCAAGGATATCACGCAGATTTCCGAGAGCAGGCTGGCGCAGTTTCGCCGGGACAATCTGGGATTTGTGTTCCAGGATTTTAATCTGCTGGACACCTTTAGTCTGGAGGATAATATTTATCTTCCCCTGGTGCTGGCAAATGTAACGTACAAACAGATGGTAAAGCGGCTGCATCCCATCGCAAAAATGCTTGGTATCAAAGATTTACTGAAAAAGTATCCTTATGAAGTGTCCGGCGGGCAGAAACAGAGGGCAGCGGTGGCACGGGCGCTGATCACGGAGCCGAAGCTGATATTGGCCGACGAGCCCACGGGCGCCCTGGATTCCCGTTCATCGGAAGAACTTTTGCGGTTGTTTTCTGCGGTGAATCAGTCAGGACAGACAATCCTGATGGTGACCCATTCCACGGCGGCTGCCAGCAAGGCAAACCGGGTGCTGTTCATCAAGGACGGAGAAGTATTCCATCAGATTTACCGGGGTGAAGACAGCGATGAGCAGCTCTATCAGAAGATTTCGGACACCCTTACAATTCTCATGACCGGAGGTGAGGGACGATGAAAATGTGGCGGGGACAAGAAAGCAGAGACCAGCGTCCAGGCAGAAGCATTTATTTCCGGCTGGCCTGGACCGGAATCCGGAAAAACAGGCAGTTATATTATCCGTATTTTGTGGCCGGCATGGTCATGGTCATGGTATTTTACATTTTCCGTTTCCTCGGTGCTTCTGAGGTGGTGGGAAGCCTGCCGGGCAAGGAGGTTCTGCCGGTACTGTTCGATGTGGGCGGCTGGGGAATCGGAGCGTTTTCTGTTCCGTTTTTGTTTTATACCAGCGCGGGACTCATTAAAAGCCGGAAAAAGGAACTGGGACTTTATAATATTCTCGGCATGAACAAAGGAAATCTCTTTCACATTTTGTTCTGGGAAACAGTGATTTCGTACATTATTGTCCTGGTCGGCGGCCTTTTTCTGGGCGTGGCTTTCTCCAAAGTGGCGGAGCTTGGTCTGGTCAATATCATGGATAAACAGGTCAATTACCGTATTTATATAGATGGGAAATCTGCCCTGACGGCGGCAGCGCTCTTTGCGGTCATTTATTTTCTTATTCTGATGAATTCCCTCTATCAGATTAACAAAAATAACCCCATCGAGCTTTTGCACGGCGGCTCCATGGGCGAACGGCCGCCGAAAAGCCGGAAGGTTCCGACAATGATTGGACTTCTGTTTCTGGCGGCAGCCTATGTCATTGTCATAAGGATGAAAAATCCTATAAAGACGGGAGAAGTGGCCGCAGCGGGCGCGCTTCTCATCGTCGGCACATTTTTACTGTTTATCTGCGCCTCGATTTTCCTGTGCCGGATCTTGCAGAATAATAAAAAATACTATTATAAGACGGCACATTTTGTCACCGTATCGACCATGTCCTTCCGGATGAAACGAAACGGCGCCAGTCTGGCGGCCATCTGTATTCTGGTAACGTTGATTCTTGCCATTTTGTCATTTGCCGTCGCCTTTTACAGTGGTTCTATCGGCACGGTCAACAATCATTATCCGTACGATGCCGGCGTTTCTGTGGAGATTCCTGCAGCAAATGTTTCGGAAGAAATGACGTCGGGTTCTTATACGAAGGGGCTTCGCGCGGATCTGGAAAATGCAACGGAAAGCTACCAAAATAAGAAAGGAACAGAAATTTCAGAGGATTATTCTGCCAATCTCATGGCGGTGATGGAAAATGGCTGCCTGGATCTGCGCCTGGATATGCGGGATACCTGGTACACGCCCGGATATTTTACCGGCTGGGAGCAGGGCAGTCAGAAAATTGTCTATGTTCATGTGCTGTCGCTGGATGATTATAACCGTCTGTGCGGCACCTCCTATACGCTGGCGCAAAATGAAGTTCTTCTGGCGTCAGAAGATGTCAGATATGACTTTGATCATATGATACTTTATGATGGAAAAAAAGCGATCATAAAAGATCAGACCCGGCAAGTCCCGGTAATGACAGGCGTGCGGCTGGACGGCATTGCCCTGGATGTCTATAACTGTGATGAAATATACCTGGCTGTCCCGGATCTGTATTCCTTTATGGGAGGGGAAGAAGGCGCTGTGCGGTACAAAGAGGCAAACTATATGGCGTACCACTGGGAGTACGGCGTCAACATCGACGACACAGACCAGGAAAAACAAGACATTTACGAGAAAATGAACGCTGCGGTTGAGAAACTGCCGGGACAATCGGATGATTCCTCGGATACTGTCTGCTACCTGAAAGCAGAACGGGGAGAGCGTTTCTACGGCCTGGCGGGCGGTCTCCTTTTCCTTGCCATCATCATGAACATTTTGTTTGTGTTTGTGACGGCATTGATCATGTATTATAAACAGATATCGGAAGGATATGAAGATCAGGCGCGTTTCACCATCATGCAGAAAATCGGCATGACGAAAACAGAAATCAAAAAGAGCATCCGTTCCCAGATGCTCACAGTATTCCTTCTGCCCCTGCTGGTTGCCGGTGTGCATTTTGTATTCACATCGAATATCATCTATATCCTTCTGAATTATGCTGTCATTGACAACCGGCCTCTCCTAAACAGGGTGATGCTGATATGTTACCTCATATTTGCGGTCATTTATTCCGCCGTGTACGGTCTGACCTCCCGGACTTACTACAAGATTGTAAATCGTACATCGGCGTCTTAAACCGCGGGATTCTTTTGCAAGTAGCAGGGTGGCGCTAAATCGCAGAACTATTCGCTGATAATCCTGCCGTCGGTGGAGATGACGACCACCTGCCACGGAATAAACTTACCGCTGTCTTTCAGCGCCTGCACGGCGGCGCGTTCCAGACCGCCGCAGCACGGTACTTCCATGCGAACGATAGTAACGCTTTTAATGTTATTTTCCCGGATGATGGCGGTGAGTTTTTCCGTATAATCCCCCTCATCCAACTTCGGGCAGCCCACCAGCGTGATCCGGTTTCGGATGAAACGGTTGTGGAAATCACCATAGGCGTAAGCGGTACAGTCGGCGGCAATGAGCAGATTGGCCCCGTCAAAATACGGAGCGTTTATCGGCACAAGCTTGATCTGCACCGGCCACTGGGATAACTGACTGCCCGGACATCCGCCGGCCGGCCATTTGCTTTCTTTCACATTGGAGCCTGGACATCCGCCGGATGGTCGTTTGATCTCTTTTACATTAGAACCCGGGCATCCGCAGGGAAGCGGTGCTTCGGTCTGCTCGGCAGTTTTTCGGGCGGCGGCTTCCTGCGCTGCCTTCACTGCTTCAGTATCATATGCCGCCGCTTCCCGCTCTACAAAATGAATGGCATCCATAGGACAGGCCGGCAGGCAGTCGCCCAGACCATCACAGTAATCATCCCGGAGAAGCTTCGCTTTTCCGTCCACCATGCCGATGGCTCCCTCGTGACAGGCAGCGGCACAGGCACCACAGCCATTACATTTCTCTTCATCAATCTGAATAATTCTTCGTATCATTTCACTGGCCTCCTCGTAAAGACATATATTTAGTAATTATAGTGATTTCGTGTCATAAATGAAAGGAAAGAATATAATTTCCTGTTTGGAGTTGTTGTTGACAATCGTAGTATACTATATGGATGTGGAATAATCTGTTGTTTTTGCAACGGATAGATAGGTATTTATCGCTTTGAATCTATAAGTTTTGAAATTATCCGGGTGAAGATGAACAGACGGGATTTGTGGCTTGCTATGATACATACAAAGCCGCAAATCCCTGTCTTCTGCATTACCCGGATTATGGCAAAGTCACCGGATTCAAACCGACGAAATCTGTACCAGATTGGCTGGCTCGCCGGGATTGTCGGTGTCTATCCCGACTTTTTAATGATATGTGCAAAAATTGCAGCCATTCATCAGAGAGCAGAGTATAGTCAACATTATAAGGAACATAAATTACTATCAGAATCGTCATAGTCTATGAAATAACCGTTATATTCTGGCAGAAATCACGGTTTAAAATGCAAGAGTTTATGATGCAACCGTTTTTTATGGTGCAATCACGGTTAAAATTGCAACAGTCTGTAAAATAACCGTTTTACCAAAGTGAAAAGTACCGTTGAATTTTAATTTCCGACGATAGAACCGTTCAACAGTCAAAAATTGCTACAGCCCTCTACTTTGCCACGAAGGTACAGGATTCTTGTAAATCTCTATGCACGTAGACTGCCGCGTATTGCACAGAGATTTACAAATCCTCATTTGATAATGGAAATCCCCAAAGAAATTTGATATACTGAACAACAATAATCTGTTATGCCTGCCAGAGTAAAAACGTTTAGGAAAATAAACTTTGGATGCTGCGCTCATTCTGTCAGGCGCATGGCTGAATCGTTTTCTTAATATTTTATATTTGAGAGGAAAAATGATGGAACGATACATTTCAATGTTAGCGAAGACAAAGCTGTTTTCTGGTATCACGGAGAAGGAAATTACAGCTATGATGGACTGTCTCTCCTCATTTATAAGGGGTTATGAGAAAGGAGACTGCATTTTTCAGAGAGGCAGTCGGATTACCAGTGTGGCGATGCTGCTGGAGGGGGCTGTCCATATTCAAAAAGAAGATTACTGGGGGAATCTGAGTATTTTGAGCGAAATCGTGGAAGGCGAGATTTTTGGAGAAGTATATGCCTGCCTGGACGGGGAGAAAATGCAGAACAATGCGGTGGCAGTCAAGCCAAGCACCGTGCTTTTTCTGGATATCAACCGGGTGCTGACCACTTGCCCTTCCGCCTGCGATTTTCATAGCCGGCTGATACAGAATCTGATTTCCATAATGGCGCAAAAGAATCTGATGTTGACCAGAAAGATTACACATATGTCTCAGCGGACCACCAGGGAGAAATTGTTGTCCTATTTGTCGGAGCAGTCCATGAAAGCGGGTAGTCCGGTTTTTGATATCCCTTTCAATCGGCAGCAAATGGCCGATTATCTCTCGGTGGACAGAAGTGCCATGTCCGGGGAACTGTGCCGGATGCGGGACGAAGGAATCCTAAAATTTAACAGGAATCATTTTGAGCTTCTTTAGGGAAGAACGATAAATTTCCTTGTTCCAATAGGAGCGGTATAGTAAAATATATTTGTGGAGGGAAAGTTTGGTAGTGAACTTCCAAATCTACCATTATTGACGCAGCAAATGCGTCAGGAAAGAGGAAAAATGAACGAAGAAGTATTGTATTTTTTTGACAAACATCCCGATGCCCTGCCGCTTTACGAGACATTTGAGGACAAGGTGAGAAATATTGTCAGTGATGTCCGTATTAAAGTACAGAAAACGCAGATTTCTTTTTATAATAAGCATATGTTCGCCTGCGTTTCCTTTGCCAGGGTGCGGAAAAAGAAAGACTGCCCGGAGAACTTTATAGTTGTGACCATCAGTCTCAGCCATAAGCTGGAATCGCCGAGGGTAGATATCGCCACAGAACCATACCCGAACCGATGGACTCACCATCTGCTCATATCTGACGTGGCAGAAATCAATGAAGAATTGATGGACTGGGTGGAAGAAGCGGCGGAATTTGCGGAGAGAAAGTAAAGAGTCGGGGAAAGATATGAATATCATCAATAAAAATATAGATGCAGGAAAAGCCTTTGACTGGGGAAGAACTTCGTCAGATTATGCCAGGTTCCGGGATATTTATCCGCAGGAATTTTACGATAGGATTCTTCAGAGGAATTTATGTATCAGTGGTCAGAAAGTACTTGATCTTGGTACAGGGACCGGAGTTCTTCCAAGAAATATGTATCCATATGGAGCAAAATGGACAGGGACAGATATTTCTGACAATCAGATCGCCCAGGCACGGCGGCTGTCAGAAGGAATGGATATTCAATATGTAGTCTGTGCTGCGGAAGAAATTGATTTTCCGAATCAATCCTTTGATGTGATAACAGCCTGTCAATGTTTCTGGTATTTTGACCATGAACGAATTCTGCCGAAACTTTCCCGTATGCTAAAAGATGGCGGAAGCCTGCTGTTGTTGTATATGGCATGGCTGCCATACGAGGACGCCATAGCAGAATCCAGTGAGAAACTGGTTTTAAAATACAATCCGGATTGGAGCGGTGCGGGAGAGACCATTCATGCCATTGACATACCAGACTGCTGCAATAAAAAATTTCAACTGATTTATCATGACGAATATCCGATAAAGGTACATTTTACCCGTGAGAGCTGGCATGGGCGCATGAAAGCCTGCCGGGGCATTGGTGCATCTCTCCCAGATAAAGAAATAGCCATGTGGGAGAAGGAACATAAGAGGCTGCTGGCAGAAATAGCTCCGGAAGAATTTGATGTGCTGCACTATGGGGCGATGGCAGAGTTGAAAAAGATATGAGAAAGATTTTGTGGAGATACCATAAAATCACGGAATGAATATATGACGATACATTCCAATAAAGCTCTTGAAGTGAATAAACAGGTATGGTATATTGATAAAAGAAGAAAACATTAGTATACAAAACTGAATCAAATCAGAATATGTAACCATTGTCATCACCCTCCTTTCTTTTGTCTGGAGGGTGTTTTACTGCCCTCCGAAAGCTGGAGGGTAAGCTGCCAGCAAATGTAGCAAAAGGAATATCGCTTATGAGATTAGATATCATCGGGTCTGTTGCCAGTGGTAAGACTACCCTTGCCAGGAAACTGTCGGCACAATATCAGATACCATTTTATGAAAAAGATAATATTGTCTGGGAGCGGACACCGGATGGAGATAAAAGGAGAAATCCGGAAGAAAGGGATAAAATGTTCCGTCAGATATTGGTACAGGAGCATTGGATTGTGGAAGGCTCACCCCGGGATATTTTGCAGGAAAGCTTTGCCTGTTGTGATTACATTATTTTGTTGGATATCAATACATTTACCAGATTGTTCCGTGTATTTCGCAGATGGTTAAGACAGAGAATGGGTAAAGAAAATTATAATTCCAGGCCAACTCTTCGATTTCTGTATGCGAATATTCTATGGGTGGCAGAATTTAATCGAAAACGCACACAAATCATATCATCCCTCTCTGCTTATGGTGAGAAATTGAAAAGATTTACAGATGAAGAGGCTGTGTTGGATTTTGTTGCGGAAAAATACGAAAAAAGTGAAAAATGATTCTTTAAGATATTTACATGGCATCTGAAAAAATTAAAGGGAAAGATGTCAGAATGGAGAGATGAAATATGGAGATTTCTAAACGTGACTGGAAACTTTATCGTGAGAAGATAGCCCAATGGCAGGAAAATTATATGGATCGTTTGAACAAAGAGTATATTGAATTACTCAGTTCAAAAGAGGGGAATCCGTCTGACAGATTTTGGGAGCTGGAGAAAAGAATTAAACAGGACAGAAGACATCCCGGGGTAATTCTTGAACGGAAAAAATCAAGAGCTTTTTTTGATATTGTTAATCTTATAAAGTTAAATGTAATAACTATCGATGATCTGGAAGATTATAGTGAGGAACTGCAGGAAGCCGTTAAGGAGATAATTGCGAGATAAGGAAGAGCTATTTCGGTGAATAATATGGCAAAGGGCATATCACAGGTATGGCTCTCGTTGATTATGAAACGAGAGCCAAAACTATCTGCTTATTGCAATAAAATATATTTGCAATGTAAATAGTATAGCAGAAATAATATAGTAGAAATAAGATAGCAGATATGCTTAGTCATATACTTAAACATCAATAGTCATTTAATTCCTGAATTTTTTTGCTGCGCAGAGACAAAATACTCATGGCGAAGCCACAGATTCCTGTGCATAAAAACATAACAGCCATGCCGCTGCCTGCACCATTTCCCACAAGCATTTCTAAAAAAGACACAATATCTGCGTCAGAGCGCATAAATGGCTCAAATATATAATCGGCTAAGTATCCTCCCAAAAGAATACCAAAAGGAATCGTGCTGTATTGGATAGCATTTCTTACAGCAAATACTCTTCCTTGTATTTTTTCAGGGATTTTTTTGTAGAGTATGATATTTTGTTCTGCCGTAATAAACGGAATAGGTAAACTTGCAGCAAAGGCGGCAAATGACCAAAAAAATACATTTTTGCCAATTGCCATTGTCAAATCGCCAAGCAAAAAGGATATTGCAGCAGAAATATAAATTATATTTGCTTTTTTCCTGCTTTCTTTTTTTACAGAAACAAGCAGACCGCCAATGATTCCACCGATGCCCATGCAGGCATTTACGATTCCTAACACAACGTTATTTCCTGAACTTCTTGATAAAATCATTGGGGATAATATATTTTCATAGGTCAGTCGGGAAAAAAAGTTTATCGTTGCCATGGTAAGCATGATATACAAAATCCCGGTTTCATTTTTCAAAAAATGAAATCCAACCTTTATTCCTGCAAATGGAGATGTGAACTTCTCCCTTATGATCTGCTCCGGTATATGGATCAAAAATAGCAGAACACAAAAGGCTACGGCAAAACTCAGTAAATCAAACAGCAAGATCAGCGGCAGACCACCTGCTGAGAAGAGAACAGCCGCCAGCATTGGACTGAATACAACGATCAAATTGCTGGAAAAAGAGTTCATTCCGCTTACATTAGCCAGTTTATTTTTTGGTACAATTCTGGCTATTGCCACAGAAGATGCCGGCTGTTGAAATGCCGTAGTTGTTCCGACAACAACATTAAAAATATAAATGTGCCCTGCTGCGAGAGTTCCTGTCAGTGAAAATGCCAGAATAAGCAGTGAAGCCAGTGCGGCGATACTGTCTGCAACAAGCATAACAGTTTTTTTATGGTGGCTGTCAACAAACGCACCGACAAATATACTTATCAAAATATATGGCACATAGTTGCAAAATGACATGATCGAAACCGAAAGGGCCGAACCTGTTTGTCCGTATGTCCATAAAATGAGAGCAAATGCAGTCATGGAACTTCCAAGCTGCGAAATGCTTTGACTTACCCATAAAACTATGTATCTTTTAAAATTTTCCATTGAATTTTCTCCAATCTGATTCTTGATTTTTCAGAATTGAATTGTACAAAATCCAATGTTCGGCGAAAATTAACTCTGTACAAATGTCGCCTTATCATCAGATTTTGTACAGAGTTGATTGCTTAAATCGATTATTCTATGACATAAACATAGCATTTTAACACCTCCCCATGCTGTGTTTTCTATTATACGACTATTTCCCAGCCTGCTCAATCCTCTTTTTCGCCAACTGCCTGAACAGGTTGGCAGTTTCTTCGTCCATCGGCGCCGGCTGTCCGATTTGTCAGGATGTTCCGAAGAACTGTCATTATTTCGTGCGAAATTTCCTTCTTTCCTTTGCAGCATTTTTCTCTCAAAAGAATTATAATAAGAATATCTGCCGGAAAATGTACTGTACAGTATTAAAATATAGTATACCGTATTAAAATACAGCAAGAAAATTTCCGGAGAGCAGATAAAAACAGATTGTAAAAACAAACAGGGAATACACAGGGAAGAATTATTATGAATTTAGGAGAAAATTTATTTCAGGCCAGGAAAAAGAAGGGATTGTCTCAGGAAGCGGTGGCTGAGAAGTTGGGCGTCAGCCGGCAGACCATTTCCAAATGGGAGACCGACGAGACTCTGCCGGATATCCGACAGGCAAAAAAGCTGGCAGTGCTGTACGGTTTGACGCTGGATGAGCTGATCGAATTTGACGCCGATGTGCAGGAAATACAGGAAGTGATCAACAAAACCACAGAGGAGACCGTCAATAAAGTAGACTGGACGAAGGTGTGGGCGGAGAAATATCCGATTCTCGCCCGGTATCAGGATGAAGTGGATGTGGCTGGTTATGAGGAACAGCTGGAGAAGCTGCTCGCCAATGTGGAAAGGGAATACGGATATAACTCGCTGGATGCATTTTTGGTGCTGAAGGATATTCTGGGACAGTTGTGGAATAAGCAGGCCAACAAGTGAAATATTGTATTTAGATTCATTTTTGGAATGTTAGATTTAGAAATTGTGGAGTAGCGCATTATACGAATCAGTGTACAAATTTTGTGGTTTACGGTATAATAAAAGAAAAATACTGCGATAATATTTTGTTTATAGAAGGAAAGAGGTGAGATTGTATGCCAGTTTATATTTTAGATATAATACAGGATTTTGCAAAAAATGTAAGAGAACTATTGGGTGATTCTCTTGATAGTGTTATTGTGTATGGATCATATGCAAGAGGCGATTATTCTGAATTTTCAGATGTTGATGTCATGATCTTGGTTTCTTTGACGGAAAATCAGATAAAGGAGATATTTGATCAAATCAGTGATCTTGCCTTTGACTATCTTATGAAGCATGAGATTGATATTTCACCTGTGATAATTAATACGGATCATTTTAACTATTGGGCAGACAATCTGCCTTATTATCGTAATGTCAGAGACGAGGGGGTAAGGCTGAGTGCATGATATAGGTAAAGATGCAGAATTGTCAAAATACAGATTTTCTCTTGCGGAAGAAACTTACAGAAGCGCAAAAATGTGTTTTGATAATAATTAGGAACAATCAGATGATTGAAGAAATGGATATTCTGGGATAGTTGTGGAATAAGCAGGCGCAATAAACGAATGACTGAAGTCGGGTGTGGGACAGGCAGGTGTAAAACTGAAAACAAAGGGGACGTAGGCGAAAAAAGTATGCCGCCTGCGTCCCCGTTTTTAGCTAATATAAAGTTTCCCGGTAATACATAGTTAAAACCGAAACAGATTCAATCCAATCTCCTCATCAAAATACCGGTCCACTTTGCCGCCGATGATCTGAATGACCATCTCGCAGGTGGCGCTGACTGTCGCTTCGTTCAGATGACCGCCGAAGACATGGCCTTTGTCGTCGCCGGCACTCATGTGCAGATGACAGTAAAATTCATCGTTCATGGTGTTGATGGTTCCCGTGAGGGATACAATCTCAAAGCTGCCGTCAAATGTGTTGGAGTAATATTTTTTCTCGTCAGTCTTGAAGACGCCGGCGATGAAATGATTGACGGCGCCGAGAGCCTGCACACTGGCAAGCTTGATATTCTCCTGAAGGGCGATGGCCTTTACCTGTTCCAGAATCTCTTCGCCTTTGTCGATGCGCGCGATGATCGTATTGTCAAATCTTCTGTATTCCATGGTTCCTCCTTTGGCAGCGGCGCAGATGGAGCGGGCTGCTCTGAAATGGTCATATTTTATGTTTTTTACAATGTAATCATCATAGGACTGGAAGGTGTATTTGTCAAATTGTTTTTGCAGATATGAATCTTTGCAGCTGATAATCTCTGACTCTGTGGCAGATATTGTGAAAAATAACCGTTGCATTTACAGAGGGTATATATTATTGTAAGAAAAAGCATTTCGGAGGTGTGTTTATGGAAAAATTAAATGAGAAAACAGAACGAATATTGACAGAACGGTTTGGCAAAGATACTCTGATTGCGCTGGCAACTTCGGAAAATAATGTGCCTTATGTGCGTAATGTCAACGCATTTTATAGTGATGGGGCGTTTTATGTGATTACGCATGCGCAGTCCAATAAGATGCGTCATATTGAGAAAAATCCTTTGGTGGCGGTTTCCGGAGAGTGGTTTACAGCTCATGGGAAGGCGTATAGTCTGGGATATTACGGAAAAGAAGAAAATGTGTCTATTGCCGCTAAATTAAAACAGGCGTTTTCCGAGTGGATTGAAAACGGTCACATGGACTTCGATGATGAGAATACCTGTATCTTGTGTATTCGTTTGACAGAAGGGATTCTCTTTTCTGAGGGAGTGCGGTATGAGATTGCATTCTGACAGATGAAAGATATTTATGACAGAAAAAGAAAGAGGCGGGATTACATATACCGCCCCTTATTGTTTTATAAGATAGTCTCAAAAGTTTTTCAGCCGCGCCACTGTTTTCTTACAGTGCCTTTTCCAGCAGTCGAGCCATTTGTTTCTCCATCTGTTCTCCCGGTAGAGTACAGCCGTGCTGCCGAAGTTCGATGGAAGGCTTTGTTTTTCCGTGAAAATCGCTGCCGCAGGTAACGAATAGTCCGTGCTGCCGGGCGGCAGACAGTGTCTCGTTGATCTGTGTCTGGGAATGGTAGCTGCTGTATGCTTCGATGCCATCAATGCCAAGTCCAATGATTCCTTCGAGGAGCTGTTTTTTTCCTTTCAGGTTGATGTGAGGATGTGCCAGCACCGCCAGACCGTCATTTTCGTGGATGATTTCGATGATCTGTTCCATGTCAGGATAATACATTTCCGCATAGCAGGGTTTTCCCTGTGAATAATAATCCCAGTAAAAGTTCACATATGGATTATCGCTGCGGGCGCCGCCTTCCCGGTACGGAAGTAAAAGAGGATGATTCTTGTACTGCGGTTGAGATAAAAGGAATTCCGCAAACATTTCTCCGGTCCAGGTTTCCGGCCAGTAACTGCCGGCAGCCATTTGCTCCATGTCGGCTTCCGTCACATCGAATCCCAGCTCCCGGGTTTTTTCCAGCATATGCAGGGAGACGGACTGACCCTGCCGGCGGATGCTGTTTTCGATTTCGGCAAAAATGCGGTTTTGCCAGCGGATGCCGTACCCAAGCATGTGAAAGTTTGTGTTCTCATAGGTGCAGTCAATTTCTATGCCGGGAAGAAAGGCGATGCCCGCCGCGCGGGCGGCTTCCAGCGCTTCGTCTGTGGCCCGGACTGTGTTATGATCCGCGATGGACATGATAGAAATGTCCTGCTCTGTACATTTCTTCACCAATTCTGAAGGGGAGAATTCCCCATCGTTGCTGTAATAACTGTGCATATGTAAATCAATCATGATAGCCTCCTGTGGATAACCTGAAAAATGCAGAGAAAAATGTGGCGTAATGTGGCGTTGCCACTGTTTGTCTCTGAGAATATAATTAAGATTTATGATAAAAATATCGCCATATAAGTATTGAAACAAGGCGATTCTGGACATATACTATAACAAAAACGACCATTACTGTGTTTGAGTGTTTTTTGACGGCCATTAGGGAATATCTGTCAGCAAAAACATTGTGATTGGCCGGAATATGATGAAAAGTGTCATCGCGATTGAGTGGAATATGATAAGGAGTATAAAAATGGGACTGAATACATGTTCGATAAATATTAATCCCAGCCGGAAAGAGCTGAAACCCCACGGGAGCATTGAATTTCCCTGTGCGGGATACTGGGACCGGTATAGTGAACAGACAAGGCGGGAGTTTCCGTGGCACTGGCATGAGGAAATGGAAATCATATACATAAAAAGCGGAGCGCTCACGCTGCTGCTCCCGGCGAAAACGTATCATTTGAATGCGGGAGACTGTTTTATCATAAACTCAAATATTCTCCATTACATTTCAGCGGCGCCGGAATGTGAACTGCAGTCGCTGGTCTACCATCCGAAGCTGGTGGCGGGCGAGAAAGAATCAGCTTTCTCGGTAAAATACATTTTGCCCCTCATCAATCATCCGTCGTTTGACGGATATTATCTGGATGGCGAGACCGGACAGGAACAAATCGGGTGCTTTGCCAGGGCGTTTGAAGCGCTGGCCGGTGATGTTCCGGGCTTTGAATTTACGGTTCGGGAAAATGTATCGAAGATCTGCCTGTTTCTCTGCGGGCAGTTCCCGGAAACCGACGGAAACGGGAAAACAGGAAGCGGAACAGGAAACCGAGCAGGAACCAGGACGGGGCTGAATCAGGATAATCTCCGGATGCAGGAGATGCTGGAATTTATCCATCATCATTATCAGGAGAATATCAGTCTGTCGGACGTTGCCGGAGCGGCGGCCCTTGGAGAGCGGGAATGCCTGCGCTGTTTCAGACGTAATCTTCGGATGTCGCCCATGCAGTACGCGCTCAAATACAGAGTGATGCAGGGAGCGGAGCTTCTGCTCAGAGAACCGTCCAGGAGCATTTCGGAGACGGCGGTGTCCTGCGGTTTTGACAGCCCCAGTCATTTCTCCAAAATGTTTAAACGGTTTTACAGCTGCACACCGCGGGAGTACCGGAAAGAGAAGCTGGCGTACCGGGAGTTTCCGGGAAATACAATGGAAGGATAGAGAATGTATATTTCAACGGAGAATAACTTCCAATAAGATAGAAATATACGCAAGGTATATAGATGAGCCTTGTACAGTATAAGAATAATTTGATATAATGATTATTAAGATAAATACTGTCAGGAATGAGTGACGTCAGGACTCGATGCAGATAGTATAAAAGGAAGTAGTGTTCGGGAATTGTAAAAACAGGTGCTGCATGGACAGGGAAGGAGAGTTGCAGATGGGTCGGTATTTGAATTTGGGAAATGCGGGATTTGCATCCATCCGTAAAGGATTATATGTTGACAAATCAATGTTGATTGATTTTGTAAACAGTACCCTTGGAACAAAAGAAAAGCTGACCTGTGTCAGCAGACCAAGACGTTTTGGCAAGTCATTTGCCACGCAGATGCTGTGTGCCTATTATGATAAAGCTTGTGATTCGTCTGAATTATTCAGGGATTTAAAGATAGCAGATACAGAAAGTTTCGAAAAGTACAGAAATCGCTATAATGTTATTTATCTTGATATTACATGGTTTATATCTACTGCAGAGCGTGTGGAAGATACCGTGAAGTATATGCAGCGGGAAGTCATCAAAGAGCTGCAAAATGCCTTTCCTGACAGCACAGTGGAGCAGAAGTCTTTGCCTGTTGCATTAAGTGATATCAGTGACAGGACAGGAGATAAATTTATTGTTATTATCGATGAATGGGATGCTTTGTTCAGAGAGGCAAAGGAAAATGTGGTTCTGCAGAAAGAATATCTTCAGCTGCTGCGTGGAATGTTTAAAAGCAGCGTGACAGATAAGATGATCGAAGCAGCTTATATGACCGGAATCCTTCCTATCAAAAAGTATGGTACGCAGTCGGCGCTGACAGATTTTCAGGAGTACACAATGATACAGCCGGCAAAGCTGGCGGAATATGTTGGATTTACAGAAGAAGAAGTAAAAAGGCTGTGTGAAGACTATCAACTGGATTTTGACGAAGCAAAAAGATGGTATGACGGATATTCTTTCAGCAGGATACCATCGGTATACAGTCCGAATTCTATCATTCAGGCAATAAAAAACGGAGAATTTGGCGATTATTGGACAGAAACAGAGACGTATGAATCTTTAAAATATTATATAGATATGAACCTGGATGGTTTAAAAGAGGCTATTATTTCCATGCTGGGAGGGCTTCGATGCAAAATTAATACAAGAACCTTCCAGAATGATATGTCAAATATAAAAAACAAGGATGATGTTTTGACATTGTTAATCCATCTGGGATATCTGGCCTATGATTCGAAAAGCAAAGAAGTTTTTATTCCTAATCAGGAGATTTCTGATGAATTTAAAAATGCGGTGGAGTACAGCGGATGGGAAGGAATCTCGGCGGCGCTGCAGGCATCGGAGGAATTATTGGAGGCGACCATTCGGATGGATGCTGAAACCGTAGCTGCTGAATTGGACAAGGCTATGCCGATATGGTATTTATCCCACGGAAACATGTAAGTAAGCCGGCTTTGATAGTTGAACTGAAATGGAACCATTCTGTACAGGGAGCCATTAAACAGATAAAAGAAAAGCAATATGCCGGTGCGTTGGAAGATTACATGGATAATCTGCTTTTGGTTGGAATTGCCTATGATAGGGAGAGCAAAAAGCATGAATGTATGATTGAAAAATATGTACAATAAAATGAACTGAAAACATCACAATAAAACAGAAAAATATTACCATAAGTCGACAACAAAAACGGACTGCCGCAAAGCATATTCTCAGGAATCAAAATATCGTATGTCACAGTACACACGATATTTTGAGAGGGCATATGCTGTTGCAGCAGTCCTTGTTGTTTTAAGATATTTCTATAATACAAAAGCTCTCCGGGAAGGATGCGCCTCATGCGAAATAGAATTTTGTCGTTAAAGCGACCGCGTTCGGCGCGAGAGTTTTTTCTGGTTCGCTATTTCGTGTCCATTCGCGTCACGATCATATGGATCACATACGGAATCAGGATCACAGGAATGGCGAGATAGGCGATGATGCTGTACGCCCGCTGAATCAGCGTCAGCAGCCCGAACTGGGCGATGCCGAAGTCCACGATGCAGCAGATGAGGGCGGCGAGGATTTCTTTGCGGGAAATGCGCAGGCCGGTTTTGTCTGCATTGTTTTTGTCAGCGGCAGCTTTACCCTGCGGCTGCGGCGCTGCTGTTTTCTCTCCGGATCCGCAGATTCGTTTTACCATGGCGGCGACCATGTTGACTGCCGTTGATACGGCGCCAAGGATGATCAGGATGGAAATGAGCGGCGTCATGAAGGAAGCGCCCACGCCGTTTTGTACCATGAAAAGGGTCGGCACGTCCTGGGTGGCTGCTTCCGGGTTGGTGTATACAGTCATCAGACCGAGAACTACCATGACCATCATCAGGGCGTTGACCACGAAGCCGACGCCCATGCTCTTTACGGCGTCGCCCGGATTCTCAAAGGATTTGGCGTGCTGGACGAAGACCGCGATGTTGGAGAGCTGGAAGGTTCCGTAGATAAACGCGGAGTAAAGGGCGCTGGACAGCGGCAGCTTCTGGGCGGTCATAGCGTCCATGGCGTCGGCAATCTGCGGCAGGCCGGCGATGATATTTGGAATGTACACAATCAGCAGGCCGGCAATGATGCAGATGGACAGCACGGATGCCACCTTGCGCACCAGGTCGGTGCCGAAAATGGCAACCACAAAGATAAAGACGCCGATGATAAGGGTACAAAGCAGGTACGGCAGTCCCGTCAGAGCGCTCAGTGTCGCGCCGCCGGTGGCGAAGGCCACGGCGGGAGCCACGCACATGACGCAAATGTACAGAACCTCAAAGAGGTTGGAAAAAACGGGAGCGAATCTGCCGTAAAAGGCGTTGTTGTAGGAACGGTAATCGTAAACTTCATGTTTTCTGGCAAAACGCAGGCTATAGGCGAAGAAGATCGCATTGTACAGCATGGCAAAGACCGGCATCAGCAGACAGTAGATACCGTAGCGCACATAATAACTGTAAATCTGTGCGCCGGAGGCGAAGCCGCCCCCGAAATGTGTGGTAAACCACACGAAGGATACGCCAAGGATAATGGCGGCTGATTTTTTATTTTTCATTGTTTTCTTCCCTTTTCTTTTTTATTTCATTGCTCTTTCTTTCAGACGCTCCATGGCATCGCTGAGCATTTCCACAGTAACTTTATACGGATAATGTGCCACATCGGACATATCCGGAATCCGGTTCATACATTCCGTCCACTGTTCTTCGGTAATCTCAATTTCTTCCAGAGAAACTGGCAGACCCACCGCCCGGTTCAGCTCATAAACCTTCTCAAATTCATCGTACTGTCCGTCCACAAGGAGAGCCAGCAGTACGCCGAAGCCCACCACTTCTCCGTGGAGGTGCCGTTCCTCGATGACCGGATAGGAAGTCATGGCATAGAAAATGGCGTGGGCAAGACCGCTGTTGTAATCCGGCGTGAAGTCCTTTGTCAGGAAAATGGAAGCAATTCCTGTGGTCACCACGATGGCGAGGATGACCTGCTCCACATCGTAGGTACAAAGCCCTTTCTGATGGTCGGCGAAAGCCTTCGGGCCGTAATCCATGAGCGGATCCCGGCACATGCGGCTCACAGCCACGCCCAGGGAGGTAAAGTGCTCCAGGCGCTCATTCCGGGAAGAAATGGTCGCCTCATAATATTTGGCGTAAGTGTCTCCGATGCCCGCCCACATGTACTGGCTCGGAGCTTTGGCGATGATTTCCGTGTCGATAAACGAATGCATCACCGGACGCACGAAGAAATGAGGCTTTAAAAATGTGCCGTCATCGTTGTACATGATGGAGACCGACGTGCAGGCGGAGCAGTTGGAGGCGATAGTCGGGAAAGCAAACACCGGTTTATCATCGGTGATGCAAAGACATTTCACCGTGTCAAGGGCTTTGCCGCCACCCACGCCGAAGACCATATCAGCCTCCTGATACACCGGCAGAGCGCGGAGCTTTTCCACCGTGGCGTAGGTGCAGTCCTTGCCGAACAGCTCTTTGCCGATAATCTCAAGATTCGTTTTCTCCACATAGGAGGCGATCTTATCATAGGCGGCAGCCAGCGCTTTCTCGCCGCCGATCACAAGAACCTTCTTTCCATAGGACTCGCAGACCGGTCCGATTTTGTCATAAATGGTACTGCCGATGGAATAATTCGGCAGATGCACTTCATAATTTTCCAGCTTCATATATATTCTCCTTTCCTAATGAGGAACAATCAGAGTTCCGCAGGCGGAACTCTGGCGCCGAGCGCGGTCGCTTTTGCGACAAATTTCTGCTTCGCGCGAGTGCGCATCCTGCCCGGCGGGCTTTTTTGTTTCAAAGAATTTCCAACGGAATATTTTTTGAAATAAAAAAAGCCCTTGTCCCTCGCAAAATATTGCAGGGACAAGAGCGATACATTTCATAATTACTCCTGCGGTGCCACCCGGCTTGATGCACTTACCGTGCACCCACTCATGCATACTGACATATGCTTGTTTTGATAACGGAGTGAAATCTCCGGCCCGCCTACTCATTTGCTAATGTGTCAGTCATGCGCCATGATACAGTCCGCTCAATCTGCGGCGCCATCCGGCGGCATAATGATTATCAGCACATTTTCAGCTCGCCCTCAGAAGTCCATTCTCTCCGGTTTTGACATGCCGCAATTCCACCGCCTGCGGCTCTCTGAAAAGCATCCGCCAGAGGTACTTACTCTTCTTCACAGGTTTAATAAGACTTTAGCACGAAAAAGAGGAAATGTCAATTTAAGACCACAAATTAATAATTCAGAAATGCCGCAAAATAATAATTCAGAAACATTTGGCAAACAAACCGGAAACAGAAGGAGCGTAATCTTACAGTCAGAAACGGAAAACAAAAACAGCAGAGAGCCGAAACAGAGATTACTGATAAGGAAATGTCCGAAAAGGTGGCTTGGAAGGGAAGGAGAGTAAAACTTGGCAAAATCAAAATTAGTAAAGGCAAATGAAAAGATCGCAGAGCATGTGGTGGCCGGCTACAAAAAAATCGAAAACGGAGTGGTCGGCGGCTTCGGAAAGATCTCAGACGCATTTGTGGATGAGTTCCTCACGAAGGATGGAGAGTCCGTGGAGGAAGCGAAGGAACGTCTGGCGCGGGAGCAACAGGCGAGAAGGAAGGCTCCGGAAGAAGTTGAGGCAGAAGAAACATTTGCAGAGAAATAAAATCAACAAAAAAGAAAGGAATGGAAAAATGAAAAAAAGTAATTTTGTAGCAATGATTCTTGGAACAATCGGAGGCATTTTATTTGCGCTCGGCATGTGCATGACGCTGATTCCGGAGTGGAACGCGTCACGGCCGGGCGTCGTCATGGGTGTGGTTGGAGCTGTTGTGCTGCTCGCTATGGTGCTGGTATGGAGAAAGATGGAAAATAAAGCGCCGATTAAAGTATCGGGCAAAACTATCGGGGCTGTTCTCATTGGAATTATAGGCGCGCTGGGTCTCGGCGTCGGCATGTGCATGACCATGGTTTGGAGCAATATGGTGCCGGGAATTGTCATCGGACTGGCGGGCATTGTGGTTCTTCTCTGCCTGATCCCGTTCGTGAAAGGCTTAAAATAAGCCGTATGACAGGAAATGTCAGGAAAGACGGACGGCCATTGGAAGAAAACAACGGCAGAAAGATGGTATTTTCCCGTGGTGAAAATCACGCATCTCAGCATGGAAAAATTACGATCCGGCTCAAAAGAGACCGCCGGATTATCAATAAAACGGAACTTACCAGACTCCAGAGAAACTTCGAGGCTTATGTGACCGAAATCGAGCATCTGGAAAAGGAGAAAACATCGTTCCCGACCATTCGGGCAATCACCATGGGGATTGTGGGAACCGCCTTCATGGCAGGCTCCACATTTGCAGTGACGGCGGAGCCGCCGCAGATTCTCCTGTGTATTATTCTGGCGATTCCCGGATTCCTGGGATGGATTTTCCCGTATTTCTTCTATAAAAGAGATGTGAGAAAACAGACCGCCAGGATCAGTCCGCTCATCGAAGAAAAATACGATGAAATTTACAAGATCTGTGAGAAGGGGAATAAATTGCTTAACGGGAAATGATATCTTGTACACAGAATAAGAAATGGTATAATACAGAAAGAAAAATGAGGTTGTACGATATAAGTATAAAAAGAAGGACGGATACCAATGATAAAAATGTGTATAGTATGCATTGCGGCGGGGCTGGCGTCGGGAGTCGGGGTCGGCTTCGTGGGAATGTCCGCAGCGACTGTGCTCTCGCCCATGCTCATTGCATTTCTTGGCTGCCCTTGGTACGAGGCCGTGGGCATCGGACTGATGGCAGACGTGCCGGCCGCCGCCATTGCGGCGAGAACCTACAAAAAACACGGCTATGTGGATTTGAAAAACGGCAGATTCATGCTGGCGGCTGTTCTGGTCATGGTCATCATCGGCAGCTATCTCTCCCAGTATATGCCGGACACCGAGATGGGGTTGTTTTCTGTGGTCATGACCCTCTTCATGGGGGCAAAATTCGTACTGCAGCCGGGCGGCAGCGACAGCCGGCGCAGCTTCCTGCGGGAAGGGCAGAGAGGTAAGATACTTTCTCTGCTGGCGGGCGCTTACATCGGACTGTACTGCGGATTTGTCGGCCTTGGCGGCGGCCTCATGATGCTTTTTGTCCTCAATGTGATTCTTGGCTATGAGCTGAAAATGGCGGTGGGAACCAGCGTCTTTGTGATGACCTTCACTGCATTTATCGGTGCCGTATCCCATTTTGCCTTCGGAGACGTGACAGGATACATTATCCCGATGATCATCTGCACCGTCGTCACATTTATCTGTTCAGCTGTATCCTCCTCCATTGCCAACAGAATCTCCGCGGAACGGGCGCACAGGATCACGGGCGTGGTACTGCTGATTCTGGGAGCCATCATGATTGTTGCCGAATGGGAAAATGTGGTGAGCACGTTTTATATAGTTATGAAAATGCTCGGAGCATAAGACTGATGATAAGGCAACTATATTTGTCAGGACTCAAGATGCAGATAGTTATCTTTGCCAGGCAGCACTGTGCGGCTCTCACAGCGACAGCGCGCACTGCACGATTGGCTGGATACTTTCCTTGCTGGTGAAATCAACGCAGGAGCCGTAAGTATCCAGCAGCTGCCGGTCTTCCTCCCGAAGAGAATCCCTGTCCTTTCTGGCGAGAGACTTGCGCAGCATAGCCATCATGGACTTATGTACAAAGCTCAGTTTGTCATAGTCGATGCCGCCGCGAAGATGAAACAGATGAAGGTGTTCAAACATTTCCGGGGAAAGAACTTTGGACAAAGATTTTCTGATATGAGCGGTATTGTCCGGATCTTCCGGATCAGCCAGACCGCAGGTAAAAAGAATCACCTCCCGGTCGCGGAGCAGCTCCCAGTTTTTGGTGAGCAGCTTGATACCGCTGACTCCTCCGGCGTAAAGGCCGCCGCCGTAAATGACCACATCGTAGTTGGTGAAATCTTCCGGCTTGAAAATATCTTTCTCATAAAAGGAGCAGGACAGCGCTTCCGCGATCCATTCTGCATATCTTCTTGTTGAGCCGTATCTGGATTCGTAAATTACAACAATTCTTTTCATGAAATTCTCCATTCCGCCGTTTATAAGAACGGCATTTTGTAAAATTATAGTCAAAATATTGTCGCGTCAGACCCATTTCCTCCTATATAATATATTGTTATGATAGGAAAATCAAGGCAGGCAGTGTTATGATGTTTTACTGAAAATATCAGTATATTTGTTGCATTCATATAAGAAGAATAGTATAGTTAATTTATAAAAAATGTATAAAAGCTGATGATTTTCTGTGTCAGAATTTGTCATTATGATAAGTTTCTGTGTATAGTCAGCCTACCAAAAACATATGTTGCGAGGAGAAAAAATATGACAAAAGAAACGAAAAAAATACAGGAGATTCACCGTCTCCGCCCGGAGTGCATTACCTGCACCTGCGACAAATATCTGAGAAAGTATCCGGAGGATGTCCCGGAAGAAGCTAAGATTGATTATATGCAGAGAGTTATGGCTCTGATTGCTGAAGCGCCAAAAACCGATGCAATACCGGTCATTGTCAGGGATATTGATAAAGTGCGCAGGGAAATGTTCGGGGAGGCCGATAATTATACCAGAATCAAAATACATTTCAATCAGATCATTATGGAGAAGGAGGAGGAATTCCGGCGGCAGATTGCCGAAGCGGCGGATCCGCTGAAAATGGCGCTGCAGTTGTCCATGATTGGCAATTATATTGATTTTGGAGCTATGAAGAATGTGGACGAAAAAAAGCTGAATCAACTTCTGGGGACAGCAAAGGAGCAAAAGGTGGATGAAGATACATATTCTCGTCTGCAGCAGGATTTGAGTAAAGCGGAACGTTTTGTGTTTTTCACGGACAACTGCGGGGAAGTGGTTCTTGATAAGCTTCTTATTGAGGAAATAAAAAAACGGTATCCACAGATTTCTGTGTCTATCGTAGTCCGAGGAGCGGAAACATTAAATGATGTTACCCGCATGGACGCCGCGCAGGTGGGGTTGGGAGAAATCGCTTATGTGGTAGATAACGGCAATGATGTGGCAGGTACCTGGCTGCCGGAATTATCGGAAGAAGCATTGGCGCGGATGGAGTCCGCAGATGTGATGATGGCAAAGGGACAGGCGAATTTTGAGACGCTGCGCTGCTGCGGCAAAAACATTTATTATCTGTTTTTATGTAAATGTCACATTTTCTCGGATATGTTTGGTGTCGAGCCATTTTCGGGGATGCTGGTTCATGAGCGTGATACAAGGAACAGCTGAGGAGGAGAGTTATGAGAACAATATTAGGAATCGATCTGGGCACATCCAGCGTAAAAGCAATGTTGCTGGATGTGGACGGGGGAGTGGTCGGAGTAAAGGCAAAAGACTACGGTGTGGATATTCCCTATCCTGGCTGGGCGGAACAGAGTCCGGAAATGTGGTGGGACTCCCTTGTGGAAGTTCTTGGCTGTCTGCGGGAAATGTACCGCGATGCCTTTGAGGCCGTCTGCGCCGTGGGATATTCCGGTCAGATGCATGGTCTTGTGCTGACAGGAGATGACGGATATCCGGTGCGTCCCGCCATCATCTGGCTTGACCAGCGGGCGGGCAGGCAGCTGGAGCAGATCAGCGCTGTCCTGCCGGAAGAAGAGATGGGACGGACATTCTGCAACCGCGTCAGCAGCGGATTTGCCTTTCCGTCACTGCTGTGGGTGAAAGAAAATGAACCGGATGCCTTTGCCCGTGCGGCTCATGTGCTGAGTCCGAAGGATTATCTGCGCTATAAAATGACGGGAGAGATCGGCGCGGAAGTGGTAGACGCCTCTTCTACGACCATGTTTGACACGGCAAAACGGGACTGGGCCTGGGATGTGCTGGAACGTTTCGGCCTGCCTGCCCGGCTGTTCCCGGAGGTAAAAGAGTCGGCGGACATTGCCGGAACCATCAGTCCGTCCTGCGCCGCGAAAACAGGTCTTCCGGCAGGGATTCCTGTCATATACGGCAGCGGTGATCAGCCGGCCCAGAGCATTGGAAACGGCGTTATCAAAAGTGGTCAGATTATCTGCAACATCGGAACCGGCGGCCAGATTTCCGCATTTTCGGAGAAGCCGTCTTTTGATAAAAAACTGCGCACTAACACTTTCTGTCATGCGGTCCGCGGCGGTTACACCATCTTTGGTGCCACCCTGTGCAGCGGTATGTCCTTAAACTGGGCCAAGAACAAAGTGCTGCATGTGGACAGCTATGAGGAAGTCAACGCACTGGTATCGGCAGTCCGCCCGGGAGCGGAAGGGCTCATTTATCTGCCGTACCTGTCCGGAGAGCGGACGCCCCACATGAATCCGAACGCCAAAGGCGTGTTCTTCGGCATGACCCTCGGGCAGGAACGGGGACATTTCCTCCGGGCGGTCATGGAAGGCGTGGCTTACAGCCTGAAAGACTGCCTCGGTATCATACAGGAACTGGGCATCGACGCCCCGGAAATCATCGCCTCCGGCGGAGCCACAGCCTCCACACAGTGGCTTCAGATCCAGGCGGACATCTTAGGCAAACCCGTCCGGGCAAGCCGGGTAAAAGAACAGGCCTGCCTCGGAAGCTGCCTGCTGGCAGCCGTAGGCGCCGGCATCCTTCCTTCCCTGGAAGAAGCCTGCGGAAGATTTGTCTCCATGGACGAGCGGATATATCTCCCGGATCAGCGAAACGCGGACGTCTACCGGAAAGGATACGAGAAATATAGGAAGCTGTATGAACGGCTGTGGGATGTGATGGAAGAGTGAACATAACACGTCGGAGTCGTGTGTTCAATAAATAATTTACTCACTGAGCGCGCACACAGCCATCCCCGGTATCATATAGAGAAGCGGAAAACGCACTGCCACAAAGATTCGCACCGGGGTGAAAGCAAATACGCAGACTTCCAGAATGACCAGCAGAATGAGAACGACAGCCAGCCCGCGGGAGCGCTTCTCGCGGGACAGCAGCGCCAGACGTTCCCTCACCCGGGAGAAATACCGGATAATCATGTTGGCAAAGGCTATTCCGCAGATAAAGTAGAGAACCGGGAATGCCACATACATTCTGAGGTTCAGGTATACAGGATGCCTGCTCCAGTCAAGAATCGGGAAGAAGGCCGCAGCCACAAAGAGAAGCCCGATGATCATAATGATACAGCTTATCGTTAATAATTTGTCTCGGTTGATACTCATGATAATCCCTCCATTTCATGGTAAGTATCGTTCTGGAAATAAAACATAGCAGAAAATATATTTTCAACAATAATAATATCATAAAAATATAGAAAAGAAAATCTTTATTTTTGTTTTTTAAAAAAATATGAAAAAACGTATGGGGGTGTTGTTGATTATGAAAGAAAATTCTATGAAAGTAATGCTGGAAATGAGCCAGGGCAGTAAGCTGTCCATCTGCCAGGGCGACATCACGAAGCTGGATGTGGATTGTATCGTTAATGCGGCCAACCGCTCCCTTCTGGGAGGAGGAGGCGTGGACGGCGCCATCCACCGGGCGGCGGGGCCGGGACTGCTGCAGGAGTGCCGGACGCTTCACGGCTGCGAGACAGGACAGGCGAAGATCACGAAAGGGTATAATCTGAAGGCGGCCTACGTCATTCACACGGTGGGGCCGGTCTATTCCGGCAAACCGAAGGACGCGGAGCTTCTGGCGGACTGCTACTGGAATTCCCTGGAGTTGGCGAAGGAGCACGGCGTCAGAAGCATTGCATTTCCGGCTATCTCTACGGGAGTGTACGGGTATCCGCTTAAGGAAGCGGTTCCCATAGCGGCGGAGACCGTGTGGCAATGGATGAAAGAGCATGAGGGTTATGCCATAGAAGTGATTTTGTGCGGATTTGACCGGCAGACCTGCGAATTGTATGAGGAGTTTCTGTCCTGACTGATGTGTGAGTGAAGAATATCCCATGATCAGGAAAAAGATTTCTGATTGTGGGATTTTTTCTGTCATTTATTTATTCTGTCATTCCTGCGCTGTTTCTGTTCTTTGGAAATCCGAATAATGTTGCTAAAATGGCACAGTATAACCAAAAGCTGAAAATGTACAGATGTGCAGGAGCATACATTAAAGAGTACCGGAGGACAGAGATGAAAGAAATAAAAGAACGGAATGCCGGGACAGGGCGAAAAAATACGCCGGGACAGAAGGAGAATCCTACGCTCAATGAACTTATGGCCATAAATCCTGATTTGGTGGGATGACTTACGGTCGATGAAACTCACATCGACTATCCGATGGTGCAGGGCGGGGACGACATGGAGTACATCAACAAAAATGTGTACGGCGAGTTTGCGTTTTCCGGTTCCATTTTCTTATCCTGCGTCAACAACCGGGTCATTGTATTTGGAAGATTAGATGACACAAGCAAGACAGAAGAAGGAGGTGTCTTAACAGAAAATGAATAGAAGAAGACGCAGATGGGAGACCCGATTCCGCCGTTACGGAAGCTGGCAGGGCATCCTTCAGGCCGGAAAACGGAAAATGTCCTACCGCAGCGCGCTGGAATTTCTGTACTATATAATGGGATACATCAAAGAATAACATGAGACCGTCATTATTGAAGTGTCCCTTTTGTTAGACAAAATAGAGGTCTGATGAAAGGGGTTTTTCATTTAAACTCCTTCGCAACAAAGACATAGATTGTGTGGAACGCAGTGTATAAAAAGGAAAATATTTACATTTTTCCTCTTGTATCTTCATGTTATTGTTTGTATAATAAAAATACAATTGCAATTGTGATAATATAATATATGAGGTGAAGGTGTTGAATCATAAACATTCGAAGGAGAATGAACCAGAACGAAAAAAATCCCAAAACACCACACCGATAAAGATTGAAGATAACGAAAAACCAAAGCGAACAATCAAAGACAGCGTTTTCCGCAATCTGTTTTCATAAAGAATATGGAAGAACAAAAGAAGCGGCGGAAAAACTGGTGGAATACTGCATTGCGCATAATATTTTAACAGAGTATCTGAACAGGAAGAAGGAAGAGGTGACGAGTATGATTGGAGTAATTTTTGATGATACCATTCACAGACAGAGGATGCAGGAAGAGGCAGAGGCCCGCGGGGAAGCCAGAGGAGAAGCTCGAGGGGAAGCCAGAGGAGAGGCCCGAGGAGAAGCACGCGGGATTGCCATAGGAACAATCAAAGGAGAAAAACAGGGGCAGATAAAAAAGGCCAGAGAGACAGCGCTGCGTTTGTGCCGGATGGGATATGATGCGGAAGCTATCGCTGAGATTGTGGATATGCCGGAGGAGCAGGTGAAGGAGTGGCTGGCAGAGAGTTACGAGGATAGTATTGACAAATGATATTTTTTCAGCGCAGCAGTTTTGTGATTGCTGCGCTGTCTTTCTGTTTAAAATGTGAAGAGCATACCTAATCTGTCTTTCTGATAATTCTCCAGGAAATCCTTGTTTTTGAGCACAAAAGAAGATATAATTATTTTATAAAAAGTTGGAGATAAATATAAAAGAAAACTGTGAAGTAGATAAGGAGAGAACAATATGAAAAAAAGAGGGATTTTTCTGTTGCTGGCTGTATTTCTGGTCTGCATTACATTTACGGCGACTGGTCATGCGGCGGGAAGTTTTACGGAGTCAGGATCAACGAAGATTGCTGATTACGGGTATGCGGTCAAATGTCATACCGTACCGAATGGCGATGGGAGCACGACGGTGATGTATTCGGTGTGGAACGGTACGCAGCTTTCTTTGTATGTGGACCGTTTTTCTGCCTCGGGAAGCAGGCTCAGCCACAGAAGTGTTCCGCTTCCGGGAAAGAGCTGGGGCGGCACGGTGTATCATGGGCCGGACGGCTGCTATTATGTGGCTACCGGCAATGGCTCAGACATTGCATTTTATATTTCAAAATACAGCGCCGACTGGAGGCAGATGGGAGTGGCGAGCATTGGTAAGAAAGACGTTTACACTTCCCTGGCTTTTGAGGCCGGAAACAGTGATATGACACTGGTTGGCAATACCCTGATCGTTCACACGTCCAGGCAGATGATGAGCGGACATCAGGCCAACGCCACATTTTATATTGACAAAAATACAATGCGTCCTATTACGGTGGAGACCGGATTTAACTATGTCAGTCACAGCCTGACGCAGTTTGTCAGAAGCGATGGTAATCAGGTGATGATGGTCGATCTGGGAGACGGCAGTCCGAGGGATGTTCTTTTTCAGACGTATACGCTGCGGACGGATGCCGTGTACAATAAGGATGCCCAGAATTACCGACGCTTTTCGCTGATTGATATTAAGGGTGGCAACGGCAATTCGCACACGGGTGTGACTGTGGATGGATTTGAGCTGGGAAGCAGTAACCATGTGGTTGTGGGAACATCCATTCCGCACGATACTTTTGCTTCCGACAGTGCATTTTCGGCATACCAGGGAGGTAATAATATTTATGTGAGCCTCATTGATAAGAATCTGCAGGGATCAACGTTCAAATGGCTCACTTCCTACAGCGATACACAGGTCAGAAATCTGGAATGTATCAGAATAAATGGCGACCGGTTTCTTCTTCTTTATGGTACGGAAGATGTGTCCGGGAATCAGAAGACCTGCTATATGATGATAGATTCGAGAGGAAATGTACAGCGCACCGGCAGCATAGCGAGAACGTTTTTCTGCAGCTCCGAGCCATCTCTCAATGGAGATGTACTGACCTGGTGCCATTACGTGGAATCAAAGCTGGGACATTTCCTTATTATGAATCGCTGGAATATCGCGACGGGAGAGTTTTCGGTTCGCAATCTGGATACCGGGATAAAGTCTAACATCAGTAAGTTGGACAGTAAAAAGAAACATACCATTACCTCTAAAAAAGTAACTTCGCTGCTGATGACTGTGTATTCGGATGTTCTGAAAGATGGCCCTGCCATTACCCCTGCTGTGTGGACGTCTTCGAATCCGAAGGTGCTGGAGATTCTTGATGAGGAGAAGATGCTCAATGATTCTGTTCTAAGATATGGCGAACCGGCGCAGATTGTCTCCACAAGAGTGAAGGCGAGAAAGTCCGGGAAGGTAACGGTTACCTGTCAGATTGGCGATAAAACAAGAAAGATCAAGGTAAAGGTCAAGGTAAAAGCTTCAAAGAAAAATAAGGCAGCCAAAAAACCGGCTAAAACCGCCATTACCAGGCTAAGTCCAAAAGGCAAAAAGGCAATGAAGGTCACCTGGAAGAAGAAAAAAGGTGTGACAGGATATCAGATCTGCTATGCGTCGAACAAAAACTTCAGGAAGTCCAAAAAGATCACCATCAAAAAGTCAGCAACTACTGCCAGGGTAATCAAGGGTCTGAAAAGAAAGAAAACCTATTACGTGAAGATTCGAACTTATAAAAAGGGGAAGAAAAACGGAAAGCAGACAAAGGTATATTCAAAATGGTCTGCGAAAAAGAAGGTCAGACTGAAGTAAGCTGAGACTGAAATAAGGGAGCAGGGATTTGTGCTCCACAAGATAATATACCCAATCCGCATTTCTGACAATCGAAAACAGGCATTAGACGGTGCTCGTGAACCGTGCTATATTGAAGTCATCTGTAAAAAGTATTCAAATATAAACCGGAGGCGAGAGAATGACGATTGATGAGGCCAGTGAAAGATATCAGATACCAGCAGAGATTTTGCGAGAGTATGAGGGATGGGGATTGTGCGGCGCTGATTCTGCTTCGTGGCAGTGTGAGAAGCAGGATCTGGAACGCCTGAGCCTGATTATGGTTCTTCATGATGTTGGATTTCGGAAAGATGAGGTGGAGGAGTACATGCGCCTTGTTCTGGAAGGAGAGACAACAAGAGAAAGAAGGATGAGGATGCTTGAAGAGAGAAGAGTTGAAGCTCTCGATGAGATTCACCGGAGGGAGCAGAAGCTTGAGCAGCTCGATTACCTGCGGTTCCGGATGCAGAAAGAGCAGAAGGAGCAGTCGGAGCGGCGGCCCGGTGACCCCAAATAAAAACAGCCTGCCGGTTTATGGAAGAAGCAGGACGCTCTCCATGAACCGGCAGGCATTTGTTTTATATTTTTTATTTTAAGTACATTCTCGCCTCATACGGACGCAGTACATTGGCGTCTGCCACATCTGCATAGTTTGAGATGAGCAGCTTGCTGCCTTCCGGAATCAGGGAAGCGGCGTCGATGCTGCGCTCGTTGCCGTAGAAGTTGCAGATGACGGTCAGAGTCTGGCTGTCGTTAGTTCTGCGGTAAGCGAAGATCTCTTCATCGTCCGGCAGGAGCATCTCGAATACGCCGTCCACGATGACAGGAGTCTCTTTGCGGAGCCGGATGAGCTTCTTATAATAGGAGAAGACGGAGTCTTCATCGTGAATCTGAGAAGCGGCGTTGATCGTCGGGTAATTCGGATTAACCGGCAGCCACGGTGTTCCGGTGGTGAAACCGGCCTGTGCGGCGTCGTCCCAATGCATCGGGGTACGGGCGTTGTCGCGGCTCTTGGCGTAGAGGGATTCCATGACTTCCTCCTCCGGATGGCCGGCGGCAATCCGCTCTTTATAGGCGTTCAGAGTCTCCAGATCGTTATACTCGTCGAGGGACAGGCGGGTGTTGGTCATACCAAGCTCTTCGCCCTGGTAAATGTACGGAGTGCCTTCCATACCGTGCAGCAGGGTGGCGAGCATTTTGGCGGAGATTACGCGGTATTCTTCACTGTCGTTGCCCCAGCGGGAGACGATTCGCGGCAGGTCGTGGTTGTCCCAGAAAAGGCTGTTCCAGCCTACACCGTGAAGGCTCGTCTGCCATTTGTTCATGACATCCTTGAACTGAAGGAATGGCAGCGGCATCAGATCCCATTTGTCTCCGTCCGGCTGCTGGTCGAGGGAGATATGTTCAAACTGGAATACCATGGACAACTCGCTTCCGTCCGGATTGCTGTAGAGGAGGGCGTTCTCCGGTGTTGCGCTCCAAGCCTCTCCGACGCTGACCAGACCGGCTTTGCCGAAGGTATTCTGGCTTAATTCGCGGATAAATTTATGAAGATCAGGACCGTTCACCATAATCTTCTCATCCGGAAGTTTGCCGACATGGTCGATAACGTCAAGGCGGAAGCCTTCTATGCCGCGGTCAATCCACCAGTTGATCATTTTATAAAGTTCCTGGCGGACTTTCGGATTCTGCCAGTTGAGATCCGGCTGTTTTTTGGAGAACTGATGCATATAGAACTGATTAAGCTCCGGAACCCACTGCCAGATGGAGCCGCCGAAACCGGAAGTCAGGTCGTTCGGAGGGCATCCTTCCTCGCCGTCCCGCCATACATAGTAATCATGATAAGGATTATCTTTGCCTTTCAGAGCTTCCTGGAACCAGTAATGTTCATCGGAGGTGTGATTCAGTACCAGATCCATGATGATACGGATGCGATGCTTTTTGGCTTCAGAGATCAGGCGGTCCATATCTTCCAGACTTCCGAAGATCGGGTCAATATCCTGGTAGTCGGAGATGTCGTAGCCGTTATCATCCTGTGGAGAACGATAAACCGGGGAGAGCCAGATGGCGTCAATACCCAGGTCTTCCAGGTAGTCCAGACGGCTGATGATTCCCGGGATATCGCCGATACCGTCTCCGTTGGTATCCTGAAAACTCTTCGGATAAATCTGATAGATGACTGCTTTTTTCCACCATTTGTTGTCCATATGTATAATCCTTTCTGCTGTTCATATTTTTTTATTTCAACATTTTTATACTACCGTCGGGAGGATATGTAAAGCCCCTTTTCCTATCCTTTTTTTGTATTTCTTTCCTGAAAAAAAGAACAAAAAATTATCATAAAAAAAGCTGCGTTGCGCAGCTTTATTCCCTCGGTTTCCCGCAGCTCTCCCGGATGCAGAGTGTACATGGCAGGGTGATGCGCACCGGAAGCGCCTCCTGCTGTGTGAAGCTGTCGGTCATCTGGGTCACGTAATGGGCGGCGTACTGCCCCATCTGGAAAGCGGGCGCATGGATGGTGGTCAGCGGAGGATTTAAGAATCCCGCAGTGCTGATGTCGTCGAAGCCGACGATGGAAATGTCGTCGGGCACCCGGTAGTCGTATTTGTAAAAGGCGCGCATGGCGCCGATGGCGATGGGATCGCTGGCGGCAAAGACTGCTGTGGGCAGTGGTTCGGCGCCCTGTTTATGGGCCTGGATCAACTCCAGAGCCATATGGTAGCCGGACTCCACGGAGAATTCTTCTTCTTTCATGTAAGGTTCCCAGCAGAGATCGTGCTGGGTGCAGTACCGGATAAAAGCGTCCTTGCGTTCCTCAAAATAGATGGTGGAATCGGTGAGCTGCTCTTTGCCGCCCAGGTAGGCGATGCGCCGGTGACCGAGGCCGGTCAGATAGTCCATGGCATCGTAGACCGCCTGTCCGAAATCCAGGGTGATGGTGTTGCAGTTGATCTGAGGAGTGCGCATGTCAAGGAAGAGAACATGGGAGGAGAGACTCTGCAGCTCTTTTCTCTGGCGGTCGCCGTATTTGCCGATGCATATGAGGGCCGGGACGTCCCGCAGCGTGTCCATATAGTTGTGATCGCTTTCAAATGCACGGATTACTTCGATTTTTTTCTCGGCGCAGTATTGCTCGATGCCGCTTCGGATATCCTGATAATAAGGGTCCTCTGTCTCATCCAGCAGCGAAATCCACTGGAAGATACCGATGGTCATGGATGGTGCGCTGGTTTTCTTCTTATTATAATGTAATTCCTGCGCGATGCGCAGAACATTTTTTCTTGTGGTGTCTGTGACGCTTAATGTTTCATCCTCATTGAGAATCCGTGATACGGTCGCCGTAGATACGCCGGCCCGTTCCGCGATATCCTTTAATGTTGCCATGGGCTCCTCCTATTACTTTATTTTGACTGTATGGTACGCTTATATTAAATGGTCTGATTTTTGCTATAAAACATTATAACAAAATCAGTAAAAAAAGGAAGGGTTTTTTACTAAAAAATAAGTAAATTTTATAGTAAAATAAGAGTAAAAATGATTGACAAATTTACTAAAATAATTTACTATAGAGCCATAAGAAACCGTGAGAACAGAGTGCTGCTCCGGAGAGCGGAACGGCGCAGCAGCCGGGAAAGAAACTTAAGGCCGGCAATCAATCATAAAACGAAAAGGAGAAGACGACAATGGCGAAGAAAACAGGGGTATTAAAGGAAGAGTTCAGAAACGGAGTACATAAGGATCTGCTGATGGACATTTATCTGGATGAAAATGTTCTGGAATATCAGACAGAACGTTATATCAAGGCGCTGGAGAGCTACGAGGAGCTGTACGGCGAGCAGGAAGTAGAGATTTACAGCGCACCGGGACGAAGCGAAGTGGGCGGCAACCACACAGATCATCAGCACGGCAAGGTGCTGGCAGCCTCTATCAATCTGGATATCATCGCTGTGGTTTCCCCTAGAGAGGACGGCGTGATCGAGGTAAAATCCGAGGGATATCCGAAGACCGTAGTGGAGCTTTCTTCTCTGGAAGTGGACAAGAAGGAAGAGGGAACTTCTACAGCATTGATCCGCGGCGTGGCTGCAAGAATCAAAGAGATGGGACATAAGATCGGCGGTTTTCAGGCATACGCCACCAGCGATGTGCTGAGCGGTTCCGGTATGTCCTCCTCCGCAGCTTATGAGGTTATGATCGGAACAGTTCTTTCCGGTTTATACAATGACATGCAGCTTGATGCGGTGGATATCGCCAAGTTTGGACAGTATGCAGAAAATGTATATTTTGGCAAACCATGCGGACTGATGGATCAGACAGCTTCTTCCGTGGGCGGTCTCATTCACATTGACTTTGCAGATCCGGCCCACACCTATGTAAAGAAAATTGACGTGGACTTTGAAGCTTACGGACACTGCCTGTGTATCACAGATACCAAGGGCTCCCATGCGGACCTGACCGACGACTACGCAGCCATTCCGGCCGATATGAAGAAGGCAGCGTTATATTTTGGCAAAGAGGTGCTTCGTGAGGTGGATGAGAAAGAATTCTACGGCAGACTGGCAGAGCTTCGCGAGAAACTGGGCGACCGTTCCGTTCTCCGTGCCATCCATTTCTTTGAGGAAGAGAAGAGAGTGGACGAGGAGATCGCAGCTCTGGAAAGAGGCGACTTCGATGCATTTAAGAAATGGGTGAAAGCATCCGGCGCTTCTTCCTTCCAGTACCTGCAGAATGTATTTACTGTAAAAGATCTGGACGGCCAGGGACTTTCCGTGGGACTTGCTGTCAGCGACGCGGTGCTCGGAGAAAGAGGAGTCAGCCGTGTACACGGCGGCGGATTTGCCGGAACCATCCAGGCGTTCGTGCCGGGCGACGTGGTAGAGGAGTACAGAGAAGCGCTGGATAAAGTATTCGGCGAGGGCAGCTGCCACGTCCTGAAAGTAAGAAAATACGGCGGAATGAAGGTACTGTAATTGTAATAAACAGAGGAAAGGGAGTAAGCGATCTATGGGCTTATACAGAGAAATTGCGAAACTGGTAGAATACGGACTGCAGACAGGACTTGTGGTGTCGGCAGATATAAGATATACCATCAATCAGCTTCTGGAGATATTTAAAGAGGATGAATACGAGGAGCAGGAGGTCTCCGGTGAGGAGATCGCGCTGCCGGAAGTACTTGACGCTCTGACAGATATTGCCTTTGAGCGTGGAATCATCGACAGCAATGATATCGTCACGAGAGATTTGTTCGATACAAAGCTCATGGGTGTTTTGACGCCGCCTCCATCTAAAATCATTGAAGAATTTGAAGATATATATGGCGAGAATCCGCAGAAGGCTACGGATGCTTTCTACAAGTTCAGCCAGGATAATAACTATATCCGCAGAGACCGGATTAAGAAAGATATCCGCTGGAAGGTGGACAGCCCGTACGGAAAGATTGATATCACCATCAACCTGTCCAAGCCGGAAAAGGACCCGAAGGCCATTGCTGCGGCAAAGAATGCGCCGCAGAGCGCTTATCCGAAGTGTCAGCTCTGCATGGAAAATGAAGGCTATGCAGGCAGGATGAATCATCCGGCAAGACAGAATCACCGAATTATCCCGATTCAGATTAACGGGAGCCGCTGGGGATTCCAGTATTCGCCGTATGTGTACTACAATGAGCACTGTATCGTATTTAACGGACAGCACGTTCCGATGAAGATCGATCACAATGCATTTGTGAAGCTGTTTGACTTTATCAAACAGTTCCCGCATTATTTCCTGGGCTCCAACGCCGACCTTCCGATCGTGGGCGGTTCCATTCTGAGTCATGATCATTTCCAGGGCGGACGGTATCGTTTTGCCATGGCAGATGCGGACATGGAGAAAACAGTGACGATTCCGGGTTATGAAGATGTGCAGGTGGGTATCCTTCACTGGCCGCTGTCTGTCATCCGAATCCGTCACCAGGATGAGAAACGGCTCATTGAGCTGGCAGATCATATTCTCGAAAAATGGAGAGGCTATACCGATGAGGAAGCATACATTTTTGCAGAGACCGACGGCGAACCGCATAATACCATCACGCCGATCGCCAGAAAGAATGGCGAAGTGTTCGAGTTGGATCTGACGCTGCGCAATAATATCACCACGGAGGAGTGTCCGCTGGGACTGTATCATCCGCACAGTGAATATCATCATATCAAGAAGGAAAATATCGGTCTCATTGAGGTGATGGGACTGGCCGTGCTGCCATCAAGACTGAAAGGCGAGATGGAACTGCTGGCCGATTGTCTGGTGAAGAAGACGCCGATCGAAGATCATGAGGAGCTCATCAAGCACAAAGAGTGGGCGGAGAAGATTCAGGCGAAATATCCGGACATCAACGATTCCAATGTGATGGATATTCTGAAAGAAGAAATCGGACAGGTATTCGTGGGAGTGCTGGAGGACGCCGGCGTGTATAAATGTACAGAAGAGGGCAGAGCGGCCTTCGACCGGTTCATCGCCGTACTGTAACATCAGAGATTTTTCATATAATTTATAACAAAAAGGACCGTTTTGAGTGTCATGGCGTCGTGGAACTGCCGGATATCCAGACCGGTCTCTTTTTGTATCTGCTCCAGGCGGTAGATGAGCGTGTTACGGTGCATGTGCAGCCGGCGGGTGGTCTCGGCGATATTGAGATTGTTGTCCAGAAAACAGTTGATGACGTGGACTGTTTCCGGCTGGAAAAAGTCAGGAGAGTCTGTGCCCAGCACTTCTTTCAGATACGCGCTGCACCGTTCCCGGGAGAGACCGTAGATGAGGCGGCCGATGCCCAGCTTATTATATGGATAGACATACTGGCCGGGATAGAAGATCTTGCCGACGTTCAGGGCGAGGCCGGCTTCCTGATAAGCACCCGGAAGCTGGTTGAGGTGCTCTGTGACAGCGCTGTAGGATACTTTGACCCGGACAAGGGCCTCCGTGTTGAGAAGGTCCATCACGAGATAGGCGGTGGAGTGCAGTTCATCCTCGGTAGGTTCTTCTGTAAATGTATAGACGATCGCCATCTGGCAGGAGGACATGGGAACGAACCAGATATGGACGGTATCCGGAAAAGCGTGTTTTAAGATGGTCATGACGGAACTGTCCATGGTCTCTTTCGTTTCCACGAGAAAAACGGCGCGCCGGGCAGAAAGTGGCACATGAAAACGTTTGGCCGTGTGGATGAGCTCATGGGTCTCGATGTCGCCGGTAATCCACCGTTTGTAGATAGCTTCCTTGCTGTTTGTTTCTTTATAGGAAGAAATCAGGGCGTCAAGCTGATGCAGCACGTAGGAGGCAGCTTCTTCCGCCTCGGAGTCCGACAGTCCTTCCGTGTCCGGCAGATCCATATGAAAGGACAGCCCGGTAATCCGTTTCAGTTCATCAAGTTTTCTCTTAACATTTTTCTGCTCTGCGTTGCCCATGGGATATCCTCCTGTTTTGTCAGTGATTCTATGGTAAATTGTACACTTTTATGGGAGAAAAACCAAGAGACGAAATGTAAAATTTTGCGGAAAAACAAAAGTGAGAATTTGCAAAATTGTATGGAAAAAGAAAAAAAGAACGAGCAGAGCCCTGGGTGAAATGAGGAGGACCCAGGGCATGCGTTCTTTAGAAAAAGAGAAAAACTGTTAATGCCGCATTGTCATGCCGGCAGCTCTGTCTTTTGCCGGACAGCCTGCCGCATGCCATCTGCAGGCTTCTAATTGGTGATGGTAACTTCTGTTTCTTTATCGAATAAATGAATTTTTTCCATGTCTAATGTAAACTTAGCATCCATGCCGGATTTCAGCTTGGTGCTGGAGCTTACACGTGCTGTCATCTGTGTGCCTTCCATATCGAAGTACAGATAAACCTCTGCACCCAGCAGCTCGTAGAACTTAATCTTGGAGTTAATGTTAAGGCCAACCGGAGCGCCGGCGTCATCTGCCTCGTAGATATCTTCCGGACGGATACCAAGGATAACGGTCTTGCCGTTGTAGTTTCCATCGATCAGAGCCTGTTTCTTGGAATCAGGAACTTTCATTTCGCTGTGTCCAACCTTCAGGGTTACATCGTTGCCGGAAACCTTAACCTGTGCATCCATGAAGTTCATCTGAGGAGATCCGATAAATCCTGCTACGAACAGGTTGCATGGCTTATCATACAGGTTCTGAGGCGTATCTACCTGCTGCATGATACCGTCTTTCATAACGACGATTCTTGTACCAAGAGTCATAGCTTCTGTCTGGTCATGGGTTACGTAAATGATGGTAGCGCCCAGGTTCTGATGCAGTTTGGAGATCTCAATACGCATCTGAACTCTCAGTTTTGCATCCAGATTGGAAAGAGGTTCGTCCATCAGGAATACTTTCGGATTACGGACGATAGCACGTCCCATGGCAACACGCTGTCTCTGACCACCGGAAAGAGCGTTTGGCTTACGGTCAAGAAGTTTGTCAAGGTCAAGAATCTTGGCAGCTTCACGAACCTTCTTGTCAATCTCATCCTTTGGCACCTTGCGGAGCTTTAAGCTGAATGCCATGTTGTCATATACGGTCATATGCGGATACAGAGCGTAGTTCTGGAAAACCATGGCGATGTCACGGTCCTTTGGTTCGATGTTGTTCATCAGCTTGCCGTCGATACGGAACTCACCGTCGGAAATGTCTTCCAGACCGGCAATCATACGAAGTGTGGTGGACTTACCACATCCGGATGGTCCAACGAAGATGATAAACTCTTTATCTGCAATCTCCAGATTGAAGTCTGTTACGGCATGGTAACCGTTCGGGTAAACTTTCTGAATTCCCTTTAAAGATAATGTTGCCATAGAAATGTATCCTCCTTAAAAAATGAATGTCTGTACGACTATGTGAATATATGAATAGATACCGCCTGGTACGTGTGCTGATAGAAAATGCTGTATGTATTCATATATGAGTAACCGTTTTTGCTGTCTTCCTTAGTGTAAACTAAACGAATAAAATGAGCAATGACACAAATAACTAAAAATTCTCCGGATTTATGGTTAAAGACAACACTTTGTCGGAATTGCCGGGCAACGCCGCCCTACTTTCCGGCTGTGCCGCCGCCATATTCAAAAATACAGTATTCGTAAGCGTTGATGATTTCCGTATCTTTGTATTTATCATAACGGTGAAAATCACAGCCATAATTTTTGTGCACATGCCCGTGGATGAAATAACGGGGCTGGTAGCGGTCCAGCAGGTGGCAGAAGGTCTCAAAGCCCCGGTGGGGCAGGTCTTCCCCGTCGTTGATATTGCGGGCGGGAGCGTGGGTCAGCAGAATGTCCATGCCGCCGTGGCGCATGAGGGACAGCGTACGTTTTTTGGCGCGGCGCTGCATTTCCTTCTCCTCGTACTGATATTCTCCGTCGTTGTAATTCATGGAGCCGCCAAGACCCAGAATCCGGATGCCCTCGTGAACGTAGAGCTTGTCGTCCACGCAGATGCAGCCCTCCGGCGGTTTGCGTTTGTACTCTGTATCATGGTTGCCGTGGACGTAGAGTACCGGGGCGCTGGACATGGTGACCAGGAAAGAGAGATACTCGGACCGTAGGTCACCCGCGGACAGGATGAGGTCGATGTCTGCCAGCTTCTTTTTCTCATAATAATCCCAGAAGTAGGGAGATTCGATGTCTGATATTGCTAGAATCTTCATGGCAGGCGGTCCTCCTCCTTCACGCCCTGAATGGCGGTCAGGTCCCGTGCGGGTTCGTCCAGATCGTCTTTGGATGGAATGGAGCCAACGATATTGCTTGCCAGCCAGTCCATGGTAATGATCTCCTCCGGCGTCAGCGTGTCGGAAGAGTTGTCCTTGATCACGCCGTTCTGGGAATACATGATGCCGGAAAATGGATTGAAACCTCCGCGGCAGATGGTATCTTTCAGCAGAGCAATCAGGCGGGAAGTACCGATTGGAAGCCGGTGGGAGCAGATGACGTCGACGATGCCGGAGGACATGCCCCACCAGTAGTTCAGTCCCTTTGTGGTGTCTTTTTCATCATCCAGTTTCCAGCTTCCGTTCATAACATTCCGGATCATATGTTCATAAAAACGTCCCCAGTTCCGGACGGGCATTGCCATATTCCAGATAGCATCACCATCGCGCCGGTAAAGACCGAACTGCTGGTCATACATACCCGGAGCGGTGGAATCTTTGCCGCAGATAATGGAGATTCCGTGCTCAGTAAAAAAAGACTGCGGTATCGGGTGAGTGCGCCTGGACCATTCCAGATAAACAGTCGCCCGGGGATTTACCATCTGCGCGCCCAGGGCGAAGGCGTTGATGCCTGCGATGTTGCCGTAAATAGGATAATCGGCGACATAGCCGATGCGGTCATTGTCGGCCATGGCGCCAGCCACCGCGCCCATGAGAAACTTGGCTTCGTGCATCCGCGCGTAGTAGGTGCGGATGTGTTTGTAGGACGTGTTCAGCGAACAGTTTAATATCTTGACTTCCGGATGATCGATGGCGGCTTTCAGACTCTCCCGCAGAAAAATCGGCGAGGTGGTAAAGATAAGATCATTACCGGCGTCGATGGCCTTCTGTAAATATTCTGCGATATTTTCCTGCGTGACATTTTCGTAGTAGGAAGTGATCACCTGATCGGAGAAGGTCTGCTGCAGATGCGCCCGGCCCAGATCATGGGAGTAAGACCAGCCGGATTTATCAATGGTTCTGGCATAGATAAAGCAGACGCGGACTTTTTTGGTGCCTGCCGGAATCAGCCGCAGCAGAAGATTCTTCTTCTTGCCTTCGCCCGGATCCATCTGCAGGGCCACGGACTGCTCAGACTGCAGCAGCTGAAACTCGTCTCTCGTTTTCTTAAGTTTCCTCTTGAGCTCTGCAGTGCTGTCCGTCTGCAGAGAGTCGTATCCGTACAGGTCAATATAATAGAGAAAGGCGTCTCCCGGAAGAACGGAAGGCTTCTTTTTATCTGCGGCGTCTTCCAGAGAATTCAGTACGGTGTTCCCGGAAAGGAGCGAAGATTTCTTTTCGTTTAAAGAATCAAATACTTCCTGAAAAAGAGCATAGGAAGAGTGAAAAGTCTTTCTGTCTTCGTTGCTCCAGGACTCGTTGGGCAGTTTTCCGACCAGACGCTGCAGGCGCGCAAAGCTGCCTGTGCGGGAAAACCAGATGTCGTTGATCTGTGACAGACTGTAAAAATCCATGAATTCGTAATAAATGCGCGTTTCCTTGTCGTCATTCTGCGGCGGAATGATGCGGATGACATTGGCAGGGATAGAAACCGCACCAAAATATTTCAGCACGCTGACCCTTTTGTTGCCTTCCTCCACATAAAATTGATTCATGAATTCGTATGCCTTGATGGGGTCGCGGATACCTTCATTGAGATGGGCGCTGCACAGAGAGATCCATTTGGAAGCAAACTCGGTATTCTCTTTCAGGACAGGATAAAAGTTCTTGCTGAAAGACTGACTTCGCCCCTTGCTTTTGGTTCCGACAATACGCTCGACAGGTATGGATACGAGGCCGAGAGAGACTTCTGCCGGAGCGGTTATGTGTCGTTCCTGAAGAATGGCGTCCAGAACAGCAGGCGAGCCGCCCTCTTTTTTGCCGAGGTGACAGGCTTTTTCATAATTCATTTTTGCATCTGCTTTTGTTGTGATCATTGTAAATTCTCCTCAATCATTCTGGCGACAAATATGTCAAAGGTTTAACCTGTTTTCCTGAGCCTATGATACTCGCGCAGGGAAAACTTTGTCAATGAGAAGTTGGTTATTTTTGTATGGATTTCGGGGGTAATTCGCCGGGAAATTTCTACTTGTATAACAGATAGGTTTTTGTTATAATGAACAAAATGTATCAATCGAATGACATATAAGGATAGGGCAGATGTTCTTTTTATGAAAGAATGGAAAAAAACAAGTAATTTTTTAGTGTTTTTACATAAACCGAACAGAAACTGTGGTAAAAATATAAGAATAAGAAATAGAGGAGATAATGGAAATGATGGAAAAAGATTTTCTGGTCGATAAAAAATATTTAAATATTCCGATCTGTGCACAGAAAGAAGAGAGACTTTTGAAAATTTTTCTTCTGGATCGAGAGAACGGGACACAGGAAAAAATGACAGAAGTTATGGTACCGGTGGACGAAGAACAGGACGGGAAGTATACTGCTGATTTTTGCGCGCAGATTCCGGTGGAGGCGTACAGGGGAAAAGAAATAAGAGTGTCTTTGGAAGAAGCGCCGGATATCTTTTCGGAAAGCGTCTGCCTTTCCGATGAACGGGAGGAGGCTGCCGATACTCATCCGGTCATCCATTTTGCCGCTGACAGCGGCTGGACCAATGATCCCAACGGTATGATATATGATAATGGGGTCTATCATTTGTATTTCCAGTATAATCCCTTTGGCATCCAGTGGAACAATATGAGTTGGGGACATGCGGTGAGCCGTGACCTTCTGCACTGGGAGCAGGTGGATTCCGTGATGTTTCCGGATGAGAATGGTACGATATACTCCGGATGCGCCATCAAGAATGAGCGGGGACTTCTGGATTTGCCGGAAGATGCGCTTTTGTTTTTCTATACGGCAGCCGGAGGCAATGACGAGTGGAGCAAGGGACAGCAGTTTACCCAGAAGATCGCCTACAGTCTGGATGGCGGCATGACTCTCCGGAAGATAAAGGAACCGTGTGTTCCGGTGATTTACCGGGACAGCCGCGATCCGAAGGTGTACTGGCATGAGGAGTCCGGCGCCTATATTATGGCGCTCTGGCTCAGAGGCAACGATTTTGGCATCCTTCGTTCAGAGAATCTGAAAGACTGGGAACTGATGGAAGAGTTTACTCTGAAGGATGGCTGGGAATGCCCGGATATTTTTGAACTGACTTCAGATCAGGGGGAAAAATGCTGGTTCTTCTGGTCTGCAGATGGTTTTTATTACGAGGGACAGTTTGACGGCAGGGATTTTAAGACGGACGGAGAGAAAAAATGGGCGTATCTGACGGGGGTTCCGTATGCCGCTCAGACTTTCTCCGGCGTGGAAGGGCGCGTCATCTCCATTCCGTGGCTGCGGCTGAAAAACGATGGAAGAAACTATACGGGAGCATATGGCATTCCGGTGGAATTATCCTGCAAACGTACCGACGACGGCTTTATTATTGTGCAGAAGCCGGTGCGTGAGCTCTGGGAGCAGGCGGAGCGGATTACGGACAAGGTGCAGCCTGACGAGAATCACACGATTTTTTATCAGCAGGAAGAAAAGAAAAAGGCAGTTCTTATTCGTATGAACGTGGAGGAGAATCTGCTGGATGATCTTCGCTGGAAGATAAACGGAAGCTGGATTGAGTACAGCCCGGAGGTGGGCAGCTTCACTGTGGACCGTGATGCTTTCCAGGCAAAGGCATGGCGCCATGAGCTGCTGTTTGTCATTGACGACAGGATTCTGGAAGTATTTTTTGACAACGGTGAGCAGATGGGAACCTTCGAGCTGCGCGACCCGGAAATATCTCTGGAGATGCCGCTTGACCATGTGAAAGAGTATGATATTTTTGAGATCGATTAGCGGATATTTTTTGTTGAATAATGATAAGCTGGGAATGTAAGGAAGAAATATATGGGCAGGCTGAATGAACAGAGGAGGTATCTGCGAGTCAGAAACGGACGAAGGAGAAATAAAATGGCAACTTTGAAGGACGTTGCGAGGGAAGCCGGTTTGACGGTGACGACGGTATCCCGGGTACTGAATAACAGAGGATATATCAGCGATAATGCCCGCGAGCGGGTGGCGCAGGCAATGAAAAAGCTGAACTATCGGCCCAATGAGCTGGCGCGTTCTTTGCAGAATAAAAGTTCGAATACAATAGGAGTGATCGTTCCTCATATCAGGCATCCGTATTTCGCCGAGATGATCAGTAATCTTGAAAATGAGGGACATAAAAAGGGGTATAAGATTCTGCTCTGTAATTCTCAGGGCAGAGATGAGAAAATGCTTGAATATGTGGAAATGTGCTACAGCAACCGGGTAGCGGGAGTTATCTTGTTCAGTGGAACTGTGGATGCCTCTGTTTTTGAAAAAATGGATATACCAATCGTCACTGTAGAGAGGTATGTGGATTTTGCCACAGCTTCCGTGGAATGTGATAACATACAGGGAGGAGCCCTGGTGGCGAAGAAGCTCATCTCGTTAGGATGTAAACACCTGCTTCACATCGGAAGTTTTACAGATACGCCGATGCCAGCGGACAGCCGCGTGGTAGGTTTCCGTCAGGTGTGCGCCGAATATGGGATTCCATTTCTGGAGATCATGACAGAGGTAGTACAGTTCGATTCTATGAATTACAGTGAGATGATTGAGAAGACGCTGCGGGAGCACCCGGATATCGACGGCCTCTTCGCCAACAGCGACGTCATTGCCGCACAGGCCCTTCAGGTATGCCGGAAGCTGGGAATCAGCGTGCCGGATCAGATCAAGATCATAGGATTTGACGATTCCATGATAGCGCCGATCACAGCCCCGCAGCTTACCAGTGTACATCAGCCTATCAAGGAGATGGCGACCATCGCCGTGGATCTGCTGGATAAAGCAGCGGCTGGACAGCTGGTGGCAAAACGCACCGTTCTGCCTGTGTATCTGGTGGAGCGGGAGAGTACGTGATATCAGGCAAAGATAAATAATATTAAAAATAAAAAGCTGTCATACAAAATTGACGTCCGGGAAAGATTTTTCAATCTGGTTCCGGACGATTCAATCAGTATGACAGCTTTTTTATGATTCACAGAAAAAGGTATTACTCCGGAAGAAAATCCTCCTGGGTCAGTGCCCGGATGAAAGAAATGCTGTCATCCAGATGTTCCGTGTTGGAAATGATAACGGCGTAAAGAGGTTCGTCTCCTTCGGTGTTGACCTGGTCTTCAGGCTTGTTGTAACGTTTTTCGAATTCTGTGCCTTCCAGATTAACAGCATAATACCCGTCAATACCGGCAGATTCATCGATTTCTCCATTTTCGTCTATCTGAAGATTGGCGGTGTTGGCGTCAATCATGCCGCGGTTGGACAAATCTGTGTAGAGATCTTCCGGCAGCGCTGTATCAAGGGGCATGCAGGCGTTGATGGCAAGAAGGTAGTCATACATGTCGGCGTTACAGATGGCCACATCCATACGCTGAGAAGAAACTGTAGTCATGACCTCAATCTCCTGCAGATAATAATAAGGGCTGTCGTAATCAAAAGGCTGATCTTCATTCATTTCCACCAGTCCCGGTTTGCCATCGGCGGTCAGTTCCTGTTCAAACTGCCGGAACCAGTATACACAGCTGTCCTCGGTATTCAGAACGGCGTAAACCTGCAGGCGGCGCGGTTTTTGTCCCTCCCAGAGCATGTTGGCGAAAACACAGACCACGACTACAAGGGTCACGATGATCGTGGCGGGAAGCTTGTAATAATCCCAGAGGAATCCCAGCTTTTTAGTGCCTTTCAGACTTTTAAATGTATTCCAGTCCCTCTTAAGTTCCTGTCGGAAGATGGAGGGCTCTTTGTCTTTTTTCGGCTTTTTGTTTTTTGTCATAATGAAGATAATTCCTTTCTGTTCTAAGTTTACCTCAAAATTGCGGCGGCTGTTTTTTCATATTTATACGGTACTTCAAGTCTCGCTGCATTTACAGCAGCCATTTCATATCGTCATCTGGTGGAACGATTTTATCCTCTGCGTCATGTTCGCTGCCGCCGTTATCCTCCGTCTCATCATCCTCGAAAGGCTTTGGAAGATAAGGATCGAGAACTGTGAGCAGGATGGCGGTATGGTTTTCCGCAATAAAAGCCGGCGCGATGAAAAGCAGGCCCGGCAGCAGATGGCAGAGCCATAAACCGAGAGCAAGTGAGAAAAACATGTAAAGTGTACGCGGAAAATTCTTAATACACAGGGTAAAAGCCCAGATCAGGATTTGTTTGTTAGTTCGTTCGAATTTGGCGAGCAGGGGGAAAGTATATAAAGTGACCGCCAGCCAGACAATAAACAAAACTGCAAAGAAAAACAGGAAAAATGTGTATATTCCCCGTCCGGACTGGTAGCACAGATAAATGTCCAGCGCCAGGAAAGCACCGATCAGGGTGAGGGGGATGCCCAGTTGCAGCCCCTGCTTAAAATTCAATTTGAAGGATTTGAAAAAATCTCTGGAGGGATAACCGCCGTCGCCGCGCAGGATTCCGAACATACCATAATAAAGTCCTGTGGTGGCAGGTCCTATGGTAAAAACCGGAAGACAACACAGAAGCCACAGACAGTTCAGAACAAAGATGTCAAAAACTCTGCCCATGGCCACCCAGAAGGGATTGTCCATATTAAATATTTTTTTCATGTAAATGTACTCCTTTCCTGTTGAAATCACCGAATTAATGTTGAAAAAGATTGTATCAAATCTACCATGATATTTCAACCCTAAAATATTAAGGGTTTGACATGAATATTATGAGAAAAAGAAGGGGGTTTTCACCAATTAAACACAGGTTTTTCAATAAAAAGTAAAACAAATGACAGATTTTATGAAGATTTCGTAAAGAAAAATGATAAAATTTATGATAAACGATTGACATAACGGCTTTTAGGTGATATATTTTCATTAACTGATGTGTATGTTGTTTTTCACGGAGAATTAAGATTGCTAGCATCCTTAATTTCGGTACAAGAGGGACACATAGTACGGACGTTAAAAAAGGCGGAAAAGGAGAAGGAATTTCCGGCTTGACATTTTATTCTAAGAGGAGGAAAAAAACATGAGATTAAAAAAAGTGGCAGCTCTTTCATTAGCAGCACTGATGACATTATCTCTTGCTGCATGTGGCGGCTCAGGAGATGAGGGGGGAGCAGAGAGTACAGGTACTTCCATTACTGTCTTTAACTCTAAGATGGAGATTCAGGATCAGTTTGAGCAGGCGGCTGAAGAGTACAGCGAAGCAACAGGCGTGGACGTAGAGGTTTACTACTCCAGCGATACTGTAGCAGCTCATATGGCTACCAAATATTCTTCCAATGATCCGTATACTCTTTCCATGGTAGATGCGAAGGATGTTTACAATCTGGCAGAAGAACATGCAGTTGATCTGAGCGACCAGGAATGGGTTAGCCAGACTCCATATGCAATTTCTATAAATGATAAGGTTGTCGGCTTCCCTGTTTGTGTAGAGGCACGTGGCGTTATCTACAATGCAGATGCCATTGAAGCAATCACCGGCGAAACATTCGATCCGGCAAATTATCAGACACTGGATGCATTCAAAGGACTCCTTGAACAGTTAGTAGCAGGCGGTATGGAATCTCCTGTAGGTATCATGAAGGAAGACTGGTCTCTGGCAGGTCATTATCTGCCACAGGTATATGAAGAGCAGGCTGATCCGGAAGCATTCGTTACCGGACTGACAGAAGGAACTGTAGATCTTGCTAACGATGCAAAATACAATTCCTTAATGGATACTTTCGAGACTCTGACGCAGTACAACTACGCAAAAGAATCTCCGATTTCTGCAGAGCGTGAAGTGACAGAGCAGAAACTGGCAGAAGGCGAGATCGCGTTTATGTTCGGCGGCAACTGGGATTGGGCAGTGCTTTCCGCATATGACTACAGCGAGAACATGGGTATCATGCCTGTTCCTCAGAACACAGATGACGGAACAAACACCAAGTTAGTTGGCGGCGGTTCCAAGTATTTCTTCATTGATTCTTCCGAGAATACATCTGACGAGCAGCGTCAGGCAGCAAAAGATTTCCTGAACTGGTTAGTAAACGATGAAGCAGGTAACGCATTCCTGACAGAAGATTGTCAGCTTGTACCGGCATTCAGCAACATTCCTGCTGATAACCTTGACCCGCTGGGCGCATCTGTTAAGGCTTACGCAGACGCAGGTAACCTGATTCCTAACTACAACTTCCTGCCGGATGACCATTATTCCGTTCTCGGCGCAAACATGCAGGAATATCTGGCCGGACAGATTGACCGTACGCAGTTCGCTCAGGATGTTGCAGATTACTGGAAGACAGCACAGGTAATCGCTCACTAATTTTTGAACCAAGTATTCCGGCGGACGCTTTCTATTTGTTGTCCGGTATGCCGTGGCGGCGAACCTTTAACTGACTGGGGAGTTTGGTATAAGTACTGCATCTGCCGGGATGCGCACAAAAGAAGGGAGAGTTAAAACAGTATGAATACAAACAGTATGTCTTATAAAACAAAACAGTACATAATGTTTGCCGGAGTTACTACCCTGATTTTTGCCGCAGTAGTTATCGTACCTTTCATTTACGGTCTGTATCTGACTTTTACAAGTTGGGATGGCGTATCCAGGAGCAAGCCGTTCGTAGGTTTTGCCAATTATATTGCAACCTTCCAGGATTCTGCATTCTGGGCGGCGCTGGGCAGAACATTTATTTATTCCTTCGTTGCCGTTATTCTCGTAAACGTTGTGGCGTTTATTCTGGCGTATCTGGTAACGAGAGGAGTAAAAGGACAGAACTTCTTCCGCGCAGGATTTTTCGTACCGAACCTGATCGGCGGTATCGTTCTTGGTTATGTTTGGAAGTTCGTATTTAACCGTGCATTAGTTGCACTTGGAGAATCTTTCTCCATTGGCGCGTTATCTACATCATGGCTGGCTACCTCAGGGGGGGCTATGGTATGTTTGATCATCGTTGCCGTATGGCAGTATGCAGGATATATGATGTTAATTTACGTGGCAGGATTCATGAGCGTATCAAATGACGTTCTGGAAGCAGCGAAGATTGATGGCTGTACCGATTTCCAGACCATCGTACACATCTCTGTACCACTGATGGTATCCTCATTTGTACAGTGTCTGTTCCTGACCATCACCAGATGTTTCATGGTTTACGATGTGAACCTGTCCTTGACAAAGGGAGAACCGTTCAACAGCTCCGTTATGGCCGCCATGCATGTGTATAATCAGGCATTTACCTATAAGAATTATGGTACCGGCCAGGCTGAGGCGCTCGTTCTGTTTGTTGTCTGCGCGGTAATTGGTGTTCTTCAGGTTTACATTGGTAAGAAAGCGGAGGTATCAGCATAATGGATAAAAATGCACAGGCGGCTCGTAATAAGAAGATCCGGCATGCACTGATGCTGGTTCTCTTAGTAATCTTATTCTTGTTATTCATCTTTCCGTTTATCCTTGTTATCATCAATGTGTTCAAGGTAAAAGCGGATATTACGGTAGACCCGCTGGCTCTTGTGGGAGCCCACGGATTCACCCTTGAGAACTTCCCGGAAGCCATGGAGAAGATGGAGTTCTGGAAGGTATTCGCTAACTCAGCGATTGTTACAATTTTCTCAACAATATTTACACTGCTTTTGTCTTCCATGGCAGCTTTTGTTATCGTCCGGAATAATTGGAAGCTCACAGCATTATTATTCTCTTTGATGATTGCATCCATGGTTATCCCGTTCCAGGTATTGATGATTCCGTTGGTATCTCTGTACGGTGGTATCCTTGGTATCCTGAATCACAGAGCAACGTTGATATTCATGCACGTAGGTTTTTCGTTATCCATGGCGACGTTCATGTTCCACGGAGCGATCAAGACCAACGTTCCTGTTTCCCTTGAGGAAGCGGCGACTATTGATGGATGTACCCGTTGGCAGACTTATTGGAAGGTTGTATTTCCTCTGTTAAAGCCAACCATCGCAACGGTAGCGATCATTGAGGCTATGGCGTTCTGGAACGACTACCTGCTGCCGAGTCTGGTTCTGGCCAAGAAGGAATTGTATACTATTCCAATTGCCACACAGATGTTCTACGGTACATTCTCCACAGATATCGGTCTGATCATGGCGGCTCTGCTGCTGGCTATGCTGCCTATTCTGATTCTGTATCTGTTCCTGCAGCGTTTTATCGTGGAAGGTGTTACTTCCGGCGCTGTCAAATAATTTAATAGCTTTTATTCCTGTATCAGATGCTAGCAACAGGGTGCGGGAATATTGCAAGATATAGTATCAACCGGCAATTACTGTCTTCCCTGTATTCGGAAGGCAGTAATTTGCATATAACTGGGAAATGCTGACGGAGGAGCCTCCGGGAGAGATTCGTCCGTCCGGCAACATTTTATTAAATTTGTACCGCAATTGTGAAGGTCGAGGAAAAGAAATATGAGTATAATTTTTGACAAAAATAACAAAACATTTACATTACACACCAATAGTTCTTCCTATCAGATGCAGATTGACCCGTATGGATTTCTCCTTCATTTATATTACGGACGGAGAACAGAAGGGTGTATGGACTATCTTTTGACATACGCAGACCGGGGTTTTTCCGGTAACCCTTATGATACCGGAGTGGACCGGACCTATTCCATGGACGCTCTGCCGCAGGAATTTCCGCACACCGGACTTGGCGATTATCGAAATGTGGCCTGCACCGTAGTAAATGCAGACCAGTCCCGCTGCTGTGACCTTCGCTATGCAGGGCACGAGATCCGGAAGGGCAAGTACGCCCTTGACCGTCTGCCGGCTGTTTACGCCGATGAGGCGGAGGCCGAGACTCTGGAGATCGTACTGAAAGACGCCGTGAACCAGGTGGAAGCCAGACTGCTGTACGGCGTGCTTCCGGAAGCGGATGTGATCACCCGCAGCGTGCTCATTAAAAATGGCGGCAGTGACCGGATTTATCTTGACAAAGTCATGAGCGCCTGCCTGGATTTTGTGGCCGGCGATTATGATCTGATCTCTTTCCATGGAAGACACTGTATGGACCGGATGTATCAGAGACAGTCTCTGTCCCATGGAACCATGAAATTTGGAAGCCGCAGAGGAACTTCCAGTCACCAGTATAATCCGATGATGATTCTGGCGGACCCGAAGACCACGGAGGAAACAGGAAGCTGCTGGAGTATGACATTTATGTACAGCGGAAGCTTTCAGGCAGAGGTGGAGAAGGACCAGTTTAATCAGGTCCGCGCGCTCATCGGCCTGCAGCAGGACGGATTCTATTATCCGATGGAGCCGGGCGATACATTTACTGCTCCGGAGGTGATTCTGTCCTTCAGCGCCAATGGCCTTAACCGCCTTTCTCAGAATCTTCATGCCTGCATCCGGAATCACGTATGCAGAGGAAAATATAAAAATGCCATCCGCCCGATCCTTGTCAACAGCTGGGAAGGGGCTTATTTTGATTTTAATGGCGAGACCATCTATCAGCTTGCCGTCCATGCCAAAGAGCTGGGCATCGACATGGTCGTTATGGATGACGGCTGGTTTGGAAAAAGGGATGACGACTTCAGCGGACTGGGCGACTGGTATGTCAACGAAGAGAAGCTGGGCGGGTCTCTGGGACATCTCATTGAGCGGATCAACGCTCTGGGCGTGAAGTTCGGTATCTGGATCGAGCCGGAATGTGTCAATGAGGACAGTCAGCTTTACAGAGAGCATCCGGACTGGGCGCTCACCGTTCCGGGACGGAATCCGATTCGGGCGAGAAGCCAGCTTGTGCTTGACTTCTCCCGGAAAGAAGTGGTGGACACCATCTTCGATATGATATGCAAGGTTCTTGATCAGGGCAATATCGAGTATGTCAAATGGGATATGAACCGCAGCCTGGACGTGGCATTTTCCCGCGCGGCAAAAGAGCAGGGAGCCGTTGCCTACGATTATGTGCTGGGACTTTATGATTTTCTGGAGCGTCTCATTCAGAGATATCCGAATATTCTCATCGAGGGTTGCAGCGGCGGCGGTGGACGTTTTGACGCAGGCATGTTATACTATACGCCGCAGATTTGGTGCAGTGATAACACCGATGCTCTGGACAGAATCAAGATTCAGTACGGCACTTCCTTCGGTTATCCGGTATCCGCCATGGGTTCCCATGTATCCGCGGTGCCGAACCACCAGACTGGAAGGAGCACGACCCTTCAGGTGAGAAGCGTGGTCGCCATGGCCGGAACCTTCGGCTATGAGCTTGATCTGAGCACGCTGTCCGATGAGGCGAAAGACATCGTGCGGAAGCAGATTAAGGAGTACCGCAAATACGCGCAGCTCATCAATTACGGAATATATTATCGCCTGACCAATCCATTTGAGGAGGAAGCGGCAGCCTGGGAGTTCGTCGCCGAGGACGGCAGCGAGGCGCTTCTCAATGTGGTCATGCAGGATATTCACGGAAACATGACCGTGGATTATGTCCGCTTACAAGGTTTGATTCCGGGCCGCATGTACCGGTCGGAAGAGAGCGGAAGACTGTACCCGGCTGATGCCCTGATGGAGACCGGAATGCCGATTCCGGTAGAGTACAAAGCGTACCGGGCATACCAGATTCATCTTATCGCAGAGTAGCCGGCGGCCGTACCACTCATTTTATCACTGACAGCAATTTGTTGATGCATACTAACATTTAAAATAAAAAGGGAGATAGCAATGAAACGTACGAATACAAGCAAAAAGAAAAGCCGTAAAAAGAAAGTAACAGCCGCGACAGCGACACCGACGACACCGGCACCGGCCGCGGCAGGCGAAGCAGCATCCGAACCGGCCGCAGCTAAGGCAGCGGCAACTGCATCTGTGACTGAGGCACCGGCAGTCGAGGCGGAATCTAAGGAAGCGGCAACCAAAGCTGAGACAGCAGCGTCCCCGGCGGCAGAAGCGGAAGTTAAGACGGCGGCAACTAAAACTGAGGCGGCAGCGTCCCCGGCAGTAGAGACGAAAGTTAAAGCAGCTGCAAAAGAAGTGGCAACTGCCGCGAAAAAACCAGTAGCAGCTAAAGAGGCGCCTGTGAAAGAAACCGCAGCGGACAAGCCGGCCGCATCTGAAACCAAAGCGCCTGCGAAGAAAACCACCACAAAGAAGACGGCAGCGAAGAAAGCAACGGAAGCGGTTGCTAAAACGGCTGCGGCAGCCAAGAAAGCTGCGGCAGAAACAGCAAAAAAGGCAGCGGAAGCGGCTGCCAAAGCAGCCAGAGCAGCGGTAGATGAAGAGTTTTATTACAGAATGGAGAAGAGAAATGATGAGCTCCGCTGGCTTTACATGGAAATGTACGGCAATGATTCCATGTACGCTGAGCTTTGTGATAATCTTCACCGGTTCTATATGGAAAGAAATAAAGACCTGAAGGCCATGGATCTTGAGCGGGAGAAAGATCCGGAATGGTACAAATCCAACGATATGCTGGGCATGATGCTTTATATAGATAATTTTGCCGGCAATATCAAAGGAGTGGAATCTAAACTTGATTATATTGAGAAGAGCAATGTCAATTACATCCATCTGATGCCGTTTCTGGATACTGTACCGGGCAAATCCGACGGCGGTTACGCAGTGAAGGATTTCCGCAAGGTAAGAGAAGATTTGGGAACTATGGAAGATCTGGAGCATTTGACGGCAGCCTGCCACAAGAAGAAAATGAACGTGTGTATGGACTTTGTCATGAACCATACTTCCGAAGATCATGAATGGGCAAGACGCGCACGTGCAGGAGAAGGCGAGTACATGAGCCGCTACTTCTTCTTTGATAATCCGGAGATTCCAAACCAGTTTGAACAGACTGTACCGCAGGTATTTCCGAGAACCGCGCCGGGTAATTTTACATGGCTGCCGGACTGCGGTCATTATGTAATGACTACATTTTACCCATATCAGTGGGATTTAAATTATCTGAATCCGCGGGTATTTAACGAAATGATGTACAATTTCCTTTTCCTTGCCAATAAGGGTATTGATGTTATCCGTATTGACGCAGTGCCGTATATCTGGAAAGAACTGGGAACCCCATGCCGGAACCTGCGCCGGGTTCACACCATCGTCCGAATGATGCGGATTATCGGAGAGATTGTATGTCCGTCTGTTCTTCTGCTTGGCGAAGTGGTCATGGAGCCGGAGAAAGTAGTTCCGTATTTTGGCACTGTGGAAAAGCCGGAATGTCATATGCTTTATAACGTAACGACGATGGCGACAACCTGGCATACTGTGGCTACGAGAGATGTAAGTCTCCTTAAGAGACAGCTTGATATTGTCGCCGGACTTCCGAAGGAATATGTATTCCTCAACTATCTGCGCTGCCATGATGATATCGGCTGGGGACTGGATTACGATTTCCTGCGCGCACGCGGACAGGAAGAAGTGCCGCATAAGAAGTTCTTAAATGATTATTTCCAGGGATATACAGAAAACAGTGTCAGCAGGGGCGAGCTGTACGAATACGATCCGAATACACAGGATGCCCGGTTCTGTGCGACAACCGCATCCATGTGCGGTGTGGAAAAAGCTGGCTTCGAGCAGGACGCCGCAGCTATGGACAAGGCCATTCAGCTTGATGTGATGCTTCATGCTTACATGTTTACGCAGTCTGGTATTCCTGTGATCTACAGCGGTGATGAGATTGGTCAGGTTAATGATTATACTTACAAAAACGATCCGACCAAAGCTCATGATTCCCGTTACATCCATCGTGGGGCAATGCGCTGGGATCTGGCGGCAAACGCAGACGATGCAGATACAGTAGAGGGCAAAATCTTTCAGCGTCTGTCTGAACTGGAGAAAATACGCAGATCGGAGAAAGTGTTCATGACCAATGCGGACATGTGGACTGTGGAGACTTACGATCCGTCTGTTCTGTGTATCGGACGTTACTATGAAGGCGAAAAAATGTTTGGATTGTTTAATTTCAGCGAGTACGACAAGACCGCATGGATCAATGAGACAGACGGCATGTACAAAAATATGCTGACCGGCGAAGTGCGTAAGGCCGCCGGTGTGGATATTCCGGGTTACGGCTTCTGCTGGCTTAAGAAGATTTGATTTAAAAGGAGAAGAAAATTATGAGCAAATATGATGTAACTGCCCTGGGAGAATTATTGATTGATTTTACAGAAAATGGAACCAGTGCACAGGGGAACCCGGTTCTGGAAGCAAATCCGGGCGGAGCGCCGTGTAACGTGCTTTCCATGCTGAACCGTCTGGGACATAAGACGAATTTCATCGGCAAAATTGGAAAAGATATGTTTGGCGACCAGCTGGAAGCAGCGCTGAAAGAAGTGGGGATCGGAACTGACGGTCTGAAGAGAGATGACGAGGTGCACACAACTCTCGCATTTGTTCACACCGCTCCGGATGGAGACCGTGAATTTTCGTTCTACCGGAACCCGGGTGCAGATATGATGCTCTCTGAGAATGATGTGGATGCGGAGCAGATCAAAAACAGCACGATTTTCCACTTCGGTTCCCTGTCCATGACAGACGAGGTGTGCCGCAAAGCCACAAGAAAGGCCATCGCCATTGCTGAGGAAGCCGGCATCCTCATGTCCTATGACCCGAACCTGCGTGAGCCGTTGTGGAAGTCCATGGATCTGGCAAAAGAGCAGATTTCCTATGGACTGGAGCACTGCAATATTTTGAAGATTTCCGATAACGAGATTCAGTGGCTCACAGGCAGGGAAGACTATGACGAAGGTATCGCCATGGTACAGGAAAAATACAATATCCCGTTAATTCTTCTCTCCCTCGGCAAGACAGGCAGCCGTGCCTACACCAAAAACTGCCGCGTGGAAGTTCCGGCGTTCATTCAGGAGAACACCATCGAGACTACCGGAGCTGGCGACACTTTCGGCGCATGTATCTTACATTATGTACTGGAGCACGGATGGAAAGAATACAGCGAGGAAGAACTGAAAGAAATGCTTACCTTTGCAAATGCAGCGGCTTCTATTGTGACCACAAGAAAAGGCGCGCTTCGCGTAATGCCGACAAAAGAAGAAGTAGAAGCAATGCTGTAGCATGCAGCTAGACCCGGACCCGAAGGGAGCAATCTCCCTGGGCCCGGGTTTTCAAATCAGGAAGAAAGGATTTAAAAGCATGGATAAATGGAGAAGAATCCAGTATCAGCCTAACCAGCCGCTCTATCCCGACAGGGAACGTGTCACCGGGAGCAGGGAGCACATTGAATTGTCACGGAAGGCAGCAGGAGAGGGAATGGTTCTGCTGAAAAATGAAAATGGAGTCCTGCCTTTTGCCCGGGGGACGAAAGTCGCCCTCTTTGGAAAGGCAGGCGTGGATTATGTAAAAGGAGGAGGCGGCAGCGGGGACGTCACTACTGCCTATGTGAGAAATCTCTGGGACGGCATGAAGGAGAAAGAAAAAGAAGGCCGGGTTTTTCTGATGCCGGAGCTTGAAGAGTTTTATAGAAAAAATGTGGAAAAACAGTACGGGGAAGGTTTTGTTCCAGGCATGACTGAAGAGCCGGAGCTTCCGGAAGAGCTGCTTCGTGAAGCCAGAAGCTTTACGGATACGGCAGTTATTTCCATCTGTCGCTTTTCCGGTGAAGGATGGGATCGGAAAGCGGTTTTCCATGAGGAACTTGATAATTTCCCGGAGGAGGAAAGACGGCAGATCGAACGCAGCAGCACTCTTTTTGAGAGGGGCGACTTCTATCTGAGCAGAGCGGAAGAAGCATTGGTCAACACAGTGAAAGAGAACTTTGCAAAAGTCGTTGTTGTTTTGAATGCGGGAGGCGTAGTGGACAGTTCCTGGTTTAAGAGCGACGAGAGAATCGACAGTGTTCTCATGGCATGGCAGGCAGGCATGGAAGGCGGACTGGCGGAAGCCGACATTCTCTGCGGCGATGTGAATCCGTCCGGCAAACTTGCTGATACATTTGCGGCGTCTCTGGAGGACTACCCGTCTTCGGAAGGCTTTCATGATTCCGTCGATTATGTAGATTATACAGAAGATATTTATGTGGGTTACCGTTATTTTGAGACCATAACGGGAGCAAAAGAAAAAGTAAATTATCCGTTTGGCTTCGGTTTATCTTACACGGACTTTATTCTGGAGAACAGAAAAGTTGTTTATGGCAGCAAAATGGCGCTGCTTTCCGTGCAGGTGACTAATGTGGGAAAATTTGCAGGCAAGGAAGTGGTGCAGGTTTATTACAGCGCTCCGCAGGGATGCCTGGGTAAACCGTCGAAGGAACTGGCGGCTTTTGAGAAGACAAGGCTGCTTCAGCCGGGAGAATCTCAGAGCATTTTTTTCAAGATTCCATATACTGCTATGGCCTCCTTTGACGATCTTGGAAAAATCAGGAAATCTGCCTGGGTGCTGGAAGCGGGAGAGTATGATTTTTATATTGGAACCTCCGTGGAAAACGCCCGTAAACTGGAGGAAGCTTATATCCTGAGCAAAGATATGGTAACTGAGCAGTTAAGCAGCCAGTGCGCGCCGGAATCTCTTCGGACTCGCCTGCTGGCGGATGGCAGCTATGAAGAGCTGCCGGTGAAAGAGACAGCTTTGCCGGCAGACAGGAATCATCCAAAGCAGCTGCCGGATGAGCAGATGAACAGCGTCACAGATTACAACGCTTTCGAGGGGCTTATTCCCCGCGCTTATGTGCCGGACGAGCGTACGTTTTCCGGAAAAGAGGGAAAAGTTATTTTGCTGGAAAACGTGGCGAAAGGAACAGAAAAACTTTCAGAGCTCCTGGCGCAGCTCAATGAAGACGAGCTGGCCGCTCTTCTTGGAGGGCAGCCGAATACCGGAGTGGCAAATACTTTCGGTATGGGTAATCTTTCTCACCATGGGATTCCGAATGTTATGACGGCAGACGGACCTGCGGGCCTTCGTATCCGTCCGGAGTGCGGTGTGACTACCACGGCATGGCCGTGTGCTACCTTGCTTGCCTGTACCTGGAACACAGAACTGGTGGAGCAGACTGGGCGCGCAGGAGCAGAGGAAGTGAAGGAAAACAATCTGGGCATCTGGCTGACTCCGGCCATGAACATCCACAGAAGTCCTCTGTGCGGACGGAACTTCGAATATTATTCTGAGGATCCCCTGCTGTCCGGCAAAACCGGCGCAGCTCTGGTGCGGGGCATCCAGTCCATGCATATCGGCGCCACAGTGAAACATTTCGCCTGCAATAATAAAGAGACAAACCGGAAAGAAAGTGATTCCCGGGTATCTGAGCGCGCGCTGCGGGAAATTTATCTGAAAGGCTTTGAAATAGTAGTGAAAGAGGCCGGGCCATATCTTATCATGTCATCCTATAATCTGATTAATGGCGTTCGTGCTTCTGAGAATCCTGAACTGCTGACAAACATTTTGAGAGAAGAATGGGGATTTGACGGCGTTGTGACCTCCGATTGGTACAGTCACGGCAGTCATGTGATGGAAGCAAAAGCCGGCAACGACATTAAAATGGGCTGCGGTTTCCCAAAAGAACTGAAAAAAGCTTTTGAGGAAGGGCTGCTTTCCAGAGAAGAGATGGAACGTGATGCACGCCGGATTCTTGAGATGATTCTGAAAATAGACTGACAGGAAATGTATGAAAAATGAATTGCTCTCCTCGCATCAGCTTTTTTCTGATAGGAGGAGAGCGGTTTAAGATGCAGGCGGGAACTGATCCTGCCGTGCATAATTTTTAGAAATTTGTATTGCGCAGGGATTGAAAAGTCCGGAGGATTTTCTGTATCTTTTTATTTCCTTTCTTAAAAGAGATAGACTTGCCGTTGCAGGTATATCCTCTTGTCCTGAACTTACCGTTATAATATTTAAGTTTCATTTTTTTCTTTAATTTTTTCCCTTTATACTGCCAGATTGTGTAGGATCCTCCTCCGGTATCCGCCTGAATGAAACAGACTTGATGCTTTTTGACAGAATAATACATGCCGGGAGCGGCCTTTCCGAGAGTGCTTCCTTTAAGTTTTTTAACTTTGTCGACGGAAACGTCATAAGTGTACATATAAGATTTGCCGCCGATCATCTGTGATAAAAGAAGTTCCGGCACCTGGTCGCCGTTAATATCCACAATGTCATAGCCATAGCGGTTATAAGAAGAAGCAACAAGTTTTCGGTTTAAAAAGGCGGAATAGCAGGCTCTGGCGCGGTCTGCCTTCGTACTGGCATCTGCAGCGGAGCTGCTGCCCGTCGCCAGCATCATACTCAGGCACAGAGCGGCTGATAAAGGGATCGCATACCATTTCTTTTTCATATTTTTCTCCTTTCGCTGTCGTGGAGTCATATCAGATTCCTCGACAAAATATCTGCAAGTTACTTTGCGGTTGTCAATAGTTTACCATATACCGGGCAGAAAGAAAATGCAGAATAGGGAGGCGGAGTTTCCCCTGCTTTTTATGAACAAACAAAAACCACAAAAAACAACATATATATAAAAATAAATGTGGTATTTTGTTGATATAAGATTGACAGAGTGATAGTATTAAACAAAACGTAACATGAAAATGCAAGAATTCACTTTCATGAAAGGAGAAGGTCAAGTGGAAAAGTACATAATGGTTATTGATGAGGGGACAACAGGAACACGGGCATTATTGTTTGACAAGGATTTTAATATCGTATCGCAGAGCTATGAAGAGTTCACACAGTATACGCCGTCGGAAGACAAGGTCGAGCACGATGCCATGGAGATCTATGATAAGACTATAGACATGTGTAAGAAGGCTATGGCGCAGGCGGGGGCTGCTCCGGAGGAGATCTCCGGTATCGGTATCACCAATCAGAGAGCGACAACGGTTATCTGGGATAAAGAGACCGGCGTTCCGCTGTGCAAGGCTATCGTATGGCAGGATAACCGTACCGCAGACCGCTGTGCGCAGATCAATGACAGCGAGTGGGGTAAGAAATGTAAACAGGCAACAGGCTGGACGGTGGCTCCGGTATATTCTTCCCTGATGGTAGAGTGGCTGATGAAAAATAACGAGGAAGTCAACCGCAAGCTGCGGGACGGAAGCGCTCTGTTCGGAACCATTGATACCTGGCTGGTATGGAAGCTGACCGGAGGAAAACGTCATACAATCAGCTATTCCAACGTGTCTGTGAACGGAGCCCTGAACAACCTGCTTGTCAACACAGAAGAAGAAACCCTTTTAAGCGCACCGGAATTTCTGCCGGAACTTTGCGCCGACAAACGCCGGAACGTGGTGGGCATCTGGACGCCGCCGCTGTGCGCGGAATACAACACCCTCGCCCACAGTACCGACAGCCAGAAAGCAGCCGACCAGAAAGCATTACAAGAACAGATCTACGCCGACAGCCTCGCTGCCATCAAGGAAGCATCCTTCGGAACACTCCTGGTCTGCGACCCGTTTGCCTATAAAGCATTACAGGAACATGGATATCCGAAAGGAAAGATGGTTTATTATCTGGATGTGATCCGGTAGAGGCGGAATCCGTCGATTGAAACTGTGGACATTGAGAAAATCAGAGGAGATATGAGCAGACGAGATTTGCGATGCTGTATACATCATAGAAAAACGCAGTCGGGAAGCTCTTCTCCTCCACCTCGGCAGGCTGATTGTGGAAATATTTATTAAAACATCTACATGACGCCTGCAAACCGACGAAATCTGTACCAGAGCGGCTGGCTTACCGGGGTCATCAACTTCCCTCCTGACTTTTTAATGCTATGTACAAAAATCATGGCGATTGATTAGAGGGCAGGAGAGAGTTGCTATCATAAAAAACAAAAATTGCGGTTAAAATCGCCATAGTCTATGAAATAACCGTTATTTTTTGGCTGAAAACACGGTTAATAATGCAATAGTTCATGAAATAACCGTTTTTTTATGGCGTAATCACGGTTAAAATCACAATAGTCTATAAAATAACCGTTTTAATATAGGCTAATCATAGTAAAGTCACGGTTGAAATCACAACAATTTGTAAATAACCGTTTTACCAAGCGAAAAGTACCGCTGAAATTTTAATTTCCTATGACAGAACCGTTCAACAGTCAAAGATTGCCACAACCGTCGGTTTTGCCACAGTAGCCAGCCTTCTATGTACTGCACAGAGATTTACGAATTTCCATTTTGCGAAGGAAGACTCTCAAAACGCCGGCTCCTCCCCAAAGAACGTTTCATAAATCTGACGAGAAATATCTTCGTCTGTCTCATATCGTTTATTGCAGATGCTCAGCTGGTGGCTGGAAACCGAGAAGGAAATCATCCTGTTTTTTGTGGTCAGTTCCAGAAGATAGCCTCCTTCCGGCGGTTCTTCGCTGCTTTTCCGTACATTTAATGACTGCAGCAATGTGAAAACAGAATGGATAATTTCTTTGTCGGTGCTGGTGTAACATCTGTCGCCCAGCCAGAAATTAAGCTCTGTTGAGTTGTCCTGTAATTTGTCAGTGAAAATGGTTTTAGCGCTGATGTAATCGTTCTGACCTTCCTCTGCGAAATGGTGCAGGGTAAAACCGGTCGCACATACAGCGATTATGGCAATAAAAAGAAGCATGATAAAAAAATGTTTTCTGGTTGTGCTCATAGCGCCTCATTTCTGCTGATATCGTCTCCGGCGTATCAGCTTTAAAAAGATGTCTGTGTGTTCCCGGCAGTTTTGGATTGCCAGATCAGGCGTTTTAGTCCCTTCATGGTAAAGGTGACATCCATCTCTCCGGAAGTTTCAGCGGCTACCTGTTCATCGGTGCTGTGAAAAACGATGTATCCGATTCGTTCTCCATTTGGAAGATGATCCTCAGAATTCCAGTATTCCTTATGCCAGGCTGTTACATCCTGATAAGGATAGCTGATTTTTACCCGCCAGTCTTTGGACTTCTCTTTTTTAGATAACTCCTGTACCTCTGCGATTCCGGCTGTTTTAACAAAAGCCGATTCGTTGCTGGATGTATTTTCTGTGCCGGAAGTCTCTTCTGATACGGATACATCGGTGCCGTTTTCCGCACTCATCGGTTCTTCTTCCTGTTCGCGCAGATAACGGTCGTCCACGTCCAGAGATAAGAGAGAAAATGTCTCGCCTGCTTTTTTACCGGTAAAATCAAAATATATCCACCATTGGTAACCATTCAAAATAATATCACCCACAGAGATGACACCATAGTCATCTTCATACAATACTTTTCCAATATCCGGAGAATCCGACGCGATATGCACTGTGAATGAAAGCTTCTGATTCCAGGGAACGCTGGTAAGTGAGTAACGGTTCCGGTGTTCCCGGATATTCTGCATGTAAGACGCTCCTTCTCCGGCGGTTACCTCTCCGTTCTCCGCAGAAAAGGCAGGATTCCATGCATTGCTGCCGTTCTGCTTCAAGGCAATGACGATATATATTGCCGAAACCAGCAACGTCAGAACAATCAAAATATAAAAAGGTACATGATTTGTTTGTCTGTTTTTCATGACAACACCTCCCCCTGTTCATGAAAACATACCTTTTGTACTAATATATTGTAATATATAATATCAGTTGGTAAATGGACAGTCAATGATTTTGGTCATAATTCTTTCACATATTTTTCAGGAAAAAGATAAAAACCCCTTTATTATATAAACGTTTAAAAAAGGGGTTTTGTGACAAAAAAATTCAAATTTTTTTGAAAATCGCGTAAATACATCGTTGAAAGAAGATTTCCCACTGTAGTTAAATATGAATTTTTCCCCCGTCAATACGATATACGTTGTCACAGAGAAGCGCGATATCCTCTGTATTATGACTTGCCAGAAGGATAGTTACGCCGTTTTCTTTCAGAGAGAGAAAAAGCGTTCTCATGTCGGTGACACCTTGTTCGTCCAGGCCGTTCATTGGTTCGTCCAGGAGCAGGATGTCCGGTTTTTCCATGATGGCCTGCGCGATACCCAGACGCTGGCGCATCCCCATGGAATATTTTTTTACTTTTTTGTGGTCATCGGGAGAAAGGCCCGCTTGCCGGATGGCTTCTTTTACTTCTGATTTGCCGATCAGCCCGCGCAAACGCGCCAGATAAAGAAGATTACCGTAAGCAGATTCATTTTCCAGGAAGCCGGGAGATTCGATGATAATTCCCATATTTCCGGATACATCTTGCTTTCGGTTCTGTAACCGACCACGAATGCGAATACTGCCGGAATCCGGCGTAAGAAAACCGCAGATGCATTTCATCAATACTGTCTTTCCCGAGCCGTTTCTGCCGATGAGTCCGCAGATGGTTTCTTTTTCTATTGTAAAAGACACACTATCAAGAACTTTCCTGTCGGAAAAACTTTTTGATACATTTTCTACTTCGATGATTTTCATGAAATGTATTCCTCCATATCTTTTTTCCACCATATCCGGATAAAAATAGCTGTTGTCAAAATTATATTTAGAAGAATCAGAACAAAAAACGCATAGGACAAAGACGGCAGGGAACCATTATAATTCCTCATAGTGGTATCCAGACAAAGCCAGGAATACGGAGAAAGCCAATAAAAAGTTGTGAAATCCAGCCAGTTCACAATATGAGGAAGTACGGCAAACACGGTGGCAATGCACATTCCTGTGGTTTTCTGTCCAAGAAGGCTGCAAAAATATAAAAATAATCCACTGAGTATATTTAGTAAAACAGAAATGACAAAAGTAATGGCAAGCGCTTCCTCCGGGGTAAAGTCCCATAAAAATTCCTCCCCAGTATCCAGTAAGAAATTGAACCAAAAATGAAAAGCAGGAAGATACAGATGCCGATGCCTCTGGCTAAGAGTAATTTTGTGGAAGAAATACTGTTATCTATAAAATAAAAGATATTTGATAAACTGTAAGTATAGCACCGTTCCGAATATGACGGAAAGAAAATGGTATTGATATAGTACAGTAATACTGGTAAAACCTGCACCAACATCTTGTCTTTTAATATCATAGAGATTAGAAAAGTTGCTGCGGATACTATTCCTGCTGTCATTCCATATCCAAGGGAATGAAGAAAAAAATAAAGAGGATAATTCTGTCTGAGTAAAAGTTCGCCCATCCCATTTGACGCTATAGAACGAAATGAATCTTCCTGAGGGTTGGCCCAGGGCATAAAAAGCCGCATACTGCAGATCCAGAGAAACGTTCCGGCAGTCAGAACAAACAAAGCGCTGAAAAACGTATGTATAATCTTTGAAATGATATATTTTTTTCGGCTGCATCTATTCATCAAAAGAAAGAAGCAGCCGGTTTCTCTTTCATCACAATAAGAAGTTCCCATCACAGTGGCAGATAACATGAGACAAAGAATAAAAAATGGATCGCCGATATATAAATAAACCATGTCCAGTACAGAAGAGACGGAAATAGCAGAGGCGTCCTGTCCTAACATCAGATAATCAGCTGCAGCAATTCCGATGATAGCAGCCCACATTTTCCGGCGTCCGAACCATCGCGTGCCATCAGCCCGCAAAATATGAAAAAGTTTCATCACGATAAATCTCCTGTCCGTTATATTCATTGTATATACAAATTATGATGTGATTTCTTTTCCGCTGAATCCATCAAAGAATAGCTCTATATCACTACTTCCCCAGTCCTCAACCTGAATCTGTCCCCGAAATGCCCAGACCGGATGAATCTCATACTCGTTATCTCTGATAAACACCGGCATCAGTTCCAGAGCGATTTCATCAAACAGGGTGGAATCCTCTGTGAGCAGCATATCGTATTTTTTTGCAGGGATTCCAGCGCCTGATCCAAAGAGATGATTTCCCGTTCTTCCGTAGTTTCTTCCAGTACATATCCCCAATATTCCCGGAAAGCGATCAGACCTCTGGCGCCGTAAACGGCCATCAGCTCCGTCTGTTCAATACCGGTTCCCTGAAAACCATCTCCATACGCTACCTGCCGGATAGGAACGCCGTCAACCTCCTGATGGAGGATAAAGTAGTAGGCATCGTCTTCTTTTGTCTAGCTTGCGTTTCTATATTCTTCTATAATGTTTCCATCAGAGTCTGTCGGCTGTTCTTCTTTTTGAAGCTTTTTGTGATTTAAGGCATAGGCTTCGTAATCATCCGATATATTGATGCCAAAGGCGTCAAAGTATCCTTTGAGAATCTGAAACACATCTTCCCGCGATGCAAAAGATAAATCTTTTGATAGAGAAAAATGAGGGAGATTATAAGATTCAAAGAGAGGATCTGTAAACAGGCAATTCAGGTAATATTCATAGTCAGGGATCTGAAAATAAATATCGGTTGGGGAAACTTCCATAAATTCTCCCTCTTTACCATACAATAAAGAGATATCATATTCCCCCAGTTCCCGGGATTTATAGCCTTTGTCCATCACTTTTTTGTCAACATGCATCTCGGTGGCAAAAAGCTTTTGAATATCCTCTTCCTTCATCGTTGGACGATGGGCCTTTACCAGATTCATTTTCATATTTTGCAAAGATTCCGGTGTTGATGCTTCTGCGTTCACCTGCGTATTTTCGTCCAGAGATAATACGATACTGTCCGTGTTCATTGCCGAATCCTGGGAGGGTGTATGTATACCTTCCGTTCCGCTTGCAGAAGGAACTGCTTCCCTTTGTCCGGACTGACTACAGGCAGATACAGCGAAAACACAAAGAAACATGCTTAGAATAAAAATTGATTTTTTCATATTTCTCCTTCAATATCATCATGGCTATTAACGTACAGCAGGCGCAGAAATTACTGTGCCTGCTGTGTGAAATTTTGGTATTATTTTGTGATAGAATTTCTGTTAGCAGCTGTGTTTTGTATAAAGTTAATTGCGGATTCTATGGTTTTATAAGAATCTCTTCGTTTTTCATATTTTGAAGCCTTTAAATAACCAAGATTTTTGATTATCTTTCCCTCTTTTTTAAAGACAGACCAGTCTGTGCGGTCTGCACCTTTGGCGCTGTGACAGTTGAAATATTCGTGGGTGATTACTTTTCCCTTCTTTATGGTGTAAAGAGAAGAGTAATCGGAACCGCCGTTACAAAGATAATATTTTCCATTCTTTTCTTTCAGACTGATGAGCCGTCCGCCATAATCTCTGAAGGCTTTCATCTTTTTTATCTGTCCGTCAGAAAATGCATATACCTTGCAGTCCCTGAAACAGGTTTTACCGTTTACGACTTCTTTTTGCCCTTTTCCGATAATCAGAACAGGGGCATTTTTGTGTCCGATATTTACAATCTGGAAATACTTGTTCTGCCCGATTTTCTCAGACAGAAACTGCTCATAAGCCTGTTCCGGCGTCTGTGTCTTTTCCTTCGCGGCCTGTGTCGGCACGGTGGTGAAAAGCAGCAGCAGGGCCATAGTAAATGTAAAAAGAAACGATGTGATTTTTTTAGTTTTCATGAAAAAACCTCCTTTGCAAATACAATAGATATGATTGATTGGTGACTAAATAAACAAGTGTATAATAGATGGCCATCTATTATATAAGTACCAATTCAGAAGGAAAAGCCACATTGTTTTAGCAATAAAAAGTAATAAATTTAATATAATCATCATATATTAAAATGATAAATGTGTCAATATATATTTGAATCAAATATATTGAAAATTAAATTTAATTGGTTATAATAAACAAAAGAAAATAATATATTTGGAATTTGAGTTTGTTATGTTTAAATGAAGGAAGGATGCTTAATAATTCCTGGGAAAATATATATGAATTGGCTGTAAATGAAAAAAAGCGCGAAAGGGGAAGCAGTATGAAAGATATTACCCAAAAATATTTAAAATCAGTAAAAAAGCTATTTCCTATCTATGGAAAAATGGAGAGACAATATATCAAAAACCTGCAGACGCCATTGCAGGAGTATGCAGAGGAGAAAGAGGACTTGTCCTATGAAGAGCTGACGGAAGAGTTCGGAACGCCGTCTCATGTGATATCGGAGTATTTTTCAGAAGTGGATGAAGAGTATTTGTTTCGGCAGTTAAGAATCAGGGGATATGTGAAGAAGTTTTTGATATTTGTAGTGATTGCTTTTCTGGCTTTCAATGGGTATTGCTATTATTGGGCGTATCAGGATTATTTGAACGCACAGGATCAGCATATCATGTATAAAGAAATCATTATCGAGGAGAATTAAGTTATGAAGAAAAGATATTGATTTTGCCACATTTTTACGATAAGGTAAATGACGGAAGGATATATATACATACATGGCAAATAGGAATTCATTTAAAAAAGGAACAATTGAATTATTATTATTATCGATTCTCCGGGTGGAAGATTGTTATGGATATCAGATCACCCAGAAGATCAAAGAGCAGTCGGAGGGAGCCATCACCGTGACAGAAGGGGCGTTGTACCCGATTCTCTATAAGCTGTCTGACAAAGGATATGTGAGTGATTATAAGAAGCTGGTGGGGAAACGGCTGACGAGAGTCTATTATCATCTGGAGGAGGCGGGCAGCGAGTATCTGGATTCTCTGCTGGAAGATTATTTTAAAGTGCAGGAAGGGGTTCGGAAGGTGCTGACCGCCAATCAGGTGGAGCCTGCATGGGAAGACGGGCAGGTTTAAATCACCGCTATCCCGTGAAGCTCCATATATTCCCGATATTCTTCAGGAAAATGAGTGTCGACGATGAAACCTCCCACATCGGAGAGATCGATCATCTTGAAGGGAGCGCTCTGGTTCATCTTGCTGGAGTCAGAGACGATGTAGCGCTGCCGGGAGGCGGCGACCATGGCCTTGTTGCCGGCGATTTCTTCGAAGTTCGGGTGGCAGATGCCTTTGCTTAAATTGACAGCGGAGACGCCGCAGAAGCATTTGTCAATGGTGAAGGAGCGGATGAATTCCGCTGCCTCGGTACCGATGACGGAACCGGATTTGGAGCGGAGTTTGCCGCCGGGAATGTAGACGTCCACGCCATCCAGAAGCAGCGCTTTGGAGGCGATGTGTACATTTAGGGTGATGATATTCAGTGGCTTTTTGTCTCCGATATAATCGAGGATGTATTCCACAGTGCTGCCGGAGTTTAAGCCTATGGTTTCGCCGGGCTCGATGAGAGCGGCGGCTTTCTGGGCCACGATCTGTTTTTCTTCGTAATTTTTATTTCGTTTTAACTGCATATTGATTTCCGGTACGGGCGGGGTTGTGATCTGGGTTTCCAGAACGGCGCCGCCGTAAACGATATCGATGTCCCATTTCTGTGCCAGAGCCTTTAAGTCCCGGCGGATGGTCTCCTCATGGACGCCCAGTTCCTGACTCAGTTCAGATACTTTGACGGAACCTTTCTCATATAGCTGATCTAAAATAATTCTTTGTCTGTCTGCGCTTAACACAATAATCCTCCATTATTTATAAATCCACAGTGCATGGATGAAATGTTTATAGTATTTTTTCTATCATATCATAAAAAGCAGAGAAACTGTATCATAAAATACTTATAACTTTCGGGTTTCAACCTCCAAAGAAACGGAGACTTCTGCGCGGCGCATATTTTCCGTATACTTAGAAAAGAACAGAAAATCTGCCCTGTACAGCAACGAACAGGCAGACTGCCGCGCAGCCGTAATAAACGCAGGAAGCGCAGCAGTGTGCCGGAAGATATAAAATCGCTTTGCAGCGGCATCGACACTATATCAGGAGGAAAATATGAAATACAGAACATTGGGAAATGATTTAACAGTATCGGCCGTAGGCCTTGGATGTATGGGCATGAGCCACGCTTACGGTGCTCCGGCGGACAAAAAAGAGATGACGGAGCTGCTGGTGCAGGCAGTGGATATGGGCTACACATTTTTTGATACGGCGGAAGTATACGGCACGCCGGAACATCCTCATGACAATGAGGAACTGGTGGGCGCTGCGCTGGCGCCTTACAGAAATCAGGTAAAGATTGCCACCAAATTCGGAATTCATTTTGATATGGAAAGTCCGCAGGTCAATAAGCCGTTGGTGCCGGATTCCCGGCCGGAGGTTATCCGGGCGTCGGTGGAGGCGTCTTTGAAGAGACTGGGCACGGATCACATTGACCTGTATTACCAGCACCGCCCGGACCCGGATGTGCCGGTGGAGGAAGTGGCAGGCGTCATGACGGAGCTGATACAGGAGGGAAAAATTACCCACTGGGGATTGTCAGAGGCTGATGAAGAAATGATTCGTCGCGCCCATAAAGTCTGCCCGGTGACGGCCATTCAGAATCGTTATTCCATGATGGCAAGATGGTATGAAGAGCTGTTTCCGATGCTGGAAGAGCTGAACATTGGTTATGTGGCCTTTTCGCCGCTGGCCAACGGATTTCTTTCCGGAAAATATGGAAAAGATTCCGTTTTTGAGGCGGGAACCGATTACCGCAGCGTGATGCCGCAGTTTACGACGGAGGGCATTGATAAAAATGCATCGCTGCTGGCGTTGCTGCAAGGCATGGCGGAAGAAAAACAGGCCACTCCGGCGCAGATTTCTCTGGCGTGGATGCTTTGCAAGAAGCCGTACATTGTGCCGATTCCGGGCACCAGAAAACTAAACCGATTGGAAGAAAATGCAGGCGCTTCGGAGATTTTTCTTACGAAAGAAGAAGTGGAAGCGCTGGATCAGGCTCTTTCTTCCATGGAGATGTCCGACGTATTTGGAGGAACGCCGACAAAAAAATAACGGGGGACATAGACGAAAAATAAGAAAGCAGTAAGAAAATGTAGAAGAATCGTAGAAATATCGACAGACACATTTTGACAGCGAAGCGGTACAATAAGAAGGTGATAAGACAACAGACTGTGGTTTGAAGAAAGTGAGGTAGGGCTTATGAAATTACTGTTGAAACTGGTGGCGGGCGCTTCGATTATAGGATTGATTGCTTACTGCGTGAAAACATTAATAAAGGAAGACAAGCAGGAAATCTACTATTGATAAAATGGCACGTCGTTCGAAATACAATGGAAATGTGTTCCCGGCATCCGAATATTTTTTATCGGATGCCTTTTTTAGGTGCGCCTGGCGGCGCACGTTTCTAACGGGTGAAAGTCCCCAATCCGCCCTGGTAGTGGGAAGGATATAGCTGAACACCAAGGGTGTCCTATTCATAACAAAGATTATGATTAACGTGAGGGGAATCTGAAGGAAGGTGTAGGCAAATCTCTGATCTGACGAACAGAAATCACATCAGGCTACAGTTAAGGATAAGGTTGCCTAACAAACTAAAGTCCAATAACTACTCGGAATTAACTGTGGTAAATGTGGCAGATGGATGGAGAGAAAGAAACGTGTGGTACCCGGGGAGGTCTCGTCAGCGGATGGAAGTGTAGGTGTAGAACAAGAAAAGGCGTGGATATGCGCAAACATGCGAAATGGAAACTGGTATTGTAGTGGATATTTTGTATTGCAGACTGCATTTAACAACAAGAAACTCCGTGAATTAGGATACCCGACATTCACAGAGTTCTATTTGAAAATATGTGAAAACTAGAGAAGCGCCGTATACGGAACCGTACGTACGGTGCTGTGGGAGGTCGGTAGATAAAATAATTATCTACCTCCTACCCGATTGAACGAATACATAAAAATGTAAAGAATCTCCGCAAATAAAAAAGGAAAAGGAAAGGTTTACAAAAAACATACTAAAATGGTAGAATATAAAAAATGGTAATCCGTAAATCTCCGGATGGTTCTGTTTGGGGGAAGGGTGAGTGCTCTTACACTGAATCCCGCAGGTTTCCTGGATGTCCGGGACATCCGGTAAAAAGTAGTAGAAAGGAGGAAGGCAGACCTCTGTTATGAATGAAAAGTTAAAAGAAAAAATAAGGGAATCGTTATCAAGTGTATTGCCGATAACAATCATTGTACTCGTATTGAGTATTACGCTTGTTCCCATGGAGATCGGAACGCTGGCATTGTTTCTTGCGGGAGCGGTACTGCTGATCGTGGGTATGGGTTTCTTCCAGCTGGGAGCTGAAATGTCAATGACCCCGCTGGGACAGGGCGTCGGCGGCAGACTGGTGAAAGGTAAACGGCTGCCAGTGATTGTTGTGGTATGTTTTCTGATGGGAGCGATCATCACGATTTCAGAGCCGGATCTGCAGGTGCTTGCTAATCAGGTGGCTTCCATCCCCAATAATGTGCTAATTTGGACAGTTGCCGTGGGTGTGGGTATTTTTCTTGCCGCGGCGGTGCTTCGTATCTTGTTCCGGGTCAGTCTTTCGAGACTGCTGATGGTTCTGTATATTCTGTTATTTATTTTATCTTTTTTTTCTCCATCTGAATTTACATCGGTTGCCTTTGATGCCGGGGGCGTTACCACAGGTCCCATGACTGTTCCTTTTATCATGGCTGTCGGTATCGGTTTATCGGCGGCGAGAAGCGATAAAGAGGGAGAAGGCGACAGTTTCGGGCTGATCGCGCTGTGCAGCATCGGGCCAATCATGATGGTGCTTCTTTTGGGAATTTTTTATCATCCCACGGAGGCAGTGTATACCGCGGTGGAGATAACTCCTGTTATAACAACGAGAGATGTGGTCTACCAGTTTGTGGAAGCATTTCCGGACTATACAAAAGAAGTGATTTATAGTATGCTTCCTGTGATAGGTGTGCTTGTAGTATTTCAGATATTGACAGGTAATTACAGAAAAAGGCAATTAATTCGTATGAGTATCGGATTTGTATATACGATCATCGGGCTTATTTTGTTTTTGACCGGCGTCAATGTAGGCTTTGCGCCAGTGGGCAATCTGCTGGGAACCGGATTGGCGGAAAGTACATTTCAGTGGCTGCTGGTGCCCATTGGAATTGTCATCGGCTATTATATTGTAAAAGCGGAGCCGGCGGTGCAGGTGCTGAACGAGCAGGTAGAAGATCTTACGGGAGGCGCTGTTTCCCGGGGAATAATGAACGTAGCGCTGTCTGTGGGCGTGGCTGGAGCGGTGGCTCTTGCCATGGTGCGAGTGCTTACGGGGATCAATATTTACTGGGTCGTTATCCCCGGTTATATTATCGCCCTTGCGCTCAGCCATTTTGTGCCGAAGGTCTTCGTGGGTATTGCTTTTGACTCCGGCGGAGTTGCCAGCGGCCCTATGACCTCCACCTTTTTGCTGCCCCTGGCCATGGGAGCCAGCACCGCCATCGGAGGAAACGTAGTGACGGACGCTTTTGGTATCGTTGCTTTGGTAGCGCTGGCGCCGTTAATTGCCGTTCAGCTTATGGGAGTAATGTATGAACACAGGTCGGGAACAGTGCCGCAGCTGGCAGAAGAGCTGTCGGATGATATTGTCGTTGAGTTTGAGGAGGAGAAGGAATGAAAATAATACAGGAAGATAAACAATTTTTTCCACGTATTCTGCTCTCTGTCACAGACGTAAAGGATGGCAAAAAGCTGGAAAAAATATTTGATGAAATGCATCTGCCGATTTTTTATCAGTGCCGCGGTAAGGGAACGGCTCCTTCGGAACTCATGGACATTTTCGGCCTGGGAGGTTCCACCCGCCTGCTGACGCTCGCTATTCTTCCGAAATGCAAAGTGCAGGAGCTCTTTTCTGAGATGAGCAGAAGGCTTTCCTATCGGCATAAGGGAGGCGGTATCGCCATCAGTCTGCCGGTGACCGGACTGCAGAATCTTGTGGCGCGTATGATCGGCGAGGAATCCGGGGCGCCGGAAGTCTCCATGGAAGACAAAATAAAAGAAAGGGTGAGGAAGGATATGAGCGAAGTGCGTAAAAAATCAAAGTATACGGTGATATGGGTCTCTGTTGCCAGCGGATACAGTGATGATGTGGTTGATGTGGCAAGGGAGGCAGGCGCCCGCGGCGGCACAGTTATGAAAGGGCGCAGAAGAAGCTCTGAGCGGGCAGGGCAGCATCTGGGTATTGCCATGCAGGATGAGCAGGAGTTTGTGATGATCGTGACGCCGACAGAGAAAAAGAGCGAAGTCATGGCAGCTATCGGAAAGTCCTGCGGTTTGTGCACGCCGGCTCATGGTGTGATGGTAGCGTTGGCTGTGGACGAGGCCATCGGTCTGGATGAACAGTGAGTAAAACATCAGTCGAAGGGGCGCACATTGTCTGAGGACGAAGCCGCGTCCGTGGAAAATCACTGAGGAAAAATGGCAGAAGCGATTGATTTTTTGCAAAAAGCAGATATAATTAGGAATGTGTTGTTTCTGCCGCTTAAGGGGGAACGCCGGAAACGGTGTTCCTTTTTTGCTGTGTAGGAAACTGCATTTCTGTAAAACAAAAAGCCCTCTGCGGAGATTATTGGAATCTTCGTGAAATAAAGGATCTTTTGGCAGAAGATTTGAGTATGAAAAATATTTAGAGTAAGATAAGAGATAAGGAGAATCGGTATGAACAAGAGCATGACAGAGGCAATCAGAAAACGACGGACCTTTGCGATTATTTCCCATCCGGACGCCGGAAAGACGACGCTGACGGAGAAGTTTCTTTTATATGGAGGAGCTATTAATCAGGCAGGTTCCGTTAAAGGAAAGGCTACGGCGAAGCACGCGGTATCCGACTGGATGGATATTGAAAAAGAGAGAGGTATCTCGGTAACCTCTTCCGTATTACAGTTTGAGTACGGCGGATGCTGCATCAACATTCTGGATACGCCGGGTCATCAGGATTTCTCGGAGGATACCTACCGGACGCTGATGGCGGCAGATTCCGCCGTCATGGTCATCGACGCTTCCAAGGGCGTGGAGGCGCAGACCAGAAAGCTTTTTAAAGTCTGTGCCATGCGCCATATCCCTATCTTTACATTTATTAATAAAATGGACCGGGAGGCGAGGGATACCTTTGACCTGCTGGATGAGATCGAGAAGGAGCTGGGGATTCCGACCTGCCCGGTCAACTGGCCTATCGGCTCCGGTAAACAGTTTGCCGGAGTTTATGACCGGAAGAAAAAGGTCATTGATCTCTTTGAGGACACCATGAAGGGAACCCGCATGGGAACCATGAAAGAGGTGGCGCTGGACGCACCGGAGGTGACTTCTTATGTATCCGAAGATGCGCTGGATGTGCTGCAGGAGGAAATCGAGCTGCTGGACGGTGCCAGCGCCGAGTTTGACCAGAGCGAGGTGGATGCGGGACGACTGTCTCCGGTGTTCTTCGGCTCTGCCCTCATGAACTTTGGTGTGGAGACTTTCCTGAATTACTTCCTCGATATGACGACCTCCCCGCTGCCGCGAATGACCGAGCAGGGGCTGGTGGACCCGATGGAGGAGGAAGATTTCTCCGCCTTTGTGTTCAAGATCCAGGCCAATATGAATAAGGCGCACCGGGACCGTATTGCCTTCATGCGTATCTGTTCCGGACGATTTGAGGCGGGAATGGACGCCTTCCATGTGCAGGGCGGCAAAAAAGTCCGTCTGGCGCAGCCGCAGCAGATGATGGCCAGCGAAAGAAAGATGATTGAGGAAGCGTACGCCGGAGATATCATCGGTATTTTTGATCCGGGCATTTTCTCCATCGGTGATACTTTGACCACTTCCGAGAAGAAGTTTGCCTATGAAGGCATCCCGACCTTTGCGCCGGAGCATTTTGCCCGGGTAAGACAGGTCAACACCATGAAACGGAAACAGTTCATCAAGGGTATCAATCAGATTGCCCAGGAGGGCGCTATCCAGATCTTCCAGGAGTTCAACACCGGTATGGAGGAGATCATAGTCGGCGTAGTGGGAACTCTGCAGTTTGATGTGCTGAAATACCGGCTGAATCATGAATATAACGTGGAGATTATCATGGAGGGGCTTCCGTATGAATACATCCGCTGGATTGAGAATCCGGACATTGATCTGGATAAGATTCGCGGAACCTCTGATATGAAGAAGATTAAAGACCTGAAAGGAAGACCGCTGCTGCTGTTCATCAACAGCTGGAGTATCGGCATGACCCTGGAGCGAAATGAGGGACTGGAGTTATCTGAGTTCGGACGGTCATAAGGAGGGCAGACATGGAAAAGATAAACATCTGGATTGACTGCGACCCGGGCATCGATGACGCCGTCGCCCTTGCCATGGCGGCGGCCAGCCGGGACAGGCTGCATATTCTCGGCATATCCACGGTGGCGGGTAATCAGACCAGCGACAGGGTGACAGGAAATGCATTGAAGTTGGCGTCATTTCTCGGTATGGACGACGTGCCGGTGGTACGCGGGGCGCGCGGCCCGCTGGTCCGGGAGGTAGAACCGGCCGGCGATATCCACGGAGCCACCGGTCTTGGAAACTGCGAGCTGCCGGCGACGACGAAGCAGACGGCATCCGAGAGCGGCATCTTTTATATGTATTCCCGTATCATGGAGCTGCCGGAAGAGGAGAAGGTGACGCTGGTTCCCACGGGACCGCTCACCAATATTGCTCTGCTCCTTCGTACATTTCCTCAGGTGCAGGCGCGCATTGAGAAGATCGTGCTGATGGGAGGCTCCTCCTCAGGAGGAAATGTGACGCCGGCAGCGGAATTTAATATCTGGGCTGACCCCGAAGCGGCTCAGATGGTCTTTGCTGCCGGCCTGCCCACCGTCATGTGCGGTCTGGATGTGACGCTGAAAAGCGGCCTGAACAACGGGCAGATTGAAGAACTCTGCCGCAGCCGCCGCAAGGTGGAACAGGCCTGCGGACAGATGCTTGCGTTCTATCTGGACACCACCAGACACGAAGGAGAAGAAAATATGGTCGCCATCCACGACGCAGTGACCATCCTCTATCTCACTAATCCGGAACTGTTCTCCGGAAGAAATGTGTCGGTGAGCGTGGACTGTTCCTGGGGCGAAGAACGCGGACGGACGATATGTACAGCGGACGGGCAGGAGCAGAAAGTTTATCTTCTTGATCAGGTGAATCTGCCGGAGTTTCAGTGGGTATTGCTGGCGAAGCTCAGGAGTCTTTCGTAGACAGCGAAAGTCCGGCGCAGAAGAACAAAGAGTTCTGCTCGGCAGAACTCTCGCGCCGAGCGCGGTCGCTTTAGCGACAAAGTTCGTTTGCGCGCGAGTGCGCATCCCGCCCGGAGGGCTTTTATATTATAGGAATTCCAGCGGAATTTCCTATAATATAAAAAAGAACCGCTGTCCGGGATACTATATCCGGGACAGCGGTTCCACAACAAAAGAGAGAAAAGTATGAAAAAATTTATGAGTCCAAAACGTTGTTCGTTTTGTGATTTATACTATACAGGGAGTGTATGAACAACCTGTGAATTCTAAATCAAAATTCCGTGAAGGATTTCTGAAGAAATTCTGACGAGACTTTTTTGTCGGAAAAATTATCCCTCAGGGTGAGAGAGACATTTTATGAGTAAAGGAGGTTATCATGAAAGGAAATGTATTGATTGTCATTGACATGCAGAAGGATTTTGTGGACGGCGCGCTGGGAACCGCTGAAGCGCAGGCGATTCTGCCGGCTGTGGAAGAAAAGGTGAAAAACTGGCCGGGAACGGTGATTTTTACCAAGGATACCCACGAAGAGGATTATCTCTCCACGCAGGAGGGCGGACTGCTTCCGGTAGAGCACTGTATCCGCGGCAGCGAGGGATGGCAGCTGGCAGGCTGCCTGGAACAGCTGCGGCAGGAACACGAGTGGCCGGTTTATGAAAAGCCAGCCTTCGGTTCCATGGAGCTGATGGAAGCAGTAAGAAAAATGCACAGCGAACAGCCGCTGGAGAGCATTGAATGTATCGGCCTTTGCACAGATATCTGCGTGGTATCCAATGCGCTGCTGTTAAAAGCCGCTCTGCCGGAGGTGCCGGTTTATGTGGACGCCTCCTGCTGCGCGGGCACGACGCCGGAGAATCATCAGGCTGCGCTGACGACTATGGCGTGCTGTCAGGTACTGCCGGTGGATAATTAATCGCCTGGATAGACGAAGCAGTGCCGGCGATTATACTGCCCGGCGGAAGAGGCAGCCGCCCAGCTTCGCCGACGCCGGCCATGTCGCGGTTACTCGTCCGGTGTGATTTTTCCGGCTGCCAGATTCGGCAGAATAAAATTTTCATAAGCATAATCCCAAAGCTGGGAGGAGCCTTTGGAGGTCTCTTTATTGCGGTTCAGAATCTGCGAGAGATGCACTCCGTGCTCCTCCCAGCTTTTTCCGTGGGTGGCGGCGTTGAGCATCAGCGGCTGGATGTGATCCATGGCCCGGGCAAACCGGGACTCCGGTGTATCGCCGGACTCAAATTCTTCCCACCAGGAGCGCAGGCGGCTGTCCTGATCCTCCGGCAGCATGCCGAACAGCCGGTCTGCGGCGGCTGTTTCCCGGGCGTGCTGGGTCTTCTTGCCTTCCTCATCGTAAGCATACGTATCCCCGGCGTCAATCTCCACCAAATCGTGAATCAGCAGCATACCCATGGTTTTTAAAACGTCAATCTCTTCGTTGGCATACTCACTCAGAAGAAGCGTCATGATAGCCATATGCCAGGCATGCTCCGCATCATTTTCCTTTCGTTCTCCGTCAGACAGATATGTCTGGCGTCCGATAAATTTCTCCTTATCAATTTCCAGGCAGAACGCCATCTGGCGGCGCAGTCGGTCTTGCCGTTCCAGGGCGGCAGCATGGGCGTCTGCTTCCCCGGCTGTGCGGGCGGTCGATTCCGGAGCGATGGTATTTTGTTGATTCTTATCCATAAAAGTCAGTCCTTTCAAAATATAATTCGGGCGTTTTCAGAGTACGATTCTCATGATAACGTTATCCTAATTATATAAGAAAGAATGGTATTTATGAAGCGCTTTTTTGTCTGAAAAAACATCACTTTTTTCTCATAATATTTACAGAAAAATTTCATAAATATTGAACAAAATTTACATACTACAGCTATACTATTGCCATCTGGCAGAGATTTAAGTGGTTTTTTATGAAGAAAACAAAAAGAAACAGGATGTGTTCGTAGAAAATGTACAAAAACGGACGGAGGCTCTTGTGACTGCCGGAAATATACTTATGAGAAAAAGAAAAACAGGAAAAATGAAGGAGGAATGTAATTTAGTGAAGGAAGACTCTTTTGAACAAAAGAAAAAGCAGATAGAGCAGGAACTGGAGGAAAGCGGACTTAAGAATATTTATTCGGAGGTCATATGGGATATTATTCCGGAGATAAATGAAGTCAGCCGCCGGATTTCCGCGGAATGCGGGCGGCAGGTCATGGATAATGTTACCTGGCGTATAAAGTCGCCGGAGAGCATCGCCAATAAACTGCGGAGAAAAAACCGGGAGATTTCTCTGGACTGTGCACTGAGGACATTAAATGATATGGCTGGTATCCGGGTAGTGTGTCCGTTTCAGGATGATGTATACCGGATGGCAAAAGCGATCCGGAAACTGCCGGGGCTGAAGGTGATCAAAGTAAAGAATTATATTTCTCATCCCAAAGCCAGTGGATACCGCAGTATTCATGTGATCGTAGAAGCGCTTCATAATGAAGAAACAGTGCGGGTGGAGATTCAGGTGCGCTCGGTGGCTATGAATTATTGGGCGATTCTGGATCATCAGCTTTGTTATAAAAATGAAAGGAAAGAAACAGAGAAGCTCAGAAGAGAGCTCAAAGCATGTTCTATTGATATTGCGGAGATTGATAAGCGATTTTTAAAGTTGAGAAAGCAGATTGAAAAATTATGAGAATCCGACGTGGCATTCCCTGGGGAATGGGCGGCGGGTTCCTTTTATTTTTGCACATTGTTCTTGTAGAAAAACAAAAGTGTAGGAAATGTAAAATAATATACAAAAACTTTTCACAGATTTTACATAACTCGGGTTTTGGACTTTACAAAAGGGTAATAATCTATGGGGGAAGCAAAGGTAAGGCTTTGAGAAACAAAATTCAAAAAATTCAGTAAAGAGAAGAAAGGAAATTTCATTATGAGAAAGTTTTTAGGTACAGCATTGGTAGTAGCATTATCTGCAGCATGTTTAGCAGGCTGCGGCGGTAACACAACAACAGAGAATGGAGGCGCAGAAGGCGGCGCTACAGAAGCAGCAGCTAATGAGAGCGCAGGCGGAGCAAGCGGAGCTATCACCGTATTATCCAGAGAGGATGGTTCAGGTACAAGAGGAGCTTTCATCGAGCTGTTCGGTATCGAGCAGGAAGACGAGAGCGGCGAGAAAGTGGATATGACCACAGTGGACGCCAGCATCACAAACAGCACAGCCGTTATGATGTCCTCCGTTGCAAACGACCCGAACGCTATCGGATACATTTCCCTTGGTTCTTTAGATGATTCTGTAAAGGCAGTCAACATTGACGGCGCCGCAGCATCTGTTGAGAACGTAGAGAACGGTTCTTATAAAGTAGTAAGACCTTTCAACATTGTGGTAAAAGAAGGCAACACCAACCCGGCCATCACAGACTTCACAAACTACATCATGAGCGCTGAGGGACAGGCAGTTGTAGAAGAGCAGGGTTACATCCCGGTAGGCGAGGCTCCGGCTTACGCAGCAGACGCAGCAGCAGAGGGTAACATCGTTATCGGCGGTTCTTCTTCTGTATCTCCGGTTATGGAAGCAATCATCGAAGCTTACGGCGAGGCTAACCCGAACGTGACAGTTGAACTTCAGACCACAGACAGTACTACAGGTGTTTCCTCTACTGTAGAGGGCAGCTACGATATCGGTATGGCTTCCAGAGAAGTAAAAGAGGACGAGCTGGCTCAGGGCGTAGTTCCTACTACTATCGCACAGGATGGTATCGCAGTTATCGTAAACAATGACAACGCAGTCAGCGATCTGACCAGCGATCAGGTTAAGAGTATCTTCACAGGCGAGACTACAGACTGGGCAGATGTTTCCACTGACACAGCAGCTGAGGCAACTACAGCAGCACAGTAAGATAAAAGGAGCTTTTGACACATGGCAAAGTATAAAGAGAAAATAATGGAAGTTGTCTTCCTTGTCGCTGCCTGTGTCTCTATCCTTGCTGTCGCATTGATTTGTGTATTCTTATTTGCAAATGGTGTTCCGGCTATGAAGGAAATCGGCTTTGCCGATTTCCTTTTAGGTAGAGAATGGAGACCGGGAAATGATATTTACGGCATTTTCCCGATGATTATCGGCAGTATTTATGTAACGGCAGGAGCAATTGTGATTGGTGTGCCGATCGGACTTCTCACAGCAGTTTTTCTGGCTAGATATTGTCCGGCCGGCATTTATAAAGTAGTGAAACCAGGTGTGGAACTGCTGGCAGGTATCCCGTCTGTTGTCTATGGTTTCTTCGGTATGGTCGTGATCGTACCGTTTATCAGAAGTAATTTCGGAGGTGGAAACAGTATCCTTGCTGCATCCATCCTTCTGGGTATGATGATTCTCCCGACCATCATCAGTCAGTCCGAGGCATCCATTCGTGCCGTGCCGGAAAGCTATTATGAAGGCTCCCTGGCGCTGGGGGCCACCCATGAGAGAAGCGTATTCTGCGCGGTTCTGCCTGCAGCCAAATCCGGTATCCTGGCAGGTATCATCTTAGGCGTAGGACGTGCCATCGGCGAGACCATGGCGGTTATTATGGTAGCTGGAAACCAGGCGAGAATGCCGGGAAGTATTTTAGAAGGCGTTCGTACCATGACGGCAAATATCGTAATTGAGATGGGATATGCAGAAGGTCTCCACAGAGAAGCGCTGATTGCGACAGGCGTGGTGCTTTTCGTATTTATTCTGATCATCAACCTGGCATTTTCCATTGTGAAGATGCGTGGAGAAAGGAATTAGGACATGGCTGTTTTAGATAATATTGAAGAAAATGTACAGGAAGTTATTCCGGAGAATATTGACGCCATGAACCGTCAGTCCCTAAAGGATCGTCTTCTTTCCTACAGAAGAACACCGGGATCTCTGATCGTGATGATTCTGGTCCTGCTGGCGGCGGCGCTGACCATTGCCGCGCTGTTATTCCTTCTGGTATATATATTGATTAATGGTATTCCGTATCTTAACGCGGACTTATTCTCCTGGGAGTATAACTCAGAAAATGTATCCGTGGTGCCCGCTATGATTAATACGGTCATCATGGCTGTGATTTCCCTGATCTTCGCCATTCCGTTCGGAATCGGTTCTGCCATCTATCTGGTGGAGTATGCGAAGAAGGGTAATAAACTGGTAAAGGTAGTCCGTGTGACTGCCGAGACGCTGACAGGTATTCCGTCCATCGTGTACGGCCTGTTCGGTATGCTGTTTTTTGTAACGGCACTGCACTGGAGATTCTCCATTCTGGCCGGCGCCTGCACCCTGGCAATCATGGTCCTGCCGGTCATCTTAAGAACAACAGAGGAAGCGCTCATGGCGGTTCCGGATTCCTTCAGAGAGGGAAGCTTCGGTCTTGGAGCAGGAAAGCTCCGTACGATCTTTAAGATTATTCTGCCTTCGGCTGTGCCGGGCATTCTTTCGGGCGTTATTCTTTCCATCGGACGTATTGTCGGTGAGACGGCCGCCCTCATGTATACAGCGGGTACGGTAGCAGCGATCCCAAAGAGTCTGTTCTCCTCAGGAAGAACACTGGCGGTACATATGTACGTGTTGGCCAGTGAGGGACTTCATGTGGATCAGGCTTACGCCACGGCTGTTGTATTACTGGTACTGGTTATTGTGATAAATGCGTTATCATCGTTCCTGGCTAAGAAAATCCAGAAATCATAACGTAAGAATTGTGGAAGGAGTATAGCTTTGAGTACAGCAAAAATGGCAATCGAAGGTCTTGATTTGTACTATGGCCAGTTTCATGCATTAAAAGATATGTCTTTAGATATCTATTCCAATGAAATCACGGCTTTCATCGGACCTTCCGGATGCGGAAAATCTACATTATTAAAATCATTAAACAGAATGAACGACCTTGTAGAAGGTTGTAAGATCACGGGTAAAGTTACCCTTGACGATACAGATATTTACAGAGATATGGATGTAAATCTCTTAAGAAAAAGAGTCGGTATGGTATTCCAGAAACCGAATCCGTTCCCGATGAGTGTATATGACAACATTGCATACGGTCCGAGAACCCACGGTATCCATTCCAAGGCAAAACTGGATGATATTGTGGAGGATTCTCTGCGCAAGGCGGCCATCTGGGATGAGTTAAAAGACAGACTGAGAAAAAGCGCGTTGGGATTATCCGGTGGACAGCAGCAGAGACTCTGTATCGCCCGTGCTCTGGCCGTACAGCCGGAGGTTCTCCTGATGGATGAGCCGACTTCCGCTCTGGACCCGATTTCCACCATCAAGATCGAGGAACTGGCTACGGAACTGAAAAAGGATTACACCATCGTCATGGTGACTCATAATATGCAGCAGGCAACCCGTGTTTCCGATAAGACCGTCTTCTTCCTTCTGGGAGAGATTATCGAGACTGGAAAGACAGAAGAACTGTTCTCCATGCCAAAGGACAAGAGAACAGAAGATTATATTACAGGAAGGTTTGGTTGATGTTATGAGACTTCATTTTGACGAACAGCTGGAATTGCTGAATAAAGAAATTATCAATATGGGCACTCTGGTGGAGCAGGCCATCGGTATGGCCATCGAAGCTCTGATCAAACAGGATGTGGAGAAGGCAAAACAGGCCATGGAGTTTGATGAGGAAGTGGATGCAAAGGAGAAGACCATCGAGAATCTCTGTCTTCGTCTTCTTCTGCAGCAGCAGCCGGTGGCAAGGGACCTGCGTGTGATCTCCGCGGCGCTTAAGATGATCACCGATATGGAGAGAATCGGAGACCATGCCACGGATATTTCCGAGTTAGCTATCGTATTATCCGACCTGCCGCATATCGAGCAGCTGACCCACATTGAGCGTATGGCTAAGGAGACGATGGTCATGCTCATTCAGGGTGTGGAAGCCTATGTGGAGAGAGACTATGACAAGGCGGAAGCGGTTATTGCCAAAGATGACGTCATTGACAATTTGTTCGATGAGGTAAAGGGCGAGTTAATCGATATCATGAGAAATAAATCTGAATGTGCCAATCAGGCAGCAGATCTTCTGATGGTTGCCAAATATCTGGAGAGAATCGGCGATCACGCCACAAATATCGCAGAGTGGGCGATTTTTTCTGTTACCGGCAAGCATGAATAAATCAGCAAAATCTGCATAGAATCCATATAAAATCCTTTGTTCATTTACATAGAAGCATATATGACTGACATACAATCAATATGTAAATAACAAAGGAGAGAGTGTATGGATTTTTTCAGTATTTTGACGATGCTTGGAGGTCTGGCATTATTCCTTTATGGAATGGATGCCATGGGACAGGGATTATCCCGGCTGTCCGGCGGAAAAATGAAGAGACTTCTCGGGAAGCTCACCTCTAATAAAATTATGGCGGTGTTGTTGGGGACTGGTGTGACTGCGGTCATTCAGTCTTCTTCTGCTACCACCGTGATGGTTGTCGGATTTGTGAATGCAGGTCTTATGAAGCTGTCTCAGGCAGTAGGAGTTATTATGGGAGCCAATATCGGCACTACGATTACCTCCTGGTTTCTTAGCCTTGCAGGAATTGAGGGAGACAGTTTTCTGATCCGGATGCTGAAGCCATCATCTTTTGCGCCGGTTCTTGCGATAATCGGCGTTTTTTTGATTCTCTTTGTAAAAAATCAGAGAAAAAAAGAACTGGGAATGATTTTGACCGGATTTGCGATTCTCATGACGGGTATGGACACCATGAGTGGAGCAGTGAAGCCGCTGGCGCATAATGAGAGATTTACAGGGCTTCTTACCATGTTCTCTCATCCGCTGCTGGGAATGGCCGCAGGAACGGTTATCACGGCGGTGATTCAAAGTTCGTCTGTCTCCATCGGCATACTGCAGGCGCTGTGCGCCACGGGAGCTGTCGGATATGATACGGCGATTCCCATTATAATGGGGCAGAATATAGGTACCTGCGTGACAGCGATTTTGTCCAGTATCGGAACGGGGAAAAATGCCAGAAGAGCGGCGGCAGTTCATCTGTATTTTAATATAATCGGAACCGCTATTTTTTTAATCACATTTTACCTGTGCAATGCAGCGTTTCATTTTTCTTTTATGGGCGAGGCGGCAAATGCCGCGGGGATAGCGGCGATACACAGCCTGTTTAATATTTCTGCAACGATGCTCTTGCTTCCCTTTGCCGGAGGACTTGAGAAGCTGGCAATTCTGACGATTCCCGATAAAAAAGAACAAACGGGCAAAAAAGGCAATGTTTCTTGCCATTGAGCCTTTATCAGGATATAATATAACACAGCCTGCGGGGAACATTCTCCGCAGGGCTCTATACATTTTGCAACAATGATGTAAAATGCAGCAAAAGAAGGATGAGATTATGGCAGTAATTTATGTAGTGGAAGATGATACAAATATTCAGGAAATTGAAGCGATTGCATTAAAAAACAGCGGGCATAAGGTGTATACTTTTGATGATGCAGCGCATTTCTACAAGAAAATCAAAGAAAAGGTGCCTGATCTGGCGATTCTTGATGTGATGCTTCCGGATGAAGACGGATATGAGATTGTAAAAAAGATCCGCCAGAATCCGATTACAAAGAAGATGCCGGTTATCATGGTAACAGCCAAAACTTCGGAGATTGACATGGTTCGGGGACTTGACATCGGGGCAGACGATTATATTAAGAAACCGTTCTCTATCATAGAATTTATTACCCGTGTCAAAGCAGTTCTCCGCCGGACGGTAGAGCAGTCGGAGAATAAATTTATGACCATCGGCGATGTATTTCTGGATGACGAACGTCATATGGCCTATTCTCAGAATGAAGCCGTGGAGCTTACATATAAGGAGTATGAGCTTTTAAAACTTCTCATGCGGAATGCCGGCATTGTCATGACAAGAGAGATGATCATGCAGAGGGTGTGGGATACAGAGTTTGAGGGCGAGTCAAGAACTGTTGATATGCATATCAAGACCCTTCGCAAAAAGCTGGGTGAAAACGGCGCGCATATCAAGACTGTTCGTAACGTTGGTTATGTTATGGAGTAGTGTATGAAGAAAAAAATAAATTTACAGCTTATTGGTATTTCTGTGCTGGCGGTAGTGGTGACAACCCTCGTTATGTTTCGCATTTTTTACGATGTGTACAGAGATCAGGTGAGGGATGATCTGGAGACGGTGGCGCAGACTCTGAAAGATACGCACATTTTTCAGGAGGGAAATCAGACCGGTTATTATTTTAATGCGGACACGCTCCGCGTAACCTGGGTGGGCGCTGACGGGAATGTTCTCTATGATAACAGCGCAGATGAGACCAATATGGAGAACCATGCCGCGCGGCCGGAGATCCGGGATGCATTTCGTTATGGATCGGGAGAATCAGTCCGGGAGTCGGAGACACTGAACCGGAGTACATATTATTATGCGCTGCGTCTGGATGACGGCTCTGTACTGCGGGTTTCACAGGATGAAGAAAATGTGTGGAGCATTGCCAATAATATGATTCCTGCCATTGCGGCCATGATGGCTTTTATGGTGATCTTGTGTATTGTTCTGGCAAGAATCCTGACCAGAAGTATTATCGATCCTATTGAGGAGATGGCTGTAAATATTGATGATTACAGTATAGCGCCGGCCTACAAAGAGCTGGTGCCTTTCGCCCAGCTGATCCGCAAGCAGCATGCGGATATTCTGGGAGCTGCAAAAATGCGGCAGGATTTTACCGCCAATGTGTCCCATGAGCTGAAAACTCCGCTGACGGCTATTTCCGGCTATGCGGAGCTTATGGAAAACGGTATGGTAGGAGCAGATGAAGTTGCATCATTTTCTTCGAAGATCCGACAGAATGTGGAACGGTTATTATCGCTCATCAACGATACCATCCGGCTGTCAGAACTGGATAATGGAATGACTCAGGATATTATGGAGACATTTGATCTGAATGAGCTGGCAGAGCGATGCGTGGACAATCTGAAAATGTATGCCCACAAAAATGAGGTAAATATCGCGTGTATTGGCGTGTCTACCTGTATTACTGCCAATAAGGAAATGATAGCGGAACTTATAGATAATCTCTGTAATAACGCCATTCGTTATAATAATAAAAACGGCAGCGTTATGGTAGAAGTAGGCGCTCATGAAGGACATGCTTTTCTGAGGGTGAAGGATACCGGCATCGGTATCCCGAAGGAACATCAGGAAAGGGTGTTTGAACGATTCTACCGGGTGGATAAAAGCCGGTCGAAACAGACTGGAGGCACCGGTCTGGGGCTTGCTATCGTGAAGCATGTTGTTGCTATTCACAACGCATCCCTCTCTCTGGAGAGTGAAGAAGGAAAAGGGACAGAGATTACCGTCACTTTTTAATAAAACATAGAAAAAAGCAATTGCAGTTTCGAAGGGGAAGTTTCGCAAAGAAATTTCCTCTTTTTGCAATTTTTAGTCGATTATCCTGCAAAAATGTTTGCTTTGTTCTGAAGAATCTGGTAACATAGGAGCATGTATGTTCTTTTACAACGGAAATATGCCGGAAAATTGAGAAAGGACATAGAGATATCATAAAGAAACAAGATGTTTTTTACTTTTTACAAGAGAAGGAGAATAGGTATGAAGAAGAAATTATTAAGTGTGGTTCTTGCAGCAACCATGGCTGTAGGTCTGGCAGGCTGCGGCGGTTCCGGAGACAATGCGGCGGAGTCCACAGGATCTGCAGGCAGCAGCGATAAAACTCTTACGGTAGCCATGGAGTGCGGCTATGCGCCGTACAACTGGACACAGTCCGATGATTCCAACGGCGCTGTGCCTATCAAGGACAGTAATGATTATGCCTACGGATATGACGTCATGATGGCAAAGAAGATCGCCGAGGAGCTGGGCTATGATCTGGAGATCGTAAAGCTTGACTGGGATGCTCTTGTTCCTGCGGTACAGTCCGGCAGTGTGGACTGCGTGATCGCCGGTCAGTCCATCACTTCCGAGAGACTGCAGATGGTAGACTTTACAGAACCTTATTATTACGCTTCCATCGTTACACTGGTGAAGAATGACAGCCCTTACGCCAATGCCAAAGGAGTGGCAGATCTTGCCGGCGCAACATGTACTTCCCAGCTGGGAACTATCTGGTATGACGTATGTCTGCCGCAGATTCAGGACGCCAACATTCTGCCGGCTCAGGAATCCGCACCGGCCATGCTCGTTGCCCTTGAGAGCGGACGTACTGACGTGGTCGTAACGGATATGCCGACCGGTATGGCAGCTCAGGTTGCTTATCCGGACTTCCAGCTTCTGGATTTCGCAGGAACTGACGATGATTTTGAAGTATCTGAGGAAGAGATCAACATCGGAATCTCTGTACAGAAAGGAAACACAGAGCTGCTGGATCAGATCAACTCCGTACTGGCGAACATGACCACAGAGGATTATGACGCTATGATGCAGGAAGCGATTTCCGTGCAGCCATTATCTGAATAAGGATAAGAAATAATTTCGCGTATCGGGGCAAAGGATTTTGCCCCATATGCTATGTATGAGAAAGGATGAAACAATGATTTCCGAGATGAGCTTTCTGGAGAGGATCGTTTACCTGCTCCAGAATTATGGTATGTCGTTTTTGCAGGGAGCCGGCGCTACGCTGGCCATCGCTGTCGTCTCCACCATTGTCGGATGTATCATCGGTTTTGGTGTGGGCGTTGTGCAGACTATTCCTGTTGATACGAAGAGAGACAGCCTGTCGAAACGGGTTCTGCTTAGAATTGTAAAGATTATTTTCAAGGCGTATGTGGAGATCTTCCGCGGAACGCCAATGATGGTACAGGCCGTATTTATCTACTATGGCGCGGCTCAGGTGTTTGATATCCATCTGGGTATGTGGCAGGCAGCCTTCTTCGTTGTCTCCATCAACACCGGCGCCTACATGGCCGAATCGGTCCGCGGCGGTATCATTTCCGTGGATCCGGGACAGATGGAAGGCGCAAAGGCCATTGGTATGACACATTTTCAGGCAATGATCCATGTGGTTCTGCCACAGGCACTGCGTAACATCGTTCCGCAGATCGGCAATAACTTTATCATCAATATCAAAGACTCCTCCGTGCTGTCCGTAATTGGTGTTGTCGATCTGTTCTTTGTACATAAGAGCGTATCAGGAGCGCTGTACACCTACTTTGAATCCGCTACTATTGTTATGTGTATTTACCTTGTCATGACGCTGATTTCCTCCCGTCTGCTTCTGCTCTGGGAGAAAAAGCTGGACGGCAATGATAATTACGAGCTGGTAGACACTATGGGTGTGGGAACCCAGTTCGGTCAGGACGGAAAGGGGAGATTATAATGGAAAACACAAATAATATTCTGGAGATCTCCCATCTGGAGAAGAGTTTCGGTACCCACGAGGTATTGAAAGACATTGATTTTACTGTGAAAAAGGGAGACGTTATCTCCATCATCGGAGCCTCCGGCTCCGGCAAATCCACCATGCTGCGCTGTATCAATCTGCTGGAGAATCCGACAGGCGGCAGCATCCTCTATCACGGGGAGGATATCACCGATCCGAAAATGTCAGTGCCGGCATACCGGGAGAAGGTGGGCATGGTGTTCCAGAACTTCAATCTGTTTAATAATCTGACGGTATTGGAAAACTGTATGATCGGCCCGGAAAAGGTGGCAAAAAAAAGTAAGGCAGAAGCGGAGAAACTGGCCATGCAGTTTCTGGAGAAGGTAGGCATGGAGCAGTTCATCAATGCAAAGCCTCGTCAGCTTTCCGGTGGTCAGAAGCAGAGAGTGGCCATCGCCAGAGCTCTCGCCATGGAGCCGGAAGTGCTGCTCTTTGACGAGCCGACCTCCGCCCTTGACCCGCAGATGGTAGGCGAGGTGCTGAACGTCATGAGCACCCTTGCCGAGGAAGGCATGACCATGCTCATTGTCACCCACGAGATGGCCTTCGCCAGAGACATCTCCAGCCATATCATTTTCATGGCCGACGGCGTCATCGAAGAGGAAGGTACCAGCGAAGAGCTCTTCCGTAACCCGAAGAAAGAAAAAACAAAAGAATTTTTGAGCCGTTTCAGAAATCTCTGATTCTGCATAAAATAAAAAGATACTGCCCGCCGGCAGTATCTTTTTTGAAGAGAGAAAAGTATGAAAAAATCTATGACTATCAAAACAGCTCTTGTTGTTTTGATGGTCTTAGTATAAACGATAATTGTATAGATTGTGTCAATTTTTTCTCACGATTTTCTGACGATTTTCATAAGAAGAATGAAAGACTTTTCATAAGCGTGCTGCTGAGGTTCACAATCATACAGGAGATTATTCCCAGGGAAGCCGGAAGAAGGGCGGCGAGTATCGTCCATTTCCAGCTTCCCGTTTCTTTTTTGATGGTCAGGAGCGTGGTGGAACACGGCCAGTGCATGAGAGAAAAGAGCATGGTGCACAGCGCTGTGGTCATCGTCCATCCGTGGGAGACGAACAGTGCTTTCATTTCCGGCAAACTTCCGGTCTCTGCTATGCTCCCTTCCGCCAGATAGGCCATGACAATGATTGGCAAAACAATTTCATTGGCTGGCAATCCCAGAATGAATGCAAGCAGAATCACGCCGTCAAGCCCCATGAGCCGGGCAAACGGGTCAAGAAAACCGGAGCAGACGGCGAGCAGACTTGCTCCGTTCACCGATACATTTGCAAGAATCCACAAAACCATGCCGGCGGGAGCGGCGACGGCGGCCGCCCGGCCCAGTACAAAAAGCGTGCGCTCCATGATGGAACGTAAGATAACTTTGCCCACCTGCGGACAGCGGTAAGGCGGCAGCTCCAGGGTAAAAGAAGAGGGAACTCCTTTCAGGATTGTGCCGGACAGAAATCTTGTCACAAAAAAAGTGATTCCGACACTGAACACGATCACGCCGGTGAGCATAAAGGATGACAATACAGAATCTCCGAATGAGCCTCCTGTTCCCACGAAAAACATCGTGATAAGAGCGATCAAAGTCGGAAAGCGTCCGTTGCACGGCACGAAACTGTTTGTCAGTATGGCCAGCAGCCGTTCCCGCGGCGAGTCGATAATACGGCACCCTACCACGCCCGCCGCATTGCAGCCAAAGCCCATGCACATGGGCTTTTTTTAATTGATAGGAAATTTTGCTGGAATTCCTATAATATGAAAGTCTGTTTACCGGAGAAAAATGGTGATTTCATCGTCATCCAGATATATTTTCTCGATGAGGAGAGACAGGCAGGCACGTTTTCTGATGAGAGGGCCTTCTGTCAGCAAACGCTCAAGGGCATCGCCAGGAGAAAGAACGGCGGTATCGTCTTTTTCAAAATGCATATGGCATACTGTATGAATGATGAGAGAGTCCAGTTCGCTAATCTTCCATTTACGGTTTTGGCAATGGGGATCCCGTATATATTTTTTTGATCCCTTGCTGCGGCTGTAACAGGAATAGCTGCCGTGTTCTCCGTGAAACCGGGCGCCGCACCTGCCGCACCATAGAAGACCGGAGAGCAGGGTTCTCGGTGCGAAAGGACGGCCTGAAGAATGAGAACCGGATGTGGAATTGTTCCTGGAACCACGACGGAGCATTTCCTGTACTTCATAAAAAAGAGATTCGTCGATGAGCGGTGTGTGGCGGCCGGGATAAGACTGCTGCTGAAATTTTACTTTTCCGATGTACACCTCGTTGCGCAGTACATTTCTTACGAGAGTTTCACTGCTCCAGCCGCTGGGGCCGGCGCCGTAGCGGGACTGCATATATAACCAGCAGTCATGGATGGAATGACCCTGACGGAATCGTTTGAACAGCTCCCGCACCTGCATTGCCGCATCTTTGTTTACGATGAGCCGGCCATTGACATAGTCGTAGCCGGTTGGAGCGGTGGAACCGCCATGATAGTATCCGTTTTTTGCTCTGGCGATGCGGCCCATGGTGAAACGCTCTGTAATCTGATCCTTTTCCAGCTGGGCAAAAACAGACAGCATGCCGATCATGGCGCGGCCCAGCGGCGTCGAAGTGTCAAAATTCTCACACACAGAGATAAAATCTACTTTCTTGGCAAGAAAATAATCTTCAATCAGCAGAAGCGTATCTTTCTGACTGCGGGACAGCCGATCCAGCTTGTAGACGATGACTACATCATACTCCGTCAGGTGAGCAAGCATTTCCTGAAGAGCCGGACGGTTCAGATTGCCGCCGGAATATCCACCGTCCGTGTAAAATTTCCCGATGGTAATATCTTTGGCTTCGCAGAATGCCCGGAGGCGTGATATCTGTTCCTGAATACTGTAATTTTCCCGCTGATGTTCTGTGGAGACCCGCACATAACAGGCGGCAGTCGGCATGACGAGACCTCCTTTTGCGGCAGATGGCGCTGTGCGTCTGTGGCCGCAGATTTTTCTGTGTTCTTTTTTAGAGTATGACTCAGCCGGCAAATCATTCTCATAAGTATTTATTTTGCGCCGCTTAATGCAAAGGGGGATTTTTTTCACAAAAAGGGACATGGACAATTCTTACGGCATACAGATACAGGGGAGGGGATTCACGATGGCTAAAATTATAATCCGGACGCATGATGGCAAAGAACAAAACAGACCGGAAAATATTCTCATAAAAAGAAATGGACAAAATGAAGAGTTTTACAAGATGCTGGAAGAAGTTTGGCAAAATATGCACAATAATGTAACGAATATGGAGGATGTATATGAAAATAAGCATTAAAACAAAAAAATGGCTCAAATGCGCCGGAGTTCGCGCCGCCCGGACCGTAGCGCAGACAGCGGTAGCCGCCATAGGAACGGCAACAGTTTTTTCAGAAGTCGATACGATGATGACCATATCGACGGCGCTCCTGGCGGGCGTCATTTCGCTTCTTACGTCCGTGGCGGGACTTCCGGAATGCAAGGAGGAGTCAGATGAGTAAATATTACCCGGACATTTCTCATCATCATACGGTGGCAGACTGGAAAGAGGTGGAGAAGAACTGTCCGTTTCTGATCACAAAGGCAACGCAGGGAACCTCGTTTGTGGACAGCGCCATGGAGGGGATTGTGAGACAATGTGAAAAAAGAGGAATCTCTTACTGGCTTTATGCTTATCTCAACAAGGGGGACGAACTGGCGCAGGCGAGATTTCTGGTAAAAACGTGCAAAGACAAAGTGGGAGAATATTTCATGGGATATATTCTGGATGTGGAGGCCGGAAACAGTGCCTCCGGCGTACAGAAGGCCATGGATTATCTGAAGACACTGAATGAGAAGATGATGATTTACACGATGTACGCACAATATGACAAATATAAAAATATCATAGCGGCACGACCGTCCAGATGTGCCTGGTGGGAAGCCAGGTATGGACTTAATAATGGAAAATACAGCTCGTCTTACCCGTGTCATGCGGGCGCAGATCTGCATCAGTACACCTCCGATGGAACTTGTCCGGGATTCGGAGAAAAGATTGATCTGAATCGGATTACCGGTCAGGGAAAAGATGAGACATGGTTTGCTGTTCCCCAGAATAAAAAACCAGATAAGCCGGAAGGAGAAGATAATGTGAAGTATTTCAGCACCATAAAAAAACAAACAGTCAGCAATATTACAGAGTTTCTGCATAACAGAGGATTTGGAGCCGGTGAGAAAAATATGTCCAGAATCGCGGCGGAAAATTGTCAGTCTAAAGAAGTGAGATCGGCTTTATTTGAACTGGCCAAACAGGGGAAACTCATAAAGCCGTCGGGACTCAACAAAAGAGAAGAAACCGAAGAAAAATCTTAGAGCAATCGCAGACAAAAAGCCCATGCACATGGTCAGTGCCTGTTTGCCGCAGGCATGACAACAGTGAAAAGGTTTATCGAGATTGTAGGCAATCCGGGGCAGATAGCCGGCGTCTTCCAGCAAAGTAAAAAGCGGGAAAAAAATAGCCATAGGCGGCAGCATCACTGAAACGACCCAGGCGAGAACCCGGTAGAGTCCTAATACAAGAAGACCATGAAGCCAGTCGGGAGCGTGAAGCCATTGAAAAAGATCCGTAAGCCGGTCCTGGATAAAGAACAGACCGTCAGAAAGCAGAGCAGACGGATAATTTGCGCCATAAATGGTGATCCAGAATATAAGCGCCAGCATTAGGAGCATGACAGGAAAGCCTGTCATGCGGCTGGTGAGAAGGCGGTCCGCAGTAAAATCCAGCTTCCGGTAGGAGGTATTCTCATAGGTTATCACATCCTTACACAGTTTTTCAGCAGTGGAGACAATTGCGCCTGCGACTGCATCGTCCCACTGTTCCCGGCTGCTGATATCCCGGGAAAGCTGTTTTCTTGCCAGAGTTATGCCCCGGAGCAGTTCCGGATCCCTGAGAAAATCATTTCCCAGACAGCCGGACAATTCTCTTAGAAGAGAGCTGTCCTGACAGAGAAGACGGAGACTCAGCCAGCGGCTGTTGAGTCTGCCGCCGGTCTTTTCTTCGATGAGGGGTTCGATCATCCGGACGGCATGCTCAATGGTTTTTGGATAATGGATTCTGGCGGGGTGGGTTTCGCAGGCGGGGGAGGTTATCTGATCAAGTGCGTGGAGCAAAGCATCCAGGGAGCTTTTTTTCCGGGCGGAGGTGCCAATGACAGGAACCCCCAGGCGGCGGGAAAGAAGCGGAAGATTCAGCCGGATTTTTTTGCGCCTGGCCTCATCCATCAAGTTGACGCAGACAATGACCCGGGAGGATATTTCCATGGTCTGCAGGACCAGATTCATATTCCTTTCAAGGCAGGTGGCGTCGCAGACTACCACAACAGCGTCCGGTTCTCCAAAACAGATAAAGTTTCTGGCAATCTCTTCTTCGGCAGAATGAGCCATCAGTGAGTAGGTACCTGGAATATCCACCATAATATAAGAATTTTTTTCGGATTCACAATGCCCCTGCGCATTGGAAACTGTTTTGCCCGGCCAGTTGCCCGTATGCTGATTCATGCCGGTGAGCGCATTGAAAATAGTGCTTTTTCCCACATTTGGATTGCCGGCCAGAGCGATAACCTTATCAGAAGGATGTTTTTTTACAACGACAAGATCAGAATCCAGAGTATGCATTCCGATAGATTGATTGGTTAGTCCCATGATACTGCCTCCGACGCGTGATTTCTGTCAATGTGTTCTCTATATCCGGGAGAGAGGAACCTGGATGAATTATTCTGTCCGTCGCCGGTAATCAGAATGTCCCGGCAGTCTTTCCGGCGCAGGGCGATCACAGCGCCGCGAATGAGAAAGGCAGACGGATCACCTAGCGGACTTTGCCCGATACATTTTATCTGTGTACCGGGAGTCAAACCAATATCCAGAAGCCGGCGCCGCATGTCTCCGCCGGAGAGCAGAGAAGAGACGACGGCGTGCTGGCCAGGGACAACATCGGCTAAAGTCAGCTCAGCCGGCTTAGATGCCGCCGGCTTTAGAGTCATTGCCTCTGCGGTTGCCGGTTCCACCGCTTCCGGATGTTCATGATATATTTTATGGAAACAGGAGCGGCCTGCGGCTGATGGTCTCCTGTCATTACAGCAAAGTAGTGCGTACATTTCTGTACCTCCTTGTAGGAGTTTCCTATTTTATGGTATTCAATAAGACGCGAAGGAGTGAGACATGACACAGATTTCCCACAGAATATTGACACTCTTCTCACAAATCCGGAATATATTTTCGGGAAACCGGTGCTTACAAATCCGGTTGATTCATGTATAATATATACAAACACAGGAAAGGGGTTTTTGTATGGCACAGGAGACAATTACTTTGACGATTGAGAAACAGAAGAAGATTGCGTTAATCGCCCATGATAATAAGAAAGAAGAACTGATTCAGTGGTGTGACCGGAATCAGGATATTTTGAAAAAGCATTTTTTATGTGGAACAGGAACCACCGCCCGTCTGATTACTGAGAGGACATCGCTTCCGGTCAAGGGATATAACAGCGGTCCTCTGGGCGGCGACCAGCAGATCGGCGCAAAGATTGTGGAAGGTCAGGTGGATTTCCTCATATTCTTTTCCGATCCGCTGACAGCACAGCCGCATGATCCGGATGTCAAGGCGCTGCTCCGTATCGCTCAGGTGTATGATATACCGATTGCCAATAATATGGCGACTGCTGATTTTATGATTCATTCCTCTTTGATGGATCAGACATATGATCACGAGGTGATGAATTTTAAGAAAAATGTGGAGAACCGTGTCAACGAGTTTTAGTTTATTTTAAAGTGATATCTCCATCATCACAGGCAACCGATAATGTACCGCCCTCTGCAGTTCCGGTTTTTTCATATCGTTTGGCGTCTTCATCCTCAAACTGGGTAAAGGCGCCGTTTGGCAGAGATTCTGTGATCGTGATGTCGCCGTAGTCTGTCTGAAACTCCATGGAGAGAGCAGCCTTCTGCTGGTCGTCCAGACGGAAGAATGCATCGCCGTAGGCAAGAGTGAACTCACAGTTGCCGGTGAAGGTGTTGTTCTCGCAAGTGACGTCTCCGTCTCCGGCGTGTAAGGTGACTGCGCCGAAGGATGAATTTTTCATAGTGACATCTCCGTAGGAAGTATCAAAATCTACCTGCTCCAGGGTGACGCTATCCATATCGGCGTCGCCGTCTCCCAGAGAGAAGCTGGCGGACCGGGCGCTTGTGTCGGAAAGTTCCAGATTGCCGTAGGAGGATTCCAGTGTAAACTGATCCGCCTGCAGGCCACGGATGGAGATGTCTCCGTCCCCGCCGGAGATAACCGCGTCGTTCAGCTGTTTGCCGGCAGGAAGATAAAGAGTCATGCTGTCATATTCCGGATCAGGACCGTCGGTGACGATGCGCCCGGTCAGAACCTGGGCGAGAAAGCTGTAATCAACGCCCACAAAAAACTGAGATGCAGCGGAATGATCTTCTTTTATAGAAAGAGTTCCGTTGTTTACCGCGTACTTAAATGGGTTTTCCCTGCTGCTTCCGGAAACATTATAGGAAAGATAGCAGGAATCGTCCTCCGAAGGCAGAACGGTGAGATCCAGGTAGGCAACGTCAATGTTCAGACTGGAGAATTCATCAAGTTTTGTTTTGTTTTCCTCATAGAGTTTACTGGATGAAGCGATGGGTTCCATGGTAGTTAAATTGGTGGAGGCCAGGAACCGGAGTCCGCCGGAACCGATGCCGACGGCCAGAAGAATTCCGCCGATCACACAGAGAGCAGCGGCTGCCAGTAAGGTACGTTTTGTAAGTTTATTCATCTTTTTTTACCCTCCTTTTTTCAAGCATGCGCTGGATGAGTTTTGCCAGTCTGATTACAAGCCACTTGCAGAAAAAGATGCCGGCGACAAACAGAAGGACGCCGAGGCCGATGGCCAGCAGGCTGCTCCCTGATATGATAAGAAATGCGGGAACAGAAGCGGAGGCAACGGCAAAGCCCTGAACCAGCGAGTAAGCTCCTGCTATGACAAAGCAAACGCTGAATATAAAAATGCATAATACTGCGCAGAGAACTACGACAACACCGCACATCAGGAGAACAAGTGCTGCCAGCGCCAGCGGAGCTGCGATCGGAGCCGCGCAGATGGCCAGACAGGCAATGAGCAGGATGGAAAGAGGTGAAGACTTTTCCTTTGCTTCCGGCACAGGATCGCCTGCGCGGAATCTTCTGCCCCGGCGGCCGTCTCCATCTGCTCTGGCGTCCGATGCGTCAGAAAATGTGGAGGAAGAGGCGTCTCCTGTCTTCTGGTTCAGCAGAGCCGCCAGAAGATCAGACGCTGCTTCCCGCGGGCTGCCCAGTTCCCGGATGGCTTCTTCGTCATTGCCTGCGTCATCAAAGTATTCTGTGAAATACTCCATAGCATTCTCATAGTCGTCTTTTGGAAGACGTTTCAGATATTTCCGCAATTCTTTTAAATAGGTTTCACGATTCATTTTTTCAACCTCCCCTCAATGATACCGTCAATAGTTTCTTTATAAATGTCCCATTCTTCTTTCAGATAAAGCAGCTGCTTCCTGCCTTCCTCAGTGATGGAATAGTACTTACGGTTTCTTCCCTGAAATTCCTGATTATAGGTCGAAAGATAGCCGTTTTGTTCCAGTTTTCTGAGAATCGGATAAAGAGAAGATTCCTTGATACTGGCTGCCAGCTTGACGGTCTGGCTGATCTCATATCCGTAGGAATCGCTGCCTGCCACTATGGAAAGAATGAGACATTCAATTAGTACGGATGAAACAGGATAGTACATGCGGACACTCCTTTCTACAATTTTGTATATATAAAATTTTTATATATCAAATAATAAAGCATATACAGAATTTTGTCAATCTATTTTTAGATGATTTTTTGTAAAATAAAAAACCCGGATTTCCGTGTGGGAAACCCGGGTTTTTTTAAAAGATGAAAGGAAAGAGAAAAGGAATTAGTCGTCGTATACAGATTCGCTGCTCCAGTCGATGATGTCGCCGGACTGTGCGTCGATTTCAAATTCGTATTCCATCTCATTGTAAATGATGGAACCTTCATATACGGTTCTTCCGTCATCAGTATCCTGATGGATGCGGAGGTCGCTTTCTGTGGCGCCGTCAACCTGACCTAAAGCAATCTTGCTGGCTTTTTTCTCAGAAATCAGTCCACTGTTGTTCTGGTTATTATTCTGGCTGCCGCTCTGGCCGTCGTCCCAGTCATCATCATCGTCTCGTTCGCTGCTCTGGGAAAGGATATCGCCGGTCTGTGCGTCAATCTCGAAATCGTATTCTACATCGTCGTGGAGAATGGAAACTTCGTAAATGTTCCGGTTGTCGTCATTGTCTTTATTGATCCGAAGCTCATCTTCCGTAGCTCCGTCCACCTGGGCCAGTGCGATGGAAGAAGCTTCTTCTTCGGAAATATATTTGGAGCCCGTGCCGGAATTGGCAGCTGCTGTAGTTGCTGCGCTGCCGTCATCGGCGTTATCATCTGTTACGCTGCCTGCCGCTGTGGTTGCCGCGCTGCCGTCATCAGCGTTGTCATCGGCAACATTCTGATTCTCTGTCTGTGTTATCACATTATTATTGTCATCGGCCTGTGTGTTTCCGGAATTGCCTGAGCAGCCAGTCATGATTCCGATGGAAAGAACAGATGCTGTTAATAAAAACATAATTTTTTTTGTCATAATGATTCCTCCTTGTTTTAAGCACTTTATATTACTTGTGTTTTTTGTTTCTGTTGTGTTGATGGTTACATATTAGCAGTTAAATTTAAATTTAAAATAAACAGATTTTATGTTTTTTGAAAAATTTTTTTCTATAAATTTTATGATGACCCCAAATATATGAAATAATTCGTCCCGTTATTAAAAAAGAAACGCTGAAACTTTGGTGGTCAGAGAGGATAAAATGTAATAAAATGTGGATCAGGAGGTATATAAAATGAATGAACACAGAGAAGAGAAGCATCTGGAGGAATCTGTCAGAAAAAATCTGTTTGCCATGCAGGATACCGGTTATAAAGCATTTCATGAGAAACTTGTGCCGACCGTGGATCCGGGGCGGATCATCGGCGTTAGGACGCCTGAGCTTCGCAAATATGCCAGAGCATTTGCAAAAAAGGAGGAGGCGCAGGAATATCTTCGTATTCTGCCGCACTATTATTATGAAGAAAATAATCTGCACGCATTTATTATTGAGACCATAAAAGACTATGAGCGCGCCATGGAGGAGACGGAGCGTTTTCTGCCTTATGTGGATAACTGGGCTACCTGCGACAGCTTTTCCCCGAAAATATTTAAGAAGCATCCGGCGCAGGTCTATGAGAAGGCGAAGGAATTTATCGGCAGCGGGAAGGTGTACACCATCCGCTACGGCGTCGGTCTGCTCATGACCAACTTTCTGGACGAGGAATTCCGGCCGGAGATGCCGGAACTGGTGGCGGGCATTGTGTCCGACGAATATTACGTCAACATGATGTGCGCCTGGTACATGGCCACGGCGCTGGCGAAGCAGGAACAGGAGATTCTGCCATATCTCACGGAAAACAGGCTTCCTGTCTGGGTACATAATAAAACCATCCAGAAAGCGGTGGAGAGCCGGCGTATTTCCCCGGAGATGAAGGAATATCTCCGGACGCTGCGTAAAAAATAATAAACAGAGCACAAAATATACAGTTGACAAAGCCCGTATGGATAAGTATACTAAGTGTACTAGATGTATTAATACACTTGGTTTTCTGTGTGGGCTTTTTTTGTACGAATAAAAGTTCTGCGCAAGAAACAAAAGGAAGGGTTTACAGGCAGCCCCAAAAACCTGAATACATGATACGAGGAGGCGGACATGTGATTATCCTTGACTATAACGATAAACGTCCCATTTATGAGCAGATCGTGGATAAGATGCAGGCGCTCATTGCGGGAGGCGTGCTGGAACCGGATTCCAAACTGCCCTCGGTGCGTTCGCTGGCGGTGGAGCTGTCTATCAACCCCAATACCATACAGCGGGCGTACAGCGAGCTGGAGCGGAGCGGCTTTATCTATTCGGTAAAGGGCCGGGGCAACTTTGTCCGGGCGGATGAACATTTGAAGGAAAAGCAGCAGAATAAGCTGCTGCGCGCACTGGAAAAACAGTTGATAACCTGCAGGGAGCAGGGGATAACCAGAGAAAATATCATATCCAGTGTGGATAAAGTATATGAAAAGAGGGAAGATTCCCGTTCGGCGGACGCTCCGCAGGGAAGTGACGGAACGGATCTACATGAGGAGGTGCAGGATGATTGAAATAAAGAACGTCAGCAAGAGCTTTGGTGAGATCCAGGCGGTCTCTCAGGTGAGCCTGACATTAAAGGAGCAAAATGTATTCGGCATGCTGGGAACCAACGGCGCCGGCAAGAGTACCCTGCTTCGCATGATGGCGGGAGTGATGCGGCCGGACGAAGGTGAGATTCTCATTGACAGAGAAAATGTATGGGATAACCCGGAAGCCAAAAGAAAGATTTTTTACATTTCCGATGATCAGTTTTTCTTCCCAAATACCACGGCGGAAAAGATGGCGGATGTGTACAGCGTGTACTATCCGGACTTTGACCGGAGACGGTTCATGAAGTTTCTGCTGCGGTTCGGCCTGGACGGAGAGCGGAAGATTCAGACTTTTTCAAAAGGAATGAAAAAGCAGCTGTCCCTGCTGCTGGGTATCTGCGCCAATGTGTCCTACCTGCTCTGCGATGAGACCTTTGACGGTCTCGACCCGGTGATGCGCCAGGGAATCAAAGGTATTTTTGCCAAAGAGATCGATGAGAAGGGGCTGACCCCGGTCATCGCGTCTCACAATCTCCGGGAGCTTGAGGACATCTGCGACCATATCGGCCTGCTTCACAAGGGCGGCGTTCTTCTGTCGAAGGATCTGGAAGACCTGAAATGGAATCTGCACAAGATTCAGTGCGTGCTGCCGGAGGAGCTGGACGAAACCTTAAAAGAATCTCTTGACATTTTATCCATGACCAGAAGAGGAAAGCTGCTGACTCTCACGGTGCGGGGCAGCGAGGGAGAGATACTGAGCAGGATCGGAGAGCTTCAGCCGGTATTTATGGAAGCGCTCCCGTTGTCTCTGGAAGAAATCTTTATCAGCGAAACGGAGGTAGTTGGATATGACATCAAAAACATCGTTTTCTAAATTACTGAAAGAACATATGCGCCATCGGCTGGGCGTCACGGTGATAACTTGCGTGTATTTCCTGTTTGCCCTCATGTTTTTTGTGATAACCATTCAGAACTCCATGGCCTACGAGGGCTGGACGAGAGCCGAGGTATATGCAACGGTGCTGAACGCTTCGGGACCGAACAGTCTTTTGATTCTGTGCGCGGCTCTCGGAGCACTCACGGCGATCTGCGGATTTGCTTATCTTCATTCCAGAACGAAGATAGACTTCTTTCATTCTCTTCCGGTAAAGAGAAAAGATATGTTCCGGGTGATCACAGCCAACAGTTTCCTTGTTTTTGCGGCGGGACTGCTGGTCTCCACGGTGATTGAAGCGGTGATCACCGTTGCCCTCGGATATTTTACAGGAAATGTAGTGAGCAATTTGCTGCTGGCGATCCTCTGTAATCTGCTGGCCTTTGCCGCGGCCTTTTTCACGGCGGCCCTCGCCATGATCATGACGGGAAATGTAGTGGTGGGCGTCCTTGGAACGGCGGTATTTGTCACCTGGGCGCCGGTCCTCATAAAATATGCGCTGCTTGAGCTGCCGAGAATATTCTTTTTCTCCTATGTGGAGCCGCCTGCATTCATGAATTATTTTGATTACGGTTCCCCGGTTTATCTGGCCGTCCGTATGCAGCCTGCCGCTTCCGGATGGAATCTGTCCGAAAAACTGCCGGTGATGGCGGTAGTATGCGTGTGGATCATTGCCCTTGCGGTTTTGTGTCAGTATCTTTTTGATATACGGCCGTCAGAGACGGCAGGGAAAGCCATGGCGTTCCCGAAAATCAACCCGGTCATCCGGATTCTGCTGGTGATTCCGGCAGCTCTGTACACCGGAAGCTACCTGTACAGCCTCACTTTGAGTTCTTCAAAGATCTGGATTGTCATCGGAATCGTGTTCGGAACAGTGCTGTTCCACGGAATCATTGAGTGCATTTATCAGTTTGACATCCGCGGTATGTGGAGCCACTGGAAACAGATGCTCGCGACCATGGCGGTGGTGCTCTGCCTGACGGGCTCCTTCTATCTGGATCTTTACGGCTACGACAGTTATGTTCCGGCTGCCGGCGGCGTGAGCAGCGTCATGGTGGAGGATGACGGCTTCACTTACAGAAAAGAGTATTTTTGGGGTGACAGCGAACAGAGCATTACCGGAAAGGACATGGAAAATGTACTTGCTCTCATCAAAGATGCTGTGAAAGAAGAACGTCATAACAGGTTCCCGGGAGGCCCGGAACAGGCGACGGACGGAGCGGTGACCGACAGTTCTCCGACCATCTACTATACGGATAACGGCGCCAACGCCGCGGAGCAGGAAGGCAGAAAGTACGTGGGAGTCACTTATTATATGAAAAACGGAGAGACGATCAAAAGAAGATTTGATATGAGCGATGTTCAGGCCAACGCGATTATGGAAGCTGCCTGTCACTCCGAAAGTTTCCGGAAAAGCGTATATTCCCTGTATACAGCGGACTGGAGCAAGATCAAGTCCATTTCCTGGAACAGCTTCATCGAGAACCAGAATCTGCGCCTCACCGAGGAAGAACAGAAGCAGTTCCTGACAATCTACCTCAGCGAGCTGGACACCCTCGATTATGAGACCATGCGGACGGTTCTCCCGGTGGCAGAGCTGAACATAGAGCATGAAGTGGAAGACAGAATGGATTTTACCGACGATTTTTATTACATTTATCCGTCCTTCACAAAGACTCTCGCCTTCCTGGAAAGCAAGGGCTGTGCGGTAGACCGTACCCTTGCCGACATAAACATCACGCAGATTGACGTCAATGATTATACTGGCGATGAGCCAAAGAACTGGACCGTGACCGACCCGGCCATAATCCAGTCTGTGAAAGGAAAGCTGACAATCAGCAACAGCAATTTCACTTACTATTCTTCAGGTTACGAGGGTGAAAGCCCAACGCCTGACTATGATATTACGGTGTATTATAATGAGGGATATGGAGAAAATACGCTGAACGTGTGGACAGACGCGGAGACGCTCAAGACGCTGACCGCGGGAGAGAGCGAGGAGTAAAAACGTTTCCTGTGATTTTTCTGATAGGGATAGCGAAGAACCGGAGGATATCAGAACACAAAAACAATTAGCATTAGTATATTGAAGTTATTTTTAAATTATCATACAAAGTAAGAGCTGTCGCGGATTTGCGGCAGCTCTCATCAACTAGACAGAACAAATACGATCACTGTCGTGATAATTGGTGCCAGATCCGGAAGTTTAGCTTTCCTCATCCGGCTGCTGGCCGTCGTGTGCCAGCCATTTGCATTCCGTCAATTCCATGTTTGTGAAAACAGCGCGGAAGGAAGAATCTTCCGGGCTGCAGGCATAGATGCCGAACTGGACTGCGCCCGTTGCCTCGTGCATATGACAGATGCGCATTTGATGGAACACGGAGCCGTCCTCGGAACATTCGATACAGAAATCGTCTTCCCGGCGGCTCAGGCGATACCACATGGATTTGACATTGGCAGGAATCTCCGTGGTGGCCCAGTCTGAATAACCATGATTGGTGACCACGCTGCCCAGATGCTGAAATTGTTCATTTTCATATTCGATGGAGCCTTTGAGCCAGTTCTCGCTGTCCAGATACAGAACCACGCCGCACTGGTCAAAACGGTGGTGACTTTCGGAAAATTCTGTTTTTACCACAAAGGAGAAGAATTTTTCTTCTGAAGACATCTGGAGTACCGGGGCATTGTCATTGCGAAAATGATAATAGGTTCTCTGCCACAGGTCGGTATGGGGTCTGGTTACAATCTCAATGCGGTCCTGGGAGATTGCGTAGTCTTCCGGTTGTCTTGTCCATTGTAAATTGTTCACATCAAATTTCATTGTCATTCCTCCGATAATTTTTTCTGTAATTTTGTGATGGTTACGACATTTCTGCCGCATTTTTTGTGCTGCATTATTTTGCCGTGTCTTTTATGTCCATGGCCTTCCAGTACATTCCCATAAGGTAATACTGATCTGTCCCGGGAATAAATACAAAGTCCGGCATATATTCCTCTGGAATGCAGGTCCGGCAGGCCGGACGAATCCGTTCCAGATCGCTTTCCTGCAAAAGATCGCCGGTAAATAGCAGAAGGTGGGGATTCAGGATGGAGATTAATGCAATAGAAGCCTGGATGATCAGAGGCTCCGCTGCAGGACGGTGCAGCATCTGTATCTGCTGTTCAAGACTCATCCCGTAATCCAGAAAGCCAACCATGCCGGCAAACAGATTCCGGCCGGTCAGTAAAGTACCTTTATGTACCGTGGCTGTCCCCGGCAGTACGCCAGAGGGATAGTTAACCAGCGTTACGATTTTGTTGGAAATTTGTTCCTGCCGATAATATCCGTACACCTTGTAATGCATATCATTGGCAAGAAAAACCGGACGCCGGAATTCCGTTTCCAGCATAGCTTTCAGCGGAATATTTTCCAGTTCCGGAATATCGCTGTGGCGGATCACGCCATTTTCCGCGATACTGGGAGTCCCCACAATGATCTGGCTGATATTTGAAAAATGCTGGAAAGCAACAGCGGCTTCCTGATCAATGGCAGCGGCATCCAGAGGCTCAAATTGGCGCGCCCGCTGGTAAAGAATCCGACCGGTGGGAGACAAAACAGCGGTCGTAACAGATTTGACACCCTGAATCAATGCAAAGTAGAGACAGAGGATGCTTTCATAATCTTCATTCAGTCTATAAACCATGGCATTGCGCCCCACATCACGGAGCTTTTGCTTTTCTCCGGTTACTTCACCCGTTGCTTCCATCTCATTTAAATAGGTGTTGCAGCTGGCCACACTCAGTCTGGTTTGCAGGGCAATCTGCTGTTTGGTGTAAGACTTCCCGCTGCGGAGCAGCCTGCGGATCTGGGTTTTGTTTTCTCTTTTCATAGCAGCGGAATCCTTCATGATAAGCTCCTTTCAACATTTTTATATTAATTATTATAACTATTATAATAATTAAAGTCAAGAAAAATAGGATAAAGAGAAACGGACAGATTTTCCGGTTCAAAAGAATCTGAAAATCTGTCCGTTTGAATCTGACGGGAAAGCAGATAATTGAAAAAATGATTTAAGGGCTTTACAGCACTGTTCCTGCCACTGCACAGACTGCGGCCACCGCTAGGGCAATCCCGATCTTCTTCCAGGAAAAGCTGTAGAGCATATCCGGATGAAGCGCATCGTAGCGGATAGTGATTTTTGTTCCCACTTCCGCACTCATGGGAATCTGAATCCGGTTATAGGAAATGTATCTTTTGCCGTTCACTTTGTAGGCGATTTTAGCCCACTTGGAATTGCGGAAACGCATCTTCTCCGGTCCCGGCGTCCAGATGGAATACACGGTGCCTTCCGTGACCGTGCATCTGGCACGCTTTACAAAGAAACCGTAGGCGTTGCCGATGGCGTAGACCACCGCAGCAGCAGCGATAATATAAAGAAAAATACTGTCGTTATTCATAGTGAAACCTCCGATATAGTGTTTATAATGATACGGCCGGGCTAACGCGACCTGCGTCCCCCAATATTATGTCAGATCCCCGTGATCTATGCCAGATCTTTGTGGTCATAGATACGGACAGAGATCAGCGCCGACAGGACAAAAATCAAGAGCCCCGTGATGAAGATTGCTGCTCCGGCGAAATCAGGAGAAACTGCCATGAACAGCCGGGATATTGTATCTTCAATGTTAAATCCTATCAAAACCGGCAGCAGGTACGACAATCCAAGAACGATGATCACATAGACAAACTTCGTTTTGTCATACCCGAAATAATAGCAGATGGGCAGATATATTCCGCACAGCACGGCAATGAGCAAAAATGCCCCTCCTGCCAGCGGCAGAGACAAACTGCCAAGCTGAGGCAGAAGCAATGTCTCCAGCCAGAATATAAGAGCGCAGAAGAGGTAGACAATGATGCAGAAAAAATATTTGGACAGCACCAGATACTTCCGCGGATAAGGCGTAGTACACAGATAGGCGGACGCCTTTTTACACTGATATTCTGCCAGACATATATAAGATAACATGATAAATGTACCATAAATCACAGCAAAAACAAAGCCCAGATAGTTGGCGTACTGCGGAAGCTTCCAGAGCATAAAAAGCGGTATAAGAGCGATTAATCCAACCATCCAGAGAGTCTGTTTTTGTATGACGACAAATTCTTTCTTTATTAAATGCAGCAGCATAGAGTTCTCCCCTTTCTAAAACGTGTTATGCGGGTCTTTTGTGGGCGGCGGCTCAGCGCCGCTCCTTTGCCGGTACATTTTCTCCGATGACGCCCAACATGATATCTTCAATGTGCGGCCGCTCCATAACTGCTTCGGGCATCATTGCCTGCACCCGCGCCGCCTGCCGGGTGAGCGCAGTGAAACCGAAAGCGGTTTCAGAAACATTTATAAAAAGTGGACGGGTGTCTGCCGTCAGCCAGCAGACGTCGCCTTTCACGATCCGGTACGAATCCAGAAGCACATCTTTTTCTTCCTGAAAGAGAATCTTACCATCGTCAATGAGAATGAGCGTATCTGCAATCTTATCCAGATCGGATGTGATATGTGTGGAGAAAAATACGCCGCGTCCTCCGTTTTCCATGTAATCGGCGAGAATTCCCAGCACCTGACTGCGTATCAGAGGGTCCAGTCCGCTGGTGGGCTCGTCCATGATGAGAAACTCCGCCTTATGGGAGAGGGCCAGGGTCAGTGCGTATTTCACACGCATTCCCTTGGAAAGCGTCTTGATGGTCTGCTTTGGATTCAGAGAAAATGTACGAAGATACCGCTGGTAATCTTCTTCGCACCACCGGGAATAGGCGGGCGCAATGATATTTTTCATCTGATTGAGGGTCAGCCCTTCGTAAAAGCAATTACTGTCCAGCACCACGCCGATTCGATTTTTTATCTCCTCGGCCTGTTCCCGCATATCCATGCCAAAAAAGCGGATCTCGCCGCTGTCCGCCCCGGTCAGTCCCAGAAGCGTGTGGAGCGTGGTCGTTTTCCCTGCGCCGTTGGCTCCGATGAAGCCGGTGATACAGCCCTCCGGCAGAGAAAAAGAAACGTCCTGCAAAGCAAAATCTTTGTAAGATTTATTCAGATGATGTACCTCCAGAATCGGATGTAATATCGTGTTCATGTCAATCCCCCTTTCAGGAAAATACTGTGCGGCCTGCTGCGGGTAAGCCCTCCGCTCTTATTCTTCCTCATATAAAATGTCCATCATTTCCATAAGCTCTTCTTTGGTGATGGAAAGTGACTTCGCCGTGTGAATTATATCCTGCATTTTTTCTTCCACCAGCCGCCGCTTGGAATCCCGCAGCAGATCCAGATTTCCCGCAGAGACGAAAGTGCCGATGCCCACCTGGCTGGTCACGAAACCTTCCTTCTCCAGCTCCTCATAAACCCGCCGTATGGTGAGAACACTCACCTTCAGATCATTGGCAAAGCTTCGGATAGAAGGAAGCGCGTCTCCCTGGGTGAGCTCCTCCCGGAGAATAGCGTCCTTGATCTGGTCTTTGATCTGCTGATAGAGAGGAAGGTCTGATGTGTTGGAGATTACTATCTTCAAAACGCCGCCTCCTTTAGTGTGATGTTAATATATACACACTATATACTATAAGTACGGTGATGTCAAGAGGGTTCTGCCGGCGGGGTGTGCAGCGACTCCAAATATTTGATTGGTTCGCGCTGCCGGAGGTCGTCACATTATAATCCATATGACAAAAACTGCGATTTTGAGGGAAAACGTGAAAATAAAAAGTGCGATTTTGCAGGAATTTGCCTTGAAAAAAAGTGCGATTCTGCATATAGTATATAATAGAGATAAAAACCAGCACGTTGGGAATGAAATCTTGTATCTGTAGATCCAGGAGGTAACGCTTATGTTTAAAAGAAAGATATACAACAAACTGCAGCAATGGAAAGAAGAATCGCAAGGGAGAACGGCATTGTTAATTGAAGGAGCAAGGCGGGTAGGTAAATCCACAGTGGTGGAAACATTTGGGAAAAATGAATATACCAGCTATATTTTAATTGACTTTTCGGTCGCCTCTCAGGCAGTAAAAGAGCTTTTTTATGATCTGTCAGATTTGAATTTCTTTTTTTTACAACTTCAGCTTCAATATAAGACGGATTTAATAGAAAGAGAATCGTTGATCATTTTTGATGAAGTGCAGTTATTCCCTCTGGCAAGACAGGCGATAAAAGCGTTGGTGAAGGATGGGAGATATGATTATATTGAGACAGGCTCGCTTATTTCCATCCGTAAAAATGTGAAGGATATTCTGATTCCCAGTGAAGAGAGAAAAATCAGCATGTATCCCATGGACTATGAAGAGTTTCTCTGGGCGAAGGGCGATAATGTGACGACAAACCTGCTGCGAAGCGTATTTGAAAGCAGGAAACCGGTGGGAGAAAAAATGAATCGGAGATTGCTGAGAGATTTTCGGCTCTATATGCTGATAGGAGGAATGCCTCAGGCAGTGGACGAGTATTTGCGGACAAATAATTTTCATAAGGTGGACATCATAAAAAGAGATATTTTAAATCTTTATGAAGATGATTTCCGTAAAATAGACGCAACGGGAAGAATTTCCATGTTGTTTGACGCGATACCGGCGGAATTGAATAAAAATACTTCCAGATATCAGGTTTCAAGTGTTCTTGCCAATGAAAGAGCGGATAGTATTCTGGAACTGATTGCACAGATGAAAGATTCCAGAACAGTCCTAGTAGCTTATCATGCCAATGATCCCGGTGTTGGAATGTCTGCTCATAAAGATTTGAGGAAATTTAAACTATTTCTCGCCGATACCGGGTTGTTTACAACTTTGACCTTTAAAGACAGAGATTTTACAGAAAATACGATTTATGAGAAACTGCTTAATGATAAACTCAGCGCCAATCTTGGATATTTATATGAAAATATTGTCGCCCAGATGCTGACAGCCAGCGGAAATGAATTGTTTTACCATACGTTTGCCAATGAGAAAACAAAGCATAACTACGAGGTGGATTTTATACTGTCAAAGAAAAATAAAATCTGTCCCATTGAGGTGAAATCCTCAGGATATAAAATTCACACGTCTCTGGACCGGTTCTCAGAAAAATATTCGGAAAGAATTCTGGAAAAATATCTGATTTATACAAAGGATTTACAGAAAGACAAGGATGTTCTGATGCTGCCGGTCTATATGGTGCCGTTTCTGTGATCTGAAAAAATTATTACGGAATGTGGACATATAAACAAATCATAGAGAAATGTAATAAGACGATTGAAAATAAATTCCTAATCATTTTGGGAATTTATTTTTTTGTTTTTGACGTATGATATTATCAATACTATACATAAAAAATAAATATTTACCGGCATAATGAGCAAAATTTCGAACGGATGGCTGCCGGTGAAAGAGAGAGGAGAAAGACTATGAGAAACATTTTGCAGCGTATGGGAACGGTATTTCTTGCCGTGCTTCTGGTATGTACTCTTTGTCCCGAAATAGGTGTGGGTAGCGCGCAGGCGGCGACCGTCACATTAAAGGATCCGGTTACAGACGGGAATACCGTTACCTGGGATTGCGTCTGGTTCGGAAGTTATCCGCAGATGGAGATTTTGCCGGGAAGCAGTGAATATACCGCGCTGGCGTCTGCCAGCGGATGGTCCAATGATGAGATTCGAATCAGTGGAGAAAAGTATCGAAGGGTGAGAAAAACTGACGCGGAAGATTCCACTCATTCTGGAGAAGCGGGGTATTATAATTGGGGCAGCGTCAGCGACTGGCATTATTTCCGTTATGAACCGATGAAGTGGCGGGTATTAGAGGCAGGAAATGAACTGTTTTTGATGGCAGATGAAGCTGTCGATGCGAAAAATATCTTGTCCAATGACAGTAATGTATGGATGAATCATTCTTTAAGAAAATTTTTAAACAGCACATCATTGGAACAGCATGGATTTTTGGCCTGCGCCTTTACGACCGAAGAGCAGGCAGGTATTATCCAGACGGATGTGGAGAATCAGTACACTCCGGACGGAATATATAATCTACCTACAATGGATAAAGTTTATTTGCTCTGGGGGTTTGAGCTGGACGAAAAATTTGATGACACTGCCGTGCAGCATGGATTCCTTTCCGATGCTCACAGAATTTGCCGGCCAACGGAGTATGCCAAAGCGATGGGAGTATATTATGGGACCGGCTCCTGTGGCTGGTGGAGCCGAATGCTGGCGTATGAAGATGGAGGAACTCCATATCTGGGTGTGTACGGGGTTGATGAGAACGGAGAATTCGGTTACTATGAGGGCTGGTATTATGATGAACAGGATCCGCAGGGAATCCGGCCAGTACTGCATCTGGATGCATCGGCTGACAGTATATATTCTTATGCGGGAACGGTCAGCTCCGACGGGACGTCAAATGAAGATAATGCCGCGATGGGAAATCAGACAGGCGGCAGCAGTAATACTGGAACTAGTAACGTCAACAACGCCAATGTTGGAAATAGTTCTCAAAACTCAAGTATAACCAGTGGAGGGAACAATGACAGGATTTCTTCCGGTGTTGGCTCTGAACTGAAGCGTATAAAGATTAAGTCTGTGGCGGCTTCCGGGAACAGAACAGTGAAGGTAACGGTCAAACGGGACAAAAATGCCTCCGGATATCAGATTCAGTATTCTACCAGTAAGAAGTTTAAGAAAAAGAAAACAAAAACGATAATTTTAAAAAAGAATAAGAAAACCAGTAAAGTCATTAAAAAACTGCAGACCGGAAAAAAATATTATTTCAGAGCTCGGTCGTTTAAAAAGAGTAAATCAGGCGGCACAATCATAAGGACTTATGGGAAATGGAGTAAAATCAAAACAAAAATGGTTTGGTAAATATGCGGATGTAAAAAATGAATTATAAAAAATTTCTCCCGGACAGAGGAAATGCCAAAGTATCATTCTCATCCGGGAGATTTTTTATTTCCTATATACATTTGTGAATTTCTCAAGAGTTTTTCCGTATACATCCCTTATTGACTCAATCTGTCCCATTGGTTAAAATTACAGTATAGATAGTATGAAATTACAGTATATTTACTATGATGGGAGTGAATATTTCCGTCGGAAGAATTTGCCTGCCGGGAGAGGGGTGGTGATGTGAAGGAAAGAATAGAAATGCTGATGTGCGGCAAAACGTTACGGACGGAACTGGATGAGCAGATTGTGTACAATCAGCTTGATCAGGACGAGAGCGCTATCTGGAGTCTGATGGTTGCAAGCGGTTATCTAAAAGTGAAGGATGTGGATGTGTATCTAAAAGTGAAGGATGTGGATGTGCAGGAGGACGCGGTTTTGCAGATGTGGAAGCCATGAACGTATATATGAACCGGGTGTCCCTGGCGACATTCAGCTTCTTTGACAGCGGCAGTCATCCTTCCGGGGACAGCGAGCCGGAAAGATTCTATCATGGTTTTGTCTTCGGGCTGATGGTGGAGCTGGAAGAACGGTATATTCTGACTTCCAACAGAGAAAGCGGTTTCGGCAGATACGATGTCATGCTGGAACCGAAGAATGGAGGTGATAATGCCATCATCATCGAATTTAAAGTACAGAGCAGAAGGGAAAACAGTCTGGAAGAGACGGCACAGGCTGCTCTTTGTCAGATTGAAAAGAAACGATATGATGAATCTCTGATTGCCAGAGGTTTCACGGCGGAGCAGATACGAAAGTATGGTTTCGTTTTTATGGCAAAAAGGTGCTCTTAGAAAGCAGTAAAGGAGAGGAAGAAGACATATGCTGAAAATCATCATCTCTCCGGCAAAGAAAATGAACGAAACGGACATTCTGCCGCCGGAGGGACTGCCGCATTTTCTTGAGCAGACGGAGTATCTTCTGGGACAGATGAAGCAGATGACTCCGTCAGAGCTGCAGGAAATGTGGAAATGCAACGATAAGATTGCCCTTGAAAATGTTGAGCGGATTACATCCATGAATCTTCGGGAGCGGCTGACGCCGGCCATTCTCGCCTACGAGGGCATCCAGTATAAATACATGGCGCCGGCGGTATTTGACGAGGAAGCTTACCGCTATCTTCAGAATCATCTGTACATTTTGTCGGGCTTTTACGGGGCGCTCCGGCCCTTTGACGGCGTCACGCCTTACCGGCTGGAGATGCAGGCCCGCTTCCACCGGCAGGATCTGGACTCGCTGTATGATTTCTGGGGTGATGCCATCGCCGGGGAAGTTCTCGCCGGATGCAGCCTTCTGGTGAATCTGGCGTCCAAAGAGTACAGCAAGGCGGTTTTAAAATATCTGCCGGAGAATATTTCCTGCGTCACCTGCGTGTTCGGAGAGCTCATTGACGGCAAAGTAAAAGAAAAAGGCACATACGCCAAGATGGCCCGGGGTGAGATGGTACGTTTCATGGCGGAACAGAAGGCAGAGACCGCAGAAGAGCTGAAAGGCTTTGACCGGCTGGGATACCGTTTCGCGGAAATGTACTCCGATGAGAAGAATCTGGTGTTCTTAAAGGCGTGACCGGGACGCCGGGAAGAAAATTCGATTGAAAATAAAAAATCCGGGCATACTGTTTTAAAAGAGAGCAGGAGGGCAGCAGTATGTCAAAACGAAAAAATGCAGCGCCGCCGGAACAGGCCGCCGCTTCGGCCGGGCAGAATATCAGAGATTCAGCGGAGCCGACCGCGGCTTCAACCGGAAAGAATCCCGGCGCCACGCCGGATAAAACGCTCACTGCCGATGAGAAGCTGGACCTGGTGCGGGTACTGGTGGACAATGTGGCGGAGGACTTCAACGAGGAGGATATCCTTCACATGATGCTGGAGAAGAAGGTGTCCGTGGATCTGGAGCGGAGCCTCCATGCTGCCAGTACATTTGGGCAGCGGACCGCGGATAAAATCGCAAAGTTTGCCGGAAGCTGGGGCTTTATTTTTTCTTTTACGGCCCTGCTTTTGTTCTGGATGTTCGGCAATAACCTGATGAAAGACAACGCATTTGACGCGTATCCGTATATTTTATTAAATCTGGTCTTGTCCTGCGTGGCGGCCATTCAGGCGCCGCTCATCATGATGAGCCAGAACCGCCGGGAAGAGAGAGACCGGGAGCAGGCGGAGAACGCCTATAAAGTGAATTTGAAGTCAGAATTTATTCTGGAAGATCTCCATAAGAAGATGGACCGGATTCTTGAAAATCAGAAGCGGCTGCTGGAGGATAAGCCGGATTAAAGCGGTGCTTTCCGGTTTTCCTGCACATTTTCCCCGAAAAATAATCAATGGTTTTCCCGTACATTTTCCCTGAAATATATTAAAAAATCCTGCGGGATGTGTTATACTACCACTCAGATTTAATAAAAGAGGGGAAAATGTATGACACAGAAGAAGAGACAGATCAGAGGAGTTATCCTCACATTAACTGGCGGTGCAGCCTGGGGATTTTCCGGTACCTGCGGCCAGTATATTTTTGCCAACAGCCAGATGGAATCAGGAATGCTGGCGGCGATCCGTATGCTGGGAGCTGGCGTGATTCTGCTGCTGTTTACGTTATTTGCAAAAAAGAAAGAGACGTTCGCCGTCTGGAAAAAGCCGGCGGAGGCAGTGCGGCTGGTGATATTTGCCGTAGGCGGTCTGATGTTTTCTCAGTTTGCCTATCTCACCGCCATCAGTTATTCCAATTCCGGTACGGCCACAGTATTTCAGAACACCGGAATTATACTGGTAATGATCATATCCTGTATCCTTGCCCGGCGGCTGCCGCGGGGCAAGGAGATAACGGCGGCGGTTCTGACGCTCATCGGCGTTGTGCTTCTTGCCACCCACGGACGTTTGGACGGACTGGTAATCTCCGGCGGCGCTCTGACCTGGGGCGGTCTGGCGGCGCTGGCGCTGGTCACCTATACTCTGCTGCCGGGGCAGCTTCTCAAGAAATGGGGAACACCGCTGGTCAATGGTTTTGCCATGCTGATTGGCGGCATAGTTTTGGCGGTCGCTTTCCGTATCTGGGAGGAATCCTGGGATTTTGAACTGCATATCGTGCTGGCGCTGCTGGCTATGGTCATTCTGGGTACTGTCATTGCCTTTTCCTTCTATCTGCAGGGAGTGGCCGATATCGGACCGGTGAAGGCAAGCATGCTGGCGTGTATCGAGCCGGTGGTGGCGACAGTGATTTCCGCCCTCTGGCTGGGCACGGAATTTGCCCCGATTGATTTGCTGGGTTTTGCTCTGATCATCGGAGGATGCCTGCTGGTGTCCATGAGCGGAGAGAAAGACGCGCAGGCAGACGCGGAAGATGCGCCGGAAAGCTCCCGGGCAGTTGTTAGCGGAGCGGATACAGAATAGGATGAAAAGCAATAAAATGGCCCGAAAAAGACGGCTGATCAATTTGCATTATTGGAGGTATACATATGACAAAAAAGGAGAGAGCCGCCATTGCCATCGAGCGGCTGAAAGAGGAATACCCGGACGCCGGGTGTACACTGGATTACAACGAAGCGTGGAAGCTTCTGGTCAGCGTTCGTCTGGCAGCCCAGTGTACGGATGAGAGAGTAAATGTGATCGTGCAGGATTTATTTGCCAAATATCCGGGCGTGGACGCGCTGGCAGCGGCGGAGCCGGAGGACATCGAGGCCATCGTCCGCCCATGCGGCCTCGGCAGGAGTAAGGCACGGGATATCAGCAAATGTATGCGGATGCTCCGGGATGAGTTCGGAGGACAGGTGCCGGATAATTTTGACGACCTGATGAAATTGCCGGGCGTCGGAAGAAAAAGCGCCAACCTTATTATGGGCGATGTGTTCGGCAAACCGGCCATCGTTACTGATACTCATTGCATCCGGCTGTGCAACCGTATCGGTTTGGTAGATGATATCAAAGAACCAAAAAAGGTAGAAATGGCGCTCTGGAAGATTATCCCTCCTGAGGAGGGCAGCGATTTCTGTCACCGGCTTGTATTCCACGGAAGAGAAGTCTGTACAGCACGGACCACTCCTTACTGCGAGCGATGCTGTTTAAAAGATATCTGCAAATCTTATCCGGGATATCAAAAGCAGTCAGAAGAAAAGGCGTCAAAAAAGAAACAGTGACGATATGATTGACGATGGAAAACTGGAAAAAATCCAAAAACTGAAAATCAGGACAGAAAAAAAGAGAAAAAGAATTGTTTTCCGGAAAAGATTGTAGTACAATTACCCGGTAAAAACCATAGAAATCAAGCATCATGATAAGAAAAGGATGAGTGGAATGAAAGAATTTAAACCGATGAAGGAAGGAAAAGTACGTGAGATTTATGATAACGGCGACAGCCTGATCATGGTAGCCACGGACAGAATTTCCGCATTTGACGTTATCTTAAAGAACAAGATCACCGATAAAGGCGCTGTGCTGACACAGATGTCCAAGTTCTGGTTTGACTATACAGAGGATGTGGTACCGAACCACATGATTTCTGTCGACACCAAAGATATGCCGGAATATTTCCAGCAGGAACAGTTCAGAGGCAAGAGCATGATGTGCAAGAAGCTTGAGATGCTTCCGATCGAATGTATCGTCCGCGGATATATTACAGGAAGCGGCTGGGCAAGCTATCAGGAGAACGGAACTGTCTGCGGTATCAAGCTGCCGGAAGGTCTTCAGGAATCTCAGCAGCTGCCGGAACCAATCTACACTCCATCCACCAAGGCAGAGATTGGCGACCACGACGAGAACATTTCCTATGAAAAGTCCGTGGAGATCCTCGAAAAGGCTTACCCGGGCAAAGGCGAGTTCTATGCCAACGAGCTGAAAGAGAAAACCATCGCTCTTTACAAAAAATGTGCAGAGTACGCTCTCAGCAAAGGCATCATCATTGCCGACACCAAGTTTGAGTTCGGACTGGACGAAGACGGCAACGTTATCCTGGGCGACGAAATGCTCACACCGGACAGCTCCCGTTTCTGGCCAAAAGAAGGCTACGCACCTGGCAAAGGACAGCCATCCTACGACAAACAGTTTGTAAGAGACTGGCTCAAAGCCAACCCGGACAGCGACTACAACCTGCCGCAGGATGTTATCGATAAGACCATCGATAAATACAAAGAAGCATACGAGCTGCTGACAGGCAAACCGCTGACCATCTGATAGTTCTGTCCTATAGAACGTTCAGTTGAAATTCATTATAAAAATGCAGGAAAAGTACTGTACTCTTTCTTGAGAGAACGGTACTTTTCTTTTTTTGTCCACAAATATTTTGCTTATCAAGGCGAGAAGATTTTTTCTTAAAACAAAAAATAATATAAAAATATTGCTTGCATAAAATAATGAAATGCATAAATGATTATAAAAATGTAAATAAAATGCAGTGATAACGACATAAAATGCATAAATATGTAAAAAATTCATTGACGAAATGTAAAGAAAGTATTATAATGGCACCGTTGCATCAGGATAAAAATGACAGAAATTCTGTTGCTGTTTTGGGAAGTCCCTGCATTTTCAGAAAGAAAATGAGACTGCGCTGTCATGAAGAAAAAATAATCAGCGCACAAAAAAGAAGGGAACTGCCTGTAAAACTGCAAAACACAGGAGGAGAGAAAAGTGAAAAAAGCATTATTGACTATGCTGGCAGCTGTCGGCCTCACCGCCCTGGCAGCCGTTCCGGCAAAAGCCTGTACATCCTACTACGTAGGTTCCGACCTGACAGAAGACGGGTCAACACTGTTTGGAAGGACGGAGGATGTCGGCAATTATCACGATAAAGTATTTGATGTGATTGATTCCAAAGACGTTCCGAAAAATGGAATGTGGGTAGATGAAGATGGTGGAACAAAATTTACCGCGCCTTATAAAGATGGTTTAACTAAGACCTATCGTTATACTGCCTGCCGGGATGGTGCTAAAGGAGATGGCCTTTTTGGTGAAGTTGGAATTAATGAAAAAGGAGTCTCCATGTCAGCGACTACTACAGCAGGAAATAGCGAAGAGGCAGAAGCGGCAGATCCTTTTGTAGGGAAAACAGGTATTTCAGAAGAAAATTATGTGGATTATGTTCTGTGCCAGGCATCTTCGGCCGAAGAAGGTGTAAGAATTCTAGCAGAAGCTATTGATAAATATGGTGTATGGTATACGGCCGATGGCGTATTTATTTCTGATAATAAAGAAGTATGGTATATGGAGATTCTTTCCGGACATCAGTATTGTGCGATAAAGATGCCTGAGGATAAAGCTGCGATTATTCCGAATTGTTTGGTACTTGGGGATATTGATGTAACGGATAGTGATGTGATTGCATCAGATGGTATTATATCTACGGCTGTAGAGGGTAGAATTTATCACGAATCGTTAACAGAGCCTGAAAATAAAAATGCTCTCAACATCAAATTGACCTATGGTGGTGAGAAATATAGTTCTGGAAATGCAGACCGCATTCGTGCAGGAAAATATATTTTAACAGGAGAAGACAACACGGCAATCTATGCAGAAGAATACCAGGATATTTTCTTTGATATTCCTTCCAAAGATGTGACTGTAGAAAAATTATATCAGCTGGCAGGAAGTCAGTATGAGGAATATGAGGATGCCGGAATTAATTTTCAAGACGCAAGAACAGACGCCGGAATTACAGACTCTGTCCGTGTAATTGGAACAAATCGTTCCCAGGAGTGTCACATTTTACAGATTCGTTCCGATATGCCTGCGGAACTGGCAACAGTGGAATGGCTGAGCATGAGCAGTGCCGCTTATTCTCCGATGGTTCCGTTTTATGGCGCATTACTGACAGATGTGGCAGAGCCTTATAAGCTGGCGGAAATTACAATGGTAGATGATCCTCAGTCTGCTTATGGCATTTGCAAGGCTATGAATAATCTTATGAGAGATGAAGACACAAAACCATTTATAAAGAAAACGGTAAAAAAGATTTTTAAAGATTATGTAGGTAAATTAGAAGAAGAGCAGAAAGTAGTAGATGTAGATTTGAAGGTAATATATGATTCAGGAGATTCTGCTGAATTGGAGGGAAAGGCCACCGAGTTAGGAATTTCTATTGGAAATCAGACTTTGGATATGGTGAAGAAGTTGTATGCTGAAGTGAAGGAAGTAATGCCTCCGGACGATTTGACAAATGGTGATGATATTGAGTATGAAGTTCCGGAAACCCCATCCCAGCCGCAGCAGCCACAGACCTCCGAGCCGCAGGCTCAGGACGTTTCCGCTCCGGCCAAAACAGCCATCAAAAAGCTGAAAAACCGCAAGGGAAGAAAAGTGCAGGTGAAGTTCAAAGAGGTTGCCGGCGCTGACGGATATGAGATCGCTTATTCCACAGGCGTCAACTTTGGAAAGAAGAAAACCACAGTGAAATCCTACAATGCGGCGAAGAATGTCCGCACTGTCAAGAAACTCAAAAAAGGTAAACGCTACTTTGTGAAGGTTCGCGCTTACAAGATGAACGGAACTGAGAAGGTCTACGGTAAGTGGAGCCAGGTAAAGGTAGTGAAAATTAAAAAATAGTTGAAAAACTACTAAGACAAACACGAATAAGAATCGGGGCAGCGGGAAACCGCTGCCCCAAAGTATTTCCTGCGGGAATTATTTTATCCCTGACGTTTGGCCGCCAGAAAACTTTTCTGGGCTCCCTGTATCACAGTGTCGTCAGGTTTCAGATCGCCCAGCAGCAGAGGGGACATAGGATCGTGCCGTTTATAATTATCGAAGGCTTTGCGGGGCGTTCTATTGGCGTAACAGTATTTGCAGCCGTTCATGCAGGTGTCGTATGCGCCGATGTCCCGGCTTTCAATACAATGGCAGCCCTGGCGCATCCCCTTATGTTTTAGTTTTCTGAAGGTGATATCGTTGGCCTTGCCAAGGATATCCAGCGTCATGCAGCCGGAAGAGTGAATACCGTATTGTGTAAATTTATCATCGGCCCCGCAGGTCTGGATAAAAATACCGTGTTTTTCAGCAGTGGCGCCAAGTCCCTGTGCCAGCGTCTCCATGTCCTGATCGGTCAGCGGAATCAGTTCCGGCATATTGATCTCTACCTTTTTATATATTTCCACAAAACTGAAAATGCACCGGTCTATGTAAGGTGCAAGGGACTTTGCCATATAATCAAAGGTCTCCAGATGGCGTTCAATCGTGTACTTCTCCGTCAGCAAAACAGGGTCAAATCTCCATGCAACGCGTTGTTTTCCCACCTGCTCTGACAATGCAATCAGTGTTTCGATACTCTTGTCAATGGACGGTACGCCCGGCTCAATGTCCTTGCCATATGCAGTAATGGTATAGTGGAAATATGTGTGAAATCGGTCTGTGATTTCGTGTAGCCGCGGCAGGATCGGCCTGTAATTCTTTGAGCAGAATACAACGCAGTCAACCTTGTCCGGCGTCAGCTCATAGCGCGTCACCTTGCGTGGAAATAACGGATTGCGTGACAGCACATACCCTTCCGAAAAGCGGTTCAAGAGCCATTCTGTGTAATACTGGACGGTATCGGTCCGTCCACCCGTGTTGATAATCATTTTTATTCCCCCATTTCCTGATACATCAGATCAAAGCGCTTATTTGCAAATGTCTGTGCATGATTATTCGTAAATGTCTGTGCATTTTTTTCTATTGATTTTTACAGGATTTCATTTTAGTATATACTACGTGTTTTTTCTACTTGATAATCAAATTTTTTATGAGAATAACAGGAGCAGACAATGTTTACAAAATTAATGGAAATGTACCGAAAATACAAAGAAATCATCCTCTACGTTTTCTTCGGAGGACTGGCCACCGTAGTCAGCATCGGCTCCTTCGCCTGGTGCGATGTGGTCATGCACATGGATCCGCTGGTAGCAAATTTGATCTCGTGGATTCTGGCAGTGACCTTCGCCTATATCACCAACAGCCTGTGGGTATTTGACGCCAGACCCCACGGCATAAAGGAGCTGCTCTGCCAGGCAGCGGGATTCTTCGGCGGCAGAGTCCTGACACTGGTCATCGAGGAAGCCATTCTGCTGATCTTCATCAACGGCCTTGGCCTGCCGAGCGTCGGCGTAAAGGTCGGCGCACAGGTGGTAGTCCTGGTCAGCAACTATATCATCAGCAAATGGATCGTGTTTAAAGAGAAAGAGTAGAGGGTTGCCGGGGTGGAAAGAAATGTCATCTGTGTTGTGGAAAACCATTCTTTCCACCGCTGCAATAACTCCGCAACACCTTGCAATACAGAAAATATTGTTGGCGCTGAGGGTGTCAGGTTATAGATAGTAGCCTGCGCTTACAAGTCCGATTTTTTAGGACAAAAATATCCGTTTAATTCGATAACTTAGGATTTATCACGCTGTTTAATTCCCCGATAAACTGGAATTTTGGGGTTCGTATACTTTTATTAAATGTGCAATTTTCTTTGCCACGTCCGTATTATTACTTAATTGCTTCTTCAATAATTTCAATAATTGCTTTTTCAGTTTTCATATATTCATTCTGCTCTAATATGAAATTATCCAACTGCTCAATTATGGAATAGTAACTATAGTAGATTTTATCATCCAAGGCATCTGCTACACCACCATCCTCATCATACTCAATATAACCCACTGTGAGTTCTACGGTTCCGTTTGCTATTATTTGTTTTTTATTAGATAAACTAATATCAATCCATTCTTTATCACCTGCACTTGGATTAATATTAATTTCGTCTATTTGAAAAAATAATTTTTGGTCATCAATCCCCAATATCTCAATATCATCTCCATATCCTATATTATACGGAAGATTTGTTATTTCCATTTTTCTTGACGCATCCTCACATTTGGAACTTATCCATTTCTCAATCTCAAATATTTCTTTTTCAGAAATATGTTTTTCTGCTTCTTTAACTACTATATTACTTAATATAACTTTCACTTTTCCTTTTTTTACATAATTTGCCAAAAGTTGAAGCGTACTCTTTTCATCAAAATCATAGTTTGCTGAATCCAAAATATTAGTATCTAATGTCACATAAATAGGATATTTTATCATTTCTCATTATTCCTTTTTTCTTTTCAATATTCTCAACCTCTAGTTGAGTCTTAATACCACTCTTATTATTATCTGCATTAGTTAATCTTTGTCATTCATCATATGCATTAGAATCTCTCTAATTCTGCCACAATAAGACCGTAAATTCCAATTTTTAAACCATCTTACTCATTATTAAAGCAATAATTAAAGCAATTATTGCAAATCCAACTATGGTTCCCAGCCATTTAATTATTTTCATTTTTGTAGGAATATAAGGTTTTAATTCTTCTGTATTGGGTATATCCCACGCTTTTGTATGTTCTACCCAATACCAGTCAACAAAAAATCTATCAAATAGTCCCATTATATACATTATAAATAAACTTTGAATAAAAATATTTCCAAACTCTTTTGCACCATTTATATAGCAAACCATTAATGGCACAAGAATGAAACAAGGCAAGTATAAAACTATAATTGATATAATGGTTTGTTTCTTTATTTCTTTTTGAGTAGTATATCCTAATTTTATTGCTTTTTCTTGAACATTCTTTTCGTAAAACACAGTAAATTTTTCAGGACCATTTGCTATACCAATAACACAAAACATTAAAAGTATAAAACATAATACTATACCTTCCATTAGTAACATTAAAATTAACATTAAAATCAACTCGCTTTTAAATTCCAATTTATCCTATTTAATAGATTACTTTTTATTCCGAACAATCTCCTTCACATCCAATTCCATCCCATCTACGCAGAACCGCACGCACCAGTTTCCAAAATCCATTCCATAAATGCGCTCCGGATCGTCATGGTAGGCCGGGCGGGGGTCAAGGGCCAGAATCTCAAGGAGAGCCTCCCGCTTCTCCGGTGGAACGACCGACAGCAGATGGTCGGGACAGTGGACAGTCAGGCGATGTTTGATGGCGTCGTGGGTAAAGGAGCCGGAGGCGTCCGGGTGGCTGTCAAAGAGTGGCGCGTAAGGCTTTATGTCGTAGATCGGCGTGCCGTCCATCAGATCTGCCCCGGAGATAAAGAGTACCGGGCCTTCTGTGCCGGCAGGCCGGGAATAAAAATCTGCATCGCCCGGGCCGTTGCTGCCGTCGTCCAGCAAAACTTTTTTCAGGCGCACGGAGGAAAGTCCCAGGGGATTCGGACGGAATGGTGAACGGGAGGCGAATACGCCGGTGTGTACGTTTCCGCCCAGCCGCGGCGGGCGGACGGTGGGCGACCAGCCCTTGTCCTGATTCTCTGAGAACCCCCAGATGAGCCAGAGGTGGGTGAAGCGTTCGATATCCCGAAAGCAGTCCGGGTTCTGGAATTCTTTTTCGAAGGTGATATACGCCTGCAGCGACGGTACCAGTCCGCTCTGGCGCGGAATGCCAAACTTTTCCGGAAAGTCCGTGTGAATGTGTCCGATAGGCCGGATAGTCAGAATGTCCGATGAATCGGCGGTCTTATGTTTATTTTCCATAAAATTGTCCTCCGTGAAGATAATGTAAATTTACTTTAGAGCGTTTCTGTGGTAATGTAGTAAACAGTGTATTTCAAGCTGGCGGATGTGGTTTCCGCCGGCATGATACACAACATTACATACATTTACAAAGGAGAATCCCATGAAAATTTACGCTGCGCCAATGGAAGGCGTTACCGGTTACGTGTACCGGAACGCACACCGGCATTATTTCCAGGGAATTGATAAATATTATACACCATTTCTGACGCCTAAGAAAGGAAAAGGATGGACCTCCAGAGAAAAGAATGACATTGCGCCGGAACATAATCAGAATATTAACTTGGTACCTCAGATCCTTACCAATCAGGCGGATGATTTCGTGCGGATGGCGGAGAAGCTGGCCGACTGCGGCTACGAAGAGATCAACCTGAATCTTGGCTGTCCTTCCGGCACAGTAGTGTCCAAAGGAAAAGGCTGCGGCTTTCTCGCCGACCGGGAGAAATTGCTTCGTTTTTTTGAGCAGGTATTTGATAAGGTCACCGTGAAAGTGTCAGTGAAGACACGGCTGGGACTGGACAGTCCGGAGGAGATTGAACCTCTCATGGCAATTTATAACCAGTTTCCGCTGTCGGAGGTGATTATTCACGCGAGAATCCATAAAGATTTTTACAAAAGGCCCGTGAACAGAGAGGCCTTTCGAAAAGGTTTCTTGCTGTGCAGGCACCCCGTGTGCTACAATGGAGATATCTTTGCGAAGGCAGATTTTGAACGGTTCCGGGAAGAGTTTCCGGAGGTGGACAGGATCATGATCGGGCGGGGGCTGATCGCCAATCCCCAGCTGGCAGAGATGTTCACAGAAGACGGGCGTCCCGATAAAGTCAGGTGGAAGGCTTTCCATGATGAGATATGTGCGGGTTATGAAGATATTATGTCCGGTGAGAGAAATGTACTCTTTAAGATGAAAGAGCTTTGGAACTATATGCTCCCCATGTTTGAAGATGGAGAGAAGATTGGGAAAAAAATAAAAAAATCCGTCAGACTTCAGACTTACAAAGAGCTGGTGGATATGTTATTCCGGGAGAAAGATTTCAGACAGCATGTGGAGAGCTGATACGGTGTGCTGCGATACGGCCCGGAAAGGAAAGGGGCAGAAGAATGAGAAAAGAAGAATATAATAAATCAGGAATGTGGAAAAGGAGAAGTCTGGCTGTTGCGATGAGCGTGCTGATGGCGGCAGGCGGAGTGCTGGGGAGTGTTTTCTCAGTACCTGTGGAAGCCGGGACAGCAGATGCGGCGCAGGAAAACCTGTCCGGCGATACGGATACGGCGGGAGACAGCGGTAGTAATGCTGTTGACGCACAGGAGATTACGGACAGTAAGGAGATGGCAGAGATCATTTCCGATACCTGGGATGAAGATTATTTTGGAACAATGACTGTGGATACGGAAGCCGGGGAGGTAGAAATTGACGGGGAGACGGAAGACCTTCCGGAAACCGGCACAGATAAAGGAAAATCCAGAAAGAAAATATCCGGAGAATCGGAGGAGATACTGGAAGAATACATGGATACGCTGCCGGAGGATACGCTCTATGATGTGGAAGAGACCGACAGTGGCGAATATGAGATAACCGCTCCTTTCCAGACAAAGCGTCTGATTGTGGAGGCGTCCGGTCTGGAGGAAGACTACGGGGCAGAGGAAGTCTATTATAATACGGAGCTTGGCGAGACCATTCTCCAGTTTGATACAGAAGAGGAGACAAGAGACGCCTTTGAGGCTCTCTGTGAAAAATATGGCGAGGGAAACTGTTATCCGGATCAGGTTTATTATGTGGATGATATTCTGACTGACGATGCGTCTCTTGCCAGCAGCGGCAGCTATTCCTGGGGGACAGCCTATATGGGAATGCACACACTGAAAGATCAGGCAGAAGGAAAATACGGCGCGGTGACTGTAGCTATTCTGGATACAGGTATCGACAAGTCCAATTTTATGTTTCAGTCCAGAAATATTTCTTCCCAGAGCTATAATTTCATTGACAACAATAAAAATGTGACGGACAATCATGGCCATGGCACTCACGTGGCTGGAATTATCGCGGACTCAACTCCGCCCAACGTCCGTTTTCTTATATTGAAGATATCAAACAGCAGCGGATATTCTTCTCTGCTGACCATTAAGACGGCTCTGCAGTATGCATTGAATCAAAATGTTTCCGTAGTTAATATGAGTCTTGGATTTGTGGCGGCGAACGCCATGTCGGTTACATATCTTGATTCGCTGATTAATAAGGCGTACCGCAGCGGTATTGCCATCTGTACGGCGGCAGGAAACAACGGCGTGGATGTGGCGTTTTGTTATCCTGCATGCAACAATAAGACGATCGCAGTGGCGGCCTTTGGCCCTAATGAGCATGCGGCCTCCTACTCAAACCATGGAAGCAGAATTGATTTTTCTGCGCCGGGAAGCGAGGTGGTAAGCGCCGCGGCAGGCGGAATGCTGATCGGAATGTCAGGAACCTCCATGGCAGCGCCGCATATTACCGCTGCAGTGACTTATCTGAAAATGCTGCAGCCTGATCTTTCTGTGGAAGGCGTATATAATGAGCTGAAAGCGCGGTGCAAAGATCTGGGGACGACAGGAAAAGATGATTTTTTTGGATGGGGATGCCCTATTCTCACGAATCTGCTGAACACAGGAATTCTTGATAAGACTAATGTGGTGTCAGAGAAAAACAGCAGCGTGTCAACGCCGGTGCTTAAAAAAGCAAAAGGTGTGAGCAGCGGGATTAAAATTGTCTGGAAGAAAGTAAAAAAAGCAGATAAGTACGTAATTTACCGGAAAAAAGGAAATGGTTCTTTAAAGAAGGTCAAAGAGGTGTCTGGAAAGAAAAAGTCATGGACAGATAAAAATGTCACACAGGGGAAAAAATATACTTATGCTGTGAAGGCGGTAAAAAATAATAAGTCCAGCAGCAAGAGCAACAAAAAAACTGCAGTGTGGCTGAAGCGGCCGGGCAAGGTAAAGGCTCGCAGCAGGAAAGGCGGCAGACTCATTGTTTCCTGGGCAAAGCAGTCCGGAGTTTCCCGCTACGAAATTCGTTATTCCAGAACGAAAAATATGAAAAATGCCGTGACAGTGACCGCGTCAGGCAAAGCCGCGCGAAAAGTAATACGCGGCCTGAAGAAGAAAAAGATATATTACTGCAAAGTCCGCGCTGTAAAAAAGGCGGGGGGAACCCAGTATCGCTCCGCTTGGTCGGCAGTGAAGAAGATCAGATTGAAGTAGGCGAATCGCGTGAAGGTTGAGATAAATAACAGGCGGGTATGTGAAGTGAGAGAGACAAATAATATAATAGAAGAAGGAACAGAGGAAAGCAAACTGCCGGTTTTGCGTATTTCCGTGACGAATCTGGAAATTACCGTGGAAGAAGGCAAAGTATACCATAGTTCTTTTATAGTTGAAAGTGAAAATAAAATACCGGTAAAAGGAATTGTTCGTTCCACCAACGATAAAATAGGTCTGGAAAAGACAGAGTTTGATGGAATACGGACAGAGATTCCTTATTATTTTAAAGGAAAACTGGCAACGTCAGGCAACGAGTTTGAGGGAGATTTTCTTCTGATTACCAACGGAGGCGAATATAATATCCCTTATCGTGTGGTTGTGACGCCTGTCATGGCCGACACCTCCATCGGGCGCATCTGTCGGATGGAAGACTTTGTGCGGCTGTATCATGAGAATAGGCAGGAAGCCATGGAGCTGTTCTTCCTCCCGAATTTTTCCACCATATTTCTGAAGGATCTGCCGGAGCAGGACGCCATGTACCACAGTCTTATGAAGAGCCGGTCCAGAAATATGATCGTGGAGGAATTCCTGACGGCGGCAGGATGGAAAGAACCTGCCGCCCTTGCCATAGAGAAAAAGCAGGTTGTTCTCGATGCGGGAAAAGATAAGGAGACGATCTGCATCACTCTGACCGCAGATGGTTATACGGAAGGAACCATCACTGCGGAAAAAGGGCAGGTTCAGATTTCTGTACTTAAGTTTACCAGCGCGGATTTTGAAGAAGGCAGGCTGGAACTCACTGTGGAGAAAAATCACAGTTATGCCATGGGAAGCGATGTGATCCGGATTCGTACCGTTCGTCAGGAGTTTGAGATACCTGTGGAATGGTGGGGAACCCTTCCGACGGTGTCCAGGGAGAGAGAAGTCAGAAGCCGCATCAAAAGACAGAAGGCGGAATTGATGCATAATTATCTGTTTTTCCGTACAGGAAGCATCGGATTTGAAGATTTTGCGGAGGAATCAGAACATGTGCTGGATGAGCTGATCCATCTGACAAAAGGCGTACAGTGGCAGATGTATCGCATACATCTTCTGATCATGGAAGAACATCCGGAGGAAGCGGAAGAATTGCTTCAGAAGATAGAAGAAGAGCAGCGGGAAGGGGAGACGGAGCCGCTGCTTGAAAATTATCTGCTGTACCTGAAGGCGATGCTTTACCGGACGCCGGAGACCATATCGGCGGCTGTCATATCTATCCGGGATTTTTACGAGGTGTCTGCATACAAAGCAGAGGCGTTGTGGATGCTGATTTATCTGGACAGAGAATATGTTTATAATAAGCGTCTGCAGTATGATACTATCCGCCAGCTTTTTCAGGAAGGGAAAAACAGCAGTCTCTTATTCTTTGAGGCATGCGAGATTCTCAATGAAAATCCAAACTTTATGGAAGAGCTTGGCAGTTTTGAGGTCAGTATTTTCCGGTGGGGCGTCCGTTATGGGTATATTTCCATGGCCTTGGCTTACCAGTTCGCAAGGCTGGCGCTGAGGATGAAATATTACAGCAGCGCGATATTCTTTATTGCCAAAAAGTTATATGAGATAGAGCCTGACGAGCGGTTTTTACAGGTCATCTGTTCTCTGCTCATCAAGGGAAACCGCAGCGGCAGGGAATATCATGAGTATTTTAGAAAAGCGGTGGGCGCTAATCTGAAAATCATCGGACTCAATGAATTTTTTATCCGAAGCATGGATTTTAACAGCTTTGAGATCATTCCGCATCGTGTGCTCATTTATTTTACTTACAGCAACAGTCTGGATTCCACGGAGAAGGCATACCTTTATTCAAATGTACTGGAGAATAAGGATGCCTGTGATGAGGTGTTCGGCGCTTATTATTCCAAAATGATCCCCTTTGTGGAGGAGCAGCTTCTGAAAGGCCGGATGAATGAGCATCTGGCTTACCTGTATCATTATTTTCAGAAAGAGATTCTGGAGAAGCCGGCAAATACCAAAGCGGTCTGCGATATATTATTTTACAGGAAGATTATATGCAGCAACAGGAATATGATCGGCGTTTATGTTTCCCGTCCGGAGACCGGAGAGGAATTCTATTATCCGTTGTCCGGAGGATTCTGCTATGCGGAGATTCCTACCCGCCGGGCACAGCTGTATTTTGTGGACAGCAATGAACAGAGATATGTGTCGGGAATTTCTTACAGGGAGGAACCGTTTCTGTCTCCGGAACAGTTCCCGAAGGAATGGATTCAGAAAAACATGGCTAACAAAAGAATCCTTCTGTCTCTGTCTGATAAAATAGGAGGAGATCTGAAAGCGGAAGATATGCCGATTCTGCAGAAAATAGCTTTTCATGAGGATTATCAGCCGTGGATCCGGCGCCAGGCAGCTGAGGAAATGCTGCTGTATTATCAGAAGCATCAGGAAAAAGAGGCGCTGGCAAAATGGCTGGACAGAATTGATTATTCCAATGTGACAGCCGGTTTTCGCAAGACTTTGATGGATTATTATATGGAAGTCGGAATGATAGAAAATGCCTTTTTCGGCATTGAACTATATGGCTGCAATATTATGGGCGCAGTGAAGCGTCTGCGTCTGGCGTCTTTCGGCGTCGCTCACAGCGAAGGGGAAATGGATGAGACTACGCTGTATCTTGCCTATTCAGCCTTTGTGAGCAAAAAATATAACAGGGATACGCTGTCGTATCTTATGACACATTTTGAAGGCGAGCTGGAAGATCTTCTTCTTATCTGGGAACGGAGCCGGAAGTTTGCTCTGGAGACAACAGCCCTGGAACAGCGGATGCTGCGTCAGAGCATGTTTACCGGGAATGACGCCGACGGCCTCTTTTCTGTCTTTGAGGTGTATTACGATCAGAATGAAGGAGATCAGGTGACGGAGAGTTACCTGCAGTATGCTTCAGAGCGGGAACGGCGCGGTATTCTTGAACTGCCGGAATCGATTCATGGAATCATTGGCCGTGAGATTCTCGCAGGAAGAATCCGTGACCGTCAGACCATGATACATTTTCTCTACTATTTTGCGCCGCGGGAAGCGTGGATGGAGAAAATTAAGGACGCGGCAGTGTTCATTATAGGAAAGTTCCTGAAGGAAGAATATTACCTGCCGGTTTTCTACGCCTACCGGCAGTGGATTGCTCTTCCGGTGGAATATCTGGAGAGGACTTTTCTGACCTATTACGGAAACCGCGGGAGCAATGTGGTGCTGTATTATCAGGTGGAAGGAGAAGATGTACTCGTTCGAAAGAGACATCTTCAGGAAATATTGCCGGGAATGTATGTCTGTACCATGTTCTTCTATCAAAATGATCATGTCAATTACCGCCTGGAAGACGGCGGCGAGGTGGTCAGCGACGAGACGGTCATCCGTTTCGATACCTTTGAGTCAGAAGGGGACGAGAGCCGCTTCTTTGCTCTCAATGATCTGAGCGCGGAGAGCTGCGCTCCGGAAGAGCTTGCACAATATCTGATAAAAACGTATTTTACAGATTATATGATGAAAGTATTATAACATCGCCTTCGCAGGAGGCGGAATGGAGTATGTTATGGGAGAACTTGAAACAAGAAAATTTGCCGGGATCGATCTGGGGAAATATGCGGTACAGCTGAGTGTCTATGATGAAGCGGCGGCGGAAACCACCGAGGAAAGTTTCCCTCTGCCGGAAAAGGAGCAGGAGGATTACATTGCCAGCGGACTTTTTTATATCCGGCGTTATATGGAGGCCAATCACATAAACTGGGAAATGTACCATGGCGTTTACTTTACCATGGAAGACACCTCGCGACAGTGTCGGAAACATCTGGAAGAACTGTTGGACGAAGATTTTAAGAAAAGGCATTCTGTGAATGTGATCACTCATTTCCGTTCTTTTGTGGAATATGTATTTCATCAGGAGCGGGCGGTATGGGACAGAAATACCCTTCTTCTTGATTACTCAGAAAATGTACTCCGTTACATTTTGGTGGAGCAGATCCGTCCTTCCAGACAGAAAGCTTATCGGGCGGTGTTGAAGGAGATGAATCTGGAGGAACAGGGCATCCACGAGGATGACGAGAACCGGGATTATCATTTCAGCAGACTGATGAAACAGTTTCTGGTGAAGAATCCGGCACATATAATTTTTCTCACAGGAAGAGGATTTGAAGGCAATTGGATGAAGAAAACACTGACATATCTGTGTGCCGGAAGAAGAGTCTTCATGGGACAGAATCTGTACGCCAACGGGGCATGCCTGCTGGGGCTTGGCCCGGTACAGCTGATGGAGGACGGCATGCTGCTGATGCAGGGACCGGACATGGTATATCACACCATCGGCATCCTCACGCAGGAGTCGGGAAAGGCAAAGTATGTGCCGATCACGTCCATCGGCCGGGAGTGGTATAATACCGTCGGAACTGTCGATATTATTCTGGATAAAAGCCAGAAGGTGGAATTCTTCTATCATAATACGAAAGAAAATGAGATGGAAAGCGCCGCCTGCGAGATCAGGGATCTCCCGGCGCGGCCGCCAAAAACAACCAGAATTCGCATTGAGGTACAGTTTACTGCACAGACAGAAGGCGTGATTCTGTTGAAAGACATGGGATTTGGTTCCATGTTTCCCGGTACGGGAAAGGTAACGGTTTTTCCATTTAAGCTGATATCGTGATAAGGAGGAGACTATATGCGGGAATCAATTATCTGTGTCGGACGGACTGGAAAAGAGCCTTATCGTTTTCCGGAGACGGGCGTACAGATTTTTTCCTATGAAGAACTGTGTTATTATCTGAGCGGACACATGCTGCTCTATTTATATACGCTGCCGGAGGAGGAGCTTTTGCTTTACATCCGTGATGAGCTGGGCCTTGAGAAGCTGTACCGGCAGCTTTCGAAATTAACAGATCCTGGAAGAGACCAGATGAAATATTTTGCTGCGCTTTTCCGGGAGGGGAATTATTTTTCTGAGGAAGAAATACGCGAGATCCTGGATGAGTACAGGGATTTAAAAAATACGCCGTATCCTGTACAGTGCAAATGGACGGGCGATATGCTTCTTGAAGCGGGACGGGCGTCCATGGCCATCCATTATTATAAAGAGGCTTTGAAACCGGAAACTATGGGAAAGATGGATACCGGTGCCGCCTATCACAACATGGCGGTGGCGAAATCACGGCTGTTTCGTCTGGAGGACGCTAAGATTGATTTTGTGAAGGCGTACCAGTATGCGGGTGATGAAGAGTCTCTTTTTTACTATTATGCGCTTATCGCATTTACGGAAAATATGGAAAAAGCAAAAGAAGAGATGGAATCTTTTAAGATATCGGAGTTGTCGCAGGAATCTTTTGAGAACCGTTTTGCAGCTATTGCCGAGGCTTATCATTGCAGCAGTCTGGCTGAAAAACAGAAAAAAATCGAATATTTGCTGCAGAGGGAAAAAACTGAGGAAGCAGAGAATATTTATGAAAGATTTGTGCGGGAGCTGCAAAAGGACTTCCGCCCTGAGATGGAGATGGAAGATGATTTGCTGACTGCAGGGCTTCCTGTGCGGAAAGAATAGGTAAAAAGATACACACAAGGCTGAAAACTTGTGGTATAATAATTGCGCTTGTGCGCGACTAAAAGCGATTGCATCGCTTTTGATTGCGGAGCATTTTTATAACATGACAATTTAGTATTCCAGGAGGACATAGATTTATGGCAACAGAGATGAATAAAACTTACAATCCTGCTGAGATTGAGGACAGACTCTATCAGAAATGGCTGGATAAGAAATATTTCCATGCGGAAGTGGACCGCAGCAAGAAACCGTTCACCATCGTGATGCCGCCGCCAAATATCACCGGCCAGCTTCACATGGGACACGCTCTTGACAATACCCTGCAGGATATTCTCATCCGTTTCAAGAGAATGCAGGGCTACAACGCCCTCTGGCAGCCGGGAACCGACCACGCCAGCATTGCCACGGAGGTCAAGGTTATCAACGCCCTGAAAGAAGAAGGTATCGAGAAAGAGGATCTGGGAAGAGAAGGATTCTTAAAGAGAACCTGGGAGTGGAAGAAAGAGTACGGCGGACGTATCGTCAGCCAGCTTAAGAAGCTTGGTTCTTCTGCGGACTGGGACAGAGAGCGCTTTACTCTTGATGAAGGCTGCTCTAAGGCAGTGGAAGAGGTCTTTATCAAGTTATACGAGAAAGGTTACATTTACAGAGGTTCCAGAATCATCAACTGGTGTCCGGTCTGCCAGACATCCATCTCCGATGCGGAGGTTGTGTACGAAGATCAGGCGGGATTTTTCTGGCACATCAATTATCCGATCGTGGGAACTGACAAATGTATCGAGATCGCAACGACACGTCCGGAGACCATGCTGGGCGATACAGCCATCGCCGTGCATCCGGATGACGAGAGATATAAAGATCTGATCGGAAAGATGGTTCTTCTTCCAATTGTGAACCGCGAGATTCCAATCGTGGCGGACACCTATGTGGATAAGGAGTTCGGTACAGGAGCCGTTAAGATCACACCGGCCCACGACCCTAACGACTTTGAGGTGGGACTGCGCCACAATCTCGAAGAGATCAACGTCATGAATGACGACGGAACCATCAATGAAAACGGCGGCAAGTTTGCCGGCATGGACCGCTACGAGGCAAGAAAGGCCATCGTAAAAGAGCTGGAGGAAGAAGGCTATCTGGTGAAGATCGAGCCGCACAACCATAACGTAGGTACCCACGACCGCTGCCATACTACTGTAGAGCCGATGGTGAAGAAACAGTGGTTTGTCCGCATGGAAGAACTGGCAAAACCGGCCATCGAGGCAGTGAAAAACGGAGACCTCCGTTTTGTGCCGGAACATTTTGACCGGACATACCTGCACTGGCTGGAGAATATCCGCGACTGGTGTATTTCCAGACAGCTCTGGTGGGGACACCGGATTCCGGCCTACTATTGCGATGACTGCGGCGAGATCGTGGTTTCAAGAACTCAGCCGGATGTCTGCCCGAAATGCGGCTGCAAACATCTGACACAGGACGAGGATACGCTGGATACCTGGTTCAGCTCCGCTCTGTGGCCATTCTCCACTCTGGGCTGGCCGGAACAGACCGAGGATCTCGATTATTTCTACCCGACCAACGTGCTGGTGACCGGTTATGATATTATCTTCTTCTGGGTTATCCGTATGGTATTCTCCGGATATGAGCACACCGGCAAATGTCCGTTTAACGACGTGTTCATCCACGGTCTTGTGCGGGATGAGCAGGGACGCAAGATGAGCAAGTCCCTGGGCAACGGTATCGATCCGCTGGAGGTTATCGACCAGTACGGCGCCGACGCTCTGCGTCTGACTCTCGTGACAGGAAATGCACCGGGTAACGATATGCGTTTCTCCGAGAAGAAGATCATCGCCAGCCGTAACTTTGCCAACAAAGTATGGAACGCTTCCCGTTTCATGCTCATGAATATAGAGAAAGCCGACCTGAGCCAGGTGAGCCTTGACGACCTGACGCCGGCCGACAAATGGATTCTTTCCAAGGCCAACACCCTTGTAAAAGAAGTCACCGACAACATGGAGAACTACGAGCTGGGTATCGCAGTGGCGAAGCTGCACGACTTCATCTGGGAAGAGTTCTGCGACTGGTATATCGAGATGGTAAAACCGAGATTATACAACGACGAGGACGCCACCAAGGCAGCGGCTCTTTACACACTGAAAAATGTACTGGTCATCGCCCTGAAGCTCCTTCATCCGTATATGCCGTTTATCACAGAAGAGATTTTCTGCAGCATGCAGGATGAGGAAGAGTCCATCATGGTATCCGACTGGCCGGTATTTAAAGAAGAACTTGACTTCAAGGCAGAAGAAAATGAGGTGGAGGTTATCAAGACTGCTGTCCGCAACATCCGTAACCTGCGGGCGGACATGAACGTGCCGCCGAGCAAGAAAGCGACTGTATATGTGGTATCAGAGAAAGAAGACATCCGCGGCATCTTTGAGAACTCCCGCGTCTTTTTCGCCACCCTGGGCTATGCCAGCGAAGTTATCGTACAGGCAGATAAGACAGGAATCGCAGACGACGCTGTATCCACAGTGATTCCGGATGCAGTGATCTACATTCCGTTCGTCGAGCTGGTGGATGTGGAAAAAGAGATCGCCCGTCTGGAAAAAGAAGCAAAACGTCTGGCCGGCGAGATCAAACGTGCCAACGGCATGCTGAACAACGAGAAGTTCATCAGCAAGGCGCCGGCAGCCAAAGTAGAAGAAGAAAAGAAGAAATTAGAGAAATATACCGCCATGGCTGCACAGGTGGATGAGCGGCTTGCACAGTTAAAAAAATAACCTGTGCGAAAGATGTGTCGCAGCAGGGACAATGGCAGCTGTGTACATTTGCTGAAAGCGGGACAGGAGGCAGATACAGCGATATGACGATTGACGAGCTGGAGCAGGAAATATCGGCTGTTCCCCGGTTTGGAACCGGGGGCGGCCTTGATAATTTAAGAAAGTATCTGGATATTCTGGGGCATCCGGAGAAAAATCTGAAAGTCATTCACGTGGCCGGGACCAACGGCAAAGGTTCTGTCTGCGCTTTTTTGGAATCCATTCTCCGTACGGCCGGATATCGCACAGCTCTCTTTACTTCACCTCATCTGGTGCATATGAACGAGAGGTTCCGCATCAACTTTGAGATGTGTTCTGATGCTGAGCTCATAGAGGCGTGGGAACAGGTGAAGGCTCTGCTGCCGGACGAAAACGGCGTGAGAAAGCCGCTCACCTATTTTGAGATTCTGTTTCTCATGAGTCTGCTCATTTTCTCCCGGAAAGATGTGGATTACTGCATTATGGAAACGGGGCTTGGCGGACGGCTGGACGCCACGGTGCTGACCGTACCTGTTCTTTCGGTGATCACATCCATCAGTCTTGATCATACGGCGATTCTGGGGGATACTATTGAAGCCATTGCAGCCGAGAAGGCAGGCATAATCAAAGAAGGAGTTCCCGTGGTGGTTCTGGATGAGAATAATGGCGCTTTTTCGGTAATCGGAAAGAAAGCTGAAAGAAAAAATTCTCATATTTACAGAATTCGTTCTGAAAAAATAACATTTTTAAAAAAAATAGAGAATAAGATTGATTTTTCTATCAATAGTAGTTATTATAAGGATAGTCCTCTGTGTATTACGGATACGGCGGATTACCAGATATATAATGCGGCGCTGGCTGCTGTGGCGGCCAGGGTGCTTTTGCCCGGACTGAAGCACGAGGTACTGCAGAAGGGGCTTCTGGCAATGCGCTGGGAAGGAAGAATGGAAGAGGTCCTTCCTGATGTTTACGTGGATGGCGCCCATAATCCGGGCGCTGTGGAGCAGATATGCCGGACGGTCGCCGGGAAAGGCGGCAGATGGCGCCTGCTATTTGCCGTATGCGGGGACAAGGATTATGAGAGTATGATCCGGACGCTTTCGGATTTTCCGTGGCAGACGATTTATATTACAAAGATGGAAGGAACAAGGGGCGCCGATACAGAAGAGATTCTTAAGTGTTTCCGCCAGACGGCGGACGCTCCCTGTTATGTATTTGAGGAAGCGGAGCAGGCTTTTGAGGCGGCTTTGCATGATAAGGACAATGAGGGACGCCTGTTGTGTCTCGGTTCACTGTATCTGGTGGGCGAGATCAAGAGGCGCAGAAACATATATTTTGGAAAGTGAGGATTCCCATGATTGATTTTAATCTTGAACTTAAGAAGTTTAAACCGGCTGTAGGCGTAGAAGTAGGAGAGGATAATCTCTTTGATGACGATATCAAGGATATCACCGATTTGGTGGAAGAACTGGTAAAAGAACAGCGCAGCAGTAAAAACGAGAAATAGTTTTCCCGTCAGTTCACAACAGTTTACGATGTGTAGGAGGAAGTCACATGAAATGTGTTAAATGCGGCCGTACAGTTGGGGCTGATGGGTTCTGTACCAGCTGCGGTTTTGATAATAAACATGTTGCAAAGGCATGCAATACAGCCAATTATTATTATAATATCGGTCTGGAAAAGGTGGAGATGCGGGATATGACCGGCGCAGTGGCGCAGCTCCGCAAAGCTCTCACCTATAATAAGGAGCATAAAGACGCCCGGAATCTTCTGGGACTTGTATACTATGAGATTGGAGAAGGCGGCAAGGCGTATATCCAGTGGAAGATCAGCGCGCAGCTGAATTCTGTGGAGGAGAATGCCGCCAACAAGTATATCAAGGAGATGGAAGAACATCCGGCGGTATTTGAGGAGATTAACGAGACAGCTAAGAAGTTTAACCAGGCACTGGTATACGCCAGACAGGGCAGCGACGACCTGGCTATGATTCAGATAAAGAAGGTATTGAGTATCACGCCGAATTTTGTGAGAGGACATCTTTTGTTTGCGCTTCTGCATATGCGCGCCGGCGATAATGCCGCTGCGAAGGCAGATCTGAACAATGCGCTGGCGGTGGATAATTACAACACAACAGCCAGAAGATTTCTCATGGAGATCGGAGAGAATCCAATGGCGGCGGCGGAAACAGTTCCGGTCGATAATCTGAAGCCGGATAACGAGAATCTGAAAAACGTCCGACCGGTTGATCATTATGAAGATCCGAGCAAGGAGACATGGAAGCAGTTCGTTTACATGCTCATCGGTCTTGCCATCGGTGTGGTTGCCATGTTTGTTCTGGTCATCCCGAGCGTTCGTGCCGGCGTCAGCGTGGATTACAACAATCTGAAAGAAGAATATAATGAGACCGTTGCCCAGAAAGACGGAGAGATCAGCCAGCTTCAGAGCGACAAAGAGACTCTCCAGAACGACAACGACGACTTAACAGAAAGAATCAGCGTATATGAGGGAAGCGACGGCAAGGACAGTATGTATGATTCTCTTTTAAAGGCAAGCCAGGCTTATAACGACAGAGATTATGTGACCTGCGCCGAAGAACTTTCCAATGTAAAGAGAAGCGCACTCCCATCCAAGACATCCAAGGATTTATATACATCCATGAGCGAGACCGCTTTCCCGGCTGCTGCCGAGGAACTGAAGGCCAGCGGCGAGGCTTCCTATAACGCAGACCGTTATGAAGAAGCACTCGAGGATTTGGAAGCATCTTATAAATATAAAGATGATGATTATGAGACTCTCTATTTGATTGCCATGTGTTATAAGCACACCGGTGACATGGACAAGGCAACACCATATTTCTATGATATAATTAATAATTCCGGTGATAACGATCTGATTCGTCGTGCTTCTAATAATGGACTGGAGATGCTTGTCAACGCAGGTAAAGAAGCTGCCGCAGAGTATGCGGAAAAGAACGGCAAAGGCAATAATGACGAGTCGTCCAATAATGACAGCAATAGTAGCGACAATAACAGCGAAGACAGTAACAATAGCCGGGATAACAGTGATGAGGCTGAGGAAGAGACCACGGAAGATGAAGAAAGTGGCAGCAGCAGAAGCACCAGGAATTCCAACAATGATGAAGAGGAATAGGACGGGCGTCCGGATATTAATAAGAAGTTAATAAAAGAATAAGATAAAAAATAAGTTCGACAGGATTTGTCGGACTTATTTTTTTGTTTTGAGTATGATGTTTCTGAACATAGAATCAAAAAAGGGGTATGTCCGCAGGAACTGCAGACTGCCCGCATAACATCAGGAGGAGTGGGAAAATGAGATATTGTCATGTAAGAAACCGATGCCTGGTTATCCGGCTTCCGGGAGAAATTGACCATTGTCAGGCGGAAGCGATACGGGAGGAATGCGAAATCATGTTTATGAAGGCAATAATTCAGGATGTCATTTTCGATTTTACGGCTGTCAATTTCATGGACAGTTCCGGCATAGGACTGATCCTCGGAAGACTCCGGCAGGTGAGTCCGATAGGAGGAAACGTATATCTTTTTGGCGGCAGCCCATCCATGCGGAAAATGTGGGAAATGTCCGGCATTCTGGGAAAAGTGACAGTGCTGGATACCGTTGAAGAGATGAAGGAGGTCTATGAATGAAAGATAAAATAAATGGTACAAACCGTATTGAGATGACATTTCAGAATTTACCTGAAAATGAGAGGATAGGCAGGACACTGGCGGCGGCGTTTGCCTCTGTGCTGGATCCTTCTATGGAAGAACTCTCGGACTTTAAGACCGCGGTATCGGAAGCTGTCACCAACGCTATCATCCACGCATATCCGGAGACGCAGGGGGATATTATCATGGTGTTTGAGAGGGAAAATAACGTGGTGCGCGTACATATCAGAGATTTCGGAGTCGGGATTGCTGATGTAAAAAAATCCATGGAACCGCTGTACACTACGCTGGAAAGTGGTGAGCGCTCAGGTATGGGGTTTACATTTATGGAAGCGTTTACTGACCATGTGGAGGTGGAAAGCGAGCTGGGAAAGGGGACAAGTGTTTCATTGACGAAAAAAATGGGAGGAGAGAAGTGGAACAAACCTGTGAATTGATCAGACAGGCAAAAGAAGGAAATATGGAAGCACGTTCCCGGCTGGTTGAAGAAAATGTCGGGTTAATCTGGAGTGTCGTCCGGAGATTTCAGGGGAGAGGTTATGATAATGAAGATTTATTTCAGATTGGAAGTATCGGATTGCTCAAATGCATCGACCATTTTGATCTGAGCCGCGATGTGAAGTTCTCCACTTATGCGGTTCCTCTTATCATGGGAGAAATCAAACGTTTTCTCAGGGATGACGGCATGGTAAAAGTCAGCCGCAGTTTAAAAGAAATCAACTATAAGATAAAAAAAGAAACGGAACAGTACCAGAGAGAGTATCACCGGGAGCCGACGCTGGAAGAGATTTCCGTGACCCTGCAGATTGACCAGACTGACATTCTCATGGCCATGGAATCCGGACAGGAAATAAGCTCCCTGCATCAGGTAATCTATCAGAGCGATGGTGACGAGATTCATCTGGAGGATAAAATCGAGCAGCAAAATGATGAGATTGAGGAGGCGGTGAACCGCATGTATATTTCCCAGCTTCTGGACCAGCTTGAGGATCAGGAAAAACAACTCATAAAACTTCGGTACTTTGAAAATAAAACGCAGACGGCGGTGGCGGAGGTTCTGGGCATCTCTCAGGTGCAGGTGTCCCGTCTGGAAAAAAAAATACTGGAAAAGCTGCGCAATGCATAATTTTCCTCATCCGGCACATACTCTCCTTATCATTTGAAAAGAACAGAAAAGGAGGGCAAATATGGAACGTCCGGTCATTTATATGCATGCGGAGCAGAGTTATTTTCTCGATCATCCGAAGGTCAGGATCAAAGATATCTGTTCCGTATACTGCAGCGACAGAAATCTGGAAAATAAAATTAATTGCATCGAAGTTTATAAATTTAAAGAGAAGGAGGATGGCAGAGCGTTCATGTCCATCCTTGTTTTGATACAGGCAATTTCGGAGATGGTTCCCGACGGAGAGATAAGAAATGTGGGGGAACAGGATATTGTTGTTTATTACCGAAATCCGGACAGGGTACCGTCGCCGTGGATACAGAGAGGGAAAATTGCTTTTATTTGTGTGACCTGTTTTCTGGGTATGGGGATAACGATTATGGGGTATAACAATGATGTGGATATGAGCAAAGTGTTTACGCAGCTTTACGAAACATTTCTGGGAACCAGACCGGCAGGGACTACCTTTATTGAGCTGTTTTATTCCATAGGACTCACCCTGGGCGTCTTTTTATTTTTCAATCACACGCCGGGCAAAAAAGTTACCAATGAACCGACGCCGATTCAGGTGCAGATGCGCCTCTACGAAAAGGATGTAAACCAGACATTCTTACTGGGAGCGTCAAGAAAAGGGGAGGAATTGGATGTCAGCAATCATAGCTAAAGGAATCCTGGTCTGGATTGCTCTGGCTGCGGGGTTTGCAACCGCAGGAGGTTTTGTGGCATTTATCAGCCTGATAGGCGTTGTGCCGCGGCTGTCCGCGGTCACAAAAACTGCATCGCATATCCCTTTGTATGAGACAAGTCTTGCTCTGGGCCTGATTTTCATGAATATTATTTCCCTGTATCCGGTGGATCTGTCCTGGATTCCCGACATTATAGCGGCGTTGATCATTAATACCGGAGGATTATTTACAGGAATTTTTGTGGGATGCCTGGCCGGAGCATTGGCGGAAGTGGTCAAGATTGTTCCTATTATATCCAGGAGGGTGAAGCTCAGAAAAGGGATCCCTTACTTTATCAAGGCGGCGGCCGTTGGGAAATGTCTGGGAAGTTTTCTGCAGTTTTATGTGTTCCGGGGATGATGGCGGGCAAAAATATTTCGTCAACTGCAGAAGCAAGGCTGAGCCAGGAATATTCCGGAAACCGGAAAATCAATTACAGTGTAAAAGGAGAACCGAGAAATGAAAAAAGAACCAACCACGCAGGAATACGCCGATCAGGTAAAAAAGATGACGCCCAGATTCAGTTCTTTCAGAAATTGCTGGCATGCGTTTGTGTCGGGCGGCGCCATCTGTGTGCTGGGTGAGATCATCCATCAGATAGCTGTCGGTCAGTTTCGCATGAGTCAGGAAAACGCATTGATCACTGTCAGCGTCAGTTTGATACTGCTGAGTGTTGTTTTGACAGGATTTCAGTGGTTTGCGCCTCTGGCAAAATGGTGCGGGGCAGGAACTTTGGTGCCGATCACCGGTTTCGCCAATTCTGTGGCCTCCCCGGCCATAGAATATCAGTCCGAAGGTCAGGTGTTTGGAATAGGAGTCAAAATATTTACCATAGCCGGGCCGGTCATTCTGTACGGAATCTTTTCAAGCTGGGTCGTGGGATTCATCTACTGGCTCTGCAAATGTGCAGGATGGCTGTAGAAACGCGCTTATGTGGGAAAATATTATCTGAATAATTTTAATGGAGAAATAAATGTAATGGGAATCTGTCTGTGGACGCTGATGAAGCTGCTGGAAAAGGAATATGAGAAAGAATCTGAAAAATGCCTGAAATCGAACCGAGCTCTCGCAGGCGGTTGACAATATATCATCTGAAAAATATAATAAAAAAAGCTGCTGACTATTTCATAAAAAATGCTGATTTTTTTAATTTTATGAAAGGATTTCTTTATCTCAATCGTATTAATTTCCGCTAAAATGCAGAGCCAGATGCAAAAAGCACAGAATATAAAAGCGCGGAATCAGATGGAAACCGCGCAGACTATACAGGCGCGGAAACGCCGGCAATACGGAAAATGGATCGCTGCCGCCGCCAGCTTTTGTTTTATGGTCATGATTTTTGCGGGTTATCAGTTTTACTTCTCAGCTACCGCAGTGATCAGTATTGATGTGAATCCGTCTATCGAATTAAATATTAACAGATTTGACACAGTAATTTCAGTGAAAGCCTACAATGAAGACGGGCAGGATCTGGCAGAGAATCTGGATGTCATATTTATGAAATATGGGGAGGCCGTTCAGGCTATCATGGACAGCGATGCTTTTGCCGGGTACCGTTCGGAGGATGATGTAGTGTCCGTTGCTGTGGCTGGCTATGATGAGAAACAGCAGAAAAAAATTCTTACTGATATGGAATCCTGTGCGGCAGAAGAGAAAAATATGTACTGCTACTATGCGGATGGGGATGAAATAGCAAAAGCCCATGAAGCCGGCCTTTCCTGCGGAAAGTACAGGGCGTATCTGGAGCTGCAGAAGCTGGATCCGGATGTGACAGTGGAAGAAGTCAGGGAAATGACCATGAGAGAAATCCGGGAGCGTATAGAAGAGCTGTCCCCCGATCCTGATGATTCTTCCGGGAGCACAGCACAAGAAGAAGGCGCAGGACAAAGAAATGGCACAGGACAGAGAAATGGCGCAGGACAAAGAAATGGCGCAGGACAGAAGGAAGGAGCAGGACAGAGCGGAAAAGGACATATGCATCGGAGACACAAAGGTGCAGAATGAACAAAAAATTGACCAGGAGTTAAAAAAATAAAATAAAAGTGGGCGTATAATTTATTTTATTAAAAAAATGATGGAAGATAAAAATGAGCTGTTGTATAATGTAGCGTAAGAAAACAGAAAGGAAGGATTATTATGGTTATTTGTGAGGCGAAGGATTATAAAGATTTAAGCAGAAAAGCGGCTAATATTATTTCTGCTCAGGTGATTATGAAACCGGACGCTGTACTTGGACTGGCGACAGGATCCAGCCCGGAAGGAATGTATGCGCAGCTTGTGGAGTGGTACAATAAAGGAGATGTAGATTTCTCACGGATCAGGACTGTTAATCTGGATGAGTACAGAGGTCTTGCTAAAGAAAATGAACAGAGCTATGATTATTTTATGCATAAGCATTTCTTTGATAAGGTAAATATTGACGTGAATAACACGAATCTTCCGAATGGTCTGGCAGAGGATCCGGAAGAGGAATGCCGCCGTTATGACGCGTTGATTGAATCTCTGGGCGGTGTGGATCTGCAGCTTCTGGGAATGGGACACAACGGACATATCGGATTCAATGAGCCGGGCGATTTCTTTGATAAGGGAACGCACTGCGTGGATCTGCAGCCGAGTACTATTGAGGCGAATAAGAGATTTTTCGAATCTGAAGACGATGTTCCAAAACAGGCGTACACCATGGGTATCGGAACAATAATGAAGGCAAAGAAAATCCTTGTGATTGTCAGCGGAGCAGATAAAGCAGAGATTCTTAAAAAAGCTTTATACGGACCAGTGACACCGAAGGTGCCGGCATCTATTCTGCAGATGCATCCGGATGTGACGGTGATTGCGGACAAAGCAGCGTTATCTGCCGGAGAATAAGATGATTATTAAAAATGTTAAAGTATTTACGGAAGAGAAACAGTTTATACCCGGAGCAGTCATTATCTGCGGAGATCGGATAACGAATGTGGTTATGGACAGTCCGGTGCCGCGGGAACAGCTCCAGAGCGGGGAAGAGGTTGTGGATGGAGAAGGCTGCTATTGTTTCCCGGGCATGATTGATTTGCATTTTCATGGCTGCAAAGGTTACGACTTCTGCGACGGGACAAGGGAAGCTGTCGAGGAGATCGCCCGATATGAAGCTTCTATCGGCGTGACGGCCATTGCTCCGGCCACCATGACGCTTCCTGTGAAGGATCTGGAGCAGATTCTGGAAAACGGAGCGGCCTTCCGGAGAGAGCAGATGAAGGCGGAGCGCAGCGACAGCGTATATGTAAAAATGGCTGATCTGCTGGGTATTAATATGGAAGGACCGTTTATCAGTCCTGTAAAGAAAGGGGCGCAGGATGCCAGCTACATTATTCCGTGCAGTGTGGAGGTATGCCGGCAGTTTCTGGAGAAGTCTGAGGGCCTGGTGAAGTTTATCGGGCTTGCTCCGGAGGAAGTCTCTGTGGAGCAGGCAGAGGAGTTTATAAAAGAGATGAGGGATGAGGTGTCGGTTTCCCTGGCTCATACCAACGCCGATTATGATTCGGCAAAGGCGGCCTTTGATGCGGGAGCCTGTCATCTGGTACACATGTATAACGCTATGCCGCCGTTTACCCATCGGGCGCCGGGAGTCATCGGCGCTGCGGCAGACAGCCCTCATGTGATGGCGGAGATCATCTGTGACGGCGTACACATCCATCCGTCCGCTGTCCGTGGTGCATTTGCTCTCATGGGAGAGGAACGAATGATTTTCATCAGCGACAGCATGCGCGCGGCGGGGATGCCGGACGGCACTTATACCTTAGGCGGACAGGACGTGCAGGTGCAGGGCAATCATGCGACGTTAGTTTCTGATGGCTCTTTGGCAGGATCGGTGACGACGCTTCCGGACTGCGTACGTACTGCAGTAAGGGATATGGATATTCCTCTGGAGACGGCCATTGCCTGCGCGACGATCAATCCGGCGATAAGTCTCGGAGAAGAGGCTGATTATGGTTCTCTGGCGCCGGGTAAAAAAGCGGATATCGTACTCTGGGATGAGAATCTGGAACTTAAGAAAGTCATAAAGGATGGATGTGTTATCAGATAAACAGATAAGCCAGCGGTCAGACAGAGGCAGGTAAACAGCAGGATAATACGGACAACCGGCCAGCATCCAATGGATAAGACAACACAAAAAAGAGGCTCTCATAAGAGAGCCCCTTCTTATATATTCATCGACTTGTAATTATACTTTACTATGTATTAATTATAATGCTGGGAAACAAGCATTAACAACGAATGTCATAATAAGGATTGCACATGCAGGACCGTCAATGTGGGAATCAGTACCGGAGTTAATCAGGTTTGTCTCAACGTCACAAATGATTCCGGAAATGGTACCGAAGATAACAGCCATAATAACAGCCATCCACATATTTCCTGTATTGTTATAACACTGTACTGCAGCCTCAGCAGCGATAATTACGATATGGTGGCATCCGAAGAATGGCTGACCGATCTCTGCGAAGATTAAGCCAACAGCTGCCATACCGAAGATCAATACGTGGTAAGAACCAGCAAATGTTTCGATCGGAACAACTTCAAGACCAGCGAAGTAAATACCAGCTACAACTAAGCTGTATGTAATACCGATCACGATAGTGTTTGTGAAAGCGGAACCAGCGCTTACAACTTTGTCGCCTGTTCTTAATTTGCCGCCAAAGATAAGACGAACTAAGATAGCGGAACAGAATACTGTAAATCCAGGACCGTCAGTTATAAGACGAGTGGAAATAGTTCCGGCAAACAGGTTATCAACAACTAATGCTTTGAATAAGAAGCCGATAACACCAAATACACCGCCGACTAACAGAACGTCAGGTGCGTTGTAACCTGCACATGCTGTAGCAATGTCAGCACCGTTTTCGCTGATGCCTTTTTTCTTAGCGTATGCTGCAGCAGCAACGCCGCCGGCAAATGCGATGTGCGGTCCGAAGAAAGAACCAAATGCAAAATAGTTAACAAGAATGTTGCCTGCGTCAGCAGCTCCACACATACTTGCAGCAGCACCAACAACAGCGAATACACCAGTCATGATAAATGCTGGCAGAGCACCGATGGATGCAGCAAATGCGCCACCGCCAAAAGCAGCGATCAAATTGATAATACTCATAACAATCTCCTCCTTATACATGTATGAATATGTTTGTTATCAAGCACCGTTTCCCCTTTGCTTGATGATAAGGATATTGTAACATTTGAAAGAAATTTGTAAAAACAACAAGAATTCATTATTGACACAACTAAAAGTTGTGAATGAGGGAAATATGGCATAAATACAAGACATTTTGATGAGGAACAGGGATGAAAAAATATAATATTTTATGCATTTTGACATTGCCATGCATGAAATCTTCCGTTTTTTACGGCAATCCGGCAGAAAATGTGGTATCATAGAAAAAACGAAGAACATACAAAATATATGGAGAAACGTGCTCATGAAAAAGAATTATAAAATGGTTATCTGTTATGATGGCACACGCTATTATGGCTGGGAACATCAGCCGGACAGAGACACAATACAAGGCAAATTGGAGAATGTTCTCACGCGGATGTGCGGAGAGTTTATTGATGTGATCGGCGCCGGGCGCACGGACGCCGGCGTCCACGCAAAAGCCATGACCGCCAATGCGGTGATGGATACTGATTTTTCTCCGGAGGAAATCCGGGATTATATGAACCGCTACCTGCCGGATGATATCGCCGTCAGGGAGGTTCGGGAGGCCTCCGAGCGGTTCCATGCCAGATATAAGGCGGTGGGCAAGCTTTACTGCTACACCTGCTTTGACGGGCCGGTGAAGCCCGTATTTCAGCGGAAGTATGTGACGATGCTTGATTACAGTCCGGATGTGGAGAAAATGCGCCGGGCTGCCGCATATCTGGAAGGAAAGCATGATTACAAAAGTTTCTGCGGTAATCCGAGAATGAAAAAGTCCACGGTGCGGGTGGTGGACAAGATAGAAATTGTGCGCAAAGGCGGCTTTATCTATTTCAATTTTCATGGAACCGGATTCCTGCAGAATATGGTACGTATCCTCACAGGTACGCTTCTGGAGGTGGGCAGAGGAAAAATACCGCCGGAGCGCATGCCGGAGATTCTGGAAGCCAGAGATCGTCAGACGGCAGGACCGACAGCGCCGCCGGGCGGACTCTGTCTGGTGAAGGTGGATTACTGACAAAGATTCTGCATGGCCGCATTGCCGCAGAAAAATAAAAAAATTAAAAAGAATTGTTGACAGCGGAAGATTTTTGAATAAAATAGGGTATGAAGCAACAAAATAAGCTGAAAAGAGCAAAAAGGGAGTAATTGCATGCCGTCAGGCATGTCATAGTGTTTCGTCAGTACGATTACAGGAAGTGTAATCCGGAATCTATGCGGCATTTATGTTGAATAAGACTTTTTGTGTATATTTTTTATACACAAAAAGTCTTTTTTGTTCCATGAAATATTTTTTGAAAAGTTATTTTGAAAATTTTTTGCAGAGCTATTTCAGAACATTTCTATTTCAGAACATTTCATAGAACAAAATTGTATTGCCGGGACGAAACGGACCCTTCGGGCAAAGAATCCTGCGCCCGGATGATTCATGAAAAAACAGGAGGTTGTTGGATGAAAGAAACGTACCAGATGCATCAGGATGAATTACTGAAGCAAATGAATGCGGACCGGGGAGGTCTTACCTCTCAGGAAGCAGAGAAGCGTCTGCGCGAATACGGCGAGAATGCGCTGCAGGAACAGGCAAGAAAAAAAGGTTATCAGGTATTTCTGGAGCAGTTTGCTGATTTCCTCGTGATCATTCTGCTGGTTGCCGCAGTGATTTCCCTGATATCGGGCAATGTGGAGAGTACCGTTGTTATCTTTGCCGTTGTTATCTTGAACGCGGTTCTGGGAACGGTGCAATATTTGAAGGCAGAAAAGTCACTGGCTGCATTGAAGGAGCTTTCCTCTCCTCACGCCAAAGTGCTGCGTGATGGAAAAACTATGGAAGTACCTTCGGCAGAAGTTGTCCCGGGAGATATCCTTCTTCTGGAAGCCGGCGATATGACGGCGGCGGACGGAAGAATCCTTCACAGCTATTCCCTGCAGGTCAATGAAAGCGCCCTGACGGGTGAATCTGCCAGCGTGGATAAGATCGACGGCGATATCGAAGGGGAAGCCGTTCTGGCAGACCGGCTGAACATGGTTTATTCCGGTACCCTTGTTACTTACGGACGTGCGGAAGTGCTTGTCACCGGCACGGGAATGAATACGGAGATTGGTAAGATCGCCGGCCTGATGAATGCGACAAAAGAGAAAAAGACGCCGCTGCAGGTCAGCCTCGATCAGTTCAGCAAAAAGCTTGCCATGGTCATCATGGTGATCTGTGTGATCGTATTTTTCCTGAGTATGTACAGAGATATGCCTATTCTCGACTCTCTTCTTTTCGCTGTGGCTCTGGCCGTTGCGGCAATTCCGGAGGCCCTTGGTTCCATTGTTACGATCGTACAGGCCATGGGAACAGGAAAAATGGCGGCAGAAAACGCCATTATGAAAGAGTTAAAAGCGGTAGAAAGTCTGGGAAGTGTTTCTGTTATCTGTTCAGATAAGACAGGAACCCTCACACAGAATAAGATGACGGTTACAGAAGTGTACACCGGTGGAAAGTGCATGAAGCCGGAAGAGATGGATATCAGGCTTTCCCTGCATCGGTATTTCCTGTATACTGCAGTTTTGAATAACGATTCCTCCAATCATGATGGTAAGGAGATCGGTGATCCGACTGAGTACAGCCTGCTTGTGATGGCGAGAAAAGCCGGACTTGATGATGCGCATATTACGGAAGAGGATATCCGGAGCATGATGCCTCGAATGGAAGAGATTCCATTTGATTCCGACAGAAAGCTTATGAGTACCAAATACCGCATTCACGGTATTCCGACGATCCTCACCAAGGGAGCTGTGGATGTGCTTCTGGACAGAACCCGTTATATCATGACAGAGAACGAAGTACGGGAAATGACAGAAGAAGATAAAAATGATATCTTGAAACAAAACCAGCATTTCTCTGAAAATGGTCTGCGTGTTCTGGCTTTTGCTATTAAAGAAGTAGAGGAGGACGATACGCTTTCCCTTGATGATGAGAATGATTTTACCTTCGTAGGTCTGACAGCCATGATGGATCCGCCGAGAGAAGAATCCAAAAAGGCTGTGGCGGATGCGGAGAGAGCCGGAATCAGGACAGTGATGATTACCGGAGACCACAAAGTAACTGCGGCAGCTATTGCCAAACAGATTGGTATTTTCCATGAAGGCGATGTGGCTCTCACAGGACAGGAAGTGGACGCTCTGTCCGACAATGAACTTGACAATGTGCTTGAGAAAGTATCCGTATACGCCCGTGTATCACCGGAAAATAAGATCCGTATCGTCGATGCATGGCAGCGTAAAGGAAGAATCACGGCCATGACCGGAGACGGTGTCAACGACGCACCGGCTCTTAAGAAGGCTGACATCGGTGTGGCCATGGGTATCACGGGAACGGAGGTTTCCAAAGATGCGGCGGCAATGATCCTTGCCGATGATAATTTTGCGACTATCATTAAAGCGGTTTCCTTCGGCAGAAATGTATACCGCAATATCCGGAACGCTATCCAGTTCCTGCTGTCCGGTAACATGGCCGGAATCCTCGTAGTATTATATTGTTCCCTGATGGGACTGCCTACGCCGCTGGCTCCGGTACATCTGCTTTTTATCAATCTGCTTACGGACTCCCTGCCGGCACTGGCAATCGGTATGGAGCCGGTGGACGAGAGTCTGTTGAATGAACCGCCGAGAGATCCGAATGAGGGAATTCTCAATAAAGAGTTTATGCTGAAGCTTGGATATTACGGTCTGTTGATCGCCATTGCAACTCTGACGGCTTTCCATACCGGAATGAAGACGGACACCGCCACAGCAATGACCATGGCGTTTGCCACTTTAACACTGGCTCGTCTGTTCCACGGATTCAACTGCCGCGGAAAAGAGTCCATCTTCAAGATTGGTCTGACCACCAACAAATGGACCATCGCTGCATTTTTCGCAGGCGTGGTACTCCTTGCTATCGTACTTTTCGTACCGGTAATGGAGCGCTTATTTGAGGTGGCTGCGCTGACTACGGCACAGATTGGACTTGTCTGTCTGCTGGCTGTGACTCCTACCATTGTGATCCAGCTTGTAAAAGTGATCATCGGCGCGGTAAAAAAATAAATAAAACAATATTTGTGTATTAGATAAATATTTGTGGATTAGATAAAAACTGTCAGCGACTGACCAGCCGCCGGCAGTTTTTTTATGGGTATATTTTTTCTGAAAATGTAAATCCTATCTTCCAGAGGATTTATTTGAAGAAAGAGGTGATGCCGTTCATGAACCAGATGGCAGGAAAACAAAGCATTCGTTTTGACAGGCCGGTCGAGATCATCAGCCATGCCTGTGCGGCCGGACAAAAAGAAGGAGAAGGACCTCTGGGAAAATACATGGATTTGATCGTGGATGATCCGCTTTTTGGACAGGATAACTGGGAGGAGAGCGAGAGTCAGTTTGTCCGTGCCGCCTGTGAAATTGCTCTGAAAAAGGGCGGGAAGAGGAAAGAAGATGTGAGAATCGCTTTCTGCGGAGATTTGCTGGGACAGCTCATTGCATCCTCATTTGGTATTAAGGAGCTGAATATCCCATATTACGGAGTGTACGGAGCCTGCTCCAGTGCAGGTGTGACGCTTTCTATGGCTGCCATGGCAGTAAACGGAGGATTTGCGGATCTGGCGCTGGCTGCATGTTCCAGTCATTTTGGAAGCGCGGAAAAGGAATTTCGGTTTCCGCTGGGATATGGAAATCAGCGCCCATACAGTTCCACGTGGACGGTGACGGGAGCAGGAGCTTTTTTGTTGAGCGGTTCTTCAGATACCTGTGAGATGAATCAAAAGGCAGGCGCGCGGTCATCAGCAGAAAAGAAGGTCGTGATCCGTGGCGTCACCACAGGGAAGATCAAAGATTATGGCGTACAGGATCCTTTTAATATGGGAGCGTGTATGGCTCCTGCAGCTGCTGACACTATTTATCAGAGCCTGGAGGATTTTCAGATGAGAGCAGCCGACTTTGATGCCGTTATAACGGGAGATCTGGGAGCCGTGGGGCAGAAGCTGTTGTTTTCTCTGTTGAAGGACAATCATGTGGATATTACGGCCAATCATATGGACTGCGGGATGCAGATTTACGATGAGCAGCAGGATACCCATGCAGGCGGTTCCGGATGCGCCTGCTCCGCAGTGGTTTTGTCCAGTATGATTTTGCCGAGGCTCGTGTCAGGAGACTGGAAAAGAGTTCTTTTTGTGCCTACGGGAGCACTTTTATCACAGGTATCTTCCAATGAGGGCAGAAGTATCCCGGCCATTGCTCACGGGGTTTGGCTGGAGCATGCATGAAATTACACAAAATAAAAAGGAGCAGACATGGTTTATTTTAAAGCATTTATCGTGGGAGGTCTTATCTGTACACTGGTACAGATTTTTCTGGATCATACCAGGCTGATGCCGGGACGGGTGCTGGTACTGCTGGTGATCGCCGGTGTAATTCTCGGTGCTGTGGGCATTTATGAGCCGCTGCAGCAGTGGGCAGGCTGCGGAGCCAGCGTTCCCCTGTCAGGCTTTGGGTATAATCTTTCAAAAGGAGTGATGGAAGCGGTCAATGATGAGGGATTCATCGGCCTTTTTAAAGGAGGATTTAAAGCTGCTGCGGCAGGAACCAGCGCAGCGCTGGTGTTTTCCTATCTGGCAGCGCTGATATTTAAGCCGAAAATGAAAAAATAGAGGAAACTATCCCTTACAGAGTAAAATAGCTTATGCAAATAAACTTGCATAAGCTATTTTACTCTGTAAACAAATGGCTGAATAGTTACCGGAACATATTTAATATGGAGTTTGCCAGATCTCCCAGTCCGGGGGATCTCTGTCCGGAGGAAGAACCTCCGGAAGAGTCTTCGGAGAGTATGCCTCCGGGCAGCGTGCTGTCCGGAATAACAGGCAGAAGCTGTTGCTGCTGGCGCTGCAGATCCTGTTCTTCTTTCCATCGACGGGTGTGGATATTGCAGCGGTAATTGTCGATGCTGAAATTCAGGCAGTATGGGGTGTCCTCTGTGACGCCCGCAGAGCCGTCCGGACGTATACGGAAGACGCGCTGGTACAGCAGATCATCAGGACAGAAACGCCTGGATACCCGGTTGGATTCGGAACAGAAAGTGACTACGATATGATTTTCGCAGCTTTCCGTCGGCTCCGTACCGGCCTCGAAGTATTCAACACGTTCCATGTTTTTCTCCGGATCATTTGAACAAACGCCGCTCACAGGAAGCTTTCCTGATTTGGCGCAGATGGTAGCAGTACGTATATCTTCACAGGCGTCGAAATCGCGAACCTCCTGCTGCTGGGTCTCGATAATCTGATCCATGATCTTTGCCCAGATCTGTTCATGGTATTTGTTGTCATTGTCAAATGAAGTATTATAATCGTATCCGGTCCAGATGGAAGCGGTATAGTATGGCGTATAGCCGCAGAACCAGAAATCATAGTCGTTGGAGGTTGTTCCTGTTTTTCCGGCAACTGCCATGTCGGAGTTCAGCTGAGCTGCCACTCCGGTTCCCTCGGATACCACGTCCTTCATGGCATCTGTCAGCAGCCAGGAAGTGGTCGCTTTCATAACCTGTTTCGGTGAGGATTCATTTTCAAGGAGAACGTTGCCGTGGCTGTCCTCCACAGTAGTATAGAGAATCGGTTCATTATAATATCCGTGGTTGGCAATGGCTGCGTAAGCAGCGGTCAGCTCTACATTTGTAACGCCGTCAGTGATGCCTCCCAGAGAAAGTGCCTGGTTTACATCGCTTTCCGTGCTGCCGTTGGAAGTCTGACGGTTATTGACCAGGGTGGTAAATCCGAGCTTCAGCAGAAAATCATAACCTACCTGCGGTGTAAGCTGTGTCAGGGCTTTGACAGCAACAATATTGTTGGAGTCGATGATGGCATCCCGTATCGTGATGAGGCCCCGGTATTCATCAGGATTATAATTCGTCACCCTGTCGCCGTTTTCGTAGGTATATGGAGCGTCGTCAAATACCGTGGCAAGGGTCATGCCTCCGGTATCGAGAGCCGGCGCATAGGTGGACAAAATCTTGAATGTGGAGCCCGGCTGTCTTGTAAATGCCGTGGCACGGTTTAAGGCCAGATCATCTTTCTTTTCGCCGCGTCCTCCCACAAGAACCTTTACCTGCCCTGTACTTTGGTCAATGAGCGAGAAAGAAACCTGCGGCTGCAGGGTGGAACGGATATTCTCCGTGAGAACTTCATCCCCGTCGGCAAGAGTATTCTTCTTGAACTTGCGAATGTCCTTGCGCATGGCCTTTTTGGTAGGATAAATGGTTCGGTAGTCGCTGTCTCCCGCATTGCGGAAATAGTCCCGGATATCCCGCTCTGTGTAAGTGATGGATTCTCCGTTTTCCCTTGTGACATGCAGATCATATTCCAGAGAATAATCGGTATCCACCGGATAATTGCTCTTATCATTGATGACGGTATCCGCGATATTCTGCATTTGAGAGGATTGCGTGGAATGAATCCGCAGGCCTCCCCGGTATACCAGATTGTATGCCTGTGACTGGGTGTAGCCGTACTCGCTCTGCAGGTCCTCCACGATCTGTGTGATCAGAGCGTCAGTAAAATAAGAGTATACAGAGCGCTGGGTGGAATTGGCCTGTGTTTTTGAGATGCGGGAATACACATCGTCTGACAGAGCCTCCTCATATTCTTCGTTGGAAATGTAATTCAGTTCATACATTTTCTTAAGAACAATGTCACGCCGCTCCTTATTATCCTCCGGGTGATCAATGGGATTCAAACGAGTCGGATTTTTGGTGATGCTGGCAAGTACCGCACATTCCGACAGTGTGAGCTGGTCAACGGATTTATCAAAATAATAATTGGCGGCAGATTCCACGCCGAGAGTTCCCTTCCCCAGATTGATAGTATTGAGATAATCGGTGAGGATTTCTTCTTTGGAAGTATTTTTTTCCACCTGGATGGCAAGGTACTGCTCCTGGATCTTTCGTTTGATTTTTGCCAGGAAATTACTCTCGTCCCAGACCTCAAACACATTGTTTTTGATGAGCTGCTGAGTAATAGTGCTGGCCCCCTGAGTGGCGCCACCATTGCGCAGCGCAGTGAAACCTGCACGGATGATTCCCTTTAAATCCACGCCGTTGTGTTCGTAAAAACGCTCATCTTCTATGGCGATGAAGGCGTTTCTCAGATTGGCGGGAATCTGATCATAATCCACAATGATGCGGTTGGAAGAATAGTCGCTTAAAACTTCAGTTTTTCCGCCGCTGTCATCATAAATAATCGTTGCAGAGTATTTTGGCTTCAGGTTATAGTCGGTGGGAGTGGTCTCGATCATCCCCTGTACAGAACCCAACGCCAGTCCGCAGCCCCCGGCGATGACCACCAGGAGAAACAGAAGAAATACTTTAAACAGTAGGGTGGAAAGAGAACTGTGAATTCTCTTTTTCCTGGAATGGAGCTGCTTTCTTCTCTTTTGGATAGATGTTTTGTCGTAACGCATAAAAAGTTCCTTTAAGAGAATGATCCGGGCAAGGTGCTATCTTACCGGAACAATCTCAACCCAGTATCCGTCCGGGTCATTGATAAAGTAAATGCCCATGGAAGGATTTTCAAAACAGATGCAGCCCATTTCTTCGTGTTTTTTATGGAAGGCATCGTATTCATCGGTTTTGAACGCCAGATGGAACTCTTCGTCTCCCAGATCATATGGTTCTTTGCGGTCGCGCATCCAGGTCAGTTCCAGGGAAAATCCGGTACGTCCGTCGCCAAGATATACGATTTTATAACTTCCGTCCGACGCGTTCTTTTCGCGGACAACGGAAAGACCGAGAGCTTCCTTATAGAATGCAATGCTTTTGTTCAGGTCTAAAACGTTAAAATTAAAATGGTTAAATTCAATCATGATTACGCCTCCTTAACATTGAAGTATCGATTTATCCCGTTTACTATATCACATTTTGGGAGAGAGGGCAATAAAGGCATTTTTGAGCGCTTACAGGCATATTTTCAGCAACTTTTTCTTTACAAACGAGAGAAAAATTATATAATAATACCCAGAGCCCGATAATGCGGCAGGCAGAACGCATAATAACCGACACAGAGGAAAGGGAGAGATTTATGAAAATAAGACGATATTTCATGGCGGTCATGCTGCTGTTGTGCGGAGCGGCATTTCTGTACGGACAGAAGCTCGACACAGAGGCGGCCAGTCAGTATACGATTTATGTAAACCGGAGAACCAATATTATCAATGTGGTAAGCAGCAGGACAGGAAAGGTAGTCCGCGCGATGTATTGTTCCACGGGAAGAGGCTATTCCACTATCCGGGGTACATATAATACAGTGAGTAAAATGCGCTGGCATGCTCTTTACGGCGGGGTGTACGGACAGTATTGTACGAGAATCTATGGTTCTTATCTGTTCCATTCCGTTCCATATTACAGGGTGGCAAAAAATCAGGTGGAGACAGTAGAATACAATAAGCTGGGAACTCAGGCGTCCGCCGGATGTATCCGGCTGGCTGTCGTGGACGCAAAATGGATTTATGATAACTGTGGTCTCGGAACAAGAGTCGTGATCGGGGAATCAAGAAATCTGCAGAAGCCGACCCGTGATAAGATAAAGATATCCACAGCGAGACGAAGCGGCTGGGATCCAACGGATCCGGATCCGGCGAATCCGTATTATCCAAAGTTCAAGCTGAAAAAGTCTGCGCCAAGGAAACTGGAATATGGCAGCAAGGTAAATAAAAAGAAACTGAAAAAATGGATGAAGGTTTCATCGCCTGTCACATCCGGTTCTGTATTGCAGAAATATATAAAAGTAAAGGGAAAGGTCAATACGTCGAAGCCGGGCAAATATAAAGTCACTTATACAGTGACAGACCCGAGGACGCTGCTTACTAAGTCGATAAAAGTTACATTTACTGTGAAAAAGCAGCCGCAGGAACCGGCGGACGCTGCTGTTTGAAATACGGCATAGCGGGATAGACTCTCTGATAAAGAGAACAGAACTTTGCCGCCGGGGCGATCGCTCCGGGCGCGGGAGTTCTGTCTGGCAGAACTCTTTATTATTCAACAGGAAAATTATTATTATATTATAATAAGAATAAACAGCTGTCATCTAATAGAACGGCAGCGGCAGATTATAAAACAGGAGGAAATGAAAATGGCAGTACCATATAATCATAGAGCCATTGAACAGAAATGGCGTAAGAATTGGGAGGAACATCCTGTAAATGTCGATGACGGTAAGAAACCGAAATATTACTGTCTGGACATGTTCCCGTATCCGTCCGGCAGCGGACTGCACGTGGGACACTGGAGAGGATACGTGATCAGCGATGTCTGGAGCCGTTATAAGATGCTTCAGGGCTATTATCTGATTCATCCGATGGGATGGGACGCTTTTGGTCTTCCGGCAGAGAACTACGCCATCAAGATGGGAACTCATCCAAAAGTTACCACAGAAGAAAATATCAGAAATATCAAGCGCCAGATCAATGAGATCGCGGCTATTTACGACTGGGATATGGAGGTCAACACCACTGACCCGAATTTCTACAAATGGACTCAGTGGATTTTTGTAAAAATGTTCAAGGCCGGACTGGCTTACGAAAAGGAGATGCCGATCAACTGGTGTCCTTCCTGTAAGACAGGTCTTGCCAACGAAGAGGTTGTGGACGGCTGCTGCGAGCGCTGCGGCTCTCCGGTGACCAAGAAGAACTTAAAACAGTGGATGCTGCGCATCACCAAATACGCGGACCGTCTGTTGAACGATCTGGATAAGCTGGACTGGCCGGAGAAGGTTAAGAAGATGCAGACTGACTGGATCGGCAAGAGCTACGGCGCTGAAGTGGATTTCCCGGTGGAGGGAAGAGAGGATAAGATTACAGTTTACACCACACGTCCGGATACGCTCCACGGCGCAACATTCATGGTTCTTGCTCCGGAGCATGCTCTGGCGAAAGAACTGGCTACCGACGAGACAAGAGAAGCGGTGGAAAAATACATTTTTGATTCCAGCATGAAGTCCAACGTGGATCGTCTGCAGGATAAGGAAAAGACCGGTGTGTTCACAGGCTCCTACGCCATCAACCCGTTAAACGGCGCCAAGATTCCGATCTGGCTGGCCGACTATGTACTGGCGGACTACGGTACAGGCGCCATCATGTGCGTACCTGCCCATGACGACCGTGACTTTGAGTTTGCGAAGAAGTTCGATATCCCGATCATTCAGGTTATCGCCAAAGACGGCAAAGAGATCGAGAACATGACAGAGGCTTACACCGACGCTGTGGGAACCATGATCAACTCCGGCGAGTGGAACGGCATGGAATCCGCTGTGCTGAAAAAAGAAGCTCCTGCCATGATTGAAGAAAGAGGCATCGGCAAGAAGAAAGTCAACTACAAGCTCCGTGACTGGGTATTCTCCCGTCAGCGTTACTGGGGTGAGCCGATCCCTATCGTACACTGCCCGAAATGCGGAGCGGTGCCTGTACCGGAAGAAGAGCTGCCGCTGCTGCTTCCGGATGTGGAAAAATACGAACCGACCGGAACCGGCGAATCACCGCTGGCAGGCATCACCGACTGGGTGAACACCACCTGTCCGTGCTGCGGCGCTCCGGCCAAGAGAGAGACCAACACCATGCCGCAGTGGGCCGGATCTTCCTGGTACTTCCTGCGTTACGTGGACAGTAAGAATGACAAAGAACTGGTGAGCAAGGAAAAAGCAGACAAATACCTGCCGGTTGACATGTACATCGGCGGCGTGGAGCACGCGGTGCTTCATCTGTTATACTCCAGATTCTACACCAAGTTCTTATATGACATCGGAGCGATCGACTTTGACGAGCCGTTCAAGAAGCTCTTCAACCAGGGTATGATCACCGGAAAGAACGGTATCAAGATGAGTAAGTCCAAAGGAAATGTTGTTTCTCCGGACGATCTGGTAAGAGATTATGGCTGTGACTCCCTGCGTCTCTACGAACTGTTTGTGGGACCGCCGGAACTGGATTCCGAGTGGGACGACAAGGGAATCGACGGCGTATACCGTTTCCTGAATCGTTTCTGGAAGATGGCCATGGACAACAAGGACAAAGATGTGGCGGAGACCGACGAGCTGGTAAAAGTACGCCACAAGCTGGTATACGACATCACCACCCGTCTCAATTCCTTCAGTCTGAACACTGTTGTCAGCGGTTTCATGGAATACAACAACAAGCTCATCGATCTGAGCAAAAAAGGCGGCGTGGACAAAAACACTCTGGAGACCTATATCATCCTTCTCGCTCCGTTTGCTCCGCACATCGCAGAGGAGCTGTGGGAGCAGTTCGGCCACACAGATTCCGTATTTGATCAGACCTGGCCGGAATACGATGAGGACGCCATGAAGGACGACGAGATTGAGATTCCTGTACAGGTTAACGGAAAGACCCGATGCACCATCTTCATCCCGGCAGACGCCGACAAAGATGACGTCCTTGCCAAGGCAAAAGAGGCTCTGGGCAATAAGCTGACCGGAACCATCCGCAAGGAGATCTACGTGCCGGGCAGAATTGTGAATATCGTGGCGAAATAATTGTTGCATCATTGATGACAAATGACAATAACGCAGATGGCGGAAAGCTGTCTGCGTTATTTTATACCGGGAGGAAAATAAAATGAATATCATGACATATACCGGTCTTTTTATGGACCCGCTGGCTCCCGAGCCGGAGCAGGTGCGCATCGAAGATATCGCCCACGCCCTGTCTATGATCAGCCGGGCCAACGGACATTTTCCCGAAGTACATACGGTGGCGCAGCACTGCCTGGAATGTGCTGCGGAAGCAAAAGCGAGAAACCTGCCCCGGCAGACGCAGCTTTTCTGCCTGCTTCACGACGGAGCGGAAGCCTACCTCGGAGACTTCATCCAGCCGGTGAAGGCCCGGATGGAAGGCTACCGGGAAGCAGAAGACCATCTGCTCGACATGATCTATCGGAAGTTCGCCGGGCGGACGCCCAGCGAAGCGGAGCAAAAAGCCGTCAAAGAAATAGACAAAACCCTGCTGTACTTTGAGTTCCTCCACTACATGGGCGTCGGCTGCGGCAATCCGGGCGCAGGCCTCCAAAGCCGCCCGGTATTCTCGGAGATGCCGCGGCGGGAAGTGGAAGAGAGGTATCTGGAGACGTACCGGGAGCTGAGAGAGTAAAGCGATGAAAGGATTTACAGGAAAACCGAATAATGATGGAATCAACAGGCGCAGCTGTGCGGGAAAGAATATAGAAAATGAAAAATATGAGAACAGACAATAAAGAAAAATTTATAAAGAATAAAAATAATCAAAAACAGGACAAAAAGAATAAACAGGGAAACGGGAGCAGTTCATTATCCGCAAGCAAGACTCCGGTCTGCCCATATGAGAAGAAATGCGGCGGCTGTCAGTATGTGCACCTGCCTTATAAGAAGCAGCTGGAGCGGAAGCAGCAGCGGGAGGAAAGTCTGCTGGGAGCGTTCTGCAGAGTGCAGCCGATGATTGGCATGAAGGACCCGTATCATTACCGCAATAAGGTACACGGCGTGGTGGCGGCGGACCGCAGAGGGAACGGATACACGGGCATCTATGAGGCGAAGAGTCACCGGGTTGTCCGGGTGGATTCCTGCCTCATCGAGGATCAGAAAGCCGACGCAATCATGCAGTCGGTGGCCGGTCTGATGAAGTCCTTTAAGATGCGGGCGTATAACGAGGATACCGGTTACGGCTTCCTGCGGCACATTTTAATCCGGACCGGATACCATACCGGACAGATTATGGTGGTGCTGGTGACAGCGTCCCCGGTATTTCCGTCAAAAAATAATTTTGTCAAAGCACTCCGGAAGCTGCACCCGGAGATCACGACCATTGTGGCCAATGTCAATGACCGCAGCACCAGCATGGTGCTCGGCGACAAGCAGCAGGTTCTCTACGGAAAAGGATACATAGAGGACATTTTATGCGGCAAGCGGTTCCGGATCTCACCGAAATCCTTTTATCAGGTGAACCCTGTGCAGACAGAGGTGCTGTATCGTAAAGCCATGGAATATGCGGAACTCACCGGCAAGGAGAGAGTGATTGATGCCTACAGCGGCATCGGAACCATCGGTATGGTTGCCAGCGGCAAGGCCAAAGAAGTGATCAGCGTCGAGCTAAACGGCGATGCAGTCCGCGACGCCATCGCCAATGCCAAGATGAACAAAATAAAAAATATTCGTTTTTATAAAGCGGATGCCGGAGAATTCATGGTCAAAATGGCGGCGGCCGGACAGAAGGCCGACGTGGTCTTCATGGACCCGCCCCGCGCCGGCAGCGACCGGAAGTTTTTGGACTCCCTTCTGCGCCTGAAACCGGGAAAAGTGGTGTACATTTCCTGCAATCCGGAAACCCTGAAACGGGATCTCGGATATCTGGCTGGCAACGGATATCGCGTAAAGAAGATACAGCCGGTTGACATGTTCCCGATGACGGAGGAGATGGAGACGGTCTGCCTTCTCACGAGGAAATAGGAGATTTACTAAAGGGAGAAAACCAATGCATACAAAACCTTATATACAATCAGAGAAAAAATCAGACGTAATAAAAAAAGCTTTTGTAACCGCATTTCCTTATACGATACCGATCTTTGCCGGTTTCTGGTTTCTGGGGCTGACCTATGGAATCTACATGAATGTCTCCGGATTCAGCTTCTGGTATCCGATGCTTATGAGCATCACCATCTTTGCGGGTTCGGTGGAATTTGTGGCGGTAAACCTGCTGCTGGGAGCGTTTAATCCGCTGCAGGCGCTGGCCATGACCCTCATGATCAATGCCCGCCACCTGTTTTACGGCATATCCATGCTGGAAAAATTCCGGGGAATCGGATGGAAGAAAATATACCTGATTTTTGGCATGTGCGACGAAAGTTTTTCCATCAACTATACCGCCGATATACCGGACGACGTGGACAGAGGCTGGTTCATGTTTTTTGTGACGCTGCTGAACCATTTTTACTGGTTCTTCGGCGCGACGCTGGGAGGTATCTTCGGATCTTTGATACATTTCAACACAGAGGGACTTGACTTTGTCATGACCGCCATGTTTGTGGTAATTTTCCTGGAACAGTGGCTGAAAGAGAAACGGCATACCAGCGCGCTGATCGGCATCGGCCTTTCTGTTCTGTGCCTGCTGGCCTTTGGCGCTGATAACTTTATCATCCCGTCTATGTTCGCCATGCTGGGCGTACTGACCCTTCTGCGGGGCACCATAGAAAAAGAAGGAGGTATAGTATGACTCTTTTACAGCAAATCATCACCATCGCCATGGTGGTTCTCGGCACTGCCATCACACGTTTTTTGCCATTTATTGTTTTTCCGGCAGACAAGCCCGTGCCGAAATATGTGCAGTATCTGGGCAAAGTTCTGCCCTCCGCCGTGTTCGGCCTGCTCGTGATCTACTGCCTGCGAAACGTGAGCATCTTCACGGGAAGTCACGGGATACCGGAGCTGATTTCCATTGTTCTGGTCATTGCACTGCATCTCTGGAAGCGGCAGATGCTTTTGTCCATCGCAGGTGGAACCATATGCTATATGCTGCTGGTGCAGCTGGTGTTTTGATTCCATATGGCGGAGCACGGATATTGTATGTAGAGCAAAGAAAGCGAAGGAAGGAATGATAAAAAATGAATCAAGAACAGTGGGAAGCCCGGGAAGCTCTCCGGGTTCAAAAAGAACAGCAGGAACGTATTGAGAAACTGAGTATCCTGAATCAGTACGCCGGAAAGGGGCAGATTCTTTTTACCGGTTCCTCGCTGATGGAGCAGTTTCCGGTCAATGAGATCCTTATGACAAAAGGACTTTCGTACCGGATATATAATCGGGGCGTGAGCGGATTTACCACTTTGGATATGCTGAATCACATGGATACCATGGTGTTTGATCTGGAGCCGTCCCGGATTTTTATTAATATCGGGACTAATGATATCGGCGCGACGGACTATTCGGAGGACGCGCTGCTGGCAAACTATGGCAGGATTCTCACTCAGATCAAAGAGCGGCTGCCGCAGGCGGAAGTTTATGTCATGGCCTACTATCCGGTCAATGAGACAGATAAACTTTCCCGCTGTGAACAGGGAGCGGCCTCCTTCACCAATCGGAACAACAAAAACATTGAGGCAGCGAACCAGCGGATTGCCGGACTGGCAGCGGAGATGGGACTGCATTTTATTGATGTCAGCGAAGGACTCCGGGATGAGCACGGACGGCTCAAAAAGGAATTTACCGTGGAGGGAATCCACATGTATGCCAACGCGTACTATGTAATTTTTGAGAATATGGAGAGGTATCTGTAAGAAAATTGTTCCTGATTCTCTTGATTAATTCGTTCATTTGTGTCATAATATTATCGACATATGTCGTAAATGATGTGAACGGAGGTGACCGGATGGCAAGACCCAGCCGATGCCGGCGTGTGTGCGATGAACCGGCGTTTGACCGTTTCGCTCCATGTGGCAGGGACGGGGTGGAAGAAGTTTCGCTGACGGTGGATGAATATGAGGTGATCCGCCTGGTGGACTATGAGAAAAAGACCCACGCCCAGTGCGCTGCACAGATGGATATTTCCCGGACGACAGTGACAGAGATTTATGAAAAGGCCCGCTATAAGATTGCGGATTGTCTGGTTAATGGAAAGCAGCTGCGGATCGCCGGGGGAAATTACCAGATCTGCCGGGGAAAGGATGCCGGAGAACGAGGCTGTGGGCGGCGCTGCCGGTGGACGCAGCCGGAATTTTCGGATGAACAAATGGAAAGATCGAAGAAAAAGAAGGGAGCATATATTATGAGAATTGCAGTAACTTACGAGGATGGAAATGTATATCAGCATTTTGGACATACCAGCCAGATGAAAATCTATGATGTGGAAGATGGAAAGGTGGTTCATGAAGAGGTAGTGGATACTGCCGGAAATGGACATGGAGCTCTGGCAGGTTTCCTGGCCGGACTGAAAGCAGATATGCTCATTTGCGGAGGAATTGGCGGCGGCGCCCGGATGGCTCTCGATGAGGCGGGTATCAAGTTGTATCCGGGAGTGAGCGGGACTGCTGACGCGGCGGTTGAGGCATTTCTCAACGGCAATCTTGACTATGACCCGGATACCCGGTGCGCACATCATGAGCATGAACATGGTGAAGGCGGATGCGGCCACCATGAGGGAGAAGGGCATTGTCATGGACATAGCGACTGCGGTCATCATCAGGGATAAGGCAGCCGGCTACTGTGGGCATGCGCGCATGGATACAGAGGATAGAGACAAAATGACAGAGAAAAAACAGTCTTGTTTCGGACATTATATCCGGAACAAGACTGTTTTTTAGTGAAGGCCGTTTGATTCATAGGAACCTTCGGCATAAAAATCATTTTGATTCTGCAGGTCTTCAAAAATCAGATATACGCGGCGGTAACCCGGCTGAGAGGCTGAGAAATTACTGATTTCGCCTTTAATAACATAGGATATCCGTTGCGCGTTGTCAGATAAATGCAGTTCCACTCTGGCAAAAGCAGTTTCATCGTATTGGATGGTTCCGCTGATGTCGTATTGATCTGTCCCGTTGATCGCTTCTGCAACGGCGTTGACCTGAAGGACGCCTGTGAGAGAAGCTGAGCTTTCCCATCCGTTTCCGGTAATCCGGTAAACATGATCCGGTACGGTACGGCATTGGAGAGAGAGGTCTATGGAACAGGAACCTTCCTGCATACTGCCGGTCCAGTTGATCTGTCCACTTACGTGGTATCCGTGTTTCTCATAAATGTTATTCAGGTTCTGGCTGCCTGTCTGTTCTGCGGCCGGCTGGTCGATCTCTTCTGCCGCGCTGCTGTCAGTGCCGGAAGCGTGGCCGGTAACCGGCTGGTATAATTGCTGTCCCGGTTCAGAAATGACTTCTGTGTGGGTAGAGGAGTGTTTATTTTTTCCTCGTTTGGTTTTAATGATTTTTTTTCGTTTGTACTTTACTTTTCGGCTGAAAAGAAAGGCTGTACCCACGGCAAGCACTGCAGCTATAGCGACAGACAGCGCCGTGTGAATCATCGACGGAAGGGGCAGCAGACGCAGTACCCAGTTTATCATCACCCAGAGGAGCGTCGGGACAATACCCAGAACAAATTGAATCACCATAGTGATAAGAGGAAGAATAAGCCCCAGAGAGTTATATTCAAAAATAAACCGGTATAATATAATGGAAAGCAGGGGGAGGACGATCATAATGACAGGCATATTTCCGTTCCGGAAACGCAGGAAAGCCATGACAATATATGTAAGCCCTCCAATTAATACCGCGGAGCTGAGAACAGCTCGTGGATTATTGATATTGCTGGAAAATTCGTAGAACAATCCCCAGAAATGTATTCTGTGTATGACCAGATAATAATTAAGAAAGACGATGGCAGCGGTCAGCGCGCCTAAAAGAATAGCTGAGCTTTTTCTGTTATTCATAAATTTCCTCCATTACTTTTTTGTGTACAAAATCTTGTCTATTATATGTTTTCTCAACATATCTGTAAATACTGTTCCCTTACGGATATTTACCGTATTGTATCGCAAATATATAATAAATCTGTGATTATGAAGGAAGAGGGGAGGAGGCTGCGGACCGGAACCGCGCGTTATCTTTGCGCAGGTCTGTGCCGCCGCCTCAGCATTTGACGGGCCGGCTGTCTCAGCAGATTCTGGGCAGCTGGATACCGGTCAGTCTGGATAAAATGCGCCGTCCGCCGATGGAGGTTTTCAGGATAACCTTGCCTGGCATTTCTTTTGTGACAGTGCCGATCTGCGCGGCATGTTCTCCGCCGGGAGTCTTCTGCATGGCGGTAAGAATCTGCGCGGCAGCCTCCGAGGCACAGACCACAAGCATCCGTCCTTCACAGGCGCAGTAGAGTGGGTCCAGTCCCAGCATGTGACAGGCTGTTTCCACTGAAGTATCAAAAGGAAGAGAAGACTCATCCAGTTCGATGGAGAAAGGCATCTGTTCCGTAAATTCGTTGAGAGTGGTGGCGACGCCGCCTCTGGTGGGATCGCGCATGATGCGGATGGCGTCAGACATGTGATGCGGCATAGAATCAGGTGTCGTAGAACCATGTCTCATGGCGCCGGCGGCGGTAAGCGCCGCTGCGCTGATCTCGTGCAGAAGGCGGCAGTCAGAGACCAGAGGGCTGTCCGCAGTCAGCAGGCCGGAGCGGGCCATCATGACCGCAGTGCCGTGGCACCCTATGGTACCGCTGATAAGAACCGCGTCGCCGGGGCGGATGCCGGTCTTGCCTGGCAGGCAGGCTCTCTGGAAGCCGATGCCGGCAGTGTTGATATAGATACCGTCACACTTGCCGGCTTCTACTACTTTGGTATCTCCGGTGACGATGGAGATGCCTGCCTTTTTTGCTTCTTCGGCGATGGAAGATACGATGTTCCGGAAATCGGCAAAAAGAAAGCCTTCTTCCAGAATAAAGGAAAGACTTAAATATTTTGGCTCGCCTCCTGCCATACAGACGTCATTGACAGTACCGCAGACAGAGAGCTTTCCGATATCGCCGCCGGGAAATCGCCACGGAGTGACCACGAAACTGTCGGTGGAGAAAACCAGCTGCCTGTTTCCTTTCAGCAGTGCTCCGTCACCCAGAGAAGCCAGAGCGGGATTATCGAAGGCGGGCAGGAGAATGCTGTCAATCAGCTCTGCCGTTTTCAGACCGCCGCTGCCATAATCCAGAGTGATGCGTTCGCTCATAATTTCTGTGTTATGTTTATCTATATTTTTTGTGTTGGTATTCATCATTGTATTACTTGTTGTTTTATTTTTCATATTTGTCGATAAAATAATTTAACTTATAATTATTTATTGCAGACGGAAACGATAGTTATATCCACAATTATCCGTATTGATACGCTGCGGCGCAGGCGCCTTCTCCGGATACCATGCAAGGGCCAACCGGGCTGGCTGGAGAGCAGATATTCCCAAACAGCGGGCAGTCTGCAGGACGAACGACGCCGCGGATAACGCCGGAACACTGACATCCGGGAATCTCGGTTTCTGCCGGGGGCTTCAGAGAGAACTTTTGCATGGCGTCCCAGGAGGCGTACTCGTCCCGGATGGCATAACCGCTGCCGTCAATGTATCCAAGTCCCCGCCAGCGGGACGGCGCCGGACGAAAGACTTTTTCCATGAGAGAAAGAGCCGCTGGATTACCTCCCGGCCGGACGAGGCGGGTATATTCGTTTTTGAGAGCCGGGCGGTTTTCGGCAAGCATCCGTGTCAGTTCCAGAATAGAGCAAAGCAGGTCTGCAGCTTCAAAGCCGGCCACAACGCCAGGCAGCCGGTAGTCGCCGGGCAGAAAAGAAAAACGATCCGCTCCGATGATAGCGGCCACATGTCCCGGACAGAGGAATCCACTGACGGCAAAATCCGGGGATTCGATGAGGGAGCGCAGGGCTGGTTCGGTCTGTTTTAACAGGCAGAGTACAGAAAAGTTATCGAGGCGGCGGGAAGCAGCTTCCAGAAGGCAGGCGGCCGTTCCGGGTGCGGTGGTCTCAAAGCCTGCGCCAAGGAAGACAGCTTCCTTTTCAGGATGATCTTCGGCCAGCCGGAGCGCGTCCATGGGCGAGTAGACGGATTCTACATTCCCGCCGCCAGCGCGGCGTTTCAAAAGATTGTCTCCCCGGATGGAACCGGGAACCCGGAGAAGATCTCCGTAGCTGGTGATCAGAATATCTTCCCGTTCGGACAGAGAGAGAATCATATCGATGATATTGGCGGGGGTGACGCAGACCGGACAGCCGGGGCCGGAGAGAAGCTGTACATTTTCCGGCAGAACGCTTTTGATCCCACTGCGGGCGATGGACATGGTGTGAGTTCCACAGACCTCCATCAGACGGATGGGGCCGGTCTGTTTGCTGTACTCAGTGATTTTCTTAAGGAGAAACGGCACATCCCCCGGATTTTTAAACCAGTTTTCATAAAGCATTTTTTATTTCCTCAAGAAGCTCGATATTTTCCAGGGCTTCCTTTTCTGACATTTTTTCGATAGCAAATCCCGCATGAACCATGACGTAATCCCCGGGTTTTGGGTCCGTGATGAAATCAATGCGGATATTCTGAGAGAGTCCGCCGGCCTCGCAGCGGGCCAGAGGACCGTCTATTTCGTTGATTTTCATGGGCATTGCCAGACACATATTATTGTACTCCCTTCGTATTTTTTATCCCACCGCCTGAAGCCGGTAGGATTGCGGCAGCATTGTTCAATGGTTATTTTTTAACTGATTCCCGGACGCTGCTCCATGATTTGCGCAGGACTCTTCGGGATGCTGCGCTTTATGGATCTGTTCAGAAAGAAACGCTGCCAGCGCTCCCAGTCCGTCCCCGGTTCTGCTGCTGACGCAGAAAAGAGGGGCGTTTGGGTTGACCGTCTCGTAGTTGGAGCGGATCCTTGCCTCATCAAAATCAAAATAAGGCAGCATATCATATTTGTTAAGGACAAGACAATCAGTGTCTGTGAACATGAGGGGATATTTTTCTACTTTGTCGTCTCCCTCCGGGATACTCAGGAGAGTAATGCGGAGAGATTCGCCGATGCGGAATTCGGCAGGACATACCAGATTGCCGATGTTTTCCACAAAAATAACATCCAGGTCATCCAGAGGAAGTTCGGGAAGGATATGCCGGATGCTCATGGCCTCGATATGGCAGGCTCCGTCCGTATTCAGCTGAACAGCGGGAATGCCGAGGCTGGCAATTCGCTCGGCGTCCACCTGCCCTGCGATGTCCCCCTCAATGACACTGATACGGAAATCGTTGCGCAGCCGTTCGATCAAAGCAGAAATCAGGCTGGTTTTCCCGGCGCCGGGGCTTCCCATAACGTTAATCATACAGATGTGACGGGAAGCCAGGGTATCTTTTACTTCTTCGCTGACATCCTCATTCCACTCCATGACCTGATGCAGTATTTTTATTTCCATGGATATTCGCCTCCTGTGCAGTTTTGCTTGTGTTCTCTGCTACATCAATCTCCAGACTCTCTATGTAAAACTCTTTTCCGGACAGGAGCGTAAGGCGCAGACTCTTACAATGGGGGCACTCCAGATGATGGGGAGTGATTTCTCCCTCTTTTCCGCAGTCCATGCAGCGCACCCGGATAGGAAGGGTCTCGGATTCGATGCGTACTCCTTCAGCGATAGTCCCTTCTGACAGCATGTCCATATAAATCTGGATACAATCAGGTACGATGCCCCGGAGAGTTCCGATGCACAGCCGGATGCTCCGGATTTTTGATGCGTTCTGCGCCTGCGCTTCTCTGATGCAGTCTTTGAGAAGATGTTCGGTTATACTCAATTCATGCATGGATGTTCTCCTGTGATCTTGTAATTTATCTCAGAGACATTTTATCACATTATTAGTTAAAATAAACACAAAATCCGGCAGAAGTCTTGTAAAATTTGTGAATGAGGATTAAAATCAGGGTGATATATATAGAAAAAGGGCAGTTTCTGACTACTGCCTGAAAAGAGAGGAAATGAAAGGAGGACAACATCGATGATACCATTCCTGATTGGAATTCCGGCAGTGCTGGCAGTGGTTTTTCAGATAGTCCGAAATGAAAAAATACGGGGTTATATTGTCTATGCGGGTGCCGGAGCGATCATGGCCATGACGGTTGTGTTTATTGCGGACTGGATTGGCGGCGGAGCGAAGACATGGATGTTCTATCCACGGACAGAGACCATCGACCATTTGATGACGGCGGGAGATATCTTTCTTATGTGTCTGATCGTCTGGCTGAGTGTCCGGTACAAAAGGGTGCTCCCCATGATTCTGTCCATACTGCAGACGGTGCTGGTGCTGTACGTGGAATTTACCGCGGAGGTGACGGAGGGACCGCATATGATGGTGGACTGGCTAACGATATTGATGTGTATTATCATTGCGTTTATCGGAGGTTTTATCTGCATCTATACAGTTGGCTATATGAAGGGGTATCACCAGCATCATAAAGATGTAAAAGACAGACAGCCATTTTTCTTTTCCATGCTGTTTCTGTTCCTTGCCGCTATGTTCGGGCTGGTGCTTTCACAAAATCTTATCTGGATTTATTTTTTCTGGGAGATTACCAGTGTTATTTCTTTTTTAATGATTGGCTATACCCGCGCGGAAGAAGCGGTAGGAAACAGTTTTTGTGCTCTGTGGATGAATCTGTTGGGGGGTTTAGGCTTTGCCATAGCCATAGTCCTGATGGCACTGGGACAGGAATCGCTGCAGCTTACGGAAGTGGTGAGTACGGGAGCGCTTCTTCCTCTGATGTGTTTGTCGCTGGCTGGACTGACCAAATCGGCACAGCTACCGTTTTCCACCTGGCTGCTGGGAGCCATGGTGGCGCCGACGCCGTCCAGCGCTCTTCTGCACAGTGCGACAATGGTAAAAGCCGGCGTTTATCTGCTGATCCGGATTTCTCCGGCGCTTTCCGGTAATCTGGTGGGTCTCATCGTATCGAGTATCGGGGGTCTTACGTTTATTATGGCAAGTATGATGGCCATTGCACAGAATGATGCAAAAAAAGTGCTGGCTTTTTCCACCATTTCTAATCTGGGACTGATTGTGGCCTGTTCAGGTATTGGAGTGGAGGAGACTGTGTGGGCTGCCATTTTCCTTATGATGTTCCATGCGGTCAGCAAATCCATGCTGTTCCAGTCTGTGGGCGCCACGGAAAATACACTGGGATCCAGAGACATTGAGGATATGCATGGCCTCATCATCCGTGTGCCTCGTCTGGCCTATATCATGGGCATTGGCATTGCAGGCATGTATCTGGCGCCGTTCGGGATGCTGATTTCCAAATGGGTGGCGCTCAAGGCGTTTGTGGATTCAGGAAATGTAGTGCTGGTTCTGTGTATCGCGTATGGCAGCGCGACGACGATGTTTTATTGGACAAAATGGTTATCCAAACTGCTCTGCCGGCATATCCCGAGGGATACAGTTAAGGATGTGACAAGAAAAGACGAGTATCTGTCCATGCTGTTTCACGCCTGCGTCATGCTGCTCATGTGTCTGCTTCTGCCTCTGGTGGCAAGATGGCTTGTCAACCCAATCGTACGCCAGCTTTTCGGCAATTCCAAAGATGTACTTTCCATGAGTGTGCTGGCTACAATGGCGATCATGCTGGTTTCCATCTTTGTGGTTCCGGTCGCCATGTTCTTTATCAGCCGCCGCTCCCACACGGAGCTGGTTCCGATTTATATGAACGGTATCAACGAGGGAGACAACCGGTTCTTTACTAACAGTTACGGGGAAAAAGAACATTTATATCTGAGCAATTGGTATCTGCGATTTGAGTTCGGACGGAGGCATCTGCGGATTCCTTCAATCATCATCGCAGCGGCGGTGCTGGTCATCGGAATCTGTCTTGTCATTGGAGGTGTGTCATGGTGAAAGTGATTTTTGTGCTGGCTTATCTGATTTTTGCCCCTTTTGTCGGCGCACTTCTGGACGGCGTTGACCGTATCATCAGCGCCAGAATGCAGCGGAGAAAGGGACCGAAGCTTCTGCAGCCGTTTTATGATCTGGGTAAACTGTTTTCCAAAGAAAGGATCGGCGTTAATAATGTGCAGCTGTTCCTCAACATGAGCTATCTGGTGATTCTGATGATCGCCGGAAGCATGCTTTTTGCTGGAGCGGATCTTCTTATGGTGCTCTTCATTCTGAGTACTGCGGATATGTTTCTTATTATGGCGGCATCCAGTGATTCGTCGCCGTATTCTAATATGGGTTCCAGCAGGGAGATGCTGCAGATGATGGCTTATGAGCCGCTGACTCTTTTGGTGGCGGTAGGATTTTATCTTACCACGGGATCTTTTCTGGTATCGGACATTATTCGGGAGGATATAAGCGCGGTACTGTGGATGCCGGGACTTCTGGCAGGCTTTATGTTTACCACAGCCATCAAGTTCCGGAAGTCGCCTTTTGACCTTTCCACCAGCCATCACGCCCATCAGGAGATGGTAAAGGGCCTGACCACGGAGATGTCCGGCACGACTCTTGCCATTATGAATATTGCGGAATATTATGAGATGGTTCTGCTCCTCGGTATCTTCTTCCTGTTTTTTGTGAACAGTACATGGTGGAGCTGGATCGTGGCGCTTTTGCTCTGCGCGGTGATCTTCTTTCTGGAGACGCTGTGGGACAATGTCAGCGCCCGTGTAAAATGGAAGACGCTTCTTTACAGCTGCTGGGTAGTTACTCTGGTGGCGGGAGGCGTAAATATATTGATTCTGATGCTGGATAAATGAGCAGGAGGGAAAGAACATGGGTAAAGTATCAAAATCACCGTGGCTGCTTCATTATGACGCCAGCAGCTGCAACGGATGCGACATAGAGGTGCTGGATTGTCTGACGCCCAAGTATGATATCGAGAGGTTTGGTATTATTAATACAGGAGATCCTTTTCAGGCGGATATCCTGCTGATCACAGGCGGAGTCAACAGCCAGACAGAGAGAGTGGTCAAACAGCTTTACAGCCAGATGCCGGAGCCAAAAGTTGTGGTGGCGGTGGGGATCTGCGCCTGTACCGGCGGCGTATTTAAAGAATGCTACAATATACGGGGCGGGATTGACACAGTCATTCCGGTGGATGTGTATGTACCGGGGTGCGCCGCCCGTCCGGAAGCGATCATAGACGGTGTTGTAAAAGCTCTTGCGGTACTCGATGAAAAGCAGGCGGTCATGAAAACGCCGGAAGAGAAGGAGAGGTGACAGGGATGGAAGAAAAAAATGATATCAGAGAAATTAATGCAAGGCAGTTCTTCCCTGCCATTGTGAAGATGAGGACGGAAAAATGGCGGCTGGTTCAGATATGCGCGACCTCAGTAGAAGGCGGCTGCGAGATGAGCTATTCTTTTTGCAGAGGGTATGACATGCGGACATATCGTTTTGTAGCTTATGGAGATGAAGAAGTGGCCAGCATCACACAGATTTATCCCTGTGCATTTCTTCAGGAGAACGAGGCAAAAGAACTTTTTGGAGTAAATATCACTCATATCAAGCCGGATTACAAAGATAAACTGTACCGGATCGAGGAAGAGACGCCGTTTAAGGAAAAGGAGTAGGGAAAGATGGCAAAGAGAAGCATAGTACCTTTTGGTCCCCAGCATCCTGTACTGCCGGAGCCGATTCATCTGGATCTGGTGCTGGAGGATGAGACTGTGGTGGGCGCAGTTCCGAGCATTGGATACGTTCACCGGGGACTGGAAACGCTGGTAAAAAAGAAAGATTTTAAACAGTATGTGTATATTGCAGAGAGAATCTGCGGTATCTGCAGCTGCGGACATGGGCTGGGCTACTGTATGGCAGTAGAAAATGTCATGGGAATTGATGTGCCCGAGCGGGCGCAGTATCTGCGGGTAATCTGGGTAGAGATGAGCCGGATACACAGTCATCTTCTTTGGCTGGGACTTCTGGCCGACGCCCTTGGATTTGAGAGCCTTTTCATGGAGAGCTGGAGAGTGCGGGAAAAGATCCTTGATATGTTTGATGAGACGACAGGAGGGAGAATCATCCACTCGGTGAATCAGGTGGGCGGTGTTCAGAAAGATATGGACAGCAGTATGTTAAAACATCTGCTGGAGACAATAAAAGACATTGAAAGAGATATCAAACCGCTGGTTGATACTTTTTTAAAAGATTATACTGTGCAGAGCCGTCTGAAAGGAACCGGGATTCTTAAAAAAGATGATGCGATTCTTCTTGGTGCGGTGGGGCCGATGCTCAGGGCCAGCGGCGTGGAATATGATGTGAGAATGCTGGGATACGGCGCATATAAGAATCTGTCAATGGAGCCGGTTACATGCACGGATGGAGACAGTTACGGCCGATGTGTGGTGCGGATTAAAGAGCTGTTTCAGTCTTTTGATCTGATTCGCGAGGCCATAGGAAAGATACCGGAAGGAGATATCCATGTGCCGGTGAAGGGAAATCCGTCAGGAGAATATTTTCTGCGAATTGAGCAGCCACGCGGAGAAGCAATTTATTATGTCAAAGGAAACGGCACAAAATTTCTGGATCGTTTCCGGCTGCGAACCCCGACTACCAGCAATATTCCTCCGCTGGTAGAGACGCTTAAAGGCTGCCAGCTGGCAGATGTTCCGGTGCTGATTCTGACCATCGATCCGTGTATCAGCTGCACAGAGCGGTAGAGAAGCCTGTTTACGGGAAAGGAGAAATCATATGGATAAAATAAGAGCGTTTACCCTGGCGGGAAGAATGCTTAAAAATCTGTTCCGGAGACCGGCAACGACGCAGTATCCTTTTGAGCCGGCAGATTACCCGGAGCGGATGCGGGGGCATGTGCGTATTGAGATAGGAGACTGCATTTCCTGCGGTCTTTGCATGCGCTCCTGTCCTTCCGGCGCCATCGTGGTGGACCGGAAGGCCGGGACCTGGACTATCGACCGGTTCGACTGCGTGCAGTGCGGAAGCTGCGTGACCGCCTGCCCGAAGAAATGTCTGTTCATGGAGAAAGGCTATACAGAGCCGGACGGTGTAAAAAAGAGCGAGACCTTTGTAAAGCCGCAGGAAGAGCCGGCGGGAAAGACAAAAAAGACTGGTTAAAGTGCCGAAAAAAAGTTACAGCCATATTTCTGTCAGTGATTTTCAGAAATATGGCTCATTTTATGCTCGTTTTTATGCATATTTTTTCATGGAAAACCGTAATTATATATGATAGAATAGAAACGTTTTAATATAATTTATTACTGTAAAAGACAAAAAACATGTCGGTGTCAGGTATCGGAAGTGAGATATATGCAAAGGAATGAATGTGAACAGAAGAAAGAAATATTAAGTGCCATTTTAAAAAACTGCGGGATGGTGTTCTGTGAATATCTTGTCAAAGAAGACCGGCTTATATTTTATGATGACACCCTTACGGTGAAAAAAGAGATTTCTGATTATTTGGAATATTTACAGCATGATTCTTTTATTCATCCGGAAGACCGGTGGAAAATGAAAGATTTTTATCAGGGGAAGATAAGAGGAGAGACGGAGGTACGCCTTTTACATGATCAAAAAACCATCAGGCTTCTTTTTCAGGCTATTCCGGTTGGGGGAGTAGATGCGTCGGTGAGGCTTTCTGTTCTTGTGAAAGATATTACCACGGCGAAGGACAGAGAAGCACTGCTGGAAGAGCGGGCGATGAAAGATTCACTGACTTCTCTGTACAATCATTTTTTCGGCAAAGAGCTGATCAATGAATATCTTAAAAATAAAGACCCTTATGCCACCTGTGGGATGATGGTCATTGATGTGGATTATTTTAAGCAGGCCAATGACAGGTACGGGCATCTTTTCGGAGATCAGGTGCTGGTGGAGCTGGCGCGGCTTCTGACAAGGATGTTTGATGCGAAAGATGTGATTATGCGTCCGGGAGGAGACGAATTTGTCGTTTTCCTGAAAGATATCAGCCATGCGACGCTGGTAAAAAAAGCCATGCAGCTCGTGAAAGCAGTGCGGGAGATTCATTTTGAAGGAAAGGATTACGCCATGACCTGCAGTATGGGCGTCTGTTTCCTGAAAGAAAATGTGTCGGGTTACACCTATGATCAGTTGTTTGAAAATGCGGACTGGGCTCTGTACCGTGCTAAAGAGAATGGACGGAACTGTTACGTATTTTGTGATAATCTTCAGCGGTTTGAACTCATGGAGACGGATAAATCTCCAAAGGGAAATATAGATATTCGTTATCTGCACAATGATATCATCTCCACCGCATTTGAGATATTTGAAAAGATGAGCAGCTTTACCGCGGCTATGAAATTGTTGATGGAGGTCATCGGTTATCGTTTTCAGCTTGACCGGATCACAGTCATCCGTACGGACATCAAAGAAAAAAGTGCAGGGAGACAGTATCAATGGGTGTCGGAATATGCTCCGGAAGTGCTGGATGAGCCGGGGAATTTTACCAAAGAAGATTTTATCACACTATTTCAGAGCTACGATGAGTATCAGACCACAGTTCTGCAGTGTGACAATATGGGTATGTATTCGCCGGGCGGAGCCGCTTTACTGATGCAGGGTGAGGCAAAGACGGTGCTTTACGCAGCCATGTATCTGGAAGGAAAATATACCGGCGCCATATCATATGTGGTATGCAGGGAAAAACGTTACTGGTCTAAGCAGAACCGGAAAGAGCTTGGAGAGGTGACTAAGATTATTTCTGCGCATCTGGCAAGAAAGCAGGAAGGAAACCGGGATGAATACAGGGAAACGTACTGGACAGATTATGACAGCCTGACGGGGCTGATGACTTTTTCGCGATTCCGTATTGAGGCGGAGCATTTTATTCTGGGAGATTATGCGAATTCCCATCTTATGCTCTACAGCGATTTCATAGGTTTTAAATCGTTCAACAAAAAGTTTGGATATTGTGTGGGAGATCAGCTGTTAAAAGAGTACAGCAACTTTTTCATTGAGAAGCTGGAAAATGAGGAAGAAGTCTTTTTTACCCGGGTGGTTTCCGATCAGTTTCTGCTTCTTATCCCGTATAAAAAACAGAGTGACTTTCTGGGAGAAATAGACCGGCTCAATAAAGAGTTCGAAAAAACGCAGTCCGGAAAGTTTCCGGGAGCAAAGATTCATCTCCGGACCGGTGTGTATATAATCGAGCCGGGATGCCCCAGCGCATCTTTTGCCATTGACGCAGCCAATGAGGCGAGAAAACAGATTACGAAGGACTCGGCCGTTTCAGTGAAGCTGTATGACGGCTCCGGAGAGGAAAAGATGCAGGGCAGGTAGAGCAGGCACGCGCCAAGATGAGAATTACAGAAGACAAAAACAGGCTGGAAGAGACGAATAGGAGGAAAAGGTGAAGGAACATAATTATACGTATATGGCGACATCGCAGGAAACAATAAAACCGATAGATGAAATTGCAGGTTTTCCGGTACGGCCGGGACTGTTTGATACAAATGGGGCTATGCCGCTCCAGAATGGCGTAAACTTCACAGTTCACACCAACAGAGGAACCTCCTGCGAGCTTCTGCTGTTCCGAAAAGGTGAGGAAGAGCCGTTTGCTGTACTGCCATTTCCGGAAGAGTACAAGATCGGAGATGTGTACTCTATGATAGTATTTAATCTGGATATTGAGGAATTTGAGTATGCTTACCGGGTAGACGGGCCTTATGACCCGGAAAACGGACTGATCTTTGATAAAAAAAATATTTTGCTGGATCCTTATGCCAGGGCGGTGGCTGGTCAGCGGCGCTGGGGAAAAGGAAAAGCGGGAGCTTATCATGCCCGGGTCGTAAAAGACATTTTTGACTGGGGTGATATGCCGCAGTCCAAACAGGAAATGTGCGAGCTGATCATATACGAGCTTCATGTCAGAGGTTTTACACAGCACAGTTCCTCAGGGGTGAAAAATCCGGGAACCTTTGCGGGACTGAAGGAAAAGATTCCTTATTTAAAAGAACTGGGAATCAACGCCGTGGAACTGATGCCGGTTTTTGAATTCGACGAGCTGGCAAATGCCAGAGAAATAGACGGAAAAATGCTGCTGGACTATTGGGGGTATAATTCCGTAAGCTTTTTTGCTCCGAATACCAGCTATGCTTCCGCTGATAATTTTAATCATGAAGGATGGGAATTGAAAGAACTCATCAAAGAGCTTCATGAAAACGGGATAGAGGTTATCCTGGACGTGGTATTTAATCACACAGCCGAAGGAAATGAAAAGGGACCTGTTTTCTGTTTTAAAGGATTTGATAACAAAGTGTACTACATGCTGACGCCGGATGGCAATTATTATAATTTCAGCGGCTGCGGCAATACCCTTAACTGTAATCATCCGATTGTCCGGCAGATGATTCTGGAATGTCTCCGTTACTGGACGGTCAATTATCGTATTGACGGTTTTCGTTTTGATCTTGCCAGTATCCTTGGAAGAAACGAAGACGGCACGCCGATGAATATGCCGCCGCTTTTGAGCAGCCTCGCATTTGATCCGGTTTTAAGTAATGTCAAGCTCATAGCGGAGGCGTGGGACGCCGGAGGCATGTATCAGGTCGGAAGCTTTCCGGCTCACCACCGCTGGGCAGAGTGGAACGGCAAATACCGCGATACCATGCGCAGCTATTTGAAGGGGGATGCCTGGCTGGCCAATGACGCCATGTGGCGTATTGTCGGATCAGGAGATATGTATGGCGGATTTTTCTCCGATTACAAAGGAAATTATGCCGGCTATAATTCCTGTGTAAATTTTCTGACCTGCCACGACGGCTTTACGCTTTATGATCTTTATTCATATAATACAAAACATAATGAGGGCAACGGCTGGGATAACACTGACGGCAGTGACGATAATCGCAGCTGGAACTGCGGCGCCGAGGGAGATACCGATGATCCGGAGGTATTGAAGCTTCGCTTCCGGATGATCCGAAATGCCTGCACCGTTCTCTTATGCAGCCGGGGAACGCCGATGTTTCTGGCCGGTGATGAATTTGGAAATACGCAGTATGGCAACAATAACGGTTATTGTCAGGATAATGAAATCTCCTGGCTGGACTGGAATATGCTTGAAAAAAACAGGAATCTGTTTGAGTTTTTTAAATTTATGATCGCATTTCGGAAAAAGCATATCGTTATCAGCAGGAAGCTTCCGGATGCCGTCTGCGGCATGGAACCGATTCGTGCCTACGATATCGATGGCAATAAGATTAATCTGCCGGGAGATTCCAAAACTATTTCCGTGGGATTTGCCGGTTATGACCGACAGAAAGGCCGGGACGATATCGTCTACATCACTCTGAATACCTACTGGAAGGACGTGGAGATCATGCTTCCTCCTCTTAAAAAGGGATCCTGGTATCTCTGTGTCAACACTTACGGCGACGGCGCGGGACGTTATGTTTATCACGAAGGAGAAGAAACGAGAATTGACGGACAGTTTATTATGCGTCCGAGGTCAGTGGCAGTCTTTACTGTGCGGGAGTTTTAGATTAAGGTAATTGCAACCGCCGGTTGACACATTTCCAAGCGCACTTGGTAGTTGTCAACCGGTTTTTTTGCTATACTTGCAGCAGATACCAGTTATGATATGCTGAGCGGCGGCAGATGAAGATCGGATAATCCGGCCGGCTGGCATATAGTATAATTAACTGCAGGAGGATTTATATGAATTTAGCAGAAAAAATAATGACTCTGAGAAAAAAGAGAGGGTGGTCGCAGGAAGAACTCGCCATGCAGCTTAACATTTCCCGTCAATCTGTATCTAAATGGGAAAGCGGAGCTTCGATTCCGGATCTGGATAAAATTCTTAAGCTCAGTGAAATTTTCGATGTGACCACAGATTATCTTCTGAAAGAGACTGAGGAAGAAAGCGGAGATTGGAAAAGTGAGAGAGAGGTATCAGAGAGACCGGGCGTGATGCAGCAGATGGAAAGAGCCGGTTTTTTGGAAGAAGAGCAGACGGGAAATTGGCAGGAAGAACAAGTCGGGAGCTGGAATGCAGAGTATCCGGAAGATTCCATGAGGATGAGAGAAGACACAGCGGAAGCCAGAGAGAACATAGAGGTGACAGAGGAAGAGGCGGAGCAATACATGGACACTGTGGAGGCGACAGCCAAAAAAATTGCCGTCGGGGTCTCCGCCTGCATTGTCTCTCCGGTTCTCCTTGTGCTTTTGGGCGGGCTGGCAGAATACAAAGCCATTCCAATGAATGAGGATATGGCAGGAGGAATCGGCGTGGTGATTTTGCTTTTGATCATCGCGGGAGCCGTGTCGGTTTTCATCCTGCAGGGCATGAAACTGGATCGCTATGAATATATGGAAAAGGAACTGCTGTCTCTGGAAGAAGGCGTCCGGAAGCTGGTGGAGTGCAAAAAAGAAAGCTTTGAGCCTTATTACAGAGGAGTGGTGGCTTCCGGCGTGGTGCTGTGCATTTTGAGTGTTATCCCGATTTTGATCGGCGCCGCCTTCAATGCACCGGATGTGGTGTTTGTGTTTGCCGTGGCACTGCTGCTGATTCTGGTGGCTCTCGGCGTCTTCCAGTTCGTCTGGAGCGGCATGATCTACGGAAGCTATCAGAAACTGCTGGAAGAAGGAGATTATGCCCGTAAGAATAAAATGAAGAATAAACGCAACGACCATCTTTCGACAGTATACTGGTGTACGATCACCGCTGTTTACCTGGCTGTCAGCCTTCTCACAGGCTGGTGGTACAGAACCTGGATCATTTGGCCGACGGCAGGCGTTTTTTATGCGGCTGTCCTTGCGGTTGCAGAGATGGTACGGAAAAAGAAATGAAAAGAGACATGAGAAAAGCAACGGATAATGCACGAAACAAAGTACAGTATATGCAGAAAAAGCTGTCAAAAAGCGGCGGAGTCAATTCCTATTTTTTAGATGGGAATTGACTCCGCCGTTTTCATAAGGTATAATAAAATTGCTGTATACATTTTCGTGTACAAATGACATAATTTTATAAATAGCAGATTAAAACAGACAGCATGGGACAGGTGATACAGATGGCAGATTATTTTACTCCGGATGCGGAACAGTTTGTCGGAACAGCGGCAGCACATACGATAGGTTTGATGATTGGAAATATAAACGGGATGGTTAGGCTGATTCTGGATATTCCGGAGAAATATAATGCTCTGGGTATCATTTCTTCACGAACTGGTACGGTGGCCCAGGCCATTGCCATTGACGATGCGGTGAAGGCGTGCAATGCAAAGCTGCTTCGATTTGAGATGGCCATTGACGCCGGAAGACAGTGCGGGCAGGGCTGCCTTTTTATACTGGGAGCGGAGACGATCTCTGATGCCAGAAAAGTGGTGGAGGAATCTCTGCATAATATTGATTACTGGTCTCAGTGTATTTACATTAACGAAGTAGGGCATATGGAGTCCCATGTGACGCCCCGTGCGGGCGAGGTGCTCCATGAGATTTTCGGAACACCTGTGGGAAGAGCGTTCGGTGTGGTAGGCGCAGCGCCGGCGGGCGTGGGCATTGCCGCTGTGGACAGAGCAGTGAAGGCGGCGCCGGTGGATATCGTCTGGTACGGTTCGCCCAGTCATAATCTGCGGATGATGAATGAGTTCGTCGCAGGAGTGACAGGAGATATCGCGGCGGTACAAAAAGCTATGGATGTGGGCAAAGAAACAGGATGCCAGCTGCTGACAGCTCTGGGGATCACTCCGATCTCCATACAGGACGTGGCGGAAGAATGTGGGGAGGATTATCTGAAACGCAATATGTCCCCGGCAGTCTGCCAGGAGGAAAAAGCAGCATCCATCCATATCAACAAAAAATGTGATGAAGAACGATAGTATATAGGGAGAAAGAGAACATGGGAAAGAAAGCTTTGATCGCCATGAGCGGAGGCGTGGATTCATCAGTGGCGGCTTATCTGATGAAGGAGGCCGGTTATGACTGTATCGGCGTGACGATGAAGCTCTATGATAATGAAGATATTGGAATGGAGCAGGAGAAGACCTGCTGTTCCCTGAGTGATATAGAGGATGCTCGGAGTGTGGCTGTGAAGCTGGGCATCCCTTATTATGTGTTTAATTTTAAGGCGGATTTCAAGGAAAAGGTCATTGATAATTTTATTGAGAGCTACCGATGCGGCATGACGCCGAATCCATGCATCGAGTGCAACCGTCATCTGAAGTTTGCCCATCTCTGGCAGAAGGCCAGGGAGCTGCAGTGTGACGTGGTGGTCACAGGCCACTATGCCCGGATCACAGAAGACGGGCAGGGATATCATTTGCTGAAAGGGAAAGACAGCGCCAAAGACCAGAGCTATGTGCTCTATTCACTGACGCAGGAGCAGCTGGCTCACACCTGCTTTCCTCTGGGAGGTTATACCAAGGAAGAGATCCGGCGGATTGCCGAGGAGCAGGGCTTTTTCAACGCCGCCAAAAAAGACAGCCAGGACATTTGCTTCATCCCGGACGGGGATTACCGAAGCTTCATTGAGAAAACTACGGGGCAGAGCAGTCAGCCGGGTGACTTCGTGGATAAGGACGGAAATGTACTGGGAACCCACAAGGGTTACTACTGCTATACCATCGGTCAGCGCAGAGGTCTTGGTATTTCCGCGCCGCAGTCTCTCTATGTGACGGAAATTCGTCCGGAGGAGAATAAAGTGGTGCTTGGCAGCAACGATGATCTGTTCCACAGCCATCTGACAGCGGATAACTTTAACTGGATTGAGGAGGTACGGCCGGATGAAGTTATCAAGGCAAGGATACGATATCATCAGGTGGAAAAGGAAGCCACCGCCCGAGTGACACAAGATGGCCGAGTGGAAGTAGACTTCCTGGAACCTCAGAGGGCGATTACAAAAGGGCAGTCTGTGGTTCTCTACCGGGGAGACGCCGTGGTGGGCGGCGGAAGGATCATCGAATAAAGTGCGGCAGTCCGCATAAGTGCGATAGCAGGGGACAGAGTGTGATAATAAGAATAAGCGCAACAGCGTAAATAGAGAGTGACAGTATAAAAAGGAGCCTTTGTGAATGGATTTCCAATCGTCAGATCAGTAATCTGACTACAGGAATCACATGACAGAAGGCTCCTTTTGCATGTTAATATTTGGCTTTTATTTTTTGGCGTCAGTTTGTTTGATCGTGCCGACCGCTTCCATGAATTCGGGCAGAATGTCTTCCGGTACTTCCATCTCGCCCTGTCCTTTAAACAGAGAAATGTGAGGCTTGTTCTGGCCGTGGAAGTCAGTTCCGCCGGTGAGCAGCAGAGAGTGCTGTTTGGCAAGGCTCTTCACAAAGTCCTCTTCCACCGGAGTATAGGTATTGTAATATGTCTCAATACCGGTCAGTCCGGCGTCTTTCAGCTCGGCAGCCAGCTCCGCTTTTTGGGCAGCGTCCAGCTTCTTATAGTACATCAGGTGCGCCAGCACAGCGAAACCGCCGCTGTTTTTGATAAGAGAGATGGCTTCCTGCGGAGTCGGCATGATTCTCTCCACGTAGCAGCATCTTCCTTCGGCAAGATATTTGTCAAAGGCTTCTTTTACAGAAGAAACATAGTTCTTCTTAAGAAGCTGTTTTGCAATATGCGGTCTTGCGATGGTCTCGTTGGGATCTGCCGGACGGATATCTTCCATGGTAATCTGGAATCCCTGTTCCTGCAGTTTCTGAATGATTTTCTCATTTCTGCCGTCACGGCTCTCACGGCATACTTTCAGACGCTCCAGAAGCTCGGCGTTATGAATGTCAATGTTATAGCCCAGGATATGAATCTCTACGCCGTGGTAGTCGGTGGAGATTTCCACACCCGGAATTGCTGTCAGACGGTCTTTATACTTCTCAGCTTCTTTCATAAATTCAGGAATGCCGGCGACGGTGTCATGGTCGGTAAGAGCGATGACTACCGGATCTTTTTTCTTTCCTGCGGCCGCCATGGCCGATGAAACAACCTGCGCCGGGGTAAGTGTACCGTCCGATGCGGTGGAATGAATGTGTAAATCGATATACGTTTTCAAAATGTAGTTCCTCCGTAAAAATATAAAAATTCGGCAGGATCAGTCTGCCCGTATGTTTCTTGTGCATACCGGCGTATTCTGCGCGGTATTTCGTATTTATTATGGCAGAAAACAGGTGAAAAAGCAACGGTTTTAAAGGAGAGGAATATTTGTAATAATGGCACAAAAGTGTTACAATACAAACTAAGCTTATTGACTGATTGACGGAGGATGAACAGATATGGAAGACATTATTAGAGCGCTGCTTGATGTTGTCAGAGCACAGCATTCAGCAGCGGAAGGCACAGATGAGGCGCCGTTCGATATGAATGATATTGTGGATATGGCTATGAATATTGTAGGCCGTCCCGATGAGTCAGAGGAAGTGGCGGAGATGGTAGACTCCATACAAAGACTTGTGGAGACGCTGGCGCCGGATATCTTTCCGCCAAAACCTTTTGAGGAAATGGATGATACGGAGCAGGCTGCTTCTGTGGCAAGTATGATAGAAGAACGTCTTCGCAGAGGAATGACCGGGAGACGTGCTGCGTCAGAGAATTCCGCAATGGAACAGCAGGCGGAGAACACGCATATGGAACAGGCGGCAGAGAACAGCCGGGAAGAGGGTATACAGGAGAATGAGGATAATGCGGATGCCGGTATGCATGGCAGCGGGGCTTCGCAGGAACCGGCCCGGCCGGAAGAAACGGAAGACTCGTATGAGACGCCGGCACAGGAGGCGGTTCCTGATTCGGCAGATTCATTTGATGCGCAGCAGACAGCGGAGTTAAATGATCTGATTTATAAAAATCTCATGGAAATGATGGGAATGCAGAATCCTCAGGTGGAGTATCCTTTTGACCTTTCTCAGATTCAATATGGCAGAGAGAAGTCTGTCACAGAGATGCTGGAAGAGGAACGCCAGGAAGAAGAACGTCTGAAAGAAGAGAGTCGGCAGAGGGAGGAGGCGCTGCAGAATACGGCCCGGACCATGAACCGGAATCAAACGGTACAGCAGGAGACAGAAAATCATCCCCGCTCTGCCTGGGAGCTTGCGCAGGACGCCATCGACAGGGATGAGCAGGCTCACGAGAAGGAGCCGTATATCCCGCAGGTACTGGATGATGAGCCGGCGACAAAGTCTGCTTCTCAGCTTGCAGCGGAGGCTATCCGCCGTTCACAGGAAGAAGACAGAGAAAAACTTGAAATCGAGAAACAGGCGGAACGCCTGATGGAAGAGGCGAAGAAGCGCGGACAGGACCCGATGAAGTTTGCGCTTCACCAGCAGGAGATTCTTCGGTATATGGAGAAAAACAGCGATGAGCTGGTTTCCTTTGAGGACTATGAGGATCTTTCTCCGGAAGAAAAATATGAAATCGAGAGACAGCTTCATATTGAAAAACAGCTGGCAGACGGCGTACATCCGGATGAAGTGGATGATCAGGTGCCGGAAGAGTTTATTCCGGAAGAATTAAAAGCTGCGATGACAGACGCCAGGGAAGCAGGTGCCGGAGCAAACAGCGGCGCCGGAGATAATGAAAATGAGGCGGAGACCTCTCCGAAAGAATCTGTCGGGGAGACACCGTCCGCTCCGGTGTTGACAGAGAATATGCTCCGTCAGCTCAGCCAGGAGGTCATCCGGGAGAATTCTGAGATGATTCTGTCAGAAAATGAGAACGAAGATATGGACAGTCTCAACGACCTGATTATGGAAAATATCAAAAATATGATGAGCGGCAGCGGAGCCGCAGTGCCGCAGGAAAATGTGGGAGATCTTCTTGCACAGGCAGCAGCGGCGGCAAAAGGCGAGACGGGAAGCGGAGCAGCGTCAGGCTCCGGCACAGAGAAAGAATCCGCGCAGGCTCCGGGGAAAGAATCGGAAGAACCATTGCGGGGCTTATCTGCAGTGGAACTGGCGAAGGCGGCGCAGAGGGCGGCTAAACCGGAACCGCAGGAAGTGAAAGAGGGTAAATCCGCAGTGGAGCTGGCAAAAGAAGCGCAGGAAAACGCCAGAAAAGCCCGGGCGGCAGAAGAAGGCGCCGGAGCCGGCAGCGGAGTTGCCAGCCGTGGACCGGAGTCCAAAGGCCAGGAAGAACAGGATTCTAATCTGCAGCATCAGGAGCAGGATCAGGCTGAAGCAGATGAGAGAGTTTCGGATATAGACTCTGAAGAAGCAATAAAGGGGGAAATAGCGCAGTCTCAGACTATTCCTCACGAAGACGAAGTTCTGTCAGAGACAGAGAATAATACAGAAGAAAAAGGCGAAGAGATGGATAGCGCTGACAGCGATGCGGCAGAAGATGACAAATCCGTACAGCAGCCGGATGAAGCCGCTGCTGAAGCGGCAGCCGGTGAAAGTGAGCCAGATCCTGCAGTGCAGGAAGAGGAGCCGGAGGAAGAATATGAGTACGTAGATCCGGACGAACTGGTGCTCGGCGAGCACACTCAGGCAGAGATTGACGAGGCTCTTGATAATCTCAATAGTCTGGGATTGGAAGGTGAGGTCTATGAGCGTGCCAAACGGATGCTCCTGTTAGAACTGGCCGGTTCAGAAGGTGAACTTGACGCATGGCTCCGCGAACAGGAGAGCGGCAAAAAGAAAAAAGCAACTGTGTCAGCCCTGGATGGTGAAGAAGACAGCCTTGACTTAGACGATCTGGATGAGGATATGCTGGAGAAAGAGCTGGAACTTGCCATGGATGAGGACTTCCTGGTGGATGATGATGAAGAAGACGCAGAATCGGTCGATGACGAGCCGGAAGACGAAAAATCCGGCAACGAAGAATTAGCGCATGAGGAACATACAGAAGAAGAAACCGGGGAAGACGAAGAATCTGCGGAAGATGAACCGGCACAGGAATCTTCCCCGGAAGAGCGGGAAGATATGTCTGCAGATGTCATCTCTGAAGTGGAAGTAGAGGACACAGTTCCGATTCCGGAAGCAGACAGAAGACATTCGGCTATAAACCGTACGGCGCGGGCGTCAGTCTCCAGGAAAAAGGTAGTAAAACGCAGGGAGAAAAAAGCTGCGGAAGGCGCAGCCCCAGGAAAAACTGCCGGTGAGGCAGCACGGACTACGGCGGATGGAACCGGAAAAACTACCGGGGAGAAGGCTGCCGGAGAAGGAATATGGACGGATCAGGCAGGACCGGCAGAGAAGAGAGAGTATCAGGTGTCTCTTCGTCATCCGTTTGTGCTTAAGAACTCGGCCAGCTTCATGGATCAGTTTGAAAAATATATTGCCGACACCCAGGAGAACCGCAAATTAAGCACCGGCTTTAAGAAGCTGGATGCCATGCTGCGCTACGGTCTCCACAAAGGAACCTATTTTATCGATTCCAAACCGCAGTACCTGAAGAACAGCTTTATGCAGCAGATGGCAGACCGGGCAGCGGAAAGCGGCGTGGATGTGCTGTACATTTCCACGGAACTGTCCCGGTATGACTTGATGGTGGATACCATTTCAAGACTCAGCTACGAGATCCATCAGGGAGATCCTGACAAGGCGGTCTCCGTCATGTCCATCATGACCGGCGAAGACGGCGCGGATTTGGAGTCTCTGAAAGATGAGCTGAACTGGTACAGAGGAAGAATCAGCGAACATCTCTATATTCTCGATCAGGAAGTCGTGGCAGAGTACACCGACGCCATGGAAGACTCTTCCGCCGGAGATATTCTTGGAGAACTCATCCGCTCCATCGTGCGGGACGGCGTTCACAAACCGGTTGTCTTCATTGATAACATTGAAAATATTCTGTCGGTGGAGGATACCGAGGATATCAAGCCTTTGATGGAAGGCATCCGCCGGCTGGCCGGAGAGCTGGGAATCCCGATCATCATGTCTTACGGATACGCCCAGGCGGAAAGCGAGACGGAGATGAGCGGAGAAGAAAGCCGCTTCCACGAACTGCTGGGAAATATGTGCGACGTCTACATGGAACTGCAGTACGCGGATATGACCACCGAGGATTCCGTGGAGATCACCGAGGAAGACATCGAGGAGATGGTCGAAGAGGGAGACAGTCTGCTGATTAACGTCCTTCTTCACAGAAACCGTCGTCCTCTGCGGGCGTCCTGCCAGATTCAGGGAACGCCGAAGTTTAATTACTTTGAAGAATAATATACGGCGGCGGATGAAATAAAGAAACGCCGGCGTAATACAAAAAAAGAGTCATTGCGGGAAATGTATGATGATACATTCCGCAATGACTCTTTTTGGTATTATTAATTGATTGCTCAGATTAATACCCCAGATCATCGGTAACCGCTTCCACCTTGTCGCTGATTCTGCCCAGCTCCTCAGTAGGCTCATAATCTTTGGTTCCATAGAGATATTCGTGAGCCTGTACGGTATTGGAGTACACGGTCAGCGGGAATCCGTAGTAGATTCCGCCGTAGCGTTCATCTACGGACTCAAAAGGATAGGCTTGGGAATCCACAATGCTGTAACGAAGAAGACTCATGGTCAGCGAAGTCATATCTCCTGTGGAAAGACTCGTCTTACATTGTGGGATGACGGTGTCGGCCAATGCCTTCAGTTTCCATGGCTGCTGTTTTACTTTTTTCACGATGCCTTCCACGACCAGACGCTGATGATTGGCACGTTCGTGGTCGCCTCCTTCCATATAGCGGATGCGTGAGTAGGCCACCGCCTGATTGCCGTCAAAGGTGTAGGTACCCACTTCGTTAAACTTTGGAGAGTCGCCGCCGTTGATCTTATTCATATTCCCAATATAATCGTTCAGATTTTCCAGTTCCTTTTCCGATTTGATGGTGAGCTCAATACCGCCCAGAATATCTACTGCGTCAGCCAGTGCCTTGAAGTTGACGGTGGCAAAATCAGTGATATTCAGATCCAGATTCCGGTTGATGGTATTTATGGCCTGTTCAGGGCCGCCATAGGCATAGGCAGCATTGATCTTGTCGTATTCTCCGTCAATGCTCACGTAAGTATCGCGGTAAATGGACATCAGTTTGACATCCTTGCTGGATTTGTTGATGCTTACGATGATAATGGTATCGGTTCTTGAACCAACGTCCTTAATCTTGTTGTCCTGATTATCGACGCCAAACAGGGCAATAGTCTGGTAATTGTTCATGTTATCGTCCTTATCATTGACGACGATATCCGACATATTCAGCTCATACTTTTCAACCTTATTAAAAGCGGACCGCAGAAAAAGAAAGAAAAGAGCAAAAATAATCAGAATGAGCAGAATAAGCGGTAAAAGGATTCGTCCAAGACATCCCCTGTTTTTTTTCCGCTTTGGAGGCCGGCTGTTTCGGGTATCGTATCTGTTGTCGGGAACAGCGGATTTGGTCCGGCTGCCGGAATGTCCTCCGGATTGAGATTCTTCAGCGGAATGCCGCTTTTTTCTACGCTCATCATCAAGCTGCCGGTAAGAAGCGTTCTGTGCGGAACGATAACTCAATGAACTCGTAGAACGTTTTTTGCTGTGTTTATTGGATGAGGATGATTGCATAAAGCACCTCTCTTTTCTGTAATGTCTCAGGCGTCTTTCGACGCCGTGCGTGATGTCTGAGTAATGTATTGGCACGTACATTGATGATGAACGTGCCGGTATAATAATTAATATGCGTTTTTATTTATAAATCCTTTGAATACCGTTAGGAAAAGAATCTTGATATCAAAGGTCAGGGTCCAGTTTTCAATGTAGAAAAGGTCATGCTCAATACGTCCTTCTATGGAAGTATCACCGCGGAAACCGCAGACCTGAGCCCACCCGGTCATGCCCGGGCGAACCTGATGTTTGATCATATACCGAGGTATTTCCTCTTTAAACTTCTCAACGAACAAAGGGCGCTCAGGACGTGGTCCGATCAGGCTCATGTCTCCCTTTAAAACATTGAATAGCTGCGGCAGTTCATCAATACTTGTTTTGCGGATTATACGGCCAACAGGGGTGACACGGGGATCGTTGTGGGTGGTCCACGCTGTTTTCTCTTTGGAAGGAGACTGTACCCCCATGGAACGGAACTTGTACATTTTAAACGGCTTATTGTGAAGTCCTACCCTTTCCTGACAGAAAATAATCGGTCCCGGCGAGCTTTTTTTCACAAGAAGAGCAACAATCAGCATCAGCGGTGAAAAAATAACAATGCAGACCAGGGAACCTACGATATCAATAGCTCTCTTGATAAACTTATTGACCGTGTTGGTCAGGGGCACATCCCTGATATTGATAACAGGGAGACCGTTCAAATCCTCTGTGACAGGATTTGTGGTGATAAATTTGTAATAATCCGGAACGAACTTGGTATGCACGCCGGATTTTTCACATATGTTGACAATGTTCTCAAGCTTGAAATATTCTTTCAGGCTCAGCGTGATGACAACTTCGTCCATAGTAGTATTCTGCAGATATTTTTCAAGATCTTTGATCTTGCCGATGTAGAAAATGTTTTTGTACTGAAAGTTCTCGTTGAGATTATCATCAAAAATACCGTGGATCATATAGCCCCATTGAGGATTGGCCTTGATGCGGTCGATATATGCCTCTGCGGCGGCGCTGAAACCGATGATGATAATATGTTTTAAATTATGACCGCTGCGGCGGGCACGATGGAGGAAATTCTTGATGAGGAAACGTTCCCCCAGAGTGGCGCACATGCTGATAATATAAAATGTCGCGATCAGGCTTCTCGGTACGTGCTCTATCTTCATAAAAAAGATGTAGATGAATAAAAATAATATACCGCAGGTATTTGCCTGGATCAGATTTTTATATTCGGTCGACTGATTTTGATACCGCTTGGGTTTATAAAGATTAAACTTGGCGTATAAAATAAGATAGACCGGAACGAGAACGAGAAGCATGCTCTGATACTGCCACAACTCTCGGTAAAATGATACCGGCGGTAAAAATAAACCGAAAAGATATCTTGTAAAAGGATTCTTGAAACGGATATAATAACTGAGGCAGAAAGAACAATAAATAACTACGGCGTCAATGACAACATGAAGCCGGTTAAAATACTTTTGATTCTCTTTAATCATAATTTTATCCTTACTCATCCGGGACTGTACCCGGCACAAAACAAAAAGTGACTGGTTTCTTTTCCTTATTATATAATATTTTACGCAAAAATAACAGGAGTTTACACAGGGATAATTTACTGTGAATTTCTAATCTATGATACAATAGATTAAATTATTCCACAATATTTATTTTGTGTTTTTTCGTGGAAAATCATATAACGGGGAGAAAATAAGCGAAAATGACCATGTTTTGACCATGAAAATGACACAATTTATTCACATATCATTGCTAAGATATGCATATCAAATCGAAAGAAAGGGGTTTGCGATATGAGCGAATTTGATTATAACAATACAAATGACGGTCTGAATAATGACAATACTGATGACAGCCTGAATCATGATCCTGCCGGGAATGACAGCCTGAATGATGACGCTGGCTGGAACAAACCGGGCGACGATATAGATACAGCGGCTTCGGAGGAAACAGGAACTTCGTCTTATGAGCCTGCTGCAGCCGATACCGCACCGGCGGACGGTACGTATCATTATGTGGGAGATCCTTACAGAGAGGAATCCGGTACTGCGTCCGAAGATGGAAGAAATCCAAGATACCGTTATCAGGGCCAGCAGAACGCACAGTATAATAATTCCTTTTCGGAGGGAAGCTGGCAGGGTGACGGAACTTCGGCGGACAGCCAGCAGGATGCACAATATAACGGCGGCGCTTATAATGAAAGCAGCCAGCAGTATTACAGCAGCATTCCGGATGAACCAGATAAAAAAAGAGGTGGGATGGGAATGAGAATAGCAAAAATTGCAGGAGCTGCTCTGTTGTTTGGTATAGTGGCAGGTGTAGGTTTTGCGGGAGTTTCCATTGCAAGAGACCGGCTGATTCCATCAGCGACAGAGAGAGTGCAGACAACAACAGTGCAGAACAATGGTTCCGATGACAGTTCCAGTTCTTCTGCATCTGCGCAGGATATTTCCAATGTGGTTGATGCGGTAATGCCTTCTGTGGTGTCCATTACCAGCACAACACAGGTTTCCAATTATTTCTTTGGAACACAGGAATCTGAGGGCGCCGGTTCCGGATTTATTCTGGCAAAGACCGATGACGCACTGATGATTGCCACCAACAACCATGTGGTGGAAGGAGCCAATGCATTGACTGTTGGTTTCTCAGACGGAACGACAGCGGACGCCACTATTGTGGGAACGGATTCCGACGCCGACTTGGCAGTGATTTCCGTACAGGCCAGCGGGCTTTCCGAAGACACATTATCCACCATCAAGGTTGCAGTACTGGGAAGTTCTGATGACCTGAAAGTAGGAGAAACTGTGATCGCCATCGGAAATGCGCTGGGTTACGGACAGTCCGTGACAACGGGCGTTGTCAGCGCCAAGGACAGAGAGGTTTCCTTCACAGACGGAACCATGACTCTGCTGCAGACAGACGCAGCCATCAATCCTGGAAACAGCGGCGGCGTTCTCGTGAATCTGAACGGCGAGGTCGTAGGTATCAATAACGCGAAACTGGAAGATACTTCCGTAGAAGGTATGGGTTATGCGATTCCGATATCCACAGCGCAGGGAACCCTGGAGACTTTGATGAATTCCGGAAGCATACCGGAAGGAGAAGCCGCATATCTGGGTATTCTCGGAAGAACCATCGATTCTACTTATTCCGAGGCGCTGGGTATGCCGAGCGGCGTATATGTTTCACAGGTAGTAGAAGGTTCTCCGGCCGAAACAGCAGGAATTGCTGCCGGTGATGTTATTACCGGATTTGAGGGAAATACAGTTTCTACCATGGACGGACTGAAAGACAGGATTTCCGCACAGCAGGCCGGCACGGAAGTACAGATTACTCTTCAGCGTGCAAATCAGAATGGAACTTATGAGGAACAGACAGTGACGGTAACTCTTGGAAAAGAGAGTGATTATCAGGATGCTGAGACTGCCACGGAAGAATCTGCCGACACTACAGAGCAGGATTCCCAGCAGTATGGAACCGATCCGTACGAATATTATAACGGCGGAAACGGCAACGATTATTACAGCAGTCCGTATGATTACTTCTTTAACTAGACAGATTGTGAATAACCTTCTTGTATATACCAATAAATAAAAGAACCGCTGCTTTACAGATTATCGATTCTGCAGAGCAGTGGTTCTTTATTTGTGTGTTTTCAGATATAAGTTTTCAAAGTGTCTGATCGGTATAAGAACACATTTATTTGGTCAGGATACCAAGGATTTTGTTGGAGCGTGCCACGAACTTGGTCATTTCCTCCGGTTTCAGCGGATGGTTGGCAAGCTGTGCCAGGTCGTAAATCTGCTGGCAGATGAGTTCGGTGTTTTCATTCTCTTCATTATTTAAGATGAACTGAACCAGTTCGTTGTTGGCGTTTAATATGAGAGTTTCGCCCTGTGCGCCAAGACCGGTCTCACTCTTGCTCATGCCGTACATTTCCATCATTTCCGCCATACGTCTTGTCTGCTCGGAAACAGTGATCATGGAAGATATCTCAGGGTTTTTCAGTTTTTCCACCTTGAGAATCAGGTTCTCCTGTCCGGTTGCTTTCTTGAATAACTCTGCCAGCTTTTCGGTGGTCTCTTTCATCTCATCCTCGGAAACTTCTTCTTTGAAGTTGTCGGTCAGATCGGAGTCGATACGCAGGAAGCGGACGTCCGGATTCGCCTGTTCCAGATGAGTGATGAAAGTATTGTCGATCGGATGGGTCAGATAAACGGCATCCATGTTGTTTTCTTTGAACATGTTAATGTACTGGGACTGTGCCACATCATCAGTGATATAGAAGACTTTGTTTTCATAGGACTCTTTGCCTGCTTCCAGATATTCCGGAAGAGTGATATATTTGCCTTCCATATTTTTAAAGATGATGTAGTCGCGCATCTTCTCGTTGAACTTCATGTCACGGATACAGCCGTATTTGATGAACGGGCTAATGTCATCCCAGTATTTCTCATAGGCTTCCCGATCTGTTTTGCACATACCGGATAACTTCTCCGCTACCTTTTTCGTGATGTAGTTGGAGATCTTCTTTACAAACCCATCATTCTGCAGAGCGCTTCTGGATACGTTCAGCGGCAGATCCGGACAGTCGATGCATCCCTTCAGAAGAAGAAGGTATTCCGGAATGACTTCCTTGATGTTGTCGGCGATAAATACCTGATTGTTGTATAACTTGATGGTTCCCTCAATGCTCTCATACTGAGAGTTGATCTTCGGGAAGTAGAGAATACCTTTTAAGTTGAACGGGTAATCCATGTTCAGATGGATCCAGAATAAAGGCTCTCTGTAGTCATGGAAGGTATCCCGGTAGAATTCTTTGTATTCTTCCTCAGTACAGTCATTCGGATGTTTGGTCCAGAGAGGATGTATGGTGTTGATCGGCTTCGGACCTTCGTCCTCTTTCTCCTCGTCATCATCGTCCAGAGTAACTTCATGATCTTCGCTGTCTGCGCCTTCGCTGCCGTCATCTGTATCGTCGGCATTCTCTGTTGCTGCGTCCGCATCAGAGGCATCTTCTTTGGCGTCCACGTCCACCACATCCGGGATGTCTTCTTTCTCCGGTTCTTCTGCGTCTTCATTGGTGAAATAAATCTCCACCGGCATGAAGGAACAGTATTTCTCCAGAACCTCGCGAACACGGTATTCGTTGGAAAATTCATAGCTGTCTTCGTTAAGATAGAGGGTGATCTCCGTACCACGCTCTGTTCTCTCGCCGTCCTCCATGGAGAACTCTGTGCCGCCGTCACATTCCCAGTGAACCGGTCTGGCGCCTTCTTTATAAGAAAGAGTATCGATGGTCACACGGTCGGCAACCATGAATGCGGAGTAGAAGCCCAGACCGAAATGACCGATAATCTGTTCTTCGTTGGTCTTGTCTTTGTATTGTGCCAGGAAGGCTTCCGCGCCGGAGAAGGCGATCTGGTTAATATATTCATCAACTTCGTTCTCGGTCATACCGATACCGTTATCAATGAATTTTATCGTCTTATCTTCCGGGCTGACAAGAACGTCTACTTTGTATTTGTTGCCTTCCGGCTCTTCATATTCGCCGATGACAGATAATTTTTTTAATTTGGTTACAGCGTCGCAGCCGTTGCTGACCAGCTCACGAATGAAGATATCGTGATCAGAGTACAGCCATTTTTTAATAATAGGAAAAATGTTTTCGCTGTTGATTGATAAACTTCCCTGCTTAGCCATAATAGCATCTCCTTTTTGATTTGGTAATAAATCCGCGCCGCAGCGGCGAGGAATTGTTGGAATACGGTTACTGGTCACGGTGTGAACAGTAACGGCATATGCTGCCCGACAAAGTGAAAAAGAGCGGGCTTTGGATAATATAGTAATACCAAAAAAAATGAATGTCAAGAAAAAATTAGCACTCATTTTTGATGAGTGCTAATAATATCAGACATATTTGTGGAGAAGTATCTTTACCTAAATGTATTTTTCTCTTTAAAGTTTTTAAAATATGCTTTGGTTTCTCTCGCCACAATACTGCTTAATGCCAGCAGAGCAATCAGGTTAGGAATCGCCATGAGGCCGTTAAAGATATCGGCGATGGTCCATACGGCGGACACGGTCATGTAAGGGCCGATGAAAACGCAGGCAATGTAAAGCCAGCGGAAGATTTTCACGGCTTTGGCGTTATTGTGAGTCAGGTAGTCAAGGCAGCGTTCACTGTAGTAGTCCCATCCGAGAATTGTGGTGAAGGCAAAGAATACCAGGCACAGCATTAATATAAAGGAAGAAACCTGTGCCGGGAACGGCAGGCCAACCTGGAAAGCTCTCGTTGTAACGTCAACGCCGTCCAGTCCCACATTCCAGGAACCGGTGATGACGATGGAAAGACCAGTCATGGTACAGATGATGATCGTGTCGATGACAGTACCCAGCATGGAGATAAGACCCTGCCGAACCGGTTCGTTGGACTTAGCAGCGGCGGCGGCGATCGGCGCGCTGCCGAGGCCGGATTCATTGGAGAAAATACCGCGGGCAATACCTTTCTGCATGGCGACGATCATGGCTCCCAGAGCACCGCCGGCAGCGGCGCGGAGACCGAAGGCTCCCTGTACAATCTCCACAATAGCGCCAGGGATTCTTTCATAGTTAAGAATAAGGATCAACAGGGCGGTTGCCACGTAAGCAATAGCCATAAATGGAACTATGACCTGTGATACGGTAGATATTCTCTGAATACCGCCGATGATAACAAAAGCGACAATAACGGTAAGAATAATGCCGGCGATCACTACTGCCCAGGAATAGTCCCTGCCAAACAATGAAACAGTATTTACGTTTCCCGGGTCAAAAAAGTTTTTGACCGCGCTGGTGATACCGTTGATCTGTGTGAAAGTACCGATGCCCATCAGACCGACGCAGAGTCCGAAAAAGGCAAAAATCTTAGCCAGCCAGCGCCACTGTTTGCCCATACCATTTTCGATGTAATAAAACGGTCCGCCGACCACATGTCCGTCCTCAGCGATGGTCCGGTACTTGATGGCCAGAAAACCTTCTGTATATTTTGTAGCTGTACCGACGATGGCGGCCATGACCATCCAGAACAGAGCGCCCGGTCCTCCGGCGACGATGGCAGTTGCAACACCGACAATATTACCCGTACCGATGGTGGCGGAGAGTGCCGTACAAAGGGCTGCAAAGCTGGAAATCTCGCCGTCCCCGTCATGCTCTTCGTTGGCAAACATGTATTTTACGGCGAGAATAAGTCTGCGGACCTGAAGTCCCCGCAGACGGATGGTCAGATAGATGCCTGTCGCCATGATCATAACGATCAGGGGTACACCCCAGACCACATTATCAATGGACGTCAGCACATTGTTGATAGTTTCAAACATTTTTTCATACTTCCTTTCCTCTTTACTGTGTAATTCCGCCATCTTCAATTCAGCAAAAAAGGAGGCAGAAGAGTGTAAAGTAGGATGGGAAGAACAAAAAAAGAGCTGCAAAAAATCAGCTCTCCGAAGAAAAACATGCATTTACGTGTTCTGTCCTTTTGCCTGAGAGATTGGCAGAACTATCTGCCGTACACCTTCGGCGCTTCACCGTATGCCGAAGCCGGTGAAGACTCTCCAGAGTAATGCTGTATGTATAGCGAACGATAACAGACTATCATAAACGGAAGAGTAATGCAAGATGATTTTGCAGATATTTTAATTTTCATGGAGAATCGGGGAAAAAGCGGGGGACCAGAGGGCTATTTTGAAGTTTTTCAGTATAAAAATTCAAATAATAAATTAAATAAGAAAAATATCGTAAAAAAATTAACAATATGTTAGAATATACTTAATAAAATAATGTGGGAGGTTATTATGGAAAGAGTAGAAGAATTAAGAAAAATGTGCGCGGAGCAGGGTATCCGCATGATTGATTTTAAGATGACAGACCTGGATGGACGGTGGCGTCATATCACCATTCCGGTGGAGCGGTTCAACGAGGATATCTTTACCTACGGTATCGGATTCGACGGCTCCAACTATGGCTACGCTCCGGTGGAGAAGAGCGACATGGTATTCATCCCGGATCCATCCACCGCGGTCATCGACCCGTTCGTGGAGATACCGACCCTGACCATGTGCGGCAACGTATGCGTCATCGGCGAGGAGAACCGGCCGTTTGACCAGTACCCGAGAAATGTAAGTCTGCGCGCCATGGAGTACATGAAAGAACAGGGCGTCGCCGATGAGATGCTCATCGGGCCGGAATTTGAATTTCATCTTTTTGACAACGTAAGTTATACGGTATCCCCGCAGAAGACTTCTTTTACCATTGACACGGCGCAGGCTGCCTGGAACAGCGGAAAGGAGAGTCTGTACAATAACGGCTTTCAGGTTCCTGCTGGCGGCGGTTATCACGTGGCGGCACCGCAGGACATTGCCTATAATCTGAGAAGCCAGATGTGCATCCTCCTGGAAAACTGGGGCGTGGACGTAAAATACCACCATCACGAGGTGGGCGGCTCCGGTCAGATGGAGATCGAGGTGGAACTGGGCGACATGGTGGACATGGCGGACAAGACCATGATCATCAAGTATGTCATCCGCAACGCAGCCGTTAAAGCAGGTAAAACCGCCACCTTCATGCCAAAGCCGATTCACCATGAGGCCGGCAACGGCATGCACGTTCACATGCTCCTGAAAAAAGACGGAAAACCGGTCTTTTACGACAAGGACGGATACTCGGGCTTAAGTCAGACCGCCCACTACTTCATCGGCGGCCTGCTGAAGCATATCGCGTCCCTGTGCGCCTTCACCAACCCGTCCACCAACTCCTTCAAACGTCTGGTGCCGGGCTTTGAGGCTCCTGTGACGGTGGGCTACGCCACCTCCAACCGAAGCGCGGTCATTCGCATCCCGGCCTACGCCAAATCCCCGGAGACCAAGCGCTTTGAGCTGCGCAACCCGGACGCCACCGCCAACCCGTATTACGCCTACGCGGCCATCCTCATGGCAGGCATCGACGGCGTCATCAACAAAATCGACCCGTCCGCCTGCGGCTGGGGACCTTACGACTTCAACCTCTACGACCTGTCCGACGAGGAAAAGGCCAAAGTAGAATCCCTGCCGAAGACCCTCGAGGAAGCCCTCGACGCTCTGGAAGCCGACCACGACTACCTGACCGCCGGTGGCGTCTTCCCGGAACGCCTCATCGAGATCTGGCTTGACCGCAAACGCCAGGAAGCCCTGGAGCTGTCCCAGATACCGAACCCGGCAGAATTTAAGAAATATTATGATCTGTAATATTGTCTGACACGAGCCGGATGTTCTGCATCCGGCTCAAAATTTACGCCTAAAAAAGAACAAACGTTCTGAAAAATGTATACATTTGAGGGAGGGTGTGGTATACTAAAAAAAATTTCAACTACAATCAGGGAGTGCGATAGCAGGTATTCAGGTTATTTCTATAGAAGCGGGTTATAAGGAAACTTTCAGGATAAAGCGGGGGTGGCAAGTTGATGTCTTATGACTTTTATCATGCATTTTCACCGACAGAATTTCAAAATTTTGCAAGAGATATCATACAAATAAAAGAACACATTATTCTGGAGTCTTTTGCAGAAGGCCGAGATATGGGAATCGACGGGCGATATGTGGCCAAAGATGGATATACAATCATCTTTCAGGCAAAGAGAATAAAAAATGCTGGCGACAGTATCATGAAGATAATGCGCACAGAGAGAACAAAACAGGATAAACTCCTGGCAAAGGGGAAAAGGGTAGATCGGTACATTCTGGCGATAGCAGATAACATTACTGTGAGGAAAAAAGATGAGATATATCAGCTGATGTCTCCGTATATTGTTAGTACAGACGATATATTGATGAAAGAGGATTTGAATAATCTGCTCAGCCAAAAAGAATACCGGGAAGTGGAAGATAAATATTATCAATTGTGGATTCCCAGCGCCAATATATTGCGCAAACAATTATTTCGAATGGTAAACAGTGCGCTGGTGCAAAAATCAATTACCTGTTATGAAGAGATATTAAAAAAGAGAGAGGTTTTTGTTGAAACGTCCGTTTTTAAAGATGCAGTCATGCAGCTGCGAAAGAACAGGGTTATTATTATTTCCGGAGAGCCGGCAGGAGAATTAGTAACATTTATTGATCGTATTCGCAGACATAAAGATTGTCTGCTTGTTATGACCACGCGAGAATATATTTTGGAGCAGGGGCTGGAACAGAATGAAGAACTGCGTCGTATGGTGAAAGACTATGAACTTGAATGCAGGGTAGAGCAGTATTCAGACGAAGAAAAGCTGCAGATTTATTATGGACATCTGAAAAGTTCCTGTTTGACGTGGGAACAGACCAGGGAATTGCAGAGTCATTATCACAGAGTGATCTATTCGCCTAATTATAATCCACGGGTCATAGAATTATTTACAAAGCATATTAAACCGGATATGCCGGCAGAAAAATGTGTAGCAGAGTTTGATAAATATATCGAGTGTCCCCATGAATTTTGGAAAAAGATTTTTCATGATTTATCGGATGAAGCCAAAATATTATACATGTTGACACTCATCTTTCCGATGCCGATAGAAATGCAATATCTGGAGAAAAGTTATAATGATGAGATGAAAGCACGGACAAATAGTTCTGAGTGGAAAAATTTTTCCGATGCTGTCATTGAACTGGAAAAGACTGTAATCCGAACGGACAGATATAAAAGAGGTGAAGAAGGGTTGTTGACGATCACCTATCAAAATCCGTCTGCAAGAGATTTCCTTATTGCTCTGGTCAAAGAAAATTTTGAGAAATACCACACAACTTTGTTCAGGAATTGTCAATATTATTCACAGTATGTGGAATATCTGAAGGTTCTCGATGAAATCAATGCGTCGGAAGAAATATATGGCGAGATATACCAAAGCGCTGTGAATAAAATAAATTCTGATTCGATTTTATTTTATGATAAATACAAAATGATTTTGCGATATCATCAGGAGATCCATAAGCTGTCTGAGCGATATGAGACAGAGCAAAATTACAGGGATATTGGTTTTGGCAGAATATTTCAGCAGATAGAGAGGTGAGACAGATGAAGGAATCTAATTTTCTGATGTATACTACAGAAGATGGATTAACAAAGATTGAGGCAACTTTTGTAGATGATACGGTATGGCTTTCTGTAGAACAGATGGCAGAGTTGTTTCAAAGAGACAGAAGTGTTATAGGAAAACATATACGCAATATTTTTAAAGAGGGAGAATTGAAAAAAGAATCAGTATGGGCAAAATTTGCCCATACTGCTGATGATAGAAAAACCTATCAAGTGGATTATTATAATCTGGATGTGATTATATCTGTGGGATATAGAGTAAAATCTTTGCGTGGTACTCAGTTTAGAATATGGGCAACGAATATTTTAAAGGAATATATGCAAAAAGGTTTTGCTTTAGATGATGATCGTTTAAAACGCTTAGGGGGCGGAAACTATTTTGATGAATTATTAGAACGTATTCGTGATATCAGGTCATCAGAAAAGGTTTTTTGGAGAAAAGTATTGGAAATTTATGCAACTAGCATTGATTATGATCCAAGAGCAGAAAGTTCAATTCTTTTCTTTAAACAGGTACAGAATAAAATGCATTGGGCAGCACATAAGCATACAGCTGCAGAAGTGATATATCAAAGAGCGGATGCAGAAAAAGAACATATGGGATTAACTTCCTGGCAGGGGAAATCCATAAAAAAGACAGACGTAGAAGTAGCAAAAAACTATTTGAATAAAGACGAAATGGATGCATTAAATAAAATTGTTACCGCCTATTTGGATATTGCGGAGGTACATGCATTAAATCATGAGCCTATGTATATGAAAGACTGGTTGGAAACCATAGATGACTATTTGAAAATGACAAGAAGGGATATACTTAAGACTAAAGGGACTGTTACACATAAGCAAGCGCTTGAAAAAGCTCATAGTGAGTATGAAAGATATAAAAAACTGGAAAGAAACAGAGTATCCTTAGTAGAAGAACATTTTTTGGGGAGCATTAATAAGTTAGAAGAATTAGAATAAAAGGATTAACCTAAATTTATAAGAGAGAAAAATGATTTTTGAGTATAGCTGATATCGAACATATCAAAATCAACAAAGGAGAATTTATCATGGACCATTTCGAATTAGTATCAGAATTCGCTCCCACCGGCGATCAGCCGCAGGCTATCGAGAAGCTGGTGAAGGGCTTTAAAGAGGGCAATCAGTTTGAAACACTGCTGGGTGTTACCGGGTCGGGTAAGACTTTTACCATGGCGAATGTTATCCAGCAGTTGAATAAGCCAACGCTGATTCTGGCGCATAATAAGACGCTGGCGGCGCAGCTGTACAGTGAGTTTAAGGCGTTTTTTCCGCACAATGCGGTAGAATATTTTGTCTCCTAGTGTGCCGGGGCAGGAAAATGGGGGATATCTGGTGTTATTTGACTCTGATTTGTCCATATTTTGTGGAGGGAACAGGACGGAATAGACTGGATGATATCATGTGGACAAAAGGATTTTGTGACTTTTTGCAGGAAAAATTCGTAATGAGAATAGATATAGAAAGTGCAGTAGCATAGAATGAGTAGTTGCGTAATATAATATAGGTACATAGTATGCTGGTTGAAACACGGAAAAATTCTGACTTGCTTTTTTTAGAGTTTTTGCCATACTATGTATAGAAGTAAATGTTTGCCGTTTGTTATACGACGGGGTACAAGATGTATAACGAGTATTTTTGCCACTTGCCGATGGTGTGGGATATAAATGATTCGGTATGAAAATGCCACTTGCTATATAGGTGGGATACAAATAGTATAGTGCGTAAATAAATCCCCGTCAGTCAATGATGGGGATTTTTCATAAGGAGAAAAAATGGAAATAAAACAGGGATACTCTTATCATATCAAAGATGAATTTTTTGATATGATACAAAGAAGATATGCAAGTAGGATATTGTTTCGAAACTAAGTAGGGTAAAAGTAGTCTGATCTTGTTTGGTTGTGCTACTTTTTGGTTGCTATAATTGTGCTTTTTACAGAAATGTAGGTGTATTGTAGTTTAACATGTGTTGCTGCAATGCTTATATGTAATAAAGTAAGATGTCGTTTCACATGTGAATGAGAAAAATAAAGAAAGCAGTCTGAAGAGATCTACTCATTTATATTTTTTTAAAGTCACCATTGGCATATAGTATGTGTATTATTATTGAAGGAGAAAAATAAACGGATGAATAGTGATCACATTAAAGAGATATTCTCTTTATATAGTCCAACTTTGTATAAAATATCAAGCTTGATGTTGGGAAACAAATTTGATGCTAATGATGCGGTTCAAGAAACGTTTTTGAAGTACATGCTATCAAATAAGAGATTTGGCACCAATGAATATGAAAAGGCATGGCTGATCAGAGTAAATATCAATATTTGTAAAAACATGCTGAGATTTCATAAATTACATCCACATATTAACTATGAAGAACTTACAGAAAAGTATCATAGTAGTGAGGAAAACAAAGTTATGGATATCCTAATGGAAATGAAAAGTAGAGATAAAGAAATATTGATTTTATATTATATTGAGGGTTACTCATGTAAAGAAATAAAGGAAATCTTGAAAATTAGTGAAAGTGCTGTCAAAAAGAGACTTGAGAGAGCAAGGAAAAATTATAAAAAAATGTATGAGGAGTGATAATTTGGTTTTCGATAAGATGTCAGATTTAGCAAAAGATATTTCATTTGGTGAAGAGAAAGAATTATATGAGGAATGTCAAAAAAAATATGGCATGAGAATTAAGAAAAGAACGAGAAAAAGGTATTCTATGACATTTATAGCTGTAATACTTTTAATCTGTTTATGTACTACTTTTCACAATTTGAATTATACAGTGGTATATGCTTCCGGAAAAGAAGGAATGGTACAATTAAAAGAAGGTGAGAAAGTTAGTCTTATAGAGGAAATGACCCCATTAGGGAAGGGATATACGATACAAATCTCCCATAGAAAAAATGAACGATTTGAAGTGATAGATGGATTAGAAAATTCTTATGCAGAAAATATTTTTGTAAATGGAGATACCATATATTGGGTACCAGACGGATTTTTGCCGGGGAAAATAACAGATGGAGATGGTAGTGATATTCAAATTAACAAAACTAATAGTTCGATATTGAAAATACGAGTGTATAAAGGAGAAAAGGCGGAAGATATTTATTTGCAGTTAGAAAGGGAGGAAACAGGTACTTATATTGAATTGTTAGAAAACGAAGGAGGTAATTAATGAGATGAAAAAAATAATAGGAATATTGTTATGTAGTGCGATTCTTTTATCAGGAACGGCAATAGTATTTGCATCTGATACGGCAGAACCAAACACAGTGAATAATATATCAATAAAAAAGAATAATATTTCAGAGACTGTGGATAAAAAAGAACCATTGGCTAGACTTCAAGTAATTACAGATAAAAAAGAAATTTCAAAAATCACATCGGACAATCCAAAAGTAAAAAAGTATTTAGAACAAAATGAGCCGTTTGCTGAACTTGAGATTATCAAAGATCAAAATGAAATTGCTAAAATATGGACGGAGAACCCGGATGTAAAAGTACTTATGCAGTCTAAAGCATATTACTTGGCATATGTAAAAGAAAATGATGTCAGGCTGAGAAAAACATCATTAACATCCGCTGTCGTTAATGGATTTTTGCATGAATCAAGCCAAGATTGGGTACTCTTAAATAACAATTATTCCTTGAATGAAAATTATATTTGGTGGGAAGTTGTAGATAGTTCTATTGGGTATCCGGGTTGGATTGTAAACGATTATATCTATTTGAGAGCTTCAATAGATATAAATAGAAATAAAGCGGATGTGCCGGAGATTGATTTCAATACACTAAAATTTATTCAGTAATTTATGGACGGTTATTATAATAGGATTGGTCAGAATGTTCTTTATAAAGATAATGGGGTGTTGAAGTCGAATCAGCATTTTATCGAGATATAATTTTATTGTATAGCCAGACAATGAAAGGTGGGATAATATGAAAAGAAAAGCAATGTATATGGCGGGTATATCTTTGAGTTTTTTTCCCCTTTTTGGTTGCACTGCAGTCGGAAATTATTGTGACAATACAAAACCAATCATTAAAGATGTCTCTTCTTCAGAAAATAAGACGAAAATACCAGGATATATATGTGAGTTGGAAAATATAGAATCATCTATACATGACGGCGTATATAGAACATATTCTTTAGGAGCTTTTTTTTCGGAGGAAACACTTGTAACGTTGGAATCGGAAATGTTACTTGATGAAATTGATTCACCTGATACAATCTGCGTATATTATTATAATGAACTCTATAAAACGATCACTTTTGAGAATAAAGATGAAGAACTTGAATTAAAAGATAGCGGAAATTATGCGTTCTTTGTTTTTGATGAAGATGGGAATTATGTGGACATTACTAATAAAATAGACTATTTGGTACCTGCTAGTGAAAATAACATAATTTATGTACAATGATTATATCAAAAAAATACTATACATATACTACGTTTTTATAAAACTCAGAATAGTAGAAAGAAGGGAAATGATATAGGACGTTTATTAGTTGTAGAATTTAAGGATAATGAAATACGTCCGTTTGATGAAATTATGGAAGTGTTTCGTAAATATCCAGATTTTCAAAAATATGAAATAGACTACGCACACATAATATCTATTCCCGATCTTGAAATACTTTCGGATCAAAGAAAGGTATATTGCGGGAAACAGGAAGTATCTCTAACTGCAAAAGAATATAACTTGTTGTGTTATTTCGCTGTCAATGAAGGAAGGGTTCTTACATACGAACAGATTTATCAAAAGATATGGGGCAATTATGTGCAGGATATAGAAAACAACACGATTGGTTCCCATGTATGTAAATTAAAAGAAAAACTATACAAAGCCTGCCCGGATCGGCAATTTGAGATCCGGTGTGTGCGTGAAGTGGGATATTGTTTCCAGGCTAAGTAGGATAAAAAGCAGTCTGATTGTATCATTTTTGTAAGCCGGTGTGTTGATTAGTTCGGATACATTGAGTCAGATGGAGCTATCCGATATAATAATGATAAATGGTATCTCTGTACTTTGAAATTTCATAGTGCTATTTCTATTATGTAATTTTACATAGCCGGAAGGTTTTCAATTACGAAAATCATCCGGCTTTTTTCATGCCCATTTTTATACATAGCCATTTCCCCACACAGGAAGATGGCTATTAAATTTTTAGGAAAGGAGGGAACCATTATGGGGAATTGCAAAGTAATTGCGATTGCCAACCAGAAAGGCGGAACAGGGAAAACCACTACCACCGTCAATTTAGGGACCGGGCTTGCCAGAGAAGGGAAAAAGGTCCTTCTGGTGGACGCTGATCCGCAGGGAGATCTGACAACTTCACTGGGATGGCCGGAGCAGGATAACCTTTCTGTGACACTTGCCACACAGTTAGAAGAGATTGTGGCTGACCGGGAAATGGATAGCCACGCCGGGATTTTGCACCATGAGGAAGGCGTTGATCTGATCCCGTCCAATATCGAACTGGCGGGACTGGAAGTTATGCTTGTCAATGCCATGAGCCGGGAACTGACGCTGAAAAATTACCTGAATGAAGTAAAAAGCGGCTACGACTATGTGTTAATCGACTGTATGCCGAGTTTGGGTATGCTGACGATCAATGCACTGGCAGCATCCGACAGTGTAATTGTTCCGGTGCAGGCCCAGTATCTTCCGGCAAAGGGAATGACACAGCTTATGAAAACAATCGGGAAGGTACAAAGACAGATCAATCCGGCGTTGAAGGTGGATGGTGTTCTTTTGACACTTGCGGATATGCGGACCAATCTGGCCCGTGTGACCGCAGAGAGTATCCGTCAGAATTACGGGAGAATGGTTAAGGTTTACCAGACTGTCATTCCGGTTGGCGTGAAAGCAGCGGAAACAAGTGCCGCAGGACAAAGCATTTACAGCTATGACAAAAACAGTACAGTGGCAAAAGCCTATGCGTCATTTACAAGGGAGGTGGTACGGGATGGCGAAAGGCAGAGAAATAAAACTGCCCCTTCCCGCAGCAGATGATCTGTTCAGTACGCAGGAGGAACGTGACGAGGCAAAACGGGAGTTTATTGCAGATATTCCTCTGACAGAAATCAGCGATTTTCCTGACCATCCGTATAAGGTAAAGCAGGATGAAAGTATGCTAGAGCTGGCAGCAAGTATCCGGGAAAAAGGCGTGGTCAATCCTGCTCTGGTGCGTCCGAAACCGGAAGGCGGTTATGAAATGGTGGCAGGACACCGGAGAAAATTCGCCAGTGAGCTTGCCGGGAAAGTGGTCATGCCTTGTATCGTGCGAAATCTGACAGATGATGAGGCTACGATCATCATGGTGGACTCTAACCTGCAAAGGGAGAAAGTCTTACCGTCAGAAAAAGCCTTTGCTTATAAAATGAAGTTGGAGGCCATGAACAGACAAGCAGGACGCCCTAGTAAAAATATGACACCAGTGGTGTCAAATTCTTTAGGTATAAGAACAAATGAGGTTCTGGCAAAAGAAGTGGGCGAAAGCAGAGAAACAATCCGTCGCTATATCCGTCTTACCGAACTCATTTCACCTATTCTGGATATGGTGGATGAGGGAAAGATTGCCATGCGTCCGGCAGTAGAGTTGTCTTACCTGCCGAAAGAGCAACAACAGACACTTTTTGACACCATGGAACTGGAGGACTGTACTCCAAGTCATGCACAGGCGATTAAAATGCGGAAGTTTGCGGAGGCGGGAAAGCTGAACGAGGATGTGATCCTGTCGATCATGACCGAGGAAAAGCCGAACCAGGTGGAGCAGTTTAAAATCCCGAAAAAGAGGATTGACAAATATTTTTCTCCGGGAACCACGCCAAAGCAGATGGAGGACACGATCATTAAGGCGCTGGAACTGTACCGCAGACGGGAGAGAGGACGGGAAAGGTAAGGAGACGCCAAGGGGAAAGTGGGTTCCCTTGTGATTTCTCTTTTCCGGGTTCTCCGGTTTCCCCTCCCCACACCCTACCCCTTCCGGATTACCAGCAGTTTACCAGCCGAAAAGAAGAATAAGGAGCCGGTGGCTATCCACATTCCGCCGGATCAGTACCCAGCCCTGCCCGCAAGCAGGGATTTTTTTATGTGGGCCGAAAGGCCCAGAAATGGAGGAGAATGAAGTGAAAAAAATCAAACAGTTATTCAGGAAAGGAGTCGCATTGGCATTGGCGGCGGTCACGACACTGTCCGTCCTTCCGGCCGCCACGGTATCGGCTGCGTCCCAGCGGGCAACGATCACGTTCGCCTACTGCTATGACGGAAATGGGAATACCATCCGTTATCAGCAGACTGCGTCTCATAACGGAGTCACGTTCAGCCATGCGGGAGAGGCCAGAACCCGGATCTATGCAGACGGGGATAATGCCTACTGTATCGAGCCGGGAATCTCCCTGCATACCGGGAACACACTGGAGAAGGACGCTTCTGTGGTGTGGAACAACTTAGGAAAGGCAAAACAGGACGCTGTAAATCTTGCCCTGCTGTATGGCGCACAGGGTAGCATGGGCGGTCTGTCCGGCACGGAAGATGAAAAGGTGCTTGCGACACAGATGGTTATCTGGGAGATTGTGACCGGGTGCAGGAATGCCACCGCCCCGTATGCTCAGACGGACGCCAAATTTTATAACAGCCTTTGTGTAGGCGGGGCGAACAGCGGGATAGCGGCAGCATACAACCAGATCATTTCCGGCATGGTCAGCCACGGAACCATCCCCAGCTTTGCGTCCGGAAGTACAGACAGCGCTCCCCAGGAACTGAAATGGGACGGAAAACAGTATGTATTGAAACTGACAGACAGCAACGGTGTTCTGTCAAAATTCAATTTCACATCATCCAACAGTGATGTGAAAGTCAGCACGTCCGGAAATACACTGACCATCACATCCAGCAAAGCGATTGCCGGGAACGTGCAGTTATCCGCAACCAAGAAGATCCCCACCGTGAGCAGCAGCGCCAAGCTGATCGCTTATGGAGATCCGTCTTTGCAGGACATTGTCACGGGCGTGGAGAATACCGCAGCCGTGAAAGCGTATCTGAATGTGAAAATCCCTTATGGGCATATCCAGATTGTGAAAACTTCCGAGGACGGTGTGGTAGCCGGATTGAAATTTCAGATCACTGGAAACGGGATTGACCAGACCGTGACAACCGGGGAGGATGGAACCATTAAGGTGGAAAACCTTCAGCCGGGAACCTATACGGTAACCGAGCTGACCGAGAACAGATATGAACCGCAGAAAGCGCAGACTGTGGAAGTCAAAGGCGGGGAGACCGCTACCGTGGATTTTTCCAATATCCTCAAGCGTGGCAGTCTGAAAGTGACCAAGACTTCTGAGGATGGTCTGGTAGAAGGCATGAAGTTCCACCTTTATGGAACCTCTCTTTCTGGTATCCCGGTGGATGAGTATGCGGTTACGGACAGCACAGGTGTTGCCACGTTTTCTGATATTCTGATTTCCGGCGATACACCATATACACTGGAGGAAGTCGAGACAGCAGAGCGATACGTGGTTCCGGCGGCTCAGAACGTGACTGTCAACTGGAACGAAGTGACCAATGCCACTGTCCATAACGTACTGAAAAAGTTCCGGGTAACGGTTATAAAGACAGACCGGGAGACAGGAATTCCGCAGGGAGACGCTACACTGGCAGGTGCGGTATACGGGATCTATAACGGGGACACATTGATTGACACCTACACCACAGACAGCAAGGGCAGCTTTACCACAAAATATTATATATGCGGCGATGACTGGACAATCCGGGAGATTGCTCCGTCCGAAGGGTATTTTCTGGATGAGACTTCCTACCATGTGGGTGCGGAGGCAACCCTTTATACGGTAGAGCTGAACGATACTTCCAATGATGTGACTGAGCAGGTCATCAAAGGGAAAATCTCTATCATTAAACACACAGATGATGGCAGTACACAGATTGAGACACCGGAGGAAGGCGCAGAGTTCCAAGTGTACTTAAAGAGCGCAGGCAGCTATGACAGTGCAAAGGACAGTGAGCGGGATACTTTGGTGTGTGACGAGAACGGATATGCCGAGACCAAAGACCTGCCTTATGGTATTTATACCGTCCACCAGACGAAAGGATGGGAAGGCCGGGAGATGATTGAGGATTTTGACGTATATATCAGCAGTAATGGAGAAGTTTACCGCTATCTCATCAACAACCGCCTGTTTGAATCCTATATCAAAGTGGTCAAAAAAGATGCAGAAACCGGAAATACCATTCCTCTTGCGGGAGCTGGGTTCCAGATCTATGACGAGGCCGGGAATCTTGTGACCATGAAGTATACCTATCCGGAGGTAACAGAACTGGATACTTTCTATACAGGAAGTGATGGTTATCTCATTACGCCGGAGGTTCTTCCTTACGGAAATTACACATTGGTAGAGGTGCAGGCTCCCTATGGGTATGTACTGGACAGTACGCCGGTTCCATTCACGGTATCCAAGGAACAGTCCGGGGAGGACAATGGAGTGACCGTGATTACAGTGGAAAAAGAGGATATACCGCAGAAAGGCAAGATCCTTGTGACAAAGACAGGGGAAGAATTTTCCTCTGTGCAGGTATCCGGAGACGGTGTGGTAGACAAAGACGGGAATCTTGTAGAAGGAGAAAACATTTATACTCCTGTTTACGAAGTAACTGGACAGGCCGGGGCGGTATATGAAGTGGTTGCTGCCGAGGACATTGTAACACCGGATGGAACTGTGCGGGCAGCCGCCGGGGAAGTAGTAGATACCATTACCACAGATGAAGAAGGAAAGGCTGAGACAAAAGAACTGTATCTGGGTAAGTACCAGATTGTGGAAAAGACAGCGCCGGACGGTCTGGTGCTGAATACCGAAACCCATGAGGTGGAGCTGACCTATGCCGGACAGGAAGTATCTGTAACAGAGGCGGACACCGCTTTCTATAATGAGCGGCAGAAAGTGACGGTTGACCTTACAAAGACACTGGAACAGGATGAAATCTTTGGGATCGGAAATGCGGGAGAGATCCAGAACGTGGCCTTTGGCCTGTATGCCGCAGAGGATCTGACGGCAGCAGACGGTTCCGTGATCCCGGCGGACGGTCTGATCGAGATCGTGTTCTGCAGTACAGAGGGAACTGTCACATTTCAGACGGACCTGCCGTTTGGCAAGTATTATGTGAAAGAAGTTGCCACGGATCAGCACTATCTTCTGTCAGAAGAAACCTATCCTGTGGACTTTACCTATCAGGGGCAGGATACCGCTGTTGTCCACATTTCCGCAAATGAGGGAAATGCCATTGAGAATGAACTGATCCGGGGGAAAATCTCCGGTAAGAAAGTAGATACGGACGGGGAGGCACTGGAAGGCGCAACGATTGGCCTGTTTTCCGCAGGTACAGAGGAATTTACGAAAGATACTGCCTTAATGGTAACTACTTCTGATGAGGACGGAGCCTTTGCATTTGGGGATGTACCCTTTGGCAGATGGATCGTCCGGGAGATCGCAAGCCCGGAAGGATATGTGTTGAATGAGGCCCTCCATTATGTATCGGTTACAGAAGATGAGGAAGTGATCGAGGTGGAGTTGATCAACAAACTCATTGAGGGCAGTGTCCGTCTGACGAAAGTGGACGCAGAATATCCGGCGAACAAGCTGACGGGTGCTGTATTTGAGTTGTATGCAGATACGGACAAAGACCAGAAACTGACCGGAAAGGATGAACTTGTGGGAGAAATCCCGGAAATCTCAGAGGGCATTTACCAGACGGACGGTCTGCTCTACGGAGGATATTTTGTGAAAGAAAAGACTGCCCCGGAAGGCTTCAAGCTGGATGAGAATGCTTATTACTTTGAGATCAGTGAGGACGGAAAAATCGTAGATGTGGAAAATGAGGCAGGCGTTGGCTTTATCAACCAGCCGATTACCGGAAAACTGGAGCTGACCAAGACAGATGTTGCGGATGGAAAACCTCTTCCAAACGCCGGGTTCCGCATTAAGGACGAGGATGGAAATATTGTCGCAACAGGTGTGACAGATGAGAACGGGATCGCCACCTTTACCCTGCGGTACGGGAAATACACCTATCAGGAATACAATGCGCCGGAAGGATATGAGATTGATGAGTCCGAATACGCCTTTGAGATCAAGGAGGACGGACAGATCGTAAAAGCCACGATGACCAATGAGAAGATCCCGGAGGAACTGATCACGACACCAAAGACCGGGGATGACAGCAGGCCGGGCCTGTGGATCGGGTTATCTGCCCTGTCCGGTGCGGGAGTAGCAGCTTTTGGCATTCTGACCGCAGTAAAAATGAGGAAAAGGAAGGAGGAAGATAAGGCGTGAGTGCAAAGATTTTGATAACAGTTGCCTTAGTGGTATTTATCGCAGGGGCATTGATCTGGCTGAACCTGCGGAACCGGAAGAAGTAGACAGAACGTGACAGGAGGCGGCGGGAAGCCGCCTCTTTACATAACAGGCGAAAGGAGATGAAAAAATTGGCACAGATTAACCATAAGGCTGTCCGCTCCCTCTCAAAGCTGATGGAAGCGGGATTTGACAGCGAGAAAGCAGTTTTAAATATGACGATGGATGATATTTTATCCCTACCGGGGATCACAGTGGCAGAAATCGGGATGATCAATGCAATCCAGAAAGCAGTAAAAGCCGGAAAGATCATCACATTTTTGGGAGGCGGGGAGATATGAGCAGTGGAAAACTGATCTGCTTTACGGATAGCCGAGGGAAATCGCTTTTTTCGCTTCCGGACAGTTCTTTTTTGTGTCTGGAGTATGGGAACGGGGACAGCTCCTGTGCGTTCTGCCGTTACCACAGCGAGGAACAGGTGGAAATAGACGGAAAGTGCAGAAATATCCGCCAGTTTGCAAAGCAGATGGAGAAGAATGGAATCCAGTATCGGCCCATGAGTGAGAAAAAGCATAAAGGAGACAGAACGTATGGCAAGATATAACGCAATGGAAGAAACCTTTACAGAAGTCCGGGTGTTAGGAAAACCGGCTCTTTTCCATGATCTGAGGATTGACCGGAGTACCGTACCAAAAGGACTGTATTTATATGAAGTGCGGTATGACGATGAAGGACTGGGAGATCCGGTACAGATTGCAAAGGGGATCATGGTCAATCATTTTGGTTCCATCATTACCCGTGAACCGATCAGACTTCCGCCAGACGGATATTTAGAGATTGATCCAGAGAAAGACTGGGATTTTTGCGACGGGGATTGCCGCACGGTCCAGAAGTTTATGGAAAAATACCCGCCTGCCAGACAGAAAGAAAAAGAACAGGAGCGATAGGAGGACAGAGTTGTGGCAAAGAAGAAATATGACCTGATCACAGACTTGTATGCGGAGGCAGTGAAGGAAGTTACGGACAGTCCGGGAAACTGGATGTCTTTCCTGCGCTCTGCCTGCCGGAATTTCCGTCTGCCTTTTGATGAACAGATTTTAATCTATGCGCAGCGCCCGGAGGCGTCCGCCGTGCTGCCTATGAAAGTTTGGAATGAGAAGTTTGGACGGTGGGTAAAGAGGGATTCCAAAGGGATTGCCGTTTTTGACAAGGACAGTCCGAAACTGCGGCTGAAATATTATTATGACGTTTCTGATACGCAGGAAGGGCGTTTCCGCCGCCTGCTCCGGCCAGTGCCTTTGTGGGAAGTGCCGGAAGAATATCAGCCGGATGTGAGGGAAACCCTTGTCAATGCCTTTGGCGTGGATGACACAGTAACAGGATTTGCGGAAACCATACTGGAGGCGGCAAAGATTGCGGCAGAAGATAACCTTACGGATTATTTGTCGGATCTGCTTGCAGGACGGAAAGGCAGTTATCTGGAAGAAGTGGATGAGTACAACGTAGAGGTGGAGACCCGTCAACTTTTAGCGGCCAGCACTGCTTACATGGTCATGGTACGGTGCGGCGTGGATACCGACCTGTACCTGGACACAGAGGACTTCCGGAGTATCACGGATTTTAATACGCCGGAAATGATCAACCTGTTTGGCGTTGCGGCCAGTGATGTGGCGGAAATGGCATTATCTGAGATTTCCGATACGGTCAATAAGCTGAGAAAAGCAGAGAGAAGGAAAAATCGCACCTTTGCCGGGAGAGAGACAGGCCGATATAATGAAAGCGAAAACAGAGGACAGATTACAGAAAGGGGCGTTACACATGAGAGCGATCACATACAGCAGACAGGGCGATTATCTTCTTCCGGATCTGACCGTGCCGGACGGACCGGAAGTACACCTTGGGAAGTACGCTTCCCTGCGTCAGACGTATCTGAAGGAACACCGATACGGGATTTATCTGAATCTGCTGACGACAGGGCAACTGAGCAGCCATCTGAACGAAGTACAGAGGGAGGCGCAGGAGCGGATGGAAGTGCTGACCGGGCAGATGAAAGCAGCCTGGGGCGTGACGGAAGAGCTGAAAGCGAAAGACCAGATGATGTGGGTACAGCAGATGAGCAATATCCGGCAGGCAGCGGAAGAAATCGTGATGAGGGAGCTGATCTACAGCTAACCGGACAGGAACCGCCGCAGGAAGAGGAAAGGCAGGAACCAACTGCAGAGCCACAGCCAACGGTGGCAGAACAACAGACATTTTTGGAAGAACTGGCAGGAGAGGAATCTCCTGCTTTTTCTATGCCACAGGAAATCATCGACCATGCGCTGCAGTCCGGCTCTCCCTTTGAACATGGGAAATACAGAATTTACTCCTATTTTCTGCAAGGACACAGCAATAAGGAGAGAGCAGATTTTTTAAAACAGGAATACGGGATATGGGGATCAGGATCGGACTATTTAGGAGAAAAATTTAACCGGGGAACCAGTGCAAAAGGGTATTTTATCAAATGGAAAGACTATGAAACTACCCTGAAATGGACAGCGGTTGCAAAACGGATCGAGGAACTGATTTCTGTCGGACGGTATATGACAGAAAAGGAACTGGAGTATATCCCGGAGTATGAAAAAGGAGTTCTGTCGAGAGGTATTTATAACTTTTTCTATCATCAGCCGGAGACGTTTTTACGTCCGTATCCGTATGGCTCAGATTATCATAGAGCGATAGACCAGATCCGTCCGCAGCTTGATGATCCAAACCGGGTAAAAGAAATCCTTTCCATGATGGAAGAGGTTCTTGCGGGAACCGCAGATTATGATCAGCGATACCCGTCCATGAAACAGGCATATAAAGACCTTACAGATTTCCGGGACGGAGCGTTTAGCTTATTTACTCCAATACCAGCCGAAAGAGAAAACACGCAGGCTCCCCCGGAGCCTGTTCCGGCACAGAGCCGGGAAGAGGTTCTGGCCGGACGTCTCAATGCGTTTTACCAGTCATATGACTGGTATGAATATCAGGATACAATTGAGGCAGGAGAGGCACAGGAAGATGTTCTGCGCCAGTTGCAGGAACAGTTGGAAGATCCCCAGTCTGTGCAGGAAATTTACAGTTATCTGATCCGTGTCCGGGAAGGGATGGACACGGAGGATGAAAACTATTCCGAAGTGTCTGAACTGATCGTCGGGATTGCAGACTTACCTGCTATGAATCCGCCTTATGATCTGCAGGTGGATACGATTGTCACAATAGGCACAAAGGAATATTCCATTGACTTTATCTCCGATGAGATGGTGGTTCTGCGTGACCAGATGTATCCGCTCTTCACAGAGAAAATGCCAAGAGAGGTGTTCGACCGCCGGGTACGGGAAAATCCGGCGAATGATCATCTGAAGGTATACAGGAAACCATCAGAGGAACCAGCCGAAAAAGACAGGGAGGAACCGGCTCCCACACAGGAAATGGCGCAGGAGCAGGAGGACGGATTTACCGGGATAAAACCGGAGGACAATCCTTTTGAGAAGGAACCGGAAGAAGTTCTGGAGGATCTGGCCCCGGCATGGACACAGAAGAAACCTGCCGGGAGGGTAAGAGGGTTTGATCTGCACCCGGAAATTCCCCAGGAGAGCCGCAGCCAGTATCGGATCACGGATGAGCATTTGGGGGAGGGCACCGCTAAAGAGAAGTTCCGTGCGAATCTCATGGCGATCCAGCTATTGAAGAAGTGTGAGGAAGAAAACCGCTTTGCTACGCCAAAGGAACAGGAGATCCTTTCCGGATATGTTGGCTGGGGCGGCTTATCTGACGCTTTTGACGAGACGAAATCTTCCTGGTCAACGGAATATCTGGAATTAAAGACGGTCCTGACAGAGGAAGAGTATGCTGCGGCGAGACAGTCCACGCTGACCGCCTTTTATACGCCGCCGGTGGTCATCAGCGCCATGTATCAGGCGTTGGAGAACATGGGATTGAAATCCGGGAACATTCTGGAGCCAAGCTGCGGAACGGGAAATTTTATAGGACGGAAACCGGAGAGTTTGTCTGACTGCAAGGTTTACGGTGTGGAGATCGACAGCATTTCCGCCCGGATCGCACAGCAGCTTTACCAGAAGTCCACCATCGCTGCTCAGGGCTTTGAGGACGCAGATCTGCCGGACAGCTTTTTTGATGTAGTCATAGGAAATGTGCCGTTTGGAAGTTATAAGGTGTTGGACAGGAAATACGATAAGTACAACTTTCTGATCCACGACTATTTTATCGCAAAATCCATTGACAAGACGAGGCCGAAAGGTGTGCTTGCACTGATTACGTCCAACGGGATCAGCGGCGGGACAATGGATAAGCGGGATGACCGGGTGCGGAGATATATCGCCCAGCGGTGCGACCTGTTAGGTGCGATCCGCCTGCCAAACAATGCTTTCCTTGCCAATGCCGGTACAGAGATCAATACGGATATTCTCTTTTTCCAGAAGCGGGAGACGCCGAGAGAAATAAATGTGGATCTGCCGGATTGGGTGGAAGTGGAGAAGATCTATGAAAATGACCATTTGAATGAACAGGGCGAAAGCCGACACCGGGTGGTCAGTATCAATCCCTATTTTCAGCAGCACCCGGAAATGGTACTGGGCGAGCAGGAGATCGTGTCCGGCCCGTATGGGCCACAGCTTGTATGCAAGCCTTATCCAGACAGGGATTTAAAGGAACTTCTGGAGCAGGCAGTGGAGAACCTTGAGGCGGAGATCACGGATTATGAGGCGGAAGAGTTGGTGGAGGAAGAGGACCATTCCATCCCGGCTGATCCGTCTGTGGCAAACTTTTCCTATACGGTTTATGACGGGAAGATCTATTACCGGGAAAACAGCCGCATGAAACCGGTGGAACTATCCGTGACAGCGCAGAACCGTGTGAAAGGCATGATTGCTATCCGGGACTGTACCAGGGAGCTGATCGCTTACCAGACCGAAGGGTATCCCGATGAAGAGATTGAAAGACAGCAGAAAAAGCTGAACCATTTGTATGATCTGTTTCAGAGAAAGTATGGACTGCTGAATTCCAGGGCAAACAGTATGGCGTTTTCTGATGACAGCAGTTACCCTCTTCTCTGTTCCCTTGAGATTGTGGCAGAGGACGGAACGCTGGAACGGAAGGCGGATATGTTCACGAAACGGACCATCAAGCCTCACGAGACGGTAACGAAAGTGGATACCGCAAGTGAGGCTTTATCTCTGTCCCTTTCTGAGAAAGCTTGCGTGGACATGGAGTATCTGTGTTCCCTGACCGGGAAAAGCGCCGGCGAGGTGGAAGAAGAACTAAAAGGCGTGATCTTCCGTCTGCCGGAGTCTGAGGGCATGGAGCAGCCCCGGTTTGTATCTGAGGACGAGTATCTTTCCGGCAACGTGCGAAAGAAACTGCGGGAGGCAAAGCAAGCAGCGGAAATCTCGGAAACATACCGGAGCAATGTGAAGGCACTGGAAAAAGTACAGCCCAAGGATCTGACCGCTTCTGAGATCAGTGTACGATTGGGAGCCACATGGATACCGGAATCGGATATCGCAGATTTTATGTTTGAACTGTTGCAGACGCCGAACTATTCCCAGTGGAAGATCAAAGTCCATTTCTCCCGGCATACCGGGGAATGGAATATCGAAGGGAAGAGCATGGACAGGGGAAATCCCCGTGTTACCAACACCTATGGAACAAACCGGGTAAATGCCTATAAGATCATAGAAGATACGCTGAATCTGAGGGATACCCGTGTGTTTGACTATGTGGAGGATGAAGAGGGGAAACGTAAGCCAATCCTGAACAGAAAGGAAACCGCTATTGCGCAGGGAAAGCAGGATCTGATCAAGCAGGCGTTCCAGGAATGGATCTGGAAAGATCCAAAGCGCAGGCAGCGGCTGACCGAAGATTATAATGAGCGGTTCAATGCGATCCGCCCACGGGAGTATGACGGGAGCCACCTGCATTTCTATGGTATGAACCCGGAAATTACTTTGCGGAAACACCAGAAGGACGGCGTGGCCCGGATCATTTACGGCGGGAATACGCTGCTGGCCTATGTGGTGGGCGCAGGAAAGACCTATACGATGGTGGCGGCTGCGATGGAGTGCAAACGGCTGGGGCTGTGCAGTAAATCTATGGTTGTGGTGCCAAATCACATCATCGAGCAGTTCGCCGCTGAGTGGCTCCAGCTTTATCCGGCAGCCAATATTCTGGTGGCAACAAAAAAGGATTTTGAGAAGAAAAACCGGAAAAAGTTTTGCGGCAGGATCGCTACCAGCGACATTGACGCCGTGATCATCGGACACTCCCAGTTTGAGAAGATCCCGTTAAGCGTCGAGCGGCAGGAACGTATGCTGCAAATGGAGATTGACGAAATCATTGAAGGGATTGCAGAGGCAAAGAAGATCCAGGGAAGCCGATTTACGGTAAAACAGATGGAGCGGGCCAAAAAGTCTTTAGAGACACGGTTGAAACGGCTTCATGACCAGAGCCGGAAAGATGATATGATTACGTTTGAGGAACTGGGCGTGGACCGACTGTTTGTGGATGAGGCGGACGGTTATAAGAACCTTTATCTGACAACCAAAATGCGGAATGTGGGCGGGGTCGCACAGACCGAAGCGCAGAAATCCTCTGATATGTATATGAAATGCCGCTATCTGGATGAGATCACGGGTGGAAAGGGCGTGATTTTTTCAACGGGAACGCCGGTCAGCAATTCTATGGTAGTGCGCCCGTAAGGGGCTGTAATAATCTTACCTTGAGCAAGTAATAGGGCAAGGTATCAAAGCGGAATAATCCGCACCCTATCGTCACCCGACTTATCCAAAAGGG